>JBFONU010000049.1:0-504 GCA_040779345.1 Colwelliaceae bacterium 6441 | reverse complement strand
CCCGAGTGGCCAAAGGGATCAGACTGTAAATCTGACGGCTCCGCCTTCGGTGGTTCGAATCCACCTCCCTCCACCATTTTGCAGAGATAAACTAAAAGATTAGCGGGCGTCGTATAGTGGTAATACCTTAGCCTTCCAAGCTAAAGCTGCGAGTTCGATTCTCGCCGCCCGCTCCAATTTTTAAGTTGAAATGCTGATATGGCTCAGTTGGTAGAGCGCACCCTTGGTAAGGGTGAGGTCGGCAGTTCGAATCTGCCTATCAGCACCATTTCTTAAATTTTGGTCTATCCTTTATCTCTACTAAATAAATTATTAATTTTTGTTAACACCCTCGAGGTATTTTATAATGGCTAAAGAAAAATTTGAACGTTCGAAACCACATGTAAACGTTGGTACTATCGGACACGTTGATCACGGTAAGACTACGTTAACAGCTGCTATCTCTGCGGTATTAACAAAAGTTCACGGTGGTGAAGTTAAAGATTTCGCCCAAATCGATAATGC
>JBFONU010000048.1:0-525 GCA_040779345.1 Colwelliaceae bacterium 6441 | reverse complement strand
TAACGCCCATTTAAGGGGCTGATAATTGTTTGCTAAAATTGTGAAGCGAAGCGAAACCGAGCAAACTGTTAGCAGTCCCGCTTGAAATTCTTGTTATGTTTTTATTTAAAATAAGTGATTTTCTCTGCTTTTAGGTTAGTTGGCGTACCTTGGATTACAGATCTGATATCAAGTAGCATTTGCATTGTATTAGGTGCGTCTTCCGCCAAGACAAATACTTTGTGCAGCTTTTCAACTTCTGGTTCTGGTAGCCATAAAGTTGCTTCCCAAAGTAGTTTGTTCACCAAAGTTTTATCCATTGGTTCCTTTACCCATTCGGCAATAAGCTCTGCAACCAATGCTGCTTGTTCTTTTCTTTTGTTATCAAATGCCAATTCATTTTTGAATTCTTCTAATGACTTGTGAACAGCCATATCTAATAATTTTGTAAATGCAAAACCTACAACACCAATAATTAATGCTGCACCTCCGCCAATTTTAATCCATTCGAATACTACATCCATAAGTCACCTAAAAACATAACGC
>JBFONU010000047.1:0-582 GCA_040779345.1 Colwelliaceae bacterium 6441 | reverse complement strand
TATATAACGCCGCAATAAGCGGAAAATTACTGTTGGCTAAAATGTTTGAGGAACGAAAAACAGCCAACTGTAAATTTTCCGTTTAATTGCCTTGTTATGTGTTTATAAGCCAAACCAAGGTTTTACAAAAGGACTAGCCCAAACACCAAAAACAAATAGGCATAAACCTGCAACAATACTGATTAGAAAACTATATATACGCTCTTTAGTTTTTCCTTTATTTACACTTAAATCGAGTTGAGAAATTAAAGCCGAAACTTTTGGTTTTTCAAGCTCAGCTAGCTGAGAATAACGCTCTAATTCTACTTTTAGCTTCTCAACGGACTCAATCTTTACTTTGAGTTTTGATTCAAGTCGTTCAACTAAACGAGAGGTATCTTGAAGTGAGTTATATGCTTGATCAATTTTTCTACCAAAAGACTCTTCATTTTCAGTTAAGTCTTCAAGTAAATATTCGAACTCTTTCGCTACTTGAGGCGTAAACATTTTAATAATGGTACGACTCATATATTTTGAAATGAGTCCAAATTTAGCTTTCATAGTAGATTCCATGCCACTCCCCTAAAAACACATAACGCCCCA
>JBFONU010000046.1:0-656 GCA_040779345.1 Colwelliaceae bacterium 6441 | reverse complement strand
ACAACTTCTACTTCTTCACCAACTTTAATGATACCGCGCTCAACACGACCTGTTACAACTGTACCACGACCTGAGATTGAGAAAACGTCTTCGATAGGCATGATGAATGCACCGTCGATTGCACGCTCTGGCTCTGGAATGTAAGAATCAAGTGCGTCAGCAAGTTCAATAACTTTCGCTTCCCACTTCTCTTCGCCTTGAAGCGCGCCTAAAGCAGAGCCTTGAATTACTGGTAAATCATCACCTGGGAATTCGTATTCTGAAAGAAGTTCACGAACTTCCATTTCTACTAATTCTAATAATTCTTCATCGTCAACCATGTCACATTTGTTCATGAATACGATGATGAAAGGAACACCAACTTGACGTGAAAGCAAGATGTGCTCACGTGTTTGTGGCATTGGACCATCTGTAGCAGCAACTACTAAGATAGCGCCATCCATTTGTGCTGCACCAGTGATCATGTTTTTGATGTAATCGGCGTGACCAGGACAATCTACGTGTGCGTAGTGACGAGTTTCTGTATCGTATTCGATGTGAGAAGTATTAATAGTAATACCACGCTCACGCTCTTCTGGAGCATTATCGATTTGGGCGAAATCTTTAACTTCACCACCGTGAACTTTTGTTAATACCGCAGAGATAGCAGCTGTTAA
>JBFONU010000045.1:0-672 GCA_040779345.1 Colwelliaceae bacterium 6441 | reverse complement strand
TGATCTGCAATAATCAAACAGGACACTTTAATAATGGAATATAATCCAATTATTGAGGTGTTAAATGACAAAACGAATAAACAGAAGTTATACGGCTGAGTTTAAGCAAGAAGCTGTAGCATTAATAACCGAACAAGGTTATAGCGTTCCTAAGGCAGCAGCGTCTTTAGGTATCACAGACAAATTACTTTATAACTGGAAAGCTAAGTTTGAAGCTGAGCAATCAGGAGCCAACTTAAGTTCGGATGAACGTGCTGAGCTATTAAAGCTCCGTAAAGAAAATAAAGAGCTAAGGATGGAAAAAGAAATTTTAAAAAAGGCCAGCGCACTCCTGCTAAGGGAAACGAAGTAACGTTTCAAACAATTAAGCAGCTATCTGCATCTTTTCCAATAGTGAAACTTTGTAAGGTGATGAAGGTAAGTCGTTCAGCCTATTATGCTTGGCTTAATCGCCCCGCCCAACTCATCACTGCTGAGCAGCTTCATTTGTATCGAAGAGCAAAAGCGATATTTACTAAAAGTCGAAATAGCTTGGGTTATCGTGAGTTACGTAAAAGGTTGTGCAGAGAGGGTTTTAAAGTGAGTGCTTATGGTACTCAAAAGCTCATGGCTAAGCTTGGGTTGGTCGTTACGCAGCGAGTTGCTTACAAAGTCACAACTAAGCGCAAACAC
>JBFONU010000044.1:0-719 GCA_040779345.1 Colwelliaceae bacterium 6441 | reverse complement strand
TCACATAGGTAATGTCACTCACCCACGTTTGGTTGGGCGCAGGAGGATTAAACTGGCGAGCTAGCAAGTTATCTGCAATGCGTGATGTTTTACCGCCTTTAATATGGCGACGTTTATAACCTATTTGCGCTTTAAGTTTATGCTGACGCATGATTTTAGCTACTCGATTAACACTACATTGCTCACCAGCTTCACGTAAATCTGCGTGTATCCAAGGGCTGCCGTAAGTACCGCCACTGGCTACATAAAACTCTTTAATAAGTTTGAGCAAACGAATGTCTTCGATTGCTCTGTCACTTAAAGGCTTTTTCAACCATGCATAAAAGCCGCTGCGGTTTAGCTTAAAAAGGCGGCACATAGCTTTGATAGAAAACTCGTCTCGGTGATCACGTATGAAGCCGTACTTTACTCGGGGTTGCTGGCAAAGTACCTTGCGGCCTTTTTTAGAATGTCCCGTTCCTCCGTGACCCGTTTTAATTCAGCCTCAAGTTTGGCGATCCTAAGTGTTTCATCTGATGAGTTAACCGATTTAGGTTTATCTGATAACTGGCTGCGCCAGTGATATAACGTTTTAGTACAAATACCTAGCCGTCCTGACACTTCAGCAACCGAATAACCACGCTCTGTTATTTGTTTAACTGCCTCAATTTTAAATTCTTGGGTATACCGTTTGCCTTTACTCATAAACACCTCTAGTTGAAGTTACAATGTAACTCATT
>JBFONU010000043.1:0-860 GCA_040779345.1 Colwelliaceae bacterium 6441 | reverse complement strand
GGCGTTATATAGAAAGAGAAATAAGGAGGTTTCGTGAAACTATCAAATATTATCATTGGTGTTCTTACCATTACCACATTAATGGCAGGGTGGGCAGCATATAATTCTAGTAAAGCTAATGAAAAACAGGAAAAGGATATTATTGCTTTAGGTGAGCTAAATTCTCAATTGAATCAAGAATTACAAATAATTAAAGAACAATTATCCATATTTCAACAAAAATCTAATACTAGTAAAGTTTTAATATCTTCTTTGAATAATGAAATATTAGAACTTAAAAAGCAGCGCGTAGTACAAGAAGTCGTTAATACTCCTCTTTCGAAACCGAAAAAAGATGAAGTTATAGATTTTATCAAGGCGGAAGAGGTAATAACTGAATCTGATGCTTTGCTGGCTTTTGCTAAAAAAATACAAAGCGGTGAAAGTATTGCTGATATAGAGAGTAATATGCGCAAGAAATTTAGTGAAGAAGAGGTAGATGGTAACTGGGCATACGAATATGAAAATAATATTAGAGACCTAGTTATGTCAGATGAAAATAACAACTTCGATATTCAAGAGTTAAGTTGTAAAACCTCTGCTTGTGAAGTCAAAATCACTGCAACAAAAGACAATGCTATGGTTTTGGGTACAATGTTCTCAAAAGCAATTGGAGAAAAAGACTGGAGAGATAAGAGCGCTAGTGTGATCTTTAATCATGAAATTAAGGATGGAGCTATGAGTATTTTAATAGGAAGAGACAAACATAGTTTCAACTAATTTCTATATAACAAGTCACTCAAAAGGACAAATAACAGTTGGTTTTTGCTCCTTCGTCGCTTATTTTAACCAACTATTATTTGCCTGTTAGTGAGGCGTTA
>JBFONU010000042.1:0-897 GCA_040779345.1 Colwelliaceae bacterium 6441 | reverse complement strand
GTAACAAGGTAACCCTAGGGGAACCTGGGGTTGGATCACCTCCTTATCTTGAAGTAAAACAGCTTAATGGAGTCTCAGGACTCATGAGTGTCTACACAAATTGCACTGATAACAAATTAGAAGAAGAAAAGTAAACCCTAGCAGCTATTTATAGTATGTAATGGGGCTATAGCTCAGCTGGGAGAGCGCCTGCCTTGCACGCAGGAGGTCAGCAGTTCGATCCTGCTTAGCTCCACCACTTATTATTCAAATTAGAGCGCACCCCGTTGTATAATTTAGCGGTGAGGTTGGCCTGTTTTTTTCAAGTCTGCCCAGACCTACCAAGGTTTGTACACTTCGAAATACGATAGGTCTGTAGCTCAGCTGGTTAGAGCGCACCCCTGATAAGGGTGAGGTCGGCAGTTCAAGTCTGCCCAGACCTACCAAATTCTTCGTTACTCTGCGTTATTTTATCGCTTACCTAGAACAGACTAGGCAGCGCAATAAAATGCCTTGATTAACTTGAATTGTATTCTTCTTCATAAAGAGTTGAATGACCAAATTTAAACTATCTTGATGAGATGTTTTAAATTTGGTTTTTTAAACCAAGTTTTTGGCCGAATGCGCGCCAAAATCTATTTCTTTAACAATCTGGAAAGCTGATATAAATACCGGTATTTATATGATTCTCACTATTAGACAAGGGTGTCGCGCTCATGTTTTCTAAAGTGATTATATAATTATAAATACCAAGCTGTTGTTACTTCTTTTATCGGGAAGTAATGATGGTGAGTAAGTATTCTCCTCGAATATTTGCTCAACCCGATAATAAGCTTGCTTATTATCAACTCTTATTCAAGACACATTTATTTGTGTACGTGAAAATGTCAGACTTTACAATTGCTGTGGTTTAGTCAC
>JBFONU010000041.1:0-925 GCA_040779345.1 Colwelliaceae bacterium 6441 | reverse complement strand
TCAATTTTAAATTCTTGGGTATACCGTTTGCCTTTACTCATAAACACCTCTAGTTGAAGTTACAATGTAACTCATTTAGTGTCTAGCAAAGTCTGGGAAGTCCACACTGTTTTTACATTCACTTGCGAATAAAGGTGTTGAAAAAAACATGGTTAAAACGATTAGTTTTTTAAAAGTTTTCAAAATATGAATCTCCGTATATTTGAGCCACATAAACACATTTCATTATTAGTTGGTTCGAAATATTTTAAGCGAGATAAAGTGACTCCATTTAACTTAATAAAAACAAGGGGAGTTCCTAAGTTTTAAATACTGAGCCTATAAAACCTAATGAACAAAATAACAGTTTGCTTTAAGATCGAGTTGGTATCAACTTCTTTCTATTAGATAAAAATACTTCATATGCTTATCTAATCTCCTTTAGCACTGATAGTTTTGTTCTATAATAAACCTTCGTAAATATATGATAAGTACCTAAAACCTTTAGATTAATTTTCATAGATATCTTAGGTTACAAACCAAATCACCCTACTATGGACAAGAACTGGTAGTCATGAAATTGATGATCAAGCTAAGGGCAGGAGATTTACGGGTCATTTGTGTGTTTATGGGTGCTGCAATGAAGTTTATGAACATTAATGTGGCGTTTTTATACCGACTAAATACGGTATGACGTTTTCACATTTTGGAAAAGGCATAAAATAGAGTGTTATTTTTTGTGTTTATAATTGATGATTTTTAACAAGTTATCGTAGCGATATAGTTAAGGATAATTTCTATGAAAACACTATAGATAAAGGCTTTCAGTGATATAAATCTTTTGAATTTACAGATGAGGTATACAGTATAAAGATGGTACCCGGAGACGGACTTGAACCGTCACGCTCTATGAGCGAGGGATTTTAAATCCCTTGTGTCTACCAAT
>JBFONU010000040.1:0-1473 GCA_040779345.1 Colwelliaceae bacterium 6441 | reverse complement strand
ACTAGAATTGAAAATCCATTTTATTTGTTAAACACAAATCCTTGTTTTAACCAACAAAAGATAAAGACTGCTAACGCTATGCTAAGCGGAAAATGACAGTTTGGCTAAAATGCGCGAAGCGCGAGCCAACTGTTATTTTTCCGTTTGAGCACCTTGTTAGGCATTAACTTCTGCAATAGTTGATGCTACTTGTTTAAGTGCATCATCAAAAACACTCTCTGTTAATAAGTGCCAAGTTTCATACTGCGAATTTTTTTCTAAAACAACTTTTAAGCAGTCGATAAATTCTTGAAGACCATTATTACGACCTTCACTTTTAGCAATGAACTTAATAAGAAATAATTCATAGGAGATAGCCACCATTTTTAAATAACAATCTTCACGTTGTTCTTTGGCTTTGTTTCCTTTTTTAGACTTTTTACCTATCGTATCTACAACATCAATTGTTAGTAAAAAATATAATGAGATATTTTTAAATAAATCCCCTAATAATTCCCATTCTTTTTCTGACAATTCAATTTTATTGAATCGATTCGTATATTTTAATTTAAAGTCAGGTTCTATAGTTTCTTGTTTAGTTACTACACGATGATCTTTATTTAACTCTTTGGTCAAATTATCAATAAACCTGAGATATGGTCTAGAGTGATTAATATTGCTCACAAACCGTCCTTAATGCCTAACGCTTCAATAAGCGGAAATTTGTAGTTGGCTAAAATATTGAGCGAAGCGAATAAAAGCCAACTGTAAATTTTCCGTTTGATTGCCTTGTTAGCAGTTGAAATCTAATTTACGCGGTTTACCGCCTTAACTACTTTTAAACTACTGATTAATTTAACAACTTACCTTACTCAAAAAGAAGCGATAAGAACATAACAAATTAAGATGAATTCAATAAATAGATTTAAAAGTGAATTACTAGAATTGAAAATCCATTTTATTTGTTAAACACAAATCCTTGTTTTAACCAACAAAAGATAAAGACTGCTAACGCCCAAATAAGGGGATTTTTATTAGTTTGCTAAATTTGTGAAGCGAAGCGGAACCGAGCAAACTGTAAAAAGTCCCGCTTTATTTTCTTGTTAGGTGTATTTATTCGTCTTCATCGAAAATTGGGCTATCTAGGACATTTAACTCATACTTTGCAGCAATAATTTTGATGACAGCATATACAAGATCACAACTACCTTTAGATTTAATTTGAAACTGCATAGAACTGAAAGTGTCCAATTGCACTTGCTCACTTCCTTCTTGAATATGAATCCAAGCATCACCTTGAAGTCCTGCTTCTACATTTTCAAAGTTAGCCCTAACAAATGCAGCTAGTTCAGGGTAGAAGTCTGAATAATCTGATTCTTGATTAAACTCCGCAAATATCATAGGACTCTGATACACCTAACGCCCATTTAAGGGGCTGATAATTGTTTGCTAAAATTGTGAAGCGAAGCGAAACCGAGCAAACTGTTAGCAGTC
>JBFONU010000003.1:0-363261 GCA_040779345.1 Colwelliaceae bacterium 6441 | reverse complement strand
GAACAACGATGTTCAGGATGAACGGTCATGATTTTAGTTCCAGACAAATCATAAGTACCAGCATCCGTGCAGGCAATATTTTGGTGCCATGGATGGCAAAGAACAACGATGTTCGGGATGAACGGTCATGATTTTAGTTCCAGACAAATCATAAGTACCAGCATTCGTGCAGGCAATGATGTGGTATTAAGGAGATAAATAAAGTTATTTTTAATAAACGGCTATTGCGGCCTATGAAGCCAATGAAACATTATTAGGGATCTTTAAGTCGTTGGGCTTCAATCAATCCAAGCGTCATCAGCAAGTTTAAAGCAAGAGAATATAGGTTTTTATCGATAACTGTGAGCCAATAGTTGTCATTCAAGCTCAATTGTCTAGACTTTACTTATAGTTATGCGTAATGCTTATTTTTTAACTAGCACCTATTGTCAATATTAGCCGCTATTGATACCACAATATAGAAAGTGATGTGTTTTTTAAGAGTGCTTTAATATGGCGTGATTGATGGAATTATATATAACAACATGAGCCTAAAGACGACGTTTATCTTATTATTGATGCTCACAATTTGGAGCAATCATGTTTTTTCTATCCAATCGGAGTCATCTAACCAAAGTGAAAAAAAGACACTAATCGTTGGTAGTGAACAGAATTTCCCGCCATTCGCTACAGGCATGACAGATTCGACGGCCGGTGGCTTCACCGTAGAATTTTGGAAGGCAGTGGCTGCAGAAGCAGGACTTAACTATACCCTTCGTGTCTTGCCTTTTCGTCAAGTTCTTCAAGAGTTTAAAGAAGGCAAGATTGATGTGTTGATCAACCTTGCTATTTCCGATGAACGACGCGTCTTTACTGACTTTTCTGTACCTCATGTTATCGTTCATGGTGCTGTGTTTGTTCGTAAAGATACACAGCGAATCCAATCAGAAAATGATTTATCAGGACAATCGATTATTGTACTTAATGCTGACTTGGCACATGACTATGCCATATCTAAAGGGTGGGCTAAGCAACTGATCTTAGTCGATACAGTAGCAGAAGGTTTAACAATATTAGCATCAGGTAAACACGATGCCATGTTGCTAAGTAAACTGGTGGGTATGCAATCATTACAGCTACTCGGCTTAACTAATATTAAGCCATTAAAGGCACCAGCAGGATTTTCTCAGAAGTTCGCATTTGCTGTCCCTAAGGGAGAGGCTGATTTATTAAGTGATATCAATGAAGCGATGGCAATCACGAATACGAATGGTATCTACACAAAGCTTCATGACGAGTGGTTTGGTGTTTACGAGGTCAAAGAGCGCAAACTTCAAGACTTTACAGCCTACATCAGCCTTTTTATCGTATTGATTATCGCTACTACTGGTTATTTTGTTTATCAACGACAGATTGAACGTAAGAAACTTGAATTACGAGAAAAATCCCATTCACATGTCTTAGAGTTAATTACGAGTGATGCTAAATTACCCGTTATTCTAGAAACCATAGTGCTTGATGTTGAGCAAGAAAACCCGGCTATGTTATGTAGCATTTTATGCTTAGACGAAACGGGTAAACATTTATTAAGTGGAGCAGCACCGAGTCTTCCCGACTTTTATAACGAAGCGATCAATGGTGTTGAAATTGGTTTGGGGGTTGGCTCTTGTGGTACCGCTGCATTTTCTAATGAACGCGTCATTGTTGAAGATATTCAAAGCCATCCTTATTGGACACTTTACAAAGAGTTAGCAAACAAAGCGACATTAGGGGCATGTTGGTCAGAGCCGATACGTTCTTCAAAAGGAGAGGTGCTAGGCACTTTTGCTATCTATCATCATCAAGCAAATAAGCCATCATCAGCTAATATTATAGTGATTGAGCAGGCGGCTCATTTAGCAAGTATCGCCATTGAAAAAACTAAAATTAAATCAATATTACAGTCTAGCGAAGAACGCTATACCCTTGCCATGAAAGGTACTCAAGAGGGACTGTGGGATTGGAATACTGTAACAGGTGAAGTTTTATATAGTCCTCGCTGGAAGAGCATGTTGGGGTATGAAGAACATGAAATAAAAAATGAATTCTCAGAGTGGGAACGATTAATGCACCCTGATGATTTAGAGATAACTTTGCAAAAGGTGGATGAACTTTTAACTCATAAAATAGAGGAATATAAAACGGAATTTAGAATGCAGCATAAGGATGGGCAGTATATTAATATTCTTGCACGCGCTTTTGTGAGTAAAGATAAAACAGGAAAAGTAATTCGTTTAGTGGGCACACACCTTGATATTACCGAACGAAAATTATCTGAAGAAAAGCTTAAGTTAGCCGCTAGTGTTTTTAGCCATGCAGGTGAAAGTATCATTATTACTGATGCCACAGGTATGATAATTGATGTTAATAAGACCTTTACCCACTTTACCGGTTATAGCCGTGAAGAAGTTATTGGCAAAAATTCAGACATTCTTCAGTCAGGGCGACAGCCCACAGAGTTCTACACAGATTTATGGCAAACCCTACAGACAGAGGGGTATTGGTCTGGCGAATTATGGAGCCGTCGTAAAGATGGGGAAGAATATGCGGAAATTAAAACGATCAGTGCTGTTCGTGATGAACACGATAACACGACTCATTATGTTGTATTAGGTAACGATATTACCCCGATAAAAGAACACCAAGATCAGCTAGAGCGTATCGCGCATTATGATGTCCTGACTAACTTACCCAATCGCGTATTACTTGCTGACCGATTATCTCAAGCGATGGTTCAGTGTCACCGTCACGAGCAGTCACTGGCGGTTATATTTCTAGATCTCGATGGTTTCAAACATGTAAATGATACTTACGGTCATGATGTTGGTGATGAACTGCTGATTGCCCTTTCAGTTCGTATGAAAAAGGCATTACGTGAATGTGATAGCCTAGCCCGTATTGGTGGTGATGAATTTGTCGCGGTGTTAACTGATTTGGTAACTATCGAAGATTGTGAGCCGGTATTAGAGCGATTATTATTGGCAGCATCTGAGCCGGTGACGATTGGCGATGGAGTGTTAAGTGTATCAGCCAGTATTGGGGTGACTCTTTATCCGCAAGATCATGTTGATGCCGACTTGCTTATGCGACATGCGGATCAAGCTATGTATGTAGCAAAAGATTTAGGTAAAAATTGTTATCATTTGTTTAATACGGCTCAAGATGACGAGGTTAAAGTACAGCGGGAAAGCCTAGAAGTTATTCGAAGTGCCTTAGATAGTCATCAATTTGTACTCCATTATCAGCCTAAGGTTAATATGAAAGAAGGTAAAGTCGTGGGGGTTGAAGCTTTAATTCGCTGGCAACATCCAGAACGAGGATTATTAAATCCAATCGACTTCTTACCCATTATTGAAAACCACCCCATGATGATTGAGTTAGGTGAATGGGTGATAAACACCGCTCTGACACAAATTAGTCAATGGCAAGCAATGGGTCTTAACCTCCCTGTAAGCACAAGTGTAAATATTGCTGCCGTACAATTACAGCAGCCCGGTTTTACTCAGATGCTAAGCACATTACTAGCAGCCCATCCTGATGTTGAACCTCGTTATTTAGAGTTAGAAGTATTGGAAACAAGTGCCTTAGATGATGTGCATTATGTCTCAACTACCATGAATGATTGCATTGCCCTAGGCGTAAAATTCGCATTAGATGATTTTGGTACTGGTTATTCCTCTTTGACTTACCTGAGAAGGTTACCGGCAAGTTTAATTAAAATAGATCAGAGTTTTGTGCGAGACATGTTGATTGATGCTGATGACTTGGCCATTGTTGAAGGTGTAATAGCCTTAGCTAAATCATTCAAACGTGAGGTTATTGCTGAAGGGGTCGAATCCATTGAACACGGTACAGCTTTATTACAACTAGGATGTGAATTAGCACAAGGCTTTGGTATTGCCAGGCCTATGCCTGGCAGTGACATTCCCGAGTGGGTTGATAAATGGCAGCCGGATGTTAGTTGGCAGCATTAAATCGACTATTAGTGCTTTGGCCTCATAAATGGATGACTAATGTTAACTGCTAAGCGCGGAGCGACTTCAGGTTAAGTTGCTATTGTTTTTGCCTAGCCAAGGCGAAATAGCTGAGTTGGCTGGCGATCATTGAAACAATGCAATAGCCAGTGAAATAGTAAAAGCCGATACCGACACTTGAAAGTGTTGAGCTACTCATTAGTATATCTACTTTAAAATTAAACAATGATAATTGGTGTTCTGTTTGGGTTTTAGCATGATTTGTTGACATGATCGCTAAAAATATCGCCACAACAAAAACATCTGCCATGGACCACTTGCCGATCATATTAACAACATTAGCAACTTTTCTTGCCAGATGATTATTTTTACTAAAATATGAAAATGAAAGAAGTGCTGATTTTATTAACGGTATAATGAGAGAGAAAAATAAAATGAGTCCTGCAACAAGAATGCGATCGTCTTGATATAACTCGGTAATCGTTTCAATTAATGACAGCTCTTTATTGATAAGCTCTGATGATAAACTTGAGATATTCGTTTGCGCCATGACATCCATGCTCAACGAAAACATAGGTTGTAATACGCCGGGAATAAACAAAGCAATGGCTAAGAGGTTAAGTATAAAACCTAAATGTTTGATCATCATAAAATTTAAACGTTACGGTTCGCAGCAATATGTGCTAAAGCTATCAAAGCTTGCTTGTATTCAGAGTCAGGAATAATCGACAGTGCGTTTATGGCTTTATCGGCTTCTTGTTCCGCTATTTTTTGGGTGTAACGTAATGAGCCGGTTTCTTCCATCGCTAACAAAATAGCCTCTAGGTTATCCATACCATTACAATGTTCAATAGCGTCACTTATTAGCTTCTGCTGCTCCGTATTACCGTGCTTCATTGCATATAATAGCGGCAAAGTAGGTTTACCTTCGGCGAGATCATCACCGACATTTTTACCCATTTCTTTAGCATCGGCTGTGTAGTCCATAATATCATCTACGAGCTGAAAAGCCGTGCCTAAATACTTTCCATAATTTTGCATTGCTGTGGTAACAGCTTCACTTTGTTCTGCAACTACCGCTGCTAATCGCGTGGCTGCTTCAAATAATTTGGCTGTTTTACAATAAATGACCTGCATATAACTTTCTTCTGAGGTATTAGGGTCATTACAATTCATTAATTGTAGTACTTCGCCCTCAGCAACAATATTGGTTGCATCAGATAAAATATCCATAATGCTCATGTCATTTAACTTGGTCATCATTTGAAATGATCGGGTATATAAAAAGTCACCTACTAAAACACTCGCACTATTACCAAATAAGGCATTGGCAGTTTCTCTACCTCTTCGCATATTTGATTCATCCACAACATCATCGTGCAATAACGTCGCCGTATGAATAAATTCAATAATGGCGGCTATGTCGATATGTTTAGAGCCTTGATAGTTTAAGGCTCGCGCAGCTAAAACGGTTAACATAGGGCGCATTCGTTTACCACCAGCATTGACGATGTAAACGCCAAGTTGGTTGATTAATGCAACATCTGATTGAAGTTGTGAATAAATAAGGTCATTAACGGCTGTCATATCAGTTTGCGTTAATGTTTGTATATTTTGTAGTTCCATAAAGCGAATGTGGTAACCTGATTATGCCGTGTTAAAGTATTATTTTTATGCGCCCAAGTTTATACGAAATTTAATGAGATAGAAGGCACTATTCTGTTGTAATAGCTATTATCTCTCGTTGTAACAAGTATTCTCTAATTAAAGTGAATTATAGCTTGCGAAGCCTAATTTCTTCGCGTAGAATTCGCGCCCTATATTTTTAAAATTAAGCGTCCAATACATAATTGACGCAGTACGGAGTAGCTATGTACGCGGTATTCCAAAGCGGTGGTAAACAGCACCGTGTAACTGAAGGGCAAACAGTTCGTTTAGAAAAAATCGAACTTGAAGTTGGCGCATCAGTTGATTTCGATAACGTTTTAATGATCGCCGATGGCGAAAACATCAATGTAGGCGCGCCTTACATTGCTGGCGGTAAAGTAACAGCGGAAGTTGTTACTCAAGGCCGTGGTGATAAAATTAAGATTGTTAAGTTCAGACGTCGTAAGCATTCACGCAAGCAAGCGGGCCATCGTCAATGGTTCACTGAAGTGAAGATTACTGGTATTAACGGCTAATTAGGAGCGATTTAAAATGGCACATAAGAAAGCAGCAGGTAGTACCAAGAATGGTCGTGATTCAGAAAGTAAACGTTTAGGTGTTAAACGTTACGGTGGTGAATCAGTATTAGCAGGTAACATTATTGTTCGTCAACGTGGTACTAAATTCCACGCTGGAACTAATATGGGTATCGGTAAAGACCATACTTTATTTGCATTATCTGACGGTAAAGTTCAGTTTGATGTAAAAGGTCCTAAAAACCGCAAGTTTGTAAGTATTGTTGCTGAGTAACAATATTTAAAAATTGAAAAACCCTGCTGTTTGGCAGGGTTTTTTTTTGCAACTATTTTGATCTTGCATCAAATAGTTACGCTTTGTATCTACTAAGCTTATAAAATCGCTTATAATACAAACAGAGATTTAGTTTTGGAGTGTTTTATAACACCATGAAATTTGTAGATGAAGTAGAGATTCGCGTTGAAGCTGGTGACGGCGGTAATGGCTGCGTAAGTTTTCGTAAAGAAAAGTATATCGAATTTGGTGGACCAAATGGCGGAGATGGCGGAGATGGCGGTGATGTGTATCTCATTGCTGATGAAGGATTAAATACCTTAATTGATTATCGTTTTGAACGCTTTCATCGAGCAAAGCGTGGTGAAAACGGTAAAAGCCGTGATTGTACGGGGAAAGGGGCAGACGATTTATACCTTAAAGTACCAGTAGGAACACGCGCTGTTGATATAGATACTGATGAATTAATTGGTGACTTAACCACCCATAAACAGAAATTACTGGTGGCTAAAGGCGGCTGGCACGGCCTAGGCAATACACGGTTTAAAAGTAGTACCAATCGTGCACCACGCCAGAAAACAGACGGTACGCCAGGTGAAATTCGCAGCCTTAAGTTAGAATTATTACTCTTAGCTGATGTTGGTTTGCTCGGCTTACCTAATGCGGGTAAATCTACTTTGATACGCAGTGTATCGGCGGCAAAACCAAAAGTTGCAGATTATCCCTTTACCACATTAGTCCCTAATTTAGGGGTAGTGCGTATTGATAACCAAAGCAGTTTTGTTATTGCGGATATCCCGGGCTTAATTGAAGGTGCTGCTGATGGTGCGGGTTTAGGTACACAATTTCTAAAACATTTAGAGCGCTGTCGTATTCTTTTACATGTAATTGATGTATTGCCTGCTGATGGCTCAGACCCATTAGAAAACGCAAAAACAATTATGAACGAGTTGGAAATGCATTCATCAAAACTAGCCGATAAGCCTCGCTGGTTAGTGTTTAATAAACTTGATTTACTTTTAGAAGAAGAAGCTAAAGAGTTAACGGATAGTATTGTTAAGGGACTTGATTGGCAAGGGGAAGTCAGATCAATTTCAGCCTTTAACAAAATGGGCACTGAAGAATTATGTCAAGGTGTCATGAAGTTTATCGATGAATTACCTGAAGAAAAAGAAGAAACACCAGAAGAGAAATCAGTTGAGTTCAAATGGGATACTTATCATCAGGAAGCTGTTGATGACTTTGATGATGATCTTGACGATGATGACTGGGATGAAGATGACTACGATGTTGAGGTTGAGTATAGGAAGTAGGTGATTTTTTTTGGTTGATGATTCTTGCAAAGTTGTAAATTAAATTGTAAAGGCATGCTAGCGTTAGCATGCTTTTTTATTAAAATGGCATAACTCATTATTTGGACGTATTTTCTATGACAATTCTTTCTATGATCGTTGCTCATGCGAATAATCGCATAATTGGTAAAGACAATGATATGCCTTGGCATTTGCCTGCTGATCTTGCATATTTTAAAAAAACGACGTTAGGAAAACCTGTGGTCATGGGGCGAAAAACCTATGAATCTATTGGTAGGCCTTTACCTGGTAGGCAAAATATTGTCATTTCTCGCGATGCAAACTATCAGGCTGATGGTATTGATACCGCTACCTCGGTTGAGCAAGCTTTAGCAATAGCGGGTGATGTCCCAGAGGTAATGGTTATAGGTGGCGGCGCTATTTATCAGCACTGTTTAACGGCTGCTGATCGTCTTTATATTACTCATATAGATGCTGAAATTGAGGGGGATACTCAGTTTCCTGAATATAATATTGAAAAAGATTGGAGCAAAGAGAGTGTGGGGCAATACCATGCTGATGAAAAAAATGCCTACAGTCTCGATTTTTGTATTTATCAACGTAAATAAGATCATTAATCATGTACCCCATTAGTTATATTGAGCCTGTTTTTCGTCCGCCAAGCGAATGGAAAAGTTTAATAATACAAGTGACCAATGGTTGTTCATGGAATCAGTGTACCTTTTGTGAAATGTACACCAGCGAAAATAAAACCTTTAAACCTAAAAAGCTTGAATTAATTGAGCGTGAGATCCAGCTAGCGTCTTTATCTGGTATGCCTGTTTCTCGTGTTTTTTTAGCGGACGGTGATGCGATGATGTTACCGTTTAGGCAACTGAAATCGATTCTTAAGTTGATCAAACAATATTTACCTAAGGTTAATCGAATCTCTAGTTATTGTTTACCGCGAAATTTGCGTAATAAAACCGTTGAGCAGTTAACCGAATTGCAAGAGCTTGGCTTGAAATTACTTTATGTTGGCTGTGAGAGTGGCGATGACGAATTGTTAACACTCATTAAAAAAGGTGAGACTTATCAAAGCTCATTAGAAGCACTAAATAAAGTCAAACAAGCTGATATGAAAAGCTCGGTGATGATTTTAAATGGTTTAGGGGGGAAAAAGTATTCACAGCAACATATGATAAATTCAGCAAAGTTAATGAATCAAACACAGCCAGATTACTTATCGACGCTCGTTGTTTCATTTCCAATGGGGGAAGAGCGCTTTGCCAAACCATTTAATGGTGACTTTCTTCCACTGACACAAGAAGAGTTGTTTCAAGAAATGTTAATTTTGTTGGAAAACCTTCAGTTATCGAAAACCATTTTTCGTTCTGATCATGCGTCTAATTATTTAGTATTAAAAGGGATATTAGGACAGGATAAACAAAAGCTACTTGCACAAGTCAATCAAGCGTTACAATCACCCCAAACCACTGCTTTACGACAAGAATGGCAACGTGGTTTATAATTATAACTGATATAAATATTAGGATATAAAATGAAACCTTTTACAATTGCATTGCTTGTAACATCATTGTTTTTACCCGATAAGCAAGTTATGGCTCAACAAAACAATCCTAACTATGATGCTAAGTTAGCGGCTAAACTTGGGGCTGATGATTATGGGATGAAAAGCTTTTATCTCGTTATTTTAAAGTCAGGTAATAATAAGACAACAGATACAGAAAAAAAGCGTAAGGCATTTCGAGGACATCTTGATAACATCAATCGTTTAGTTGCAGATAAGAAGCTTATTGTTGCTGGACCTTTAGCTAAAAATGATAAAGCTTATCGCGGTATTTTTATTCTAGATGTTAGTACTGAAGCGCAGGCTCTTGAACTTTTAAAAACTGATCCAGCAATAAATGCTGACTACTTGCAAGCTGATATGTATCAATGGTATGGCTCTGCTGCGTTAGCGGAGTACTTACCTGCATCGGATAAAGTTTGGAAAATTAATCCATAATAATATCGGTTGGTACCGCATAAAAAAAACCGCTTGATTTAGCGGTTTTTTTAACGGTAATGATTGCTTAAAGTTTAAATTCTTGCACTGATAATTGCAGCTCTTCAGCAAGTCGTGCGACTTCACTACTTGATTCTGCTGTTTGCTTCGAGCCTGCAGTTGTTTGTTCTGCAATCGCGACAATTGATTCTAAGTTTTCACTGATCTCATGTGCTACTGCGCTTTGTTCTTCTGCGGCGGTTGCTATTTGAGAGCTGCGATCAAATGCTTCGTGAACAGCATGAGTGATGGTTTCAAGCGCTTTGTCTGCTTCTTCACTTTGCACAACACAATCAGAGGCTTGTTTTTTCCCTGTTTCCATCACGGCAACTGCTTTCTCTGCACCGCCTTGTAACACTTCGATCATATTTTGAATTTCTTGGGTAGACTCTTGTGTGCGACTGGCCAATGTTCTTACTTCATCAGCTACAACTGCGAATCCACGACCTTGTTCGCCGGCACGTGCTGCTTCAATTGCGGCGTTTAATGCTAATAAATTGGTTTGCTCTGCAATACCACGAATAACATCTAATATTCCACCAATTGACGCACTGTCTTGTTGAAGTTTATTGATCACCTGAGAGGCATCCTCAACTTCGTTAGCAAGTAATTCGATGGTTTTGCGGTTTCTATCAGAAATGCCTTTTACGCGTTCGGCTTCATCATCGGCTTGCTTTATTTCACCAAGGGCATCGTTAGCACTTGAAAGTACACTTTGAGATGTACTACTCATTTCTGTGGTTGCAGAAGCCGCTTGTTCAACTTGCGTTCGTTGCTCTTCTATGGCTGTTGTGCTTTGTGCGGTAACTGCTGATGTTTGTTCGGCAGCAGTAGCTAATTGGGTCGAACGGCTAACTATGCCGTTAATGAGGTTTCGCAAACTATCTATCAGTAAATTACAGTTTCTTGAAAGTTGGGCAAATTCATCTTTTCCTTTTTCATCGAGTTTTCTAGATAAATCACCAGAAGCAACAACATTGAGCATTTCATTTACTCTTGATAAAGGTCGGGTAATGCTGATTAAAGTAAACCATGCAATAGTAATTGCAATGACAACAGAGGTGGCCATGATGATCCACGTCCAAGTATTGCCATCATTTACTGATGCTTCAACTAAAGAGCTAGAAGATTGTGTTGTTTCATTCGCTAAATTAACTTGTTTTAATAAAATCGCATTGACGGCTTCAGTGCTTTTTTCAGCGGATGACAGCTTCGTTGTCGCAAGCGACAAAGCATTTAATTGAGCTTGTTTTTGATTGAAAATACTTTGCTCACTCGCTAATAAAGTTGCTAAATCTTGGGCTGCAGATTCGATTTCTTCAGCAATGTCATCGGCATTGTTTGAAGCGAGCTCCGCTATTATTTCTTCTTTGATCCTTTTTGTCTCGTTGTAAGAGTTTTGTATTTCTTTTTCAACAAGGTCGGTCGATTGAATATTAATAAGATCTCTATATTCAAAGGCCGATGAAACGATAGCATTGAGGTACGTTTCCAATTGCTCACCTAGTTCTACTGCTCTTTGTAGTTTAGTATCCGCTAAGTCATGATCGGCTAAATCTAGCATTAATGTGGCAGTATCATCGGCTTTTTCTTCTAAAATATCGACATTTCCTCTTAACAGAGCTAACTGCTCGATACTCACTTTTCTGTTATCGAACACTGCATTGATATCACTTTGCAATGCAGAGTATACGCTATCTACTTTGGATAAATTCCTTAAGAGGTTTTGCTCTCCCTGTACAGTGATTTTTAAGCTTTTTAAATTTTGAGAAAAGCTTGAGTTTAATTCTTTATAGCTATTCAAATTAGCTGATAAAGGTAAAAGCTCTTTTTGGTAATAGGCTCTTAAGGTGAGGTTACCTATTTTTGTTAACTCATTAGCTAAATCTGTACTGCCGCTTAGCGTCGGTATGGCAAGTTCACTTTGTGTTAATGTGGCGGTATGGATTTTATTTAAGTTATTTAACGAGAATAGGCTGGTAATAATCAGCAGAAGAGAAATAATGGCAAAGCCACCAATTATTTTGTGTGCAACAGTTAAGTTCATTTACTTCACCATTTGTTAAGGGTTAGGGTGTTGTTAAGAAATATTAGTGTTATTTTTATCGGTAATGCCTTTAACGGCATTAACATAAATTTCTTAAGTAAATGTTAGTATAACAAGCTTACAGTGATTTTCATCTATAGATGAATGATTTTAGTCAAGTTTTATGTGATTTTTCAATAAATAGTGTCCTATCATGCCAGCGTAATAATGTCAGATGCCCTCCCCAAACACAGCCTGTATCAAGGGCATAAAGATTTTTTGCTGGTACCTTACCCATTAATGAAGCCCAGTGACCAAAAATCCAATGCGATTGATGAAGCTGTTTTTTTGCTAAATCAAACCATGGCTTAAAGTTTGATGAAACATTGCTGGGGGGCTCCTTGCAGGAAAATTCTAATTGACCGTCTGGTAGGCAGTACCTCATGCGAGTCAATGCGTTGATAGTGTAGCGAAACTTTTCTGTTTTCGTTTTAGCGCTATGCCAATCACAGGGGGTTTCGCCATACATTTTTGCTAACCACTTAGTTCTTTTTGATGAAGATAATTTTCCTTGAGCGAAATTTGCCGCTTTTATCGCCTCGGAGATTGTCCATTGTGGGGATAGTCCAGCATGTGACATATACACATTTTCATTGGGCAGCTTTCTTAGTAAGGGTTGTTTAGTGAGCCAATTCATCAGTTTATCTGCATCAGGTGATGCTAATAATTCATCGAGTAAATCATTTTTTTTAGCTTTTTTTATGCCCGCGTAAATAGCTAATAAGTGAAGGTCATGATTACCTAAAACCGCTTTAACGCTATCACCTAAAGAAATTAGGTATTTCAGTGTTTTATAGGAGTCTGGGCCTCGGGCAACCATGTCACCTGCGACCCATAATTGATCATTGGCAGGGGTAAAGTTTACTTGTTTAAGTAGTGCGCTTAATTCGTGATAACACCCCTGAATATCACCAACAAAGTAGATAGCCATAATTAATTTAAGATGTTTGGTAATGCCAAACGAAAGACCGGAATTTCTACCTGAATGCTTTTATTTGAATCATCAAGCATTTGATAATGTCCTTGCATGGTACCGACAGGTGTTTTTAATACGCAGCCACTGGTATATTGAAAACTTTTTCCAGGAGGTATTACAGGTTGTTTACCGATAACACCTTCTCCTGCAACTGTCGATGTGTCTTCATTAGCATCAGTAATTAACCAATAACGTGTTAATAATTTCACTGCTTTGTCGCTATCATTGTTAATAGTGATGGTATAACTAAAAACAAAGCGTTTTTCTAATTTGTTAGAATGCTCTGGAATATACGCCGTATTAACAAGGACAGAAATTGCTTCACTTAACTTCTGTGTCATGTCATTTACTACCTTGTTTTTCGAGTACAGGATTGTCAGTGACATAATTTGCTAATTTGATGTAATCATCAAGGGCTAAATTTTCTGGGCGAACCGTAGGATCTAAACCTAACGCTATCAGTTCTTCAACAGGTATTAGTTTTTTAAAACTGTTACGAATCGTTTTTCTTCGCTGATTAAATGCGGTTAAACAAACTTGGTTTAATGCTTTAATATCTTTGACTGGATTCTTGATGGTTTTATGAGGGATCAAGCGGACAATCGCAGAGTCTACTTTAGGCGGTGGCATAAAAGCTTCTGGGCCGATTTCCATCACAGGCATAACTTGGCATTGGTACTGAGTCATGATTGATAAACGGCCAAAAGCTTTGCAATTATGTCCCGCTGCCATACGTTCAACCACTTCTTTTTGTAGCATAAAATGCATGTCTTTCACTTTATCTTTAAAGGTGAGTAAGTGAAAAATCAGTGGCGTAGAAATGTTGTATGGTAAGTTACCAAAAATTCTTAGTGGCTTGTCTTCTTTGCTTAAACTTGCAAAATCAAATTTTAAGGCATCTTGTTCATAAATCGTGAGATGTTTTGCGATAAAAGGATGGTGGCGAAGACGGTGAGCTAAGTCACGGTCAAGTTCTACAACCGAGATATCACCTGCTCGTTCTATCACTGGCTCTGTTAATGCCCCTAAACCAGGTCCTATTTCAACTAAGTTTTCATTTGGCTCTGGGTTAATTGCATCAACAATTTGACTAATAATGGCATCATTATGAAGGAAGTTTTGTCCAAACCTTTTTTTAGCTTGATGGCCTAAATGTGAGTTTTTGCTCATTGTGTTCTCTAAATTACAGGTAAAGTTAAGCTTGATTATTTGCCAATGTAATTGCTGTTGTGATTGCTTGATAAAAGCTACCTGAATCAGCTTTATTTGTGCCTGCTAATTCAACCGCTGTGCCGTGATCAACTGATGTTCTAATAAAAGGTAAGCCTAAAGTGATATTCACTGAGTTGCCAAACCCTTTATATTTTAGAACGGGTAAACCTTGATCATGGTACATGGCTAAAATAGCGTCTGCCTCGTTAAGGTATTTTTCCTGAAAAATCGTATCGGCAGGCAGTGGGCCTATTACATTAACGCCTTGTTGGCGAAGCTCTTCTAGGGCGGGGTTCATCGTCTCGATTTCTTCGCGTCCTAAATGACCATCTTCCCCCGCATGAGGATTAATCCCACAAACATAAATGATAGGTTTAGCAATACCAAATTTAGTGATCAAATCTTGATTAAGAATGTTAGCGACCTTTTGAAGCCTTTCACGAGTAATGGCTTTTGATACATACTGAAGAGGAATATGTGTTGTCACTAAAGCGACACGTAAACCTTCAGTTGCTAACATCATCACCACATCTGAGCAATTGGCTTGGTGAGCAAAGAACTCAGTATGACCGCTAAAGGCAATACCTGCTTGATTAATCAAGCCTTTATGAACTGGACCAGTTACAACGGCATCAAACTCTCCACTGATATTTTTCTCACTGGCGATGCGCAGAGTTTCCAGCACATAATGACCGTTTGCGGGATCGAGCACACCAGCGACGCAATCGACATTTAATTCTATCGGTAAGATTGTTATGGTATTCGCCTGATGAGGCGTTGCCTTAGCCGTATCATCATAAATGTAAAAGTCTAATGTAACTCCTAAGGCTTTGGCTCGTTCTTTTAATAGCGCAGGAGAAGCTACAACAATCAATTGCTGTGACCACTCTTGTTGTGCCATTGCAATAACAAGATCTGGTCCAATCCCCGCAGGTTCACCAGGTGTGATTGCAATTTTTCTTACCATTACTTTGAACCCTGTTCCATAACTTCGATATATGCTTCATCACGTAGCTCTTTCAGCCAGCGAGCACTTTCCATACCAAACTTTCTTTTAAATAACATTTGATAGGCTTTGTTTTCATTCATCTGTTTGGTTGCATCTAAAGTGCGGCGACCGGTTAATTCTGCTAGATGCCAGCCAAATGAAGAACGAAAAGGTTTTGAAATTTCATTGATCTTTAAAGAGGCAAGTGTAGCAGAGAAAGCTTTATCGTATGTAGCGGGATCTGCCCAACCTAATTCACCACCTCTTATTGCTGTGCCATCTTGAGAGTGTTCTTTAGCCAGTTCAGCAAAATCGGCTTCACCTGCTAATATTTGTTCTCTAAACTCTTTTAATGTTGCTTCGGCTTTCGCTTCACTTAGAATGATTGATGGCATAATTAAGATATGTCTTGAATTAACTTCTTCAACTTCTACTACCTGACGGCCACGAATATCCATTAATTTTACAATACTAAAACCTAAGCCTGTACGGATTGGGCCTAATACTGCCCCTTTTTCTTGTCCGTCAATTATTTCTGAGAAGAGAGTGGGCATTTCATTAATACCTTTCCAGCCTAAATCACCACCTTCAAGGGCGTTTTCACCACCTGATGAGGCAATAGCGATGCGAGAAAAATCGCTACCGCTATTTAATAGGTCAATCACCTTTTCCGCACGTTTTTTAGCAGCATTCATATCATCTTGGCTTGGCTCTGGTGGAAACTCGATTAATATGTGACCTAAGCGATACTCAATATCATCATTGGTTTGCTCTTTCATAACCTCCATTAAGTTCTTAACTTCTTGTGGGGAAATATAGATACGTCGGCGAACACTATTACGTCTAACTTCTCCTGAAACTAATTCCTTACGAACGTTCTCACGATATTTCTCATAACTTAAGTTATCGTCAACGATTGTCTGACGAAATTCTTCAAGCGTTAAGTTATTGCCTTTTGCCATATTACTAAGCGTTTCATCAAGTTGTGCATCACTGACTTGAATGCCCATGCGATCGCCTATTTCCATTACTAAACTATCATCAATTAGTTTATCCATTACCTGAATACGTAATGCTTGATCGCGAGGTAAACTTTGATTGTTTTTGACGGCTTGCTGTTTGATAGTTTTAATTAAGTCGTTCACTTCAGACTCTAAAACCACGCCAGTATTGACAATGGCAGCCACTCGGTCAAGCTCTACTTCTTCAGCATAACTTAATGTATTGATACATAACGCGGTAATCGCGACGGTTAACATTTTTAATAAGGTTTTCATGTGATTATTATTTCTTTGTCTAATTGTTGAGAAAATAAGGGCGTTTATAACCAAAAATACTGGCATTAAACATGTCACTGGTATTTATCGTCGTTTGATCACCACCTAATCCTTTAAGGATAAACTCTAACATAAATCCTCTATCAAATTCATCGCGGTTTTCATTAATAACGTTTTGTTCATCCAAATTTGAGTTGATATGTCGATGATAAGCGAAACGAATTGCCCAGCAGCAACTCTCATACTGTAACCCTGCATAGCTTTCAATGCTGCGTTTATTTTGTAAATCTTGTGAAAAGCGACCAACAAATTGCCAATTGGTATTGATTGCTACACTCGCAAGTACGGATACTTGCTCTATGCTAGTACCTGAGACATTGCGACTATAGCGATGGTTCAATTGAATAGTGTTTTTATTTTCAAACAGATAATCTAAGGTGCTTTGGCTATTGTTGGTGATGTTATCTTGAGTATTATATTGAATATTGCTACTAAATTGCCAATTTCTACTCAGTTGCATAAACACTTCGCTCGCCAACGCCGACTCATCCGCTGAAATGCCTTGTTCGTCATCAGCAGCAATATTACTATTATTTAAATAGACAATACGACCAAGACTTAAACGAAATACTTCAGCGCTGTCAGGGCTTAATATTCGACTGGTAACCCCCCATGAATATTGATTGGCTTTGGCTATTCTATCAAGTCCGCTAAAACGTTTATCTCTAAATAAACCATTATAATCATCTTGAAGAGTTGTGGTGTCATAGACACCTATCGCAGATTGATCTTCATCTGGAATGAACAGGTATTGAATTTGAGGCTCTAATGTTTGCGTAAAGCCATTATCAAATAAAAGCATATCTCTATCAAAGTTCATTCCGCCATGAAAACGTACTTTAGGTAATGTCCTGCTAACATTTTCTTCTAGCTTATTATTTTGTGAAATTCTCGTTTGGTGATATTGGGTTTGTAATAATTTAAATTCGGAGTTAAAAAACCAAGCCGGTTTTGAAACAGGAAACATAACTCCAGCTTCAATGTGATATCGGTCTGCTTCTGGCAAGTTTCTATTGGCTGTTTTAAAACGGGTGATTTCAGAATAAATATCGAATTGGCCATTGAAAAAAGGGAGTCGATTAAAGCTGTTTATTTCAATTTGAGGGATGGTTTTATAGCTTGTTTTATGATCACCCAACACTTCGAAATCTTGGAAAAGTATCTTCGCTTGCCATTGTTGCTCGAAAAAAGCGAGTTCACCTACTTGATATAAATAGGCATCGTTAGAACGATATTGGTCACTTTTTATATCGATAAGGTAGTTATCATCGCTCATTGTGGTGTAATCAATATAAGCACGAAAGTTATCAGAAAAGGAGCCTGTATGTTGAAATCGTGCTAAATATCGTGGGTCATCATTCGCTTTTAATTCAATATCTTTATACAAATACTCAATATTAACAGCCCCATTTTGTAACCCTGAAAGATAACGGAACTCAGTCAATAATTGCGTCCCTCTTTTTGACATATACCTAGGGGTAATGGTCGCATCCATATTTGGGGCGATATTCCAATAATAAGGTGTCTCTATCTGAAAGCCAGACCGAGTCGTTGTGCTAATTTTAGGGTATAAAAATCCAGACTTGCGTTCATTGGTAATTGGAAATGAAAAGTAGGGGATATACAATACAGGTATATCAAAAAGCTTAAAGCGTACATTATAAGCCTCACCAATATTCTCTGTTGCCGAAATCGTTATTTCACTCGCTTGCAGTTGCCAATCGGGAATGTCGCCATAACAAGTGGTGAAGCTTGAGTCGAGCAAAGACATTGTCCCTTGTGCATTAATTGAAATATCTTTAGCGCTACCGTGGCCAGGGTTATTCATTAATTGATAAGAAGAATCAGATAAAATTGTTGCCTGAAGTGCTTTACTGGCTTTTAGCTGCGAGGCGAAAATATCAACACTAGGATTTTGAAAGTGAATATTTCCTTGAGCATTTATGAAAGCGGTATTGCGATTAATTTCTAAAATATCAGCATTGATAGCATGATCTTGATTAATTAATGTCACTCCACCAGAAAATTTTGCTAACTGATTTTGTTTTATCATGGATTTTTTTGATAAAATATTAAGGGCATTATAATCTAGTGTGTTTTTATCTGGGCTGTTTATACGAGGGTAAACTCGAAGCGGGCAACTGACACTACTGCTGTTTTCAGTAGAAGGCTCTTGGGCGGAAGCGTTATTTATTATCAGGTAGCTAATAAAAAACAATAAAATTGTACGGAAAAAGAGCATCAAGGGTCCGAAAAGTAGAATTCATTTCACGCGGCGCGCATATCAAAAGACATTTTAACGTTAAACGCGTTAATAATATAGCAATTTTCATTGCCTTGCTAATTGGTTATATTGTTGACTATGAGTATTTAAAGGTGAGTTTTTTTGGAAGATTTAAGACAATTACAATTATCTAATTGGTTAATCGCACAATTTTCATTAGCACAATGCCAGTTGTCGCCGTTAAATGGTGATGCAGGTTTTAGACGTTATTTTCGTTTAATTATTAATAATCAATCAGTTATTGCCGTTGATTCGCCTGTAGATAAATGCAATAACGCCGCTTTTATTTACATGCAACAGCAACTCAAAAACGCGGGAATCAATGTGCCTGAGGTACTTGCTTATGCGCCTGAACAAGGATTCATGTGTTTGAGTGATCTAGGATGTGAAGAATTATCAACGCAGCTTAATGAACAGAATATGCAGAACTATTACCAACAGGCGATTTCACTATTACCTAAAGTGCTGAAACTACCTCAAGATAATTTGCCTATTTACGACCAAGAATTTTCAATGCTTGAGTTAGCCATATTTGATGAATGGCTGTTAATTAAACACTTGAATATTATTTTAACCGAGCAGGAGCAAATAAAATTACAAGCTTGTTATAAAATATTGACTGAAAGTGCACTGGAACAACCTCAAGCGGTTATGCATCGAGATTTTCATAGTCGTAATTTAATGTTAAATGACAATGAATTAGCTGTGATTGACTTTCAAGATGCGGTTGTTGGTCCTGTCACTTACGACATAGTATCTTTGCTACGTGATTGCTATGTCAAATGGCCTAGCGAACAAGTATTACCTTTATTTGAACACTTTATTGAATTAATTCGTGCCAGTGGCATGTTTGAATCCTACCCTCTTACGCAATGGATAAAGTGGTTTGATCTGATGGGAATACAAAGGCATATCAAAGCAAGCGGTATATTTGCGCGTCTTTATCATCGTGATGCTAAATCAGGTTACCTCGCTGATATCCCTTTAACCTTGTCTTATATTGTTGAGAACAGTGCAGCCTACCCTGAACTGACTTTTCTGCATGACTTTGTTAAAGATACAGTCATTCCTAAATTAACCATAAAAATGAAAGAAGTAACACCATGAAGGCAATGATTTTAGCCGCTGGACGCGGCGAAAGAATGCGACCATTAACCGATCATTGCCCCAAACCCTTATTAAAAGTAGCCGGTGTTCCTTTAATTGAATATCACATAAGAAAACTTGCCAATATTGGGGTAAAAGATATCGTTATTAATGTGGCATGGTTAGGTGAGCATATTGCTAATTATTTGCAACAGGGTGAAAAGTTTGGTGTGAATATTCACTACAGTTGGGAAAATAATGGCGCATTAGAAACGGCAGGTGGCATCATGCAGGCGTTACCAAAATTAACCAATAAAGATGAGCCCTTTTTAGTTGTTAACGGGGATATTTATATAGAGTATGACTTTTCTTGTTTACCTCAATTGCATGAAAATTTATCAGCTCATTTGTGGTTAGTTAAAAATCCTGAGCATAATGTTACTGGGGATTTTTGCTTATCAAATGGTCAGGTTAACAATATAAACGCAAATCAATCAGATCCGCAAACCTATACCTTTAGCGGTTTAGGTTTGTATCGGCCGTCAATCTTCAACGGCTATTTAAATAAAAAAGTGATGGCATTAGCACCAATATTAAAAGCGGCAATAGAAAAACAAGATATTTCAGGTGAATTATTAGAAGGGCTATGGACCGATGTTGGCACACCTGAACGCTTAGCCCAATTAAATGAACAATTACAGGGTACATAGTTAGATGAAAATATGGGGAAAAGTATTTGGTTTTTTATTTGGTTTTATGCTGAGTAAAAATATTTTTGGTGCTTTATTAGGCTTATGGCTAGGGCACCGCTTTGATCAAGGTAGTGGCTTTGATTTTGATGGTTTAGCTCAACAGTCAGATGAAAGTAGACAGGCTAATTTTTTCTATAGCACTTTTGCCGCAATGGGGTTCATTGCTAAGGCCAATGGACAAGTATCACAACATGAGATTGCTTTTGCCAGTGCCTACATGTCAAAGTTAGGCTTAAACAGCGAGATGAAGCAACAAGCGCAAGATGCTTTTCGTGAAGGGAAAATGGCAGGTTTTCCATTAGAGCAACACCTGAAAACGTTTAAGAAGAGCTGTGCTAATAGACAAGACCTACTGTTACTTTTTCTTGAAATTCAAATACAAGTAGCCTTTGCCGATGGCGAATTAGATAATGCTGAAAGAGAAGCGTTACATCGCATTGCAAAAATTCTAGGTTTTTCATCTCATCAACTCGATCAGCTGTTAGAAATGATTATTGCGGGTGCTCATTTTCATCAACAAAATAGTTCGGGCGTAACAAGCCAACTACAGTTAGAAAATGCCTACAAGTTGCTAGGTGTTGATAAATCGAGTTCTGAAAAAGACATTAAAAAAGCCTACCGTAAATTAATGGCGCAGCATCATCCTGACAAACTAGTTGCTAAAGGTTTACCACCCGAAATGATGGAAGTAGCTAAGCAGAAAACGCAAGATATTCAAGCCGCCTATGAAATGATTAATTCAAATAGAAAATGATAACGAGTGTCACATGTTTAATTTTTAGGCATGTTTTTGTTTTTATTTATACGATCTGTGTTTCCGCTTCTAGAGATAAAAGGGCAGTGGTGAATAAGTGGTAACCGTTATTAATGGTATCTCTTTTTATCAAATGATTCGCTCCATAGGTCACACCTAAAGGGACTAAATGTTGGATTGACTCAGGTTGATATTAACTTTGCTGAATTAAGGTTTTTTACCAGCCGATAAATTTAAGCCAGCCATTAATTTCTTTGATGAGTGAATCTTTTGGGTAATAACTGGTTTGAATATTATAAATTTTCTTTTGCCTAAAATTTGACTTCAATTCTTTATTAACGAGTTTTTTTCGTAATTTAATATTTTTACTGACGAGGTAATTGTCAGCTGATAAATGTAAATCTAATACCGGTAATTCAAGTTGTGACAGACTGGTTGCCGATGATAAGTTCGCTAAATCATCATTTAAATGCGCACTTAATATCACTAAAGCGGTTGGCAGCTCTGATAGCTCTTGTTGGTAAATATTAAATAAAAGCGCCGCATTATGACCTTCAGCTACGACCACTATGATCCCCGGGAACGTTTTGGCTTTTTCGGTTACTGCAGTTAAAATTTTGGCTAATTTTTGCTGATATTCTTCGAGTGAGGTTTTATTTTCTTCCTCTCTCTGCTTTTTATCAATCATTTGAGAAGGGTAGTTAAGAGGTTTATTTGGTGGTAAGACACTGATGGTTGTCCAGCCTTGATCTGGTAGCACTTTTCTTAAAGCATTCAGCGCTTTTGGGCTCGCCGCCGTTTGTTGCCAATCAGGTAATAGCACCATGATCCCTTTATTGTTTTCGGTATTATTGGTGTTGATAAGGGTAATATGATCTTCAGGCCCAACCAATAAGGGGTGAATAATTTTTTCTGGTAAATAATGCTTTAGATCACTTTCTTTGTTTTTAAAGGCATTGGTTGGAGCAATAATTTTAAGCTCTCTACGAGACTTTATACGTGGGCTATTTGAGGAATTATCGGCGTTTTCATCATTGTTTTTTTCCGAGACAGTTTCGTCAGCGCTACTCTTTTTGTTTTTATCCTTATCTTGTGTTTCTGCTGATGCCTTTGGATCCGTATTCTCTTGCGGGGCAGCTAATGCTTCACTGCCGACAATAGACAAGAAAAGTATTATCAAACTGAAAAAAACTAAGTGGTTACGTGTCACAAATATCCTCGAAAATTATTACTAACAATGTCTTGTTATCGACCAACTCCCCATTTTCTTCATTACATTCTTTTTTGTCATAAAATTCAACCCAAACCTACTTATTTACCGCCAAGTTTGCAGCCTTATATGTTGAAGAATCATCTTTTAAATCATGATATAAAGCGTTATTTAGTTAAACGGGCACTTTGCTGTAAAAGTTAACGTTTGTTGAGTTACAGGGTGCGAGATTTTCAGCCATTGAGCGTGTAGTTGTAAGCGTGGGCTAGTTGTTAGTGCTTGCTCGTGTGCATAAAGTCGATCGCCTAAAATCGGGTGTCCTAAAGAGAGCATATGCACTCTTAGTTGGTGAGAACGTCCTGTTACTGGGGTTAATTCAACTAAGGTGCTGTTGTCCTGATAAGAAATGACTTGATAGTGTGTTAATGATTTTTTCCCATTCTCATGATCAACTTTTTGTTTGGGGCGATTAGGCCAATCGCAAATTAATGGTTGATCAATTGAACCAGATTGATGTTCAAGTCGCCCGTAAACTCTGGCAATATAGGACTTTTCAGTTTGACGTTTTTCAAATTGGCGACTGATATCAACATGTGAGGCCTTATTTAAGGCCATCAGTAAAATACCTGATGTCGCCATATCTAATCGGTGAACTATAGTTCCCGTTGGTAATACTTTTTGTACGCGATTTTGCAAACAGTCTTTGTGCTCGACTAAACGCCCAGGTACAGTTAATAAACCACTTGGTTTATTTAATACCACTATCTCGTCATCTTGATAAACAATATCAAGGTAGGGAGACATCGGTGGGCGATATATAAAGTCTGGATTTGCAGCCAAAATAGTATCTCAACAGTTAATGTTTAATTACTAACCACCACTAATCGAACGGCTTCAAATTTTAGTTGAGCTTTATTGATATAGTTGGCTAACTCATGTTTTTGCAATTTAATAAAATCTAACTCTTCCTGGCGAACACTCGGATTAATGGCCTTTAAGGCGGTCAACCGTTGAAATTCTTGTTCAAGCTTTTCTTGCATGGTTGTGTTTGCTTTCTCTTGTATTGCCAGTACTTGCTTTTCGGCATGGCTTTCTGCTTTAACCACTAATGGGCTTACTTGATCTTTTAACGCTTTAACCAGTTGTAAGGAAACTTGTTTTTTTACCGGAGAAAGTTGCTGATCTAAAATAGCTTCACTGACTTTATCCGCGAGATCATTACCGTTTTTATCAACTAACACACGTATCGGTGTCACTGGCAAATAACGATTAAGTTGCAACTCGCTTGGCGCTATCGCTTCGATTGTAAAAATACACTCTAAGAAAAAAGTGCCTGCGGGTAATGCGGGGTTTTTTAATAGGCCAATACTTGAATTGCCTATTTCATCTGAAAGCACTAAATCCATGGCACCAGTGACCATAGGGTGATCCCAGGTTAACAAGTGATAATCTTCACACGCTAATGCAGTGTCTCGGTGAAAAGTGATAGTGGTACCATCGTCAGGCAAACAAGGGAAATTGCCAGAAAGCATATGTTCCGTCGGCTGTAGAGCAATGGCATTATCTGATTTGTCATCTTGAGCAATACCAAAAACATCAAGCACTTGAAACATAAACTGTGGAAGGTGTATTTGGCTGTCTTGATGAATGATTTTATCGACTAGTTTTTCTGCTTTGCCTTGCCCAGAAGAGTTTAATTCGAGTAATTTATCGCGGCCAGATTCAAGCTCCGACTTGAGCTGCAAATGTTTCGAATGACTCATTGTTATCAATGACGCAATATCTTTGTCTAATGCTGAGGCCGATAAAGTTAATTGAGTTAACTGCTCTGAAAATTCCTCATAAACGGCTCGGCCGGTAATACAAGTATGCTCAAATGCATTTAACCCTTGTTGGTACCATTGAAATAAAATAGCTTGAGCGGAATGTTCAAAATAAGGAACATGTAACTGGATGGTTTGCGTCTGACCAATTCGGTCTAGACGGCCAATTCGTTGCTCTAATAAGTCAGGGTTAGTCGGTAAATCAAATAACACTAGGTGGTGAGCAAATTGAAAGTTTCGTCCTTCGCTCCCTATTTCAGAGCATAATAATACTTGAGCGCTATCTTCATCTTGAGCAAAGTAGGCCGCTGCACGATCACGTTCAAATATGCTGAGTCCTTCATGAAAAACTGCTGCGCGAATACCTTCTTTTACTCTTAATGCGGTTTCTAACTCCATTGCCGTTTGAGCATGGGCACAAATAACAAGCACTTTCTCTTTTTTAAGTGAATCCAATAATTGGATCAAATGCTCAACACGAGGGTCAAAATCATACCAATTTTCTAAGCCATTTAAGCCATATAACATCTCTGGTGTAGCGATATAACGAGATTGTTTAGATAACTTAAGTTGTTCGATGTTGTCGCTTAACAAAAAGTCTTCAATCGTTTCTTGGTATTGTTCTGGAAGAGTTAACGGTACGGCATTGAGTTTTCTTTCAGGGAAGCCTTTAATGGTATTTCTACTGTTTCTAAAAAGAATACGTCCAGTGCCATGTCGGTCTAATAATTGCTCGAGAATTGATTGTCTAACATTGTCTTGTGCCTGTTCGTTTTGCGCTTGATTTATTTGTGCAAGTTGTTCACTAATATCACTTTCTTTTAGTAAGAATTGTAAGGTTTTGATTTGTTCATCATTCAGCGCTTCTTTAGCGACCAGGGCATTGGCAGCATCAGCGACTTCGGTATAGTGCTTTTCTTCTTCAATAAAGGCCTCATAATCAAAAAATCGGTCAGGATCTAATAATCTTAATCGTGCAAAGTGACTTTCATGACCGAGTTGATCAGGTGTTGCGGTTAACAATAAAACCCCAGGAATTGTTTGGGCTAATTGTTCAACACACAAATACTCAGTACTTGCTTTATTCACTTGCCAATTGAGATGATGGGCTTCATCGACGACCATTAAATCCCAGTCTTCGGCGATAAGTGATTCATACCATTCTGGATTGTCGGTAATAAAGTTTAAGTTAACTAGAACTAATTGTTCTGAACTAAAAGGATTAACTTCTTCACCTTCTTCTCCTGAGTTAGCAATTTCTTGGCAACGGCTTTCGTCAAAAATACTAAATCGTAAATTAAAACGGCGCAGCATTTCTACTAACCACTGGTGCATTAATGACTCCGGCACAATGATTAATATTCGCTGGGCACGGCCAGTAACGAGTTGTTGATGGATGATTAAACCCGCTTCAATTGTTTTACCTAAACCTACTTCATCTGCTAATAAAACTCTTGGGGCAAAACGACTGCCAACTTCTTCGGCAATATAAAGTTGATGGGGAATTAAGCTAACTCGTCCACCGGTTAACCCGGTAAGTTCAGATTGTTGTTGGGTAAATTGATGATGTAAACAGTCTTTACGTAAACGGAACCAATCGAGGCGATCAACCTGACCATTTAACAATCGATCGTGAGGTTTATTGAATTTAATAAAGTGGTCTATCATCACTTCTTTTAATTCGACTTGTTCGCCGGTATCTTGACGTAAGCCAATATAGGAGATTATTCCGGCATTTTCAGTGATAGAGTCAACGTGAAGTTTCCAGCCTTCATGGCTTGGGATGACATCCCCTTGATTGAAAATGACGCGCGTTAACGGGGCATTGGCTATTGCATACTTTCTGATGTCACCAGTAGCGGTAAACATGACGGTTACAAACCTATTTTCAACACTTGTTACTGTGCCTAATCCTTGATCTGATTCTCCATCACTAATCCAACGTTGACCGGGGTGAAATGACATTTAAAACTCCAAAGTATTTTACGAATTTAGCTGATCAATATAAGGTAAAAAACAACCTTAAAAAAAAGGGCGCTATGGTAACGTTAATCATAGTTGTGATCATTAAAAATATCTGAAAATTTAAATGTTTTACCTGAACTGATAAAAGTAGCCATATTTTATAGTGATAGAGTTATTCTTTGTTGGCTTTAAACTGAGGAAAGATAACTTCCCCAATCTTATGATTTTCATTAAAAACCCACTCAAGTTAACGTAAAAGTGTTTTATTAAACTAAAAACTATCTCCTAAGACGATCGCTAGCTATAATTGCCGTATGTATTTTTTATCAAGTGAATGAATTAATATGAGATTTTCTGTGTTCAGTGCCCTTTTTACTGTTTTTATCCTTTCATCTTGTGCTACCCAAGAAACGGCTTGTGAAGATGTCACCTTGGCTTCAGAACAAATTCAAGAGTGTCAATTATTACAGCGAAAGATCACGCAGGCTAAAGGCCAGCCATTAATTAGAACTGAGCTTGAGCGAAGGTATCAGCAAGATTGTATTGATATCCGATACTATCGAGATGACCACCAATCGGCTATTTGTGGTAATAAAAAGAGTATGGATAAATTGAATAAATCAATTGTTGAAGTAAAAAAGCAGTAGTATTATTGTCAATCAAAACGGCTAGGTGCTAGTTTTTTTAATCATCGGTGATGATGTTCTCTTAAATTAATAGTGTGTTAACGGTGGTATGACAGATAAACTAACTAAGGATGTGAAGCTAATATCCAAAGAAGAAAGTGACTTAGCAAAAGAATCTGTGCTATTGCTCGGTAACTATCGTAAATTGCAAGACCGTTATACTGCGCTGTTCACCCTCAATCAACTCTCTAATGATTGCGCGGATTTAAACACTTTTTATCATCAGGTACATCAATCCATTGCATCGATCATGAATGCAGAAAATTTCTATATCGTTTTATATGATCAAACATTATCAACGGTAGATTTTGTTTATCATGTCGATGAGAAAGATAATTTTTCTCCGGGAACTGTTGATTATCAAGAATTTGCAGGTTCATTAACTCATTATGTTATTGAGACAGGAAAACCCTTATTAGCCACTAGCGATATTATGGATGAACTTTATCGCAGTGGAACCATAAAAAAGTTCGGCACAAGAGGAACTGATTGGTTAGGCGTTCCATTAATTAGTGGTGGCTTTGTTATTGGTGTAATGGCCGTGCAAAGTTATACCACGTCAACTATTTATCAAGAACATGATTTAGAAATGTTAACCTTTACTGGTCAGCATATTGTTACTGCCATGGAGCGATTACAAGACAGAGAACGCTTACAAAAAGCCGTAGATGCGAGAACTAGAGAACTCATGCGACAGATCCGAGAGCGTGAAAAGTCTGAGTTATTGCAAGAGTCATTGTTTCGTATTTCAGAGCTAACTAATGACGCCTCAATTGATATCGACAAGTTTTATTACATGGTACATAACATTGTAGGTCAGTTGATAAATGCGGAAAATTTTTATATTGCTAAACTTAATAAAGTCAACAATTCTTTATCCTTTGTCTACTATTCAGAGCAAGATGAGGAAGATATTGCTCGTAAATTTAAGACACGCCCCATGTCTAATGGCTACACTGAATTACTCATTAATGAGGGAAAAACTGTTTTACTCAATTATGACGAAATGCTGGCGCTTTATCAGCAAGGTAAAACAACCAAGCCGCGAAAGAAAACAAAATCTTGGTTAGGCGTCCCCTTAATTCAGTCTGAAGAAGTCATCGGCGCTATGGTGATTCAAAGCTATCAACAGAATATTGTTTTTTCTGAACAAGATGGTGAACTGCTAAACTTTGTTTCTCAACATGTATCTACAGCGATTAAGCGCCGTGAGCTTGCACAATTTGAGCGTCAAACTCAGGAATTATTAGAGCAACAAGTTAGGTTGCGAACCGCTGAGTTAGAAGATGAAATTAAACAACGTAAAATGATGGAGCAGCAACTTAAATATACTGCTTCGCATGATAGTTTAACTGGCTTAGCCAATCGAACTGTTTTTCTTGATTTACTTAACCATGCTATTGCCTGTAATAAACGCAAACCCGATTTCCAATTTGCCGTACTGTTTTTAGACTTAGATCGCTTTAAAGTGGTTAATGATAGTCTAGGGCATCATGCTGGCGATATGTTATTAAAAGAAATAGCAGAAGGCCTTTCCGATACGGTCAGAAATAAAGATACTGTAGCGCGGTTAGGGGGAGATGAATTTGTTATTTTAATTGAAGATCTTGAAAGTAAACAAGAAGCTCATGATGTCGCTCAACGCATCACCAAACTATTATCAACGCCATTTCAAATTCTCAATCAACCCGTATTTATTGGCACGAGTATTGGTGTTTTGTTTAATGATGTTCGCTATGAAAGTGCTGAAATAATGTTACGCGATGCCGATACGGCTATGTATCACGCTAAAGATATGGGGAAAGGTCGTTATGAGGTGTTTGACTCAAGCATGCATAAAAGAGTGCAAAACGCCTTATTACTTGAAGCGGATATTCGTGAAGGTATCAAAAAGAAAGAGTTTTCACCTTTTTTTCAACCTATTGTTCGGTTAACTGATCATGAAATTGTAGGCTTTGAGGCTTTGGCAAGGTGGAGAAGCGAAGAACGAGGCTTTGTTTATCCGAACGATTTCATTCCACTGGCTGAAGAAACCAACCTAGTAATGGATATCGATTTTCAGATTTTAGAAAAGTCATGCCGACAATTAAAAAACTGGCATGTTGAATTTAATCGTGATGACTTATACGTTAGCTGCAACCTTTATTGTAATCATTTTTTTAACCCCAGCTTACCTAGTGATATTGCCGACATTATTAAGCGTGTTGGTATTAAAGCTCGCCACTTACGTCTTGAATTAACTGAGCGGGCTTTATTAGAAAATAGTGATATTGTGCTTGATAATATGAAATCATTGAAAACAATGGGGGTGAAAATCTTATTAGATGATTTTGGTACCGGCTATTCAAGTTTAAGCTATCTGCATCGTTTCCCAATTGACGTATTAAAAATAGATCGCTCTTTTATAAATAATGTCCATGAGCATAATAATCACCAAGCCATCATTAAAACCATTGTCGACTTAGCAACAAATTTACAGATGGCGACCGTTGGGGAAGGTATTGAAAATATTGCCGATGCTGAATTATTGACCCGAATGGATTGTATGTATGGTCAAGGTTATTATTTTTATAAGCCGATGCCTGCTTATGAAATGAGTCAATACTTAGCTTAGCCGCTGTTTCATGTGCACTTGATAGTCTGTTGTCATAAAGGTAGTTATTTTGGCGCTTAATGAAATGCTGTGTTGTACTAAGGGTATATCAAGCATAGCTTCCCCATTTAAATATTAGCTCTAAAGCAAAAGTAAAAGTGGGTATGCGCACATCCTAATATTTTTTAACCCTATAATTTTTCATTATTATTTTACAGATTATCCATCTTAAGAAGAGATTTCTGGTTTAGATCAGCGACTCCTTGTTATACTTAGCATCTTATTTTATTGATAGATGATTAATTTTGGCTGATCTCGACTTTGCTAGTACAGCACTCTCCCCTGAACTTATTGAAAACATTGCTTCTTTAGGTTATCAAGAAATGACGCCTATTCAGGCACAAAGTTTACCGGCAATTATTTCTGGACGTGATGTCATTGCACAAGGAAAAACAGGCTCAGGAAAAACCGCTGCCTTTGGTTTAGGACTATTACATCATCTCAATGTAAAGCGTTTTCGTGTGCAAGCAATGGTATTATGCCCAACACGAGAATTAGCTGACCAAGTTGCTAAAGAAATTAGAAAACTTGCACGTTCTATTCATAACATTAAAGTACTGACGTTATGTGGGGGTAGTCCAACAGGCCCACAAATTGGTTCATTAGAGCATGGTGCTCATATTATTGTTGGCACACCTGGGCGTATTGAAGATCATTTACGAAAGGGGCGTTTAAATTTAGATGAATTGAATACTTTAGTATTGGATGAAGCCGATCGCATGTTAGAAATGGGATTTGAGGATGCACTTGAATTGATTTTTTCTCTGTGTCCTGCTAAGCGACAAAACCTGCTATTTAGTGCCACTTTTCCTAAACAAATAAAACCTATCACCGAACATATAATGAAAGATCCGTTAATGGTGAAAGTGGAGTCGAGTCACGATCATTCCACTATCACACAGCATTTTTTTCAGGTAGATGATAACGAGCAAAGAGCAGACGCGGTAAAACAACTCTTAATGGCTCACCAGCCTGAGTCTGCAGTTGTATTTTGTAATACTAAAATTGAAACACAAGCACTCAATGACACATTGAAAAACGCAGGTTTTAGTTGTGCGGCATTAAATGGTGATTTAGAGCAGCGTGATCGCGACCAAACACTTATTTGTTTTGCTAATAAAAGTGTTCATGTACTCGTGGCTACCGATGTGGCAGCGCGAGGTCTGGATGTTGATAACTTAGATATGGTGATCAATTATCAACTGGCTCATGATCCTGAAATTCATGTACACCGAATTGGTCGCACAGGCCGAGCCGGTAGTAAAGGTATCGCTTGTACTTTAGTGAGTCACAAAGAAGCTCATAAAATGATCAAGCTAGAAGAGTATTTGGACATTTCAATTACTACAGAAAATTTATCAGATTTGGTGATCAATAATCCTGCAATTGGTGTAGCCAAAATGGTGACATTGCATATAGATGGCGGAAAAAAACAAAAATTGAGACCTGGTGATATTTTGGGTGCATTAACTGCAAGTAAAGCGATTAGAGGAGATCAAATTGGTAAAATACAAATCTCTGCAATATCTGCCTATGTTGCCGTGCAAAGTGAGCTTGCAGAACTCGCTTTACAAACGATCAGGAATGGCAAACTGAAAGGGAGAAAGTTTCGCGTGAGAAAACTAATTTTATAGCCACGTTTAAGAGGGGGGATCATCAGCATTGTTGGTTTCCTCTGTAAATTCATCACTTGCATCTTCATCATCACTTGTGTTTTCTTCCTCATTATTAGTTAATGACCGACTTTTTCTTTTGGCGTGAAAAGTTTCTAGCGAATAATGTCCACTATAAATAGCTTGTTCAGACTCTTCGGCTATTTTCCCCAATGCAAAAAGTGCAGGCCCAGTTGGCTCTGCTAATACATACGTTATCCCATTATCAATCACAGTAATATCATCTGCTTTTGGTCTGACATTGATACCTATAAGCGCATGATTATCGATATAAACCATTGCCATTTTAATACGCGGCATCAGCACTCTTAATAATGTCGCCGTAAGAGTTACTTTACTGTCACAATCCCCTTGATTCTCCCAGAGTAGTTTTAATGGGGGACTAAAACCCGCTCCAGATGAAGTGACTCTCGATTCGAGAGTTGAGTACGGAATATTTTGAATAAAACTTAAAACGTAATTGGATACTTTACGAATATTTTTTATTGACGACTGTTCTAAAATGAGTGCTTTAAGTGTTTTTAGATCGTTAACTGATTCGTTAGCAATTCTGCCGTGATCTGGTTTGATCGCAACCTCTTGCTCTGGTGTGCGAAAGTGGTGATAATATTTTTGTGCCAAATATTCCTCTACAAACTCGCTTCTAAGGACATTAATTTGCTGGGAAGCCTGTTCAATTAATGCTTGGTTTTCTCCTTTAATGCTCACTTGTAAATAGCCATTATCTTCTTCAAAAGCGACTCGAATACCTTGTATAGGCGTTTTCTTAAAGTGTTTGTTCAGTGACTTGTTGACATACTCTTGAGCTAACCGTGGTTGGTAAATAGCAAAGTTTCGATATCGGTTAAAAATAGCTTTTTGTGGTAAGGAAAAGCTCAGCGACTGTAAGTTTTTTTGATGATCAAGCCACTGATAACTAAATTGATACTGCTCATCCTTTTGTGTTTTTAAAAACTGCAACTGTTCCGCAGATGAAGTTTTACTAAAAATAAGACTCGCAATGATGATAAATATAAATAATGAAAATACAGCGATGAAAAAATAATGGTGATTGTTTTTAAACATAATTTTCAATGAACTCATTAAATTTGCTATCAGGAGACATCGCTTACTTTATTCAACCTAAAGCGTAAGGACAAGTAATTTACATTTTTAACCTTTACATTTAGTGTAGTTGAGTTATATTCAAACAAGCGTTTTAAATGTATGTTTAATTATTTGAATTAAGGTTGACACATGGCTGATTATCAAGCACCTATAAAAGATATGAATTTCTTGCTTTATGATGTTTTTAATAATGACCAGTTATGGCAAACAATGCCAAAACTCGCAGAGCACGTTGATAAAGAAACTTCCCAAGCTATTTTACTTGAGTGTGCAAAAATAGCTGAACAAGTCATTGCTCCATTATCGCGTGAGGGAGATGAAACTGGCGTGAGTTTTCAAAATGGCACAGTTACTACGGCTCCAGGCTATAAAGCTGCTTTTGATACCTACGTTGAAGGTGGTTGGACTGCATTAGGAGGCGATACTAGTTATGGCGGCATGGGGATGCCGAAAGTGATCACCTCGTTACATGAGGAAATGCTGTGTTCGGCTGATATCTCATTCTCATTATACCCAGGATTAACTGCTGGGGCAGGTTTATCACTGGCAAAACATGCCAGTGAAGAAATTAAAGCGCGCTATTTAACTCGCATGTATAGCGGTGAGTGGTCAGCAACTATGTGTTTAACCGAATCTCATGCTGGTACTGATTTAGGAATGATACGCACTAAAGCTGAGCCACAAAAAAATGGTAGTTATAAAGTGACGGGTAATAAAATATTTATTACCGCTGGCGAACATGATTTAACCGAAAATATTATCCATCTCGTATTAGCTAAATTGCCTGATGCACCTGAAGGTCCCAAGGGAATTTCACTGTTTGTCGTACCAAAATATAAAGTCAATGATGATGAATCGATAGGAGATTTCAATGCCGTTTCTTGCGGTTCGATTGAACATAAAATGGGGATACATGCATCGGCAACTTGCGTACTTAACTTTGATGGTTCAGAAGGGTATTTAGTCGGTGAATTGAACAAAGGTTTAGCTTGCATGTTTACTATGATGAACTTTGAACGCATTGGTGTTGGTATTCAAGGTTTAGGTGCTAGCGTACGTTCCTACCAAAATGCCCTTGAATATGCGAAAGAACGTTTGCAAAGTAGAGCCCTTAGCGGAGTGAAGTCGCCAACTAAGTCTGCTGATTCAATTATGGTTCATGGTGATGTCCGTCGGATGTTATTGAACATGAAAGCACTTAATGAAGGCTCTCGTGCATTGTCATTATTCATTGCTATGCAGCTCGATATAGCCACTTATGGTGAAGGTGATGCACAGGTCAAAGGAGATAAGCTAACCGCATTAATGACGCCGTTAGCCAAAGCATTTTTTACCGATGTTGGCTTTGAAAATACGGTTGCAGGTCAGCAAGTTTTAGGAGGCCATGGCTTTATTCGTGAATGGGGACAAGAGCAATTAGTTCGTGACGCTCGCATAGCTCAAATATATGAAGGAACAAATGGTATTCAGGCCATGGATTTACTCGCGCGTAAAGTGGCAGGGAGTAAAGGTGAATTGATGCAGGTGTTTATCGATGAGGTCAATACGTTCATTAATGAAACGGTTAATGAAAACATGAATGAATTTATCAACCCTCTTAAACAAGCCATAGATGATCTGCAAGCAGTTACTAGTCACATACTTATAGCAGCAGATAAAAATGTTGAGGAGTTAGGTACATCAGCAAATGATTATCTGCATGTTTTTGGCTATACGGCAATGGCGTTTGTTTGGGCAAAAATGGCTAAAGTTGCTTTTGCTAAGTTTGCTGATGATGAAGACTTCCATCAAAGTAAAATTCATACCGCGCGATATTATTTTGCTCGATTGCTACCGAGGCGTATATCTTTAATTACGTCAATCGAAGCAGGCGCAACGCCCATGTTTGATATCCCTGATGAGTTATTTTAATTGCAGGCTACAATTAATTAAACTTTAAGAATGAACAGGCTAATAACTTTGACTGTTATTGTTAGAATATACAAAAGAGTTTTAGCCTGTAAATTATTAGCCCTTGTCTATTGGTTTTACAAAAATAGCTGCTATTATTCTTCGCATTCAATAATGTAGGAAAGACGTAGCTCATGAAATTGTTAGGCTCAACAACTTCACCATTTGTTCGCCGGTTAAGGGTTTATTTAGCTGATAAAGACTATCAGTTTATTAACTTAGATATTTTTGCTGAACAAGATCGAAAACTTCTTACTGATAACAATCCTACTCAAAAAATTCCAGCGCTTTTAGATGATGATCAGTGTATCTATGATTCAAGAGTGATATACCGCTATTTAGCTGAAAAATTTGGCGAACAAAAACTGTCTTGGGCGAATGAAAATATTCTGACATTAATTGATTCGGTGAATGACTCGCTGGTTTCATTATTGGTTTTACAGCGCTCAAATATTGATACGAACCAAGATGCGCTATTTTTTAACTTACAGCATGAAAGAGTTGAAACTGTGCTAAAAGTATTAAATGATGAAGTAGAAAAAAAATCATTTGAACAATGGCACTACCCGAGTATCTGTTTATGGTGTTTACTTGATTGGATTGAGTTTCGAGCGCTTGCAGCATGGCGGCATCACCCTAATTTGATAGAATTCTATGAAAAATTTCAGCCATTAGCTATTTTAAAAAACACGGATCCTCGTTAGTTTTTATATTGAACGAGAATGGGAAGTTCATTGCCTAAATGATTTAAAAAGAATAGCTAGTACCAATTAATGCCATGTGAAGGTTGTTGTTATCAATTAAAGGGCTGCTTTCAATTTTGTTATCAAGGTTGGTTGCACTGATCATCCCGAGTATTTTCCAATGTTTATTGATGGCATATGTACTCACAATTCCTAGCGTGGTGTTTGTTGCTTGATGTTGTTGAAAAATTGAATTGTTACTTGTTAATGAGTTTTCACCAAAGTAACGATTGACACTCTTTTCACCTAATGCCTCAACTTTCGCCGTTAATGAAATCACTAAATTTTGCTCATTGAAAATGCTATATGCCCCTTGAAAATACAACTTTCCGCTTGAAAGTATATCGCCTGAATTTGACGTTATACCTGTTTGAGCACTAAATCGCCCATTACTGTAGGTAAAATCTAAATCGGTGTTCTGTGTATCTAATACAGAACCGTAAGAGGAGGTTAATTGATAATTTCCATTGTTAAACCGATAGTTTTCATTTTCTATGCTTAAAAGAGAACCAGATAGAGCGATTGGTTCAGGTAAAATAAGCCCTAATGATTCAGCACTGGTGCTTGGGAGATGTTTAGGGATATTAATTGCATCAATGCCCCATTGGCTTGAAAAACTTTTCTCCAATGCTATCTCTCGTATTTCCTGCTCTTCATTTTCTGAAGAAGCAAATACTGGGAAACAAAGTGCCAGCATCAGCAATGCTAAACCATCTTTCATTTGTGTATTTCCTTGAGTTTCAGTTTGCCAATACAGGGAAAATCGAGATTTATTCTTATTAATATGATAAATAATACGACAAAATATTGGCTACCGTTTAACTATAGCTCTTAGATTTAATATTACTTAATTCGTATTTAAAAAAGAAGGAAGAAAATTTTAATTCATTGTTTTTATTTTATATATTTTTGTTTTTGCTAAGTTGTTGAACTTTTTTGATTCTTGAAGAATAGGGACGTGTTAATACCAAAAAGTGAAATGTAAGTCTGTGCTCAATATAATATTTAATTAAAAAATGGTCATTTGAACATTCGATTTTACCGACGAGATTAGTGTATACTCGTTGTTCTTAAAAAAAGTAGGAAATTCCGTTGCTAGCTTTAGTTCGTATAGTCTTAATGACTGCTGCCTTAGTGTTTATTTGTATTGTCTCTTGTTTGTTTTGTCTTTTAAGGCCATTTCATCGAAATAATGTTTACCTAACGGCAACCTACTTAGGAAAAGTTTCAAAAATATTGGGCTTGGAAGTGATTGTCAGAGTGCCTGAGTCTGTTAAAGCGGTATCTCCTGTAGTTTATGTCTGTAATCATCAAAATAGTTATGACATTTTTACAGCCGCTAATGCCGTATTACCTAATACCGTTAGTGTAGGGAAAAAAAGTTTAAAATGGATCCCGTTTTTTGGTCAAATGTATTGGTTAACAGGTAACATTTTAATCGATCGAAAAAACACCAATAAAGCCATGAATACTATTGCATTAACGGCTAAAAAAATTACCGAAAAACAACTCTCGGTATGGTTGTTTCCTGAAGGAACTCGCAGTAACGGCCGAGGCATCTTACCATTTAAAACGGGGGCTTTTAGAACGGCTTTACAGGCAAATGTGCCTATTGTCCCTATTTGTGTGAGTAATATGCATAAAAAGGTCAACCTCAATCGATGGAATAATGGTAAAATTATTATCGAATACATGGAACCTATTTCTCTTGAGGGTACTGATAAAGATAGTATTAGAGCTTTTACCAATAATACACGTGAAAAAATGATCGCGAAATTTGAACAATTAAATATTGAGGCAGAACAATGAATGATGAATCGTTACAGCAATGGTTTGACCATACAGAATCGCTGGTTTCAGCTTTAATTGAAGATGGTAGTAATGAAGAGGTACATCATACAATCGAACATCACTTTTCATCAGCTGACTTTGAACAGCTAGAGAAAGCGGCGGTGTCAGCATTTAAAATGGGCTTTGAAGTAGAAGAGCCAGAAGAAGCTGAATTAGAAGATGGCACAAAAGTTTTTGCCTTTGACATTATCACCGAACAGGCTCTGGATGAAGATTTATTAAAAGATGAGGCGAAATCAATGTTTGAATTAGCCAAACAATGCAAAGTTGATTATGATGGTTGGGGAACCTATTTCGAAGAATAATAAAAGTGAGTGGAAAAGGAGCATTTCATGGAATGGTTAGAACAATTATTAAGAGGAGAAACCTTATCGTTATTGATCCCAATTGTGGCTATTGTCGGGGCTTTTGCTGTAGCGGCATTAAAAGCACATCATAGACACCAAGAACGTATCGAAAAGATTAAGCAAGGTTATGATCCTGACAGTGTATAATAAGTGCTATTGAGCTTATTTTTAGTCAATTAATTGTAAAAAAGCGAAGAGGTTCTTCGCTTTTTTTATACCTGTTATTCGTTGATTTGACTGGTTGAATCTCGAACAATGAGTTGCGGAGTGTATTGGGTAATAATATTTTTGGCTGCCTGTTTTCTTGCTTGAGCAATTAATAGCGTTGCAGCACCTTCAGCAATTTTAGGGTTTGGCTGATTTGCCGTTGTTAACCTAGGCCAAGTTTGTCGAGAAAACGGGCTGTTTTCAAATCCCGTTATCGAGAGTTGCTCTGGAATTGAAATGCCCATTAGTCTGGATGCAAACAAAGCACCAGCAGCTATTTCATCATTACATGAAAATATTGCGGTAGGACGATTATCTTCGGCCATTAATTGCTTAGCACCATGAACACCTGATTCAAACGAGTATTCACCGTCTATAATGAGTCGTTCATCAAGCTTAATGTTGTTTAGCTTTAGGGCTTGTTTATACCCCCTCAAACGTTCTACTGTCGACATATGTTCTGATTGACCAGCAATAAAACCTATATTGGTATGGCCTAAATCAATTAAGTGCTGAGTAATGCTCATTGCGGCTTGATGATCATTAACCATAATACATGGGGCAAGTTCATCTGGCGCTACATCTCCAGACATAATCCTGACTACATCAACGTCTAAGTCTAATAAATGTTGAACAAAATCAGGCATTTCAGAAAAGGGAGGGGTGAGAACTAATCCGGCAATTCTAGAGTGCTTAACCATATTGGTAATTTCTTCGAGAATATTAGTTGATTTTGAACTGCAAGGGTGGATAAGCAACTCAAAGCCTTGTTTTTTACAAGCAGCCAAAATACCATTCTGCATATCAATTACATAATAGGCGTTCGGGTTATCGTAGATAAAAGCAATACTATAGGCTTTAGTTCCTGCTAAATTTCTCGCCGCTAGATTAGGTTGATAGTTGAGTGATTTTACTGCATCCATGACTTTTTCACGTGTAGGTTGGCGAACAGATGGCTCATTGTTCATCACACGAGAGACTGTTTTTATTGAGACCCCAGCCTGTTTCGCTACGTCATTAATTGTCGCTTTCATCTATCCATACAGCCTTAAATTATAGTTTTTGTTATTTTTGGGGATAGCTATTGCTTCTGTTAAAATCAGCAAGCTGGTATCATACGTAGACTTAGCTATTTATGCTAAGTTTTTAGATAAATTTTTAACAATAATAAAATTGACAGCGCTGTCATTTTTAAATATGGTTACCCCATCAGATAATAAACTAATGCACTAGGAAGAGTTATGTCAAGTCGTCAATCACTAAATAGTTGGAAAAAATTAAGCCAATTGGCGTTAAATAAAAAATCTCAGCATATGAATGACTTGTTTGCACAAGATAAAGAGCGCTTTAACAAGTTTTCGATTGAGTTGCCGAGAATGCTATTAGATTATTCAAAAAACTTAATTGATAACGAAACAATGACTACATTGTTTTCACTAGCTAATGAGTGCGAAGTGACTGATTGGCGAAATAAAATGTTTTCTGGTGAGAAAATTAATAAAACGGAAGATCGTGCTGTTCTTCATACGGCTTTACGCCGCGAAAGTACCGAGCCACTATTTGTTGACGGTGAAAATGTGACTGAAAGTGTGCAAGCGCAATTGCAAAAAATGGAAGCGTTTGTCAACAGAGTAAGAGAAGGCAAATGGAAAGGGTATTCAGGTAAACGTATTACTGACATCGTTAATATTGGTGTCGGTGGTTCAAACCTTGGGCCACAAATGGTGACTGAAGCACTTAAACATTATAGTGATAACAGTGTTAATGTTCATTATGTCTCTAATGTTGATGGTGCTCAAATAGTTGAAATATTACGCCCACTCGATCCAGAAAAAGTATTATTTATAGTTTCAAGTAAAACATTCACTACGACAGAAACCATGACGAATGCTCGAACGGCGATTAAATGGTTAACGGCTTCTTCATTTGATGATGCTGCTGTTGGTAAACATTTTGTCGCAGTGACGGCTAATAAAGACAATGCAATGTCATTTGGCATCAAAGAAGAAAATATATTTGGTATGTGGGACTGGGTTGGTGGCCGTTTTTCTTTATGGTCAGCAATTGGTTTAGCGATTGCGTTAGACTTAGGTTTTGATAAGTTTAAAGATCTGTTATCTGGCGCTAATGAAATGGATCAGCATTTCTTAAACGCTCCATTAGAGCAAAACATGCCAGTGATTATGGCCTTGTTAAGTGTGTGGAATACCACCTTTTTAGGCTCACAATCTCAAGCAATATTACCTTATGATCAAACATTACATATGCTAACCGCCTATCTTCAGCAAGCTGAAATGGAAAGTAATGGTAAATCAGTTTCATGGGATGGTGTCGAGGTTGATTATGCAACAGTTCCTTCAATTTGGGGAGAGTTAGGGATTAATGGCCAACATGCCTTCTATCAATATTTGCATCAAAGTAATAATGTTGTTCCTGCAGACTTTATTGGGTCTGTTGAAAGTGTTACCCCTGTAAAAGGCCATCATGAAACATTAATGTCTAACTTTTTTGCACAGACTCAAGCACTCATGACAGGCGTTAATGAAGAGCAAGTTAGAGCTGATCTTAAAGCAAAAGGTCGTACAGCTGAATATATTGATAAAGTCGCTCCTCATAAAGTTCATAAAGGAAACAGACCAACGAATACGATATTACTCAAACGTATTGATCCAGCCACGTTAGGCAGCTTAATTGCGGCTTATGAACACAAGATATTTGTGCAAGGCATTGTTTTACAAATATGTTCTTTTGACCAATGGGGAGTTGAATTAGGCAAAGGTCTTGCCGAAAGCATTCAAATTGAACTTGAGGGCGAAAGTATTTCTGATATTCATGATTGTTCAACTGAAAACCTAATCAACTTTTATAAAAAATCCATTAAGTAAATTTTTGTAAGTTAGTCAATTATATTGTTAAGGAAGGTTAGTAATAACCTTCCTTTTTTTATGCAAATAAACGTGTTTTTATTCAAAATAGTATGATGAATATACGAATTATTCATTTTTTTTGCTCATTTCCCTCAATAAAAGGCTATTGAAAAGAAAAAAGTAACATTTTAAAATCCTTATTAAATAATAGGTTAAAAGGAAATCTGTTAAAAATAGTCGATCGAGTATAGCCAGAGCTAAATTTTTTGTGTATGGTTTTATGTAACCTATGACAACGCTGTCATGCTTAATAAAAGACAGCGCTGTCTTAAATTAAGGTTATATAAAATAACTATATATTTATAAAAACGTGTGTAAGGGAAAGTCGATGTCATCTAAAACATTTAAAAAAGGTATGTTAGCGAGTTCAATCGCTTTAGTACTAGCGGGCGGTGCTGCACCATTCGCAATGGCTGCTGAAGAAGCAGCTCAAGAAACCGAAGTTATTGAAGTTCGCGGTATCCGTGGTTCTTTGAAACAAGCGTTAAACAATAAAAGGTTTGCTAATGCTGTTGTAGATTCAATTTCTGCAGAAGATATTGGTAAATTCCCAGACCGTAACATTGCTGAATCATTACAAAGAATACCTGGTGTTAGTATTGTAAGAAGTTTCGCGGGTGAAGGTGGAGATGTTTCTATTCGTGGAACTAACTCAGAATTAACACAAGTTAGTATGAATGGTAACTATGTTGCTTCAACAGGTTGGTTCTCTCAACAAGCTGCAAAACGTTCTTTTGATATGGATTTATTACCACCAGAACTTGTTGCTGGCGTAGATGTTTATAAATCTCCTACAGCAACACTTGATGAAGGTGGTGTTGGTGGTACTGTTGTAGTAAGAACTCGCAAACCATTAGAGTTAGATGCAAATACATTGTATTTATCTGCAGAGTATCAAGATAACAGTATTGCTGATGAGAATGGTCAAGGGCTTACTGGTATGTATAGCTGGAAAAATGATCAAGAAAACTTTGGTGTTTTAGCCGCTTTATCTACATTAGAAACTATCGGTCGTGCACACAAAGCTGAAAACTATATGGATGATGGCTGGGCAGGTGCAGGTATTTCTGAATTTGCTCAAAAACGTGAACGTGAAGCAGTTGATTTAACTGTTGAATACGCACCATCTGACGACTTGTCGATGAATTTACATTATTTTCATATCGATCTTGACGCAGCAAATAGTAACCAAAACTATTTAATCATCGCAGGTACCGATCCAGCAGGATTTAATAGCAATGTTTCTGGAGCAACTAAGTTTTCTCCTACTAACGGATTTGCTTTAGATGGTAATTATGCAGGTGCACCTTTTGATGATCAGAATACGCGTAATGCCAAAATGGACACTGAAGTATTAGCGTATGAAATCGAATACGTTGCAGATACATACACTATTAATGCTAAAATTGGTAATACAGAAGCGACTGGTGGTGACGGTGGTAACTATAATGCTGGTTGGGTTTCAAGTAATAGCGGTTTATCAATTGACTTTGATATGTCTGGCGATAATGCCATGTTACTTTCACCAAATGGCACAGATGCAAGTGATCATTCAGAATATATCTTAAATAACGGTGCAGTGACTGCTGGTTACCGTAAAGATGAGGAAACATTTGCACAAGTAGATGTTGACTTTAGTGTTGAATGGGGGCCAATTTCAAACTTTAAGACTGGTATTAAATTACGTGACCATGAATTCACAAGTTATTCAAACACATGGACTTTTGATGATAGCTTAACAACAGGCATTACTAAAGCTTCATTTGCTGACGGTCACTTTAATCACTCAGGAATCGGGTTACTTAATGGTTCTCCTACTGAAATTGCTCGCGTTGATGGCGAAAAATTAAGATCACATTATAATTCACATAAAACAGGTGAAAGCTTAAATAAATCAAGCTATGGTGTGATTAGAGAAGACATTTTTGCGATGTACGCGCAGGCTGACTTTAGTGGTGATGACTACCGTGGTAACTTAGGTTTACGTTATGTACAAACAGATACGTCAGCTGACTATTATGGGTACATCAATACTAACACTATCGAAACTGAAAAAAGTGATTATGCTGATTGGTTACCGAGCTTTAACTTAGCGTTAAACTTATCAGACAATGTTATTTTACGTATGTCTGCGGCGAAAGTTATTAGCCGTCCTAACTATACTTTCTTAAACCCTGCTGCTAACGTACCTGCTAACAGCGGTGGAGCTGCTTCAATCAATATCACACGTGGTAGTGTTAAACTTGAACCATATCGTGCTAATCAAGCGGATATTGGTGTAGAGTGGTACTTTAACGATGAGTCTTTATTATCAGCAACATTATTCTCTAAAGATATTCGTTCATTTATTATTGCTGGCGCAAATCAAAGCAGATTAATAGCGAACGGAACTGAATACATTGTTAACGAACCTGGACAAGGTCTTGGTGGTGAACTTCAGGGTATTGAAGGACAATATCAACAGCAAATAGGTGAGTTTGGTTGGTCAGCAAATATCACTTATTCTGAAGGTTTTGGTTTACAAGATGAAGGTGTTGATGGTGGTGGGATTGTTGAAAGACCATTACCTGGTTTATCTAAACTAAGCTATAACTTAAGTGCATTTTATGAGAACGATATGTTTTCTGCGCGTGCAGCATATACTTACCGTGATAGCTTTATCTCTCCTTCTACAGGTATAGGTGGAAACACTAACTGGGATTCATACGGTATTTTTGATGTTAATGCGACATGGCATGCAACTGAAAACTTAGATGTAAGTATCGAAGCTACTAACTTATTCGAAGAGACAACAACTCAACGATTTGGTGAAGGTTTCACTGCTATGCGTTTAGCTGCCGATAATGGCCGTAATGTGTTCCTAAAAGTATCTTACCGCTTATAAAGGGTAATTTATTTACATGAAAGTGAAGGTTTCCCTTCCTTTCATGACTATTCTAGGCTTAATATATATTTGTCCCAAATAGATATTAAGCCTAAATTTTAACTATGAAGTCCTTTCAAATCCTACAAATAAATCCAATCATAACGAGTATGCAAAATGACTACAGTGAATAATGATATTTTAATTATTGGTGGCGGAACCGCTGGCTGGTTAAGTGCTGCTATATTGGCTAAAAACTTAAATAGTAAAGATCCTGAAGGGATAAATGTGACTGTAGTAGAGTCTCCTGATATTCCTATTGTTGGCGTTGGTGAAGGTACATGGCCAAACTTAAGAGCGACGCTACATAAGATCGGAGTCAGTGAAACTGATTTTATTCGTGAATGTGATGCGACGTTTAAACAAGGTGCAGAATTTATTAATTGGGTAAAAACCCCTAGTTCTAACCAAAAAGAAAGCTATTATCATCCACTGGGTACAGTAAGTCACTCTTCATATGACTTTAACCTTGCACCTTATTGGTTATTACAAAATAAGGCAACAAGATTACCTTATGATCAAGCAGTGGCATCTCAAGTTAGAATTTGTGAAGAAGGGCTAGCCCCAAAGCAATTAGTGATGCCAGAATATAGTGCAGCTCAAGAATATGCTTATCATTTAAACGCTACGAAATTCTCCACTTTTTTAAAAAATCATTGCATTAATAATCTTGGAGTGAAGTTTGTCAGTGCCAATGTAACGAATGTTGTTTTAGATGATGATGAGTTCATTACACATGTTGAAACAGATCATCAAGATGAAAGTGAAATCTGTGCTGATTTTTTCATAGATTGCAGTGGTACAAAAGGCCTTATCATTAAGAAAACCTATAATATTGAATGGCAAGATGTTAGTGATGTGCTTTTTAATGATACAGCTTTTGCTGTCCAAGTACCCTATCCTGATAAAAATCAGGCGATCAAAACCCATACGTTATCGACAGCCCAAGAAGCTGGGTGGATTTGGGATATAGGTTTACAAGAAAGACGTGGTGTTGGCCATGTCTTTAGTAGTAAATATGTCAGTGAAGAGAAAGCCAAACAACAACTCATTGATTATCTTGGTGATGACTATTGCGAAGATCTGGATATTAGAAAAATTCCAATTAACCTTGGTTACCATAAAAAGTTTTGGCACAAAAATAGTGTCGCAATTGGTATGTCGGCTGGGTTTATTGAGCCACTAGAAGCCTCTGCAATCTTTTTATTCGATGCCGCTGCAACGATGATTGCAACACAATTCCCTCGTAAAAAAGAGCAAATGGCTTATGTTGAAGAGCAGTTTAATCAGAATTTTACTGTTCGTTTGGAAAGAACTGTTGAATTTATCAAGTTGCATTACTGCATCACTGAACGAAGAGATACACAATATTGGATAGACAATTGTGATCCAAATTCGATACCTAAAAGGTTAAAACAACGACTTAAGTATTGGGAAACACAGGTGCCAACAAAATTTGATTTTGACAATGCTTGGGAACCTTTTAATCTAGATAGTTATTTATATGTTCTATATGGTATGAATTATAAAACAGACTTATCGAATAACCTTGCTGCCTACCCTGATAATATGAAAGCAGATAAGTTATTTACTAATGTAGATCGTCAAACAGAGTTATTAAAAAACCAAATGCCAAAACAGCGAGAGCTTGTTGAAAAAGTGAAAGAGTTTGGTTTTAGTCGAGTATAAGGCGGTTATAAATGAGTAATGAAAAGTGTAGTAGGATCATTAACCAAGTTGTTATTGTCGGCGGTGGAACTGCGGGGTGGCTTACGGCTGCAAAATTAGCGAAGCATCTTGGTTCAAATAACCCTGATTCAGTCCAAGTGACTCTGGTTGAGTCTCCTGATATACCGACAGTCGGAGTTGGTGAAGGTACATGGCCTACCATGCGAAAAACCTTAGCTGATTTGGATATCGCAGAGCATGACTTTATTAACTACTGTAACGCCTCTTTTAAACAAGCGACAAAATTTGTTAATTGGAGAACTCCAGCTCAAAACGGTGTTGATTCTGTTTATTATCACCTGTTTAGTTCGATTGTTAATGCTGATGAATTTAATTTAAGTCCTTATTGGTCTTTGTCTGAGAAAGAAATTGATTATGCTAACTTTGTAAGTCCGCAAGCCTTAGTTTGTGAACAGGGGTTTGCGCCTAAAACAATAGCTAATCGAGGTTATGAAGGCATATTAAATTACGCCTACCATTTAGATGCTGGAAAGTTTGCTGACTTTCTAAAAAAAATAAGTTGTGAACGCTTCGGTGTTAAGCATATTGAAGCAAACGTTTCATCCGCTAATTTAAATGAGTTGGGTGAAATCGCTTCGATTGAAACGAAAGAGTTAGGGCAGATAGTCGGTGATTTATTTGTCGATTGTACAGGGACTCGGTGTTTATTATTAGGGGAAACTTTAGGTATAGAGTTTCACCCGATTAATGATATTTTATTTACCGATCACGCGATTGCTATGCAAGTACCTTATCAAAATGACGAGGACGCGATAAGTAGTTCAACCATATCAACAGCCCACGCTGCGGGATGGACATGGGATATTGGTTTATCAAATAGGCGTGGCACTGGATATGTTTATTGTTCTGATTTTGTTACTCATGAAGAAGCAGAAAAAACCTTACGTGACTATATCGGTCCTCAATCGGAGCAACTGTCGGCGCGCAGAATTAAAATATCTTCGGGGTACCGGAAAAAGTTTTGGGAAAAGAATTGTGTCGCAATTGGGATGTCAGCTGCTTTCGTCGAGCCTCTAGAAGCCTCTGCTATTTTTCTCATTGAAGCATCAGCTAATATGTTATGTGAGTTGTTTCCTAGAAATAAAGACCTATTACCTTCAGTTGAAAAAACATTCAATGAATCATTTAATTATAGATGGAAAAGAACCATCGACTTTATCAAGTTGCATTATTTTTTATCACAAAGACAGGAGAGTTTTTGGTTAGAAAATAAATTAGAAAAATCAGTGCCTGATAGTTTGTTAGAACAATTAGATAAATGGAAGTATCATCCTGTTAGTCGTTATGACTTTCAAAACACCTTTGAGCCCTTTATTCAAGATAGCTATCAATATGTCTTACATGGTATGGGGTTTTTACAAGATTTAGGTTATAACGCATCAACGTTTAGTGAACATCAAATAGTTAATAACCTTTTAAAGAAAAATGAAACGTTGAAACAGCATTTACAACAAAACTTATCTACGAATAGAGAGTTATTGGCTAAAGTACGAAATTTTGGCTTTCAAAAAGTATAAAGAGAATATTTCTGGAGAATATCATGGCAAATTTTAAGCCTATTAATAAGAATCAGCATCAAACATTAAAAGTAAAAGCAGACCCAAGTTACGCTCATAGTGCAAAAAGTCATATTGTACCCGTTTCAGTTTTTGAATTACCGCAAGTACAGGCAGAATACCCTATTGTTTTTATTAAAGATGCAGAAACTGGGCAGTTTCATTTAGTGGCATTATTAGGGCTTAAACCACAAGAGAATTTATTTTCTTCTAAGAGCGGCTGGGCGGCAGATTACGTGCCACAAACTCTTGTCAACTACCCATTTGTACTTTCATCATCTCCTGAACAACCAAATAACTTTGTGGTGGGTATAGATGTTGATAGTCCAACGATTTCAGATAACGAAGGTGAATCACTTTTTGAAGCTAATGGCGAGCAAACGCCATTTCTTACTCAAGTTACAGAGCGTTTAGCACAGGGTAATGCTCAAATTGAGGCGACTCAAAAATTTATACAAACAATGACGGATAAAAATTTACTGTCTTCGCAATCGTTAACGATAAAACCATCTAATGGTGAAGAGTTCAATGTAACTGGGCTTTATTCAATTAATGAAGATGTATTTAAAGATTTAAGTGACTCCGATTTTCTCGACTTAAAAAATACAGGTTTTTTGACAGCTATTTACAGTTGTTTTTTTTCTAGGCAAAGAATTTCTAAGTTAGTTGAGCTTTTAAATAGTAAATAATTCCTTTTTAATCAATCAGACTTCATACCTTATAATGACTTATAAGGTATGATTCTTTATCATCAAACTTTTGATAAGCCATATTCACTGATCTTATCTAGCAACTCTCTATGGTTTGGCAGCTCCTTAAGGGCTATAGCGGTTGTCGTGCTAATATTATCAAAGAGCTTCATCGCTTTTTCTTTTTCACCAAATGAACCATCATTTTTAAATTTAATGGCGTTATTCATGCCATAAAGCACAAATTGATAACTTTCCATGGCAAAAGGTTCAAAGGTATGAGGAAAGTCATATTTGCTGATGGGATGATGCTGCCAATGAGCCAAACTTGCTTGTAGCGTTTCTGGCACTGTATTAAGCTCTCGATTATCACGCCAGAAATCACTATCATCACGTTCTGACAAATAATAATGCATTTTAATAAAATCAACCGTTTTAGACCAACGGTAATTAAAAGAATGATTAAACGTTTGTTCAACTTGCGCCAAGGACTCTCGGTCACGAGGAAATAAATCCGCGAGCATGTTAGAACCAGCCTCCATAAGAAATATAGCTGAGGCTTCTAATGGCTCAATAAACGCGGCAGCCATACCAAGCGCCAAGCAGTTTTTATGGAATGATTTTTCACGTTGACCAACATTAACCCCTACTCGGGTGGCCGTTAAGCCTTCTGCTTGCTCGCCTATATATTCACGCAATACTTCTTCAGCTCGTTCATGTGTACAGTATTTATCTGAATAAACGTATCCCACACCACGACGTGTTGTTAAGCCAATATCCCAAGTCCAGCCACATTCGTGGGCTGTAGAAACAGTGCAGGGCACAATGGGCGCATTTGAGGTTTTATACGGCACCTGCATAAACACCGCACTATTGGTCAAGATAGTATTATTAAATGATTTAAAAGGAATTTGTAATGTTTCACCAATTAATAGTGATTTTGTGCCAGTACAATCAACAAAAAAATCGCCATTGATTACTCCACAAGTGTCCGTTTCTACAGACGAAATATAACCATCATTATCTAGGTTAACTTTTTCAACATTGGCGCTAATATGTGTTACACCTAATTCGTTAATCGCCAGCCTTTTTAGAAGTTGACCAAACTTTCCAGCATCAAGACTATATGCATAATTGACAATACCGTCATATTCGGCCGTGGTTATTTTTTTGGGCGCTAAGCCGTGTTGGCATATTTGCTCTTGCATCGAAACAGAGTCGGGATAGGATTTTCCTTGTTCAGCCAAGCCCATATTCCAATAAGGCGCTAGGTTAAATTCTGCGGGATCGATATAAGAAGTGAACAAATTATAATAATATTCTGATGAGCCGTTTTTGGGAGTTTTACGCCAATTAACAAACTTTGTACCATGTTTGAATGTTGCATTACATTCAGTCATAAAGTCAGCTTCACTAATTCCTAATTTACTTAAGGTTTTTCTCATGGTTGGCCAAGTGCCTTCACCAACGCCTATTGTCGGAATGTCAGGCGATTCTATTAAGGTTAAATTAAAAGAATCGTCATTTTTAACATTTAACTGTTTTGCCAAGTTGCAGGCGCTTAACCATCCCGCAGTCCCTCCGCCAACGATAATAATTTCATTTATTGGTGTAGACATCTGTAATTTCCAAAATATTAGAAGTGAAATTATCTTATGCTTTTCAATACAAAGTTCTTTGATCTAAATCATTTTCTTTGACAGCGCTGTCAAAATAAGCGAAGTTAGCTATAATCCAAAATAATATCGACACTTTGTAATCAATGTTTAGCGAGAAAAATATGAATAAACCCCTTTTAGTATTGTTATTTTCCTTAAGTTCAGTGATGGTCGGTTGTGAACAACCCAAAGAACAAACAACCAACAGTTCCCATCAAGGCGAACAAAAACAACAAAGTACCCAACTTACACAAGCCACTCAGCAAGATATCGATACAATTGCTAATAGCCTTGATATTCAATATCACGTGCTGACAAATATCCCAACAGATCAATGTGATCAATCAAAAGAGGGCGGGCTTTGTTTTGAAGCCGAGCTGACTTTGACAGCCAAAGAAGCAATAAACGCTGGCGCTTGGAATATACATTTCAGTCAAATAGCGCCTATACAGTCGATTGTCAGTGATGAGTTTTCTATCGACCATATTAATGGTGATTTACATAAAATATCGCTAAAAGAGGGGTTTAAAGGATTTAGCAAAGGGGAAAGTAAAACCATACTTTTTAGAGCGACTTTTTGGATGTTATCTGAAACGGATGCTATGCCAAATTATATTGTTAGCGCTTTGGGAGCAGAGCCTAAAGTTATTGTCAGTACAATCCCAAGCATTGATCCTGAAACGGGTTTAGAGGTTCTCCCTCATGTGGTTCCGTTTACCGATTACGAAAAACAGTTCAAACGCACCGCTGGCGACTCAACGCAATGGCTAAACACCAGTGATTTATATGAGAGAAACTTAGCATTAGGTGAAGCAAGTCTTGATGTTAAGAAAGTTATCATTCCAACGCCAAAATCAGTTATCTATAATGCCAATAACGCTCTTTTAGACTTATCTACCGGCATTAAGGTTGATTTTGGTAATGTGAATCAAGCGGATGTTTCAGCAGCATTAGCTAGATTAGATCGTTTTGGTATTCGTGCCAATGACAGTGGTATTCCTTTAACGTTAACCATTGAAAAAGATGCCAGTAAAACGCTAGGAAGTTACCAATTAACCATTGCTGAAAATAGTATTAACGTTTCTGGCGTTGACGCTGCTGGGGTTTTTAATGGCTTACAATCGCTGTCAAGCTTAGTGACTTTAGGATCAACCCAAGTACCTTTATTAGTAGTCAACGATGAGCCACTTTATCAATTTCGTGGTTTATTAATTGATGTAGCAAGAAATTTTCATGACAAAGCATTTATATTGTCGATGCTTGAACAAATGTCAGCTTATAAACTAAATAAACTCCATTTACATCTTGGCGATGATGAAGGCTGGCGATTAGAGATACCTTCGCTGCCAGAATTAACGCAATTAAGTGGTGCACGTTGTTTTGATTTGCAAGACGAGCAATGTTTAGTTCCTCAACTTGGCGCTGGTGTTGACAAAACCAGCCCTGTTAATGGGTATTATAGTGTTGCTGATTACCAAGAAATATTAAAAGCAGCAAGTGCACGACATATTCAAGTGATCCCCTCTTTAGATATGCCAGGGCATTCTCGTGCGGCAATAAAAGCAATGGCTGCGAGAACTAAAAAATATGAAATTGCAGAACAAAGCGACAAAGCGCAGCAATTTAACCTTTATGATAAAAATGACCCTACCGTCTACTCTTCAGTTCAATTTTATAACGACAATACAATTAATGTGTGTTTAGAGTCTTCTTATGATTTTGTCACCGAAGTGATGACGCAGGTTAAGAAAATACATGCTGATGCCGGACAACCTTTAACACGCTATCATATAGGTGCTGATGAAACGGCAGGTGCTTGGGTTGAATCTCAAGCCTGTAAAGACTTTGTAGCTAATAATGATAAAGGTGTAACAAAAATGAGTGAGCTTGGCGCTTACTTTATTGAACGTGTAGCCTCAATATTATCTGATCTAGATATTGAAACGGCAGGTTGGAGTGACGGTATGGAGCATACGCGTAAAGAAAATATGCCTGCTATTGTACAAGCGAATGCTTGGGACGCCTTATTCTGGAGTGGGCATGATAAAGTACACCAATTAGTTAACCGTGATTGGCAAATTGTATTGTCATCACCAGACGTACTTTATTTTGATTTCCCTTATGAAGCTGATCCAAAAGAGCATGGCTATTACTGGGCGTCTCGTCATACTAACACTGAAAAAGTATTTCAATTTATGCCGACTAACCTACCAGTTCATGCTGAGTTCTGGTTAGACCGTCAAGACAACCCTTATGAAGCTGACGACACTAAAACACCGTTAAAAGCAGGAAATAAATTTTTAGGTATTCAAGGACAGCTATGGAGTGAAAACACCCGTACAGATAATGTCGCCCATTATAAAATTTTCCCTCGTTTATTCGCCTTAGCTGAAAGAGCATGGCACTTAGCCGATTGGTCAGTACCTTATAATTATGCGGGTGCTAAATATAGCCAGAAAACAGATACATTCACCGATGAAATGAAAGTAAAAAGAAATAATGAATGGGTTTTGTTTGCTAATACCATTGGTCAAAAAGCTCTGCCAAAACTTGAAAGTGATAATGTTTTTTATCGTTTACCGACAGTTGGAGCTAAAATAGTAGCAGGAAAGCTACACGCTAATATTGCCTTTCCAGGTGTTGCGATAGAGTACAAAACTGATTCAACGCAATGGGTCAAATATGAAGGGCCGGTTACGGTAAATAGTGCCGTTCAGGTACGTAGTGTCAGCCATGATGGTATGCGTAAAAGTCGCATAATGCTTGTTCAATAGCAATATTATTGAAATTGATTCTATTTGATTTAACTAAGTTTTCTTAGTTAAATCAAACTATTGTATTTTTATGCACTAATATTAAATAAAAAATAACTATTTTAATTAAAAAATAAATGACAACGCTGTCATTTGTGGTTAATATGAAAGCAGTTAAAATTTGAAGCATTGATTTTTACTCAATGACTTTCTAGATAAATGTAGTAGACATGAGGTCAACATGCCTAGTAGCACTGACAATAAAGAATTATTTTTAGGTATCGACGGCGGTGGTAGCAAATGTAAAGCTATCATTGTCGATGCTGACAACAATATTTTGGGGACAGGTATATCTGGCCCCGCAAATCCTCTTCATGGATATGAACAAGCAGTTAATTCTATTACCGAGTCAGCCGAATTAGCGATAAAAGATGCTGGGTTGGTTGGGGTTGAACTGAAAGATATTATTGCTGGTGTTGGTTTGGCGGGTGTGAACTTACCCGTGTTATTTGAGCAAATGTCAAATTGGCAACACCCATTCAAGCAAATGTTTTTAACAACGGATTTACTAATCGCTTGCTTAGGTGCGCATAACGGTTCCGATGGTGCGGTGATGATCACCGGCACTGGTTCATGTGGTTTTTCATATGTTGACGGTCATCCATATACCCTAGGTGGGCACGGTTTTCCTCACGGCGATAAAGGCAGTGGTGCTTGGTTTGGCTTCCAGGCGGCAAATCACGTTCTTATGTCCCTTGATGGCTTAAAGAGTGATTCATTAATCAATGGCAAGTTGTTGAGTTTGCTTAACGTTAAAGACGGCTTGGAAATGGTAGAAACGATCGCCGGAAAACCAGCAGCCTTTTATGCGAAAATGGCTAATTTAGTCTTTGATGCTGCTGAAGAAGGTGATGAAGTTGCCAAAGAAATCGTTAGTGAAGGTGCCAGTTACATCAGTGGTATCGCTCGACAATTAGCAAAACAAAACCCACCAAGAATTTCGTTGATTGGGGGATTAACTCCTCGCATTAAGCCATGGCTTGATGAAGAGGTGAAACAGCAATTAGAAGAGCCTTTATGCGCTCCTGAAGTCGGCTCAGTAATATATGCACAACAACAACTCGCGTTGTTGTGATTAACAGATTAAAAATTAAGTAAGGTTTGAACATGACACAAACAATAATGGAACAAGAGGCTAAACAAGCCCCTTCAGTTGTCCAAGGACAGCTTGCAGCAAATAAATCATTAGCAGAGTCAATCGGCGCTAAATTACGTGAAATTGCCCCTAAAATGGTGATGATCATTGGTCGTGGCTCTTCTGATCACGCCGGTGTTTTTGGCAAGTATTTAATAGAAATTGAAGCGGGAATACCAACATTTGCCGCTGCACCGTCTGTGTCAAGTGTTTATGGTAAGCAGTTAAAACTAGATCAAGCGTTGGTGATTGTTATTTCTCAATCAGGTCGTTCTCCAGATATTATTGCCCAAGCTGAAATGGCTAAAAAAGCAGGTGCTTATTGCGTAGCGTTAGTGAATGATGAAACATCACCGTTAAAAGATATTGTTGATGAAGTTCTCCCCCTTAAAGCGGGCGCTGAAATCTCAGTAGCAGCAACCAAAAGTTATTTAGCAACGTTATCTGCTTTACTGCAACTAACTGCTTATTGGACTGAAAACCAAGAATTAATTTCAGCGTTAGATACTTTACCAGCCGCAATGCAAACCATCATTGATTCTGAACCTCAATTGACTTCACAATCAATCGACGGTGTTAAAAACATGGTTGTACTTGGTCGTGGATTAGGCTACGCCATCACAAAAGAAATGGCGTTGAAATTAAAAGAAGTCAGTTCAATTCATGCCGAAGCATTTAGTAGCGCAGAATTTTTACATGGTCCAGTGACCTTAGTTGAACAAGGTTTAGCTATTTTGAATTGTGCTGTTAATGATGAAAGTGCCCAGTCACATCAAGAGCAAATTGATGAAATGGCTCAACGTGGTGCTGATTTAGTGCATTTACGCCAAACAGATAATAATGTTCATCCGCGTCTAGCACCGTTAGTTGTGCTGCAACGTTTCTATTTAGATGTCGCCGAAGTTTCTGTATCAAGAGGCTTTAACCCTGATGAGCCTAAAGGGCTTAAAAAAGTGACACGGACTTTATAATGACTAACTTTCGCCTTAATGCACAGCGTTTATTTGATGGAAAGCAATTTAGCGAACATCAAGTATTAACTATCAAAGACGGCAAAATCATAGCTATTGATAGTCATACTGAATCTGCAGATGTGGTTGCAGAAGGCACAGTTGTACCTGGGTATATCGATCTACAGGTCAATGGTGGTGGTGGTGTTTTATTTAATTCATCACCTTCACTTGAAAGTTTACAAACTATTATCTCTGCTCATTCGCAGTTCGGTACTACAGGTATGTTACCGACGCTGATCACTGATAAAGTGGAAGTTATGGCACAAGCTGCAGATGCTATGGCATTAGCAATAGCAGAGAATGTGCCAGGTATTTTAGGTATTCACTTTGAAGGACCTCATTTATCAATTGCAAAAAAAGGCACGCATGTACAAGAATATATTCGTGCGATTTCTGATGATGAGTGGAAAATACTTGAGCGTAAAGATATTGGACAAATTTTAGTTACTTTAGCGCCAGAAACTGTTTCAGCGGATGATGTTGAACGTATGGTGTCGTTAGGGATTAAAGTGTGTTTGGGTCACACCAATGCCGATTTTAAAACTGCACAAGCGGCTATGAATGCCGGCGCTGACGGTTATACACATTTGTACAACGCTATGTCGCCTATCCAAGGGCGTGAGCTAGGTGTTACTGGTTGTGCGTTATTAAATGATCAAGCTAGCTGCGGAATAATCATTGATGGACATCATGTTGATTATCAAGCGGTAAAACTGGCACTGAAAACAAAGCCAAAAGGTAAGCTATTTTTGGTGACAGATGCTATGTCAACAATTGGTACTGATCAAACAGAATTTTCATTCTTTGACCGAACTGTTTATTTAAAGGAAGGGCGGTTAACGTCTACAACAGGGGAACTTGCTGGTGCTGCGCTCGATATGGCCACAGCCGTTAAAAACACTCACCTAGGTGTTGGTATTGAACTTGATGAAGCTATTCGTATGGCGAGTCAATACCCAGCTGATTATATTAACCAGGGAAATATGCGTGGTAATTTATCAATTGGTAGTCAAGCCGATTTAATTGTATTGAACGAACAACTTGAAGTAGAGTCTACATGGATTGCAGGACAAAAGGTTTACACAAAAAGCGTGTAGTTTAAAAATTAACATTAACAAATATAACAATAATAAAGTTGTAAATTGAGGAAATTATGGAAATGACAATGTCAAATGACAAGCCAAAGAGCAGTGTAGTGCCGATGGCAATAGTTGCAGTACTGTTTTTTATATTAGGTTTTGCAACCTGGCTAAATGGCTCACTCATGCCTTATTTAAAGCAAATATTGCAACTATCACCATTTCAAGCATCGCTCATTTTATTTTCATTTTATATAGCGGTTACATTCACAGCACTTCCTTCTGCCGCTATTATCAGAAAAATTGGTTATAAAAATGGTATGGCACTAGGCATGGCGACGATGATGATTGCCGGCTTACTATTTATTCCTGCTGCCAAAACTCAAACCTTTGCACTTTTTCTTTTTGCCCAACTTGTCATGGGGACTGGACAAACGTTACTTCAAACTGCTGTTAATCCATATGTGGTTCGATTAGGCCCTGAAGAGTCTGCAGCAGCCCGTATCAGTATTATGGGAATTCTAAATAAAGGTGCTGGTGTAATTGCACCAATGGTTTTTACCGCATTAATTTTGAGTAATTTCACCCATTTGGTTGGTAAGGAATTATCACCTACTGAAATTAATGAAATGGCGAATAGTTTAGTTTATCCCTATTTAGGAATGGCGTTGTTTATTGGTCTTCTAGCTTTTGCTGTTAAAAAATCCGCTTTACCTGAGTTAGAAAAAGAAGCTGATGAAGAAGAAGCATCAGAGGGACAAATAAAAGAAGCGCTTTCTCATCCTAATTTGGCATTAGGTGTTTTAGCTATTTTCTTCTATGTGGCTGTAGAAGTGATTGCTGGTGATACCATTGGTACTTTTGCTCTTTCATTAGGTGTTGAAAACTATTCCGTGATGACTTCATATACCATGATTTGTATGGTAATGGGCTATATTCTTGGCATTGCGTTAATCCCTAAGTATATCTCTCAAGCTAAAGCATTAATGGTGTCAGCAGTATTAGGAACCCTTTTATCGCTTGGTGTGTTATTCGGTAGTAACGAGTCTTTTGTTATTGCTAATTCATTATTAGTGCCATTTGGCGGAGCTCAATTACCTGATACCTTGTTAATGATTGCATTTTTAGGCTTAGCTAACGCAATTGTTTGGCCTGCTGTTTTTCCTCTTGCTCTTTCTGGTATGGGAAAACTAACAAGTACAGGTTCAGCATTATTAGTTATGGGCATTTCTGGTGGGGCTTTTGGTCCTTTATTCTGGGGCTTAGCAAGTGGCACATCATTTGGTCAGCAAGGCGGTTATATCGTTATGTTGCCGTGTTATTTATTTATACTTTTTTATGCGCTGAAAGGTCATAAAATGAAGAGCTGGAAATAATCAATAAGAAAAGCTCACTGAAAGAATTTATCCGTAAGGATATCCGATCTCACTAGTTGAGGGTGCGTTAAAAAGATCATATTTGATCGCCCTGAGTCTTGTACTCAGGGTTTTTTTTATGATTTTTTTCAGTCACAGAACTCTGCCGGCATATTTGATAAAATCACAAATCTAATCGTTTAGAGTTAACTTTAAAGGTTAATTTGCTGTTAACTTCATTAATAACGGTAACGACCATTTATCTGAGATAAACTCATCAATTGATAATTCGCTCATCTGATAAAATCATCTCTTACTGGTAAATTTATCAACAAGGTTAATCTACTTTCCATCCTACGCGTTTACTTTATTACCATAACTGTCTTTTTTGCTTAACATTAATTGTTTTTATCAGAGTGTTGAAGCAAAAAAACTCAATAGCCTTTGATATATTCCAAAAGCAAAGTTCATAGATTCATAAGTGTTTATAGCGCTTTTTTTATGCAATTTATAAATGATGAGATAGTCAGATTAATTGTAAAAAAATTGTTTAATTAACATACAGGCTGTAGTAGTATCAATGAATCATAGTGTGAGTGATATTTGAGATTCACTTTATCACGTCGATAAATCGCGATAACTGAGTATTCAACTGTGTTGATGCCAAATAACAAAAAGTAGGATTTATTATGAGTTGTAATCAAATACAAGTAGTGACTATTATATATTATTGTGATTCATCGCTAGAATTGAAGCATCAAGTTTGTACGTTTACACAATCTGAATCCGGTAGAGTGATTATTCCTGAAGAATTTAGAAAGAACAAATCTATCGTTGCTGTTTGTAATGGCGATGTAGAAATATTAAATAAAGTAGGCGAAAGAATCCTTCCTTCTGAGTTTGTCGCTTAAGATATTAATTGATAAAAAAAGCCCTTAACGATTTAAGTTAAGGGCTTTTTTTTTCAATTAATATTTTGAGCTAATGTAACTTAATTACTCTTTAGTTGTTCTTTAGAATAACTTGGCGCTTCATGTCCTTCGCCTAAAGAGTCAGCAATTTCTTTAGGCATGTAGTTTTCATCATGCTTAGCTAATACCTCACTGGCCTCTAATAAACGCGCTTGTGTTAATGTACCATTAGCTATGATCCCTTGGCCTTCTCTGAATAAGTCAGGCAGAATACCGTCATATTTAATCGTGATCACTTCACCTTTGTTAGTCAGGTCAAATTGAACCTTAAGATTGCTCTCGTCTCGTTTAACGCTGCCAACAACAACTAAGCCGCCAACACGAATACGTTGCCCTAATGTCGGTTTCACGCCTGTATCGTCTTTGCCATGAACAATTTCGTGAGGAGTATAAAATAAATCAATATTTTGACTCAGTGCATAAAGGACCAAACCAATAATAAGTCCAATACCGGCTAATACGGATAAGACAATAGTTAAACGCTTTTTACGACGTGGATTCATGAATTTACCTCTTGAGAATTATGAATTTGCTGCTGTTGAGCCGCTTGTTTTAATTTGACTTCACGTTGTTGACGCTGCTGAATTTGCTTGATAATCGCCTTATTTCTTGAAAGACTGAAAATGACTAATAAGCTTAATAGTAAAATACTGATCCCATAAGAAAGCCAGACATAAAAACCATGACCGCCCATGGCTAAAAATTCAGCGAAAGTAGAAAACTGCATTATTTTGCTACCTCATTATTAATTAAAGAACGCACCCAAGAGCGCATCGCATTTCTGGCGAGTATCTCGCTACGAAAACGAATACAGATCACCCAAGTGACAAAACAAATAAAGCCAACAAAACAAACAAGAAATGGCCAATACATGCTAGAAGACATGGAAGGAGCACCTAACTTTGAAACTGTTGAGCCTTGGTGCAATGTGTTCCACCATTCAACTGAGTATTTGATAATTGGGATATTAACCACACCAACCAGTGCTAAAATTCCAGCCGCTTTACCAGCGAGGGTTTTATCTTCAAAAGCATTATGTAGGGCAATGACACCTAAATATAAAAATAATAAAATAAGCTCTGAAGTTAATCTTGCATCCCATATCCACCATGTACCCCATGTAGGTCGCCCCCAGGCGGCACCTGTAATTAGCGCTATGGCTGTAAATATTGCGCCAACTGGTGCCATAGCTGCGGCTGAAGCATCAGCCAGTTTAATCTGCCATACAAGACCTGATAATGCAGCTATCGCCATACCTACATAGATCCCCATAGAAAGGATAGCAGCAGGGACATGAAGGTAGAATATTCTAAAGCTATTGCCTTGTTGATAATCGGCAGGCACAAATAATAGTGCCCAAACAATACCTATGGTTAAAAATATGAACGTTAACTTTGAAAACCAAGGAATTAATTTTCCGGTAAAGTGATAAGACACTTCAGGGTTGGCATAAGGGTGTAACCATTTCCACATTAGTTTGTACTCACTTTTAAAGCTGCGCTAACCGCAAAAGGGGATAGCGTTAAAGAGCCTATAAACAGAGCTGCAATTATAGCAAGCTGACCGCTATAGGGTAAGTTCATTGCCGCAGTATCAATAGCACTTGTCGCAAAAATTAATACTGGAATATACAGAGGTAAAACTAATAAGCTCAGCAGTACCCCTCCTTTTTTAATGCCAACGGTAAGGGCCACGCCAATAGCGCCAAGAAAGCTTAACACTGGGGTGCCTATCAATAATGTCAGCATTAATGCTAAGTAACTGCTTTCATTTAAATTCAACAATAAAGCTAATATTGGTGCAGCAAAAATAAGGGGTAAGCCTGTTAGACACCAATGAGCAACAATTTTAGCTAATACAATAATAAATAAGGGATGTGGGCTAAGTAGCATTTGTTCTAAAGAGCCATCAGCATGGTCGGATTTAAACAACCTATCAAGTGATAACAAGGTCGATAATAAAGCAGCAACCCAAATAATGCCTGGCGCAATACGCGCTAAAGTATTTGACTCAGGCCCAATGCCTAACGGAAATAATGTGATCACAATAATGAAAAATAATAATGGGTTTAAAATATCGTCTTTATGCCTGAAAGCTATGGTTAAATCACGCTTAAAAATCAGCATAAAAGCTGCTCTATATGAAAGAGACTCTTTTAATTGTATTGTTAAGTTATTAGTTTTATTCATTAAGTTTGTCGTTTCTGCCATCTTAAAAGAATCGATACTCTAAAGTGAGCTTTTTATACAGGTTTTTATCGATAGCCAAATCTTGATGGGTGGTTAAAATTACACATCCGCCATTTTGTGCATGCTGCACCATTAAGTTTTCGAGTTTCTTAACGCCATTTTTGTCGATAGCCGTGAATGGTTCATCAAGTATCCAGATGGGGGCTTTACTCTGCCATAATTTGGCGAGTGCAATACGACGATGTTGCCCAGCACTTAAATGTGAAGCGAGGGCATCTTCAAAGCCTAATAAATTCACTTCACTTAGCGTGTGCTCTGCTTGAGATTTATTTAAACCACTTAAGCTTAAATTAAACGCTAAATTTTCTTGCGCTGTCATCTCTCCTTTAATACCGGCTAAATGGCCAATATAGAGTAAATTTTGATTATATAACTCACGTTCATTATGGATGCTTTGTTCATTAAATAATACTTCACCATCATAGGGTTGAGATAAGCCCGCTAATATTCTTAATAAGCTGGTTTTACCTGCACCGTTAGGCCCTTCAACTTGAATGATGTCGCCACAATTTATTGAAAAATTGAGGTTTTCAAATAATATGCGCTCTTCTCTAATACAAGTTAATTGCTTAGCGCTGAGTAATAAAGGTGAGGTTATTGACATCTATTTAATTAATGGTCTGATTGAATGAATGTTCTCTATCTATTTGGCACTATTTTAGATAGAAATTATTTAAAATGGCTTGATCTAGATCCTACTATAGATAATCAAATTATCATACTATTACCGCGCTTTACTGCTGTAATAACGTTTAGACAAATATTTAATGATATTGCCACTCTTTAATGAACTTTACTTGCAAACAGTGCTAACATTGCAGCAATTTTTTATCGTCTTACAAAACGCACTGATAAGACGTAATTTTTTATCAAATGTTCGCTTATTGATAAGTGTTCAGTACCGATAACATTCGGAGAATTTTATGATACCTGAGTTAGGCCATTTTGCCTTAATTATTGGATTAGCTTTTGCTATTTGTTTGAGTATTATCCCGTTAGTGGGGATTTATGCTAATCAATCCAAATTAACAAGTTATGCAAAACCATTAACTTTTGGCATGTTTGCCTTTACCGCAATCAGCTTGATTATTCTGGCTTATTCATTTGTTATTGATGACTTCTCGGTTAAATATATTGCCAGTCATTCAAATTCTCATTTGCCTTACTATTTCAAAATAAGTGCAGTTTGGGGAGGGCATGAAGGCTCATTATTATTGTGGGTTTTTGCATTAACAGCTTGGACCATGGCAGTGGCTAGATATAGTAAAGGCATGGATGAAGCGTTTATTGCTCGAGTTTTGGCGGTATTAGGTATGATCGCCGTTGGCTTTATGTTGTTTACCTTATTCACTTCTAATCCTTTTGATCGTTTATGGCCAGCAGTACCTCAAGAAGGTAGAGATCTAAACCCTTTATTACAAGATGTCGGTTTAATTATTCACCCGCCAATGCTTTATTTTGGTTATGTGGGCTTTGCAGTAAGCTTTGCTTTTGCTATCGCAGCTTTAATGGTTGGAAAACTTGATGCTGCTTGGGCTAGGTGGGCTAGACCTTGGGTAATAGCTGCGTGGGTTTTTCTTACTTTAGGTATCGCTCTTGGTAGTTGGTGGGCCTATTATGAATTAGGCTGGGGTGGTTGGTGGTTCTGGGATCCGGTTGAAAACGCGTCTTTTATGCCATGGTTAGTGGGAACCGCATTAATACACTCGCTCGCGGTGACTGAAAAACGCGGGACGTTTAGAAACTGGACCGTATTATTGGCAATATTTGCCTTTAGTTTAAGTTTATTGGGGACATTCTTAGTTCGTTCAGGGGTGATCACATCGGTACATTCATTTGCCTCTGATCCTACTCGTGGTGCTTTTATCCTTTTATTATTAGCGATTGCGGTAGGTGGCTCGTTTACCTTATTTGCTTTTAGAGCATCGAATGTCGCTAGTTTTAGCCGCTTCTCGTTATATTCTCGGGAAACAGCATTATTACTGTGTAATATTATTTTGGTTGTGGCCTGTGTCACCGTATTATTAGGTACGATTTACCCGCTAATTATTGATGCCTTTTCATTAGGTAAAATTTCTGTAGGGCCTCCATACTTTAATGCGGTATTTGTGCCTATTATGAGTTTACTCTTTATTATTATGGGTATTGGTCCGCTTATTCGTTGGAAAAAAGCGAAAAAAGGTGAGCTCCGTAAACAAATCATCAAGCCTTCTCTAATCAGTATCGTCTTAGGGTTAGCTTTTCCATTTATCTATGATGGCGAATTTAATTTGCTCGCCAGTTTTGGCATAATGTTAGCCTTATGGGTTTCACTTGTTGTGATCAAAGATTTGCGTAATCAAGCAAAAGATAAGCAAGGGCGCTATTCTTTCAATAAAATCACCTTGAGCCAGTGGGGAATGACGATTGCCCATATGGGGATCGCGGTAACGATTGTTGGTGTGACGTTAGTGTCTACTTATGAAAAAGAGTTGAGCGTTAAAATGTTTGTTAATGACACGATTAATGTGTCGGGTTATGACGTTACATTTAAAGGCATAAAAGCAGTTAAAGGTCCAAATTATAGTGCTGAACAAGGACAAATTGAAGTGTATGACGATGGTGACTTTGTTGCTTTATTGAAACCTGAACGTCGTACTTATTTAGTTCAAACAATGGGGATGACCGAAGCTGGTATAGACCCTGGGCTGTTCAGAGATGTTTATGTTGCTTTAGGTGATCCTCTGCCTGATGGCGCATGGGCTATTCGCGTGCACTTTAAACCTTTTGTTCGTTGGATTTGGCTAGGGGCTATTTTTATGGGACTGGGTGGAATTTTTGCGATGCTTGATAAGCGTTATCGTAAAAGAAAAGTGAAAAAATTTGAGCCAGTTAGCCAACAAGAGGTCAATCCTCAAACAGCCAATGCCGTTGAAGGAGCTTAACTGATGAATAAAGTGATTCGTTTTATTCCATTGATTCTATTTATCGCACTGGGTGTTATTTTGTATCGCGGTTTATCGTTGAACCCTCAAACATTACCCTCGGCATTAGTTGGGCAGAAAATGCCAAGTTTTGCTTTAACACAGCTACTAAAACCTGAAGTGAACCTTACAGAGAAAGACTTATCAGGTGATATAAAGTTGCTTAATGTTTGGGGAACATGGTGCGTTTATTGTAAGTATGAACACCCTTATCTGGTTGATATTGCTCAAAGCGGTCGTGTGGCATTGTATGGTTTAAATTATAAAGATGATCGTGAAGATGCTGCACAATGGCTAAAAGATTATCAAGACCCTTACCGTTTATCTATATTCGATCCTCTCGGTAAATTAGGCATTGAACTTGGCGTGACGGCAGCCCCTGAAACTTTTGTTATCGACAAAAAGGGCTATATCCGCATGAAACATGTTGGGCCGATTGATGGAAAAATTTGGCAAGAAAAGTTTATTCCTTTAATTGAGCAGCTTGAACGTGAAATGAAAGGAGTGTCTACCTCATGAAATTTTTTGGCATAATGTTACTTTTAATTGCGTCATTTTCTTCTCAGGCTTGGGAAACAGATACTTATGTTTTCAATGATGAGGTGACCGAAGTTCGCTATAAATCCTTGGTGAAAGAACTTCGTTGTCCTAAATGTCAGAATCAAAATTTGGCGGACTCAAATTCTCCTATTGCTGCTGATTTACGCCGCGAAGTGTATGAATTACTCGAGCAAGGCAAATCAGACGGAGAAATCGTCAACTTTATGGTTAAGCGGTACGGTGAATTTGTCTTATACCGCCCTCAAGTATCAAGCTTAACCTATGTGTTGTGGTTTGGCCCTGCGTTATTATTATTTATTGGTGTGATAATCGTTGTGATGATTTTACGAAAAAAACCAGTAAAAAAAGAGACTGTTGTTTTATCTGAAGCACAGAAAAATAAGTTAGCTCAAATATTAAAAGATAAATAAGTTATGTTAGAACTCCTCGTTATTGTTGTTGCCTTTATCCTTTTGTTGCTCATTATTGTATGGGCGCATTACCTTAATCAACATCGTCAATCATCAAAAATTGACAATAGTTTTCGTGATGAAACCAATGTGCGTTTATATCATGAGCACAAAGCTGAAATTGAAAGAGACTTTCAACAAGGCAGTTTAGATCAGGAAAGTTACGATTACTTATTAGCTGAGCTTGAACAAAGTTTACTACAAGACATTCAGGAAAATAGTAAAGAAGCGAGTCAAAGCGAGCAAAAAGCACCGTCTTTATCGATTGTCTGGCCAGCCGTTATCTCGTTATTTATACTTGTTTTTAGTATTGGTTTTTACAATGAAAGAGGCTCATTAGATCTTATTGCGAATACGCCACAATCTTTTGGTGAGCATCAAGCACTTGATGAACAGCAACAAATGATCGTTGAGATTCAGAAACTTAAAAAAGCGACTGAGCAAGAGCCTAATAATTCTGATGCTTGGTATAGTTTAGGTCAAGCCTTAGTGGGTATTGGCGAGTTTGATGATGCATTATCCTCTTTTGATAAAGTGCTTGAAATTGACGGTGAGCAAGCTGATGTTTTTGGCGCAAAAGCGCAGGCAAGCTACTACCGAAGTGATCAAAAAATTACTGAAGAAGTCCAACAATATATCGACAAAGCCTTAGCATTAGATGCGAAGGATCCGTCAACCAATATATTGTTGGGGATGAACAATTTTATTAATAAAAATTACCAGCAGGCGATTAATTATTGGCAAGTCATCGTTAATGAGAATAGACCTAATGTGAATGTTGATGCGCTAAAAAGTGCGATTGTAGAGGCGCAAAATCGTTTGTCATTAACGGGGGGGAAAGTTAATGAAACGAGTAACTCAGGCCCACAATTATCATTGCATGTTAGTATAAGTGACGAGATTACAGCTCAGCTTAATGAAGGTGAAGATAAAGTTGTCTTTATTTATGCTATCCCAACTGAAGGTTCAAGAATGCCAGTTGCTGCAATTAAAGTACAAGCCAGTGATTTACCTTTAGACGTTGTACTAAATAATGAAAGGGCGATGAGCCCACAAGCTAAACTTAGCGATGTTTCTCAAGTACATATTTATGCCATAATTTCTGCCACCGGTGGAACAGGTATTAAGCCTGGTGATTTTAAAGCTGAAATAAACGGTATTGATGTGACGACTAAAGAGACGATTGAATTAGTGATTAATAGTCTTGTAGAATAATTTGTCGTTTACTCTTAATTTATGATTATTTTTAAGGAATTTTTTTGAAATCTCGTTACTTAGGCCGTGATAAGTCATTACATGAAAATAGAAAAAATCAAAATAACAAAATAGGTGTCTTGTTAACTAACTTAGGTACCCCGAGCGCGCCAACAGCTTCGGCATTAAGAACTTATTTGCGAGAGTTTTTATCGGACCCGCGAGTTGTTGAGATCCCTCGCTTAGTTTGGTTAATGATCTTACATGGCATTATTTTACGTGTTCGCCCCAAAAAATCAGCGAAACTTTATCAGAGTATTTGGACGGACGATGGCTCACCACTTATGGTGATCAGTGAAAAAATTACCGAAAAAATATCCAAGCAAATCTCTAAAAATCGCGATGATGTTACTGTTGAACTTGCCATGCGTTATGGAGAGCCTTCTATTTCAAATGCTTTAAATAATTTTCAAATGCAAGGTATTGATAATATTATTGTTCTGCCTTTATATCCGCAATATGCAGGCCCTACAACAGGGTCAACATTTGATGCAGTTGTTGATGAGATAAAGACCTGGCGTTGGATCCCTTCTTTAAGTTTTGTCAGTGGCTATCATGATCATCCTTTATACATTGCTGCATTAGCAAATACGATTACTGAGCATTTCCAACAACATGGAAAGCCTGAAAAATTAGTGCTCTCTTATCATGGGATGCCGCAATACTTTTTAGAAAAAGGCGATCCTTATTATTGTTTTTGTCATAAAACCACACGCTTGCTCGTAGAAAAACTAGGCCTAACGAGTGATGAATATGTCATGACGTTCCAGTCAAGGTTTGGTAAAGCAGAATGGTTAAAACCTTATACCGACAGCACATTAGAAGATCTAGCAAAAAACGGCTGCCAAAGTGTTGCTGTTATCAGTCCTGCTTTTAGTGCTGACTGTCTTGAAACACTCGAAGAGTTAGTACACGAAAATAAAGCGGTGTTTATTGAAGCGGGTGGCAAGAATTATCATTATATTCCTGCGTTAAACGAGCGTGATGACCATTGTGAATTAATCACTGACATTATCCACTCTCGACTTGATTAATCCACTCAAGCGTTAAATTGCTTGCACTGACTACTAAGCACTAGCAGTGCAAAGCATAATAAAATAAGTGAGCCGGGCTCTGAAACCGTGATTGTAGATACAGTTGGTAAGATACGCTGTTGCTTGTTAATAAAGCCTTTAGAATGTTCTGCTGCTCGCCAAGTAAAGTCTTGATAATGATTGCCATAGCCCATTAATTGTAAAGAAAAATTATCAGCCGTTGTTTTACCACTTTCACTGACACCAATATCAGTGCTAACCATGCCATTAGCCGCACCATTTGTCGCCGTAATAACGCCCTCATATGATAAAAACTGTATCACCTTACCAACATCATTAATTAATGCGAGACCATCTGGTGAGCCATTTTGAATATAACTAGGAAAAAATGCGGCAAAACCCAAGCCGTTATTATCATCGGATAATACCCCTGATAGATTAATAATATCTCCGTATCTAGCCCCTCCGCTACCATTGTATAGCTCAATTGACCACCCGTTAAGGTTGTGGCCTGCTTGACCGGCTATTTCGATGAATTCATTTGTATCCGTGCCTTTATTATCGTAATGAATTTCATTGATAAAAATGATATTTGCGGAGCAAATAAAAGAGGTAGATAGAGTGAATAGTACAACTAGGTTGTTGATAAATTTCATGACTAAATCCTTTTAGTTTCAATGTTAGTTTCAACTTGAGCTAACAAGCATCACTTTATGTGAATTGAATGAATTTTAGTCAATAAATGGGGTTTTGCTAATTTTAATTTATGAGGGATAGCCAATAGACTGTTAGATTTGCCTATAAAAAAACGGAGCAATAAATTGCTCCGTTTTATAAACTTTGTCAACGTGCTAGCTTAAGATGCTACAACGTTTTCAGCTTCAGGGCCTTTTTGACCTTGCTTAACTGTGAAAGATACCGCTTGACCATCAGTCAAAGTACGGAAGCCGTCACCAGAGATAGCGCTGAAGTGAACAAACACGTCAGGACCATTTTCTTGCTCGATAAAACCGAAGCCTTTAGATTCATTAAAAAATTTTACTTTACCAGTTACTGTCTCAGACATACCAACATTTCTCGCAGGTTAGATATTAAAAAAAGCTAATTATTTAGCCAGATACGGAGTAAATGCCCTCTACCTAAAGTACAGACAGAGAAAGGTTTCCAATAACACAATTCTAAAGCGTCTAGGTAATTAATATAACAAGCTATTTATGACTTATTAGAGATTAATCTTTCCTTCTCCCGAAACGCAAAAACTCAACGCGACAATATGCTAACACAATCGTTCCACAAGATCTTGATAAAAGATGAAATTTTCATGACTTTTTTATGGCAAAAAAAAGCCAGTAAAAAAATACTGGCTGATTCAATTACTTCAAAACAGTGTTTATTAGGTTTTTACTACACTATAAAGCGGCTATTTGTGCTTTTTGTTCCACCATTTTTGCTAAAGTAGACTCAGCTTCTGCAAGTTTAGCTTTTTCTTTATCAATAACCGCAGCAGGTGCTTTACTGACAAATTTCTCATTGCTGAGCTTACCGCGAGTACGATCAACATCTTTTTCTAGTTTATCTATACCTTTATTTAAGCGTGCCAGCTCAGCTTCTTTATTTATTAAGCCTGCCATTGGAATTAATACCGATAAATCACCCACTACTGCTGTCGCTGAAAGAGGCGCTTTATCATCATCAGCTAACACGGTAATACTTTCTAGCTTTGCTAATGCGCTTAAAAACTGCTGATTTTCATCTAAACAACGTTGATCATTCACTGATACATTTTTCAAGAGAACAGGTAATTCTTTACTTGGAGAGATATCCATTTCACCACGAATATTTCGTATAGCAACAATAAATTGTTTTACCCACTCTAAATCGTTAATGGCAGTTTGATCGCACTGCGCTTCATCAAACTGAGGAAAAGCTTGGATCATAATCGAGTCACCTTGTTTAACAAAATTTGTTAAAGGCTGAACTCGCTGCCAAATTGTTTCAGTAACATAAGGCATGATCGGATGCATTAAGCGCAATAAGCTTTCTAATACAGTCACTAAGGTATGACGTGTACCACGTTGCTGAGCTTCGCTTCCTTGAAATAATACCGGTTTAGTTAATTCTAAATACCAGTCGCAAAATTGATTCCAGGTAAACTCATAAAGTGCTTGTGAAGCTAAATCAAAACGGAATGAGTCAAATGCCTCATGAACTGTTTTAACCGTTTGCTGGAATTGACCAATGATCCAGCGGTCGGCAAGCGATAATTCCATGTCGCTATTATTTTTTCCGCAATCATGTTCTTCTGTATTCATTAATACATAACGACTGGCATTCCATAATTTATTAGTGAAATTACGGTATCCCTCAAGACGTTTCATATCCCAACTGATATCTCGGCCAGTGGTGGCAACTGACGTTAAGGTGAAACGCAGAGCGTCAGTACCGTGAGCTTCTATTCCATTAGGGAATTCTTTCTTAGTCAGTTTTTCTATTTTAGCGGCCAATTTTGGCTGCATCATATTACCCGTGCGCTTTTGCAATAAATCATCAAGCGAAATGCCATCAATCATATCTAATGGATCAATCACATTCCCTTTTGACTTACTCATTTTATCGCCATTTTCATCGCGAATAAGCCCAGTCATATAAATCTTTTTAAAAGGAATTTGCGCTTTGCCATTTTCATCTTTGTTGAAATGCATCGTCATCATGATCATGCGGGCAACCCAGAAGAAAATAATATCAAAACCTGTTACTAAGACATCGGTTGGGTGGAAGGTTTTTAAATCATCGGTTTCCTTTGGCCAACCTAATGTTGAAAATGTCCATAGTGCTGAAGAGAACCATGTATCTAGTACATCATCATCTTGTTTTAGTGGCACATCTGCAGCGATGTTATGTGTCGCGCGAATTTCTGCTTCATCACGGCCAACATACACTTTACCTGTATTGTCATACCAAGCTGGGATACGATGCCCCCACCAAAGTTGGCGAGAAATACACCAGTCTTGTATGTCACGCATCCAAGAAAAATAGAGGTTTTCATACTGCTTGGGTACAAATTCAATTTGACCTTCTTTAACCGCATCTACCGCAGGGCCGGCAAGTTTTTCTACACGAACATACCATTGGTCGGTTAATAGTGGCTCAATAATTACACCTGATCTGTCACCATAAGGCGCGACTAAATCATGCTCTTTAACTTCAGCTAGTAAGCCTAATTCGTCGAACTTTGCCACAATCGCTTTACGAGCAACAAATCGATCTAAACCGGCGAACTCTGCAGGTAAATCGGTACTATAAGCCGTTGATGGCTCACCTTTAACATCGTAAATTTCTGCGGCAGATAAAATGGCTGCGTTTTTATCAAGAATATTAATTTGTGGTAAGTTATGGCGTTTACCTACCTCGTTATCATTAAAATCATGAGCCGGTGTTATTTTTACACAGCCAGTGCCTTTTTCCATATCAGCATGTTCATCACCAACAATTGGTATTAAACGATTCACTAACGGTAATAAGACCTTTTTACCAATTAAGTTTTTATAGCGAGGATCTTCTGGATTAACCGCAATACCCGTATCACCTAACATAGTTTCTGGACGCGTAGTGGCGACAACTAAAAAGTCATCACCTTCTGTTGTTTTTGCTCCATCGGCTAAAGGATAGCGTAAGTGCCACATGTGGCCTTTTTTATCTTTATTTTCAACTTCGAGATCAGAAATAGCCGTATGAAATTTAGGATCCCAGTTAACTAAACGTTTACCACGGTAAATTAAATCGTCTTCAAATAATCGCACAAATACTTCTTGTACGGCTTCTGACATGCCTTCGTCCATGGTGAAACGTTCGCGAGTCCAATCAATTGAATTGCCTAAACGGCGCATTTGTTTACCAATAGTTCCGCCTGACTCTTCTTTCCACTGCCAAATTTTGTCGATAAACGCTTCTCGGCCATAATCATGGCGAGTTTTATCTTCTTCAGCCGCTATTTTTCGTTCCACTACCATTTGTGTCGCAATACCTGCATGATCACACCCTGTTTGCCATAAGGTGTTTTTTCCTTGCATACGTTGATAACGTATTAAGGTATCCATTATGGTTTGTTGGAATGCATGACCCATATGCAAGCTACCCGTTACATTCGGGGGCGGTATGGCAATGCTATAGCTGTCTCCTTCACCCGTTGGGCTGAAGTAACCTTGCTCTTCCCAGCTTTGGTAAAGAGATTGTTCGATGTCAGTGGGGTTAAATGTTTTTTCCATCAGGGTAACTACTTTTTGCTATTAAATATCATGACGTTGTTTCACTTGGACTTACAGGTTGGTTATCTACCTGAAAGCCGAGTTGGCGATATGCTTTAAAACGTTCTCGAGCATTTTGTTTCAATTCTTCATCGCTGGGTACAAAGTCTATGATTTGTGAAAATTGATGAGCAAAGTGTGGCACTGTACTCGTTAAATTAATTAAAACAGGTCGTCGGTTGGTTGGCGCTTGCCAACTAATTTCAACGGCTGAACCTTTGTTTTGTCCTTCATTAACTAAATTATGAGGGACAAAACTATCGGGTTCAAAAGACCATAACAACTCATCAACTTGATGGGCTTGTTGTTGGTCTTGACTATAAATGAATACCCGTTGATTTTGGCGATAACAGTGCGCCGCTTGAAAACAGCCATGCAATAAAGATAAATAATGTTTATCTTTATTGCTTTGGGTCTTTTCATCGGGTTCTAAAATATAGAACATCACTTGAGTATTCATCATAAGCCTAAGGTTAATACGCTAGATTAATAGGTTAGGTTATTCACCTTGTTCAGCACCTGAACGATTCAGTAAAAACTGTGTCAGCATGCTCACAGGTCGGCCTGTTGAACCTTTATCTTTTCCACCACTTCGCCAAGCCGTACCTGCCACATCAAGATGTGCCCAGTGATACTTTTTGGTAAAACGAGATAAGAAACAAGCGGCGGTGATTGTACCACCAGCACGACCACCTAAATTAGTAAAGTCAGCAAAAGGGCTTTCGAGTTGATCTTGGTATTCTTCCCATAAAGGAAGTCGCCACGCTCTATCACCACTTTGCTCTGAAGCATTTAACAATTCATGAGCTAATGGGTTGTGCGGGCTTAATAACCCGGTGGCATGTTTACCTAAGGCAACAACACAGGCACCTGTTAAGGTCGCTACGTCAACGACTAATTCAGGATCAAAGCGTTCAACATAGGTGAGTGCATCACATAAAACCAAACGGCCTTCGGCATCGGTATTTAACACTTCAACCGTTTGACCAGACATGGTGGTTAACACGTCACCTGGTCGATAAGCATTTCCACCGGGCATGTTTTCACAACCCGCTAAAACGCCAATCACGTTAATCGGTAAATTTAACTCTGCTAATGAATGCATTGCGCCTAACACGCCAGCTGCACCACCCATGTCATATTTCATTTCATCCATAGCTTCGCCAGGTTTAATTGAAATACCACCAGAGTCAAAGGTCAGTCCTTTTCCTACGAGAACAATGGGTTTTGAATCATCGTTCGCGCCATTGTATTTAATAATACTCATCAATGATTCATTGACTGAACCTCGACCTACAGCAAGGTAAGAGCCCATACCTAAGGCTTCCATTTGCTTTTCATCAACAATTTCAGTGCTCACATTGTCGTAGTCACTTTCCAGTATTCTTGCCTGCTCAGCTAAATAAGCAGGATTACAAATATTGGGGGGCATATTGGCGACATTTTTACAGGTATTTATACCTTCGGCTATTGCTAAACCATGAGCAATGGCACGCTCGCCTAAAGGCAGCTCACGGCGAGTAGGAACATTAAAAACAATTTTACGTAATGGTCGACGAGGTTCTTCTTTACGAGTTTTTAAACTGTCAAAACTGTATAAACAATCTTGAGTTGCTTCAACTGCTTGGCGAACTTTCCAGTAATTATCTCGACCTTTTACATGGAGTTCAGATAGGAAGCAAACCGCTTCCATTGAGCCAGTTTCATTTAATGTATTAATGGTTTTACTAATAATTTGGCGATATTGACGTTCGTCTAATTCACGTTCCTTACCACAACCAACTAATAAAACGCGCTCACTTAAAATATTAGGCACATGATGTAGCAGAAGCATTTGCCCTGACTTACCTTCAAGATCACCTCGACGAAGCAAGTTACTAATGTAGCCTTCGCTTATTTCGTCAAGTTGTTCAGCTATCGCTGATAAACGTCTCGGTTCAAATACACCGACGACAATACAGGCACTTCGTTGTTTCTCTGGGCTGCCACTTTTTACACTAAATTCCATGGGCTCTCCTAATATTTAGGTCAAACTGAATGATTTCTAAAAAAAATGCAGTTTAACTTGCGTAAATCCACACTTAATAGATAAGCTTACTGTAATACTATACCAAATAATTAATCAACTTAGTTTCTATTTTATTAAGCTAAAGGCTATAATTATAGCTGTACTCAGCAGGATTTCCTTAAGGCTATTTAATTATTTTATTTATGAAAACGACAAGTTTACTTAAAAATTGCTCATATGTCAGAAAAAAACCATGTTTAATAGAAAGTTTTTGTAGGAACTTTGTGTGATTATTTTTCGATATTTATTTAAAGAAGTGGCTAAAACTCAGATTGCAGTTTTTATTGTGCTGATGACTATTTTTATCAGTAACCAGTTTGTGCGCTTTTTGGATGATGCTGCCGAAGGTGATATTCCTGGTCAAATGGTGATGGTGTTTATCGGCTTAAGAATCCCTGATTTGGCAGGTATGATCTTACCGCTCAGTTTATTCCTCGGAACTTTGCTTGCCTATGGCCGTATTTATGCTGATAACGAAATGAGTATACTTCATGCCTGTGGCGTCAGTGAGTGGTACGTGGTGAGAGTTACTTTAGTGCTTGCTTTTTTCACGGCAATCGTTACGGGTATGTTTACATTGTATTTATCTCCAATGGCGGCAGAGTATGAATATCAAGTAAAAGAGCAGTTAGCCGCCGATGTTGGATTGAGCTCTTTGATTGCCGGACGTTTTCAAACCACAGGAAATAAAAAAGCGGTGGTTTTTATTCACGATAAAAACCGCGACGATAACACCTTTGAAAAAGTCTTTGTTGCACAGCTTCCTGACGAGCAAGGTAAACATAATAGCGTGATTAATTCGAGTTTAGTTTATGCTGCAAAAGGAGAAGTTGTCGAAGAAAATTCAGGTTCTCAACGCTTGATTTTATCGCAAGGGACACGTTATCAAAACGATGCTGAAAATGAAGAGTTTCGCCAAGTGGCTTTTGGTAAATATTATATTCAAATTCAAGATAGAAAAGTTGAGCATAAATTACGAAAATTAAAAGCCATTTCAACGGCTGAGTTGTTTAAAGAAACAGACCCAGAAGCTAGCGCCGTAATCCACTGGCGTTTTGCATTCCCATTAGCCTGTATATTTTTAACGTTAGTGGCGGTACCTTTAAGTGTGGTTAACCCAAGGCAAGGTAAATTTGCAAAAATGTTACCCGCTCTACTGCTATTTTTAGGTTATTTCTTACTCCTAACCGCAGTCAAAAGAGGAGTTGAAAGTGAAGCATTACCCACGAGTGTTGGATTATGGCCGGTTCATCTTATTGCCTTATTTTTGGGAGGAAGCCTATTACTTAAAGGCAGGGGCGTTGGTTTGCGACTAAAAGCAATGCTGCCAAAATATTTTCATAAGGGCACAGCGTCATAATGAAAATATTAGATTTATATATTGGCAAAATTATTGCCTCAACGACGTTTTTAACGCTAACCGTGTTTGTCAGTTTAAGCGGTATCATTAAATTTGTTGATGAAATGAAATTTGTCGGCAAGGGCAGTTATGATATTTCTCATGCGGCTTTGTATGTCTTGTATTTTATTCCCCGTGATGTAGAAATGTTTTTTCCTATGGCGGCATTAATTGGCGGTTTAATCGGTATTGGTATGCTCGCAAGTAATTCTGAGCTTGTTGTTATGCAAGCTTCAGGTTTATCGCGACTTGATATTATTAAATCAGTGATGAAATCTGCGTCAATATTAATTGTCATCAGTATGTTTGTGGGGGAGTGGTTAGCCCCGCTTGGTGAAGCGTCTGCAAGACAAGTTAAAGCACAAGCTATATCAGGTGGTAGCTTAATTTCAGCTTCCGGTGGAACTTGGGCAAAAGATGGCGACTTCTTTGTTCATATCAATGAAGTAGAAGATACGGGCTCATTAAAAGGTATTCAAATCTATCGTTTTAATGATGATCTTAAATTAACCAGTTGGCTTTCAGCTGAATCGGCTACCTACCAAGGGGATGCTTGGCAACTCGTTAATGTTAATGACACTAAGCTTTCACAGAAAGAAGTCACCAGTGAGCGTCTGCACTTAAAAAGTTGGAAGTCTTCATTAACACCTGACAAATTAGGTGTTGTTACTGTAAAACCAGAGTCTTTATCAGTAAGAGATTTACTTGAATACTTAGATTACTTAAAAGAAAATGAGCAAGATCCGAGTCGATATAAATTAGCCTTTTGGCGGAAAGTTGTACAACCTATTACCGTCGCCGTAATGATTTTAGTGGCATTGTCTTTTATTTTTGGCCCGCTTCGCTCGGTATCTATGGGGGGAAGGATCATGATGGGAGTAGGCACAGGTATATTATTTTTCATCACCAACCAAGTGTTAGGTTCGTTAAGTTTGGTGTATCAATTGCCTGCGGTGTTTGGTGCCTTGATGCCGAGTATTCTGTTTACCAGTGTGGCGTTATTCTTTATCAATAGAAAAACAACTTAATGTAAATGGTTATAATATTTGGGCGCTATAAACGCCCTCTATTGGCTTCAAGCGATAAAATAACGACTTCGGTATGGGTTATTTTATCTTGTAAACTTAACTTGTTTTTCCTATCAAATAACAACCAAAAATTTCCTAAACCTAATAGGGTGGGAATTAAACGTTTAAGCCCCGTAGCTTTAGTGATCAGGCTACCGTCTTGGTTTTGCAGTCGTAATCGCCATGCTTTCATTCCTAACGTTTGTCCGCTTTTAGCCCAAAAGAATATAAAGAAATAGCTAACCCATGCGATGCTCCATGTGAGAAAAGCTAATTGATATATTACGTGCGATTCTTTCCAGTTAATATCAGCGTCAATTCTTATGAATGCATAATTCGATAAAGAGTTAAAATCGATTAGGGAATCTAAACCAATTAAAATACCTATCCCCAAATATGCGGCGATCATAAAAATAGCAATAGAAAGAAGAACATCATATACCCAAGAAGCAAATCGGCGTATGAAGCCGGCACGAGGAAAATTAGTAAAATCGAAAGAAGCCATAAAGAGTACTCGAGAAAAATTTTCGCTAGTTTAGCAGACTCCCATTGAAGAGTAATAGTGATTATATACATCAAAAGTGAGACTTCTTTTCGTTGCTACAGTTCAGTTTGTCGATATTAGGCTGCGATTACCTAGTCTGATGTAAGGATTATCACTAGATAAAATAGCACGAGCCGTATTGCTTAGTTTTTAGCAAAAGCGAATACGCATGTGATTGATTGGTAAACAGATACTTCAGACAAAAAATACAAAACAAAGACAAAAGGTGAGTGGTAAGAAAAAAGCCAGATTTCAATCAATCTGGCTTGGCTTAAAATGGTAGTCCGTTACCATACTGCTATCGTTTAATTTAGTGGCTGTCGCATGATAAACGATAACTTTTCATATAACAGGAACGTGTGTGTAAACCTATTATATGAAAGCAGGGATGACAATTGTTGTTATATTAAAACTTAACGCTTGCACCCAGGTAATAACGAGCACCAAATTCGTCGATACTATGAATAATATTGTTAAATTCTGGTTGGCGTAAAACTAAGGCTTCATTCGTTAAATTAACCGCCTCAAAGGAGATATCAACATTTTCCATCGCATGCCAAACTAGTGAAGCATCAATTTGACTGTAAGCATCATTCATACTATCACTGCCACTTCCGTTGTATTGGCGCATCCATTTGTCACGGTAGTTATAGGCGATGCGAGCACTAAAATTATCGTCTTCATAGTAAGTTGAAACGTTATAGGAGTTTTTCGATACTTCGTTAAGTGGTACTGTTTTACCTGCTGAATTGGTCACTTCACTATCAGTGTAAGTGTAATTCCCTTGTACGCCGAAACCATTACCAAAGTCATGTTGAATTTGTAGTTCCAATCCTGTTACATCAGCTGTGCCCACATTACGAGAGCGAGTCACTAAACACGTTTCAGAACATCCTGCATATGACTCAACTGCAGAAGTTGTTTCAATATAATCACTGATATTTTTGATAAATAATGTTGCACCAACAATTGAGGCTTCATCAAAGTACCACTCTAAACCAATGTCGTATTGGTCAGCTTTGTAAGGGTCAAGATCTGGACTACCGACTGTGGCCGTGGCGAAGCTAACTGAAATTGTTTCAGCCATTTGCATGTCGTCATAATCAGGACGTGAAACGGTAGAGCCTGCGGCAAACCTGAAAATAAGATCTTCACTTATATCCGCAGCAATATTTACACTTGGTAAAAAATTCGTGTAGTTTTTCTTACCTTGTGATGGTTGACCATCAATACTACCTTTGGAGGTAACATCTGTGTCCACATAACGCAGACCTATATTACCGCGAAAGCCTTCGCCTTGAAAATTTGCTTTAACGTAGGCTGCACTAATCTCTTCTTCGATTGAAAACTTACTTAAGGTAGTTGTCGTCGCTGCTTGATTTGTTTTGGCGTAATCCCATAATTTTCTATTCGCTATTGGGAAAGCCGATAGACTACCCGAACGACCTTCTTTACTATGAAGGCCTGAAACAAAACCACCATTATAGTTAGCAAGTGTTAAACCGTCTGCGATTGCTTTGTTTACGTCGACATCGCGATAATCCCCGCGTGAAGAAAACGTTTGATTTTGGAATTTTAAACCGGCTTCAATGGTGGATAAAACTCCTTTATCAAGCTGAAAAGTAAAATCAGATTGAGCATAATCAATATCATTATCACGAACATAATTTATGTAGGTAAATTCTTGAAAAATCATAAAATTACTGTGATCACTCATATAATCTGAGTTAGTTGGAATGATTTCAAGCGCGCCTGATACATCATAGGTATAACCAGCATTAGCGGTATTTGCTGTGTCGCCCCACCAAGTGCTGCTCTGCTTAGTACGACCTTCTGCGGTAGAGCTTCCAGCAACAAAATTGACAGACCAATCATCTGCATCGTATTCGATGGTTAAATTTAAGGCATCAGTTTGCATTTCAGGGGTACGTAAAACAGTGTTATTAAATAATGGCGCTAATCCGGCTCCATCTCCACCGTTGGTTGTTGCACGCGTGATCACCCCTGAGCCGTTCTCGGTAATTGAGTTACCATCTAGTGTGCCAAAGCCCACAATACCAAATAATGCTGAGTTGTTATGATCATTATTCAATTCAAAAAGGTTGTAGTTGAGACTAATCACTAGATCTGCAGACGGTGCGTATTGCATCGTTATTTGACTGCTTGAGCGCTCTCTATCTTCATCAAATAAAATTGAAGACATAGCGCCATAAGTGCTGTGTGAGTTCCCGTTATTATCGGTAAGGTTAGCCCCCCCAGGTGAACCAAAATTTGAAAGTGTTTCACGATATACTTTTGACTCTTCATTTGAATAAGCCACTAATAACCCAAATGTTTCATCATCTGTTTTCCAGCTTCCTAATGCAGAATAGGCGGGATCCCATTCTTCAATACTATTATGATAAGCGCCCTCAACAGACGCGAAAACAGTACCTGACTCTAATGCTAAAGGCTTACGCGTTTTTAGGTTTACCGTACCGCCAATAGCGCCTTCGTTAACATTGGCTTCAACTGATTTATACAAGTCCATACCCGATATTTGTTCAGCGGCTAACATTTCAAAATTGAAGCTACGGTTAATACCACCTAAGTCAAACCAGCCAACGCTTGCCACGTTTTGACCATTGAGTAAGACCATACTATGTTCAGGCGCGGTACCACGAACAGTGACACCATTAACTTCACCATAGGTTCTCACTACAGTAACGCCTGGAATACGTTGCATTGCATCACCGATATTTTTGTCAGGAAAATCACCAATATCTTCTGCTGAAATTGAGTCTAATACTGAATCACTGAATCGTTTGGCATTTAATGCTTTTGATAAACTGCCACGTATTCCTTTGACTTCGATAACCTCAATGGCATTTTTTTCTGCTTCGACTGCCATCGCACTGCCTGAAGCTGTTAAAAAAGCTGCTGAGCTAAAAGACATACAACATAAAAGTGCTGTTTGTATTTTAGATTTTTTAAAATGTTTAGTAGACATATTACCTTCTTCCCTTATTTAAATTTTTATATTAATCATTATGTCAATTGTTTTTACTAATTAATAATCAATCATTTTGACTAAATGTCAATCACTTTTTTTCAATTATTTATTTTGTTTGTTAATTTGAAGGAGAAATCAATGTTTTTGCTAAAGATTTTGCACTTACAGCCCTACTAGAATAAGCACATATATATGAACTAACCGTCGAAAATTTTGCTAGCTCATAGTCAGATCTTAATGATAAAACAATTAAGCGTTTACCAAATAATTGGTGAGCCTCTTTGACTCGGTTTAGTTGATCTTCATTATAAAAATCTTCTCCGGGCAGAGGATAATCTTCAGTGACAATCACTATCGGTAAACTAGGATCTAAGGTATTTTTACTGTTAATCATTTCGGTAAAATTAACATAAGAAATCGGGGTGAAATTAGCCTTTCTTAACTGCAATTCGCTTAGTAATACTTCACTTGCAGGATGCGGATCATTAGGGCCTATTCCTCGACTATTGACTAGTTTCTCATAGAGCACGGGGTTGGCTGCAAAAGTGAGGTAAAAAGACCTATCAACCAATGGGATTAAGTGCTCTGTGTTTTTGATGATCTTAATGGCTTTATCTGCAGCGGTTTGGGCAATATTTTCACTGGTGATTTTGCTCAGTGTTTTTGTCAGCCATTGGGTTTCTAAGTCACGATATTTACAACATAGTACATGCTTTAATGTGTTGTCTATATCTGCTTCATTAAGCTCTCCTGACTTCACCGCTTGAACAACGCCAGCAATAGTTTCTTGCTGAATTTGTTTGTATGGCGTGGATTCATTTTCATAATGTTCTTCACTTAACATGATCAAATGAGCACCTGCTTTAATCGCCATGATGGCCGCTTGAACAGGAGAATAATGCTTTCGCATTGCCCACATATTCATACTGTCGGTTATTATTAATCCATTGAAATTAAGTTGTTTTTTTAATATATCAGTGAGAATTTTATTAGATAAGGTCGCCGGATGCTCGGTATCTATTTGGGGATACATGATGTGTGCGGTCATTATAAGAGAGACACCAGCGTCAATTGAGCGTTGAAATGGCAGTAAATCTTGCTTGGTTAATTCCTCTAATGATTTATTAACCTTGGCAAGTGTTCTGTGGCTATCTATTTCAGTATCCCCATGACCGGGAAAATGCTTAGCGCAGGCGAGATTTCCTGTTTTTAATATTCCCTTAATTGCCGCCTGTGAATGCTTTGCAACAAGCTCAGCACTTTCACCAAAAGAGCGTTGTCCAATGATCGGGTTTTTAGGGTTTAAATTAACATCAACACAAGGGGATAGCAGGGTGTTATAGCCAATTGCTTGCATTTGTTGAGCAAAAACTTGGTAGATATTTTCGGTAAGAGTTAAATCATTGGCTTTACCTAGAGCCAAGTTTCCGGGGCCTAAATCAGTTTCTTGCGTTAATATTCCCCATGCACCTTCTTGATCAACTGCTAATAACAAGGGAGCATCGCATGAACGCAGCGCTGCTTGTTGTTGCAAACTACTTGATAATTGCTTAGCGTCCGCTAAAGAGTGAGCATTATCATCTGTGATGTAGAAACCACCGACATGAAAATTTTTAACTAACTCTAGAGCATATTCCGTGTCTTCACCTGCAAAGGCGAGTACAAATAATTGCCCCACTTTTTCTTCGATAGTCAGCGTTGGAATTAGCTGAGCAACTTTTTTTGAAGTATTCATTTGCTTTCCTTTAGGTATAAAGCGTCCTAGCCCCTATATTTGATATATAGGATTGAGTCATATTTCGATAACTAATATGGGCAACTATGTTGAGTAATTAAGTTGAGTAATTAAGTTAAGTAACTAAGTTAAGTAACTAAGTTAAGTAACTAAGTTAAGTAACTAAGTTAAGTAACTAAGTTAAGTCATTACGACAAGTTTCTTAATAACTCGTCTCCTATTAAGCCGCCACTGAAGTTGCTCCTGTGATGAGTGCCACTAAGTCTTCTTTTGTTACATCGGCAACAGCGACATCAGCCACTGAATGACCTTGATATAACACCACGGCTCTATCACAAGTCTCTTTAACATGTTGCATGTTATGACTGATTAAAAGAACCGCGACACCTTGCGAGCTAATCACTTTGATCAACTCATTCACTTGTGCACTTTGTTCTACACCTAAAGCTGCAGTTGGCTCGTCCATAATGACAATATCGGCGCCCCAATTTACTGCACGCGCAATCGCAATCGCTTGGCGTTGACCGCCAGACAAATTATGAATTTGTTCGTTGTAGTTAGGGATCCTCGTATTTAACCGATTCAATGATTTTTTGGCTCGTTTCATCATGGCTTTACTGTCTAGCCAGCCTAACCATCGCAACAGAGGATTTTTATGTTTAATTTCTCGGTTAAGAAATAAGTTTTGCACAATATTAAACTCAGGGATCATCGCGAGATCTTGGAACACCGTCTCTATGCCAACATTTCTGGCATCTTCAGGAGAGCTAATATCAACTTCATTGCCATTAACTTTTATTTCACCAAAATCAGGAGAATGAATACCTGAAATGCACTTAACTAATGTTGATTTACCTGCGCCATTATCGCCTAGCAAACCAACCACTTCACCTTTGTTAATTTTAAAGCTGACATTCTTTAGCGCATGAACACCACCGAAGCTTTTCTTAATTGACGATAACTCTAATGCCGGTTGATCTAATGCTGTTCTAACCATTTCTAAGCTCCTTTACACCAATTGCTACCGCAATAATTAAAATGAGTCCGCGGGCGATCATTTGTTCATTTGTTGAAAAGCCAGAAAGAATGAGTCCGTTGTTAATCATGCCCATCAGCCATGACCCTAAAATTGCACCGATAATACAGGCTCTACCACCAAATAAACTGGTACCACCTATCGCAACTGCAGCTATAACCGTTAACAAATCGGCTTCACCTAAGGTATAACGCGCACCATGTAAGCGTCCTGCGTAGAGTAAACCCGCTAATGCCGCCGCGGTAGATGAAGTCAGCAAGGCATAAATACGTATTCTAGTGACTTTCAATCCCATGGCTCGTGAAGCCGAGGGATTTCCCCCCACGGCTAATAGATGTCTGCCTGCCGAGAGTTTATTCAAAATAATGTAAGCGATTGCCCCAATACCAACAGTCCAAATAAGTAATACAGGGATCCCTAAAACACTTCCGGCTCCAAAGATAAAATTAAAATCTTGATTGATAATAGGAACTGATTCTAAATTGGTAAGTTGCCTTGCAATACCGGTAACTATTCCCATTGTGCCTAGGGTAATTAATAATGATGACACTTGCAGTCGTTCAATTAGGAAACCATTGACCAGCCCGACAATAATACCGACAGATAATGCGCCTAATACTGCCAGAGGAATACTTGTGTATTGTAAAAGTAAGGCACCAACCAAAGCACTTAAGGCTACGGTTGAACCTATCGATAAATCAATATGACCAACCGCAAGTGCAAATGTTAAACCTACCGCCATAATGGTTAGTGGCGCTGTTTGCTTAACAATATTCATAAAATTTGAAACGGTCAAAAATGCGGTATCATGCAAAACAACAGCAAAAAAGAGCATGACAAAAAGAAAAATATAATAAATATAAGCATCACGTTTAAAAGCGAGTTGTTTAAAATGGCTTAATGATAAGCTTTGAGCAATCATAATGAGTCCTTCTTGTTTTGTTGCAAAGCTTGCGTTAATAAGTTTGGCATTGCTGTTTTATAAGCTTGATGCCAAATGGATGAAATTTCTGTTTTAGTGACTTTATCAAAAGGTACTATGGTCACGGGTGAGGCAGGTTGCCCAATAAATGCGGCCGCCCCTAATTTCGCCATGGTTGCGCCAATGTCGTATGGTCTATCTGAAACAGTGCCATACAAATTGCCATTGGTAGCCATGTCTAATAAATTATTAATTCCTAAATCATGGGTGATCACTTTAATATCACGTCGACCTAATGAACGAAGTGCTTCAATAACACCCTCTGCTGCGGTATCCCAAGAAACATATATGGCTTCTATATTGGGATTTTGTAAAACCATCGCTGCAGCAATATTGCTTGTTTCATGTTCCTTGATAAATCCGCGTTTAGTGATGATCTTGATATTGTCATAACGAGCGATAGCGTCTTGAAATGCTTGGTCTCTATTATTCGTGATAAAATATTTGGCATCATGATAGATAATTCCGAGCTTTCCTTGCTGATTAAGTGATTCAGCTACCAGCTCTGCCGCAGCAATCCCCATACCAAACATATCGTCGGTAACAATGCCGACATAATCTTTACCATGAACAAATCCATCAATAGGATTACTCAGCAACACTAGCTTTGCGCCTTGATTAATTGCTTCTTTATAACTCGATTTTGTACTGATGCTATCGACAGATAATGACAAAACAATATCCGGTGAAAGCGCACTTATGTTTTCTAAATCAGCCACTTGCTTTGCCGGATCAAACTGTGCATCGGTCACCGCAACGACATCAACTCCCATCGACGCAAACGTTTCAGTAGCGCCTTTAGTTACCGCACTAACCCAAGAGCTTGAACCATGCCAAACTAATGCCGCGGTTAACTTCTTCGTTTTAATCGTGTGGATTTGCTGGTTTGTTAGGCTTATTTCGGTTGATTTCGCCGCGCCTTTAATGCTATTGATATCTACAGCGTGGGATAACACACTAAATATCATCGAAAGTAATACAACAAGTAAAGTGGTTACTCGATTGTTATTTATTAAATGGTGGCGATGAAGTGCCATGAAAAAGTCCTATTTATGTTCACCGATGACACTATAGTAGTGTGAATAAATATTATGTCAATCATTTTGACTTAATATTATTCGGTTAATTGTCGTGATAAAAATTTTATTATAATTACTACTTTTACTTAAAATATCAGTACAATAACGTCTGTAATTATTTAATTTAGGGAATGAGGTCACTTGAAAGGTTCAAATTCAAAGCAAAATAAAGCGTTAAACTTACGTTTAGTTTTATCTGAAATTGTCACACAAGGACCTATATCGCGGGTTGAAATATCTCGTCAGACCCATTTAACCAAACAAACCATAACCAACATGGTGGAAGAATTACTTGAAATAGGCCTTATTGAAGAAACCGGCATAAAAAAAGAAGGTGCAGTCGGTAAACCTTCAAAAATGCTTAACTTAAAAGAGACAGGAGCTTTTAGTTTTGCATTAAGGATCTTTCCGAATAAAATTCAAGCGGGGATATTTTCTTTGCAGGGGAAAGCAATCGCTCTCAAAGATGTTGAGTACCAATCAAGTGAGGTGTTTTCTGCGATTAACCAGTTATTAAATGAGCTTTTGGCAAACTCAGCGATAGAAAAAGCACAAATTTTAGGTGTAGGTGCCACGTTTGTTAATGAAACACATAATACCTTATCCACTTATCAGAAAAGCTTAATGTTTAAACAGCAACTAGCTGATACTTTATCTCTTCCTGTCGCTACAGAATCCACAGCATCAGCATGTGCTGCCTACCAAATGCTTTATGGGGAAGCAAAGCAACTGCATAGTTTTATTTGTATACATATATCTGACGTAGTCGAAGCTGCTGTGGTATTCGATAGAAAAATTTTACTAGGTAAAAATGGCTTAACAGGTGCGATTGGTGAATTATTTGTTACCCCTGAAACCGATGATAAAACTGTTGAATTAGGTCGGCTAAATGATTTTGCCTCCTTAGGGGCATTAAAAGCATTTTTAGGGAAAAATTTCACTAGCCATGAAATGCTGGCAAAATATTGCGCAGACAATCAAAAGCTTTTAGATACCTGGTTTGAACAGGCCGCAGAGCCCATGCGTATTGCGATACATTCGTTAGAAACGTTATTAAACTGCCAAACTATTATTATCGGTGGAGATGTAAGCTCTTGGTTTTTAGATAAATTTATAACGCAACTTCGACCCTATATACCGTCTATTGCGCAATACGGTGATTTAGATGTTGTAAGGTTAATTAAAACACCCCAAGTAGAAGATGTTGCCCTTAAAGGAGCGGCTACTTTACCACTGCACGCGGCTTTAGCTGTTGATAATATGCAAACATTATCCTTACCCGTATCAGCCACATTACAGCCTGTACATAGTTTAATTTACCTTGGCAGTTAATCGTTGACACTAAAGCCACCAAGGCACTTGTATTGATGGGGTATTACACTTTTATTTTATAAAAACTGCAATAAAGTACAGGTACTACAGCAAGTGTGAGAATTGTGCCGATACCCAAGCCAAAGGCAATCACATTAGCTAAACCATAAAAAAGCGGATCTCGTCCAATTATTAATGGCAGTAACCCCATCACTGTGGTGATTGTGGTCATTGCTATTGGCCGCAACCGTGTTAAACAGGCATCAACCAACGCTTGATATTGAGTTTTTCCGCTATCAATTTCTATTTTTATTCGATCAATCAGCACTATGGCATTGTTAATAATAATGCCCGCCAAACTGTATAAACCTAAAGTTACCATAAAGCCAAATGGGGCTTGCATGACTAATAAACCAATAACAGCACCGATAAATGATAAAGGGATAGTCAGCGTGATCACAGCGGCTTGGCGTAAGGAATTAAATTGCGCGACTAACAAAATAAGAATAAAGCCTAAGACCATTGGCATACTTGCACTTAAAGCTTTTTGAGCCGCTTTGGATTCTTTAATTGCTCCACCATAAAAAATTTCATGATTAATCGGTAAGTCTGCGGCTAACGCCTGAATTTTATCATCAATGATTATTTGTAAATCTTCTGCGGCCATCCCATTATTGCGCGCTTCTACACTGATGGTTCTAAACATGTCTTCATGATGTATCACCGAAAACTGATTGACGGGGGCAAATGTCGCAACTTGAAATAATGGGACGGCTTTACCGGTTTTTTCTGAATAAATGTTAAGGGTGCGTAACCTGTCTAGATTATTCCGTTCAGCTTCTTGTGCCCTAAGTATGATCGGAATAATTTCATCATCTTCTCTAAATTCAGTGATTTGTGCGCCAGAAAAATAGGTTTGCAGGGCATCAGCTATATCCGTAGAAGTTAAGCCAGCGCGTTTTGCACGATGTTGATCTATTTGCACATCTATTTTAACGATTAAATTTTCCCAATCATTACGAATATCTATGGTGTTAGGCACCTGATGGAGTAATTCCATTATTTGTTGTGCTTTTTGATAGATCACATTTTTATCAGGACCTTTTACTTGAATTTTAATGGTTTTGGCATCTGACGGACCTAAAAACATCTTCTTCACGCGTGCTGATATATTAGGGAAAGTCGCCTCAAGTTGTTTGTCTAACTCTAAAACTCTTTTGGAGACATCGGTTCCTTCTACCACATTAAGCACGATAAACCCTTTGTTTTTAGCGGGATCTTCAGGGTTAAGTGATAAAACAAAGCGCGGACCATTAAAACCGACATACCCTGAGTAATTTTCAATAAAAGGGAATTTATCTTTGTTATTTAACCACTTAAAAATATCTTGCATCTGGCGATTAGTTTCACGAGATGAGGTGCCATTAGGTAAATCAATGTACATTAAAATTTGTGTGCGATCAGATTCAGGAAAAAACTGTTTAGCAACAAACTTCATTGCGCCGATAGAGCTGATAAATAGCACCAGCATTAAACTGATAAACAAACTCTTATGTTTGAGAACCCAATGTAAAAAGAGTTCATAATAGTGATATAGCTTGTCTAATGCGGTCGTCTCTTCTTTCTTATTCGTTGAAGGTTGAATAAAGTAATAACAAAGAATAGGCGTTACACATAGCGCCAAGATCCAACTGGTCATTAAGGTAATTAAAATCACTAATGAGATTGAACGAGTAAACTCCCCAGCAACATGTTCAGCGAGCATCAGTGGTAAAAAGAATAAAATGGTAGTAACAGATGAACTTAACAGTGGAATTGCAAGCTCTTTGCAGCCTTGCAGCATGGCATCATAACGAGTGATACCCTCTTCAATTCGACGTTTAAAGTCTTCAGCGATAACGATACCGTTATCAACTAATAACCCGAGTGATATGATTAATGTTGCTAAGCTCATGCGTTCTAACTTCATATCAAAAAACAACATGATCGATAACGTGGTTAGCATAACAAAGGGCACAATCGCCCCTACAATTAAACCGGTTCTTAACCCTAGAAATAAGATAACAACGACTAAGACAATTGATAATGTTTGCAGAACATTAATTGATACCCCTTGTACGGTTTTTTCAACTTGATCCGCTTGATATGTTGCAATATCTAATTGGTAACCAATGGGTAAACTTGAAATGATTTCTTCAAACTTTGTTTTAATTCGTGGCGCATATTTTAAAATGTTGTACTGGGGGAGCATGGAAATAGCAAAGAAAATAGCAGGCTCTCCATTGAAGTATGCGAGTTTATCGGGAGGATCAATATAATCACGTCGGATAGTCACAATATCTTTTAGCGCGATAAAATCTTCAGTATTGGGAATATTAATATAAGCATTTGCAATGTCAGCGACACTGCCAAAATTTCCTGATGGCTCAACAATAAAACTCTTTGCTCCTGTGTCTACTTCACCACCTGATTGAATGATATTTTGATTTTTGAGTTCACTGATCAACGCCCTAGGAGAAATACCTAATTGAGACAATTTAGCATTAGAAGCTTCTAAAAAAATGCGTTCTTTTAATTGTCCTAATATTTCGATTTTTTTAGTGCCTTCCACAGCATAGAGCGAATCTCGAATGTGCTGCGCAATATCGTACATCGCACTCATATCAAACCCATCGGCCGTTAAGGCTAATGTGACTACAGAAACATCGCCAAACTCGGTATTTACAAAAGGAGGTTGCGTGCCAGAGGGCATTTTATGATAAGCGGCATTTGTTTTATTTCTAACATCCTGCCAAATATCATCTAAATTAAAATAGCGGTCATGAATTTTAACATGGACCGTCGATGAACCAGTCGTTGAAAGTGAACGTATTTCTTTCACTTGCGGGATCTTTCTGATTTCTTCCTCGATTTTTTTCGTGAGCAACTGTTCGACACGCTCTGGCGCCATGCCGGGAAAAGACGTTGCGACAATGGCTTCCCTTATGGTTATCGTAGGATCTTCCTGTGCTGGCAAAGTAAAATAAGCGAATACGCCATTAATAAGCAATAAAGCCACAACGAGAAATACTGTTTTACGGTATTGAAAGGCGATTTGAGTCATATTCATTGTATTGACCTTAGTTAAATCGTAGTTAAAGCTTAGTTAAACCGCTGAATGTTATTGTCTAACAAGGTGACCTTTTGACCTTCTTGTAGAAATGCCACACCCGCCGTTGCTATGATGTCACCACTTTCTAATCCAGATGAAATAAAGGCGATATTGTTTAAGATATTTTCGGTTTGAACTTCTCGTTGATGAACCACTTGCAGTTTAGGATCATAAACAAAGACGTAACTTTTTTGATTGATCCCCGCTCGTAAAGCACTAAAGGGTACGCTAATGGTAACTCCTTGGTAGCCGTTTTTCCCTACACCGTCAAATGTAAAATCAACCTCAGCTGTCATGCCGGCACGCAATAAAGGATTGTCGTTTTGCAAAACAACAGTGACAGGGAAAGCATTCGCCGCTTCTGCTCGGGTGCCAATTTCTGAAATACGGCCAAGCATTTCTGTGCGGGCCAATACGGGAAATCGTATTGGAAGAATGGTATCTTGCTTTAATTCTCTAATTAACGTTTCAGGTACCATTACATTAACTTCTAAACCATGGTTACCTTCAATTTCAAATGCGCTTTGTCCTGCCTTAATTTGTTGAGAAGGCTCAATTAAACGTTTGGTAATAATGCCATCATAAGGAGCTTTTAAGGTACTGTCTTGTAAGTTTTTTTTCGCAATATCTACTTGCGCTTGCGCAACGCCAACGGCACTTTTACTTGAGCCATAGGTCGCTTTAGCGTTATCAAAGCCTGATTGGGATACAAGGCCCTGTTTAATTAATTGGCTGTAACGGGTAAAGGCATTTTTCGCTTCAATCATCGCTGATTTGGTTTTCTCTAATTGCGCTTGTGCTGATGTTAAGTTTAATTCAAAACTTCGATGATTTAATTGCGCTAAAATCTGCCCTTTTTCAACGGTATTGCCAAGCTTAACGTCAACTGTTTGTATCTTTCCAGTGACTTCAAAGCTTAAACTCGTTGCCTCAACGGGAGCGACAATTCCTGAAAGTGTACGCAATTGCTGTATGCTTGACTCTTCAACTTTTAGCCAAGCTATTGGTCTAATGGCTTTTTCCACGATAACCGTTTGCTCATTACAAGCGGTTAAATACATAATAAAAAAGAGACTGAGTAAAATACGCATAATCATTCCAATAAGAAAAACTACCATTGAGTTAAAGCAATAATGCCAAAGAAGTAAATTGGTACTGCTAAGTACCAAGTATTTTGGTACTATGTGGTACCAAAGTCAACCCTAGCGATAAAATGAGTTTAAGAAAGAATGCTTAATTGTGAAAAACTATGTAAAACCGACTTAAGTGCTAGAGGTGAGTTAATCTTATCGGCGGCACAAAAACTTTTTCTTAAACATGGTTTTGATGAAACCTCGCTTGAAATGATTATTTCTGAGGCAGGCGGCTCTCGTCGTTCAATCTATAATGAATTCGGTAATAAACAAGGGTTGTTGATGGCGGTAATTCATCAACAGGTTGTTATTCAAGCAAGAACCATTGCCTCAATAAAAACATCACAGCTAGCACCGAGTGACGCGCTTAAAGAAATGTGTTTTCGATTCGTTAAGGGGATGCTGTCAGATACCTTAGTGTCTTTATTTCGTTTAGTGATCCAAGTTGTGCCGAAATTACCGGAAGTCGGTAGCCTTATTTATGAAAAAGGTCCTCTACAAGGAATGAAACCCCTGACTGACTATTTAATGCAACTTGATGAAAAAGGAGAGCTTGTCATTGACGACCCTTTTTATGCCACTCAAATGCTTATTGAAATGGTTAAAGGACGTTTACACCTAAAAGTTATCCTATTACCCGATGAAAAAATATCTGATGATGAGATACATCAACATATTGATAAAGCCGTTGATCTTTTTCTTAAAGCTTACAGCGAGTAAGCTAATTGGATAAATAATCAGCAAATGATTGTCAGCTTGAGAAAAACTATTGCACAAGTAAAGATATCTCGTATAATGCCAGCCAATTCAACTAGCGAACAGCTATTGAAACCCAATTACCAAACAGTATAAAAATAGCGTTATTTATACTGTTTAAGTTTTTGCCGGTGTGGTGAAATTGGTATACACGACGGATTCAAAATCCGTTGCAGCAATGCGTGGCGGTTCGAGTCCGCCCACCGGTACCATTATATGAAAGCCCTGTCCTTAATTGGATGGGGCTTTTTTTTACCTGAATTTGTGTTGTCGATAACTCCTTGATACCTTATTGCAAAACATTATCTTTAACTGTCCAAGGAAGTGACTTGAAAAAAAGACTAATAAGTATTTTAACCATGCTGGCGTTTTTAGTTAGTTTCTTACTAGCCAATTATTTTAGTGACCACGGTATTAGTTTGCATGCACAACTTAATAAAGGCATCCATTGGATTGAGTCCTTATTTGGTGAAGATATAGTGTTAGATAAATCGCCAGCCAATATTTCAGAACATACTATTGCTCAGGAAAAACCTAAGAAACTTTATCCTCATGTAGAAGTCGGCAAAATTAAAGCCTGTAAAGACACATCATTAGGAGAAGCAAAGTATAAAAAGGTCGGTGAGGTTTTTACTTGGATTGATGAAAGAGGCATAGCTAATTTTAGTAGTACATCACCTAACAAAGGTGAGTTCAAAGTAATAAACTACGCAGGTGAAAAGGTGTTTGATTATTTCACTTTAGATCTAAACACCGAAAGTCTGCCATATGACTTCTATCAAAAACTAACATTAAAGCTAAACAAGTTGTTTGAAGTTTATGGCCAACTACTTGATAGGCCATCATTAAAAAAAGTAGATATCAATCTTCGAGTACATGCTTCTAAGCTGACTTTCAATAAAATCAAGGCTAAGCATAATATGCCAATTAGCGACAATACATTGGGCTTTTATAGTCATGTCTCTAATCAGGCTCACCTCTTACTTATCAATCATGAATCAACAATGCGAACCGCCATTCATGAAGCTGCCCATGCGATTAACCGGGGAATTATTGGCTATAGCCCTAAGTGGTTAAATGAAGGTTTGGCAGAGTACAGTGAATATATTGAGATTAAAGGCCAGAGTAACAGGGTTTATCCGAACCAAAACTGGACACGTAAAGGTGTAGTGTTAGAGCCGCTATTACCTTTGGATGAATTACTGTCTGCCAACAAGAGTGACTGGGATTCAACCATAAAAAATAGATTGTATGCGACTAGCTGGGCATTTATCTATTTCATGTTAGATAATCAACAAAGAAAAGATATGTTAGCGAAGGTTATTAAATATGAGCAACAAAACTTGTGTGATGTTATTGGCATAAAGCAGGTTGAGAATATTATAGGTATACCAATCGAAGAGCTGCAAAATCAATTTAGTTATTGGAGTAGCCGAAGGTTAAGGATACATAATATTTAGATTTATCAGTCGAGTTAAATTTACTTAATAACTTCGAATACGAATAAGAATTGCTTAATCACTACTCAATTTTGACATTCCTCTGGAACGTAGTGCGTCATATCTAAGGTGTTTTTTAGCCTTTAATTTTTACCTTTCTACATCACCACAGTATTTTTTTACCTTTCTACATCACCACAGTATTTTTTTACAAGAAATAATAATATGTTATTTCTCGCTGTTAATCCTTAAAACATAAAACGTCATTCAATTATCGTTATTGTTTGTCCCAGCGATAACCTCTTTATTTTCAATTGGTTACTTCGTTTGATGCCTCAGGTTTGTTTGAGTAGTCGATTTATTCAAACAGCAAGTAGGAAAGTACAAATATTAAGCTCCTCTTGATTGTTAGTATACTAATGGTTAGTATACTAACCATAATTTCCTCGGTGACCTGTAATAAAATAACAATGTAGCTAATGAGGATTTATGCCACAATTTCCACTTATAATTGCGTTGCAGGCTGATTTTATCAATCCTCTTATAAGGAAGATGATCCTATATAGAGTAAAAAAGCATAAGTTAAGAAAAATTAATATCAATAACTATCGACTAAAAAAGGTTAGTGTTCTACATGTTTGATTATCAAATCATTTCAATTTCTTTATATTTTATCTTGTTAGTATTTATTGGTATTTATGCCATGAAAAAATCTACGTCGGATAATAATGAATATTTACTTGGTGGCAGAAATGTCAGTGCTAAGGTTACTGCATTATCTGCTGGGGCTTCAGATATGAGTGGTTGGATGTTGATGGGATTGCCGGGAGCTGCCTTCATTTCGGGCTTAAATAGCGTTTGGCTTGCCCTTGGATTAGTCATCGGCGCTTATGTTAATTATCAAATTGTAGCACCAAGGTTAAGAGTTTTTACTGAACTAGCTGATGATGCCCTAACTATTCCTGAATTTTTTTCAAAACGTTTTGCTTTAGACAAAGGTAATGTACGTCTAATTGCTTCTATCGTTATTATTTTATTCTTTACCGTATATACCGCTTCAGGTCTTGTTGCTGGCGGTAAATTATTCGAGTCAGCTTTTGGGCTAAATTATGAATGGGGCATTATTACTACGGTTGGCGTTGTCGTGCTTTACACTATATTAGGCGGTTTTTTAGCGGTAAGTTTAAGTGACTTCATCCAAGGTGTGATCATGTTGATTGCATTAATTGCTGTGCCTATCGTCACGTTTAGTCATTTTGATGGTGTTGAAAGCCAAACGTTTATCGACTCAATGACATTTAATTTCTCGAACTTTGAATTATTGGCGGTATTAAGTCTTATCACATGGGGATTAGGCTACTTCGGACAACCTCATATCATCGTTAGATTTATGGCAATAGATTGTCCTAAGAACTTGAAGAAAGCTAAACGAATCGGTTTGTCGTGGATGACACTTTCTATTATTGGGGCGTTATTGACAGGTTTGATAGGCGCTGGCTTTATTGCTAATAATCCAGAGTCAATTTCAGATCCTGAAACTATATTTATCTACCTTTCGCAACTTTTGTTTCATCCTTTTATTGCTGGGTTACTACTGTCAGCCATATTAGCGGCAATAATGAGTACCATTTCTTCGCAACTTTTAGTGTCTTCTAGTTCATTAGTTGAAGATATATATAAAACGTACGCTAAAACTAAACCAAGTGCGACAGCGTTGTTATTAGCCAGTCGAGTATGTGTACTGATCGTTGCAGTTGTTGCATCAGCAATAGCCATGGATAACAACAGCAGTGTTCTCGCGCTAGTATCAAATGCTTGGGCTGGTTTTGGTGCGGCTTTTGGTCCTTTAGTTTTGTTTAGTCTTTGGTGGCGAAGACTCACTCATAGCGGTGCCGTCGCTGGAATTATTGTTGGCGCCGTAACCGTTTTACTTTGGGCAAATTTACCGCTTTTTGAATCAGGTGAAGCGCTGAGCTCGGTATTTTATGAGTTATTACCGGGATTTATAGCAAGCTCTTTAGCGATAGTGCTCGTCAGTTTAAAAACTCAGCAACCCCAGCAGAAAGCAATAGCGTGGTTTGACACAACTATTGCTGATGTTTCTACCCATTAATAACATTTGAACCCCTAGGATATTTTATGAACCTTAAAAATTGCAAACGCATTGTTATTAAAGTAGGCAGTGCGTTAATTGCTCCTAATAATGATGGTTGCAGTAGCCAGTATTTACTGAGTATTGCGAGTTTTATTGTGCGATGCCGTATGAATGGCATACAGGTTGTTCTCGTCTCTTCAGGATCTGTTGCTGCAGGCTCACATTTATTTTCAGAGACAAAAGAGTCATCAATGACCATCAAAAAAGCTATGGCTGCAGCAGGGCAATCAGAAATGATGGCTACTTGGGACAGGCTTTTCGATTTCAATACTGCCCAATTACTTTTGACGCATGCGGATTTAAAAAATCGCAAAAGATATATCAGTGTCAGAGACACCATAGATGTACTTTTAGATAATGGAATTTTGCCGATAGTTAATGAAAATGATGCCGTTACCACGGATAAGTTAAAAGTCGGTGATAATGATAATTTATCCGCCATGGTAGCGACAGCGGCAAGAGCGAATACCTTGATTATTTGCTCTGACATAGATGGTTTATATACCGCTAACCCTAATATAAATAAAGATGCCACGCTTATTTCTGATGTCCATAAAATTGATAGCAACATTCATGCTATGGCATCGGGAGCAACAAGTAGCGTTGGTACGGGGGGAATGAAAACAAAAATTGAAGCCGCAGAAAAAGCGGTTTCCCATGGGATTAATACCTATATTGTGAATGGCTATACCGAACAAACATTTAACGCGCTTCTTGAAGGTAAAAACCCAGGTACTCTCTTTCACTCCCATAAAGAGCCCATGCATGACAGGCAACACTGGATGCGCCACACGTCTAAAGAACAAGGCGAACTTGTGGTGGACAATGCATTTACCATGGAGGAAGACGAAGGCGAATTACTTAAGCCTAAAGACTTAGTCGACGTCACTGGTAATTTTTCAGCAGGAGATGTTGTGCTATTAAGAAAAAATAATGGTGAAAAACTAGCAAGAGTAAAAACTAATTACAGTAGTTGTTTATTAAATTTTGTTGCTGATCAAGACAGCGAGGAAATGACTGAACAGCTTAACAATATTCCTGAACCTATTCTTTCAGAAAACGAGCACGATATTGCTCATATGGAGTAAAAATGACCGTAGTAACCGAACTGGTTGAAAAAGCATCGAATTCTGCACAGCAGTTATCAACTGTGTCTAATGAAGTAAAAAGCAAAGTATTAACCGAAATGGCGAATGCTATTCGACTGCAAAGTGAATTAATTTTAACGGCGAATTTAAAAGATCTTGACCTTGCGAGCAAGAACCAACTGCCTGATGCGATGATTGATCGTTTAACATTAAACGCCGAAAGAATTGAAGCGATGGCAAGCGGCATGGAAATTGTTGCAAACCTGCACGATCCTGTGGGTTCAATAAGACCCATTGATGAACGACCAAATGGATTAAAAATTAGCAAAATGCGAGTTCCGCTTGGTGTCATCTGTATGATTTATGAAGCAAGACCCAATGTAACCGCTGATGCTGCAGCGTTATGTATAAAATCAGGTAATGCCGTTATATTAAAAGGCGGTAAAGAAGCCGAGCAAAGTAGCTTAGCTATCGCAAAAATATTGCAAACAGTTTTAAGGCAAAATGATCTGCCAGAAGAAATTGTGACGATAATCCCTAACTTGTACCGCGAAATGTTGCCAGAATTGTTAACTCAAAAAGCACATATCGACCTTGTGATCCCCAGAGGTGGCGAAGGCTTGATTAACTTTGTGAGTGAAAACAGTCATATCCCAGTGATCCAGCATTATAAAGGTGTCTGTCATTTATATGTTGATAAATCAGCAGATTTAGACAAAGCCTTAAACCTGTTAATCAATGGTAAAACACAAAGAACAGGGGTTTGTAATGCATTAGAAGGGTTACTGGTTCATAAAGATGTTGCTGATGAATTCCTTACTAAAGCTGCTCAAGCACTTAAAACAAAGCAGGTAAAAGTTAACGCTTGTCAGCGAGCCGCTGAATATTTCGATAATGCGACTGTACTTGCAGAAGATCAATATGGTGAAGAGTATCTCAGTTTAGAAATTGCGATTCGTATCGTTGAGTCAACAAAGCAAGCTATTGAGCATATAAGAAAATTTGGCAGTAATCACACTGAAATTATTTGTACAGAAGACGAATTAAAAGCGAATAAATTCCAGAAAGAAGTGGATGCCTCTGTTGTAATGGTGAATGCATCATCGCGCTTTTCTGATGGCTCAGAATTAGGCTTAGGTGCAGAAATTGGCATTGCTACCAGTAAGTTACACGCTTATGGTCCTATGGGGATAGAATCGCTTACCACCGAAAAGTTCTTAGTCAATGGTACGGGGCAAATAAGAGCGTAAATAGAGTTAGCAACAGACTGATGCTCAGGCTCAGGTTAAAGATAATCCCCTTTCTTACCTAACTTAAGCGTAAGAAGGGGGAGCAATAAAAAAAGCGGGGGAAAATCCCCCAAAATAGGAAGTCGTCGAGTCCTTAATAACGTATTTAATGTTTAATAAGACTATGCTCGAAAGATCAACAGATCCTAGAATTGATATTTAGCTCGCAAATAATAATACCCGCCACTAAATCCCATTACTGAGGTCACAGGATATTCGGCACCAAGAATATCTGCGTAAGGGTTTTTATTCGGGTATTTGTCAAAAAGGTTTTGAGCGCCTAATGACACCACCATATTATCGCTAACCATATAACTTAACTCAGCATCTACTGTTAACGCAGAGTCAATATCTATCGGCCAGTCGCCAACTTCTGCATGAGCTTCGTAATGTTTGCCAAAATAGACAAAACGAACAAAACCTTCAAGATCACCATTGATATGATTAATGGTGAACGTTCCCTTGTGATCAGGTAAACCATCTTCCATTTGTTTCACTACAGTTTCACCAACATATTCTCTATTCCAATTGTCGATGGTGGTGTCAGTCCAGTTATAGGCAAGACTATACTTAGTGTCTCCCCCGAACATTGACACTTCATAGTTAGCGACCAGATCAATTCCTTTGGTTGTGGTATCAAAATCGTTGGTAAAATATTTAACACTATCAAAACTACTTGCATCAAGAATACCAATTGCCTCTAACGACTGAACGTCTTCATCGGTAACTTTGAAATCTTTAGACAAGGTAATGCGATCTTCAACTTCAATATTAAAGTAATCAATCGTGATAAATAGTTGGTCAAATTGCATTACGGCGCCAAACGCATAGCTGGTTGAGTCTTCAGCCGCTAGCTGTTTACCTCCTTTTAATAAGGCAATGGGGTTGGTCGGTGAAAGTGTTGCTTGGTCAACTAAGTTGCCCGCTTGATTTAAGGAGGTACTGACATTACTGGCATTACTTTGTCCTACCGTTGGCGCTCTAAAGCCGGTGCCTACTGAGCCACGCAATGACAGATTCTCTGTGGTTTGCCAATGGGCAGATAACTTAGCATTGGTTGTTGAACCAAAATCACTAAAATCTTCGTAACGTACTGCAGCGCCAAGTCTGAAGTTATCCGCTAAATAGGCTTCCATATCGATATAAGCCGCAATGTTTGAACGTTCAAATTCACCAGCGTGTTCCGGTTTAAAGCCAGGGAAACCGTTGGAGCCAACATTAAAACCTTGTTTATATAAAGGTACTGATAGCGTGGTATCCCCTAAGGAGTATGATGCTGGGTCACCACTTTTTATCTCAAAGGCTTCCTCTCGATACTCCAAGCCACCAGCGATATTCACATCGTCATCAGACCAATCTACTGATAATGGATAGGAAAGATCTAAGGTATAGCTAGTATCTTGTTCAATGTATTGACCCGGACTAAAGTCCCGTGGAGAGTCTGGTCCCATCGCTGCATTTATCGTATTCGTAATGGCAAAAGTAGAACCATGTCGACCATAAGAGGCACTTAAATCATACAGAATGCCATTGTCTAGCTCTCCTTTTGTACCAATAGCAATAGCGGTATCAACAACTTTACCACCAAAGTTTGGGGTAAAACCGCCAGGGATGTTTTCATAGTGTGAAAAACAATTGGCATCTTCTCTAATTGCCTGCAATGCTGCTGGGTCAGGGACATTATTCACAATATTAACTATTGGGCAACTTATGCCGTCATCTGGGGTTAAGTCACCTACTAATAAGGTGTTGTTAGGGCCTCCATAAACCCCACCTCGGGTATTAGGGTTTCTGAAGTAAAAGCCGCCAATGACTTCTTTTTCTGCCCAGTTACCAAACATATAAAATTCTTTTTCATTACCTAAATCCAAGCCGATATTGGCAAATAATTTAAAGTTGTTTTTAACTTCGGGATTACCCCATATTTGTGCAGGGCTTGCGACGTCAGTATTACCCGCATCAATTAAAGCTTGTGCATCGGCGCGTTGTACTGAACGGTCAGTGGCTTCATTCTCGCTTACCTCAAAACTTAAATTGACAAAACCCTGCTCGGTAAATGGCAAGCCAATGTTGCCAGCCATAAGGTTACTTTGGCCATCACCTTGATAGTATTTTCCTGTTTGATATTGAAGGCTGCCCCCTTCGTTGTCGTCTTTTAATTGAAAATTGATCACACCGGCAATTGCATCTGAGCCATATTGCGCAGCAGCACCATCTCGAAGCACTTCAACTTGTTTCAAGGCAATGGACGGTATTACTGAAATGTCGGGGCCATGAGCACCATTATTCACGCCGCCGGTTGTCCATGTGATCACCGAAGCCCGATGACGTCGTTTTCCATTAACCAACACTAAGGTATTGTCAGAAGGTAAGCCTCGAAGATTTGCAGGACGTACCATAGTTGCAGCATCATTAATTGATTGCGTGTTGACATTATATGATGGCACAACATTGCTCAATACCGAGCTAATATCTCCCATGCCATTTTTAGAAAGCTCTTCATTATCAATAATATCAATAGGCACTGAGGAATCTGCTACTGAACGGGGTGCCGATCGTGTTCCTATGACAACAATGTTTTCAACATCGTCATTTTTTTCTTTTACTGTTGCTGTCTTTGTTTCAGCGGCATAACTCGCATTAATACTTAATGCGAGCGTCACTGCCATGGTAATTTTTGTCAGTTTCATATTCATCCCCAATTTTAAAAATTAAAATAAGTAACGTTCCAATCTAAATGTGCATTAATGAAATTATTGCGCTAGTTGTAATCTTTATAACACTGGTTTTTGTTGTTTATGGAACGTTCCAATTGCTAAGGTAAACTAATTAGCGAAATAGTCAAATGGTATTTAATGACTTAAATTGAATGGCAAATGTAAACATTAAGCTTAACTATGCTCGTTTATTTAAAGATATTTGCAGGTGTTTTGCCTTTTACTCGCTAAAATAGCCTTGCGATAATTTACAGAGCCAAGTGCCTTTAGTCGTTGATGAATGAATAATGAAGCGAATGTATTTTTAGGCACATTTTGCATGACAAGCTAATGAAAAAAAAAGCATAATGGCCTTTAGATTTTTCTCATTTCAGCAATTATTATTATTTTAAAGGCAGGCCAATGTCACGTAAATTACTCGTTAAAATTCATTTGTACCTTGCCACTTTTTTAGCGCCTATCATTATTATGATTGCGCTATCAGGTGGTTTATATTTATTTGGTTATAAAGGCGAAACAATAAAAACACCGGTATATTCTGGCTCAGCAAGTGAGATAAACTTACAGGCCAAGGACATAAAAACTGAAGTTAACCGCATATTTAAACAGGTTGGCATTGAGCATGAATTTGAGTATATCAAAGGCAATAGCCAAGTTGCTTATACTCGGCCAACATCCCGTGATTATTATGTATTAAGTATTGACGGTGATCGTTTTAATATCATAAAAGAACAGCCTGATTTTATTAAAACGATTGTCGAACTGCACAAAGGACATGGTCCTCAATCATTTAAGACGTTACAAAAAATTACGGCTTTTGGTTTGATTTTTATACTTGTATCAGGCTTGTGGTTAGCGTTTAGTACACCAAGTATGCGTAAAATTTCTTTAATTATAACAGCAGCAGGCGCAACCACATTCTTGATTCTTTGTTAATCAGCACGGTTTAGGTATAAAAGCTTATTTGAGTTAATAAGGTATGAGTCAACCTAACTGTGCTTGATGAAAAAGTTCACCGTTTACCGTAAATATTCACCTTCATTCACTCAATGTACAAGGGCCTTTTCAAGGTCCTTTTTTTATTTTTCATCTTACGATAAATAGGCACGGTAAGTATAATTTCAAATCGCGAGTTATTGATACTATGCGGGGATTTATATATGTAAAGTATGTTGATAAGGTGTTGGTTTTATGTTTATCACATGTTGCAAAAAGGTTTCCTGTATGCCAATATTTCTACTTAACTACATTAAAAGGAATTTAATATGAAATCACTCAATCACTCAAGCTCTTTTTAGTTTTATTTAGTCTTTCTTTACCTAACGCCTTTGCTTGGGATGAGACAGAGGTCATTGAAGTGCATGGGCAACGTTTGACACTTGATTATGCTGGTTCTTTAACTGGCATCAGTTGGGGCGGGAGTTTGGGTTATTTAAACGAAGGGATAAGCTCTAACCAAAAGCCTTCTGATCCTACTGCACAATTTAAGGCATGTCAGAAAGTTCTCGATAAGAAACCAGCAAACTGTTCAAATAACACTAACATAGATCCAAATGGTTGCAGTTCTTATGGCCTTGGGGGAAGTTATAATGCAATCATTTATAGTGCCTGTAATGCCCATGATACTTGTTATACCTCGGTTGGTGCGACAAAAGGATCTTGTGATACGCTATTTGCTGGAGACTTGTCTAATAAATGCACTTCGATAGGTGACATTGTAAAGAAATTAGAGTGTCACTCACTAAGTATATTAGCTATTAATATTGTCGTTAATGTCGATTCGTCTCGATTTTTTGAACCCGCACAAGCAGCTTTAAAATGTGTTATCTGGAAAAACTTAAGGAAAAAGTATGTTTCGGTTAATTGCTTTTAGTATGCTCTACTTCTCTGCTAGTACAACAGCGTTAGCTGCACAGTGTTATCAGAATTTTGGCGTGGATTTTACTTCCTCATATAGCCAAGTATACGAAATGCCTAATAACCTTACGATGTCTGTAACTATAACAAAAGACGGTGAATCTTTGTTAGAACTTGACAAAATACAAAAGGAAGTAGGAATAGAAAAGTATTTTGAAGGGGCATTGTCGGGTCTATATCCATTGGAGTTCCAAGGCATGAAAGAAAAGATCAATGCGCTTGATTTAGCTTTGATGAGAAAAGAGGATATTTCGCCTGATATTATTTCTCGTTTTAAGGCACTTGGACTGAAGCCTTCGATATTTTACTGGGCGCCAACGTTTGCCTCTCCAGCGACTGATAGACTTGCTCTTTTTAAAGAGTATTTATCATGGGGAAATAACATCAACGATTTAACCATTAGTGACTTAAATATTGGTAACTATGCCCTTAATAAAGGTAATGTCGAATTATTACGGCAATTTATGAATCATGGTGGTGATCTATATGAGGGTTTTTTAACGGATACTTCCACGCTCAGTCTTGAAAAACGCTTAGCGTTTGCCAGTTTGGTTGATTTTGACCATTACAACAAGCAATACAAAAAACAACAAGATGAAAAACACATTGTTGACCAAATCCCAGTGAATAATCCTGATTTTACCTTTTTAAATATCTGTGAAAATCTCGATGACTGGGCAGTTAACAACATAAAGCATGACTGGACGGTGCCACTTGATGACATTCAAAACGTTATTAACCAAGCGAAAGAAGACTGTCCAAAAACTGTGCTCGCTTGTATTCAAAAAGCAAACCCCATTGTTGCAGAAGTTTATATGCGCAGGGAATATAGAAAAAAACTGGGTGATAAAAAGATTAAGCATATAAAAACTATTGAAGAGTTTCATCAATTAGAAAAAAATCAAATAGGCTCCTTTTCTTGGGTAGATGCGAATAATACGGGTGGTTTTTTCTATGAGAAGTTATTAAAAGATCAAACGCTGCATCAACATTTAATTAAAAATGATAAGGCCTTAACCTTGTATCGTCTAGATGAAATAGGTCGTATTATTGCGGATGATAAAGGATTAACTGAATACCTTTTTAAAGCCTTACCTGACGTTAAAGGTGAAATATATTTGGGTAAAAACTTGGCTTATTATGTCACACTTTATAGTGATAATGCCAACTACCTCAAGTGGTATTATCCACGCTATGGTGAAGTGAAAAGGCAATACGGACTTAGCCATTATACCTACAGTAGTATACGTGCTATTCAGTACTCAGAATTTAATGAACGGCTAAAAATGTATAAAAAAATGGGCTATCAGGAAACTGAATTTGACCGTGTATTTAAACAACAATTATTTCATTAAAGACGTTTCATCATTGAACGTTAAGTTGGTGTAATAAGCATTATTTTACTGTAAATATTCACCTTCATTCACTCACTCAATGTACAAGGGCCTTTTCAAGGTCCTTTTTTATTGTGGTTTAATCCTTGTTGCTTTCGCTATAAGTCTTGGTTAAAACAGGACAACGTAATATTTATACCTGTTGTCGCAAATACTTCCCATATTTCGTCGACTAATATAACGTTATTGATGTAATGACTTATTAATAGAAGCTCTCGTGATGATGAAATTAACGAATATCGTTGAAGATACAAAAGAAGACAACCGCTTATATGTTGAGCCTCAGGCCTTTTCTAAGCAAAGTCACCAGTTTTGGACATTACAAATTGCGGGATGGGTCGGCTACTTTGTTGTGGTGTTTTTAGCAATTGTCAGGCCTCAAATAGGTGGCGCTGATTTTGATTTGACACGGCAACTTTTCAACCTGTTTGCTGAAACATTCAGTGGTTTTTTATTGTCATACTTTCAATGGGTGCTAATACAAAAAATTGTGCACTTCCCTTTAAAGAAAACCTTAGTCTTAAGCTTTTCTTCAGCGGCGATATTAGGCTTAATTTATAATATTATTAAGCTAAGTTGCTATAAAGTTATCGTTTATCAACAGCAGTGGGATGAAGCATGGAATATGCTTGAGTTTGGTGGCTGGCTGTTATTTTCAATCGCCACTATGTTTGTCTGGACCTCTATTTTCTTCATTATGCTTTACAATACAAAATTGCAAAAGGAACATGAACAATTACTTCGTGCGCAAACATTTGCCACTGATGCGCAATTAACTATGTTGCGTTATCAACTCAGCCCACATTTTATGTTTAACACCATGAATGCTATCTCTACCTTGATATATAAAAATGAGAATGAAAAAGCGAATGAGATGTTGGACAAATTGTGTGAGTTTTTTCGTTATTCGTTAGATTTTAAAGCGAAAAGTAAAACGACATTAAAGAAAGAGCTCGAGTTGTTAGACGTTTATCTGTCAATTGAAAAAGTGCGTTTTGCTGAGCGGTTAAATGTAGAGCTTGAGATTAGTGAGTCAGCGATGTTGTGCCAAGTGCCCAATATGCTGTTACAACCGTTAGTCGAAAATTCAATAAAATATGCCATTGAACCCAGAAAAGAGCCAGGTAACATCACCATTAAGGCTTGGTGTGAGGGTGAGCGTTTATTCATTAGTGTGTTGGATGATGGTTATTGGCATGATAAAAAAACTAAAAAAGGATTTGGAATAGGCATAAGTAATACGAAGGCGCGTTTAGATGCTATGTTTAATGGAGACTATGAAATAAATATACTGTCTAAAACAAACATCACAGGTGTTGCTGTTGAAATGACAATGCCGATAGAGAAGTAGCAATGAATGATAAGCCTTTAACTGCAGTTATTGTTGATGATGAGCCTTTAGCATTAGAAGGCTTACGTTTACGCCTTGAAAAGATCCCTGAACTGCAAGTTATTGCTGAAGCAAGTGATGGTGATCAGGCAATACAACTTTGTCGTGAGCTATCTCCTGATGTGATGTTTCTAGATCTGCAACTTCCCGGCTTAAATGGTATTGAAGTCGTTCAGTCATTACAGTCTGACACATTACCTGTCATTGTTTTTGTGAGTGCCTATGGTGAGTTTGCCCTCGATGCTTTTGAATTGAATGCCATTGATTATGTCTTAAAGCCTGCTAATTTGGGCAGGCTTAAAAAAACAGTTGAACGTATTATCGAACAACGAAATCCAGAGACCTCAAATAAAGAAAAATATAAATTGTTAAAAGCGCTTGGTGAATCATCAGGCGTTTCTATTTCAGAGTTAGAGCAATGGCTTGATTCTGATGAGCCGCTACCGACCAGTTATTGTCAGGAATTGGTGATTAAAAATAGTGACAATGAGCGAATATTTTTGCCGGTTAAGAAAATTCGTTGGATCGATGCCGCAGGAGATTATATGTGTGTTCATACGGAAACTGAAACACATATTGTGCGCATCACCATGAAAAAGCTAGAAAGCCAACTCGATGAAAGAGTATTTAAACGTATTCATAAATCGACATTAGTGAATGTGAATTGCATCAAGAGCATCCGTCCTTTGCGCAATAGCGAGAGCATTCTAGAGTTAGGTGGCGAAGTGCAACTCAAAGTCAGCAGAAATTACAATACTGCTATTCAAGCCTTAGTCGAATCAAAGCAGATGTAACCTGTTATCGTCATTTTGTTTCGCTTTATCGTAGATTTTAAGCATTTTGCGATGATACCTCGTTTGTACCTCACCATAGCGCATTTGAATTGTAACGACTGATATTTTGTTTCAGGATATTTCTAGGGGACAGTACATTCATTAGACAGTTAATAGTGTGCTTGTTTAACATTCAAATCACTTAGCTAACACCCTAATCAATAGAAAAATAAAAAGCTTAGTTAGATGATACAACAGAACGAGTCAGGTATTTGGAATACAAATTATGATTAAAGTTGCAAAAAAGATCACGCAATTATGTTTATTAGCAACCGCTTCTACATTAATAGGCTGTGGCGGTAGTGCAGAAACTGAAACCGACCCAAGCAAAATCGACCCTCAGCAACCGGTGAGTGACTGGGAGATGGTTTGGAGTGATGAGTTTGATGGTGACACTATCGATTCACAAAACTGGAACCATGAAGTGAACTGTGAGGGCGGTGGTAATCAAGAAAAACAATGCTATACCAATAGCGCTGCAAACTCATACATTGCTGATGGAATATTAAACATTGTTGCCTTACCCGCTGAAGAAGGTGCTGAGCTACCTTTTACATCAGCACGCATGACAACTCGTTACAAAGCTGATTTTAAATATGGCAGAATCGAGATGCGAGCTAAAGCGCCTAAAGGACAAGGTAGCTGGCCTGCATTTTGGATGATGCCAACGGATGAAGAATATGGCATATGGCCTCGTTCTGGCGAAATTGATATTTTTGAATCGGTGAATTTAGGCGTTCAAAATGAAGATGGTAGTACAGAGAATCATATTTATGGCACGTTACATTATGGTAAAAAATCGCCTGATACAGGTAAATCTTATCAACTAGTCGATGGCAGTAATCCTGCTGATGATTTTCACACTTACGCTATCGAATGGCAAGAAGGTGAAATTCGTTGGTACATGGATGATTACCTCTATGCTACACAGCGTAAATCAGAACTTAGAATCAACGGCAAAGGTAAAGTTGTTGGCTTAAAACATCGAGGTTGGTTTACCGAATATTTTGACCAATTCACCGGTGAACTGACAACTTATTGGGATAACGCTCCGTTTGATAAAGAGTTTTATTTAATTCTTAATTTTGCTGTTGGCGGCGACTGGCCTGAAAATGTCAATCAACTGGGGGTTGATGCGTCTGCCTTTTATGAAAATAATAAATTTGAAGTTGATTACGTTAGAGTTTATCAATGTCAGCAAAACCCTGATACAGGTAAAGGCTGTGAAACAGTCAGAGCGGATTATGATGTAGAAGAAAGTGACGAGCATCCTACTGGAGCATTAGTCATTGGTAAAGCGCCTAATCCTCCAGTGGAAAAAGTGCCTCCAGTGGGTGGTCTTCCTGATTTCGTTGTTTTTGAAAATAACGACACAGAATTTGTTGCCGGTTATTGGGCGGCAAGTGGTGACATTGCTATTGAAGATGTCGATGCCGGTGGTGATCACGGCATTGTGAAACAATTTACCTTTAATACCGATGAAGGGCTTGGATACTTTCAAAGTTCGAATACCGCCGATGTAAGCGCTTATACCAGCCTTGAGTTTGATGTTTTTGTTGTGGCTGACAATGGCGCTGAAGACTTTATTATCAAAATGGATTGTGTACACCCGTGTAGCTCGGGCGACTTTCCTGTGGCTAAGCCTGCGCAAGGTGTGTGGACCTCATATAGTATACCGTTAACAGATTTAGTTAATAATGGTGGCTCTGTTCTCGATTTGAGTATTGTTAATACCCCATTAGCCTTTTTCCCTACTTGGGGAAATATGAATGGCTTTGTTGCTCAAATAGACAATGTTCGATTTACAACACCTCCAACAGCAAGCGTTTTAGACGTATTTATTGATAGCGACACTGAGTTTGTTGCCGGTCATTGGGCGGCAAGTGGTGACATTGCTATTGAAGATGTTGATGCGGGTGGTGACCACGGCACGGTTAAACAGTTTACCTTTAATACCGATGAAGGCCTTGGATACTTTCAAAGCACAGATACCGCAGATGTGAGCGCTTATAGCAACCTTGAGTTTGACGTTTTTGTGGTAACCGATACAGGCGCTTCGGACTTTATTATCAAAATGGATTGTGTACACCCATGTAGTTCAGGAGACTTCCCTGTAGCTAAGCCAGCACAAGGTGTATGGACTTCATATAGCATACCGTTAGCCGACTTAGTGGATCATGATGGCTCTGTTTTAGATTTAAGTATTGTCAACACGCCGTTAGCATTCTTCCCAACATGGGGAAATATGAATGGCTTTGTTGCTCAAATAGACAACGTTCGTTTCACGGCGCCACCTGCTGGTTTAGAGGTGTTCACCGATGAAGATACTGATTTTGTCGCAGGGCATTGGGCAGCGAGTGGCGATATTGCGATTGAACAAGTAGATGCCGGTGGCGATCACGGTATGGTTAAACAGTTCACCTTTAATACCGATGAAGGGCTTGGATATTTTCAAAGCACTGACACCGCTGATGTAAGCGCATATACCAGCCTTGAGTTTGACGTCTTTGTGGTAGCCGATAATGGCGCATCGGATTTCATTATCAAAATGGATTGTGTACATCCGTGTAGTTCAGGAGACTTTCCTGTGGCTAAGCCAGCGCAAGGTGTGTGGACCTCATATAGCATACCGTTAGCTGACTTAGTGAATCATGACGGCTCTGTTTTAGATTTAAGCATTGTGAATACCCCATTAGCATTCTTCCCTACTTGGGGGAATATGAACGGCTTTGTTGCTCAAATAGACAATGTTCGTTTTAAGTGAGTCGCTAATTGATTAAAGCCTATTACCCTAGGCTTAAGCCTAGGGTAATAGCTAAGCGTTTTACTGTGGCGATAATGTAAGACTCGCAAGTAAAACAGGATATAAAGATAGTTTATCTCTTTATAATTTAAAGAAAAAATATATGTAGGGTATTTATGAAACATTCAAATTTCTCTAGAAAACACTTAGCCGTTTGTATCTCAGCCATTTTGGCATCAAATGTATGTGCAAAGGCATATGCACAAGAAACGGTAACAACAAATAAAGATGAGCCAGCGATAGAAGTTATCGAAGTCACTGGCATAATGAGTAGCTTAACGCGTTCAATGTCGCTAAAAAGAAATGCGTCTGGTGTTGTTGATGTTATTTCAGCTGAAGATATGGGTAAATTTCCAGATACAAACTTAGCTGAATCATTACAGCGTATCACTGGCGTTTCAGTGAGTCGTTCAAATGGTGAAGGTAGCCAGATAACCGTTCGTGGCTTTGGTCCTGAATTTAATTTAATCACTTTGAACGGTCGTCAAATGCCTGGTACGGGTAATACGCGTTCATACAGTTTAGAAAACTTGTCATCAGATGGGGTGTCAGCATTAGAAGTGCAAAAAACAGCACGTGCTGAAAGCCCAAGTGGTGGTTTAGGCGCTACGGTCAATATCGTAACGATGAAGCCTTTTGCTAGCCCAGGTGAGAAGTTTGTCATTTCAGGAAAAGGTATTTATGACTCATCGAATGAAATGGGTGATGATGTCACACCTGAGTTATCAGGTTTATATAGTAATACCTTTGCTGATGATACCTTGGGTGTTGCACTTTCTTTTTCTCATCACCAACGTGACTTTCAAAAACAGTCGGCTCATATCCAAGGTTGGCAATATCAAGCCGATGATAAATTACCCGAGTTAGCTGCGGGCAAGGTAGTTGATAACCGAGATGCTAATGCGGCAGCAGGTGCATTCTTCCCTCGTGATATCAATTATGGTATTGCCGATGTTGAGCGTGAACGTACTAATGCCAATGTCGCCTTTCAATATGCTCCACTTGAAAGTGTGATTATGACCTTAGATTACACCATGGGTGAAGCGACCACAGGTACCAACGCGATAGGTTGGGGGCAATGGCATGATTATGGCGGAAGTATTAATGCTTATGAATTAGATGAAAATGGAACTGTTATTTTTGCTGACTTGTCAGGAAATGATGGCTCTTATACGGCTAGTCGAGATACCACACAAGTTAATGAAAAATCATTAGGTTTTAATGTCCAGTGGCAAGTGACTGAAGATATTAGTTTGTCATTGGATTATCACAATTCTGAAAGTAAAATTGATAACGGTAAAGACAAAGGCCTTAATGGCACAGGGCAATTAGTCTTTGGCTCAGATCAGTTAGTGACTAAGCATTATGATTTTAGAACCGGTGATATTCCACAAGGGACCATTTTTTGGAAAAATGGCAGTACCACATTATCGCCAAGTGAAATAGATTCGCATTTTAGTCAATTTATTCATAGTCCAGGTAAAGCCGAAATTGACCAATTACAAATTGATGGCTTGTGGGAAAATCCTTATGATTGGTCTTTAAAAGAAGTAAAGTTTGGTCTAGCGCGCACAGAGCAAACCATGGGTGGTTCTCATGCTCACAGTGGGTTAATTGGTGGCTTTTTGTTTAATCCAAATTATTCAGCTGCTTTTCCAGACGGCATGTTTGAGTACCATACAACTGAGGGGTTTTTAGATCAATTTTCAAATGGCGATAACCCTATGGGAGCCGGATATTATTATCGTTTTGATTTTGATGAGGCGGTTTCTCGATCATTAGCCTATTTAAACCAAGATGTTCTCGGTCAAGATTATTTTGATACCACGGCTTATCGACGTCATCTTGACCAAGGATCTTACAGCGAAGGTTCAGTCACTGAAGATACCAGTAGTCTTTATGTTTCGTCTTTATGGGAATTTGACGTTGCTGATCTTCCTGTACAAATCAACCTTGGCTTTAGATATGAACAGACTGACGTAACGAGTAATATTCTCCAGCCGATCCCGACTGAAATCTGGTGGAAAGGTGGCTCTGAGTGGCATACCCAATATCAACCGGGTGATAGTACGGTTTTATCGCTTGAGGGGGATCATGATGTATTCTTGCCGATGATAGATGCAAAAATTGATCTTACCGATGAACTTGTTGCTCGTGCTTCTTGGGGAAAAACTATCGCTCGCGCGCCATTAGGAAGTTTAGCTGGTGGCCGTTGGGTAGGAGCGAGCACGCGAGTTGGTAATCGAATTGGCTCAGAAGGGAATACTAGCTTAAAGCCATATGAGTCGACCAATTTTGACCTTTCTTTAGAATATTATTATGCAGAAGGTAGTTATGCCGCGGTAGGATATTTTAGAAAAGATGTGAAAAATTTTATCAGCAGCCAAACGATCACCACATCGGTTGATGATATTCGTGAAATCTATCAAGGCCCTCGCTGGAATCAAGCGGTGGCCGATTTAGGTGGAACCCCAACGAATGATGAAATTTTTGCGCAAATGCAGCTTAATGGTGCCACCTTAAATGCACAAGGTTACATTGAACCTGCCGCTGACGATCCATTAATGCAATGGAAAATTACCCGTCCATTTAATACCCCTGAAGACAAAATGGTTGACGGTATTGAGCTTGCCATTCAGCACTTTTTTGGTGATAGCGGTTTCGGGTTTGGTGCTAATGCCACGTTTGTCGATGGCGATGTTAAATTTGATGTTGATGACATCACTAAAGTCGATAATGTCGCTGACTTAGCTCCGCAAACGCCATTAACAGGCTTAAGTGACTCAGCTAATTTACAAGCCTTTTATGAAAAAGACGGTTTATCGGTTAAGTTTACTTATGCTTGGCGTGATGAATACCTTATTGGTGTTGGTCAAAGCCAGGGCTCGTCAGATAATCCACCTCAATTTGCGAAAGCCTTTGGTCAGGTGGATATGAGTGTTAATTATGATGTTGATGAAAACTTCACCGTATTTTTTGAAGGCCTAAATTTGAATAATGAAACCGAGGAGTCCTTTGGACGCTATGAAGCTCAGTTTCTTTCAGCGAATCAATATGGTTCAAGATACACTTTAGGTGTTCGTTATAGCTTCAAATAACCGCCCTAAATAATCGACCTTAATTAATGGCGCTCAGTAGCGATGAGCGCCACAACTATCATCCGTTAAATTAACGAGTACAACATTTGCTGTTAGCTGTTGTACTCGTTAATCGTAATCATAGGAACTTATCTGATGGCTGGATCATCGTTCACTATAGAAGAAGCCACAAGTGGCAAGGCAAGTCATAATGCCAATGGTTTTGCTTTATTTTCTCTAACGTCATTGTTTTTTATGTGGGGCTTTATTACCTGCTTAAATGACATCCTAATTCCTCATTTAAAAGGCATTTTTGAGTTAAGTTATGCGCAATCAATGCTGGTGCAGTTTTGCTTTTTTGGCGCCTATTTTCTTGTGTCTTTGCCTGCAGGAAAGCTGGTTAAAAAAATGGGCTACCAAAAAGGTATTGTTATTGGTTTAATGATTGCGGCTTTAGGTTGTTTGATGTTCTATCCTGCAGCGTCTTTACATAGCTACCCAGTGTTCCTTTTTGCCTTATTTGTTTTAGCCAGTGGTATTACGGTACTACAAGTATCTGCTAATCCTTATGTCACCTTACTGGGTAGTAAAGAAACGGCTTCTTCAAGACTCACCATGACGCAAGCGTTTAATTCTTTAGGAACCACTATTGCACCGTATTTTGGCGCATTACTGATTTTAAATGAAGCGACTGATGTTATGTCATCAACATCAGCTGAATCAGTACAGCTCCCTTATTTAGGACTGATGGCCGCATTATTAGGCCTTGCCGCTATTTTTGCTTTTTTAAAATTACCTCATATAGCTAGTGCTGAAGTAGGCGAAGATGAAAACGTTGAAGGTTCAGCGTGGCAATATCGTCATTTAGTCTTGGGGGCTGTTGGTATTTTTGTTTATGTTGGCGCAGAAGTGTCTATTGGTAGCTTTTTAGTTAATTTTTTTGGTGAAGCTGATATCGCAGGCTTAGAAGAAGTTGAAGCGGCCAAATACCTTACCTACTATTGGGGAGGAGCTATGGTCGGGCGCTTTATTGGCGCTGCGGTTATGCAAAAAGTGGATGCAGGTAAAACCTTGGGTTTTAATGCGTTATGTAGCGTCATTCTGCTGACTTTGGCTATTTTAGGCTCTGGTAGTCTTGCTATGTGGTCAATCTTACTTGTGGGCCTGTGTAACTCAATAATGTTCCCTACAATTTTTAGCTTAGCGATAAATGGCTTAGGAAAACATACCAGTCAAGGGGCTGGCATCCTGTGTCTAGCTATTGTTGGAGGCGCGATTATACCGGTGCTTCAAGGCTTATTAGCCGATGTGTTGAGTGTTCAGCTGTCATTTATCTTACCCGCTGTTTGTTATATCTATATTGGTTATTATGGCTTGAAAGGCTCTAAACCGGTAACAGAGGTAAAAGTGGAGGAGCTGTCATGAAATTGCTCAAACAATACTTCATTACGGGGCTGACATTATCATTTTTCACCGCTTGTTCCGTTGAACCAAACAGCCAAGTAACAAAAGATACCATCGATGCTAAACCTTCTGAAAATATAGCTATATGGCCAAAAATATCATCAGAAGTAACGCAAGAAGATGCTATAGAAAAGAAAGTGAAACGCTTGTTGTCATCCATGACATTAGCGCAGAAAGTGGCACAAATGATCCAACCTGAAATACGCGATATCACCGTTGAGGATATGCGAAAATATGGTTTTGGATCATACCTTAATGGTGGTGGTGCTTTTCCAAATGATAATAAGCATTCAACCCCTCAAGACTGGATCACCTTAGCCGAAAATATGTATCAGGCGTCAATTGATGACTCTTTAGATGGCAGCACAATTCCAACAATGTGGGGAACGGACGCTGTTCATGGTCATAACAATGTTATTGGAGCTACTTTATTTCCTCATAATATTGGTTTAGGCGCGACAAATAATCCACAATTGATAGAAAAAATAGCGAGAGCCACCGCTACAGAAGTCATGACGACAGGCATTGATTGGGTTTTTGCACCGACAGTTGCAACGGTTAGAGATGATCGTTGGGGCAGAGCGTATGAAGGCTATTCTGAAGATCCTGAAATTGTTAAATCTTTTGCCTCAGCGGTTGTTCATGGTTTGCAGGGACATGCCAAAGATGACTTCTTAGGTGACGACAGAGTGATAAGTACCGTCAAGCATTTTATCGGTGATGGTGGCACCGTGGCGGGTGATGACCAAGGTAATAATATTGCGTCAGAAGAAATGTTATATAAAATTCATGCGCAAGGTTATGTCGGCGGGTTAACTGCCGGTGCACAGTCAGTAATGGCATCATTTAATAGTTGGCACGGTGAAAAAATTCATGGAAGTCATTACTTATTGACCGAGGTACTCAAAAACAAAATGGGCTTTGACGGTTTTGTGGTTGGCGATTGGAATGGTCATGGACAAATTGCTGGTTGTAGTAATGACAACTGCCCACAAGCGATTAATGCCGGCTTAGATATTTTCATGGTGCCCACCGATGCTTGGAAACCGTTATTGAAAAATACCATTGCCCAAGTTGAGCGCGGAGAAATTGCTTTATCGCGAATTGATGATGCAGTTACGCGAATTTTACGGGTTAAATTTAGAGCGGGGTTATTTGAAAAGCCCAGTCCAGCAAATCGAAAATTCTCAGGGAAAACAGCGTTAATTGGTCATAAGACACATAGAGATATTGCCAAACAAGCGGTAAGAGAGTCGTTGGTTTTATTGAAAAATAATCAAAACATTTTGCCATTATCACCCAAGATGAACATATTACTCGCTGGTGATGCCGCTGATAATATTGGTAAACAATCGGGTGGTTGGACAATTACTTGGCAGGGCACGAATAACCAAAACAGTGACTTTCCTGGCGGAAGTTCAATTTATGATGGTTTTGTCAGCCAAGTTACAAAGGCCGGTGGTCATGTAGAGTTAAGCCCCGATGGCTCTTTTAGTCAAACACCAGACGTTGCCGTTGTCGTTTATGGTGAAGAGCCTTATGCCGAAGGACATGGTGATCGCGAAAACTTAGTGTACCAGCGAGGCAGTAAAAAGGATTTAGCTTTACTGAAAAAACTAAAAGCGCAAAATATTCCTATCGTCTCTGTTTTTATCAGTGGTCGTCCTATGTGGGTTAATGCAGAATTCAATGCCAGTGATGCTTTTGTTGCCGCTTGGTTGCCAGGCTCCGAGGGGAGTGCGGTTGCGGATGTATTACTAAGTGATAAAGAAGGAGCAATACAGCATGACTTTCATGGCAAGCTGTCTTTTTCATGGCCGAAAACCCCTGAGCAAATTGTGAATCGTTTTGACAACCCTTATCAGCCATTATTACCTTATGGCTTTGGCTTGAAATATGGTGAAACGTCAACCTTGCCTAATAATTTATCAGAGGTGTATAACCTGACTGAAAATTTAGCGATAGCGAAGCAAGTCTTTAACGGTAAGGTGCAAAAGCCTTGGCAAATGAAATTGACCTCAAATGAGCAAGAAGCGGTCGTTAATTCAAGTGCGTTAGCTTTACAGGGGATAACGTATCGAACTATTGATAAAATTATTCAAGAGGATGCGTTCAAACTAACATTTGCGGGTATGAGCAACGCAGGTATTAACGTGATCAGTGCAAATGGTTTTCGAGAAGACCTTTCAGGAGAGCAAGAAAGCCAGTCAGCATTAGTGATCACAATCAAAAGAGATGAACCGATTAACTCACCCGTTATGTTATCAATGAACTGTGAAAGTTTAACGGATCAGCCGGGAAGTTGTCGTGCAAATGTCAATATTACTCAGGCACTTAATAAGTTACCACAAAGCCAGTGGAGTGACTTATCAGTAGACTTGAATTGCTTTGCAAAACAAGGGATGAAGTTTGACAAAGTGGTTGTGCCATTTGCGTTACATAGCAAAGGAAAACTTGCTCTGTCGATCAGTAATATTCACTTTGAAGCAAATGTCGCTGAAAGCGCTAGCATTCAATGTCAGTAAGGTAAATATGAATATGCAGGATGAAAGATCACAAGTGTATTTGGTTGCGGATATTGGCGGAACTAATATTCGCATTGCCCAAACGGATAAAGCAAGAAAGCTCTTTAATGTTAGCACTTATCGTTGCGAGAACTTTTCCAGCTTGTCTGAGGTTCTACTTGAATACATAAATTCATATCAGCTAAATGACGGGGAAATACATGCTTGCTTAGCGATCGCATGTCCAACGGATAATGATCATATTGCGATGACTAACTTACCTTGGCAGTTTTCACAAAAAGCCCTCAAAAAAGCCTTGTCGCTTGAAAGCTTGGTCTTTATTAATGATTACACTGCCATAGCGCTGTCAATCCCCTATTTAACAGCCAATCAAAAGGTAAAAATTGGTTGTGGAGATGTGGCTAATGACAAGTCTATTGTTGTCTGTGGCCCGGGGACAGGCTTAGGCGTAGCGACATTAATTCCAATGAATGCTAATGACAACATTCATTGGCACTGTGTTAATAGTGAAGGAGGGCATATTGATTTCGCCCCTGTAGATGAAATTGACATTGAGTTATTACGTTATTTATCAATACAGAAAAAAAGAGTGTCTTATGAGCAGTTTTTATCAGGCTATGGCTTAGTACAAATTTATCAGGGACTCATAAATACCTTAGGTGATGATAAAAATTATGATACTCAGTTAACAGCGGCAGACATTAGTGAACGCGCCATCACAAGTCAATGTGGTATGTGCAAAGCGGCTTTATTGCAGTTTTGTAAAATACTCGGCAGTTTTGCTGGCAATTTAGCATTGATCAATAGTAGCTTAGGGGGCGTTTATATTGCCGGAGGCATAGTGCCTCGTTTTATAGAGTTTATTAAAAAGAGTGAATTTAGAGATAGGTTTGAAGCGAAAGGTCGGTTATCCGGTATTTCAAAAGCTACTGCCACTTTTGTCATTACAGAGCCGCAGCCCGGATTATTAGGAGCTGCGGTGCATTTAAATCAGCAATTATAACATAGCTAAAATCTCTTTAAGCATAGGTAATAATGAACTCAGTAATACAACAGCCATAATGAGGTTAAATCGTTTTACGTAGGTTTGATGCGTGAGAATATTTTGCAGCCATTTGCCAATAAATAACCAAGCAAATGAGCAGGGTAAGCCGAAGGTGAAATAAAAACCGGCAATAATCAGCACTTGTTCTATGACATTTGAATTAGGTGTTGAAAAGGCGACAATCGCACTGACTGACATTACCCAAGCTTTCGGGTTAACCCATTGAAATGCCGCTGCTTGGAAAAAGCTTATCGGCTTTTTATCATTCTTTATATTATTATTTACCGGCATTGTCGCAATTTTAAATGCTAGGTAAGTTAAATAAAGAATACCAATGACTTGTATGATTTGATGAAGAATAGGTAGCTGTTTAAATAATGTCATAATACCTAACCCTACGGCAATGATCATGACGGGAAAGCCAATGTTTACGCCTAAAACGTGCGGTAAACTATGACGAATACCATGATTAACTCCAGAGGTGAGGATCATAATATTGTTTGGACCTGGTGTTCCTGATGTTGAAAATACAAATAAGATAAGTGCGATAAATTCCATTATATTGCTCATTAACTGACGATGGGGAAAGTCTATCTATTATATGCGTTTTAAAACATACTCAATATTCTAATAATGATACCTATACAGTTCAGTGTTGATATTACCTACTTGCAAAGATGAACCGCGATTAGTCAGTGGCTTTAAGTGAGAATTGAAAGGTAACCAGCAGTGTAAAAACTGCTGGTTAATCGTGTAGGCTAAGCATATAGGTATTAATTTATACGTTATACGCAATATGTTGATGAAATCTTACTTTTAATTCTTCTTTATCATTGATGTATTCAAGTTTCTCAGCCATAGAGCGCAGCGCCTTTTCTACTTGAGATAAAAACTTACCATGACCATGGCTGGTTTGATTTTTGTTCGAAGCAATAAAAATCAGTTGTGCCGAATCAACCAACTTATCGGCAGACCATTTGCAAGTATAACCACAAGTCGTATGTTCAGGGTTAAAACCTAATTTTTGCAATTCCCCGTTAGTCACCACAATATCGTCATCGCTGGTTCTAACAAAAGGCACAAGCCCATTAGCGATTACAGCGCCGTTATTTAGCTCATGTTTTTTTGCTGAGTGAATAAAGGCGTCAGCAATTAAATTGTAAAGGCCATTATAAGGCTCTGGTGAAGACTCATCGATTGCGGCTAACTGCTTTATTCTTTTATTAATCGGCAATTCAACGGTAACATAACTTAACGAGTCGGCAGTCGCTGGCAGCTCAACATTTGACGCCTTATAGCGTACATTGATTGTTCGTAACTTATGAGTTTGTGTCCCGGTAATGCCTTTATCTTTAGCAAATAAGTCATAGGTTAAATGTTGGTGATCACAGACTCTGATACTGTCTTTAGCTAATGCTGTTTGCTGAGCAAAACGTGTTAAGGCTTGTGCGACTTTTTGATGAAACTTTGCGGCATCTGCTCGAATATCTTCACTGTTCGTGAGAAAAACTAAACTAATTTTACGTGCTTTTTTACTGCCGTCAAAATAGGAGTTTTGATTCACATGATAAAGAGGATTATATAAAAATACGATTTGTTGTTCGGTTTGTGCGGTGAGCTTTTCAGGTGAATAACGCACTCGGGTAAACTTATCGTTACCGACAAAGTGACAACTTTCTATATTAACTTCATTACAAATAGTGAAAAATAACGTCGATAATCTTTGATAAAAATCTTGATAAGGCGTGGCTGACTTTTCATCAATACTGCCAGAAAACTGGTTGATGAACTCATCCGTTAAGGTGAATTTTGCGAGTAGATATTGGTTTTCTCGCACTGAAGCGGGAATATACACTTTATGCTGAGAGCTTCTCATACGTGAAATAGTCATAATACTTCCAAAGAGTTAAAAATAAATAGGCATTAATTTTATGTGATTGATAAATTACTACTGTGATATTAATCAATAAAATGTCGATATATTTTGACTATATGTTATCTGTGTTAAAGTTTTATGAATTTGATCACTCTTTGGCGCTAAACTTAACATTGTTCAACTATTCGTCTCGTCGTATCAGTCTACTTGCTCGCCGCGAAAGGACTCTGCTTGTAAGTGGTGTTTGTTCAATAATTTGTAAAACTCAGTTCTATTGCGTTGGGCTATTCTTGCTGCTTGAGAAACGTTTCCGGCGGTAATATCAAGTAACTTTGCAAGGTAATCGCGTTCAAAATGCTCTCGGGCTTCTTGAAAAGAAGGGAGTTGAGCTGTTTTATCACGTAAAGCATTTCTAATGAGTGCTTCACTGATTAAGGGCTCAGTGGTGAGTGCGACACTTTGTTCAATGATATTTTGTAATTGCCGTATATTGCCTGGCCAAGGTGCCGTGATCAATAACTCCATCGCTTCTTTGGAAAAGCCATTGATCATATGATTGCTTCTTGCTTTACAATTTAACAAAAAGTGTTGGGCTAATAGTGGAATATCTTCTCGGCGCTGAGCAAGTGTCGGGAGTTCAAGCTCAACAACATTTAAGCGATAATATAAGTCTTCTCTAAATGTTTGGTTGATTATCGATTTTTGTAGGTTTTGATGCGTCGCTGCAATAATTCTGACATCGACTTTAATAGAAACCGTGCTACCAAGCGGTCGAACTTCTTTTTCTTGTAACGCACGTAATAACTTAACTTGAAAGTGCATCGGCATATCACCGACTTCATCTAAAAATAAAGTCCCGCCATTGGCCGCTTCAAATAACCCAACATGGTTTTTTTCTGCGCCAGTAAAAGCCCCTTTTTTATGACCAAACAATTCTGACTCTAATAATTGTTCGGGAATAGCGGCACAGTTAATGGCAATAAATGGGCTTTTATGTCGCTGACTCGCCATATGAATTGCTTTGGCTAACAACTCTTTCCCAGTGCCACTTTCACTTTGAATTAATAAACTAAAGTCACTTTGAGCAACTTGTTTTGCTTGTTGCAAAAGCGTACTCATTACCGCACTACGGCTAATGATATGCTCTCGCCACAACGTGTCGTGTTGCTGATCCGTTGTGATGTCATTTTGTGGCTGTAATCGAATAGCTTGCTCAACAGTATCGAGTAACTCTTGGCTTTCAAATGGTTTTGTCAAAAAGCTAAATACCCCTTGCTTTGTCGCATGAATAGCATCAGGAATTGTGCCATGTGCGGTCATGATGATGACTGGTAAATTAGGCTGCTGTTGACGTATCTTTTCAAACAAGGCCATTCCGTCCATGCCTTCCATTCGTAAGTCACTAATAACTAATTGTGGGTGAGAACTTTTTAATAACCCGAGCGCCTGTTTGGCATTTTTGGCTGATTTGACATTATAACCCGCGGCTGAAAGGCGAATTCCAAGTAACCTTAGTAGGCTAGGATCATCATCAACAATCAGAATATTAGTGTTCATTGTGTTTTTTTGAGTAGTCATAATTCGTTAGCCAGTAATGTCGAACTCAATGTTTTTGAGTTGTTTTATTTGTTGTTTTAACTTTTTAATTTTTGTCATTAACTCGTCGAGCTCTGTGTTTTTACCCGTGAGTTTTAAGGTTTGTTCTTGATATTTTTGCTCGGTTAACACCAATTTATTCAGTGCCAATATTTGCTGATTGAGTTGATCTTTCATCATCATGATAAAACCAAATTCAGCAGACGTTATGTGCACTGCCTTTTCAGGGTCTTGGGCTAATTGGTTCAGCTGGGTTTTCGCTGTGTAAGGGTTGTAAATTGGTGAGTTTGGCAAAGCATATAATAGCGCCAAATTAACCTCAGCATCAAAATAATCATTGGATATGTTTTGTTGCTGCTGGTTTGCCTCTTTTAATAATTCATCGCTTGAAAGGCTTTTTAACCACAAATAATAATGACTATATTGTGAATCTATTACCGGAGCTTGTGTGAGTTGGCAACCAGAAGTCGACAACAATAAAACTAACCATAATATGTTAATCACCAGAGATGATTTTTTTGTCAGGACAATGACATTATTTATCATACGTTTAATTCTCCGTGAGGTGAGTAAGGGAAACTTACCCTAATGTTAAGACCATGCTCAGGAGCGCTTAATGAGGTTAATTCAATGGTGCCATTTAACCTCATCAGTAATTCTTTAACAATGGTTAGGCCAAGGCCACTACTTTTTATGTTGCTATCAACGGGAGGCACGCCTTGGTAAAACGCATCGAAAACCTTTTGCTGAAATGATGCTTCAATACCTGGTCCTTGATCTTGTATTGTGATCAATAACTGTTCATGGTCAATTATTGTTTTTATCGTTATGATCCCAGCAATTGGTGAGTATTTTATCGCATTTGACAACAAGTTATCGATAATGACGGACAATTGCTTGCTATTGGTTTGAAGAGATACAGGCGTTAACTCGGTAGTGATAGTTAGCTTTTTACTTTGAATATCGAGCTTTCGTAGTAAAATACTTTGCTCAAGTACCGATGAGAGATTCGTTTTTTCGGCATCCTGTAAACTGGTAGAGTCCAGAACAATATTAAAGTCGAGAAGATCTTCAATGAGGTTTTGCAGCCTAGAAACACTTTCTTTGAGGATATGAGTGATTTCTTGTTGGTCGTCATTTAATGGACCCACACTATTATCATATAATAATTCCGTTCCCTCACGAATTGCCGCTAATGGTGTTTTCAGCTCATGAGATATATGCCTGATAAAGCTAGATTTTTGTAATTCTAACGCATGTAATCTAGCTCGCATCAACTCTAGCGCATCGGCGATTTCCTTTATTTCCTTTGAGCCTGAGAAACAGATCTTTTCTTTAAAGTGCCCTTGCTCTAAGCGACTAATTTCACGAGATATTTTTTTTAGTGGTCGAATAATAAGTAAGACAAAAGTTCCTGCAATGATGATAGTAATAGGAATACTGAGCAGGCTATTGAGCATAGTTGCTCGAACATTATCAGCAGATTGTTTCATCAGTTGTGCATGGTCGCTGATTAATTCATTACTACGAAAGTTTATTTTTTGGCTAATCGTTGATAAATGTTTAAAGGCTTGTTGTACGTCAACTAACCCTGTTTTAGTTAAAGGGGCACTTAAGGTTTTATCTGAAATATTGTTCGCCGTATTTTTAAAGGCTAATTTATCGATTTCTTTTAATAAATCCTGTCTTAATTGTTCGAGTTCACTGTCTTGATAAAGTGAAAAATCTTCTGTGATGATCGTGATTAATTTGCGTTTTTGTTGTGAAAATTGCTGATGTAAGTCACGTTCTTCTAAAACCACATACTGGCTGGCAAAGCGCTGCGCTTGATTCATTGCCATACTTAATTGACGATTTATTTTTACTAACTCAGCCACATCGATAATCGCCGAACTCCCTTGTTGAGAAAGTTGATTAACTTGGCTGGCACCATACAAGAGTGCTGTGGCAAGAGGGAAAACCACTAAACTAAAGCCAATTAGAGTGAGTGATTTTATCGATAAACGCTGTATAGCGATGGTATTCGCCATGTGAGTAAGCCACTTCTGTACCTGATTTGCCAATCGTTATCCTTTTTGGAACATCATTGCTCTTCGTTGTTGCCTTTTTACGATACTTTGCAATGAAACACAATGGTGTCTCTAATTTGAGACGCACTTTTATATTGGTTCTTGTAATTATTAGTTATTGTTTTATAAGGATAATTTATTTCTAATTAAACTTTTTTGACGATGATTATTATCTGATGTTTTATAGCTGTTGCTAAATGACGACAGTTTAGAGGTTGGGAATAGCAAAGCTTTCATTAAAATACCTTTAAATCAATGGGTTGTGATTTTGGTATGGCTTGTGCAATTGACAAGGCGATGGGGGACTTAACTCTGTGTTATAGGTCGCCACAAATATTATCAACCGTCATCATTGATGACCATACTTAGGATAAAAAAATGCAAGTAATCAGTTTAAAAAAAGTCACTGCGGTCGTTGTTAGCTGTATTATTGGCTCATATATAGCAAATGCCAATGATGTAATGCCAGAAGCTAAACCAGCAAACGCACAAATCATCAAAGTTAAAACAGCAATGAATTCGTTTAGCCCATTAATTAAAGAATTTGATTTAGATAAAGATGGCTTGTTAAGTAAAGCAGAAGTTACTGCGAGTAAGCATGAAAAATTATTGCAGCACTTTGCTGAAATTGACCTAAATGCGGATCACGCAATTAGTGACGCAGAATTTAAACAGTTTGTTGCACAAGTGAAATAGCACGGTTTTATTACCTGTTTTAGTGTTGTTTTTCCCTGTTTTGGTCGGCTGTTTCTCCCAACCTCAGTCGACTTTTTTAAAGGCTTACCTTATGGATTCTATGCCCAAATATATTCATTTAGATAACTGGATTTTTGAAGTAAAAGCCGTTAGAGCATTGCGTGTTAACGATTATGGCGAGCCATATTCGGCTATAGCGAATATAAATTTCAATGGTGATATGGCGTATGTTGATGGCTTAATGACTAAAGAAAATGATGCTTTTTCTCGACATGACTTTCAAACCTTCAAAGACTTCTGTCGACAGTTACAAGTGAAAGAAATGCATTATGATCGCTATAAAAATCAGCAATTAAAGTCAGAAAGTGTTTTGATTCAACCGCAAAAAGCGCAAACAATATTACAGTTAGTGAAATAACTTGGTAAACTTTACCATAATCAATCTCTTCTTTAATTTGTTATGTCGATATCTCATACTCGATTAGATCGTTACATTAGTGAACAGTGTCAAATTAGTCGGCGAGATGTGCGTCTGATGCTAGCAAAAAAACGCATTAGGGTTGATGGTCATGTTGTGGATGATATTGGTTTAATCATCAATAAGTTTTCGCATATACAACTTGATAGTACCACACTTCAACAGCAACCAGCATATTACCAAATGCTTCATAAACCAGCAGGCGTGGTTAGCGCGACAGTTGACAAACAACACCCTACAGTTATTGATCTTATTGAACACCCGGCAAAACATGAATTTCACATTGTCGGTCGCTTAGACTTAAATACTTCAGGGCTTGTTTTACTGACCAATGACAGTCGTTGGTCTGAGCGACTCATGTCACCAGCGCATAAAGTAGCGAAAAAATATCAAGTTGAACTTCAACACCCTATTTCTCAAGATGAAGCTGATTATTATATTGAAGCGTTTGCTAAAGGCATGTTTTTTGAATTTGAAGGCATCACCACGTTACCTGCGAAATTAACCATTATCTCTGAATATAAAGTTGAAGTTGAGCTATTTGAAGGAAAGTACCATCAAATAAAACGTATGTTTGGCCGTTTTCAAAACCCGGTAATAGCACTTCATCGTGTGGCTGTTGGTAATCTTTTACTTGATGACTCGTTACTTGTTGGAGAAAGCCGAGCATTAACTGCAACTGAGGTTAAAGAAATTTTCCTTAACTAGGCGGAGCTAAATTAATCCAAAGAATAACGTCGCCTAACCATGTTTTATTTTACTTTTGTTATTTTTCTTACAATTTATTCAGCATTTGTTCATTGTACTCTGGTTAACTTAACCGTAGATTAGCGTTTTTTATTTGAACATTTCGACCCGCCTATGTTCTTATAAAAAATGTAAAAATGTAAAAATGTAAAAATGTAAAAATGTAAAAATGTAAAAATGTAAAAATGTAAAAATATAAAAATATAAAAATTAATCAAAAGGATTTTCTATGAATGTTCAAACTAAGCTCTTATGTACTTTTTTATGGTTAAGCGCTAGTGTCCCGTTCGCATTTGCTAAACAAGCCCCCAAATTAACATTTGAAAAATATAGTCTTTCGGTTACTAATACGGTCACCGGTAAATTGTTATATGTAAACGATACCGAGCATGATACGGATTTATTAATTCAGAGCGACAAGGGGTTTGTTTATTATCCCCAAATTGTAAAAAATACCTTATCAACTGATGGAACGTTAATCAACATACCTAAAGACGCAAGGTATTATAATATTGGCCGACGTGCGAATGTTGAACAGGATGTGCTTTTTTATTTAACAAAAGATGAAATTCAAAGTTATGATTTTACTACCCAACAGCTGACCAGCTTATTTAGCATTGATAGTCTTTCTCGGTATCAACAAGAATTTGAAGCAAAGTTATCGCCGTTTATACTCGATGTTAATGGTGATGAACTCACAGATGTGATCACCTATAGTTTAGATAACACCCACCTTTACCTTCAACAGGAAAATGGTGGATTTATCCATAAGGTACTTCCGCTTTCGCCTAAAGTGACGAGTTCTTCCCAAAGTGTAACATTTACTCCTTATCCTTTTTTTCATATCGATATTAACGGTGACAATAGAAAAGATATTAGCTTTCAAGTTTATGGAAAATTAGTGTCCTTTTTACAACAAAATAACGGCAGTTTTAACAGTGAGGCGCATCACACGGCATTAAATGCAGGCATTTTGAGTCGATTAGAATATAAAAAACTTAAACAAGACTCAAAATCAGAAGTGGCTCAAGTGAGCATTGAAGGGATTGAAGATCTAAATAATGATGGCATTGTTGATCTCATCACTAAATCTCGACTTAAAACGGGGATGATCTCTTCAGATAACGAACTACTCATTCGCTATGGGTCACTCAATAATGGCTTTTTAGCCTTCAGAGAAAAACCTGATGGCAAAGCGGTTTTTGAGGGAGAAGGGGATTTAGTCTTCAAAGATATTAATCAAGATGGCTTAAAAGATTATTATACCCGCGGTGTTGAAATTGGTTTTGGCATGATTATGTCAGCGATGTCTGGCTCTGTTGATGTTGATTTAAATTTTTATTTAATGAATGACACAGGCAACTATCATAAAAAACCGGCTTTTCAAAGTGAGATGGAAGTTGAAATTAGTGACGATAGTGACGGTTTTGGCTTAAATGCCATTGAAGACTTTAATGGTGACGGCGCACTCGATTTAATTATTCAGTCAGATGATGATGAATTTAAAATTCACCATGGCGGTGGCAAAAACGTTTTTGCCAAGCGCGGTACAAGCTACGATATTACACTTCCTATCAAAGGACATAGCGAAGTAAAAGACTTCAATGGTGATGGCAAGGCGGATCTTTTATTACTGCATGGTAAAAAATATGATAGTGAAGAAAAGAAAGAGCTCGGTAAAAATCAAATCGTGCTGTGGTTGTCAGCCGGATAGCTGAAATCAATAATAGCCAATAACTTAGACGTCTATACTGCTAATCACTAGTCAAACGATTATTGCTATGGTAAAGTTGCGCGCAATTTTATGGTGTTCGTCAATATATTATTATTGTCGACTTAAAAGGGAATGTGGTGCATACCTTCATTTATATGAGGTATTAGTCCGCAACTGTTCCCGCAACTGTAAGTAGAGCTGGGCTTTTTATCCACTGGTTATTTTCTTTAAGAAAAACTGGGAAGGTGAAGTTTGGGGTACCTCTATAAGTCAGGAGACCTGCCATAAATTGATACAATAACCGTGCGGGTAACGTGGTAGGTATATTCTCTGGCAGCCGTTTTGCAACCAGTAATATCTCCTCTCTTTCCGCATATTTAAGTAGTTGATATGTGGTATCTATGACGTCGATTCATTTACAAGCGAATAAGATTAGCTGGAAAGTTGACAATAAAATGATTGTCGACCAAGTGAGCTTGTCAGTGATTAAAGGGGAAACCTTAGGGATTGTTGGGCCAAATGGCGCGGGCAAAACGTCACTACTAAAATGCTTGTATCAAGAAAACTCGCTTACTCATGGCGAGGTTAAGCTTTCAGGTAAGCCGTTACTTAATTGTGATAAAAGAGTTATTGCACAAAAAATTGCTGTGGTTAGTCAACATCATGATCCTGTTTTTAGGTTAACTGTTTTTGATATTGTTCATATGGGACTTATCCCCCATAAAAGCTTTTTCGAGCAAGACTCCAGTGAAGATTTGCAATTAATTGAACTTGCGTTAACCAAAGTAGACTTGCTCGATAAAAGACATCAAATTTTTAATACGTTGTCGGGTGGTGAACAACAAAGGTGTTTGATCGCTAGAGCAATAGTGCAACGTCCACAAATTCTTATTATGGATGAGCCTACCAATCATTTAGATGTTTATTATCAGCATCAAATATTATCAATAGTTAAAAAATTACAACTGACCTTAGTGATCACTATTCATGATCTTAACTTAGCCGCACAATATTGTGATCGTATTGTATTAATAGATAAAGGCCAAATTAAAGCGATAGATATTCCAGAGTTAGTATTGACTACTGATATCTTAAAAGATGTCTTTAAGCTTAATTGTGTTGTTGATGAAAACCCACTAACCCATAAGCCACGGGTAACTTTCGCTGGAGGCATTTATGATGCATAAGTTGTCATCATTTCCTGCAATTGTCCTGCTTGTTTCATTGGTCAGTTTATCTATTTTACTCTCAATGGGCTTTGGCACCGCAGAGCTGGGGTATCAAGCAGTTTGGCAATGTTTAACTGACGAGTGCCAACGGAGTATTTATCAAACTATTTTAATTGATATTCGCCTGCCGCGTGTATTAATGGGCTTTTTAGCCGGATTTGCTTTGGCCTCAGCGGGGGCGCTTATGCAAAATGTTACCCGAAATCCATTAGCTGACCCTTATCTTTTTGGCATAGTGGCAGGGGCGGGATTAGGCGCGACAATTGCCAGTTTTTTACCTGAGCATTTACAAGCAATTGGTTTACCTTTAGCGGCATTCTTAGGAGCATTATTTGCGGTTGCTATTGTCATCATGGTGCTGATGCATAGTAACTGGCGACGTGTTGAACATTTGCTACTCGCGGGTGTTGCCGTGTCATTTTTATTAAGCGCATTAACTAACTTTATTTTATATTTTGGTGATGCTTTTGAAACTAATCGCGTGATTTTTTGGTTAATGGGCTCGCTTGCCAGAGCTGACTATCAAGCGTTAGCGTTGACATTTCCGGTTGTTTTACTCTGTAGTTTTATTGCGTTGTTATATGCCAGACAGCTTGATGCTTTGTTATTAAGTGATGAAAGTGCAAAAACCCTTGGAGTGAATGTTAATAAAATACGGTTAATCGCATTAATTATTTGTGCTGCGTTAACCGCTGTTATTGTTTCTTATTGTGGGGGGATCAGCTTCGTTGGTTTGATGATCCCTCATATAGTTAGGCCTTTCTTTGGCTTAACCAATGCTAAATTATTTGTTGTATCTGGCTTCGTTGGTGGCTGTTTTTTGATATGGGTGGATGTGGTTTCTCGAACGATTTTACCGGGTCAAGAAATTCCATTAGGGGTTATTACCTCAGTCATTGGTAGTGTGTTTTTTCTTTTCTTAATGCGTAGGATATAAATTTTCATGTTTAATATAGCTTCACTCAATAGCCAATATAACTCAGAGATTAACGATATTATTCAACATAAAACTAAGCCTCCTGGGGCGTTAGGTTTATTAGAAAATTGCGCTGCCCAATTGGCCAGTATTTATAGCCAAAAGCAGCAAAAACTGGTCACAAAAATTAGCATTATTAAACCAAGTATGCTGGTTTTTGCAGGTGATCACGGTATAGCTCAACACCCTATTAGCATTGCGCCTAGTGCTGTAACTCGCCAAATGGTACTTAACTTTATGGCTGGCGGCGCGGCGGTGAATTGTTTTTGTCGAACCAATGAGATTGCTTTTAAAGTGATCGATGCAGGTATTATTGAGCCATTATCAATTGATGAAACTCGCCATTGTGACGCTTTTATCGAGCAACGTTTAGGTGCCGGAACCGCTGATTTCTCAACACAAGCAGCAATGACAGAATCTCAAGTTGAACAAGGTTTGAAATTAGGTAGTCAAATTGCTCAACAAACCATTGATGAAGGTTGTAATCTTTTAATGTTAGGGGAAATGGGTATAGGAAATACCAGTGCCGCTGCCGCTATTTTAGTCGCGCTTACAGGGCAATCTGTTGATGAGTGTGTTGGTCAAGGAACAGGTATTGATAGACAACAGTTAGCCTTGAAGAAAAGCTTAATTCAGACAGGGATAGATCGACTTCATTGCTCATCAACACCACTTTCAACTCAGCAAATTATTGCCGAATTCGCCGGCTTTGAAATCGTACAAATGGTTGGAGCAATATGTGCTGCAGCGCAAGCAGGTATTCCTGTTTTAGTTGATGGCTTTATTGTCACGAGTGCCGTGCTATTAGCCTGCAAACTTCATCCTCAGGTGAGAGATTATTTGATTTTTGCTCATCAATCGAATGAAAAAGCGCACCTGTTGATGTTATCAATTTTATCCGCAGAGCCATTATTGCATTTGGGGTTACGATTAGGCGAGGGAACAGGGGCAGCATTAGCATTACCTTTATTAAAGTCAGCAGCAAGTTTTTATAATGATATGGCGAGTTTCGACAGTGCGGGAGTCACGGTGTAATGCTCGAATTTTTAGCGAAAAGACAACGTGTGATGATCAGATATCAATGGCATTTATTTTGTTTAGCCGTGATGTTTTTCACACGTATTCCTGTCGCTAAAAACCTACCTTATAGTGAAAAAAGAATGAATCAGGCGAATCGATATTTTTCACTTGTTGGGATACTCATCGGTGCAATTATTGGCATAGGTTATTGTATTTTAAGCGCGCTTTTCCCATTAGAAATAGTGGTAGTTTTGGTGATGATCATGAGTGTCATGCTAACGGGGGCATTTCATGAAGATGGACTTGCCGATATGGCTGACGGAATAGGAGGCGGTTACACACAAGAAAAACGTCTTTTGATCATGAAAGACAGCCGTATTGGCACCTATGGAGCGACAGCGTTAATAATGAGTTTGTTGCTAAAGTTCACATTATTAGTTGAGATAGCCAACCATTCACGCTTTATTATCGCTGTTATTTTAGCTTATGGATTATCACGCGCCTGTGCCGCCAGCCTAATTTTTGATACCTCTTATGTTTCTGATGAAAGTAACAGTAAAAGTAAACCATTAGCAGCTAAACAGTCAAAAAGGGAGTACCAAATTCTCGTCGTGATCGGGTTAACGCCTTGCATCGCTTTTTTCTGGTTTTTCGATGATGTTATTCCGCTACTTATTACACTGGTGTGTACTTTATGGGGATTTCGTTTTCTATTTAGGCGTTGGATTATTGCCCGTATTGGTGGGTTTACTGGTGACTGTTTAGGCGCTGCCCAACAAATTTCTGAATTACTAATTTATTTGGTGATTGTCAATCATCTCTCCACAATGGGGATAAACTAATGTTGCATCTGGTTTTAGGTGGCGCACGTTCGGGAAAATCCTCTTTTGCAGAACGTTGGTTATTACAACAAGCTGAAAATACTTTATCTTCACCCATCTATGTTGCTACAGCAGAAGCGTTAGATGATGAAATGAGTGAACGTATTTTGCATCATCAACAACTAAGAAGCGAAAAGCCTTGGCAACTGCTTGAATGCCCTTTGTTGTTAAGTGATTTATTAGCGGATATTTCAGGTGAAAAATATGTGTTAATTGATTGTTTAACCTTATGGTTAACAAATCAACTTATGGCGGTAATGGCCGTTGAAGATAATACAAACGATATCACTAAACAGTTAAATGAGAGGGTCGAGCAGTTAATCTCATCATTGTGCCAACATCCCGCAACGATTGTTGTTGTCGCCAATGAAATTGGTTTAGGCGTGGTGCCACTTGGCAAAGAAACGCGCTTGTTTGTTGACCATGCCGGGTGGTTAAATCAAAAGGTTGCCCAGCTTGCAGAGCAAGTTACTTTAGTAACAGCAGGTATACCGATGACATTAAAACCCAATCATGAGCAACATGTTAGCACGAGAGAACAAGGCATTGACCGTGGCTAATATCTATTTATTACGTCACGGAAAAGTACGTGGGGAAGCGGCATTATATGGACATACCGATGTTGCTGTCGACTCATCTGTAGACGAAGACATCATCAAGCAATTAACCTTGCTCAATCTCGATATTGACGTATTTTATACTTCACCTTTACAGCGTTGTGCCCAGCTAGCAGATAAAATAAGTCAACAATATCAACGATGTGCTAAATCATTAGCAGGATTGAAAGAAATGAACTTTGGCCGCTACGATGGCGTTGCTTTTGATACGCTTTACCAAAATAGTCAAGTTTGGCAACAGCTCGAACGTTTCTGGATAAACCCAGCAAAACATTCGTTACCTCATGCCGAAGAGCTGACCACGTTTGCATGTCGGGTAATTAACGCTTGGAGGTTGATTGTTGACGATTTATTAAAGAAATCGCCTCATAGCAATATCTTGGTGGTTTGTCACGGAGGGGTGATTCGTATGATTTTGGCGCAGTTACTTAATGTCGATTACCGCCAGGCTAAATGGTACACCCAGCTTACTATTGCTAATGGTAGTTTAACGACTATTGAAGTGAATAATGGACAGTGTCGAGTAAAAAATATTGCTAAACCTTTGGTTAACGGACTTTACAATAAAAATTCCGCCGTTGAATCAAATAACGAACTTGTCGACTTATTAAGTTTAGAGACGGATAAAATAACAGTAGGTAGTGTGTAATGGCAACGAAAACCATCATGATCCAAGGAACAACCAGTGATGCCGGAAAAACGACACTGGTCGCTGCTTTGTGTCGTATTTATGTCAGACAAGGTCTAAACGTTGCGCCGTTCAAACCTCAAAATATGGCTCTTAATAGTGCGGTAACGCCGTGCGGAGGTGAAATTGGTCGAGCGCAAGCAGTTCAAGCTCAAGCGGCTAAGGTTGAATTATCCACAGATTTTAATCCTATTTTATTAAAGCCGCAGTCAGACAAAAATGCACAAGTGATCATTCATGGCAAAGTCTATTCCAGTATGGATGCGCAGGATTACCACGATTATAAAGCAACCGCTAAAAAAGCCGTGTTTGATTCTCATCAACGGTTGGAGAACAACTATCAACGAGTGGTGGTTGAAGGGGCAGGTAGCCCGGCAGAAATAAACTTACGTGCTGGTGATATTGCCAATATGGGATTTGCAGAAGCAGCAGATTGCCCTGTTATTATTATTGCCGATATCGACAAAGGCGGCGTATTTGCCCATTTGGTTGGCACATTAGCATTATTATCAAAAACAGAACAAGACCGAGTTGTCGGTTTTGTGATTAATCGATTTCGCGGCGATATTAAACTGCTTGAGTCCGGTTTGACTTGGCTAGAAGAAAAAACCAATAAACCTGTTTTAGGGGTATTGCCCTATATTCATGGTTTACATATTGCCGCTGAGGATGCCGTTACCGAGCAGCAGCAAGTTACTAAAAGTCAATTGAAAGTCATTGTGCCAGTGACACCAAGAATGAGTAATCATAATGATTTTGACGCTCTACGGCTTCATGAAGAAATTGATTTTCAGTTTGTTTATGCCTCCGAGCTACAAGACATTGATTTACCTGCTGCTGATTTAATCATTCTAGCGGGCAGCAAAAATACCTGCGCAGATCTTGCGTTTATCAAGGCGCAAGGTTGGGATAAACAAATTTCAAAGCACCTTCGCTATGGTGGAAAATTATTTGCTATTTGTGGTGGTTATCAAATGTTAGGCCAAACAATTAATGACCCTTATGGTATTGAAGGTACGGTTGGCACGATTTCAGGGCTGAATTTATTAGCCATGACCACTGAATTATCAAAAGAGAAAACGTTAGAAAATCAAGTTGCAACCCTTACACTTGGCGAAAGCACTGTTGAAGTTGAGGGCTATGAAATTCACCTTGGTCACACAACCCACTTAGAAAGCTTAACGCCTTTGCTTGAAATCAAGGGGGAAAAGCAAGGAGCGATAAGCGAAGACGGACAAATAGCTGGTTGTTACCTACACGGTATATTTGATAAAGCCAGTGCCATTGATGCATTAGCTGCTTGGTGCAATACCGAGTTCACTGAAAGTAAAGATTTTTACGACATACAAGAACAAGCGATAGAGCAATTAGCTGATGTATGTCAGCAGCATCTATCGCTCGACAAAATTGAACACGTACTACAACAATGGGGAAATTCATGAACGAGCAAGATAAAAAAGAAAAACATCAACAGCGACAACAAAAGCTCAAAGAAAAAGTCGATGAGCGTGTGGCTAAAGCGACCGAAGATAAAGGCTTGTTGTTGGTGATCACTGGTAATGGTAAAGGGAAATCGACCGCGGGGTTTGGTGTGGTAACTCGCTCTGTTGGACATGGATTAACCGCTGGCGTTTGCCAATTTATTAAAGGCACGTGGGATTGTGGTGAACGTAATTTATTAGAAAGTCATGGTGTACCATTTTATGTGATGAATACGGGGTTTACCTGGAATACCCAAGACAGAGAAAAAGATATTGCCGCGGCTGAAATAGTTTGGCAAGAAGCCAAGAAATTACTGGCAGACCCTAGCATTAATACCGTTTTACTTGATGAATTAACCTATATGCTCAGTTATAAATACTTAGATCTTGATGAGGTATTAACTGCTATTGCTAATCGCCCTGAAGGTCAACATGTGGTAGTGACTGGACGCGCTGCGCATCGTCAGTTAATTGAAATGGCTGACACAGTGTCTGAAGTGCAATCACTTAAACATGCTTTTGAAAATGGCATTAAAGTGCAAAAAGGCATTGATTGGTAATGGCGGCAAAACACATGAAGAAAATAGTATCATTCCTAACATTGCTTGTCGCTAGCGTCGGTGTGAATTGTTATGCGTTTAGCAATACGGTTCAATCGACTCAGCCATCATTGTTAGCAAAGCCAATCAAGCCAGCAAAACGTATTATTGCTTTGGCTCCTCATATTGTTGAAATGCTTCATGAAGTAGGAGCTTTAGATACAGTGATCGGCACGACTGAACATGCAGACTATCCTGTCGCAGCTAAAGATATTCCTCGTGTTGGCAATTATGCCCGCCTTAATATTGAGCAAATATTGGCAGCGGATCCCGATTTAATTATTGCCTGGAAATCAGGGAATCCAGCGGATGATTTAGCGCGTTTAGAAAAGTTAGGTCTTAATATTATTTACTCTGATCTTCATGCATTGAAAGATGTAGCAAAAGAAATTCACTATTTTTCTAGCTTTGTTGGTAAAGCAGAAGAAGGTCGAAAGGTAGCGGATAAATTTTTAACACGTTTATCTCAACTAAAGCAGCAATATCAGGGCAAAGAAAAACTAACGATATTCTTTGAACTTTGGTCAAGACCTCTAACAACTACAGCGGGAAGTTCTTGGTCACAACAGCAGCTTAATGTTTGTCAAATAACCAACCCTTTTATTGACAGTGATAGTGACTATCCGCAAGTGAATATTGAACAAGTGGTGATTCAATCCCCTGATGTAATTATTCAGCCGACGTCTCATGGAGTGCATTCACCCGATAGAATTGATTGGCTGCAATGGCCCAAGATGCCAGCAGTGAAAAATAATGCCTTTGTATACCCTAATGCTGACCGTCTTCATCGCATGACGTCTCGTTCATTAAATGAGTTAGCAACACTGTGTGAACAAATAGACAGCTTTAGACAGTAATTAACCATAAGTTTACCACTAACTGAACATTTACCTTTGTTTAGTTAGTTTTACTACGCTGTTTTTAATACTAAAAATAGCATAACTAATAAGTTTAGGTGTTTAGATAAAACTGAACATTTAGGGAAACAAGTGAAACTCTTGTGCTGCCCCCGCAACGGTAAATTGGCAACATGCTAATGAGCCCGGAGACCGACCTAAGCTTTACAATTTGTTTAACTGATGCGGGTGGCATTGGTGGCGAGGAAATTATGAATAAAACGTTTTTAACGTCGTCTATCATAGCGGCATGTACATTAAATACTTTACCTTTATTAGCCAATGATTCGACTTTTGCTGATGAACATATTGTGGTAACAGCAAACCGAACAGCATCAAATATCGATGAAGTATTAGTATCACAAGTCGTTATCACTCGTGAGGAAATTGAAAAGATTCAAGCAAAATCCGTGATAGATTTACTGGCTACTGTCTCAGGTATCGATACTGCAATAAGTGGTGGCCGAGGGCAAACAGCGTCGGTATTTATGCGTGGTGCTAATTCAGAACACACCTTAGTGCTTATTAATGGCGTTCGTATTGGATCTGCTACATTAGGTTCAAGCAATTTAAATGAGATTTCACCTGAGCTTATCGATCGGATTGAAATTGTTAAAGGACCACGTGCCGCTCTTTGGGGATCAGACGCTATTGGTGGCGTGATACAAATATTCACCCGCAAGCTAACCGCAGGGGAGCATTTTGTTAATGCTGCATTTGGTAGTGAAAATTATCAGAAATATGGTGCGGGTGTTGGTTTTGAACATGGAGATGGCTTTACCAGTTTTAGTGTAAGCCATGAAGAAAGTGATGGCTTTGATGTAAAAGACGACAACGAAACAGATGATGATGGCTTTAGCTATGATGCTTTAGCAGTCAATGGCCAGCAACAAATGAATGAAGCATTTTCTGTTAACTGGCTCGCTCAAGTTAATCAAGGCCATACCGAGTATGATAGTTCTGGAAAAAATGAATCAGAGGTTAATAATTATATTTGGCATGTAGGCGCTGCTTATCAAAGTAAAATAGCAGACTATGAAAACCATACACAGTTATCAATAGGTAAAAGTCGTACATCAAATAGAAGTTATGGAAATGGGGCGAATAAAAGTGATGGTGATGTATTTGACACAAGGCGTGATCATGCTTCATTGCTCAATCACACTGTTTTTTCTCCATCTTGGCAGCTAAGTGTCGGGGCTGATTTTTATGACGAGCAATTAAAAGGCTCAAATGAGTATGCTAACAAGCACCGCAATACCTTAGGGACTTTTGCGCATACCGTGTATAACCAAGGCCAGCTTACCTATGAGCTCGCTCTACGTTATGATGATGTCGAAGGGATTGACTCGGAAAGTACCTATAACGCAAGCGTTGCATATCAGTTAAGTGACGATACCCGTATTAATTTTTCAACGGGGACTGGTTTTAAAGCTCCAACGTTTAATGACTTATATTACCCACTAAACTGGGGATATATCGGTAATAAAGATTTAGTTTCAGAAACGTCAGAGAGTTTTGAATTAAATTTAATCAGCCAATTTAATCAATTGATGTTTTCTTTTAATTTACATAAAACAGCGATTGATAATTTAATTGACTGGTCTGGCACAGATATCGAAGGAAATACCACACCGATTAATGTCGATGAGGTAGAAATTGAAGGCGCTGAATTGGGATTAAATTATCAAGGGCTAGGTGGCACTCACCAAATGAATGTCAGCTATGTGAATGCTAAAGATGCCAATGCTAAACCAAATGAAATTGCTCAACTCATTCGTCGAGCGAAACAATTTGCAAGTTATAAATTTACGACTGAAATTGCCAATACAGATGTTTACTTAGAATGGCAATATAAAGGTAAAAGGTATGATAGTGTTTGGGGGCTCGGAAAAGTTAAAGTAGACGGATATCAATTAGTTAATTTAGGAGCTAGTTATCCATTAACTAAAAAAATTAAGATAGAAGCCAAAGTTAATAATGCCTTTAATGAACAATATCAAACGATTCATGGTTATTTCACTCAAGATAGAACGGTATATTTAGGTATTAATTACCAAAATTAATCACCCTTGATACGGTTCAATAGCGATTAAGAGCGCTGTTATTTTTTATGGGGAGAAATTCAATCTCCTTTTTAAGAGAAGAAAGTCCGATATTAGCCATAATGTTGGACTTTTTTATGTTGTGCTGTGTCAGTGGTGATGATTAAGCCACTCAAAGTGCTGTGGTTAATCGTTTAGTCTTATTTGCAACTTATCTAGCTTACAACTAAAAACTAATTGTGGAATCTATATTGTCTGTATGGCTGGATATGACAACGGTGTTTCTTCCTCTGGCTTTTGCGGCATATAATGCTTGATCCGCTCGTTCGATAAACTTATCAACGGCCTCATCTTCTTTTTGGGCAACACCAAAACTTGCGGTTAGTTTAATGTTATGGCTCCAATGATGCTCACTTAAGATCACCCGTAAACTTTCTGCTAGTTCACTGGCTTCCTTTAAGTGGGTATTAGGACAGATCAGCAGAAACTCTTCCCCTCCCCAACGTGATAGGAAATCGGTTCCTCGAGAGTTCTCACTGATAATTTTAACGAATTCAATTAATATTTCATCACCAATAGCGTGACCATGCTGATCATTAATAGGTTTGAAATGATCGATATCTATAAAGATAAGGGAAAGCACTTGAATTTCACTCGTAAAAATTGATTCAATGCCACTTCTATTTAATGCGCCAGTTAGAGGGTCACGCTCTGCTTGGTTTTTTAATTCTTTTGATTCAACATTGAGTAATCGGTTAAGTTGCTTTAACTCAATAGTTCGTTGAATTGATTTCGCTAATTTTATTTTTGAGCGTTTTAAATTAATAAATAAGCCAAAAACAGCCGCGAATATCCACATTAAAATAACAAAAGCGAAGACTTCTCTATTTTTGAATAACTTGCCAATAAATTCAATTTTTTCAATTTTTAATTGATAATGTCCAGGCAGTATCCTGTTACCAGTGGCAATTTCAAGGACCATCACCTGATCAAATTCAGGAGCAGAATGTTCAATGGGTATTTCATTTTCTAATAACCACCAGGTTGATACTTGTAGGGCATTTAAATTGAACGACACAGGATAGGTGTTTTTTTCAGGCCAATATTCAAGACCGTTATATTTCCATGATGCATCGTTGTTGTAAGTAGAGTATACCGGGTTAAAAGAACGTAACTGAAAACGAATACCCGCTGAATTTTTCCCAACATAATTAGCCGAGACCTTAACACTTGTTAACGATGATAAGTCAATAGGGGGGAGCTTTTTGTTCTGCTTGTTCATTACAAAATTAAAGGTAACTTCACAAAATGGCCATGCATAATCAGATTTTATAATCTGACAGTCTAAAAGAAAATGGTCATCGTGAGTTGTTAATGTTGCGGTAGAGCCGTCTTTGTTATTGATTGATCTATCGGTTATTGCAGTAGCTGAATAAGGAGTGTTGACGTCAATAATTAATGATTTATTAAATGAAAATTCATGCAATAGTAAAATAATAATAGTCAGTGCTATTAAACCAAGCAGTATTATATTATCAAATTTTTCACTTCGCATTTTAAATTCCAGAGTTCGTGATAATTCAAGTTGTAGCACGCTCCCTATTGCTGAGTTTTACAATAAACATGTCGTTTTTAATTTGTTATATTTAGTTTACTCAATAACCATTTTTAACAACAGGTCTATTGTTTGATTTATGTAACACAATTGTATCAATAGAGACTAGGAGGTTGATTTTGCCACGTATTATTTTATACAGTATGAATAACTGCCCACATTGCGTAACGGCTAAGAATTATTTTGAGAAAAAAAATATTGCTTATCGTTTATGTAATGTCAAAACCCCAGCAGGACAAAAAGAGTTTAGGAAAACAGGCTTACGTTCGGTGCCCGCGGTAAAAATTGCGGATAAAATTTTTGCAGGGTTTGCAATTAAGCAAATAGAAAACGCACTTGATCTATAATTATTTAACCAGCGATGGTTACTGTGTATTTTCACCCTGAAAAAAGATGAGTTTGGTCATTGCCATCCAAGGAAGTTAACGCGATTGAAAATAGTAAAGGTTTATAAGGCATTCTTTTTTATTAGTATACTGCTTTTCAACACAAGCTTATTTGCTAAGGATGAGTCTGCCCTTAAAAGTGCAACTTCACATATGATTGATTTTAAAGCAATGAAAAATCAGCTCTATCGTGAACCTTGGCAGACTTTACAGCAGCTAATGACATTAGCACCACAAGTTGAATTGATGACCACGGACAAAAAGCTGTGGTGGCATATTCGAAAAGCCCAATGTGAAAACTTGCTTTACCTTTATGATGATTTTGTGCAAACCTTAGCTAAACTTACCACTATAATTGATAAAAATGCTTCTTTGACGCAGCAAGCTAATTTTTATTATTTACAAGGGGTATCTTCACAGACTAGCGGTAACTACATTCAATCTCGCCAGCAGCTGAAAAAAGCGATGGAAATTGCAAAGCAAGCACAATTAACACGCCTTTATATTGAAGCTAAACGAGAGCTTGCTTATAGCTACAGTTTGGTCGATTTATTTGAAGCATCTCTGACCGATTTGCAAGAAGCTTATGTTGAAGCTTTTGCATTAAATGACCGTTTTTTGCTTGCAACAATCAATGAAACTTACGGTGCCATTTATGGCTATATGCGACAAAATGAAAAGTCGATAGAATATTACCAAAAAGCGTTAGAAACTTACGAAAGCTTAGGGTTTAAGTCTCATGCGTCTGAAGCAATATACGGTATTGCATCCACTTATCGTTATTGGAAAAAATATCAATTAGCGGTTCAATATTTTAAGTTATATCAACAAAAAGTGTCCTACACCCCGAATACTAATATCAGTTATTTTGGCGCTTACGGAATGGGGATGACTTATGCAGAACAAGGAAAATGCACTGAAGCGCTGACCATTATCGAAGAGGCTTTTCAGCTTTCTGGTTTAGATGACTATGATGCTGAATTATATAAACGTAAAGCAAGTTGTTTGATCACCTTTAATCAACTTGACGAAGCAGAGGAGGCACTTAATGCTTCTGATAAAATATTTAGCTCAATGCCCGAGCTTATTGGTACTGTATGGCAGCTAGAGCTGTTGAAAATACATGCCGCGCTTGAAAAGGCAAAAGGGAATTACTTAAAAGCCTACCAATTTCTTGAAGAATACTATCAAAAGTATGCTGAGATACTCATCGAAAATTCATCATCGCGGGTGGTTAATTTAAGAGCGAATATGGAGATGAAACACCAAGAAATGGAAAAGGCATTATCAAGCGAGCGATCTAAAGCTGACTTGCTCGAGCAACAAAACCAAAATCAAAAAACATTACAACAACGTTATTTTATTATTTTCTTATTAATTTTGCTGGTTATTGTGATCGCCATTGTTACTCTTCAATTTAGAAGTAATCGTAAAATGGCGCTACTAACAATTACCGATTCTATGTCAGGGTTATTTAATCGTCGTTATATTTTCAAATGTCTCAAGAAGAGCATTGAAAATACGCCACCAGAAAAAGGCCAATTAGCCATTCTTGTGCTCGATATTGATGACTTTAAAATAATTAATGATACTTATGGCCATCCTATGGGGGATCATGTCATTAAAATAGTCGCGAAACTTGCCCAACAAGCGCTGCGCTCTGAAGACATGATTGGACGGATAGGCGGGGAAGAGTTTCTTTGTATTTTACCGCGTTCTGACTTGGCGATAACTGAAAAAATAGCGCAAAGAATGAAAACTAAAATTAGTGAGCATGTTTTTTCTTTCACTGATGGCAGTGAATTTTCAGTCACGGTCAGCATTGGCGCATCATGCTTAACTTCCCAAGTTAGAGAGGCTAAAGCCTTATATTCTTTAGCAGATCAAGCCTTATATCAAGCCAAAAAATTAGGTAAGAACTGCGTCAAAGCGATTTCATCACCATGATCCTATTGAAATGTGCACTGCTGAATTGTTAACTCAAAGAATTGATGATGTATCAAAACAAGTGATAGTCACCTTACAAGAATATATTGTTTCTTTGGGGTTCACTCCGGTCATACACTTTGAACTTGAAGGTTGTTATCACAGTAGCCAAACAAATAAACCAATAAACTTCTCAACCATAAATCAGCAGCTGCTCCAGTTAAATATTGCCGGCGAGGTTATCCCTGAATATTGGCATCAGCAATGGGAATATGTCTCTTTATTTCAAGGTCAATCACCTTTACAAGAAGCTGATTATTTATCCCGCGCGATTAAATATCTCCCCTTTATTTTTGCTCAACAAGGCGTAGAGCAAACGTTAATCAAGCCAGTTGTTTGGCAAGGGGATAAAGGAAAGTTAGCGATCGGTTGTCATAATATTTTTAGTGGTGAAAAAAGAGCCGTTCATATTCCTAATGCAATTCAAATGAATGTTAGTGTTAAGAATAGCGAGGATCATAATATTATTGTTGATGCTTCTTTTGGTGAATATTTACAGCAATGCTTTCTTGAAACAAGTAAAGAAAGTAGCTTATTGTACTTACCAGAAGAAGAAGCTTTTGAGCGTTTTGCATTAAAAACCAAATATGGCTTAGCAGAAGAGTTATGCTCGCCAAACGATATATCGGGCGGCCATCAAGGGAGTATTGCCTTGTATAAAGAGCGAGGCAAGCATAATCAATTGATGGGGGAAGAACCCTTACTGTATGATCATCATAATAACGTATTATTAAGCGAGAACGACTGGCAAAAGTTTGCCAGAATAGAGCACAGGTTAGGTGCTTCTAGCGTTTATTATAATGCTTATCTCAATGTGATTTACGGTTTGTTAAATATTATTGATGCCTTGGATGTTTTTATTGATAATCAATGTACTGCACAGTTAAAAACTACGGTTTGCCAAAGTCAATTACCCGTATCACTTTATTGTCAAAATGAGGAGCTTGGCGCTATTGAGTTATTTAATCAAGAGACATGGTTTGCAGCGAGTATTAATAAAGTGGACAGCATTGTGCGTCAAAAGAATCATAAACAAACCACGCTAAGTGAAAAAATTGGGGACAAGTTAAAAGCAATGATCCTTGCTAACTATCAGATCCCATCAATAATTACTAACGAGTGAAGGTATAGCTACGTGATGAATAACCCACTAAAACAGCAGAAAACACCTTTACTCTTAGGTGATGATATCGAAGAAAAACGGAAAGAAATTAAGCGCTATTTTGCCAATACTTGGCAAAGCTATGAGTCACTATTTTCATTGATTAATCATGAGGATGCTTATTATTTAAGGCCTGATAGGTTACGCCATCCCTTGATTTTTTATTATGGGCATACCGCAACATTTTTTATTAATAAATTGATGTTAGGTAAGTACATCTCAACACGAGTTAACGAAAAATTGGAAGCGATTTGTGCCGTTGGCGTCGATGAAATGAGCTGGGACGACCTTGATACCTGCCATTACCAGTGGCCGAGTGTGGAGGAAGTAAGCGCTTACCGTTGTAAGGTTTATGAGTTGGTTAATCAGCTGATTGATGATATGCCATTATCACTGCCTATTTGTCAGCAATCTTTAGCTTGGGTCATCTTAATGGGCTGCGAACATGAGCGGATACATCTTGAAACTTCTTCCGTGCTAATGCGTATGCTCCCCATTGCGTATTTATCTGAAAGTGATTCTTGGCCCTGTTGTACTGATATTGCTGAGCCACCGATAAATGAGCTTCTTTGTGTTGAGAAACAAAGTGTAAGCTTAGGGAAAAAGCCAGATGATTTAACTTACGGTTGGGATAATGAATTTGGACAACAGCGTGTTGATGTTGAAATATTTAATGCCAGTAAGTATCTAGTGTCTAATCAAGAATTTTTAACCTTTGTTCAAGCGGGTGGCTATAACAATACCGCTTATTGGACAGAAGAAGGCAAGCAGTGGTTAGATTTTACTCAATCAACCATGCCGAAATTTTGGTTTGAGCAAGAAGGGCAATATTTTCAGCGCAATTTATTAAATGAAATCCCCTTGCCATTAAATTGGCCTGTTGAAGTTAATTATTTAGAGGCTAAAGCGTTTTGTCAATGGAAGACCCAACAGAGTAAAAGCTATATACGCTTACCAACGGAAGCGGAATGGTATTGCTTAAGAAATAAAATTTCTAGCGACTTAGTGACTTGGCAAGAAGCGCCAGGAAATATCAATTTAGAATATTTCGCCTCGTCATGCCCCGTTGATAAGTTTGAACAGCAGGGGTTTTACGATATTTGTGGCAATGTTTGGCAATGGACTGAATCCGCAATTGATGGTTTTACTGGCTTTAAAGTACATCCTTTGTATGATGATTTTTCAACGCCAACCTTCGATGGCAAGCATAATTTAATTAAGGGTGGCTCTTGGATTTCAACCGGTAATGAAGCGATTAAATCGTCTCGTTACGCTTTTAGACGGCACTTTTTTCAACATGCTGGCTTTCGTTACGTCGAAAGCGATCAGTCGATAATTCCACTTCGCCCTGTTAATCAATTTGAAACGGATACTGTTATATGCCAGCAGTTGGCGAGTCAATACAGTGTAACGAGTCCCGAAATTAATTTCACCGTTCAGTTAGCCAATTTTGTCGGTGAGTTAAGCCTGCCAACGGCTCATAAAAAATTACTTAACTTGGGGTGCTCTGTTGGTCGAACAGCGTTCGAGCTATCATCAAAATTTGAACATATTGACGCCGTTGATTTTTCTGCTCGATACATACAATGCGCAGTTAAACTACAACAAGGTAATACCGTGCGTTTTCAAAATGTTGTTGAAGGCGATATTGTTAATTTTAATGAAATATCATTGAGGGATTATCTGCCAAACTATCAAGACAATATTACTTTCAGTCAGGGAGATGCCGTTAACTTAAAACCGATATTTTGTGACTATGACGTTATTTTATTACAGCAGGTTTTAGAGCATAGTTATGATCCTAAATCAGTTTTATCTGGAATATCTCAGCGACTTAATAACAATGGTTTACTGATTATTGCCTCCAATTATACTTTCGATGAACACGTAACCGAAAAAGAAAAGTGGTTAGGTGGCATAAAAGTAAATGGTGAAAATGTCACCGCTTTTGAGGGGATATCACAAATACTCGCTGCTGATTTTTCACTAGTGACAACCTCTTATATTGACCAAACACTTATCATTAATGCTAATCAATCTCAAAACAATCGCATTGCTCTTTCTGTTTGGCAGTTAAAAAATGATTAATTTACCTGCTCACCTGCATTTTATCCAAGGGCTAAATTGCTCTATTCAAGACAGCTTAAGTAACGCTTCAGCGCAATCTTTAACCTTAGGTGAATTATGTCAATTAGCTGACCAAGCAATAAATAGATTTCAGCAAGTGAAACTTGGTTATGCGCCATTAAAAGGGGATCTTGCGCTAAGACAGCGTATTGTTGAATTTCATCAACAACTTAACCACCATCAAACAGCCTTGGCTGAGGATAATGTACTTACATTTTGTGGAGCTCAAGAGGCTTTAGCGAGTATATATCAGACCTTATTATCGCGCGGTGATGAAGTGGTTGTGCTGACACCTAATTATCCATCGTTAACTGCTATGGCAGAAGATTATGGTTGTATAGTCAAAAAGGTCAACTTAGATCCTGAGCAAGGTTGGCACATAAATTTTGATGATATCAAACGTGCCGTCAATAAACGAACTAAGTTGATTGTGCTAAATTCACCTCATAACCCCAGTGGCGTTATTATTGACTCAAGTCTCGCTGAGCAAATCCTTGAGTTAGCGAAACAATATAATTGTTATTTGCTTGCTGATGATGTTTCACAAGCGAGTAATTATCAACAGCACTCATTGTCTCATCGTTATTTGGATTATGATAAAGGCTTGGTTGTTTCCGTTTTATCGAAAAGCTTTGGTTTAGCTGGGATCAGAATAGGCTGGGTGATCAGTAAGAACAAACGACTTATAAACAACTTATTAGCGATAAAAAGTTATGGATCGATATGCTGCTCAGCGATTGATGAAGCTGCTGCAAATTTAGCGCTAACGGTGAGTGATAAAATCCTTAAAAATAACAATGATATTATCAAGGAAAATACCCAATTATTTACCTCATTTATTGATGAACATAGTGAGATGTTTAGCTGGACACCTCCTCAAGCAGGAATTTTAGCGATTGTTAAAGTTAATTGTGAGCAACCGATTGAGTTATGGGCAAAAAACTTCGTCGAAAAAACTGGTGTGTTGATATTGCCGACATCATTATTTGGTTTATCGGGTAATTATTTTAGGCTAGGTTTAGGACAAAAAAATTTCAAACAGTTATTAAGTACATTATCTCGATTTGTCGATATTCATCATGCGAGCAAGGTTTAATTAGCACGTTTATTTAGCGGTGTAGTATTGAATGTTTGGTGATAAAAGCATCAATAAATTCTCATTTTTATAAATGTACAAAAAGGGATTATCGTCAGGGACAATGCGTGCTAAAGTAATGATGAATTAATGGATTTTAATAAAATTATGTTTTTAGAAAAAGAAGATTTGATTGCACTCAATCGTACGGGTGAAAATTTAAAAAGTGTTTTACGCCGTTTAATTGATGATTTCCCTCATTCAGCTCAAACGATCACTGGCATGTCTAGCTGGCTTGATTTTAATCGCTCTAACTGCCAGCGAATTTTAAACGGTGTCTATAAAAGTAAAGATGGTAAAGAAGCGCTTTGTTTATTGCCAGGAATTGCCGGCTTACTTGATTTCTTAGTTCAAGTAAATAAAAAATCACTTGAAAAGCAGTTGATCTCAGAAGCAAATAAAGCGATTGAATCTTTTGATATTTTAATTAAAAAATATGCTCGCAGTCATGCTGAATTAAAAAGGCTTTTGGGTAATAAGCCAAAGCTGTCAGGCAATGATAATGCACTATTAAGTGCAGACGAAAAAAGAGAGCAGCACTTTTTAGCCTCTAAACAGCTTGTTGGCTCGTCAATGGATAGCATCTTTGCATGTTATATCTTAAAAGAAAATCAGAGTAATAAAGAGTATCTACAGGAAGTTGCCATGATCTCTAAAAAAGGGATCGTACGCTCAAAAGCAGCACCACCATTTGTTCAATTCTATACGCATCCACACCCTGAAGGGTTTATTGCGCCTGAAAATATTACTGTAAACTCAAGAATTGATGAAAGTCGTTTTCATATAGGTGTTGTTGACGAATATTCTACTCAGGGCATGTTGGACTCCTATTCGAGTTACTCAGTGAGTAATTCAGGGATAGTGTTTAATGACTTCTCTGATAGCCATAATTTCGATGCCACTTTTTTGTTTAGCAATCCAGATGAACTCGCGAATCCTTTAGTTCATGAAAGCAAGTGCAGTTCAACCAGTATTTCTATTAAAAATCCAGCTAAAAAACTGGTGATGTTAGTCTTTTTAGAAAAAAAATTAGACATGAGAAGTTCGGTAAATGTAGGTTGCTATTCAGGTAATCAAAAGGTAGAAGAAGGTAAACTTCGTTCTGATGATATGTGGACAGAGAGACTACCTGAATTTCCTGAACTCAAAATACTAAATTCTCATACCCTTGATGCACAAGAAAAAAGTGGTATTAGGATAGGAGAAATGAGTGACTATTTATTTAATTTTGCGAATTTAAATAAGGCAGATTTTTCATGTTATTTATTGGAGGTTGACCACCCGATTTGGTCTTCAACTTATCGCGTCTACTTTGAACACAGTTTATAATGTTTAAACGTAATACCACATCATAAAGAAATGACTTCCGGCACCTGCTAGCACAAACAGGTGCCATATAGCATGGTTAAATGGAATGCGTTTAGTTACGTAAAATATTACTCCAATACTATAAAACCCTCCTCCTAAGACAAGCATAAATATGCCTCCTTTTTCTAATCCCTTAGATAGTTGCTCAATGCATAGTAAAGCAATAAACCCCAAACCTAGATAACTTGCTATGGAGATAACTTTAAATTTTTCTCCAAACTTTACTTTAAAGATAATCCCTGAAAAAGCGAGTAGCCAAACAGTTGCCAACATGGGGTAACCCAAACTGCTATTTAATGTTAGCAGCATTAAGGGGGTGTATGTACCAGCGATAAGTAAATAAATTGCACAATGATCGAGTCGTTTAAACAATTTTTTAGCACTAGGGTGGGTCATTGAATGATACAAAGTAGAAAATAAAAATAAAGTAATTAAGCTTGTGCCATATATGGAAAAGCTCACTACACGCGTGATATCTTGTTGTTGCGCAGCATAAAAAACCAGTAAAGTGAGTGCTGCTACACTAAGTAAGGTACCTATGCCATGGCTAACTGCGTTAGCTATTTCTTCAGAAGTAGAATAAGGAGAATTAAATTGCATTTTAAATTTCAGCTAACATGTGTAAGCTGAAATAATAACAAAGAATCACTGAAATAAAAAGAGATTAGACCAGAAAAGCGCATCGCCCGATATAGGCGCTTTTATTAGGACTTTCTTATTTAATCGCGGCCATCTTGGTAAGTTGACATATTCTTAAATCGCCGCTAACTATTATTATCAAGTCTAGCTAATACAGTTTTACTCTTTAAGTAGCCGCTCTTTATCCTAACTCTCTGTGGAATCGTTTCTCTCACAGCTGGTCAAGTGAATTTCTCATGAATTAAAAATTGTCTATCAAGTAAGGGGCTTAAAACAACCGGTTAGTTATTAGGTAAATCGAGTGAATAGGGTGGAAAAGGCAGTAGCTGTGGTTTTAATGCGTGATAAAACTGTCTTTGGAAAGAGGAGTTAAGACTGATAAATTATTATTTGGTTTTTAACTAAAAAAGCACTGAATATTCAATAGTTATTTGGAATTTTCTTAGATTAGAGATCAGAAAGTAAAAAGATAAATGGTGAAGTTAACGTTTCACCATTATTTGTTTAGCCACTATTTGCCTAGCTATTATAGTGCTAATTCTATGACCATCTCTTTTAGCTCATCTTTTGAAATACAATTATCATGATTCGTATCAAATTTATTAAATATTGATTCACACATTCGAATCCCTTTGTCTTGAAGTAAACAATCGATTAATTCAACAAATTCGCCACGGTTTATCACGCCGTCTTTATCTTCATCAAACACTTCAAAAAGTTCATCTACCCACTGATTGAGTTCCATCAGGAATCCTTAAATTAAAATACATCTTGATTAAGACTTTATCGCTAAATGAAGGCGATGTGAATGTTTAATTAGCCTTTTTTTGTTTTAAATAGGAAATCTCTGAAATTTAAAATGTTAGATAATAAAGCTACTAGCCAATATGCGAATGATGCCAAATGGACTAAAGATCTTTTAGAGCCGGTATCTCATTTTTACAGTTAATAAACCATCAAAATATTATTCTAATAATGTACATAAAACTACTGTTTATGCGGAATAGTCTTTAATTATTAGTTAAAAATGGGTGCGACTGGATAAATACTAAATACCCCTTAATGAAAAATTATCAACTTTATTATTGATAGATTGCTTTTTGTTCAATATACTCAGGATGCAATATATTGTATACAATATATTGGTGGTGGTTTTTATCATAAAAAATAATAAATTTTCGAAAAGAAAATAAGGGGCAATAATGTTTCAAATAAATAGAAGTGGTTTTAAGCCACGTAAAACAATGTGTGCACTTGCAGTTAGTACTGTAATTGCATTAAGTTCAACAAGCGTTTTTGCTACCGATGGCAAAGCGTCAATACATGGCCATATCACATCAATTACAGGTTCTGATCTGAATAACGCTACCATTACAATTAAACATGAAGGTAAAGGGATTGTCCGTACTACTTCAACAACAGAAAAAGGTGATTTTAAATTAAAAGGCTTACCCATTGGTAACTACACTATAAGCGTAACAAAAGATGGCTTTGGTACAGTGAATGAGCAACATGTCACTGTGAATGTATCTGGCTTAGTTTTTGATGCAGTTATGGCCAATGAAAATGATGTTGAACGAATCGAAATCACAGGCGCTCGGATCAGCCAAGTTGACACTAGTTCAACACAAGCGTCTCAGGTTATTTCTACCGAGCGGTTAAATCTTTTACCTGTTGAACTTAATTCTTCAGCAGTGGCTTTATTAGCACCAGGTACTGTTGGTGGTGATAATGAATTTGGTGGTGTCGCTATTGGCGGTTCATCGGTTGCAGAAAATGGTTATATGCTTAATGGCTTGAATATAACGGATGTCCGAAAAGGTATGGGAGATATTGCACTTCCATGGCAAGCCATTCAACAAACAGAGGTTATCACTGGTGGTGTTTCTCCTGAATATGGTCGTTTCATTGGTGGTGTTGTTAACTTAGTGTCTAAATCGGGTGATAACGATTGGAGTTTTGGTGCCAAAGTAGAAATTGAACCACAATCTCTTCGCGAACCCTCCCCATGGGTGAATAATCAAGGTAAAACCATTACAGCGGAAACATCGGAATACGATGAAAGAGAAGTAAACCTTTGGGCTAGTGGCGCAATAATCGAAGACACATTGTTTTTCTATGGTTTATATAACCCACAAAAAGGGGATGGGGCTAGCGAGTCTGATGATGGTCTCTACGAAACTGAATGGAAGCGTGACATGTGGTTTGCCAAGTTGGATTGGGAAATCAATGAAAATCATTCACTCAGTGCAATGGCATTTGATAACAGTGCATCAGGGTTTTCAAATGAATGGCGCAAAAATGATGAAGGAAATGCCGATGTCAGTGAAGAGCCGGGACAATCAAAATGGAAAAATGGCGGTTTAGTTTGGAACGTTCAATATACCGGCTATTTGACTGATGATTTTACTATGTCGGCAATGTATGGCCGTGTTGAAGATATTACAGGTGTGCCAAGTGGAACACCTGACCAGTCAACCTATTGGGATAGCAGAAATGGGTTTTGGGAGCCATTAGGGGATTGGGTTGGATACAGCGATACATCAACAAAAGATATTCGTAAAGTCTATCGTTTAGACTTTGATTATGTGGTTGGTGATCACACCATTCGATTTGGTTATGATCATGAAACACTCGATATATCAGATTACTCAGATCCTCATGGTGATGGTTGGTACGAATATTACCGAGCTGAAGAAGATGGAGCCGCAGGCCTACCTATTCTTGCTGGTGAAGATTACGCTGACTTAAGGATTTGGGGAAAGGCGAGTGAAACGACTAATAAATCAAATGCTATTTATGTTACTGACACATGGCAAATCACGGATCAATTTGTACTTAACTTAGGTATTCGTGCGAGTGAATTTAGTAATACTACAGGCTCTGGTGAAAAGTATGTTGATCTTAAGGATCAAATAGCTCCTCGTCTTGGCTTTACCTATGATTTTATTGGTGATGGTTCTAGTAAACTTTATGGTTCATATGGACGTTATTTTCAACCAGTTTCACCTAATACCAACGTGAGAATGGCTTCTGCGGCCTATGATATTCACCATATATCTCGTTTAGAAAGTGTAAATGAAGATGGCTCTCCAGTGCTCGGTGATGCCTTACGTACAGACATAGTTGCAGATGGAACGGTACCTGATGCTGATCAGTTATTTAATAATCAAGCGGAATCTATGTACTCTGATGAAATTATTATTGGTTATGAGCAACAAATTAATGAAGATTGGGCTGCTGGCATTCGCTTAGTTTCTCGTGAGCTTAAGCAATCAATCGAAGATATTTCATTTAACTACGGTATGAATCAATGGATCAAAGAAAACTACGCTGATGACCCCAATGTAAATGACTACCTAGTCGGTGGCTGGTTTCCAACCTTAACTAATCCTGGCCGTGATGTAACCATGGATTATGATGTTGATGGCGATGGTATAAAAGAAAGCGTTACTGTGACATCTGATATGTTAGGTTTTCCTGAATCTAAACGTCAATATTATGCAGCAGAATTTAACGTCTCAGGTTATGTATCAAAGGACTTTTTTGTTGCAGGCTCTTATACGTGGTCACATAGTTACGGTAATACCGAAGGGCTCGTTCGTTCTGATAATGGACAGGCCGATCCAGGCTGGACAACATCGTTTGATTACCCCGAATTAATGGATAATGGTTACGGTAACTTGCCTAATGATCGTCGGCATAATTTTAAAGCTTACGGTATTTACACTATCAGTGAAGATTTTAGCGTAGGTTTTAATGTCTGGGCTAAATCGGGTAAACCTAAAAGTGCTTTTGGTGTTCACCCAGAAGACGAGGGCTATTGTGTAACAGCAATCGCTATTGATGGTGTATGCTACGGACGCGACTGGTATGGCGCTGCATCATTTTATAATGATGGTGTCGCAACACCTCGTGGTAGCCTTGGCACTACAGAATGGGTTTATAATCTTGATTTGAACTTAACTTATCGTATTGATTTTGATGATGCCGGTATATTAACTTTTAAAGCCAATATATTTAATGTCTTTAATTCAAATGGTATTGAAGGCGTTGATGAGCAATCTGAATATGACAGTGGAGCGAATAATCCAAGATTTGGTTTTGCTGATGACTTTCAAACGCCACGTTATATGAAATTATCTATGCGATATGACTTTTAAGCAATAATAGCCGTACTGAATAAAGCCGTGGTTCTCCCCCACGGCTTTTTATGCTTAATAAATTAATAAAAAAAGGTCAAGAGCATCAAAACTCACTTAATTGGACATGAATTAATAGCTTCGACAATACCGCTTTTTTCAGTGATATAGCATTCATCCAATAATGAGCAATAACAGACTTTTAATGAGAGATCTCTTCGAGCAATATTTAACTTTTGCCAAAAAGCGTTTGATTTTTCACTTAAACCTAGCTGAATAAAATTGATAGTATCTTGCCCAGCTAGAATTCTGTTTTTCATATTACTGGTTATATATACTCCTTCTTCTGTTGGAGTGACTTTCATTTTATCTTGCGATACATATTCAAAGTATTTTGTTGTCTCGGGTTCGCAGCAAGCATGATAAAAGTCTTTGAAATCATCAAATGATTTACCATGATATTTAAAAGAGACGCTTTTAATAATGGCAGGGCCAACACCTGCATTTGTAAGGTTTAGGCTTATTTTAGGTACCTTAAGCTCTTTATCCCAATTACCACTGCCAAATTGTATTAATGGTAAGGTCATGGCTTTCACCTGACGCTCTGCAGCATCGGCTTGTAAGTAGGTTGCATAAAAAGATGCTGCAGAAATTAATATAGCGCATATTGCGATAACTAAGTTAAGTTTATCGCTGCTTAGCCCTGCGTTATCATTTTGTGGTGCTAATTCTTCTTGTGTCGATTCGCTTGATTTTTCAGACATTATTATCCTTAAAAATATATGTTTATCAGGTAATTAACAGCAATTTAATAATTATTGAATTTAATTGTAATAAATTCGTTATCACAAAGACTAAATGGTGGACGCTTGAAAAGGAAGGATAAAATGAAAGCATTTTGGAAAAGTTTAATTTCACATCGTAAAACAGCAAAAAGTTTTGCTGCACTAGGTTTAATGCTGGTCGCAGGTAAGGCAATGGCCAATGAAAACAAATTATCATTAGAAGATTGTCATGTTGATGGTATTAAACAGCAAGTCAAGTGCGGTAAATTAACCGTACCTGAGGATTACTCAAAACCGAATGGCGAAAGTATTTCAATTAATTTTGCCGTGTTACCCGCTATTGATAAAAGTCAAAGTAAGGAACCCTTAATGTTTCTTGCTGGTGGGCCAGGCCAAGCTGCCGTGAGCCTTGCTGGTGGGTTATATCAAGCATTTAATGAAATAAGAAAAACACGTGATTTAATTTTGGTTGATCAACGTGGGACGGGGGGATCTCACCCTCTTCAGTGTGATGACTCCGTAGATCAAAATGTTTATACAGGACTTCCCGAAGATTTTACCCCACAAGTGGTGAAAGAGTGTTTAGCTGATTTGAAGGGAGATTTAAGTCAATACAACTCTGAAAATGCCATTCGTGATTTTGATGCCGTACGCGCTGCTCTAGGACATGAGAAAATTGCGATTTATGGTGGCTCATATGGCACTCGAGCTGGTTTAGTCTATATGCGTTTATTTCCCGAATCATTAACGAGTGTTGTGTTAGACAGTGTTGGCCCAATTGAAGTACCAATTGGTTTATTTGGTCAAAGTGCCGCACGTTCATTTTCAATGTTACTAGAAAACTGTAAAAAAGAAGAAAACTGTCAAAAAGCTTATCCGGCATTAGAAAGTGAATTCAATCAAGTGGTTGCTCAGCTTGAAAAATCGCCATTAAAGATCAATATTCCGCATCCTCGTTTTGGCACGCAAACGTCTTTAATCGTCAATAAAGCTAAGTTTATATCAACGATTTTTATGCAGTTATACAGTGTTGAAGCTCGCTCATTAGTACCGCTTATTATTCATCAAGCCTCATTAGGGAATTTTGCCCCATTTGCAGGTTTAACTGCCGCAGGCGACAGTGATGAAGCGGCGATGTATGTTGGCTTAACATTTAATATTGTCTGTAATGAAGATATTCCGAAAATGACTGAGGCGATGTTTACTGCTGATGCTGATAATAACTTCAATGGTAATATTAGCCAAATGTCTTGGAAAATGGCGTGTCCATTATGGCCACAATATCGTCCGAGTGACGCATTTTATCAGCCGGTTACTGCCGATATCCCGACATTAATTATCTCAGGGGAACTTGATCCTGTTACCCCGCCAAGTAATGGTGAATTCTCTGATAAATCATTACCTAATAGTAAGCATATTGTGATGAAAAACAGTAGTCATACACCAGGCATGTCTGGCTGTGCGGTTAATGTCATCAATGAATTTTTAAATGAGAAAAATCCGAATGATTTAGACGAATCTTGTTTAGATGAAATTCCAGCCGAGTCATTTATGACTGGTTTAAACGGTGGCATATAAGGAAATAATTATGATTGAAGTAAATAATTTACATAAAAGTTTTAAATCAAAAAAAGACACCGTAAAAGCCTTAGATGGTTTATCTTTTCAGGCAAAGGATGGTGAAATCACTGGAATTTTAGGGCCAAATGGAGCGGGTAAAACCACCTGTTTACGTACGCTTTATGGCTTATTATCTGCCGATGAAGGTTTTGCCACTATCGATGGTATTCACGTAACCGAAGATCCCATTGCAGCACGTGCAAGACTAGGTATTTTTCCTGACAAATTTGGATTGTATGAGCGATTAACGGCTTATGAGCAAATTGATTATTTTGCTAGTTTGCACGGTTTAACCGGTAAAGCAAAAAAACAAGCGATTGAAAACGTGTTGAATGATTTAGACATGCAAGAGTTGGCACATCGTAAAACAGCCGGTTTTTCTCAAGGTCAACGAATGAAAGTGACGTTAGCTCAAGCACTTGTACATCAACCACAAAACTTTGTCCTTGATGAACCCACTCGTGGTTTAGATGTGATGAGTACACGAGTGCTTCGAAACTATTTAAGTAAGTTTAAAGCGAAAGGGCATTGTATTTTATTTTCATCACATGTTATGCAAGAAGTTGCAGCACTTTGTGATCGAGTGATCATTGTTGCTAACGGTAGATTGGCTGCACAAGGTACACCACAAGAGCTTTGCGATCTTGCCGGTGAAACCCTGTTAGAAGAAGCCTTTGTTAAATTAATAGGCTCAGATGAAGGAGTAGCTGCATGATCCAATTCAAAGCATTATTAATCAAAGAATTAAAAGAAGCTTTTCGTGATAAACGTGCATTAATGGTCGCCTTAAGTATGGGGGTGCTACTACCGATAATGATTATGGTGATGTCAAAAGTCATGATAAAAGAGGCCGTTGATAACCCTCCTATTTATGTCAAATTTACCGGGGCTGAGTATGCGCCAAAATTGATCAAAGCCTTTAAAGATGAAAATATTCTTGCGTTTGCTGATGTACCTGAAGATGAGGAACGTAATTGGAATGAGCGCAATATTGATTTCATCATTCCTGATACATTTTCTCAAGATATGTCAGATGGGAAACCAATCGAAATAATTTTACGTGCTGAGTACGGTGAAAAATCATTAGCCTCGCCTATACGGAGAATTAGAGAAGTAGTTCGAGACTATTCACGTACCATAGGTTATAAGCGTTTATTAGTTCGAGGTATCGACGTTAAACTATTGCAACCTGTTAAATTACAAGAGCAAGACACTTCATTACCAACAAGTAATGCGGTGATGATTTCATTGGTCTTAGGCATGTATTTAATGATGGGGGCCTTTATGTCAGGCTTATCTATTTCCATTGATTCAAGTGCTGGTGAGCGTGAACGTAATGTTTTAGAAATGCTATTATGCCAACCTGTAAGTACGGTTAAAATTGTCTTAGCTAAACTTTTTTGTTCAAGTATTATTGCCATTATATCAATAACGTTAATGCTTTCTTTAACTTCATTTTCAATGAACTTTGTTGATTTAGCAAAAATAGGCGCAACGTTTAATATCGACTTAACAACAGCCATTGCTTTGATGTTATTGTTGATCCCTATCTGCTTTTTAGCTTCATCGTTGCAACTATTTTTTGCTTTCCAAGCTAAAACGTTTAAAGAAGCACAATCGACGGTGACTATGCTCATCATGCTACCAAGTTTTGTCCCTATGGCAATGATGATGATGGATGATAAACCTGCCTGGACAGAGTGGATGCCAATATCTGGTCAATCGTTATTAATGGAAGATTTATTTAAAGGATTACCGGTTGATTGGATGGTGTTATTAGTGACTAGTGGTGCAACTATCGTTTTAACCATTGGCTTGGTGTTAACGCTTGCGAAAAAGTTAACCTCTGAAAAAGTCGTGATGTCACTAAGTTAGTCATTAAATTGAAGTAAAGTATCGTTCAAGATGATTGTTTATTATGAATAATTCGGTAGAATTACTGCTACAACAAGATCGCTTTCAAGCGACAAAAGTGACTACTGCGAGTTATTCATTGAGTTTATCATTAGATCATCAAGATACTTTCACCCAGTGGATGACGAAGTATGAAAAATTGCTTCGTCATATCATCACCGGTTTTGAAGCGAAACCCGCGATCCAAGATGAATTATTTCAAGAAATTGCTTTAAACATTTGGCGAGCCCTACCAAATTTTAGACATGATGCTGCCGTTAAAACATTTGTCGCACGTATAGCGCATAATGTTTTGGCGACACATGTCGCAAAAGCGGTGAAAACAATCAAAGTTGATCAAGACTTAAGTAACGTGTCGCAGGAAGCTGAGGAAGATCATCAACAGCCAACGCCTTACCAATCGCTTGATAAAAAACAACGACAACAACGCCTTGGCGAAGCCATTCGAAAACTAAAACTTGACCAGCAACAAGTGATAACGTTGGCATTAGAGGGGATGTCTTACCAAGAAATTGCTGATATCTTAGCTATTTCAAGTAATTTAGTGGGTGTAAGGTTACAACGAGCAAAAGCCGCTCTTGCGCAGTTATTGGAGTCGGTATGAACGAAGAAAACACACCATTAAATGAGAAAAATAAAAGCACTATCCACAGTGAAAAAAAGGCGGATACACACCTTGATGTCACTAGTTTGCCTAAAAAAAGTGATCAGGTTTCGCTTGATACCTCCATTATCGATGAACAGTGGGAAAAGTTAACTCAAGATTGGCAATCCCAAAAGGTTGAAAAAACCGACATTCAAGTGTTACTTAAACAAACGAGAAAACGCACATTATGGGCAAAAACATGTTTTGCCTTAAATATTATTGCGACTGTGAGTTTGTTAATCGCCTTTATCTTTGGTGTATTTAACGGAGAGTTTGGACAACCATGGAATACTTATCTTGGCTTTGGTGGGTTAATGTCATTAATTTTTGTTTATTATGAAATGAAAATTCGCGCAAAAATATGGACACAGATAAGCGATAGTCCCGATAAAGCTATTGAGAATGCCATTGCTGGTTGTGAATCATCAATGAAATATATGAAACTATCGAAATGGTCATGTTTACCTTTTGGTGTTTTAGCCAACTGGTTTGTTTTCTCTCTAGGTCAACAAGAAGACAAGTCATTATTGACACCTCTTATTTTTATTAATGTCTTTATCGGTGTGGTGTATTTGGTTTCTGAGATAATCCACAGAAAGCGCCAAAAAGAATACAAAGATTTATCTGTAAAAATATCAAACTATTAACAGTAAACTACCTTTAAGGCTAAATATAATTCGGTTTGAGTTTTTATTGTTGTTTTTTATTTGTTGTTCTTTGGTTTTTAATTCGATATATTATCCTCAAGACGAATTTGATCTCGTTTAAGAAAACTTTTAGCGCATATTTTACAATATCCTTGGAATAGTTCATTGCAAATAGAACGCATTCTAACGGGTTTTAACGTGTACAATTTGGCCTTTTTCAGGCAGAATATGCGCCATTAAAATTGAATTTACCAAGATAGCCTGTTGATTGTGACACTGGCTCACTACTTGAGGATAAAATATGTTTACTCGTGATATGAATATTGCTGATTTTGACCCTGAATTGTATCAGGCGATGAGCAGTGAAGTTGTGCGCCAAGAAGAACACATTGAATTAATTGCTTCTGAAAATTACTGTAGTCCACGCGTACTTGAAGCACAGGGCTCTCAGTTAACCAATAAATATGCCGAAGGTTACCCTGGAAAACGTTATTACGGTGGTTGTGAATATGTAGATGTAGCTGAGCAATTAGCGATTGATCGCGCAAAAGAATTATTTGGCGCAACCTATGCTAATGTTCAACCACATGCAGGCTCTCAAGCCAATGCTGCGGTATTTCAAGCGCTTGTTAAGCCTGGCGGAAAAGTATTAGGTATGAGCTTAGCGCACGGTGGACATTTAACGCATGGTTCACACGTAAACTTTTCGGGTAAGTCATACGAAGCATTTCAATATGGCCTTCACCCTGAAACGGGTGATATTGATTACGAAGAAATGGAACGTTTAGCACAAGAGCATAAACCAGAAATGATCATTGGTGGTTTTTCTGCATTCTCTGGTGTCGTTGATTGGGCACGCATGAGAAAAATCGCTGATAGCGTTGGTGCTTATTTCTTTGTTGATATGGCTCACGTTGCCGGTTTAATTGCCGCAGGTTTATACCCTAACCCAGTACCACATGCTCACGTAGTGACGACTACCACACATAAAACGTTAGCTGGCCCTCGTGGTGGACTTATTGTTTCTGGCTGTGATGATGAAGACGTTTATAAAAAATTAAATAGTGCGGTTTTCCCTGGCGGCCAAGGTGGCCCATTAATGCATATTATTGCGGCTAAAGCGGTAGCATTTAAAGAAGCACTCGCGCCAGAATTTAAAGCCTACCAACAAAATGTATTAGACAACGCTAAAGCCATGGTTGCTGTTCTTCAAGAACGTGGTTATAAAGTTGTTTCAAACGGTACTGAAAATCACTTGTTATTACTTGATTTAATCGATAAAGATATCACAGGTAAAGATGCCGACGCTGCTTTAGGCAAAGCGCACATCACAGTAAATAAAAACTCAGTACCTAATGATCCTCGTTCACCGTTTGTTACATCAGGTCTTCGTTTAGGTACGCCAGCCATTACTCGTCGTGGCTTTGGTATTGAAGAGACTAAAAGCTTAACCGGTTGGATTTGTGATATTTTAGATGATATTAACAATGAAAATACTATAGCGACTGTGCAAGAAAATGTGAAAGCGTTATGTGCACGTTTTCCTGTGTATGGTAAGTAATGTATTGATCACGCGTCATTATGCCAGTCGCTAGATTCATAGTCTGTTGACAACACGTTAATGATACGAATGATAACTTTAAAAGCTCAAACCTTAACGTTTGAGCTTTTTCTTTTTTAATCCTAACCGAATAAACAGTTACAAGCATTTTGAAATGCCTTAAAATAGCGTTATTCATTTATCAAAAGTAGAACTTGTATGTATTGCCCATTTTGTACGGCTAATGATACCAAAGTCATTGATTCTCGACTTGTTTCTGACGGTTACCAAATTCGACGTCGTCGTGAATGCTTGGCATGCCAAGAGCGATTTACTACCTTTGAAACGGCTGAGCTAGTTATGCCGAGAATCATTAAGCGTGATGGTTCTAGAGAGCCATTTAATGAAGATAAAATGCGTAGTGGCTTTCTTCGAGCACTCGAAAAAAGGCCCGTTGGTGTTGAGCAAGTTGAACTTGCCATTAACAAAGTTAAATCTCAACTACGTGCAACTGGCGAGCGAGAAATTCCCAGTGAATCGTTAGGAAATTTTATTATGGAGCAACTTAAAGTGCTTGATAAAGTTGCCTATGTCAGATTTGCATCTGTGTATCGCTCCTTTGAAGATATTAAAGAGTTTAGTGAAGAAATTGCCCGTTTAGGTCTTGAAAAAACACGCGATGACACAGAAAAAACATAACCTAATGAAAGCTACTTTTACGCTAGAAGATCATCAGTTTATGGCTAGGGCTATTCACCTGGCTGAACAAGGGCGTTATACAACATCTCCGAACCCAAGAGTCGGTTGTGTGCTTGTAAAGCATGGGGAAATTGTCGGCGAAGGTTTTCACCTTAAAGCTGGACAAGGCCATGCGGAAGTTAATGCCATTGCAATGGCAGGAGAAAAATCTCGAGGCGCTACAGCTTATGTGACGTTGGAGCCTTGCTCGCATGTTGGTAGAACGCCGCCATGCGCTAACGCATTAATTAAGGCCGGAGTCGATACAGTTGTTGTGGCTATGGTTGATCCAAATCCACAAGTTTCTGGCCAAGGCTTAACTATGCTGTCGCAAGCCGGTATAGAAATTAAGTCGGGTTTATTAGCTGAGGATGCACAGCGCTTAAATATTGGCTTTATTAAGCGAATGACAACAGGTTTACCATTTATTCGTTGTAAACTCGCGTCTAGCTTAGATGGTAAAACGGCGATGGCAAGTGGCGAAAGCCAGTGGATCACGTCAACTGATGCCCGTCAAGACGTACAAAGGCTAAGAGCACAAAGTTGTGCGATCATCTCGGGCGCTGACTCAGTATTCGTTGATAATGCTAGAATGAATGTGCGTTGGTCCGAATTAGGTGATTTGAAGAACAGCTATTTAGAGGCTGAGGTGAGACAGCCCATGCGACTAATTATTGATACGAAAAATCGGCTAACGCCGGACTTAGCGCTTTTTAGTGTCCAATCTAAAGTGATCATCGTAAGAACAAGCATTGAAAATAGCCATCAATGGCCGCATTTTGTAGAAGAAGTCATATTACCTAAAGCCGTAAAAAGTGAATACGTTGATTTAACTGCAGTGCTAAAATTGCTAGCGGATAAAGGCTGTAATGAGGTTTTAATCGAGTCAGGCATGTCATTATCTGGCGCCTTTATCGAGCAAGATTTAGTGGATGAACTTGTCCTATATCAGGCAGCAAAGTTGATGGGAAATGAAGGTTATGGGCTGGTGAAAATGCCAATGATTGATAAACTTTCTCAAGCTAAAAAATTGTCTTTTGCTGAAGTCACCATCATTGGTGATGATTTAAAAATCATTGGCCAATTTAAAGAGTAAGTATCGTAATCGCTTAACTAGAAAACCGAATGATAAGAATTTTGATAGAGGCATCTCATGTTTACTGGAATTATTGAAGCCGTTGGTAAAATAAAGCAAATTAATATTAACGAGCAAGGCGCTCGACTCACTGTTAACACACAATCACTGGATATGAGTGACGTAAAGTTAGGTGACTCTATTGCGACGAATGGCATTTGTTTAACAGTGGTTTCCTTTGATCACCAAAGCTTTAGCGCAGATGTTTCTAAAGAAACATTAACCCGCACTGCTTTTGCAAATTATGGTCCAAACCAGGAAGTTAACTTAGAAAAAGCCATGCTGGCAACAACACGTTTTGGCGGTCATATTGTTTCTGGCCATGTTGATGCTGTCTCAACGATTCAAGCAATTAGCCAAAATGGTAACAGTATTGAATATTGGCTAAGTATGTCTGATGATATAGCTCCCTATATCGCTGAAAAAGGCTCAATCACCATTGATGGTGTTAGTTTAACGGTTAACAGTTTAACGCATGAGCAATTTCGTTTAACTATTGTGCCGCATACGAGTGCGCAAACTATCATGCCAAGTTATCAAGTGGGTAGTAAAGTGAATATAGAAGTTGATGTAATGGCTCGCTATATTGAACGGTTATTATTGAAAAAAAATGAGAGCCAAGAAGCACCATCTGGTGTTACAGAATCTTTGTTAATGCAAAGCGGTTTTATTAAAAATTAAGAGGCAGGCATGAATTTACATTCTCCTAAAGAGATCATCGAAGATATCAAGCAAGGTAAAATGGTAATTTTGATGGATGATGAAGATCGTGAAAATGAAGGCGATTTTATTATGGCAGCGGAGTTAGTGACTCCTGAAGCAATTAACTTTATGGCTACTCATGGTCGAGGTTTAATTTGTATGCCAATGTCAGTTGAACATTGTCAGAAATTGAATTTACCTTTAATGGTCGATAAAAACGATGCGCAATTCTCGACTAACTTTACCGTCTCAATTGAAGCGGCTGAAGGTGTTACTACGGGTATTTCAGCAGCGGATCGTGCAACAACCGTTCTAGCGGCTATTGGTAAAGAGGCTAACCAACATTCAATTGTTCAACCGGGACATATTTTTCCGTTAATGGCAAAAGATGGTGGAGTCTTAAATCGAGCAGGTCATACCGAGGCTGGTGTTGATTTAGCGCGTTTAGCTGGCTTAGAAGCTGCTGCTGTGATCGTTGAGATCTTAAATGAAGATGGCACCATGGCGCGCCGTCCAGATTTAGAAGTTATTGCGCAAAAACATGGCTTGAAAATGGGCACGATAGCTGATCTTATCGAATATCGTAATGCCAATGAAACGACAATAGAGCGTATTTCGCAATGTAAACTGCCGACAGCTTTTGGTGAATTTGAACTGACGGTATTTAAAGATACGATTGACGGACAAGCTCATTTTGCATTGACCAAAGGCGAAATTGATCACGATCAGCCAACATTAGTGCGTGTTCATTTAGAAAATACGTTTAGAGACTTACTCTTTAGCCAAAGAGAAAGTGTGGCTAAATGGCCCATTGGCAATGCGTTAGAAAAAATCGGTCAAGAAGGCGGAGTATTAGTTTTATTAGGTAAACATGAATCGCCGGAAGAATTGATCGCGCAAGTCGCTAAATATGCCAAGCTTGATGCGGGTGAATCAGTGAAAGAAGTACAGCGCCATATTGGCTCAAGAAATGTCGGCGTTGGTTCGCAAATATTGTCTAACTTGGGTGTGGGTAAAATGCGTTTACTTAGCTCTCAGGTGAAATATCATTCATTATCAGGGTTTGGCTTAGAAGTGGTTGAATACATTTCTGAATAGTGATTGCAGTATATTTTCGACTAAACGCAGCATTAGCTGCGTTTTTAATGCTTATCTTTTAAATAATCCTCTAAGTAATACTTACTTAACAGCCTTTGGCTTTCTTTATCATACCACTTTAAGCGAAAAGCTAAGTAATCGTCTTCTTTAACTTCTTCAATCAAAATTTGGTTGATTTTATTGATAACATTTTTACCCCAGTCGTTATTTGGACAAGCAAAATGAACCGGTAAGTAATTTGTTTTAGATAATTCAGTGATAGCGAGGCTGGTATTATTCATCTTGGCATCAAAAATCTGTTTAGCATAAGTGATCACCGGAGGATATTCGATTAAAGCATCTACGCGCTTTTTAAAAAACATACGAACTAATCCATTGTAGTTATTTTGATGGCTTAAGTGAGCTTTTCCTTTAAATTGCGAGAGTATTTGGTTGAGCTCACTGGTATATCTTTCAGTGGCAATACCCACGGTAATGCTTTCGTCGGATAGCAAGTTAATGAGAGATATTGAGGTTTGATCACCTGCAATTTTTTGGGTATCTCGGCTATCAAAAATTAAGCGATGTGGTAAAAGAAAACTATTGGCTTTAGATAATAGTGCCTGAGTATTCTCTAAAGCTGAAGGATGGCAAACGTGAGCCCCTTTATTGAGCTCCTTTAAGACTCTTTGTGTGTTCATCACCATAGTGCGGTGCTCAAACTCGGGTAGTGCTTTGATCATTTTACTGATCAGTTGGTCATAAATACCTTGCCCTTTATCTTTGCCAGAAAGAATATAAAAAGGTGGCCAATCGATAACTCGCCACGTTAATAGTTCCTTGGCTGATAAAGAAAATGAAAAGCTTAAGCTGAGATTGAAAAGTGCTGTCCATAGCATGAATTTTACTACAACATGCTTCAAAATATCTTTACCTTTTACTGCAGTGACTGAGGTTAAGTTTTGTATACATCACTTGTTAGAGTATAGAGTATACAGAGAGTAGTTTGAAATAAAATGTCACTTTAGTCGTACTTCATAATCACTAAAGCTAACGTTCAATTTCGTGACGAGCCATACTTTTCTGCTGCTAAATATCGGTGTTTTTATCGCCATTATGTCTTGTTTTCTATCGTGACTCGTCGCCTATAAAAGTCTTGAATAGATACGAAATATAAAGTGCTATTTCGTTAGATTAAAGCTCCCTTTAAAAGTTATAGCTATAGCTAAATGAAATATCACGCCCTTTACCTGGTACTTTGCCGTCATAAACTCGCGGATCAAAGACATCATATTCCTTATTAAAAACATTATTGGCAACTAATGATACCGAGTGTTTTTTTGATAGCGTGTATTTGATTGTTGCATTTGTAATAAGATATTGTTTTTGATAAAAATCTACCCCATTATTTTGAGAGAAGTAGACACTGTCACGCCAAATAGTATTGAGATTGAATCGCCAATGGCTTTGTTTATATGATAATGACAGCGTGGCAAACTTTTTAAAACTTTGGTTAATAGGATCATTAAACAACTGGCTATAATTTATAGCTACCCTTAATGGCTCAGATATTTTAAGGTTGAAATGGCCTTCAAACCCATTGATTGTTTTATCAATCTCATTTTCAAAGGTAAATAAAGCCCCCCCTTGATATGGCACCTTATTAATAAAATCATTTAAATCGTTGTTAAACAATACAAATTCAGTGTTGAGGTTGTCGCTTTGATAAAGCCAAACTAATTCAGATGTTTTAACAAACTCTGTTGTTAGGTTGGGATTTCCAGTCGTTACACTGTCACTAGAATACAATTCATTATTGACTGGGGTTCTAAAAGACTCACCGTATTGAAGCTTTAAGGAATGATTGCTATCGGCTTGCCATACGATAGCGCCTCGAGGCGAAACTTTCTTTTCTATACCTTTGACGTTATCAAATCTACCGCCAAAAAATAAGGTTAAGTCCTCTTTTAACTGCCATTTTAATTGCGAGTAGATCCCAGACATGTCTTGATTTTTTCTTAGGTTTTTATATTCAGGAATGTTCTTAAATGTTTTCAGTTTACCTAAATAAAATGCATCATCTAAAATAATAAGCTGCTGTTCATCACTATAATGAGTAGAAGTGGAGCCTGCTTGTATTTGTTTAGTCAATCGATATTCTAAACCTGACTGCAAACTTAATGCTTTATTTATTTTCCAGTTGTGATCTATATTGATGTCACTCGATTGAGTGCGCCAAAACGGACCGACCAAAAAGTCCTCGTTAATTAGGCCTGACTCTTTCTCTATTGCTATACCCGCTGACTTTATTTCAAATAAGCTATAAGAAACTTTACCTTCAAGTTGGTGATTTTTATTGTCAATAAAAACGCTTTTCGCCATCATGGATAAACTATTACTACGATGGATATTCTCTGCTGAGAATCCACCGATGTTGAGAAATTCATCTAATTGATTTTCACTGTATCTAAAATTAAGTGCATTTTTTTTATGGGTCAAATTAAGTTCAAAAAATGCACTATTTAACGGGTCTCTGACGGATTCATTATTGTGTACATTATAGTGTTGGCCATCTGACTGTTCGTATGATGCATTACCATAAAGCTTAGTATTGGTAGAAAACTGGTGATGCCAACTAGTAGACAATTGTTGATAGCCATTTTCACCGACACTGGCATATAATTGTTGGCTGGCTTTTTTGGTTATGATGTTAATGACACCTAAAAAAGCATTACTGCCATAAATTGCCGAACCTGGGCCGCGAATAACTTCTATTCGTTCAACTACCTCTGTTGGGATGTGAGGCGTATAGACAGAAGCTTTACCAAATGATGCTTCATTGAGGCGTTGACCGTTGATCATCACCAATATATAGCCATTATCTAGATAAATGCCGCGGGCATGCTCTTTAGGAACTGCTCCAACCCAATCGCCGCGGGTCATTTGAAACCCTGGAACATAATTCATAATATCGTAGGCGTTTTTGACCCCTAATGCTTGAATATCTGTTTGATTAAAAATGGTAATGGTTGAAGGGACTGTTTTAACGGTTTCTTCTGTTTTAGTGGCTAAACTAATGCGTACACGCATTAATTCTTCAATACTAAGCTCGAATAAGTCATATTGATCCGGTGAGCTATATTTTTCAGACGAACTACTAAAAGCGATAAAAAGTAGACCGAATATTGCGACAGCTTTATGCATATAAGGTTTGTTCAATTTATTATTATTTTTTTATTAAGATAAATTAGTATTTCATGCGGAGGATTGCAAGACAATAATCACAGTGTTGCTGTGATTATTGTTATATATATTCACTTAATTATGAATGTTGAGCACAAATAAACCACCAGACGGTGTTTTCTTAAGTAATGTTTAAAAAACGACACTTTTACCCGTTATTTTAAAAGTCGCTATTTATCAGTTACGCTTAATTTTGGTGATTTCCTATGTTGAGTCGCTTGTTCGTAACTATAGGCGGCTTCAATTAAAACACCTTCTTGAAGTTTCCCTGAGAAAAAAGATAAACCAACAGGTAAATGATGTACATAGCCCATAGGCACTGTAATATGAGGGTAGCCAGAAATGGCTGCGGCACTTGAAGCGGCACCTAAATAATGATCGCCATTAATCCAATCAGTTTTCCAAGCAGGCCCTGTGGTCGGCGCAATAATTAAATCTAAGTTATATTTTTTCAGTAATAAATCAATGCCTTCTTCTTGTGTGGCACTTTTCGCTGTACTTAATGCATCAAGGTATTCTTGAGATGTTAAATCACCTTTTTCCTGAGCCATCTCCATAATTTCTTGTTCAAAATAAGGCATTTCAATATCAGAATGAGACTGATTGAAGCTGATTATCTCTGCAAGAGATTTAGGAAGTCCGGCGGCTGTTGAAGATAAATATTGATTAAGGTCGTGTTTAAATTCAAATAATAATACTGAATATTCCGCATCGCCCCATTGATCTTTATTTTCAAAATTTGTGTTATCAACAATGATAGCGCCTTGAGCTTGCAAGTCTTTTACTGCTTGCTCAAATGTGGCATCAAGCGCTTTATGGTACCCCATTAAATTACGGGCGATACCTATTCTTTTCCCCTTTAAACCCGATGCTTTTAAGTGGGAAAGGAAGTTAACATTAGAATGTTCAACATTAGGATCATTGTTATCTGCGGCGACCATAGCGGTTAATAAAATGACAGCATCAGTGACATTTCGCGCCATAGGGCCAGCGGTATCTTGGCTGTGCGCGATTGGGATAATGCCATCACGACTTACGGTTCCTAAGGTGGGTTTAATACCCACAATGCCGTTAATAGCAGAGGGGCAGGTGACTGAGCCGTCGGTTTCTGTCCCTACTGAAATCGTTGCTAAATTGGCCGCAGTTGCTACACCTGATCCAGAACTTGAACCACATGGAGAGGCTGTCACATCATAAGGGTTACGTGTTTGCCCATGCAAACCGCTCCAACCACTTGATGATGAGGTGGAACGAAAATTTGCCCACTCACTTAAATTGGTTTTCCCTAAAATAATCGCCCCTGCTTTTTTCAATTGCTTAACCAAAAAAGCATCATCATTGGGGTAGTTTTTAGCAAGCGCATGCGAGCCTGCGGTATTTGCCATGCCATCTGTGGTGTCAATATTATCTTTGAGTAAAACAGGAATGCCATGTAAAGGACCTACAAGGCCTGATTTTTGAAAAATCTTATCTAACTGTTTGGCTTGTGTTAACGCATGTTTATTGAGTTGCGATACTGCGTTAAGCTTTGGGCCATTTTTATCAATCGCTTGAATACGTTCGAGGTAAAAATTAACCAAGCTTTCGCTGGTAAGTTGCCCTGACTTCATTTGTTGATGAAGTTCAACAATTGTGGCTTGCTCATTGATTTGAGCCGTTACAGAAAAGTTTATCGTAGTGAGTAATAAAAGTGTGCTAATTAGGGCTCGCATAAGATTGCCATGATTATTATTAAGTAAGCTAGTTATATCTGAAACTGAAACTTAGCTCTAGCACTTCTAAAAAATAGCGACGAATAAAACGCATAGTGAGTGTTTTGAAATAGTTACAGTTAACCCTAACCTTAACCTTAATGTTAAAGCGCGATTGTTTATTATCTAGCCTTGATAAGCGAACCGTTTGTCAGCTGTATATGATTACTCGATAAATTGCTTAATTTTATTGATAATGCCTGCACTGTCTAAGCCAAGTTCTTGATGAATTTCTTGCTGAGTACCATGCTTAATAAATACATCCGGTAAGCCAATATTTAACACTTTAGCAAGGTGACCTTTATTGAGTATGTACTCATTAACTGCTGAGCCTGCACCGCCAGCAATAGCATTATCTTCTACAGTAACCAAACAACTATGTTGGGAAAGTAACTCATCTATCAATTGGGTATCGAGCGGTTTAACAAAACGCATATCAACAACGGTAGCATTAAGCGTTTCTGCGGCTATAGTGACTTGTGAAAGTGTTGTACCAAAGTTGAGGATGGCAATTTCTTCGCGTTGTTCAATGACACGCCCCTTACCTACTTCAATCGTCTCATTGATTTCAGGTAATGTCTCTCCTGAGCCATTGCCTCGTGGATAACGAACTGCGGCAGGTTTGTTTAGCTTATATCCCGTTGTTAGCATTAATTGGCATTCACGCTCATTGGCAGGAGTCATGATCACCATATTTGGAATACAGCGCATAAAGCTTAAGTCAAAAGAGCCTTGATGAGTGGGTCCATCTGCACCGACAATACCTGCTCGATCAATGGCAAATAATACCGGTAAATTTTGTATGGCAATATCATGAATTAATTGATCATAACCGCGCTGTAAAAAGCTTGAATAAATAGCGACAACGGCATTATGTCCGCCAATGGCTAATCCTGCGGCAAATGTTATTGCATGTTGCTCAGCAATGGCAACATCAAAGTATTTTTCAGGAAAACGTTGGCTAAACTCAACCATACCCGACCCTTCACGCATGGCTGGTGTAATCGCGACAAGGTTTTCATCTTGTTCAGCCGTTTTACATAACCAGTCGCCAAATATTTGAGAATAAGTGGGTAAGCTCGGCTTGCTAGTTGGTAAACTTGTTTCTGCAGGATTAAATTTTGGCACGGCATGATATTTGATCGGATCTTGTTCTGCCGCGTGATAGCCTTTCCCTTTTTTGGTGGCTATATGAAGCAACTGCGGGCCCTTAAGGTTACGCATGTTTGTAATGGTATCCACTAAGCCTTTTACATCATGACCGTCAATTGGGCCGATATAATTGAACCCTAACTCTTCAAAAAATGTGCTCGGCACGACCATGCCTTTAATATGTTCTTCCGCGCGACTGGCTAATTCTTTAATGGGAGGGATATTTTTAAGTATGCGCTTACTTCCTTCACGAATGCCGGTATAGATACTTCCTGATAACATTTTAGCAAAATGATTATTGAGCGCCCCGACATTTTCAGATATCGACATTTCATTATCATTGAGGATCACTAACATGTCTTTGTGAATATCACCTGCGTGATTAAGGGCTTCAAATGCCATACCAGCAGTCATAGCGCCATCACCAATAACTGCGACGACTTTTCTGTTTTTTCCTTCTTTATCGGCCGCTACCGCCATACCGAGTGCGGCTGAAATTGAGGTGCTCGAATGACCCACACTTAAAATGTCATATTCGCTTTCTTCTCGCCATGGAAAAGGATGAAGTCCATCTTTTTGTCGAATACTGTGCAGTTGGTCACGACGGCCTGTTAATATTTTATGAGGATAAGCTTGGTGGCCAACATCCCAAATCAAATGATCAAAAGGAGTGTTATAAACATAATGAAGCGCAACGGTAAGTTCTATCGTTCCTAAGCCTGAAGCAAAGTGACCGCTACTGTTACTGACAGAGTTTAATAAATAACGACGTAGCTCTTCACTTGCCTGCGGTAAGCTTGCATGATCTAGCTGACGTAAATCCGCAGGATAATTGATTTTTGAAAGTAAAGGGTAGTCGTTAAGGTTTATAGTCATAATTATTTTTTTTTATTAACTTGGCTGTTTAGCAACTTAGTGAGTTCGTTTGATAATAAAAGTCGCAAATTCCGATAAATTCTGTGTATTGTAAGGTAAACACGTTAAAGCTTGAAGCGCTTGTTGATATAAGTCATCAGCTTTTTTCTGAGCGCCTTGTAAACCAAGCAGTGCAGGGTAAGTGCTTTTGTTCGATTTTACATCAGAACCTGCTGGCTTACCTAACTCTTCTTCACTTGAGGTAATATCAATAATATCGTCACGTACTTGATACGCTAAGCCGATTAATTGTGCAAAGCTCGAGAGATGTTGCTTTTCTTGCTTAGAGATCTCAACAGAGCACTCTGCAGCCATTAACACCGAAGCTTTGAGTAATGCCCCGGTTTTTAAGGCGTGCAACTTTTCTAACTCGGTTAAGGAAATCGCTTGATCTGTTGCCGATAAGTCCAATGCTTGTCCACCACACATTCCTTGGTAGCCACTTGCATGAACCAGCTGTTGAATTAATTGAACGCGCTTTTTATCAACATGGGGAGAAAAAGGATGATTTGCTAAAATATCAAAGGCTAAGGTTTGTAAGCTATCACCAGCTAAAATGGCGGTTGCTTCATCAAAAGCTATATGACAAGTCGGTTTGCCTCGCCTTAAATTATCATCATCCATTGCAGGTAAATCATCATGCAATAATGAATAAGCATGAATACACTCTAATGCTGCTGCAATACCGTCAATATCGTTGGCATCAACTGAAAGAGATTCACCAGTAATATAAGCAAGGTAGGGTCTCATTCTTTTACCACCAATTAATAATCCATAACGCATTGCTGCAAGCAGCTTTTCATCATTAACGATTAACCCATCAAGAATTTTTGATAAGTATTGGTTGGTACGCTCTTGAAAATGTTCAAGTTGACTCAGTTTGTTCACTTTGAAGAGTGCTCATCACAGTGGAAATCTTCAAGCTCAGCTTTGCCATTTTTATTCATTAAAATTTGAACTTTTTGTTCGGCATCTTTGAGTTTTTCTTGGCTAACTTGACTCAAATTTAAACCTCGTTCAAATAATGACATAGAGTCTTCTAAATTGAGCTCACCTTTTTCAAGGTTTTGTACAATCTGTTCAAGCTCATTTAGAGAGTCTTCGAAGCTTAAATTTTCAATTTTTTTACGGGCCATTAGATAAAAAATAAATCGCTAATCTTTAAGGTAACGCGCAAGTTACCTTAGCTAGCCGTATTGGTCAATGGCACTTATTTTTATTCGAGAAAAAAATAATCTCTAATTAATGTTAAGTTATTGACAATATGGACGATAATATCTGTATAACTAAGAAAAATATCAAAATCACTATCCATCAGTTTTGCTCTGTTTAGGCTTAAGATGATTTTATTATTTGTATTCGCGTATATTAAAACCATAAGGTATTATCAAATTAATGATTATGAGTTTTAGTCAAAAATATTGGAGGCTTGTGTGGATTTAGCTACGCTACTAGGAATTGTTGGTGCTATTGGCTTTATTGTGATGGCAATGGTTTTAGGTGGCGATATCAGCATGTTTGTTGATACTCAATCTATCCTTATCGTTTTTTGTGGTTCACTTTTCATTGTGTTAGCCAATTATAATCTTAGTCAATTCTTTGGTATTGGAAAAATCATTGGTAAAGCTTTTATGTTCAAAATTGAACAACCTGATGAGCTTATCGAAAAGTCTGTTGAAATGGCTGATGCTGCACGTAAAGGTGGATTTCTTGCCCTTGAAGAAGCCGAAATTTCTAACCCTTTTATGCAAAAAGGTGTCGACATGCTAGTTGATGGTCATGATGCTGATGTGGTTAGAGGGACGTTACAAAAAGATATTAACTTAACTACCGAGCGGCATGAAACAGGTATTGGAATGATGACGGCCTTGGCTGATGTTGCTCCTGCAATGGGGATGATCGGTACGTTAATTGGTTTAGTGGCGATGCTTTCTAACATGGACGATCCTAAAGCGATTGGTCCTGCAATGGCCGTTGCACTATTAACGACGTTATATGGTGCTTTTCTTGCCAATGTTATTGCTATTCCAATTGCCAATAAGTTAGGGCTGCGCTTAGCCGAAGAAAAACTCAATCAAGAACTCATTCTTGATGCTGTTTTAGGTATTCAAGATGGGCAGAACCCAAGGGTAATTGAAGGTTTGTTGAAAAATTATCTTGCAGAAGGTAAACGTAAAATTGATACAACTGAAGAGTAACTGAGGCTTATATGGCAAATCCTCCTGAATGTAAATGTCCACCACCGGGCTTACCTGTGTGGATGGGAACGTTTGCTGATTTAATGTCGTTATTAATGTGCTTTTTCGTTTTACTTTTGTCGTTTTCTGAAATGGATGTACTTAAGTTTAAACAAATTGCAGGTTCGATGAAGTTTGCTTTTGGTGTACAAAACAAAATTGAAGTAAAAGATATTCCTAAAGGTACCAGTATTATTGCTCAAGAGTTTCGTCCCGGTAAGCCTGAGCCAACACCTATTGAAGTTATACAACAGCAAACGGTTGAAATGACACAGCAAATGTTGGAATTTCAAGCAGGTGATGAAACTTCTGCTGGTGGTCGACAAGAGCAACGAGGCACTGAGCGTGGTGGTCAGTCGCAAAGTACTGCTGATGAAATGTCGGCACAAGCCATGCAAAAAGCAGAAGATGAACTTGAACAAGCCTCTGAAGAACAAGTTAATGAGTTAGTGAAGAAAATAGCAGAACAGTTGGATAAACAAATTCAAGATGGGGCTATTGAGTTAGAGTCTTTAGGTCAGCAAGTTATTATTCGTATTCGTGAAAATGGCGCGTTTCCTTCTGGATCTGCTTTTTTACAACCTAAGTTTCGACCGATAGTACGCGAAATTGGCGAGTTATTGAAAACGGTTCCAGGTGAAATTATGGTGTCGGGTCACACCGATAATCAAGGGATCAGCTCAGAGTTATTTACCTCAAATTGGGATCTTTCTAGTAAACGTGCCGTTGCAATAGCCCATGAGCTGGTGAAGGTGCCTGACTTTGATCAAACCCGAATGTTAGTGGCAGGTCATGCAGATGCTAAACCGCTGGTTCCTAATACTAATGCGCTTAATAGAAGGCGAAATAGGCGCGTAGAAATATCCATCAATCAAGGCAAACCTAAAGAGACAGAGCCATTTTCTGTGATTAAAAAAGACAACTAACACGAGTATTTAATCAGTGAGCTTAAGCATGTTTTAGTGTGTATGAACAAAGGATCTTTAATAAGATCCTTTTTTTGTGCACCATTTCTTGTACATAAACCGAAGGCTTAAGGTATAATGCGCGCCAATTATTTTCTTGGTTGTTGATGTAAGGTTATTTTATGAAGTTTATTGTTAAATTGCAGGCTGAAATAGCCATGAAAAGTCGTCCTGTGCGTAAACGATTTACTAAAATTTTAGAATCAAACATTAAAAATGTTCTGCGTCGTGTTGATGAACAAGTCACGACATCAATTAACTGGGATAGTATTGAAGTTAATACAAAAAATTCTGATGAAAAAAATCGTTCACAGTTAATTGAAACCTTACAATGTATTCCAGGAATTGCATTTTTTATTGAAGTAGAGCGTCAAGACTTTACCGATCTTCACGATATTTATGAAAAAACATTAGCAGTTCATGCCGAAACTATTGTCGATAAAACATTTTGTGTTCGAGTAAAACGTGCAGGTGAGCATGAGTTTACCTCACTACAAATTGAACAATATGTAGGTGGCGGCTTAAATCAAGCGGTAGAAAGTGCCAAAGTTAAACTGAAAAAACCGGATGTCACGATTCATTTAGAAGTTAAAAATAGTGATCTATTTATTATTACTAACCGTTTTAAAGGGTTAGGAGGCTTTCCTATTGCAACGCAAGAAGATGTCTTATCTTTAATGTCCGGTGGCTTCGACTCGGCAGTGTCGAGTTATCAAATGATTAAAAAAGGGGCTAGAACGCATTTTTGTTTTTTTAATTTAGGTGGTTCAGCTCATGAAGTGGGCGTTAAGGAAGTGAGTCACTATATTTGGAATAAGTTTGGTGCTTCACATCGTATCAAGTTTTTTGCCGTTGATTTTGAACCTGTTGTTGCCGAAATTTTAGAGAAAATTGAAAATGGTCAAATGGGCGTTGTACTTAAACGTATGATGATGCGAGCCGGTGCTAAAATTGCGGAAAAACGGGGAATTCAAGCGCTAGTGACTGGTGAAGCACTTGGGCAAGTTTCCAGCCAAACTTTAACAAATTTAAACGTAATTGATCGCGTCACCGATACGCTAATTCTTCGTCCTTTGGCGGCATATGATAAGCAAGATATTATTGATATTGCTCGTAAAATTGGCACGGAAGACTTCTCTAAAACCATCCCAGAATATTGTGGTGTTATTTCTAAAAAGCCGACGGTTAAAGCTGTTTTATCAAAAATTGAAGCAGAAGAAGAAAATTTTGATTTTTCGATTTTAGATAAGGTTGTTGAAAATACACGTATCTTTGATATTCGAGATATTGGCGATGCTGCAGAACAAGAAATTCATGCTGTTGATGAAGTCGCCAATATTGACAGTAATGCGATTGTTTTGGATATTCGTAGCCCAGAAGAGGAAGACGATAATCCTTTAGATCTTGCAGGGGTTGAAGTTAAACACTTACCTTTTTATAAATTAGCTACTCAATACGGTGATTTAGATCAGTCGAAAGAGTATTTGTTATATTGTGATCAAGGGGTAATGAGTAAACTTCAAGCCTTGTATTTAATTGATAACGGATACAAAAATGTTAAAGTCTATCGCCCATAGATTGAGCTTTTAAAGGGCGTTTATTGAGAATATTCATTAGCTTCTCGTGATTTTACTTCTTGCCATAATTGAGTATTTTTGGGAGTGGCAACTTGATGGGCGACGCCTTCTTGATGAATGAAACCGTTGATATGATCTATTTCGGTTTTTCTTTTCGCTAAAATATCACTGCGCATTGAGGAACAGTTATTAGCTGTCTTGTTGGCAACCATTAAAACCGCAGCTATTAACGTGTCGAGGTTAAATATCACCTTATTTACCTCGGCAATCATCATAAATTCTTGCAAAATATCTTTAATTGTCAGTTGATACTTCTTTGTTAACAATTCTCCATTATCACAGTCGTTTAATGCGGTTAATGGGTTGATCACGCAATTAATCGCTAACTTGAGCCATTGCTTTTCTATGATATTCTTTTGCCAATAAACATCCGGTAATGCGGTATTAAGTGTGGCTGTGATGAGCTTAATTTGTACTGGATTACTCTCACCGGCTAAGTTACCTAAATCACAAAAACCTAACCCTGTATGTTTAATTTCAAAGGGGGCGGTAAGTAAACTTCCATGGGTCATGAGCATGAGTAATTGATTATGCTCTGGCACTTTGCAGACGCTGTTTTTGTTTGACGGTAAAATGCCATTGTGAGAAAAAATAATACTAGCCTTGTCATTGATCACTGAGCGATATTGGTGGTGCGCAGCTTCAATGGCATAAGCTTTCAGGCAATAAATAACCAAATCCGCTTTTTTATAGTCGTCTTTTGATGATAAGTATATTTTTTGGCGATGCTTTTTATTGTCAGTATCAGTAAAAGACATAAACTTGGGAAGTGGTTTGTGTGGTTGAGAAACCTGTATACTTACTGTGTTTTGTGGTTGCTGGGAAAGTTTAAAATACCACAATAATCCAATCGCTCCTTGCCCAACAATAACAATATTCATGGTTGCTCTTTCGTCAAAAAAACAATTCTCAGCCATTTTATCATCATAAAGAGTGCGATACCGAAAACATCGGCAAGAAAGTCACTAATTTCACCGTTTCTAAAGCCTAGATACAGTTGACCCAATTCAGTTAATGCTGCATATAGCACTAAACAAGTACCTAAATTAAAAATTGGAAACTTAAATACCCCACTTAATAACCAGGTGAGCATAAAAAAACTAATAATATGACCGATTGAGTCTGTTTGAGTGCTACGTTTAATTATTGCTTGAAAATCAAGCATGAAATAGCTGAACAAAATAATTGCGAAGGAAAATATCAGTAATAAAACAAAGTGATGTCGGCTTTTCATCCGCCCATAATAACATGGGAAATTGCAGACACGCTATTAAGAATATGGGTTTTTCATAGATTAACTTTTTGTTATTATACTAAAAAACCATGTGCTAACACTAAAGCGAGAAAGAATATGCCCTCAATGGATATTGTATCAGAGATAAATATAGAAGAAGTCAGAAACGCGACTGAGAATGCAAGTAGGGAGTTAAGTACACGCTTCGATTTCAGAGGTGTGGAGGCAAGTATTGAATGGAAAAAGCCCAATGTAGTGATAAAAGCTGAAGGTGACTTTCAGGTTAAACAACTCGTTGATATGTTAAGATCGCAATTAACCAAAAGACAAGTTGATGCCAAAGCGATGACAGTTGGGGCGCCTGAATTTTCTGGGAGAAACTGTTCAGCTACTATTTCTTTTAAAGAAGGTATTGAACAGCCAATCGCAAAGAAATTGGTGAAAATAATTAAAGACAGTAAATTAAAAGTTCAAGCTTCAATTCAAGGAGAACAACTGCGAGTTACTGGTAAAAAACGAGATGAATTACAAGCCGTTATGCGTTTAGTAAAAGAGTCAGAGCTGGAACAATCATTTCAGTTTAATAACTTTAGAGATTAAATCACGTCTGGCAGCTTTAGCGCTATTATCGAATTATTGAGTTGTGTTCAGTCAAAGGCAACTCAATGTTCATTTTCTGCGATACCATTATTTTGTGAATAATAATTGGGCAAGGTAAGTTCATCTTTACAACCTAGCCTTTTTTATTAACAAAAAATCTACAGTTAAATGTGTAAAGGGCTATTTTTCTTGTGCTATAACAAGTAAATTAGCAGTGAATTTAATAATAATAAAGATGGTATTTCATGGCAGGTTCAAGAGGCGAGTTTAGTTCTCGTATCGGTTTTATTATGGCGGCAGCTGGTTCGGCTGTTGGTTTGGGAAATATTTGGGGATTTCCTACCCAAACGGCAAGTAACGGTGGCGCTGCCTTTGTTCTTGTGTATTTAGTTTTAGCGTTCTGTTTGGCATATCCTGCATTTATGGCTGAATTGTTAATCGGCCGGTATGGTCAAGCGAATGCGGTTACCTCTTTACAAAAAATGTCTCGAAGCATTTTTCATAAACGTTTTGCCTTTTTTGTTGGTTTTGGCGGTGTGATTTGTGCAGCATTAATTCTCAGCTTTTATGGTATTTTAGCCGGTTGGATGATTTCTTACGCGATTGAACCTGTCGCTAAAGTCATTGGGAGTGATGAAACAGCCAGTTGGCTTATCGCACAATCTTTACCAAGAAATATTTTATTTACCGCCATATTTATGTTTTTAACTGTTTTTGTTATTCGCCGTGGTGTTGAAGATGGCATTGAGAAATGGTCAAAACGTTTAATGCCATTATTAATCACTTTATTAGTGCTCCTTATTGGTTATGTATTTACTTTAGAAGGGGCATCTGATGGCTTAAATGCTTATTTGAATCCAGATATCTCACGTGTTTTAGAGCCAGACTTACTTATTAGTGCATTAGGGCAGGCGTTCTTTTCATTATCATTAGGGACAAGTGTGATGGTGATATATGGCTCCTATATTTCAAAAAAAGAAAACTTGGTTTCGCTTGGGGCACAAGTCACTCTCATTGATGTCTCAATTGCATTTCTCGCTGGCTTATTAATTATTCCTGCAATGTATGTTGCACAAGCACAAGGAGTGGCTATTTTTGCTGAAGATGGTAGTTTGATATCAGGCTCTGGTTTAGTGTTTACTGTTTTACCCAGTTTATTTGAAACGATGGGAGGTATGGGGCTATTCGTTGCTTTTGCTTTCTTTATTTTAATGTCAGTTGCCGCGTTAACCTCTTCAATTTCAATGCTCGAAGGGCCAGTTTCTTATGTAGTTGAATGTCACAATATTGAACGTAAAAAGGCCACAACTTATATTGGTATGCTTATCTTCTTTATGAGTGTCGCTATAATTAGCAATATCGGCGTTATGCTAGATTTTGTTGCAACCCTCGCCACTGAATATGGTCAACCAATTATTGCTATGCTGTGTTGTGTCTTTGTAGGTTGGATTTGGCACAGAAGAGAGATATTAAAAGAACTAAAAGAAGGGAATAAAACGGTTGAAAATACGCTTTTTTGGAAAATATGGCCATGGTATACCAAGTTTATTTGCCCAACCGCAATCTTAGTGGTTTTTATTCATTCTTTGTAAATAAAGCACCTTTATGAGGTATCGACTAGGCTTTTCCTTCTCTTGATCAGTATTCTTATTTGCTGAGTTGGGTGAAGGAAAGCATGTATTCTTTTACAATACTTGATATGAACAGTCGATAAAATATCTATAAGTATTATAGAGAGTATCGGTATTAGTAGTCATATTAATTTGTAGGCGATAATCAGTATAAATTGAGTATCGCCAAATTATGTTTCTTCGTTTTATTGAAGAATAAAATCTTTTACTTGTTTAACTGACGCTGCGCCTACTTTCCTGTCGATTAACTCTCCATCATTTAATAACAATAGCGTAGGGATCCCTCTGACTGAAAATTTGCTCATCAATTCCTGTGCATGATCAGCGTCTATTTTTATCACTTTAATATCTTGATATTCTTGTGCTATTTGCTCAACAACAGGTGCCAGCATTTTACAAGGCCCACACCAAGGAGCATATAAATCAACTAATACTCTCCCTTGGTACTGACTTACTTCTTCGTTAAATTGTTCTGCAGAAATCTCGGTTACTTGGCTCATGTTGTTTCCTTAAATTGATATCGATTTTAAATACAGAGCCAGTGTATTTCAGTTGCATTACTTTGATTAGTCGGTTTAAATAGGAAAGATTGTTTCAATAATAGGACAATAAAGTTGATTGATGCTTTTAATAGTTATTTATATTTTGTCACCATAGTGGAGCAGGGCTCGATAACCCAAGCGGCAAAAGTATTGGATATTCCTAAATCTAAGTTGAGCCGTCGTTTAGCATTATTAGAAAAACAATTAGGCAGCCAGTTATTGATCAGAACGACTCGTAAGCAACAGCTTACCGAAAGTGGCTTGTTACTTTTTCAGTCTTGTAAACCGCATGTAGAAGCATTAAATACGATGGAAAATTTAGTGCATGACACCCATAATCAAGTTAAGGGTAAATTGAGTATTCTACTACCCTTAGAATTTTTTAATAAAGTGATCAGTGCGCTAATTACCGATTTCGCGATTAAATACCCAGAGATAGAAATTCATTGTCACCACTATTCCATGGCTTATCCAGAATTTGATCATCAATATGATCTTGTCTTTGTTTTACATGAAGAAGCATTGCCGACTACTCACTGGATTGGCAAAACGCTATTGAGTTTTCCTCAATCTATTTATGCCGCTCATAACGGGGATATACGTCTTAGACTATTAACTGAGTCACTTGTCAATCATAACGCGGTATTATCTTCTGAAGATGAACGATGGTTGTTTCGTCAAAAAGAGCAAGTGCAAATAGTTAAACCGAAAATTGCTATGGTGCTTTCAAGTGCTGAAATGCGTTTAGAAGCATGTCAACGTAACATGGGAATCGTAAAACTACCTGATTATATCGGTAAGAACCATACGAATATTCAAGCGCTTGAGTTGGAATATCAAGTGGTTGCTCAACAGCTAACCATACTATTTCAAAGCCGTAATATACCCGCTAAAACACGCACTTTTTTGGATTACTTTCAAAGTAATATTGGTTGTTTAACCGAATGATGTATTAATTTGATGTAGTCGAATGGGCGCGATTGTTCAGTTTAGGCCAAGCTAATTTCCAAGGCTCTATCAGCGTATCAACTACGGCTATTGTTTCTGCGCTGGTATATTCCTTGCCAATTAATGGTGGCAGAACATATTGGTACTTTATGTTGTTTATACTAAACCTCAGTGCAAATGCATGTAAATAACCTCGATCAGCATTAGAAGTCATATAATAATTTGGATCGCCAATAATGGGAGCACCAATACTATTTAAGGCGACACGAATTTGATGGGTTTTTCCTGTGTAAGGTTTAACGAGGAATAAACGTTTGCCTTGTTTGAGCGGATAACTAAAAAATTGACTAATCGCAGGGTTGTCATAACGGCGCACTAGTTTCCAAGTTCCTCGACGACTTTTTTTCATATCTCCTTTGATTGTGCCTTGCTTTTTTACCGGCTTTTTATCACTGATAGCAATATAATATTTTTCAATCAGGCGCTGTTCAAAGTGTTGCTGAAATTCAGTTGCTGTCAGCTTGTTTTTAGCAAGAATGATCAAACCAGAAGTCATTTTATCGAGGCGATGAACCGGGTATAGCTCATTGATTGAAAGCTGAGACTTTACTTGATTAAAGAATCCTGGTTGGTTTTCATCATCATGAAAACCCAATCCAGCTGGCTTATCTGCGATGATAAAATCATCTTGTTGTGCAATGATTTTTATCTTCATTTTAAAAAGAGAGGCCAATGAAAATATAGATGATCAGGGTTAACCCTCCGCCAACTAATGCGTAAGGTAATTGTGTTTTTACATGCTCAAAATGATCACAGCCACTGGCGATAGAGGCAACAACTGTGGTATCTGAAATTGGAGAAGCATGGTCGCCAAAAATACCGCCACCTAATACCGCGGCAACTAAAAACTCGACAGGTAAGCCTGTTTGTTGTGCTATGGGCACTGCAATAGGCACCAATATCGCGAAAGTTCCCCAAGATGTCCCCGTAGCAAATGCCATAAATGCTGCTGCTAAAAATAAAATGGGCGCGAGAAAATAAAGTGGTACTTCAACATTCAATAACTGACTGACATATACGCCAGTGCCAAGTGATTTAATTGCATCGCCGAATGCAAATGACAAGACTAAAATTGCCACAGCTGGCGCCATATGTTTTATTCCTTTAAGTGAATGTTTAAAAATTTCATTAAAAGACATTAACTTATATGACTTGATCATAATAATTAGAATAACTAACGCACTGACAATCGCCCAAAAAACGGAATAAGACCCTGAGCCTCTGCGCATATCTCCATCCCCCGTAAACCATAACAAAGTCAAGGTTATCAAGAGCAAAGAAAGTAAAGGTAGCCACATAATGACAGCTGGAGATTGGTGTTCAACATGGTGTGTATTGTCGGTATTGATGACTGAATTGGCATTTTTCATTGGGCCAAATACTTTACCGCTATAAGCCGTGTAATAAGCCATTGCTACGGCAATTATGGCATAAAAATTATAACCAACTGTACCGATCAGAATGCCGACTGGATCATCAAAACTATAACCGTCAAGTAACCCTAACACATAGGCTCCCCAACCATTGATCAAAAATAAAATACTGACAGGCGCACAAGTTGAGTCAATTAAATACGCCAAACGTGCTCGACTGAGTTTGTGTTGATCAAATAATTTTTGACTGGCCATGCCTGCAGTAAACATGCTTAAGTTTGTATCTGTGAAAATACTGGTACCTACAACGGTAGGTAATATCGCTGCTTGGCGTGAATTTTTGACGAGTTTAAGTTTAGCTAATAATAGGATGAAACCATTAACGGCGCCTGATTGGTTCATTAACGCGACTAATGCGCCAATCAGTAAGCTAAATGTGACTATATATATATTGCCTAGCGATGAAAAAACATTTAATAAGCCATGACCACTATTGATTATGCCTTCAATTGGCTGCCAATTCGCTATCATTAAAAAACATAAAACCATACCACTAAATAATGCTAAAAGTGCATTCTTGCGCCAGATGGCAATGATAATTGCGATAATAGGGGGTAAGAGTGATAGAGGACTGTCTTGCATAGTTATTCTTATTATATTTATTTCGCTAAACTTTACCTGATGTTCTATATATGAGGAATAGCTAATACAAAAAATATTGAGAAATATTCATTATTGCTCGTGCCCATTGTTAATTGTCAGGTTTGATAAATTTAAAAAAACGCTGTAATTAATTTAATTATTGAGCGGTCTCAACATAGGCAATTAATAAACATTGGTAATTTTTACGCGTTACTTATGTTACTTTTAGTTACAATCAACGCGATGAGTTACCGATTATTATTCGTAAACGTCCATTGAAATTCAAATAATTACCCTTAAATAGGTAATCAGTAATCGCTTTATGCTACAGGGACTATTTTGACATTATCTTATCAACAATATATCAACACACTTAGTGATGATGAACATATTTCTTCATTAACCGGTATCGGAAGAGGCATAGAGCGAGAGGGATTACGAATACATTCTCAAGGGAAACTGTCAACGCATCGCCATTATCATAATCTAGGCTCAGCGCTTACACATACTCATATTACTACTGATTATGCTGAATGCTTATTAGAGTTTATTACGCCGGTAAGTCATTCCCCAGAACAAGCCATCGCGCAGTTAAGGGATACCCAAAAATTTACGTTTTCACATATTAACGATGAGTTAATTTGGCCGATGAGCATGCCTTGTTTTGTTGATGATGACAATAATATCGAGCTTGCTCAATATGGGCAGTCGAATGTAGGCAAAATGAAAACAGTGTATCGTCAAGGATTAAAAAACCGTTACGGCAGTATGATGCAAGTGATTGCGGGGATTCACTTTAATTTCTCTTTCTCGAAAGAATTTTGGCAAACATTACAAAAACTTGATAAAAATACAGACGATGAACAGTGTTATATTTCGTCTAAGTACTTTTCTGTTCTAAGAAACTATAAACGCTTTTGTTGGTTGATCCCTTATTTATATGGGAGCTCTCCTGCTATTTGTCCCTCATTTTTGCAAAATAAACCGACTAACTTACCGTTTAAAAAATCGAAAAGTGGCTACTTATATCTTGAATATGCAACATCATTGCGGATGAGTGATTTAGGCTATACCAATAGCGAGCAATCTTCTTTGCATATTTGTTATAACGATCTCAATGGCTATATAGATGGCGTTAAAGAAGCTATCAATATTCAATCAACTGAGTTTGATAAAATTGGGATTAAAGTTGACGGGCAATACCAGCAGCTAAACAGTAATGTCTTACAAATAGAAAATGAGCTTTATGCTCCTATTCGTCCTAAACAGGTTGCTCACTCAGGAGAGAAGCCATCAGAGGCTCTACAACGTAGAGGTGTAGAGTATATTGAAGTGCGCGCACTCGATGTCAACCCATTTGCAGATACTGGTATTAGTGAACAGCAAATTTATTTTCTTGATATTTTCTTAACTTATTGTGCATTGGCGCAGAGCCCACCATTAGATTGTAGTAAACAAAATGTTTATGAAAAAAATATGGATGATGTTGTGGTGAAAGGGCGAGATCCTAAATTGTTATTGATGGATGAAGGCGTTGAAAAATCTATTGCGCAGTGGGGCGGTGAAATTTTTAACGAAATGGAACAGGTTGCTGATTTATTAGATAAAGCTTATGGCTCTAATAAATACAGGAGCGCATTAGCCATCGAAGCCCAAAAATTAATTAATGCAAAGTTAACTCCTTCAGCACAAATCCTAACCATTGTTGTCGAGCAAGAACAAAGCCTAACTCAGTTTGCGCTAGAAAAAGCTAAAGCGTATCAAGAGAAAAGTTTGGCAAGTGATTATCAATTTTACTCAGAGCAATATTTTATTGATCAAGCTGAGCTATCACATCAAAAACAACGTGAAATAGAACAAGCTGATAATGTTAATTTTGATGATTTCTTAGAAGAGTATTTCAGTTAACCGTTTGAGTATATATTTATTCAAAGTGGATAACTTATTGAAAGCAAAAAAAAAGCGCGTTAGGGCAACGCGCTATAACAATAAGAAAGCAGTCCAGGGAGGTGTTTGCTCTCATATACTATGACTTCTGTATTTATAATTAGTTCAAATTTTATTCAAAAAAAATGCATTATTATTTTTATGTTCAATAAAGTTGATTTAATTACAATCAATTCAAGTGTTTAATAATTACTTTTCAATGGCTTATTTTTTTATTATCGAATGAAATAATAGCTGACTTTTTTTAAACAAAAACAAACTAAGTTTTTTATAAAATTTAAGCATAAAAAAAACGCGTTAACTTTAAAAAGTAACGCGTCTAAAAACATGAAACACTAAGGGAAATAAATCTCTCGTATAGTAAGAGTAGTATTAAGTCATTTAGTTCAAAAAATTTAAAAATTATTTTATTTAAATAGAAAGCTTACAACTATTGTTAGTAAAAAGATTTAGCAGTCATGACGTTATAGAATAATTTTTTAGATTTAATATGCCAATAACAGTTAATTTCTGGCATGATTGTTTTCATTGTTAGCCTAATATTTGTCTTCTTTATGCAAAAAATTCAGTCTTTAATTGTTTCCTTACTTTGCTTTATTGTGCTATCCAGTTGCGCAACAGCGCCACCAAAGAATCCAGAAAATGTATGTGAAATATTTCGAGAGCATCGAGATTGGTATTTTGCCGCAAAAGAGTCTAGAGAGCGTTGGGGGGTGCCGATTCATGTTCCTATGAGTATGATGTACCAAGAAAGCTCTTTTAAAGAAGACGCATTGCCTCCTCGCGACTACCTACTGGGCTTTATTCCTTGGGGAAGAGTAAGTAGTGCTTATGGTTATTCACAAGCCAAAACCATGACATGGGACGATTACATTAAAGAAACAGGGAATAGCGGCGCTGATAGAGATGATTTTGACGATGCCATCGACTTTATGGGCTGGTTTATTTATAAGACTCAGAAAATCAATAAAGTCTCTAAATGGGATGGCTATAACCAATACTTGAATTACCACGAAGGCTGGGGTGGTTTTAACAGGAAAACATACAAAAAGAAAGCATGGTTAGTTAAAGTTGCTCGCAAAGTTGATAATCGTGCCAAAAGGTATAGCGGCCAGCTTAAACGTTGTGAGGATGATTTGAATAAAAGTTGGCTATGGCGATTGTTTTTTGGCTAATAATAATTATTAGCGTTATAAAAGCGTGGATAACTTTTTCAGCACTTGAGTTCTTTTTTAAATTGAAAGGTAAATCAGGCCATCTTTTATATTATTTAAAATAACCTTATTCATCGCTTTTCATCGAAATATAAGTAAGCCTATTACTACGAAAAATTTAATAATTCAGCTAAGTTATTCACTGGTAAAATAGTGAAGTTTAAATTGCATTTTTCTTGCCAAAATGGCTATTTTTATTGAAATTTACCCCAAGGGCACGTCTTCTTTGAACTTTAAAAATATGTAAAAAAAACTTCATTTTTTTAACAAATATTGTTTGCAAAATCAAAAGTCGTTACTCTTATGGTCTAGCTATTGTTATCCACAGAAATTGTGGAAACATGTTTTTTACTACAGAGGTTGTTGATAACTTTGTGGGTAATTATTGTTAGCTTAAGGATTATCCACATTGAGGCATGCTAGCTAAGGGTAATAGTTGCAACCCCCATTAAATGATGTGCTATTTGCATTTAATTTCTTAGATGTTGAATGAGCAGTTGTTGATCTTCAGTGCTGCTTTTTTGTGGGTAATAGACAAAAAATAACTATCCTGAATGATTCTCGCTTTGAAATAACAAATATATCATTTGAACAAAAATCAAATATAAAAACCGCTGATTTTTGACAATTTCTGAATATATGTTGGAGGGGACTGGTTAAGAAGGGAGCTTCAAATGTCGACGCGTTAGGATATTGGTAAATCGCTAACGCTTATCTTTTATCAATAACTATTTATTTACTTATTCAGTACCGGCTTGTTTACTTTGATAAAATTCAGGAAGGATCCTAACCGTTTTGATCATATTTTCATTTACAGCAACAATCTCTAAAGGGTAGCCTGCTATTCTAACGCTAAGATTTGCTTCAGGAATATCCTCTAAATACTCTAAAATCAAGCCATTTAATGTTTTAGGTCCATCGGTGGGGAAGGTCCAACTCATTTCCTTATTGATATCTCTAACGGTGGCACTGCCGTCAACCAAATAACTGCCATCTGGTTGTATATTGACTTCATCGCTTGTTGCCGGTGTCATGGTAGTTGTAAAGTCGCCGACAATTTCTTCTAAAATGTCTTCAAGTGTTACTAAACCTTGAATATCGCCATATTCATCAACGACCAAACCTAAACGCTCTTTGGCATCTTGAAATTTTAATAATTGAACATTTAATGTTGTGCTTTCTGGAATAAAATACAGCTCTCTTACCGCCCGTATTATGGTCGCTTTATTAAACTGATTTTTAGATAATAATTTTAAGGCATCACGCATGTGAAGGTAACCGACAACATCATCAATAGTATCTCGATACAGTAAAACTCTAGTGTGTGTAGACTGAGTTAATTGCTTTTGAATCTTTTTCCAATCTTCATTGATATCAATGCCAACAAGCTCATTACGTGGGATCATAATATCTTCAACCGTCACCTTTTCGAGATCTAAAATACTTACTAGCATGTCTTGATCACGATCAGCCAAAAGCGCCCCTGATTCATTTACTACAGTGCGCAGTTCTTCAGAGCTTAAACTATGTTGCTCACGTTGTTCATGACTAATACCCATTAGCGCCAACATCCCATTTGTAATCCAGTTGACGGTAACTACTAACGGAAATAGTATTTTTAATAATAACGAGAGAATAATTGAGCTTGGGAAAGCGACTTTTTCTGGGTACAGAGCGGCTAATGTTTTAGGAGTCACTTCCGCAAAAATCAGAATGATTAAAGTAAGTGCAATGGTGGCAATTAATACCCCCATATCACCAAATAATCGTAAGCCTATGATGGTTGCAATCGCTGATGCTGCAATATTAACTAGGTTATTACCTATTAATATTAAACCAATAAGGCGATCTGGCCTGCCAAGCAGCTTACTAACGCGCTTAGCCCCTTTATGTTTTTGTTTTTCTAAATGACGTAACCGATAACGGTTAAGTGACATCATGCCTGTTTCTGAACCAGAAAAATAAGCAGAGATTAATATGAGTAGACCAAGAATGGTAAACAGCATATTTGTTGATATGTTATCCAAGCAGGGGATCCTATATGACTAAAAAAGAACTTAAGTAAGCTATTTACCTAAATCGCTAGTAGTTATACCTTAAAAACGCTTATAAGAGAAACTCTTTCACGAAACGACTACCGAAATAGGCTAACGTTAGCAGACCTGTTGCAATCGTTGTCATCATTAATACGCGATGTCCTCGCCACCCTTGCTTGAAATGCCCCCATAAAATAGTGATATAGCAAATGAGCGCCACCATTGATAACACTAATTTATGCGCGTTTTCTTTTGAAAAAAAGTTTTCCAAAAAGATAAAACCGGTTAATTGACTCAACAACAGACATGCCGTCCCGATAAATAAAATAATAAATAACTGATTTTCCACTTGCATTAACGGCGGTAAGTGATTAACGGCTGCAAGATTCTTACTTTTTAATTTCATATTGATATAAGCAACTTGAAAAGCAAATAACGTGGCGATGACCAATACACAATATGCAATAAGAGCAAGTGTTACATGACTAATAACCGGGAGCCCACCTGAGATCAAAGGGGCGCTATGTCCTTGTGGCATAAATACCATAATTAACTGCCATACGCCTGCGAAAGCATAGGTCACGGGAATGAGTAAATTGACTTTATAGCGCAGAGCTAACGAGGTGACAGTTAGTGTAATGATTAAACTGACTAATGAAACGACATTAGGTAAAGAAAAGTTTATTGCTTCTTGGTTAAATAAATAATGCGCGGTATTAAGTGTATGAATAATGATGGCAAGACAGCCAATGGTTAATACCGAAATTATATGTGGGCCTTTGGGATGAAATAATCGAACAACTACTGTTAGCGTTGCTACGATATAGCAAAGAAAAGCAGTTATAGCACCAAAATAAAAAAACTCCACCGAACACTCCATTAATTAAGTTCATTACACGCTTGTTATATCAAATTTTGCAAAGAGAACATTTGATATAAAGTAAATATATTTGATCTTATCAGAATATAAATCCTTAGCTACTCTTTGGTATAAAAATTATAATATTCTGTTTCTTAAAGGCTTTATAGCTAAAAAGGTCAGGATTCCCGTACAAGTTAAACCAAACCAATAAGGTAGCATTTCATGACTATGTTGCATTTGCTGACTCACATCAATCATAAAGTAACTAATACTCCAATCAAGCGCTAAACCAAAGGCAATTGCACAACTGCCAATACCAAGTAAATAACGTATTAAAACACTGTTACCCATTTCACTTTTTATCACCCCTAAGGTCGAAATATTTGTTGCAGGGCCTGCCATCATAAAAACGAGTGCCGTGCCCGGTGATATTCCTGCCAAAATAAAACCTGCGGCAATGGGGGTTGACGCTGTGGCACAAATATACATAGGTATTGATATTGCGATCATTAATAACATAGCCGGTAAGCCACTGCCATAACTAAGAAAAAATGAAGAGGGTACAAAGGTTTTAACCAATGTCGCAAAAAGAAGGCCGATTAATAGCCAAATAATTAAATCATCAATTAATTGTGTTGCTGCATAACGAAGCCCTAATAGAGTTTTATTCATCGCATTAGGTTTAGAGACTGATTGGCTTTTACTACAACATGAGGTTTTTTCAGCTTGAGCTGTGCTTGTTTTTGTTTGACAACATGAAGTCTGCTTTTTAGGAGTATGACTCTCACTCGATAATTTAGCGGTAGTGACAAATAAACCGGTAACAATGGCTGAAACTATAGCTGCTATAGGACGATAAATGGCGAATATCGGACCTAATAAAGCATAAGAAACTGAAATCGAGTCAACGCCAGTTTCAGGTGTTGCCACTAAAAAAGACGCTGTTGCTGGCGCGGAAGCACCACTTCGTCTTAATTCTGTTGCCACAGGGATAACACCACAAGAGCAAAGTGGTAAAGGTGCGCCAATGAGTGCAGCTTTGACTATCGCTAAGTGACCACTGCCTAAATGACGGCTTAAAATTTTTGTTGGCACCCATGATTTCATTAACCCAGCAATGATCAGGCCTAATAATAACCAAGGGCTTGCTTCACTACTTAACAAAAGAAAGTTAGTTATCAACTCTGACAATGTTTGTAAGATGTATTCCACTTTTAAACTCAGCTAGTTAACCTGATTTTAGCATATCATATTTTGCTGTATTAATAGCTAGATTAGTCAACCCCATTAAACTTTTATGCGATTCATTGAAAAATAAAAATCACCAGCCATATCTATAAGCGTATTTTATACTTTCGCTTATTATTTCTGCGCGTATAATAACGGATTATTCTCCTATTTAGCTGATGACTCGAGTATTGCATGTTTGAAAATCTTTCTGATCGTTTAACTAAAACGCTAAAAAATATCAGTGGCCGTGGCCGGTTAACTGAAGACAATATTAAAGAAACACTTCGTGAAGTGCGCATGGCGTTACTTGAAGCCGATGTTGCTTTGCCGGTTATTCGTGAATTTATCGCTAAAGTAAAAGAAAGTGCCGTAGGGACAGATGTTTCAAAAAGTCTGACGCCAGGACAGGTTTTTGTCAAAATTGTCCAGAAAGAACTTGAAGCGGCAATGGGTGAAGTGAATGAAGCACTTGACCTAAAAGCCACGCCACCTGCGGTTGTGTTAATGGCGGGTTTACAAGGTGCGGGTAAAACAACTTCTGTCGCTAAGTTATCAAAATACTTAAAAGAAAGAGAAAAGAAAAAAGTATTAGTCGTTAGTGCCGACGTTTATCGCCCTGCAGCAATTAAACAGCTAGAGACTTTAGCTAATGAAATAGAAGTGGGATTTTTCCCCAGCGATATTAAGCAAAAACCTATTGATATTGCTAACGCCGCTATTGATCATGCGAAGAAAAATTTCTTTGATGTGCTCATAGTAGATACTGCGGGTCGTTTGCATGTTGACGATAGCATGATGGATGAAATTAAAGATCTTCATCAGGCGATTAATCCCGTCGAAACATTATTTACTGTCGATGCCATGACGGGGCAAGATGCTGCCAATACGGCGAAAGCGTTTAATGATGCTTTGCCATTAACTGGGGTTATCCTAACTAAAACTGATGGTGATGCAAGAGGTGGTGCCGCACTATCTATTCGTTATATTACCGGCAAGCCGATTAAATTTATGGGTGTTGGTGAAAAAATAGAAGCGTTAGAGCCGTTTCACCCTGATCGCATTGCCTCTCGAATTTTAGGTATGGGCGATGTGTTATCGCTTATCGAAGAGGTCGAACAAAAAGTAGATCGTAAAAAAGCTGAGCAATTAGCGAAAAAAGTTAAGTCAGGTAAAGGCTTTAGCTTAGAAGATTTCCGTGACCAACTTGTGCAGATGAAAAGCATGGGCGGTATGATGGGAATGATGGATAAATTACCCGGCATGGGAAATATGGCGGATAAAGTGAAAGATCAAATGGATGATAAATTAACGGTACGTATGGAAGCCATAATAAATTCAATGACGCCAGGTGAGCGTGAACGTCCTGATATTATTAAAGGCTCTCGTAAGCGAAGAATTGCAGCAGGCTCAGGTACTCAAATTCAAGACGTTAATAAATTATTAAAGCAATTTACCCAAATGCAAAAAATGATGAAAAAAATGTCAGGCAAAGGCGGTATGAAAAAAATGATGCGTTCAATGCAAGGAATGATGCCACCAGGCGGTATGGGTGGCGGCGGAATGTTTGGTCGTTAATCCTTGAGAATTTACATGTGTTAAAGGTGGCTTAGGCCACCTTTTTTCATTAGTAGACTACACTTGAAGTTAGAAAGGAGGCTAATATGAATATACAACTCTCGGTTGTTTTAATAACGTTACTGGTATTCGCTCCACTTAGTAAAGGAAAACAACAGCAATTAACTTCTGCTGAATCTACCGTGATCACGATTCAAGTAGGAGCAGGTGTACGCCCACCATTTCTTATTGATAATAATAAACACCAATACCAAGGGGCAGGCCCTGAAATTCTTCAAGCGTTAAATCAAATTCAACAACAGTTTTATTTTGTTATGAATGAAATTCCATCTAAAAGAAAAACAGCTGCTGTATCAGATGGGCGGTTAGATATTATTATGTGGGATAATGTTAACTGGGGGTGGCGCGATGAGTCATTTGTACAAAGCAGTGAGTTAGTGCGTTCTAAAGATATCTACTTTACGTTTAATGACAATAATAAAAGCCAAGACTATTTCGATAACTTTAACAATAAAAAGTTGGCTATGGTGATAGGTTATCATTACAAGGTTGCAAATTTTATTGTTGATATTCAGACATTGAAAAAGAATTTTAATGTCACTATGGTGAGAAATGAAGAAGCGAGTATCCGAATGGCCATCGCCGGGAGGGTGGATATAGCTATTGTCAGTGAAACTGCGCTAAATTGGTATTTACTACGTTTTCCACAATATACATCAAAAATATTGATTGCTGATAAATATGATACACAATATTCTCGCCATTTTGTTCTTCCTGAAGACGCTGCTATTAAACCTTTTGAAATCAACAACCTTTTAATGCTAGCAGATAAAAAGGGCTTACTTGCGCCAATTTATCGTAAATATGGCCTAGTCAAACCTGTAACCTTTATCAAACATTAACTCGGGTATTTCATAAGATTGCTTGCTTTTTAACTATAAAAGCGTAGAATACGCGAGCTTTTCTGTCACCCAGGTGTCAGGAAATGTCTGGAAAATTCGTTTTAACACTTAAATATATAGAGGACGATATGGTTACCATTCGTTTAGCTCGTGGCGGCGCTAAGAAGCGTCCATTCTATCAGGTTGTTGTTGCAGATAGCCGTAATTCTCGCGATGGTCGTTTCATCGAAAGAATTGGTTTTTTCAACCCTACAGCTCAAGGTCAAGCGGAAAAATTACGCTTAGACTTAGACCGTATCAACCATTGGGTTGGTCAGGGTGCAACAGTATCTGATCGTGTGGCCAAGTTAGTTAAAGACGCTCAAGTAGCAGCTTAATAGCTTAGTTATAAGAAAAGGTAGGTTTTTAGGAGTTATCGTGGAAGAAGTTAAAGAAATCACACTTGGTAAAGTAGGCGCTGTTTACGGTATTAAAGGTTGGTTGAAAATACATTCATTCACAGATGATCAAGAAGCCATACTTGACTATTTTCCTTGGTCATTAAAATTAGGAAATAAATCACAATCAGTAGAAATTACCGATTGGCGCAAACACAACAACGGACTCATCGTTAAAGTTGGTGGTGTTGATGATCGCGACGAAGCGCAAGCTTTTGTTGGCTCAGAAATATTAACAACTGAAGACGCGTTACCCAAATTACCTGATGGTGATTTTTATTGGCGTGACCTTATGGGAATGCAAGTTGTGACAACTAAAGGTTACGACCTTGGTACTGTTTCCGATTTAATGGAAACAGGCGCTAACGATGTATTGGTTGTAAAAGCTAACCGAAATGACGGCTTTGGTAAAAAAGAGCGATTAATCCCGTATCTTTTTGAACAAGTAGTTCAATCGGTAAGCGCTGAAAATAAACAAATTTGTGTTGACTGGGACCCAGGTTTCTAACTTGAGTGACGGCGTTGAAAAAAACAATCTTAGCGATAAGAAAATGTGGATAGGGGTGATAAGCCTTTTTCCTGAGATGTTTGACGCAATTACTGAGTATGGGGTGACAGGCCGAGCGATCCGTAACGGGTTGATTGAATTTCAGAAATGGAATCCAAGAGACTTTACTCATGATCGACATCGCACCGTTGATGACCGCCCTTATGGCGGAGGTCCGGGCATGTTAATGATGGTACAACCGCTACGAGATGCTATACAAGCCGCAAGAAAAGCAGCAGATAATGAGGCTTCTCTTCATGGTGGTAGCAAAGCGAAGGTCATTTATTTATCACCTCAAGGACGAAAATTGGACCAAGCGGGTGTACGCGAATTAGCACATCATGACCGACTGATATTTATAGCAGGACGTTATGAAGGCATAGATGAGAGATTGCTCGAGTCGGAAATCGACGAAGAATGGTCTGTCGGAGATTATGTTTTAAGTGGAGGTGAACTCCCTGCAATGAACGTAATTGATGCCGTAGCACGCTTTGTGCCGGGTGTTTTAGGACATAATCAATCTGCTGAGCAAGATTCTTTCTCAGATGGTTTGCTCGATTGTCCGCATTATACAAGGCCAGAAGTTTTTGATGATGGAACCGATGAGGGGAAGTCAGTACCCAAAGTGCTACTAAGTGGTAATCACGCACATATAAAGCAATGGCGGCAATTTAAGTCACTAGAAAGAACGTGGACTAGAAGACCAGAACTTTTAACTGACCTAGCTCTGACAGCGGAACAAGTTGAAATGCTTGACACTATTAAACGTAGTGACAAGTTAAAAAACGGTTGATGACTGTGAAACCTAGGAAGAAGGTATTATGAGTAAAATTATTGATATGCTCGAACAAGAGCAATTGAAAACAGACTTACCAGCATTCGCACCAGGCGATACGGTAGTTGTGCAAGTTAAAGTAACAGAAGGTGATAAAACACGTCTTCAGGCTTATGAAGGTGTGGTTATTGCGATTAAAAACCGCGGCATCAATTCTGCGTTCACTGTTCGTAAAATTTCGAGCGGTGTTGGTGTAGAACGTGTATTCCAGACACATAGCCCAATCGTTGACTCAATTGAAGTCAAACGCCGCGGTGATGTTCGTCAAGCTAAACTTTACTATCTTCGTGAGCGTTCAGGTCGTTCTGCACGTATCAAAGAGAAGTTGGCTAAAAAGTAAAATTTTTTACTCAAGTTTGATGATCAAAAAAAGCCTGAATAAGTTCATTATTCAGGCTTTTTATTTATGCTTACATTATTGTCTTAGTACAGATTATTGTCGATCAAAATTTCATTGCAACTTTAACCGAACTGTCAACTGCTCCGTCACTAATATAACCAATTAAATTGGGGTTTTTACTGACAAGCTCAATGACCTCTGCATCAGAATCCACCGACTTTGGTGCTTGCCCTTTACCGGTAAATATTAGTTTTGACCAATAAGCTTTTATTTGGCTTTCTGATTTACCAATCACCTTATTTAAAAATTGCTCTCGCGTTTCCCCTCCGTTTAAAGCGATAGGGAGAGCTTGGCTTCCATCCGTAAATTTTTTACTTTTCCCTAAGAATATCTTTTTTATCGTTTTTGCATCTAAAGCATTGGCATTATTAGGATGCACAATTACAGTTACGGCTTGTGTATTCAAAGCGATTAAACTTAATGCTAAGAATATGACTGAATTAACATTTATCATCACTTTCTCCTAAAAAACTAAGTCTACACCAGCTGAAATAATCGTGAAATCACCAACAGCAGCACGTGAATCTTGACCTTTAAAATAATCAAATTTAAAGGCGGCGTTTGAGTGGAAATCATACCTTAATGATATGCCACTGCCATCAAATTCTCTGGCAGCTAATGAGGTTTGTATTCCTTGGGCTGTCGCTTTGAGAATAGGATGTTTTACTTGATTAAATACAGAAAAGTCAGCTTCTTGATTAAACTCTTCAGTGTGAATGGTGATCACATAGTCATTAAACCTTTTACCTAAAGCAAAAAACCAAGTGTCGTTATAGCCATCACTTGATTCATCTACACCATAATAAGCGTATTCAAAATCAACAATCCAATCGTTGTAATCAACATTAAAACCGGCAAAACTATAGATTCCGTCTTTTGTATCCCACATTATGGCGTCATTAAACGTGTTTACATCAGCATCGTTGGCACCATTTTGACGAGCTAATGCAATACCGCCAGCGGTAAATGCGCCGAGTGCTTGTTGATCAAATTGAGCTCCATCAATTTCAGTAGTGAAAGCACCACCGAAAATGCTCCACCAGTCACCTGCATAGGTCGCATTAAATGAGATTATATTGTTAAAACCTAAAGGGATGTTTTGGTTTAATGCAGCAATATAAACTTCACCTTGCCAGCCACCATAAAGTAATTTTGTGGTTAAGGTGTTATCACCTACGTCGAAAGAGCTATCTAAAGCGATACCTTCAATGGTGGCAAATTCAAAATCTAAATATACCGATTTAGGTAAACGTGAAAAATTATGAGCATAACCTACAACTTCATATTCTGATTGGTGAAAAATAGGGTTCGCAAAACGTCCGGCACTAATTCGGTGGGTATCATTAGCTTGATAAGACAAGTATGCCCAACGTGCATCTAATTTAAAATCTTGGGCACCTTCAGCATACATTTGAATGGTGGCGGATAAGCCATCTCCCAAATCAGCTCTTGCTTGGAGACCAAACAAGGATTCCCCTTTAAAATCGATTTCACCTTCTTTAAATTCAGGGAAAGGCGTTAAGCCATTATCTGAACTCGCTTGACTAGCTCGTATCGAAGCAAAGCCATTAAAGGCTATGTCGGCGAAACTATGCGGAATATAAAGTAGTGATATAGCAACAGCACATATATATTTCTTTTTCATATTATTAAGCTCCTAGTGAATAGTGCTCCTCTGGTACAGCGATGAGGAATGACAACTAAATTTTATTCATGTTTTATAATTCGGTTTAAACTTTAAAACCTTTGGCGATAACTTCTAGATCATTTGCTAGGTGGGCTAATTCACTACTGACCCCCGCTAATTCTTCTGAAGCATCATGAGTCTGCTGGGTGCTATGACTGATCTCATCAACATGAGAGACAATTTTTGCTGCTGACTCTGATTGTGCTTCAGTTGAATTAGCAATATCTTCAGTCATGGCATTAATTTGAGCGACTGAGGTTGTAATTTCATCAAGCGATTTTCCTGCTTGACTGACTTGTTCAACACTATTATCCGCTAACTCTTTACCGCTGCTCATGGCATTTACTGCTTCTTTTGCTGCAGCTTGTAGCTTTTCAATGGTCGTTTGAATTTCAATAGTAGAGTCTTGGGTTCGAGACGCTAAGGTTCTTACTTCATCAGCAACAACGGCAAATCCTCGTCCTTGCTCGCCTGCTCTGGCGGCTTCAATTGCAGCATTAAGTGCTAATAAATTGGTTTGATCAGCTATACCACGGATAACATCTAAAACCGCACCGACTTGGTTAGCATCATTATCGAGTTGATCAATAACATCTGAAGATCTTTCAACTGTTTGAGCAAGTTGGTGAATGGTATTAACGGTTGCCGAGACAACTTCTGCACCTTGTGTGGAAACTTGTGAGGTTTGGGTGGCGGCTACAGCAGCCTGTGCTGCATTATCAGCGACACTTCTCACACTAATATTAAGACTTTCAACGGCATCTTTGGTATTTTCTGCACCTTTTTGTTGTACCAAGGTAATATTGTTAGTTTCTTCTGCTGTAGAGCTGACTGTTGATGCCATACCGGACAATGGCAGAGCAATATCGACAACTTGTTTGATGGTATTTTGTAGTTTTTCGATAAAGCGGTTGAAGCAAACGACAAGCTCACCTACTTCATCTTTGGTATTTGTTTTCAAACGAACGGTTAAGTCACCCTCTCCATCAGCCAGGTCACTTAGAGAAGCAATGACACTGGATAATGATGTGCGAACGCCTGAAATAATTGGAATAGCGGTGCCAAATAATAGTGCTATGGTAATAATTCCCATGATAAAGCCGGTAGTGAGTAAGCTCTCTGCGGAGTCATTGGCTTGTTTAATACTATTTTCAAAGGCGGTAACATTGCGGATGTTGAATTGTTTAACCGTATTGGTTACTTTCTCAAAAGATTGGTTCATCGATTTCCCCATTTCTGGCAGTTTTGAGTAATCGATTGTTTCGTTAATCATCCCTAAAGAGAGAGCTTTGGCTTGATTAAAATAATCAGAAAATTGCTGCTGTATCTGCTGTTTATCAGCAGAAAATTTAGGATGACTTTGTCCTATTTTATTGATCAGCGCATTAATCGTATCAGCTAATTCATTTGCAGCATCTATAGCGTCTTCTTCACCCGTAGTTACTGCACTATTAAGCATTTCTGAAATGCGAACAATAGAAACAGAGACTTCTTTTGAGTATTGAACAACAGGAAATTGAACATCTCTTGCTTCAGACAATAAACGAACATTGTTGTTTGCGGTTATTGTCGATAATGATAAATAAACGACAAAACTTATCGTGCCTATGATGGGGATTAAATAAATCTTTTTTGATATCGATAATTGATTGAGAATATTCATAAATTACTTTTGCAAAAGCCCTTTTGTAAACATCTAATATCAAATGTAGGTCAAAAAAGTTATTTTTGAAAAAAAATATGGTAATTATATAGAAAAGAAAGAGTTTATTGCTTTAATGGCCGATTTTTAGCGCTGTTTGTCTATTCAACCAATTGTATGTTTAATAGAAATATCAATAATTGACAGCGTTGTCATTACCTCATTAAGATGTTAGTGTTTAACCACTATAAAAAGAAAACTACCTGTTTATTCGACTTTAGTTGAGTAGGCGAACGAACTTAGTTGCTATATGATAATGCCATTATCATTAACAATAATATTATTTTTGTTGTTCAACTTAACTCGGTTGGAATCGTAAATAAGACTAATTACAGATTATTAAAATTGGAATTGAAGGATTTATCATGCAAGAACTGAAAAGCTGCTATCCCATTTTAGAGCAAGCTAAAGCGCATACTCATATCGACACTGCTACTTATGATGCCATGTACAAACAATCAATTGAACAGCCTGATGTTTTTTGGGCTGAGCAAGCTGAAAAATTTTTAGACTGGTATCAACCGTGGGATAAAGTGTCAGAAGTTGATCTTAAAACTGCGGATATTAAATGGTTTTCTGGTGGTAAATTAAACGTTAGCTATAACTGCATTGATCGTCATTTAGCAACTAAAGCGAATGATGTTGCCATTATTTGGGAAGGTGATGATCCTGCTGACGATGCGAAAATTACCTATCAAGAGTTGCATGATCATGTGTGTCGTTTTGCCAATTTATTAAAAGAACGTGGCGTTAAAAAAGGCGATCGTGTGTGTATTTATATGCCGATGATCGCTGAAGTTGGTTATGCAATGCTAGCTTGTGCACGAATTGGTGCGGTACATTCTGTTGTTTTTGGTGGTTTCTCTACTGAAGCGATTCGTTCTCGTATTATTGATGCTGACTGTCAAGTTGTGATCACCTCTGATGAAAGTTTACGTGGTGGTCGTGTTATCCCTCTCAAAGCTAATGTTGATGCTGCGGTTGCCGATTGTCCAAACGTACATTCAGTAATTGTTGTTGAGCGCACAGGTGGTGATGTTGCTTGGAATGATAAAACCGATATTAAGTATCAAGAAGCCGTGGCAAATTTACCTGCTGTTTGCGAACCAGAAGTAATGGACGCTGAAGATCCATTATTTATTTTATATACATCTGGCTCAACAGGAACGCCAAAAGGTGTGCTACATACTTGTGGCGGCTATTCGTTATACGCAGCAATGACACATAAATATGTCTTTGATTATAAAGAAGGTGAAATTTATTGGTGTACGGCGGATGCGGGTTGGATAACAGGTCATTCTTATATTTTCTACGGCCCGTTGGCAAATGGTGCTACGACTTTAGTTTTTGAGGGCGTACCGACTTATCCGGATGCAGGACGTTTTTGGCAAGTATGTGAAAAACACAAAGTTAATGTATTTTATACCGCTCCTACAGCTATTCGCGCATTAATGAGTGTAGGAGATGACTTGGTCAATCAGTCTGACTTATCATCACTACGTATTCTTGGAACCGTTGGTGAGCCAATTAACCCAGAGGCGTGGCATTGGTATTATGAAGTAGTTGGTAAGTCTAATTGTCCAATTGTGGATACTTGGTGGCAAACTGAAACCGGTGGTATTTTAATCACTTCATTACCGGGTGCTGTTGATATGAAACCCGGCGCTGCGGGTAAGCCTTTCTTTGGAGTTCAACCGGCATTATTTGATAAAGACGGCAATACCTTAGAAGGTGAAAGTCAAGGATTATTAGTGATGACAGGCAGTTGGCCTGGGCAGTTACGAACGGTTTATGGCGATCATGATCGTTTCTATCAAACTTATTTAAGCCAATACCCAGGAAATTACTTTACCGGTGATGGTGCTAAACGTGATGAAGATGGTTTTTATTGGATCACAGGACGTGTAGATGATGTACTTAACGTTTCAGGTCATCGCTTAGGAACCGCAGAAATCGAAAGTGCATTAGTGCTTCATCCTGCTGTAGCAGAAGCGGCTGTGGTTGGTTATCCTCATGAAATTAAGGGGCAGGGTGTTTATGCTTATGTGACCTTAATGGGGAACGCTTCTGAGTCTGATGAACTATTGAAAGAGTTAACAGAATTTGTTGCTAAAGAGTTAGGCCGTTTTGCTAAGCCTGATTATATCCAATATGCGCCAGGTTTGCCTAAAACACGTTCGGGTAAAATTATGCGTCGCATTTTACGCAAAATTGCGGAAAATGATTTAGACACCTTAGGCGATACATCAACACTTGCGGATCCTGCTGTAGTTGATAATTTAATTGCTAACAGAATTGTTCATGGTTAACCCATAACTCCAGTTTTAAACTGTTAAAAAGCGCCTTAGGGCGCTTTTTTATTAGCGGGCAGAATGTTGTTGTAGTGCCAAAAAATAAGAGTCAACGCCTTTGATGAAGGCATAGTGAAATTGCCGGCGTATTGTTCGTGTTAATTGCCCTTTTGCTGACTGCTAAGTTGGCAGGTATCATTATCTCTATTTACTTTTATTCACACTTTTTTACTTTTATTTACGCTATGGTGTGCGCAAAAGTTACTGATAAAGGGAAGTCACTAGGGTTGTGTCGTCGAGTTCAATTTTCATTAGGTTGCTTTTCATCGATTTTAAAGACCTTTAAATTTGTTAAAAAACACTTTCCGATAGGTAAAATAATATGTAAAATATTCATTACGTTTGCAGTAAATAATTCTTTACGATTTTGTTTTTTTTGTATTCAGTGGTGAAGTGTCATTTTTTTTAGCTGCTTTTTTACTGCTAAACGTAAGCGATAGCACTTTATAACCTATATTTTTAATTAAAGATTGTGTACCAACTGGAAAAATCATGTCTAACACTAGCACCACACTAAAGACTCATAAGAGCACGTTAAACGATATTCACATTAATGCCGAAGAAGTACTTATCACGCCTGATGAGTTACGTGCAGAATTGCCATTGTCTGAAAGTGGCCGAGAATTCGTGAAAAAATCGCGTATAGAAATTTCTAATATTATTCATAAAAAAGACCATCGTTTGCTTATTATTAGCGGCCCTTGTTCAGTACACGATGTTGGAGCAGCGAAAGAATATGCGAGAAAGCTGAAAGCGCTTCAAGATAAGTATCCAGATTCCTTTTATGTTGTCATGCGAGTATATTTTGAAAAACCTCGCACCACTGTCGGTTGGAAAGGATTAATCAATGATCCGCACATGAATGGTTCATTTGATGTTGAAGGCGGTTTGCGAAAAGCAAGAGAGCTACTTATCTACTTGACTGAATTGGGTTTACCGTTAGCCACTGAAGCACTTGATCCAATTAGCCCGCAGTATTTAGCAGAGTTATTTAGTTGGTCAGCCATTGGCGCAAGAACCACTGAGTCTCAAACCCACAGGGAAATGGCTTCAGGTTTATCTATGCCTATTGGTTTTAAAAATGGAACCAACGGTAGCTTAGATGTCGCGATTAATGCTTTGCAGTCAGCCGCATCATCTCACCGTTTTATGGGAATAAACCGCCAAGGGCAAGTGGCCTTAATTAAAACGTCAGGTAATCCTGATGGGCATGTCATTCTACGTGGTGGTAAACAGCCGAATTATGATTCAGTTAATGTTGCCATTTGCGAGCAAGACTTAGCGAAACAAGAATTAGAGCTAGGTATTGTTATCGATTGTTCTCATGGTAATTCAAGTAAAGATTATCAACGACAACCATTGGTTGCCGAGAATGTGTTTAATCAAATATGCGAAGGGAATAAATCTGTCATTGGTATAATGTTAGAGAGTCATTTACATGCAGGGAATCAAAGTGCTGATTTACCGCAGAGTGAACTAAAATATGGCGTATCAGTTACCGATGCTTGTATCGATTTTGAAACCACAGAGAAATTATTTGCACAAGGCGAAGCAAAGTTACGCCACGTATTAAAAAGCCGAATTAATGAGTAAACCTTTTATTGACTTAACGTAAGAATAATTAAATGGATAATAAAAACATTGAGCCAGAGCTGAAAGTATTAAGGGATGAAATTGATACAATTGACAGCCAACTTGTTGAGTTATTGGCAAAACGCCGTGCTGTTACTACCAAAGTAGGCGCACTGAAAAGCCAAGTAGGTATGCCTATTTTTGCCCCTGAAAGAGAAGCTAAGTTAATTGCGATGCGCAGGCAGCAAGCAATAGAAGCCGGCATTTCACCAGAGTTAATTGAAGATGTATTGCGACGTTTAATGCGTGACTCTTATGTGAGTCAAGATGCTAGTGGTTATCGCTGTGTAAATCCAGAATGTCGTAAAGTAGTGATTGTCGGTGGCGAAGGGCAGTTAGGCAGAATATTTGTCGACTTATTCAAACGTTCTCATTATCAGGTTGTCTCATTAGAGCATGACGACTGGCCCAAGAGTGACGCGATATTAGCAAATAGCAGTGTTGTGATTGTGGCTGTACCTATTCGATTAACAGCAAATATTATTCAAAAACTAGCAAGTTTACCTAAAGATTGCATTTTATCTGATGTTACCAGTATTAAAGAGTCGCCCTTATATGAAATGATGAAAGTCCATACTGGCCCTGTTGTTGGTTTACATCCTATGTTTGGCCCTGATGTGTCAGGTTTAATAAAGCAAACCATTATCGCATGTGAAGGACGCGAACCGGAGAAATACCATTGGTTGTTAGAGCAATTTCAGGTGTGGGGAGCAAAAATTTATCCTGTGGATGCCCAAGCACATGACCAAGCCATGTCGATGGTACAGGTAATGCGTCACTTTTCTACTATTGCTTATGGTTACCATTTAATGACTGAAGGGGCGGATATTTCACAATTAGTTGAAATGAGCTCACCTATCTATCGCTTAGAGCTGATCATGGTTGGAAGGTTGTTTGCTCAAGATCCTATTTTATATACAGATATTATTTTTTCTAACCGTGAAAATATTGCAATGATGAAGCGGTTTGCTTATCGGTTTTTAGAGCTGCTAGAAGATGTTGAAATGTCTGACAAAGAAGCGTTTGTAACTATGTTTAATCAAGTTTCTGATTGGTTTGGTGATTATGCCGATATCTTTTTACAAGAAAGTAAGGCTATGTTATTAAAGGCTAACGAATTGAAAAAACATTAAGCGGTATCTGAAAATGAGCAACGCAATTAAGCTATTAGCTGGATTGACTATGTTAACTTTACTTGCGGGTTGTGTTAATACACCCAAGCATAACGTGTTATCGATAGGGCCAATTACAAAGCAAGTGCTTTTCTCAAAACACCCACAATTTTTAGAATCATATGAACAATTTACGGTCTCAAATCAAGAGATGTCATTCATCAAGCAATGGCCTAATACTACTCGTGTGGAAGTGTTTTTTGGTACTTGGTGTCATGATAGTGAAAGAGAAGTACCTAGATTATTGAAGTTACTCAATTATCAGCCTGACATTGAAGTAACCTTAATTGCACTTGATTATCAAAAAGGCGATCCTCAAGGCTTAGCAAATAATAGAGCCATTAAATATACGCCAACTATTATTTTATATAAAAATAATAAAGAAGCTGGGCGAATTATTGAGCGACCTAAAGGTCATTTAATTTCTGATATTTCGTCAATGTTAGTTAATTAACCTCTTACAGACTGCATTCACGTTTACCTCATAAACCGTTATGAAGATATTTGTAACGGTTTACACTTCTAATTTGTCATTATTATACAGATAACAACTATTTTAGATTAATGGATATATGCCAAACTATTTAGGCTTTAAAAAGGAAGTATCAAATAAAGTTATTAAACAAGCTCAAGCTGGTGATATTAATGCACTCGAAATAATTTATAAAACATATGCGGCTGCATGCTATGCATTAGCATTTAGGATTTCCTGTGATAAATCATTAAGCCAAGATGTTGTTCATGACGCTTTTATTAAAATTATGGAAAAGATATCTTCACTTAAGGATTTTAGTTTACTAGTGCCATGGATAAAAAAAATTGTATCTAATGAAACAATTAATCAATTAAAAAGAAGAAACAGAATTGAATTCCTTGATGAAGATACAGAAAAATCACTTATTACTAATGATCTTTTTGATCAACATTGGTTGGCCACTTGTAAAGATTTGAATAAATTATTAAGCAATTTATCAGATACTTCGAGGATTGTCCTAGTACTTCATGAAATTGAAGGGTTTAACCACAAAGAGATCGCCAATGTATTTAACAAAACTGAAAGTTTCTCAAAAGTGACTTTAAGTAGGGCTTATAAAGCCCTAAAAAAAAATAGCATTACGGAAGGAGAAATATTATGACTTTATCAGATGAACAGCTACTGCAAATTACAGATAATAATCATAAGGTTAGTTCCTGTTCCAAAACTAATAAACGTTTCGAACATTTATCTGAAATTCGAGCGCAGTTAACTAATGAAGTTATGCAAGAAACAACCGATTTTAATATTGAAGCTACATGGGAAATCTTGAAAGAAGAATATCAAAACAATGAGAATAGCTTGATTAGAAAAACAACAAAAAATCAATCAACAACAACATTGTTTTGGTCATATAGCCGCGTTGCTATAGCGGCGAGCCTTATCACTATAGCAATATTTTATGCATATATTATTGCACCTATAAATCAGAAGGTTATTTCTCAAGATTCATTGTTGATAAGTTTGATTGAAGAAAACAATGAACTTCAACGGCAAATTTTAACGGTATTTGCAATTAATGATATTAAGTTAACAAAACAGCAAGTAAGTTTTATGCAAGCAAGGCTAAAACCACTTGATTTAAAAATTCAACGAGCTTACAGAGTTAATGAAAGTGTGGCAATAAAAGAAAAACTATGGAAGCAGCGCAAGGGGATTTTACTAAATGCAAACTTGCCTTTAACCCATAACCCATTAAGAATTTAATAAAAGGAAGTAACTATGAAGAAATTTATCATTTATAGCGTGATTACCTTTATGGCAACCATAAACGTACTTGCAAGTGAAACGAAACATTTAACTTCGGAGTCTAAGCTACTTGTTGAGTTGCTAGGTAAAGAAATTGACAATACACTTTTAGCCATCTCTCAAATAGAAGCGTTAGCGGGGAAAAATCCTGAAAATGTTAGTTTTAGTATAGAAGGTACGGAACAGACTATTTTAGATTTAGGCATGATAATTGACTCTGATGAAGGGGCAGGAGTGCAGGTTATTGCTGTTAGCCCTCAAAGTCTGGCTGAAAGGTCAGGAGTTAAAAGTGGTGATGTTATTGTCATGATAAACGATAAGAAGCTATCCTCTGAAAATTTTAATGGCGTTTTATCTGAGCTGAAGGCGGAAGAAGGAGAGATATCCTTAGTATTAAACCGCTATGGTAAGGATAAAAAAATTATCATATCGACGGAAAAAACATATCGTCCGAAATATCAACTTAATGTTGGTACTAAAAAAGAGTTTTCTGACAGTATTGGCTCAAAAGGTTGTGGTCGAATTTCTATTTTCTTTGAACCTCCTGAAGCTAAAATGCTATTTCCTGCATTTATACATAAAGTTGACGGTAATGGTGTTATGAGAGATAAATTAACATTAAAACTAAGGGCAGGAAAACATATTGTTCACCTTCATGAACTCATCAGCAAACGTTACTTGTCAAAAAGGGGAGGAGGAGTTCAACAATCTAAACCCATAGAAATTGATGTACAAGCGAATACTAATTATTATTTAGCAGCGAAATTTTTAAAAGAAAAGAGCTTTAAAAAATTCAAAGAAAAGTATTGGGAGCCAGTTGTCTGGAAGAAATCAAAGGCAAGCTGCGAGCTATAGAAATGAATAAGGTCATTTGTCATAGAAAACTATGACGAATGACCTTTCTTGTTAGATACAAATAGTAATTACTCATCATCACTTTTGAATAAGCAATGTTTAGTGTAGTCCTTGGCTTCATTTGCAGACCAATCACCTTTAGGTTTTTCTTTTAATTGTGCGCACCAGTCTTTACTACCAACTTCAGGAGCACAAGCGCTAATTAATAACACGCTAGCGATTGTGATTAATGTCTTTTTCATATTTTGATCTCAGATTGTCGTTTAAAGATAATTATTTGGGTATGAAAGTATTCGCTACATTGGCAATATCTTCAACACTTTTTTCAAGTTCAGTCATCTGCTCTGCCACAGAGTCGTTTTGCGACCATGTTTTTGCTAACGCTTGATTAACTTCACTAATATGATTATTTATTTGGCTAGAAACCGCACTTTGTTCCTCTGCCGCTGTTGCAATTTGATTAGCAGAATCAGTAACGTTTTGAATGCTTTTGACTACTTTCTCAATTTTTTCATTGGATGATTCGGCTGTTTGTAAGCAAAACTCTGCGTCATCCTTATTTTTAGCCATTAATGCAACCCATTCCTCTATCGTTGCTAACATTAAGGATAATCGCGTGTGAATTTCTTTAGCTGAATCTTGGGTACGAGAAGATAAGTTTCTTACTTCATCAGCGACAACTGCAAAGCCTCTGCCATGCTCACCTGCTCTTGCTGCCTCAATAGCGGCATTAAGGGCTAATAAGTTCGTTTGATCAGCAATAGATTGAATATCTTGCATTAATTCACCAACATTATTAGCAGAATCGGTAAGTGAAATAGCTGACTCAGAGGCAGACTCTACTTTTTTCGTTAGTGCTCTGATCTTATCTGTAGTATCAAAAATACCTTGTTGTGCTTCTTCACATTGTTCAAAGGTATTGTCGATGTCAGCAGCAGCAGTGACCGTATTATTAGCGATATCATGAGTTGATGCTTTCATTTGCTCCATAGCGTCAGTGAGTTGTGCCATTTCTTGTCTTTGATGCTCAAGGTTATTTCTGGTGGCATCAACGCCTAAAACAACTTTATTCATGACTTTTTTGATGGGTTTTGCTGCATCTAATGTGCGCTCTAGAACGGCCTTTAGTTTTGTTTTTATCATTGAAAAGTTGAAATCAAAAATGCTTACGGTACCTTTGCCAAAATACACTTTGCGTGAGATTGAATCATAGAGTTTTTGCATTTTTTGAGCGCGAATTGCTGTGGGGATAATGTCTTGCCAGAAAATAGCAATAGGTGACACTGCGCCAAAGGCTACTAAAATTGAAGTTAACAAACCAAAGTGAGTAAAAATAAAATACTGAGAGCAAAGAGAAAGTAACACTAAAAATATAAATTTATGATTTTTGGTTAATTCAAAGGTGGTTAGAGCGTTTTGTTGATTAATTGCTGAATATATTTTAGCGGCTTGATTGATGAGTTTTTCATTAGCAAGGGTGCTAATAGATTGATAGCCGATGATCTCACCTTGTTGATATTGGGGCGTCATAAAAACACTTAACCAAATGTCTTTACCGGCTTTATTTTTTATTCTTAATATACCTTGCCATGAAAAGCCTTTATTGAGTGTACTTGATAACTCGCTAATTACGCTTTTCGGCATTTGTGAATGGGTTATACTATGGCTATCTAACGATAATAATTCTTCTTTTGAATAGCCGGTTAACTGGCAAAATTCATCATTAATATAACAATATTTTCCCTGTTTATTGGTGATGTAAATTAACTGTTTATCTGTTGCCATGTTAGGTGTTTTAGTCTGAGTAAGTGTAAAAATTATAATATATTAAGCATAATTTGCTTTGATCTTGATCGGAAAATTCCATTTAATTTTCTTTGGTTTGGGCAGAGCATTTAGGGATTAGAATTTAATCGCAATACCGATAGAGATAGTTGACTCAATCCATAGTGCATCTTCAAATTGAGCATGACAGACATCATCAGTACAGAACATATTATCTTTGTCATCAACTAAACTGGCATAACCTCTTAATTCCGTAATAAATGAGATAGCATCGGAAAACTCATATCGTGTGCCAAAAGCGAGTGTTGCTGAAGGATAAAGCTCTTCGTTATCCTTGGTGTCAAAGTATGCACCACCTAATCCAAGAGACACTGTAGTGACATAATTTTGCTGACGAAACTGTGCAATGCCATTAAAGTGGGCGTAGAGAATATCTAATGAATAAGTTTCGATACCGTCTGTGGTATCACTGTTAAAGTCATGACTAACAGCATTAAGCATCACTTGACCTTGGCCATTAGGTGAGTCTTGCCAAGCTATGGCTAAGCCATAATTTGTCGCTGACTCTACCGAAAGTTGATTATTGCCCGTTGAATCTACAAGATCAGGACTGTACATTTGACCTAAGAATGTTGAAAATTCAAATTCATCGGCAAAAACGGAGAATGAGAAAACAGCTAAATACAAGGCGAAACATTTTTTTAAAGTAGTTGGATAAACCATTAACTCATTCCTTTTCATTTTATTATATTTGCTAAGCTTAGGATTTATTGAATAATTCTGAAAGTTTTTTCTTTGCTTTATCTTTCAATTTATCTGTAGCTTGCTGCTTAAGTTGTTCTTTTTGTGTCTTCTTTGTTTCACGCCAGATTGCCGATAGCGCTTCTTTTATAATAACACTGCCTAATTCGCTTGCAGGTAAACCGGCACTACCACCAATGTCGTTAAGCGTAATATCTGTAAGTGTTGCTTTATGTTCTTTATTACCTAATGCCGATAGGTCAACTGTTAGGGCGGTTCCTGCTAATACTATTTTGCTCACACTTAATTTTGGCTCAGGCGTTGCGCTAGTTGTATCATCAGTAGTTGTATCTTTGCCGGTTGACTGTGGCGCATTACGTTTAATGATCTCTAACAAATCTTGAATATTTGAATTGCCTGAGTCTGTAAATTGTACAAAGGCTTTAGGATCTTTAATGATGATAGCATCTATAATAATAGGTTCGCTTGTTAAACTTTCTACGTTGATATCGAGTGTGACTTCACCTAAAGAAAACGCATGAGGATATGAATAACTTTTTGGGTTATCAATACGTAAGCCTTTAATACTGCCCGCGCCTTTTGTTAATTGAATATCTACACTGTCAACAACAACGTTTTGTTCAGTAATTTTTTTCCCTTCGCTTTCTATTTGTGCTTTTATAAATTCATTGAGTGACCCTCCAGCTAAAAACCATAAGGCTCCACCACAAGCTAATAATATAACAACTACAATTGACGCTAAGAATTTCATTTTTATACCCTAAAAATTGAAGATTAAATAAATATACCTGACTTTACTAATTATATCTTAATAATCATAAAGTAAGAGAAAAAATAATAACTTAATGATAGTCCTACTTTACTGCCAAAATTGTTTATAACATTAAAAGAATGAGAACATTCATTTTTATAGCAACCATAACAATAAGTTAATTTTTCTGTAAAGTAATATTCATAAGTAAATATTGGTATTTATAGTATTTTTGTATGCTTTTTAATTGGTTTTAGTTTGGTTTTTATTCATCTTGCTTAAAAAGTGAACTTGCGATATAAAAGAGCTACAAAAATTATAATAAGAAAGTACAGGAAGTGAGTTTTGTTAAAAGTTAATAAAAAGCTTTGGTCGTTTAATATAGGTAGTTTAATCGCATTTTCATTTGTTTGGTTAGTCGCTTTTGGCAATACAGTACCTGTTCCTGAATTTTTACACCCTCATCCTTTTTTTATTTTAGATTATTATTCTGGGCTGGTTACTGCGATTAGTGCGGTAATGTTAACTTTATTAGCAGTGATCATTATGGGGAAAGGGTTAAATTTATGTACCAGCGAACACCCATTTTGGTTGATCCTGCCGACTTTATGCACGTTAGTGTTAACCAGTGTTTCAGCATTTGAAATGGTTAGCCATATGCTTTATGCCGCTTTGCCCGCTTTGTTCGTTATGTTAATCGCTATTGTTACTTGCCGTTTAGCTAGGTTAAGAAAAGAGAAAGTTGATGAAATAGTATAATCGCTCGGCATTTAATATTTAAGGGCGTGAAGTATCAAGCCCTTTTCAATGCGTGTTTCCTTTTTGCGTTTGTTAAATCAGTGATGATACTGCTAATACGGCAAAAATTTCCCCTTCGAGTTCAATCAAAACTAATCCTGCTGTGTTTTTGAAAGAACTGACGCTTTATAGAACAACACGCCCTAATGTTATATCTCACTGCTGGGAACATTCGTTGGGCTGATATGTTCAATAGGATAACACCCGAGTATCTTGATAAAGTTTGTTAATGGGGTGATCTCATTAATTGCTTCTTGAAGTGCCATATTTTTGATGTTGGCTTCAACATCAATATAAAACATTTCTTCCCAAGGTCTTCCTTGTATTGGTCTAGATTCTAACTTGCACATGTTAATGCCTTTATCTTTTAACACGACTAAACACTCAACAAGCGCACCAGGTTTTTGTCCTGTTGCTAATATTACCGCGGTTTTGGCGGGGATTTGTTCTGCTACATCTATTGGTTTTCGAGCGACTAAAATAAATCGACTATGATTTTCGGTTTGATTGGCAATCGACTTTTCTAAGGCGTGTAACTGATAAAGCTTGCCGCCTTCTTCACTCCCTATTACTGCGACAGTTTCATCTTGCAATTCAAATGCTTTTGCCATGGCTTCTGCGGTACTCTCGCAATATTCAATGCGCATATTCTGTTGCTTATCAAGAAAATTACTGCACTGTGTTAGTGGTTGTCCATGGGCATATATGGTCTTTATTTTATCCAAATTTGTGTTGGTTGCCGTTAATAAACAATGTTCAATTGGCTGCGTAATTTCACCAACGATTGATAAATTAGTGTGTTGTAAAACATCATAAACTTCGTTAATACTGCCTGAACTAGTATTTTCAATAGGTAACATGCCGTAATCAACATGACCTGATTCCACTTGTTGCATGATATCAGCAAAGCTTTGACAGCCACATTCAATTATTTTTTCTGCTCTACGTGAGAAGTAGCGATGGCTTGCGAGGTAACTGTATGATCCTTTGTCACCTAAAAAGGCGACACTAACCGTCGGCATTTCAATATTTGGGTTGGCTAAGGTTTGTAGAAAAGCTTGCTGGTTTAAAACAGAGTCTTCAATGATCATTTGAAAAACACTGGTAACATAATGCGCGTCTAAGCCGTATTCTTTACCTTGTTTGATCAAACGAATTAATAATTCTTGCTCTCTTTGTTGATCTCTCACTGGACGTATTTGATGAGCTTTACTTTTTGCGACATTTAGCGTCAATGAACGGCGCTCTGCAAATAATTTTAGTAATTGTTGGTCAAGTTGGGTGATTTTCTCACGTATTTTATCTAAATCTAATTCTTCATTCACAGGACACCTACTCATATTACTATAACGTCAATCGCGCTTTTGTTGATAAACATAAAAAAACCTCCAAGTGGAGGTTTACATCGAATTATTTGACGACACTAACCTTGTTACTTTTAATGCGGAAAAATGGTTGGAAAGATACAAGCAAGCTTAGTGTTTTTCATCGGTTAACTGTATCTAGCTATAAAGCACATTTCAAGGCTTTGTTTAGATCATTTGACATTGAAAAATAACTTATTGCTATATTATTTATGATCCTTTGTCCCATAAGGTAAATAATGGTAATTTGTTAATAATTTTGTTAATTTTTGTTGAATTCTATTTTTTTGCCTTCATATGTTGTTTGCAAGTACTGATAATATAGGGATTATATTTTAAGGTTGAAGGCCTCGGTAAATTTTTTCATTATTCTCTAAGGGTTGGCTTAGAAACACTATGCCTACAAATACAGCATGACACAGACACATTCTCGTTATATTCAAGTGGGCGAATGGTTTTTTGAACTGAAATCAGTTCGAGCTATCAAGGTTGACGAATACGGAAAACCTTATCAAGCGATTGCCAATTGCAATATTAATGGCGATAAAATGTATGTTGATGGCTTATTAACCACGAATGGAGAAGAATTTACTAAAACAGATTTTTTAAGCTTTTATCAATTTTGTCAAAAAATAGGCTTAGACTCTTTTAGTTATCATCGTTTTCAAGACGGGGAGTCTGTCCATCGAGAAGTGCCGATTAAAGCGAATAAAGAACGTGATATTAAAAAAGAGTCATCGCAATCAAACGATCCTCAAGACTCTCTTTTAGAAGAAACTTCACCTATCCGATTAGTGAAGTAATTTTTAATCAGGCAAATAGCTTGATTAGTCGTAGTTGTTTTAATGTGTTGACTCGGTCATTTCGCGTGGCATTTGTATGGTAATACCTCCTTAATTTCTATGTTATTTTTAAAGAGACTTTACCTTAGCTGACAGTTTTATACTTTATTGCCATGGCAAACTTTTCTGTTGGTGTTAAGCCACTTAATCCTTAGTTTTAATAGATAATTACAGCACTATGCATAGCTTTTTAGTGAGGTTATGATGGCAATTAAAATCAATCATCTCGGCAAGCTCTTTATGGCGCAAATGGATAAAACAATTGAAGTAATTATCTTAGCTGCAGGTAGCTCTTCTCGACTAGGGCAAGCCAAGCAATTGGTACAATATCAAGGCAAAAGTTTATTAGTTCGACAATGTGAAATGGCATTAGCGATCACTGACAAGGTGAGCTGTGTTTTGGGGTGTCGTGCACAAGAGATGAACGATGCAATTAGCCATTTACCGATCAAAAAAGTGCTTAATGAAAATTGGCAAAATGGTCTGTCTTCTTCTATTGCTAAAGGTATATCAAGCATTTCAACAGAAGTTGATGCGGTCATGTTGATTTTAGTTGATCAATGGCAGCTCACTATTCTCGATTTACAACACAGTCATCAACAATGGCAACAAACGCCTAACAATATTGTCAGTGCCACCATGTTAAATGAGAATAAAGTCGTTACCGGCCCTCCTGTCATATTTCCTCGCTATTGTTTTCCTTCTCTGAGTCAATTGAATCAACAGCGTGGAGCCAAAAAGGTGATCCATCAATACCAAGAGAAACTTATCACGTTAGATATGCCTACTGCTTTTGTCGATCTAGATACCCCTGAACAATTAAAAATATTGCAACAACAACAAAATTAACCCTAATTAATGGAATAAAGCAGGTTAACTCTTTTAAATCGCATTTTAGTTGATAAAATACTGTCATAAGTGAGTTGATAATTTTAAATTAGGTAAAAATGGCATCATTACAAGAGCAATTATTAAAAGCTGGGTTGAGTACAAAGCAAAAAGCTCGGCAGGCGAACAGCGATAAGCGTAAGAAAAATAAACAAAAACGTAGTGGTGTTGAAATTGAAGCAACCTTGCAAGAAAAAGTTAAACAGGATTTAGCCAAGTCCCAGCAAGAGAAGCAGGCAAGAGATAACGCACTTAATGCTGAGAAAAAACAACAGCTTGAGAAAAAAGAGCAAAAGTTAAGAATTTTACAGATTTTGCAGCATCACCAAATTAAGCAATGCTCAGGTGAATCTGAATATAATTATACTTTTGGCAGTAAAATCAAGAAGCTTTATTTAGATACTACTACTCACCGCGCTTTAGTTAATGGTCGGTTAGCTTTATGTGGTCAGGATGACACCACATATATTGTTACTGCTGAAACGGCAGCCAAACTTGCAGAATTAGATAGCCAAGTGATTTTACTGCAAAACGAAAGAGTGGCCGCTGATCAAGTGGATGAAGATGACCCATATGCTGATTATCAAATTCCTGATGATTTGATGTGGTAGTTAATTATCTACTTATATATTTAAACAAGCGGTTGTAGTAAATAAGTGCCATTTTTGCTATAGTCGCGCGCTTAAATTTTAGCGCCCCCACAGGGTAATTCATGTTGGTAGCGCTGTTGTTGCTTAGTTGTGAAATAAGGTATTGTTATGTTTATTCTTCGTTGGGTTATTGGTCGCATCATTTTATTTTTTGATTTTATTTTTTCCCCTCGTCAACCGAAAAGAAGTGCAGATATTCAAGCTGAGGTTGATTCTAGTACCGCTCATTTAAGTTTATATCAACTACCTGCCTGTCCATTTTGTGTGAAAGTACGTCGTGAAATGAAACGCAGTGGTTTGAATATCGAGCTAAAAAATATTAATCAAGATGAAAAGTTACGTGAAGAACTGATCGACAAAGGCGGAAAAAGAACAGTACCTTGTTTACGTATTGTTGATGAAAACCAAGAGGTTAATTGGTTATATGAATCCTCTGTGATCAATCAATATATCCAACAATTTGCTCGATAATTTATCACTTTTCTGATCAATACTAGTAATTTTTTCGAATTATTTTGCTACTTTTAGGGTCTAGCATTAAAACACTCACGCGTTTTATGACCGAAAAGTAGCAATGATGATTAAAAATATTTCTCGAAAGCCATCTTCGTGGCAAGTTTCTGAAAATCAAGTAACAGATGAGTCTGTTTACCTTCAACGTCGTACCTTTTTAAAGCAACTCGGTTTTGTCGGAGCATCAAGTGTGTTATCTGCTAATGCTCAGGCCGATTGGTTTTCAGGTAATGAATCACCATCATTTGTTACTTCACCTTTATCGGCTAAAACCACCTTTAAAAGCGATGAAATATTAACACCTGAAGCGAAGGTGATTAGTCATAATAATTTTTATGAGTTTGGCACGTCAAAAAGTGACCCAAAAGAAAATGCGCAAAAATTTATCGTAAAACCTTGGCAGCTTACTATTTCAGGGGAAGTCGATAAAAATATAACCCTTGATTATGATGACCTATACAAAATACTAACACTAGAAGAACGTATTTATCGGATGCGCTGTGTTGAAGCTTGGTCAATGGTGATCCCTTGGATTGGTTTTCCACTAGCCGAGTTGATAAAAAAAGCACAGCCGACCACCAAAGCAAAGTATGTTGCCTTTGAAACCCTTTATGATCCCAAGCAAATGCCCGGACAGGCAAGTCGTAGAATTGGCGGAGGCATAGATTATCCCTATGTTGAAGGTTTAACACTTGATGAAGCAATGAACCCGCTGACTTTTCTTAGTGTCGGTTTATACGGTAAAACCTTACCCGCACAAAATGGTGCACCTATTAGATTGGTTGTGCCGTGGAAATATGGCTTTAAAAGCATTAAATCTATTGTTTCAATAAAACTGGTTGAAAAAAGACCTGCCACTACTTGGAATATTTTAGCACCACGCGAATATGGATTTTATGCCAATGTAAATCCTAAGGTTGATCACCCTCGTTGGAGTCAAGCGAGTGAGCGCAGGATCACCACTGGTGGTTTATTTGCTCGAAATCGCATTGATACTTTACCCTTTAATGGTTACGGTGAGCAGGTTGCCCATTTGTATAAAAATGTCGATTTGCGGAAAAATTATTAGTGACCTTTAAACTCAACACTAAGCACACTGTTTTTATCGTTAAAGCATTCATCCATAGTGTTAGTCTTGGCTTGTTATGCAACCTTTATTGGAGCGCAATAACCGACCGTTTAGGGGCAGATCCCGTAGAAGCAGTGCTGAATTTCACTGGAATTGGTGCCTTTAATCTATTAATACTGAGCTTATTTATTTCTCCTTCTGCCCGGTTTTTTAAACTGTCTTGGCTACTTAAATTTCGAAGGTTATTAGGTCTTTATAGTTTTGCTTATGCGTTATTTCATTTGATGAGTTTCCTGGCGTTTGAAGTACAGTTTGATTTTCAGTTATTTATCAATGAAATTATCAAACGGCCATACATTACGGTTGGTATGCTGGCATTTGTCACTTTACTGGCTTTAGCTATTACTTCAATGACAGTACTTAAGCGGAAAATGGGGGGAGCTTGGCAAAAACTTCACCACATGGTTTATGCTGCTTTATTACTTGTTGGAGTACACTTTTATTGGTCGGTAAAATCCGACATTACGGAACCAAGTATTTACCTAATAGTTAGCATTATCTTACTGTTATTGCGTAGAGATAAATTTAAACGTTGGTTTAAAAAACACTAGAGCATGTTTATCTTTGTTTAATCAGTCAACAAAGGCCAACACGCCCTAACTTACTTTCTAAAAAATAGTCGTTCGTCGTTACAATTTTACCATTCACCGCAGTCTAGGTATTTTCTCTACCAAGAAACTTGTCGAAAGGTTTCAATCATAATAATGTGGCAACAGTCATAAGAAGAATAAAACTCATCGATTTTTTTGATGGGGCATATGCCAATACTTATTAGGAACTCTCACATGCAAAAGTTTATACCATCATTATTGGTAGCGGCTATTTCTGTTTCATTAACTGGTTGTTTGCAATCAGAAAAGCAGGATGAAAAAGTTGTTATTAATAAAAACCCTTATCCAAGCACATACCAAGTTTTGCCCAATAAAACAGTTCTCATTAAAAATGCGACAGTATTAACCGGGACTGGTGAACGTATAGACAATGCTGATGTCTTGATGAATAACGGTAAAGTTGAACAAGTAGGCCAAAGCTTAACGGCAGCTAATGCTGTTGAAGTTGATGGCACAGGTAAGTGGGTAACGCCGGGGATTATCGATGTGCATTCCCATTTAGGTGTGTATCCTAGCCCTTCAGCCGAATCGCATTCTGATGGCAACGAAGCAACACAACCCAATACTTCTGAAGTGTGGTCTGAACACAGTATTTGGCCACAAGATCCCGGCTTTCAAGCTGCGCGAGCCGGTGGAGTCACTAGCTTACAAATTCTACCTGGTTCAGCCAATTTATTTGGTGGCCGTGGCGTAACGTTACGAAATGTACCAAGTCATACTATGCAAGGCATGAAATTTCCAGATGCCCCCTATGGTTTAAAAATGGCCTGTGGCGAAAACCCAAAACGTGTTTATGGTGGTAAGAAAGTCTCGCCATCCACACGGATGGGGAACATGGCTGGATATCGAATGGCATGGAGTGAAGCGACAGAATACAAACGTGCATGGGATAAATATGAGGCTGATTATGCCGCAGGTAAAAATCCAAAAGCGCCTACTCGCGATATCGAATTAGATACCTTAAAAGGTGTGCTTGATGGCGAAATTTTGATTCATAATCATTGCTATAAAGCCGAAGAAATGGCGATGATGATTGATTTAGGAAAAGAATTTAATTATCACTCTGGTACTTTTCATCATGCAATTGAAGCCTACAAAATTGCGGATAAATTAGCAGAAAATAATAACTGCGCGGCAATGTGGCCAGATTGGTGGGGCTTTAAAATGGAAGCTTACGATATGGTACAAGAGAATGTCGCTATTGTTGATGCTAAGAAAAACTCTTGCGCAGTGGTTCATTCAGACTCAAGTACGACTATTCAACGCTTAAATCAAGAAGCGGGTAAAGTTATGTATCGTGCCAATGAAAATGGTTTTGATTTAAAAGCGAAAGATGCCATAACGTGGATCACCTTAAATGCTGCAAAATCGTTAGGTATAGCTGACACCACAGGGAGTTTAGAAAAAGGAAAAAATGCAGATGTGGTTTTATGGAACCAAAACCCATTTAGTGTTTATGCACAAGCAGAGCAAGTATTTGTAGATGGTGCAAAGGTTTACGATCGTTTTGATGAAAAATATCAAGCGAAAAGTGATTTCATGTTAGGTCAAGAGTAAGGAAAGGGGTAAACATTATGAAAGTATTTAAATCGTCACTTATCGCTTTAGCACTTACTTGTGCTTCTTCTGTTTATGCACAGAGTATAGCGATCACTAATGCAACTGTTCATACCGTTACTGAGCAGGGGGTGTTAACGAATGCCACTGTGGTGATAGATAACGGGGTGATCACTGCGATTAACCCTGAATCTGTTACTGCTGATTCAATCATTGATGCGATGGGGAAAATTTTAACACCAGGGCTAATTGGTTCAATGAACACTTTGGGGTTAGTTGAAGTGTCTGCAGTATCGAGAACACGTGATGGCGGTGATAAAAAAGCCGATATCACTTTTGATGCCAGCACTGCTTTTAACTCGAAATCAGCCGCGATTGCATATAGTCGAAAAGGCGGTATTACTACGAATGTTGTTACACCAAGCGGTGGTGAGAGCATGTTTAAAGGCCAAGCATTTGTTGCCGATCTTTCAGGTGAGTTAGACAGTATTGTTGAAACAAACTCTGCTGTTATTGTTGATATTGGTTCAAAAAGTAGAGGTTCACGCGCACTAACATTACAAAAATTGCATAACAAATTTGAAGATGCCCAAAAAGCCTTAGCAAAAGCCAAACAAAAATTGGCTGAATCAAAAAAAGATAAAGATAAGAAAAAAGAAGCAAAAGATCTTAAGCGTGACGAGAAAGTGATCAATGCGTTATTAGCGGGCGAAAAACCATTAATTGCCTATGCTGATAGAGCAACTGATATCTTAGCTCTACTTAAATTAAAACAAGATTTTAATCTTGATTTAGTGATTGTTGATGCAGGCGATGCTGTTCGGGTTGCTCCCCAATTGGCTGAAGCAAACGTCCCTGTGATTATTGGCACTATCGACAATTTACCTAGTTTTGATGCGCTTCATCAGTCTTTGAACAGTGCTTCAATATTAATGGATGCTGGTGTAACGGTAGCATTTAAAGTTAATGGTGATACACATAATTTATATCAATTACGATTTGATGCAGGTGTAGCAGTGGCTAATGGTGTCTCGAAAGATCAAGCACTCGCGGCGGTTACAGCAAATGTTGCTGATGCCTTTAACTTTGATGCGGGGCGCATTGCCGTTGGTAAAAAAGCCGATTTAGTCTTATGGAGTGCTGATCCGTTTGAGCTCAGCACACATGTAGAGAAAATGTGGATTGACGGAGTAGAGCGTAGCACTCAAAGCCGCCATGACGCATTAAGAAAGCGTTATACAACGCAAAGTGATATGCCGAGAGCTTATACAAAGTAATATTTTTTATTGAATTATTTATATTTCTTATAAGGCCAAAGTACTTATTGTACTTTGGTCTTTTTATTATCAGAGCTAAGCTCCCAAAATTGCGTAGGTAATTTGCTGTCTGATAATTGGCGTTATGATTTGTGTTTGCTGTTCTTCACATAATTTAATTGCTTGAGTGAGATAAAAATTCGAAAGGGAGATGTATGCGTTACTTTGGTTGTTTGTTGATTTTTACTTGTTAAATATCACTGCGTGCCAAAGCTTTATATAAAACAGAAAAGGACAGCGACTAGCTGTCCTTCATTCATTAAAACTAACAGTAATATTTACGGATTTGCTTGTACTCGTAAGGTAATACCTGAGGCACTACTATATCCATAAAGGTCTAAATACCAAGTGCCAGCTGCGGGTGATTGAAAATCACAACTTTCATCATTGCCATTGAGATACGGACGGCAATCATAGTTACTTGATGTTGATTGTGTGCCAAAAGTCACATATAAATCTGCATCGCCAGTACCCCCATAAGTCGACACTGTCATATCACTATAACCGGCTGGAAGCACGTAAGTGTATCGAGTCCAATTGCCTTGAGTGACACTCACATTAGACGCATTAACATCAATAGGGTCTAAGTCACCCCCAGTGCTAGTGTCAAAACTACCGGTTAAACTCACCCCACTAATTTGGTTCCATGCTTGTACCATTACATGGTATGTGCCAGCTTGTACATTAGAGATACTGCAAGTTTCATTGCTTGTAGCGGTTGTACTTGAACAGTCATAACTATTTAATGTTGGTTCACTACCAAATTTCACATAAAGATCCGCATCACCAGAGCCTCCAGCGCTAGTAAAGACAAGGTTAGTTGCGCCAGACGGAACGTCTAAAGTAAAGAATTTCTCCGCTTTTTCGCCTCCTGAAATACCTGTTTTAGCGACACCATTTTGCAAGGTTTCACTGCCACCACCTATATCTGGACATGTACCAACTCCTACAGCACACCAAGCGGTTTCAACAGCCTCTTTTTCCCCAGAGCCATATAAGTCTTGTGCTGCTTGTGCGGTAGCACTGCGTGCACCAGCAAAGTTAGTGCTTTGATTCATATAGGTAGTTAATGCGCGATAGAATATTTGTTCTGCTTTTAACAGACCAATACTAGGTACTTGCGCATTCGACTTATTACGGGGATGACTGCCACCATCACTTAATAATGCAAACGCCAAGTTAGCAATACCTGAATTACCATGTACGCCACCTTGGTCATTAGAATTATTTGGGTTACTTGTATACGGAATGCGTTCTGGCCACCAGTCTTTTGAATAGTTGTCTTGCGTTGGGTTTTTCATATAACGCATAGCATCGCCACTTACTCCCGGCGTATAGCTTTCTTCTGCTAAATACCAATCACCTTGAGTTGTTCCATCTCGATAGGCTTTTGAGGCGACACCTAAAATATCAGACCAAGCTTCATTTAATGCACCAGAGGCATTGTTATAGATTAATCCTGCCGTGTATTGAGTAACGCCATGAGTTAACTCATGCCCGATCACATCGAAACTTAATGTTAAGTCAGCAAGAGTTTGTCCATCGCCGTCACCGTATAACATCTGACTACCGGTCCAATAGGCATTTGCAACATTGTTACCTAAGTGAACACTAGAAACCATGGTTAAGTCGTTATTGTTGATCCCATTGCGATTAAAGCGACTTTTATAGTAATCATAAACTTTAGAAGCTCCATCGTGTGCTCGTTGCGCGGAAGAGTCACCACAATTTTGGTTGTTGCTACAGCGTAAGGCACCAGGTGCATAGTTCTGGTTTTGATTTTGTAGATCATACGTTTTCCAATTCTTAGCACTATGAACTTGTGCATGACGAGTTGACAGCGTTAGAGACTGCGCATCATAAAATAGAATATCACGACCAAAATCATCACCGCCATTATTCCATTCAACTTCAACTTTCCAAGTTAATAGTGTTTCTTCAGAAAGAGGTAAATAAACATAAGCTTTTGAAGGTTCGGTGATAATATCACCATGCTTCTTAGCTAGTTTTCTAACCTTTTTTGCATCATTTTTTTCAGACGTAAGTTGCTTCTTTTTATTTGCAGCCGGTTTAGCCGAAGCCATAATACCGCTCACTGCATAAATATCGCTCTCACTTGTTGTACTTTGCAATCCGCTTGATTGTATCGTTGAATGTATCGTTAAACTTGTACCGTATACAGGTAAACCGTTAATGGTTTGATTCAATCGAATATGCTGTTTGCCAAGCTTATCTATCCATTGCTTTTTAACACTAAAATTTTCGTTGCCATTGAGTTGGTATTGAGCATGTGTTGATAAGGCCTTTTTTATTGCAGAGCTCGCTGATTTTATTTGAAGCTTACCTAAGTTTCCGGTAATAAAACTTGTTGCGCCTTTATCTGTTTTCGCATTGATCTTAATGTCATTTGCTGCGAACGCATTTAACGACAAAGCGCCTAACGATACAGAGACAATATATTTTAAGTATTGATTTTTCATACTATTCCTTCTTTTTTTATTATTTAGTTTGAGGGTGCCTGATAATTTTTATCAGGAATTAAAATGTAGTACAAAAAATACGCATTTAACAAAAAATTCACATTCGGTTGATTTTTGTAAAATGCGATTTCGTTAACATTTTGATACAATTTAAATTATCCTATTGATATTTAAGCTTTATTTTTCCTTGGTTTTTTTGTCTGCCTTTTATTGTTAATTAGTTGTAATTAACGTGTGTTGTAAAAAGTGATGTGGTAGATGCTAATTTGAAAGAATTCAGTCTCACTACCGCTTATTGAATGGTTATTAATTGTTCACTCATTCTTCAGAGCCCAAGGTTCAAATATTCTTTGCCGAATACTTCATTTATACAATAAAAAGACTCTCAGTAGAGAGAAAGCCATGCTTTGCTTTTTCAGTAATACCTCCATGAAATCCCAAATAAAAGCTTGTTCAACAGTATAAACTTGCGGTTAGATTTACATGAATAACAATAGCGGAAGTAAACGTTGAATTTGGTGCATAGCCTTGGTTAGTTGAGACTTTATTTACTGCTTTATTAAATAAACCTGACTATAGTCTCGAATCGTTTTAGGCTTTATTTCAAACTTCTTCTTCTATAAAATATAAAGTAGCTATTCGCCTTGTCTTGAGTTTTTATTAATGACTATTTCAGTTCTTTCTTCCAATGCCTTTGGCTCTGTCAGCCAAAAAAAAATTAATGATGATGTGAGCGTGTTGAATATAACTCATCAGACTTGTCAAGCCTCGTTAAGCCTTTATGGCGGCCACGTGTTAAGTTGGCAACCTCAGGGTGAAAAAGAGGTTTTTTGGCTCAGTAAAAAAGCCGAATATCAACAAGGTAAAGCCATTCGTGGTGGTATTCCTATCTGCTGGCCGTGGTTTGGACCTAATATTGATGATCAGGGGGTAAATGGCGGTAATCATGGTTTTGCTCGTACAAATAACTGGCAGCTAGTGCGCAGTGACATAACGGCACAAAATATCACGCTAGTGCTCGAATTTCAGAGTGAAGGTGAACACCTGATGTGGCCTGATAAATTCAAGTTACAACAAACGTTGGTTTTTGCCGAGACTTTTCAGCAAGACTTAACCATGACAAATTTATCGACACAAAGCGTAAACTTTTCCTCTGCTTTACACAGTTATTTTTCGGTGAGTCATCCAAAAAGCGTTAACGTAATGCAGCTTAACCGTTCGCCATTTGACGATAAAATTACCGCTAAGAAAAATCAAACGGATCAATTAGAAAACTGTATTGGCCCCATTGATCGTATTTATTATTGTCAGCATGACCAAACCATTATTGATCAGCAATGGCACAGACAAATTAACGTTAGTTCCACCCATTGCCAACAATGGGTGTTATGGAATCCTGGGCAAGAAATCGCGGATAATATGGATGATATTCATCCTCAAGGCGAAAATGAATTTGTTTGTTTAGAAGCGGCGAATACGCAATGGCAAGCGATAAATGCGGGACAAAGCGTGACAGTTGCTCAACACGTTAAGATCTCAAGGCTTTAATTTTTAACGCAGTAGGGTTAATTGATGCGTAAATGTCGTTTTATGAGTTGATAGGTAAAAGCGCTTTTTAAATAAAAACCGCGAGGTAATGTCATAAAGGGCTGACCGTTTTTATTAAATGCTTTGGTTTTTGCCTGACTATTCGCCGCTTTAGGGCGTAGTTGTAATACTTGCCCATGTTTACCGTGAATGTTTTCTACTTCACCAAGTACAATCATATCGGTTAATTCTTGCCAGTCTTGCGATAATAATTGTTCCTCTTCGGGAGAAGGGCTCCAAATAAATGGCGTTGCTACCACTCTTTCGGCGATAGGAATGTCTCTCTCAGAAACAACGGGCACCCACAATACTTTCGCTAGTTTGTTTTTTATATGGCTATTTTGCCAAGTCACTCCCACTAACCCCGTTAAGGGTGCAACACATACAAAAGTAGTTTCAAGCGGTTTGCCATAACGGTCAATGGGTAACGATTTTAATTCAATACCTAAATGGGGAAAATCAGGGATGGGCTTAGAGCCTGCACTGGCACCTAAAACCTGTTCAAGTAATAAACCTATCCAGCCTTTTTCTTTCTGCAAATTTTGCGGGACTTTTATCTGTTGCTGGCGGGCAATTTCTCCTAACGTTAAACCGGCAAGTGCTTGTGCTCTTTGGATAAGCACTTGTTCATTTTCAGGAATAGGGGGTGAAGGCATAAAATCAGGAATATTAGAATATTACCGATATTATCTTGTGGCTTTCATCGCGACGCAAGTGCTTTTTTTGTCGATAAAATAGACATATTTTAATATTTGTTAGGTTAATTGTTTAACCGCGATTTTCACAACAGTTTTTATTTGCTCACAAGGCCAGATTATGGAAGAATCAGGGCATATTAAATTTTTTAGGAAATCCTGTGATAGATGCCGAAGGCTATCGAGCCAATGTCGGCATAGTAATAATCAATGACAGGGGACAAGTTTTTTGGGCAAGACGCTTTGGGCAGCATTCTTGGCAATACCCTCAAGGGGGGGTTGACGAAGGTGAAACACCAGAGCAAACCATGTATCGGGAACTACGCGAAGAAGTAGGTTTAAAACCTGAACATGTAAAAATTATTGCTTCAACTAAACATTGGCTAAGATACAAATTACCCAAACGACTGATCAGGCATGAAAGCAAACCTGTGTGTATTGGGCAAAAACAAAAATGGTTTTTGCTAAAGTTAACAGCGAAAGAGTCAGCTGTTGATTTGCTCCATACTAAACATCCGGAGTTTGATGACTGGCGTTGGGTGAGTTATTGGTATCCTGTTAGGCAGGTCGTTTCATTTAAGCGCGAAGTCTATCGCAAAGTGATGAAAGAATTTGTCGTACATAGTTTGCCTAATCATAGGCAAGATCGTCGAAAAAGACGATAATTGATTAAACTATGCTGTTAAACACACATCCATTTAATGTTGCGTTTTATGGATGAAATAGCTCTGGACTAAAGCGAGAGCTATTTTCTTTGGATAATAATTTATCCACATTGTTCTACAATTATTTGAGGTTTCTTTTTATCGCTTGTACCAATCAATAGGGATTTTATGTTAACCAGTTTGCGTCGTATCGTACTTGAATTTTCCCAAAATACTGAGCTAGAAAGTGCTTTGCAGCGAATTGTCTGTCAAATAAAGCAGGTGATGAAAACGGATTGTTGTTCGGTTTATTTGGCAAATCACGCAAAGCAGCATTTTGTTTTAATGGCATCGGATGGCTTAGCAAAAGATTCTTTAGGTCACACCACCATTGGCTTTACCGAAGGGCTTGTTGGCTTAGTTGCGCAACGTGAAGAGCCATTAAATATCGCCAACGCAAAATCTCACCCTCATTTCGTTCATGCACCTGAGGTTAAAGAAGAGAACCTTAATGCATTTCTTGGAACCCCTATCATTCATCAAAGAAAAGTTTTAGGGGTTATCACCATTCAGCAAGAAAAAATCCGTTCATTTGATGAAAATGAAGAGGCTTTTCTTGTGACTTTATCTGCCCAAATAGCAACGGCAATGGCTAATTCAGAGGCGAGTGAGTTAATTGCAACTCATATAGATAAAAACCATTGGAATTCGGCAATTAAAGGTGTTTCAGGCTCTTCAGGTGTTGCATTATCTCAGATGCTTTTAGTACAGCCTCATGCTGACTTAAGTGCGATTGCGATGAGCAAATCTGACAATATTAATGAAGAGTTAGAGCGATTTGAGCAGGCAGTCGTCAAAACGCGTCATGATTTCGATCAAATGGCAAGCAAGCTTGAAGCGATTATAGTCGACAATAGTTTAGATATTTTTGAGATGTATAAGCAGTTGCTTGATAAAGCCAATCTAGGCCATGAAGTTGCTGAAAAAATTTATCAACATTGGAATGCCGAGAGTGCGTTAAAGCTCGTAATAGATAGTTATGTTGTTCAATTTGAAGAGTTAGATGATAGTTATTTAAGAGAAAGAGCGAGTGATATAAAAGACTTAGGTAATCGTTTATTGTTTAATTTACAATCACTTAGTAAAGTGGTTAAAACAATACCTGAAACGTTTATTTTAGTTGCAGAGGATGTCACTGCTTCTATGGTGGCAGAATACCAACATTTAGGGCTTCAAGGAATTGTTTCTCTTCAAGGCTCTAGTAATTCTCATGCAGCAATTTTAGCTAGAGCACTCGCCTTACCTGCGGTTATGGGGGTTGAACGCGTACCTTTAGGTAAGCTTGATAATAAATTATGCATTATTGATGGTTACAGCGGTGAAATTTTTGTCGAGCCAAACGAAGCATTAATTAGAGAATATAAACACTTAATTGCAGAAGAAAGTGCACTTGCCGAAAAAGTAAGACAAGTAGAGAATTTGCCTGCAATAACCCCTGATGGCAAAGAAATTGAACTGCTGTTAAATGCGGGATTATCCTCAGGGTTTGAATATTCTAAATACTCAGGTGCTGCAGGAATCGGGTTATATCGCACTGAAATCCCTTTTATGGAAAAACGTTGTTTTCCTTCCGAGCAAGAACAAACACTATTGTATCGTCAAGTTTTAGCTGCTTTTCCAAATCAGCCAGTAACTATGCGCACCTTAGATGTTGGCGGTGATAAATCTTTACCCTATTTTCCTATTTATGAAGATAACCCTTTTCTAGGTTGGCGAGGTATTCGTATTACCTTAGATCATCCTGAGATTTTTTTAGTACAAATTAGGTCAATGATCCGAGCCAATATCGAGCATCAAAATTTAGAAATTATGTTGCCTATGGTGTCCAGTGTTGCTGAAGTTGATGAAGCACTAAGATTGATTAATCAAGCGTATTATGAGTTGTCGTCAGAGTTAGGTTCAACAATAACGTTAGTTCGACCTCGTGTCGGTATTATGATTGAAGTACCAAGCGTTATTTTTCAACTAGCGGAATTAGCCAACAAAGTTGACTTTTTTTCTGTTGGCAGTAATGACTTAACTCAGTATTTACTTGCTGTAGATCGCAATAATGCGCGTGTGGCTAATATTTATAGCTCATACCACCCTTCGGTATTAAGGGCATTAAAATTAATCGCACAGGAGTCGCAAAAACATGCGATCCCACTTAGCTTATGTGGTGAACTTGCTAGTGAGCCCGCTGGCGCTTTACTATTACTTGCAATGGGCTACGATAAGTTAAGTATGAACCCACATAATATTTCCCGAATAAAATGGGTCGTCAGGCATGTAGATTATAAAATGGCTAAAAAAATCCTTGTGAAAGTGCTGAGTTTCTCAGATGCGAAACAAGTGCATAGCTACTTAAATGAACAACTAGAGTTGCTTGATTTAGGCGGGTTTATTCGAGCGGGTATGTAACTTTCAATAAAATTTATATTATTTCTATTATATTAAGTGGTAAATACAGGCGCTCTTTATGTTTGTTAGTGTTTTAATTACATGTGCAATTTTAGGTTGTTTAGCTGGTTTTTTAGCTGGCTTATTAGGTATTGGTGGTGGCTTAGTGATAGTTCCCGCTTTAGTCTATTTATTACCAAGCTTAGGGTTTTCTGTCGAGGTTGTTATGCCCGTCGCCATCGCTACGTCTTTAGCTTCTATTGTGTTTACTTCTGCGTCAGGGACTTTTGCTCACCATAAAAATAAGAATATTCCTTGGGCACTTGCGAAACAGTTGATGATCATGATTGCGGTAGGTGCTTTACTTGGAGCTTATATAGCTGATTCGTTATCAAGTGAATTTTTAACGTATATATTTGCAATAGCGGTGTCACTGCTTGCAAGTTACATGCTGTTGTCTATTCGTATTCAAAAAAGTAAACCTTTACCTAGTCATTGGTTGATAAAAACCATTGGGTTAGGAACTGGGTATATTTCAAGTTTAATGGGGATTGCTGGCGGAGCTATTTTAGTCCCTGTACTCACTTATTACTCTTTATCGATGAGGCAAGCGATTGGTACGGCAACTGTTTGTGGTTTTGTGGTTGCATTATTTGGTGCTGCTGGCTTTATTATTACAGGATTAGATCATGATGATTTACCTGCGTGGAGTTTAGGTTATGTTTATTTACCAGCCTTGTTGGGTATTATCACAACCTCATCATTATTTGCGCCATATGGGGTGAAAATGGCGGAAAAATTACCGGTACGTTATTTAAAACGCATTTTTTCTGGTTTCTTGATTTTAGTGGCAATTAAAATGGTTTTTTAACTGCTCGACTAACAAGACTTTACGCTGTTTATCGATAGTATTTTATCAGGATATTCGGCATAATTTGCAGGTAAAATACTTTTTAATTCAGTTATTCATTATTAGGAAAATCCATGAAAGCTTATTTAGATTTAATGCGCCACGTGTATGAGCATGGCGTTGAAAAGTCAGATCGAACAGGAACAGGCACAAAAAGTATTTTTGGGCACCAAATGCGTTTTGACTTATCTAAAGGCTTCCCATTAGTAACAACAAAAAAATGTCACTTAAAGTCAATTATTCACGAATTATTATGGTTCATAAAAGGTGAATCTAATATTGCCTATTTACAAGAAAATGGCGTGAAAATATGGGATGATTGGGCAACCCCAGAAGGCGAGTTAGGCCCTGTTTATGGTGTGCAATGGCGTAATTGGCCAGCCGCTAATGGTGAAACAATCGACCAGTTAGCACAATTAATTGATGATTTAAAAAATAATCCTGACTCACGTCGCCATATTATCACGGCTTGGAATCCAGCATTATTGCCTGATACTTCGATTAGCCCAGATGCTAATGCTGCCATTGGTAAACAAGCCTTACCACCGTGCCATACGCTGTTTCAATTTTATGTACTGGAAGGAAAGTTGTCATGTCAGCTGTATCAGCGCAGCGCTGATATTTTCTTAGGGGTGCCGTTTAATATTGCCAGTTATGCTTTATTTACTATGATGATTGCACAAGTCTGTGATTTAGCACTGGGTGATTTTGTCCATACCTTTGGTGATGCGCATTTGTATTTAAACCACATGGAACAGGTAGAAGAGCAGTTGTCACGAGAGCCTCTGTCATTACCTACTATGGCAATTAATCCTGAGGTAAAAAGTATTTTTGATTTTAGTTTTGAAGATTTTGACCTAAAAGATTATCAGGCACATCCGCATATTAAGGCGCCAATTTCAGTGTAATTATTATATTGACTGTTTGACCCGTCCTAGCATGGGCCAGTTAAAGATAAAAAGGAGCTTGAGCTCCTTTTTTATTCCCATGATCCGTCCTAAATATGATTGACACGTTATTACAACTATCCATGCATTCGCATAAATTTTGCCAGTAACGTTTCTTCATCTTCAATGTGCTTTGGATCTTTTTTGATGCAATCTATCGGACAGACAGAAATGCAGGTTGGCTTGTCATAATGCCCAATACACTCAGTGCATTTTTCGGGATCAATTTCATAAACCTCTTCCCCTAAAGTAATTGCTTGGTTAGGGCACTCTGGATCACACATATCACAATTGATGCATGACTGTTCTATTATTAACGCCATCGTTATTGAGTGCTATTTAGCATGGTTTTGTGAAAAAGGATGACGAGTCGTACCACCTTCATCTAAATAACGCATGATGATGGCAAATTTTAAATCAAGTTTGGTATCAAGCTTAATAAATACTACATGACCAGAGCCTTTGGCATCATTAATTTTTTCACCCTTTTTATTTTCCATGTGCTCAAGAGTAAAGCTAACATTGCCCGATGGCGTCATTAGCTCTAATTGATCCCCAATTAAAAACTTATTTTTCACATCAATTTCAATTAATTGTGAATGTTCGTCTCTTTTTATTACTTCACCGACAAATTGTTGTGTGTCACTTTTTGAATAGCCATAATCATAGTTTTGTGTCTCACCATGACGATGGCGTTGGAGAAAACCTTCGGTGTAACCACGGTGAGCTAAGTGCTCTAATTCAGTGTTAAGGGAAGGGTTAAACGGTTTATCGGCCATTGCATCTAAAATGGCTTGGTTATAAATTTGTGCTGTTCTTGCACAGTAATAAAAAGATTTTGTTCGCCCTTCAATTTTGAGTGAGTGCACGCCCATTTTGACTAATCGCTCGACATGCTCAACCGCACGTAAATCTTTAGAATTCATAATATAAGTACCATGCTCATCTTCAAAAGCCGGCATATATTCACCCGGTCGACCTTGTTCTTGCAATAACACAATATCATCAATGGGTTTTTCATCTGGCATATAAATGTCGACGGGCTTTGCGATTACATCACCTGTTTCGGTTTCTTTTGCTTGATGCACATCATATTTCCAGCGGCATGAATTGGTACAGGTGCCTTGATTGGGATCACGCTTATTAATATACCCAGACAATAAACACCGGCCAGAATAGGCCATACAAAGTGCGCCGTGAACAAATACCTCTAATTCCATTTCAGGGCATCGCATGCGAATTTCTTCAATTTCATCCAGTGATAATTCTCGGGACAATATAACGCGTTCAACCCCTTGTTGATGCCAAAACTTTACTGTTGCCCAATTTACCGCATTAGCTTGTACAGATAAATGTATCGACATGTCGGGAAAATGTTCTCGAACCATCATAATTAAGCCAGGATCTGACATGATCAGAGCATCAGGCTTCATCGCTATAACAGGGCTAATATCTTTTAAAAAGGTTGTTAGCTTACTGTTATGCGGCGCTATATTATTGACTAAATAGAACTTTTTACCCAGTTGATGGGCTTCGTCGATGCCTTGTTTGATCGTTGCTAGATTAAACTCATTGTTTCTGACCCTTAAAGAATAACGTGGCTGGCCGGCATAGACAGCATCAGCACCATAAGCAAACGCATAACGCATATTCTTTAGGCTACCGGCAGGGGAAAGTAATTCTGGTTTAATCATTTTAATAACACTCAAATTCAGGGGCGAAAGATTATAGTTAAGCAAGGTAAATCGCACAAATATCTAACCTGATCTAAATCAAACTTAAGCGATTTAAGTCAAAAATAAAGTGTTTAACGCATTTAAATAACAGAGTTAAACATTAGAATATATAGTGGATAAAGGTGAATTAAATCCTGTTTTATCATAAATATGTGCTACTTTTAGAAAAAGAGAAATAACAATTCATGAGGTTCTGCATGGGAACAGAAAATGCGCTTTACACCATATTGGTAGAAAAAATTAAACAAGATGCTCTAATTTTACCTACGCTACCAAAAATTGCGTTAAAAGTGAGAGAAGCCGCGGATGATCCTGAGGTGAACCTTAGCTTTATGAGTGATATTATTTCACATGATGCTGCGTTATCTATGGGGATTTTAAAAGTTGCTAATAGTGCTATTTTAGGAAGAGGTGTAAAAGTTGAAACCGTCAACCAAGCGGTGACTCGAATAGGCTTGAGACAAATTAAAAGTATCGCTACCGCAATGGCGCTAGAACAAGTGTTCGTTTCACAAAATGAAATTGTTTCACTGTACTTAAAGAAGTCTTGGGAAAAAACCGTTGATGTTGCTTCAGTTGCTATTTCTTTAATGACATTTTATTTGCGCGAGAATAAGCATTCCCCGTTAATGTTAGATACTCTGACCTTAGCTGCGCTTATTCATAGTATTGGTGTGTTACCGATATTAACTGAAGCAGAAAGTCATCCTGATGTTTTTGCTAACCCAACATTTTTACAACAAGCTATTATAAAACTTTCAAGTAATATTGGTGCTGAGGTGACTCTTGCTTGGGGGCTTTCACATGACTTCACCGATATAGTTAAAAACTGGAGTGATTTAACCGTATTGCCAGCTGAAACGCACTATTTAGACTTTATCCGTGCAGGTGCTATTTACCATGGTATTTTTAAAAATGAATCGACGAAAGAGATATTATTGAAAAGCTATGTCGGTAAGGGGATCATGCCTGATATTAATTTTATGAAAACGGATGAATTTAACGACATGGTTAATGACGTAAAAACGATGTTTAATTAGTGCTATGGTGAGAAATATTTTTTTGGCTATTGTTTATAGTGTTGTTCATTGTCATCCATGACACCACAACATTGCCTATATGGAGGTAGGTACTTATGATTTGTCAGGAACAAAAATCATGACCGTTCATCCTGAACATCGTTGTTCATTGTCATCCATGACACCACAACATACCGTTCATCCTGAACATAAGGCGTACAGCTAAGTGCGCCTTGTTATTCTTTATTGTAATCTAACTTTATTCTTCAAGGTAATCGGTTGTTTTAACTTGAAATTCAGCTAACAAATCATTAATAAAGCGATTTATTTCACCTGCCATTAGCGCAAAATCTGCATCAAGTCTGGCAATAATGTCATCCTTATCAATATCTTCATTTTGCTCATGAATAACATCAAAAAACTTGATTCGTTTGATGGCAAGATCATCACATAAAATGCACGATAACGCTTCATCCCATTCTAAAGCTAGTTTCACTACAAATTTATCAGCATCTAAATGAACTTTGATTTCATCGCTGTCTAAGTCTTGATTTTTTACTCTAATGACTGCGCCATCATCACCTAATGCATGAAACTCTGCTTCTGTACCTAATTGAAAATTATCACCAATATTTTTTTCGACTAACCAATCAGTCATCAGCTCATCAGGCGCTTTTTCTGGAGAGACACTTGTTACTGGTAAAGTGCCTAATACTTTACGTAGTAACGCTAAAAAGTCTTCTGCCTTACTACGGCTACTGGTATTAATAACGATTATATTGTTTTCAGGATTAATATAAGCATGAGTGTCAGAAAAGCGAGAGAAAGCACGAGGTAATAATTCAAAGATGATATCTTCTTTAAATTGCTCTTTTTCTTTTTTCGTTGCGCCGCGTGACTGTTCTGCTTCTAACTGAGCAACTTTTTGCTCAAGCATATCTTTAATAACCGGAGCTGGAAGAATCTTTTCTTCTTTGCGCGCGCAGAGAAGGTGATTACCATTTACCGAGTGAACAACACTCTGGCCATTTTTACCTAAAGCATTTACCCAGCCGAAATGTGACATTTCAGTAGAGCCACAAGGGGTGAATAAGTGTTCATTAAGATGTTTTTCTAGATCTTCTTCAGATAAAGTAAAGGGACGTGTAAAGGCAAAGAAGTAAAGGTTTTTGAACCACATTTAAGCTATCCTACGGCCAAAAGCTTGGCCTGCAAACAAAAAGGAAACTATCTTAACTTAATTCATTTTGTGAGTCATATCATTCGTCAATTATGCCGTAATAATATTTATCGCATATCATTAAAGGTAATGTGGTAACTGAGTCCTTGATTATCCTCTGAGCTAGCACTCACAGTGCCATTTAATGTATCAGTGACTAGGCTGTGAACAATATGTGTTCCTAAGCCTGTTCCGCCAGTTCCTGCCTTTGTGGTATAAAAAGGTTCAAATAAAGAAGGTATTGAATCTTTAGGAACGCCTAAGCCGTTATCTGCATAGGTTATTTCTATTTCTCGGTCATGTACCGCAACTTTAATATTTATTTCCCCTTTATCTATGCCATCAAATCCATGAATGATCGAATTAATAATTAGATTGGTGAAAATTTGTGATATTGCCCCCGCATGACAGTAAATCTCTATATTTTTATCACACTCGATATTGATGATGTGGTTTGTTTTCTTTAATTTAGGGTGTAAAGAGTGGATAATTTCATCAATATATTTAGCAAGATTAATATGACGAATTTTATCACTGGTTTGATCAACTGCTACTTGTTTGTAACTGGTGATTAATTCTGAAGCACGGTTGAGGTTATTCGTCAGTAATTGCACACTTTGATCTGCATTTTCTCTAAACTCTTCAAGCCCGCGTTTGCTTAATTGGTTTTCCTCAATGTCACTATTCAGTTTTGTCAGTAAATCTGATAAATAGCTAATTGAAGTGATACTGACACCTATTGGTGTATTGATCTCATGGGTAACTTCTGCAGACAGTGACCCTAATATTGCCATTTTCTCTGAGTCGAGTAGCCTTTCTTGCGCTTTTTTTAATTCTTGAATCGAGCTCTTTAATTCATGATTGGTATTCGTTAAGGTTTTTTCTGTTTGGCTTCTTCGGCTATTTTCCGCTTTTAATTGTTTTTGCTGAGTTAATAACTCACGTTGCTGCATTTCCATTTTCAACATAGTGGTACTCAGCGATGATGTTTTTTTAGCAACTTCTTGTTCAAGCATTAAATTTTGTTCATCGAGTTTGTTGTTAGACGCAATGATTTCAGTCTGTGCTGTCGCCAATTCATCTTTATAGCGAGACAATTCCGACAATAAATTATTGTAAGCATTTTGTAATATGCTTAATTCGTTTCTTTCATAATTAACGATATGAAGTTTTGACGCTTCTGGATCATCAATATCAAATTGATTAATTTGTTCTGTAAGTTCATTGAGTGGGTTGGTTAATAGTTGTGAAAAAGCAATAGAGAATAAAAACACTAAAGCCGCTGTTTTTACCATGGCATTACCAATGAGAAAATAAATACCGACTTCAATACGATCAAAGATAACTTCGTTACTTGATAATAAAGTCACCGTGCCGACTTTTGTTGTTCTTCCTGAGAATTCAAAGATCAATGGAAAGCTATAACCGAATAAACCTTCTGATAATGAATTTATATCAAAATAACTTTGAGAATCTCTTTCAATTTTAATTTCTCTATTTTTAATACTATTTTCACCTAGCTCTGTGATCACTAGGTTATTTTCATCTGTTACATTAATCCCTTTAATCATAGGGATAGCGACTAAACCTTCTGCAATATCAATCGCTTGTTGTGTATTTAACTCCCATACTGCACGCGTTAAGCTACTACTGAATGTTTTTTCTAAGGTGAGTAATTCACTATTAATATGATTTTTTGTATTGATGTATTCAGCGCCAATTTGTACACAAGTTACGAGAAAAGTGAGAACAAAGTAAAATGACAATACACGAGTCAACAGCTTTCGAGAAATGCTAGTTACTTTCATTTTTAATACTTAAACGTGTAAACAGATAATTTGATAATAACGCTTTTGATAATTGATTAAAGTATTTTCTGAATATTTGTTGAAAGTTTTATGAAAAATACTTAGTTATCTTAGATATAGGCTATAATTTTTTAAAAATAACAGGACTCTTGTCATGAAATTGTCACTGTTAATACATAAAAATGACTTTATAAATTCATTTAACTGTAAAAAAAAATACATACTGTCACAAAAGTGTCATCTTTAAGCGGCACAATATCTGACAATTAAAACATTAGATACTTTAAAGGGTTCACACATGAAATTTTCTTATAGCACTATCGCAGCAACATTGCTTACAGCATTTTCTGTTTCATCATTTGCTACTGATGTTGAAATATATGGTAAAGCAAATGTTTCGGTTCAGTCATCAGATGAAGGCGAAGGCTCTTTTACTGAAGTGAAAAGTAATGCTTCTCGAATTGGTTTTCAAGGTACTCATGAGTTATCACAGGGGTTGAGTGTTGTTTTTAAAGCTGAATTTCAAATTGATTTAGACGGTGACTCTTCAAAAGGTGACAGCATTACTGATCGCAACCAGTATGTTGGTTTAAAAGGTAACTTTGGTGAAGTATTGCTAGGTAAAAATGATACCGTATTAAAACAATCACAAGGAAAAGTTGATTTATTTAGTGATTTAAATGGTGATATTAAGCATTTGTGGAAAGGTGAAAACCGCATGGCAGACACCATCACGTATAAATCTAAAAAGTTTAACGGCTTTCAACTAGGTGTTACTTATGTTGCTGAAGATAGTGTTGAAGGTGACGACGCTACTTCAATTGCCATTTTTTATGGTGATAAGTCTCTTAAAAAGTCTAAAGTTTTTGCCTCGTTAGCGATGGATTCAGACATGAAAGGTTATGATGTCACTCGTGCAACCATTCAAGGCAAGTTAGTTGGGTTTACGCTAGGGGCTATGGTACAAACTCAAGAAAACGTTGCAACAGGTCAAGAAATGGACGGCTTTCTTGCATCAGCAAAATATTCGATTGATAGCTGGACATTGAAAGCACAAGTACAAACTGCGGATTTTGATGGCGGTGACGACAAGTCAGGCGTAACAGTAGGCGCAGATTATAAATTAGCAAAAAGCACTAAGCTTTATACCTTCTTCAGTAGTTTTGATATGGACTCTGGTGCTGATGAAGATTACTTAGCGGCAGGTATTGAATATAAATTTTAATAAACAAGCTTCATTGCATATAAAAAGGCGGCTTTAAGCCGCTTTTTTCTTGCTTAAAGCCAATACTTAGTGAATGATGAGCTAAAATTTGATGTGTGTAATAAAATTGTCACAAAAACTTATCACAATGTTCATTAGAAGTTGTCGATTGACTAACAGGAAACTCTTTACATGAACAGACAAATTTTAGTGGTAGAAGATGAAACTCCGATAAGGGAAATGATCACCTTTGTCTTGGAACAAAATGGATTTAACACAATTGAAGCTCAAGATTATGATGAGGCAAAAGCTAAAGTTGTCGAGCCTTACCCTGATCTTATTTTACTTGATTGGATGCTACCCGGCGGAACAGGGGTCAAGTTAGCCAAATCGTTAAAACAAAATGAATATACGCGTTCCATTCCCATCATTATGCTCACTGCGCGTGCAGATGAAGATGATAAAGTGAAGGGCTTTGATGTTGGCGTTGACGACTACGTGACTAAACCATTTTCACCGAAAGAACTGATTGCTCGTATTAAAGCCGTGATCCGCCGCGTTTCTCCTACAGCACTTGAAGAAGCCATTGAATTTCATGGTATGAAGCTTGATCCTGTTGCTCATCGTGTATCTATTAATGATCGCGCGTTAGACTTAGGGCCAACAGAGTTTAGACTCTTACATTTTTTTATGACCCATACAGAGCGTGTGTATAGCCGTGAACAGTTATTAGATAATGTTTGGGGGACGAATGTTTATGTTGAAGATAGAACCGTAGATGTTCATATCAGGCGTTTAAGAAAAGCAATTGCCGGAGAAGGTCACGAAGACTTTATTCAAACTGTACGTGGCTCAGGCTATCGTTTCTCCGGAAAAATTAAGATAAGTATTTAAAGTTCGGTTATATGCATTTTCGTTTATCTTCAAAAATAATAGTGACACGTTTAATTATTATATTAGTACTTAGTACTGCGGTCGGTTACCTACTAGGCAATACGTTTTTATTTGTTGCCTTTAGTGCGGTTACATTATTGATTTGGCATTATCACCACTTATTCAAATTAATGAAGTGGTTATGGCGAAGTAAAACCATTTCTCCCCCCGAAGCTGAAGGGGTTTGGGGACGAATTTATGATGGTCTTTACAGACAAACGAAAAAGCACCGCAAAAAGCAAAAAATTCTCAATGAAAAAATCAGGCAATTTCGTGATGGCGCAGAAGCTCTGCCAGATGCCGCACTGGTGTTATCTGATGAGTTAATTATTGAGTGGGGCAACAAAAAAGCTCAACGCCTGCTAGGAATTCGCTGGCCTGGTGACATCGGTCAACGTATCGATAATCTATTACGCTTTCCTGAATTTAGCCAATATCTTGAAGAAGCTAACTTTGAAACCCCTTGTCATATACCTTCACCAGTCAATAGCGAGGTGATCCTTGAATTAAGGCTGATGGCCTATGGAACGGAACAAGTCTTATTTCTTGCTCGAGACATCAGTAAAATTCATCGCCTCGAAGAAATGCGCCGTGACTTTGTCGCCAATGTTTCTCATGAATTAAAAACACCACTAACGGTTGTTCGTGGTTATGTAGAAATGGTTCAAATGACAGAGCATGCATTAGACCCTTATTGGCAGAAAGTGTTTACGACCATGGAAACACAAGTGTCAAGAATGGATAGGCTTGTTGAACAATTATTAGTGTTATCCCGTGTTGAGATAAATGTTGACGAAGATGATAAGCAGTTTATCGATATGCCTAAACTTATTAGTATACTCGTTGATGATAGTCAGTGGCTTAATCAAGAAAAAGAGCATCAGATCACCGCAGAAATAGATGAGAATTTAGCGATTGAAGGTATTGATAGTGAAATTAAAAGTGCCTGCTTAAATCTAATTTCCAATGCGATAAGTTATACTCCGCCGAAAGGCAATATTCATATTTCATGGCAAATGGCGGACAATAAAGCTAAATTTTCCGTGAAAGATGATGGCCCTGGCATTCGCCCTGAAAATGTTAACCGAATTACCGAGCGTTTCTTTAGGGTCGATAAATCGCGATCTCGAGATACCGGCGGCTCTGGTTTAGGGCTTGCCATAGTTAAGCACGTACTTCACCATCATCATGCCGAGTTGGCGATACATTCTACTTGGGGTAAGGGAAGTGAATTCACTATTTATTTTGATCCTAAATCCATTCGTACAATTTCATAAGTACAACTAACGTTTATTTTGACTCTTGGGCTGTGAACTTTTGATCTTATAACTTTTATCGTAGCTGTAAATTTTTCCTCGTTGCATTGTTGATGCATTGTAGATGCTTTGCCGCATTTATTTAACGCCGCGTTATTATCATCAGAAATTTAACTCTTGCCTTTTTGAAGACGTTTTTATTGCTACGCACATTGCTAATAAAGCCCTAGAAGAGCTTAAATAGTATTTTTGAAAGGCAAACGTTGTTACGTATGTGTTGTTTGTATGGCATTTAGTCGAACTTTTAGTGACAGATATTTTACACTTGTCATATAAGTGTCATAAAGCTTAAATATAATTGTCATATTCGCTTTATATAGTGTTCACAAATTAACTCAGTCATACCAATAAAACTGATTTTGGTATACAACCTCTCATTGGAGAAAAACATGACTATCAAACGTGCCTTAGGCATTATTGGTTTAACTAGCTTGATGAGCTTTTCATCATTAGCGATAGATAACGATTTACCTGTTTACAAAAAGGTAAGTGGTGTTTCGGGTAACGTATCTTCGGTTGGCTCTGATACGTTAGCAAATATGATGACCTTTTGGGCAGAAGAGTTTAAACGTACTTACCCGAATGTGAATGTACAAATTCAAGCCGCAGGCTCTTCAACCGCTCCTCCAGCATTAACGGAAGCCACTTCAAACTTAGGGCCTATGAGCCGTAAAATGAAATCACGCGAAATTGAAGCATTTGAAAAGCGTTACGGTTATAAGCCAACAGCTGTTCGTGTGGCTATTGATGCGTTAGCGGTATTTGTTCATAAAGACAACCCATTAAAGGGCTTACGTATTGACCAAGTCGATGCTATTTTTTCTAATAACCGTAAATGTGGTGCAGAAAAAGAGGTCGATCGCTGGGGTGATTTAGGCTTAACAGGTGAATGGACAGGTAAAGATATTCAACTTTACGGCCGTAATTCAGTTTCTGGTACTTATGGCTATTTCAAGAAAAAAGCGCTTTGTAAAGGTGATTTTAAAAACAATGTTAATGAGCAACCAGGTTCTGCATCAGTTGTTCAATCGGTTTCTGCATCATTAAACGGTATTGGTTACTCTGGTATTGGTTATAAAACCTCTGGCGTACGCGCATTACCGTTATCTAAGAAAGGTGACCATTTTGTTGAAGCGAATATGGAGAATGCTATTTCTAAGAAATACCCATTATCTCGCTTTTTATATGTTTATGTGAATAAGCATCCGAACAAACCATTAGCACCAATGGAAGCTGAATTTTTGAAAATGGTATTATCAAAATCAGGGCAAAAAATTGTTGAAAAAGACGGTTACATCCCTTTACCAAATTCAGTTGTCAAAAAAGAGTTTAAGAAGTTAGGTTTATCAATGTAACTTCAACAGAATAGATGAAAAAAACCTGACTTTTGTCAGGTTTTTTTTTGCCAAAATTTAATTTAACTCTTTGTATTTAAGATGGTATGTAGCTTATTGCAAGCTGTTTTTTAGAGAGGTTTTAGTGTCATATTTCTGTCATTGTACAGCAATAAAAACTACTTATTTCTAAAACATTTCTGTCATTTTTCTCCCGTAGGATAGCCTCAACTTTTAGTCAAGCTGACTAAATGAAGTTTTTTTGATGTTCTTGTTACCACTCAGTAACTAGAGATAACAAAGCTTCATTTAGCCAGTTTGAACTTACTTAATAATATTTATCTTTGGAGCAAAATAAGATGCAAATTAATTCATTATTTAAAGTCAGTGCGATTGCTTGTGCTTTAACCTTGGTTGGCTGTGGTGGCGATATCAAAATTAATCCTACTGTTGTCGATAATAGTACAACAACTGATAACAGTGTGACGAATTCAAATAACACCACGAACCAAGGTTCAGATGAGGCTGTAGAGTGCACAAGTTATGAAACTGATGCGGGAAAAGTTGAAGGTGCTTTTGATGGTTTAGATTGTTTATATAATGATTCATTTGCCAGCAAAAACATTTCCATTACCGCTAACCTAACGTTTGAAGAGTTACCTGATGGTGGCGTACACGTTTTTGAAGATGCGTTATTAATTGGTACAGATGGTCGCACAGATGAAGGGTTTGTTATCCCAGAGAATGGCCCAACCATGACAGTTAAACCTGGTGCTACATTAGCTTTTACCTCAGGTGAAGCCATTATTCGAATCGCTCGCGGGGCGAAAATTCAAGCGGTAGGTACGGCAGAAAAACCGGTAACTTTTACTTCTGCATTTGCTTATGACCGTCATGATTTAGAAGGTAAAGGGGCGCAATATGCCGATTGGGGCGGCATTATCATTAATGGTAATGGGTTAACTAACCAATGTACTAATGCTCAACGTGCGGCTGAAACATGTAATGTTGGCTCTGAAGGTATTACCAGCTATTTTGGTGGTAACGACAATGAAGATAGCAGTGGGAAAATCAAATGGGCAAAAATTTGGTATGCCGGCTCAGGTCCTCGCGTAGGTGGTGAGGGCGACGATTTAAACTCATTAACACTTAATGCGGTTGGCTCAGGATCTTCATTTGACTATTTACATATTCATCAAGGGTTTGATGACGGCATCGAATTTTTTGGTGGGGCGTCAAACATCAAACATATCGTAGTAACGGATACGCAAGATGATGCCATTGATGTGGATGCAGGCTGGAAAGGGAATGCTCAGTTCTTATTTATTCAACACGGTACGGTAACCACCCGTGATGGAGCTACTGCTTACATGGGGAATAACGGTTTTGAAACTGATGGCGAAAAAAATGGTGGCGACGATTACAGTGACGTACCTGCGTCTTTCCCAACTATTGCTAACGTTACCGTGATCACAACAGACGGGGCATCAGTTCGTGATGAAGATCCTTCACAAGCGCACAAATTTGATGATGCAATTAAAACGAATTATTACAATTCATTAGCCATAAAAACTGATGCAGCAAATGGCACAGAATGTATTGAGTTTAAATCTGACGGTTTAAAAAATGCCGCCGAAATTAAGTTTCATAATTCAGTGTTAGCCTGTGCCGCAGAATTTAAAGATGCGACACAAATGCCGGCAGAAATGTCAGTTGAACAGTGGTATGAAAATGATGGTGTGAACCTTAGAGTTGGTGGCGATGCAGACGTATTATCGGCTGATGGCTTTTCGACTAATTCAGCATCAACAGCAATTACAATTTCTGCGAATGATTTATCAGCGTTAGATAACAGCTTTTTCGATACCGTTGATTACATTGGTGCAGTATCAGACCAAGATACGAGTTCAGCTTGGTATAAATGGGTAGAAGCCGCAGTAACGGCAGCAAACAACGACTAGTCATATATACCAACCATTAAATAAGGCGTTCCTTCATTATTAAAGGCGCCTTTTTATTGAACTGAATTAGGAAAAAACAATGACAAATCAATATAAACTCCAAAAGCTCGCTGTTGCTGTGGGGCTCGGTTTGTTCAGCTATGCTAGCGCTGCTGTTGCTCAAGAAGAGCAGCAGGTGATGGAAGAAGTCGTCGCCAAAGCAACGCGTTTGCAAGGTAGTGCTGCTGCGGTAATTGCCGAACGAAAAAACCAAGCCTTTGTTGCTGATATTCTTGGTGCAGAGCAAATGTCTCGCACCGGCGATAGTGACGCAGCATCAGCGCTTAAGCGAGTGACTGGCTTAACCTTAGTTGATGATAAGTTCATTTATGTGCGAGGACTCGGTGAGCGATATTCAAGCGCCCGACTAAATGGTGCTAACATCCCAAGCCCTGATTTAACACGTAATGTTGTGCCGCTTGATATTATTCCTGCAAGTATCATTGAAAGTATTGCCGTACAGAAGGCATTTTCAGCTAATATGCCTGCGGCTTTTGGTGGTGGTGCTATTGATATTCGGACAAAGTCTATCCCTAGTGATTTCACTTCAAGTGTGGAAATCGGCATAGCACACGATACAAGTGCGAGTAATGGCTATACTTATCAACGCCCAAGTGGTGGAATTTCTAATGAATTAAAAAGTGCCATTGTCGATTATCGCGGTAGATTCACTGTAGACAATATTATTAAACGTGCAAATTTGACCGAGACAGAGAGCCAAAGTGTTTCTGAGCAAGCCATTGCTATCAATAATGACTTGTTAAAATCATTACCTCGAAATTCGGTGGTGTCAGATGAATCATTAGATCCTGCCTATAATGTCAAAGCCCATATTGGTAACAGTTTTGATGAAAATTATTTTGGTGGTCGATTGGGCTTTTTAGCCTCAATCGCATATGAAAATAAATGGGATTCGGCAAAAAAGAAAACCTCGGTGATTGCACAAGGTGTTGATGCAAAATGCTCTACGTCCTTGGCGACTGCTGAAGATGTAGCTAGCTCATGCTTTAATACCGTGAAAAACTCAACGGTCACCTCAGAAAATGAGCGTTATAGTGGCGTTTTAAATTTGGGGTATAAACTTGATAATCATTCGCTTTCATGGAACAACTTGTACTTAGTTGACAATGAAGATGAAGTTGAAGTTTCTCAAGTAGAATCCCCTGCGGGTAGTACAGTTTATACTGTTGCTACCGATGATAGAGCAAACCGTGTTCATGAATTTGATTATCAAGAACGCACATTACATGTCTCTCAAGTGCTTGGACAGCATACGTTTGTTGATTATTGGGGCGCTGGCTTTGACTGGCAATATACCCGTTCTAAAGCCAAAACTGAGATCCCATTTAGCACAAAATTTAATTTTAGAGATAACTTTGATAACGGCAATTATGCAAACTCGAATATCACGGGTGATGATAACAGAGCGATTTATTCATTTACTGACATGGAAGACCGGGTTAATTCTTATGGTGGTAATTTAACTCTGCCAGTGTACGGTGATGGTTATGAACTTGAATTTAAAGCCGGGTACGACTTTTCAGATCGAGGTCGTAACTACACTACGTCGAGTTTTGCCGTTCATAATAAGTCAGGGTCTGGCATTGTAATAAATGACGGCTCACAATCGCCATTGACGAATAGTGGTTATTTAACTGATTCATTTATTGATGGCCAACGTATTCTAGTGGATTTTAATGAACCTTCAGCCCCAGATGCCGATGACTATATTGCTGCCCAGAAAATTGATGCAGCATACGGTTCATTTGATGTGATATTTGATAATAAATATCGCATTAGTGGCGGTATTCGTTATGAAGAATTTAAGCAAACGTCTGTTGGGACTTCCAGCTTAATTTTTGGTAAGAAAGAACTCGATATATTTTGGGCTCCCGAAAAAATTGCTGCGGGAAGTATTAACACGGATGATTTTTACCCATCATTAGCTTTGACGTACATGGCAAGTGAACAATATCAAATTCGGGCAAGTTACGGGGAAACCGTTGTTAGACCTGATTTACGTGAAGTTGTGCCAGTTGCATATTACGATCCATTAACCGATATTCGCACCTTTGGTCGTGTTGGCTTACAAAGTAGCCCAATTAAAAACTACGATTTACGATACGAATATTATGCCGAAAATGGCGATAGTTACACGATTGCTGGTTTTTATAAGGATATAGAATCGCCGATTGAAACTGTCTTACAAATTGGTGATGAAGATTATTCTGCGACATTTGTTAATGGTGAAACGGGGGAAGTTAAAGGGGGCGAATTTGAATGGATGGTTGATTTGATGAATGTTGCTGACGGTTTTTTTACCTCAGGTAATATAACGTTAAGTGATTCACAAGTCAGCATTGACCCAAGTTTAGCGGGTAATTTAACTAACCCAACTAAGCGAATGAGTGGACACTCTGAATATGTTGTAAACTTACAATTAAATTATGACTCTGCTAATGGTAATCATTCTGGGTCATTGGTTTATAACGTATTTGGTGAACGTATCATCGCATCAGGGGTAGGTGGGCGAGAGGACGCTCTTGAACAACCTTTTCACGCAGTAGATTTAGTTTATACTTTTTATCCTGACTTTAACTCACAGGTTAAATTCAAGGTTAAAAACTTACTCGATGAATCTCAAAAAGTGACACAATCTGATATCGCCGTTCGTGAAAAAGAAGTCGGGACCTCAATAAGTTTGAGTTACACCTATGATTTCTAATCGCTAAGCGAAAGTGATCACTCATCAATGTATAAAAACCTATCGTTTGATAGGTTTTTTTATGAGCCGAAGGTGGTGATAAAACCATTTTACTAACAGGTTGTTTTCTCTTAACCGTAAGAAAAATGTCACTTTTTTGTCATTTAATAAAGTTGCAATAATTATGAAACAATAGTGTAACAGTTCGTTATTAAAATTCCCGACAGTAATTTAATACTAGTTAGCACACAAAGATAACTAGTCACAGCATTACAAAAAATAATGCGAAACATCTACTGTTAGGGTTTTAATATGAAATTCACCAAACTGGCACAAGCGGGCTTATTGATCAGTCTGTCGGCCACCTCAATTCACAGCCTAGCTTATTCACAAGATGAAGCCTTGGCGAAAGTGGTTAATGCGGGAGAAAAAATCAATACAACAGCAAATCACTCACAAAAAAAAGTGGATAATATTAACGAACAAATCCAGTCAAAGTTACAACAATTTAAAGTTGTTAATAAAGAAATTGATGGTTTACATGTTTACAACCGTCAGATGCAAGCACAACTCAATAATCAGCTCACTGAGCTAGCACAGTTAGCTAATTCTATGGAACAAGTCAGTATTATTGAACGTCAAGTTTCACCATTAATGGCGAGAATGATTGACACTTTAGTGACGTTTGTTGATTTAGATGTGCCATTTCTGCCTGAAGAAAGAAGCAAAAGAACACAAGATTTACAAACACTATTAACGCAAGCGGATGTCTCTGTTGCTGAAAAATTTCGCCGAGTTTTAGAAGCTTATCAAATAGAAGTCGATTACGGACGCACCATTGAAGTATACAGCGGTATACAGGAGATCGATGGCAGTGAGCGCGATGTCGATTTTCTGCGTATCGGCCGCGTCAGTTTTGTTTATCAGTCACGCGATGGCCAGCAAATGGGGATGTGGGATCAACAAACAAAATCTTGGCAAACGTTACCGGGGGAATATCGTTCAGATATCAACAAAGCGTTACGCATTGCACGTAAACAGCTAGCACCCGATCTTATCATTGTGCCTATTGCACAAAACTCTGCTGAATAAGGGAACAACATGAAAACTTTAAGCAAATATTTATCGGCATTTGCGCTTTATTCTTTGGTATTGACGGTAAATGCTCAACAAGCAACCAATTTAGATGATCTTTTAAAACAATTAGAAAAGGGGCAAATTGCCCAAACAGAGCAAAATAAAGCACGTGAAGCGGAATTTAATGCAAAAAAATCGCAACAAGACCAATTATTGAAGCAGGCAATTAGTCGCAGAGAACAAGCTGTTGCACAAAGCACAGCGCTTGAAAATAACTACCAATTAAATGAAGTAGAAATCGCTAACAAAACTGATGCTTTAAATAAACGTATGGGTGAACTCAAAGAGCTGTTTGGTGTATTACAACAAGTGGCAGGCGATACACGTAGTAAGTTTCAAACTTCGACTATCTCTGCACAAATCCCAGGACGTGGTCAGTTTTTAGATGAGTTTGCACAAAGCATGGGCTCAAGTTCTAAGCTGGCGTCTATTGAAGAAATTGAACGCCTCTGGTTTGAATTACAACGAGAAATGACTGAAAGCGCAAAAGTACATAAATTTAGTGCACAAGTCGTCGCCGCTAATGGTGAAAAAGTGCAAAGTGATGTAATACGGGTGGGCGGTTTTAACCTTATCTCTGATGGTAAGTATTTGGAGTATATTGATGAAACAGGCTCTATCGCTGAATTAATCAGACAACCTTCTGGTCGGTATTTAGACAGTGCTGGTCAGTTATCACAAGCCAACTCAGGTGTTATTCCATTTGCTTTAGATCCGACAGGCGGTTCAATATTAGGCTTATTAGTGCAAGCACCTGATACGAAAGAGCGTATTGAGCAAGGTGGCGCGGTTGGTAACGTGATTATTGCATTAGGTGTCATTGGATTATTAATTGCCTTAGAACGTTTTATTTCTTTGTTCCTTATCGGCAATAAAGTAAATCGCCAATTAAAAACAGCTGTCGCATCAGATGATAATCCGTTAGGCCGAGTGATGTTAGTGAAAGATAATAATGCCAATGCGGATACCGAAACACTCGAGTTAAAACTCTCAGAGCGCATTCTTAAAGAAGTACCAGTGCTGACCAGTCGTTTAACCTTAATTAAAATTGTCTCGGTTGTGGCTCCATTAATTGGTTTACTTGGTACGGTGACCGGTATGATCAACACTTTCCAAGCGATAACGTTGTTTGGTACGGGTGATCCGAAATTAATGGCTGGTGGTATCTCTCAAGCGCTTGTCACCACTGTGCTTGGCTTGGTGGTCGCTATCCCAATGGTCTTTATTTCAACCATTCTTAATACCCGAAGCCGTGGCATTATCAATATTTTACAACAGCAAAGTGCGGGCTTAATTGCAGAGCGAGCTGAACGCACTGAAAGCGCTGAGCAAGGAGCGTAAGTCATGGTTTTATTCATCGAGTTGATGAATAGCATTCGTGAGTTTCTAGATACTGGCGGTCAGGTATTGACCGTCATTGCCGGTGTTATTTGTTTGATGTGGTTATTGATTTTCGAGCGATTATATTTCTTTTTAAAAAGTTATAAAGACATAAGAGATGAAATGATCGTCAGTTGGCAAAACCGTCATGAACGCCATTCGTGGAATGCTGAACAAATACGAATAGCGCAGGTATCTCGCATTACTGAAATGCTAAATAATAATGTCACCTTAATTCAAAGTTTAGTGATTTTATGCCCGTTATTAGGCTTGTTAGGCACAGTAACTGGCATGATTGAAGTTTTTGATGTCATGGCAATATCAGGAAGTGGCAATGCGCGTTCGATGGCATCAGGGGTATCAAGAGCCACAATTCCAACGATGGCAGGTATGGTTGGTTCACTATCAGGCGTATTTATGGTGACTTGGTTACAACGTAAAACAAAACGAAGAACTGAGCAAATGGAAGACGCACTGCCAATGGCTCATTAGCTCTCATTATAGATAAGCAAGTGCTGAGCACTTTTAGTTTAATCAATTTAAGGATTAAGAACATGCGTTCTCAATTATCAAAAGTATTACAAGAGCAAGAAGAAGCTGAAGAAATTAACATGACGCCAATGCTAGATGTTGTGTTTATCTTACTGATCTTTTTTATTGTAACGGCTTCATTTGTGAAAGAAGCGGGTATTGAAGTCAATCGCCCAGAAGCGGCAACCGCTGTTAAAAAAGAACGTGCCAATATCTTAGTTGCGATAAGTGACAAAGGGGATATTTGGATCAATAAACGTAAAGTGGATGTGCGCGCCGTACAAGCTAATATTGAGCGCCTCAAAGCTGAAAACCCACAAGGGACAGTGGTTATTCAAGCCGATCAAAAAGCGACCACAGATATTTTGATCAAAGTGATGGACTCAGCAAGAGCTGCTGGTGTGTTTGACGTTTCAATCGCGGCACAAGAGGTTTAACTATGCACTCTCACATTCAGATAAATGAATTAGGGCGGTACGGGATCAGCTTTGTTTTAGCAATAGTTGTTACGGTTGTATTGTTGTGGAGTATGCAAGCCTTAATTTCTGGTGGTAATGATGTATTAACAGAAGCGCCTCGCGGTAACGTGCTTGATTTTATTCGCCTTAAAAAGGATGAAGCGATTGTCAAAAAAGATCGTAAGCCACAAAAGCCACAAAAACCGAAACAGCCACCGCCACAAATGCAGCAGCCACAATTACAACAAGCTAACCCGAATATTAATGCCGTGAGTAGCAATTTTACTGCACAAGTTGATGCTGCGGCAGGTTTGACTGGAGGAATAAAGTTAGGTGGAAGTGATGGTGATTATTTACCTATCGTTAAAGTTGCACCCATTTATCCACGCCGAGCACAATCTCGAGGGCTTGAAGGTTACGTTATTGTTGAATTTACGGTGACTAAAAATGGCTCGGTACGTGACCCTTTGGTGATTGAAGCAAAGCCTGAAGGCGTATTTAACCGTGCGGCAATGGATGCAGTATTGAAATTTAAATATAAACCGCGGGTTGTCGATGGTGTTGCAGCAGAAGTTTCGGGTGTTCAAAATAAAATTTCTTTTGAAATTGATGGCTAAACAAAAGAAAAATGGAGGAAATATTATGAAAAAATTATGCATTTCACTTATCACTCTGGGTAGCTTTTATTTGCTACCCACTGTTACAAATACGGTTTCTGTTAGCCATGCTGCTGGCAGTACTGAACCAAGCCAAGCAAGCCAAACCGAAAAACAGTCGGTTAAAGTGCCAGCAATGCGTAATCGTGTTTATGCGCAATTAGCTAGAGCACAAAAACTTGCGGATGAAGGCGTAAAGCTAGAAGGTTTTGATGTGCTTGATGACGTTAAAGACCGCATTGACAGCCTCAACAGTTATGAAAAAGCAATGCTGTGGAATTTCTACGGCTTTATGTATTACGGTAATGATGACATTGCCGCAGCCATTGATAGCTTTGAAAAAGTGATTGCTGAGCTCGCTATACCTGAGTCGTTAAGGTTATCAACGTTATACTCATTGGCGCAGCTGTCAATGCAGAAAGAAAACTACGAAGAAACACTTGCGTATTTATCTCAATGGAAAGCAGTCAATACCAAACCATTGACGAGTGAGCAACATATCCTTTTTGCGCAAGTTTATTATCAAGACAAACAATTTAAATCATCATTGGCTGCCGTTGATAAAGCGATTGCTGAAGCTAAGTCGAAGGATAAGTTACCCAAAGAAAATTGGCTGATATTACAACGGGCTAACTTTTATGAATTAAAGCAACCTGAAAAGGTCACCCAAGTGCTAGAACAACTGGTTAACTTGTATGAAAAACCCGAATATTGGTTACAGCTTAGTGGTATGTACGGAGAAACCGGTAAGGAAGATAAACAATTAGCGGCAATGGAAACCGCATGGCAAGCTGGTTATGTGGTGAAAGAGCAAGATATTGTTACGTTGGCGCAATTATATCGCTTTCATGGGGTGCCTTATAAAGCGGCAAAACTGTTAGATGATGCAATTGCAGAAGGTAAAATTGTTGCCAATGAACGCCATTATGAAATGCTGGCACAATCTTATCTAGCAGCAAAAAATGATAAAAAAGCCATTTCGCCTTTGCTTAAAGCAAGTGAAATTTCCGATTCAGGAAAGTTTGATGCACAACTTGCCCAAGCGTATTTATCTACAGAGAAATGGCAATTAGCAATAACATCGGCTGATAGCGCTTTATCTCGTGGTGGTATCAAAAGAGTGGGCGATATGCACCTTATCATCGGTATGAGTTATTTTAATTTAGAGCAATTTGAACAATCATTAACTGCATTTAAAAGCGCTGAAAAAATTGCCAGCTCAGCTAAAACGGCGAGTCAATGGCGTAAATATGTTGAGCGAGAAAAAGTACAGCATGCTCAATTGGCAATGTTAAATTAACTCAGTTAGTTCATTTTTCAACCTTGTTTCTCTAGGGAAAATAAGTGATTTATTCATATGATATGAATCGTTAACCGCTGGGAAGCAATATTTTGCAGGGAAATACCATTATTAATGATGGCCTACCAAACAAATATGGTGATGAAAAGTTCATTCATTATTTAAATAATGATGTCCTAAGGGATGAAGATAATAACCACCACATTAAACGTTAACTTAATAACCATTTAAACTTAGCGTGGTAAATAGAAAACCATTACCACGCATAGCACAACAATAAACCAGAAAAACGGTAAGAAGCGCTTTTTTCTCGCCCCTGTGCTATTTGGCGTTTCTTTGCTCAATGCCATGCCACAATTTTGACAATTACCTAGCTCTGCTTGTTCGTCATTGACATTATTAATGGATTGGCAAAACAGGCAAGTAACCCTTTTATTCGACATAATTAGTGACTCGTTAATTGATGATAAAGTTGTGGTAATCGCATCGGTAATTGTGAAGGTCTTAAAATCACGGTAAAACCGTCGCTACCAAATAAATAAGGCAGATATTCTTGGGCTTCTACATCAATGGTAATGCAGAAAGGTTTAATACCTAATTTTTCTGCTTCTTTAATTGCTTGATGCGTATCTTCAATGCCAAATCGCCCTTCATAATGGTCGATATCGTTGGGTTTGCCATCGGTTAATATCAGTAATAATTTTTGGCTACTTTTTTGCTCAACAATCACTTTTGTCGCTTGGCGAATCGCCGCCCCCATTCGTGTGTAAAAACCAGGACGAATTGCTTGTACTCTGCCACGTACATCATCGTTATAGCGTTCATTAAAGTTCTTCAACATACTTAAGCGAATATTGGTTCTTCTGACCGATGAAAATCCATACATGGCAAAGTTATCACCAACACTGTTTAGGGCTTCGGCAAATAACATCATTGAATCTTTTACCACATCAATGACTCGGTTTTCATCATCTAAATAGGCGTCAGTCGACATTGATAAGTCGGCTAACAATAGTGTCGATATATCGCGATTATTGCCGCGAAAACTTTGATAAAGGCCTTTTTCTTGGGTTGGTGCTATTTGCTTTTCAACATGAAAATCTAACCATGCGTTTAAGTCTAGCTCTTCACCTTGTGTTTGACCTTTTAACCAATACCGTAAACTACGCATTTGCTCAAATTGGCTCTGGATAATTTTTGCAGATCTTTGCAACTTAAGGGGTAATTTTTGCGGAACAGAGTCTTTGGGGAGCATAGGTTGTAATAAGCAACGATCTGGTTCTAGCTGTTGTTTTTTATAATTCCATTCTGGCAATGAAATTCCTGAACCTAGAGGGATATCGTCTTCAGACGCAGAAGGCAAATCTAGATCAATTTTAATGGAGGCACTTTTCTGGTTTTGTTGTTGTGACAGGGTGATATTGTCAAGATCTTCGGCAACGCGTTGATATTCTTCATCCTCTTCTTCACTGTCATCCGAACCTCGGTCTAACTTTGAAAACTCACTCCAAGAAAACATACTTTCTAAGCGAAATATCATCATGCCATCACGGCTTTCTGGTGAGTCTATTCGCTCAGCTTTTTTACGGCTCGCATTACTTTTGGCCAGTGGTTTGCTATTTTCTTCACCTTCGGTTAACTCTTCAATATCTTCATATTCAGGCAGTAGTTGAGGGTCAACATGGGCTGAAGGATAAAGCCACAAATGCACGGCTTGAGGAGCATAATTAACCACAGGAAAAAATTTTACAGAGCCAGGCGAAAGAATGGCTTGGGTAATGGCCTTTTCCATCGCTTGTTCGGCTTGGGGGAGTTTTTCTGCGTCAGGTCGAATATCAACTAACGCTTGCGCTAAACGTTCATAACGGGGTTTTAAAGCGGGATATTGCGCCAATACATCAACAACCAATTGTTGATTATCAATGGCCCAGTGCGTAAATTTACCACTGTGATTTGCCGCTAATATTGCCAGCCAGATATATAAGTCGTGATTGAGTTCAGTTGTTGGGAATACCGCTAATGACTCTGGTAAACGTAAGCTGTCTTCATCTTGCCATGCTAAACTGACTTGCTTGTTTTCACCCGAAATTGTTTGTAAAAAGCTGCGTCGTACTAAATAATCTCGAGGGGTTGCTGCTTCAATTCGCTTGATATGATCGCCGCCTAATGCGCGATAAACAATACCAATAGACTTGCTAACCTCTGAGAAGTCTACTGTCGCTTCAACAAAATTTGTACTCGCTTTGCGCGTAATGTATTTATGCCAAAGTTCGCCAACCCACTCTTCCATAAAAACCTGTTATTTAGTCAGTCAATTATGGAGCGATTTTAACATCTCTTAGTCAAGGGGAATGTGATATATATCAACAATAGTGGCGGTGTTTTTACTTAATGGTGATTATTTTTTGATGGTTAAGTTGGGTAAATCACTTGAACCAATGGTATGCAGCACTATGCCAACCATAAAAAAGAAAAAACTTGTTGCGCCAATACTGGCACGCATCACTTTTTCTTCGGCGTCAATTGTCACTAAGAAAATACCACAACCAATGGCAACAATGATTGAAAGGTAGCTAATGAACTTTGCAATTTTTTGCAACTTTCGTTTTTCTGTACGTACCACTTTTAATTCGTTAGTCATCTTGGGGTGCTCATTTTTATGATAATAAAAAAATATAAAGCCGTGAAGTTATCATCACGGCTTTATTACTTTACTAAAGCGAGTTTAACTTTACTTTGTCGATTAAATTAACAATAGCCTAAGCTGTTTTTTCTTGAACAAAGAAACTTCTAAAGTAAGTTAATAAACCAAGCAAGAAGAATACACCTGCTATTTCACGTAACCAGTAGAAAATAGTTAACTTGTCTTGTGTGGCCATAAAGCTTAATGCTTCACCTGTTTCTGGTAAACGTTGTAACCAAACTTGTAATACACCAGCGCCTGTTAAGAATAGCGTGATGAAAACCATTGATACTGTCATTAACCAAAAACCCCACATTTCCCATACTTGTGCACGGTTACAGTTTGCTTCACCTATGCCACGAATTTTAGGCATTGCATATGAAATAATCGTCATTACTATCATTGCGTAAGCGCCGTAAAATGCCATGTGACCATGCGCAGCGGTAATTTGTGAGCCGTGAGTATAAAAGTTAACTGGCGCTAACGTGTGTAAGAAGCCCCATACACCTGCACCTAAGAACGCCATTACTGCCGTACCTAGCGCCCATAAAGTAGCCGCTTTGTTAGGATGCTCACGACGACGACGGTTAACCATATTAAAGGCATATAGTACCATCGCGAAGAACGGTAGCGGTTCTAATGCTGAGAAGATTGAACCTACCCACTGCCAGTATTCAGGCGTTGCTAACCAGTAGAAGTGATGGCCAGTACCTAAGATACCTGTGATAAGTGCCATAGCAATAATCACATATAACCATTTTTCGATAACTTCGCGGTCAACACCTGTGGTTTTAATTAAGATGAACGCTAAGATCGCACCCATAATTAATTCCCAAACACCTTCTACCCATAAATGAACAACAAACCACCAGAAGTATTTATCTAATGCGATGTTAGCTGGGTTGTAGAAAGAGAATAAGAAGAATACCGCCAAGCCCACTAAACCTGTAAGTAATACCATGTTAATAGCGGTTTTACGGCCTTTTAATATCGTCATACCGATATTAAATAAGAAGCCTAACGCTACAACAACAATACCTATTTTAGTAATGGTGGGTTGCTCTAAAAATTCACGCCCCATGGTTGGGAAGTATTCATTACCTGTGATATGTGCCAAGGTTGAATAAGGCACTAATAAATAACCTAAGATAGTTAATACACCTGCAGCAGCAAATATCCAGAACAATGCAATAGCCAATTTAGGGCTATGAAGCTCTGTTTCTGCTTCTTCAGGGATTAAATAGTAAGCCGCACCCATAAAGCCAAATAACAACCAGACAATTAAAAGGTTGGTATGAACCATACGTGCAACGTTAAAAGGAATTGCGCCAGCTAAAAAGTCGCCAACAACATATTGTAACCCCATGATTAAGCCAAACAAGATTTGACCTGCAAATAAGATTAACGCGAATACAAAATAAGGCTTTGCGACCGCTTGAGATTGATATTTTAAAGTACTCATCTTACTTACCCTTCATCATTTGGTGGCCAATCATTAACGTCCATTTCTGCAGTAAATTTCAGAAATTCAGCTAAATCATCGATTTGTTGATCATTCAAATGGAAGTTAGGCATTTGACGACGGCCAGGGATATTGAGTGGTTGAGCATTCATCCAACCTCTCATGAAGCTTTTGAAAGCATCAATGTTTCCACCGCCTCGGCGTACATATACATTACCTAATTCAGGAGCAAAATAAGCTCCTTCACCAATTAATGAATGACAACCTACGCAATTGTTGTCTTCCCATAACGCCTTACCGCGCGCTACAGATTCGGTAAGATTGACTCGATTGTCTCTCTCAGGCATTTCTTTTGTTGTGTGGAAGGTTAAACTCAAGAATATTAGGAAGAAGAAAATGCTTCCTCCATAATAAATATTCCGAGCCATACCTTTCGTAAAGCTTTCTGACATGGTATTTCCCTTATTAATTCGTAATAAAAGCTAGTGAATAATAAACGGCTAAGGGATTTGTTAACTTGATGGAAATCAAGTTTTTAGAAATGTGTAAAATAATGTAACGAAAACGTAGTTTTTATTTGCGCTATATCAAAATATTGGCAATTTTTTTGCCATAGCGCGTGAGATATTAAGCATTCCCAATAGCACTAATAAAGCATGAATGGTGACAAAATAAACAAGCATAACCATCACTGAGGCTTCAAATTCACTGCCGCCATATACGACAATAAAAGGGACTAAAACAAGTAACACACCCGCAATAAAGGATAATTGTATTGCCCGATATAAATGAATACGCTGCCAACCTTTATCTTGTTTTGTTTTGTAAAAAAGCCATAACAAGGCAAGAAAAGATAAACCGGGTAAGAGTAATAAATTCATTAAATATAAAGATTGGTAAACAGTCGCTGAATGTAGGTTGCTTTTGGATGCTGACATAGACCATTTCCCTAGTTATTCATATTTAAATGACTTACCGATAATTACTCTATTATATAAATGATTGAAATTATCGCTGGAATTAATAACACATAACTTATCAATAATAACCGCCACATACTAGGGGCGGTTTTTAATTCCATAAATATATCAACAATTTGTTGTCCTTTGAGAAAAACAATAAATAACACGAGTAATATAAAGATATTATGATTGTCGAAAAAGTCTCCGACGTATATTGACAGTAATGTCAGTGCTATTAAGCTTAACCAACTGATGATGATTTGTTTATTGTTCATGGCACGATAACTGGCTAAATTATATAGATTAACGGGAATAGAATAATCCATAATAAATCCACCATATGCCAATAACTGGCGCCAGCTTCAAAACCTGAATGATTCGTTTGATAGGCTCTTTTATGCGCTCTAAAGGTAATAAAACTTAGAATAAACATTCCTAGAATAACGTGCAAAAAATGAAATGCGGTGATTAAAAAATAGAGCGTGAAAAAAGTATTAGTTTCTAAATCAATTCCTAAGGCGAATAATGATTGGTACTCCCAAATTTTCACGACGAGATATAACACAGCAAATAACTGAGCAATGATCAGTAAATTAACCGCTTTTATTCGTGAACCTTGAGAAATTGCATAAAGAGCTAGGGCGACAAAGAAACTGCTAGTGATCAAGGCGAGGGTATTGATCAAGCCTGCAATAGGGTGTAATTGCGCTTTACCTTGCTTGAACATCTCGGGGTGAATTTGTTCAGTTACGGCAAAACTAATAAAAAAAATTGCAAAAACGGTTAGTTCAGCCAAAATAAAAAACCACATGGCTAAATCGCCAGGTAGTCTTTTATTTTCATGCAAAATTGCGGTTGAAGGGTTACTCATCAAAGTAAATACGAGCAACATCCATTAATGCTTTAACTGTTTCAGGATCATCAGAAAGAGGCTCGGCTAAACAGCATCGACAAACATCTAAGGCGTTCATGCCACTAGACATCATTTTGGCGGCGTAAATTAATAAACGTGTTGAGGCAACTTCATCTAAATCATTTTGTTCCAAACGTCTTAAAGCTTGAGCAAGCTCAACAAGCTTAAAAGCTAGGTGAGGATCTGCACCTGCTTCTTTGATTAATATTTCTTGTTCTAACTCCATAGTAGGGTAGTCAAAACGTAATGCAACAAAACGCTGGCGTGTACTTGGCTTCATGCCTTTTAATAAGTTTTGATAACCCGGGTTGTACGACACCACTAACATAAAGCCGGGTGCGGCTTCAATCAACTCACCAGTACGTTCTAAAGGTAAAATTCGACGATCATCGGCTAAAGGGTGTAAAACCACTGTGGTATCTTTTCGCGCTTCAACCACTTCATCAAGATAACAAATCCCTCCTTCACGAACGGCTTTTGTTAAAGGACCATCTTGCCAATAAGTGCCATCAGGACCAATTAAGTGACGGCCAACTAAGTCGGCAGCGGTTAAATCATCGTGACAAGAAACGGTATATAAGGGCTTATTTAGTTTTTCAGCCATATGGGCAACAAAGCGTGTTTTACCACAACCCGTTGGCCCTTTAATTAAAACAGGCAGTTGGTGTTGATAAGCATATTCAAATAGTGAAACTTCATTGTCTTGTGCTTGATAAAACAACGAAGACTCTTTTCCTGAAGTTAGTAATTCATTTGCTGTTTTTAACGTCACGGCGTTCATATAAACTCAATTCTTTAAATGCTAATTTAACGATAAAATACTCGCTTAAAATCGTTACTGCAAACTTGATTGAGGTTAACTTGATACCGATCAATTCAATCACATTGAAGAGTGAGTAATTAATAGAAACATAGCGGATTAACTTGAATATTACTTTTAAATAAATACATAAAGTGGTTATAAATTCAAAGTGAAAAATGGCAACTATTCCGATAAATCGGTTATATATTATTTAAAACAAAAACTTCAGCTTTTAGCCAAAAGCGGACATAATTTTTGTTAATCCACGATTAAGTATATTAAAAGAAGTATTCTATTTATCTAGTGATCTTATAATTCCACATTGATCAATGCTATTGTCTGATGAGCAGGAACTAGCCATTTTTTGTAGTTCTTTTTTCAACGACTTTAATTCAATCATTCGTTGATTCACTAACTTAAGTTGATCATCAATTAATGCATTAACTGATGAACAACTTTCTTCAGGGCTTTGTTTTAATTCGATAAGCCTTTTTATATCTGATAACGGTATATCTAAACTCCTACAATGTTTAACAAATTCTAATTCTTTCAATGAATTATTGTCATAAAGACGAAAATTACCTTCTGATCTATTAGGGTTACTTAGCAGATTTTCTTTTTCATAATACCGAATAGTCTGGATAGAACATCCAGATACTTTTGATAATTTACCTATTTTCATTATTTATTAATTCTCGCTTGATTCTATAGTAACTATAGGGTTTATAGTTTAGATGTACAAGATTATAAGGTCTAAAATGACAGTGCAAAATGTAGCAGCGAAACTGGCAGTAAACAAATTCATGTACTTAGAAATAGGGAAATCTAATGACTACTAATTATCTAACTTCCACCCCAATCATTAATTTTGATCATGCTGAAATTAAATCTCTGCTGATGAATAGAGGTTGGAACAAGCTTAATGAATTTGACAAAATAGGTGCAGCTTATCAATTTGTTAAAGATGAGATTTTATTTGGCTATAACCGAAGTGATGATATATCTGCTAGTGAAGTGTTATCTGATGGTTATGGACAGTGTAATACCAAAGGAAACTTGTTGATGGCCTTATTACGTGGATTAGGTATTGAATGCCGTTTCCATGGATTTACTATTGAGCAAACATTACAAAAAGGCGCTATACCTACCTATGTGTTTTTCTTGGCACCGCGCTATATCATTCATAGTTGGGTTGAAGTTAAATATGATAATCGTTGGGTAAACCTTGAAGGTTTTATATTGGATGATAAATACTTAACATCAATTCAGCAGAAATTTAAGCAAGTTGAAGGTGACTTTTGTGGTTATGGTATTGCTACTAAATGTTTATCTACTCCTGATACCAATTGGCAAGGAAAGGATACCTATATCCAAAAAGAAGGCATTCATGATGATTTTGGGGTATACGATTCCCCGGATGAGTTTTATCGTGAAAAAGGGACTAATTTGTCAGGAATAAAGCGTTGGCTATATCAGCGTGTTATTCGCCACATTATTAATTGGAATGTGGCGAAATTAAGAAACAAATACCTATAAGGAAATACTGATGCATAATCACAGTCATAAACATCATCACAGTAAGAATGATCGCATTGGTTGGGCATTTTTTCTCAATGTTTCTTTTACCATAATTGAATTTGTAGGTGGTTGGCTTACAAATAGTACTGCTATTATGGCTGATGCCGTACATGATCTTGGGGATAGTTTATCAATTGGCCTTGCTTGGCTATTGAGTCGGTTCTCTGACAAAGAACCTTCATTAACATACAGTTATGGTTATAAACGTTTATCATTGTTAGGAGCATTATTTAACAGCATTGTATTGGTCGTAGGGTCAATATGGATTCTGATTGAGGCAATACCTCGGTTGAGTAACCCCGAAATGCCTATGGCCGAAGGGATGTTAGGTTTAGCACTATTAGGTGTGGCTGTTAACGGTTATGCGGTGATTAAACTCAAAGCAGGTGAAACGATGAACGAGAAGGTATTGACTTGGCACCTTCTTGAAGATGCTCTAGGTTGGGTCGCGGTTCTTATTGTTTCGATAGTTTTGCTATTTGTAGACTTACCTATTTTAGATCCTTTGTTATCTATCGGCTTTACCTTATTTATTCTATTTAATGTTGTTAAGAATCTAAAAGCTACGTTAGTTTTATTCTTACAGGGAACTCCTGAGGAATCCACTCAATTAAAAATCAGAGAAAGGTTGAGTGATATTCCAGAAATTAATGATATTCATCATATGCACTTTTGGTCATTAGATGGTGAGAGTCATGTGTTAACAGCTCATTTAATATTAGATCAGGATTATGACGTTAATCAATTGATACAACTGAAGGAAAAAGTTGCTCAATCAATTTTAGAGTTTAACTTGTCTCATACAACCATCGAGTTTGAATTTCCAAACGAGGTTTGTCGGGATAAAAATCATGTTCATTAAGGTAGTTATCCTTAATTCTACTCAATGGTTGGTAGAATGTAGTGTTGTGTTTTGTTATATTTGAAATGATATATTTATTAGGTGATTAATTTGTTTTTTAACGTTGCTTTAAAGGTTTTGCTTGTTGTTGCGATTGTTTTGCAATCGTTGACTGCTGTCGCATCCGCAACAAATGAAAATCATCAAATAGATGTTGAGCACATTCAAGTAAAACATGAACATAATTCAGATCACACAGAATCAGGAAAGTTAGTTGATGCCGAAGGGCATGATATTAATGATTGTCACCATTGTGGTCATTGCAGTGGAAGTCATTTATCTTGGATTCTAGTCAAAGGAATTTCAAATTTCCACGCATCACCAACAGTAAACGAATTCCCGAACTACTTTATTCAATCTAAAGAGTTTTTAGACGCAATTTTACGCCCTCCCATTTCTTAAATTTTTATCAATATGTTCTTTTTATTTCAGTGAAATGGAATGAAAAGGTTTGTGTATTAATTTAAAAATTTAAGAAGTTTTATGTATATATCATCTAAAAATACAGGTGTAGTCCTGTCTTTGGGCGTGCTCGTGTGTTTTTCTTATAGCGCTGTTGCTAAAGAAAATTCACAGACTTGGTTAGACGCTCAAATAAATAAAGACCCCGAAGTAGTCAAAGCTAAAGCTTTGTTACAAGCGACTAATCATCAGGCAAAAAGTTTAACTCAGGCTGTTTATAATCCTGACTTTGAAGCGAGTTATGAAAAGGAAGGTGACTTTGATAATTTTTCTATCGGTTTAAGTCAAACAATTGATGTTTGGGATAAACAATCCATCAATAAAACGATAGGCGAAATTGATTTATATGGTAGACAACAACAGCTATTAAGCTTACTTGAGTCTAAAAAAGCTAAGGCTATCAGTACCCTGATAAATTGGTATTCAGCGAAAGAGTCTGTCCATATCGCTATTGAAAGAGAAAAACAACTACAAACCTTATTGGATATAGTTGAAGAAAAGCGAAGTGCTGGAATTTTAGGTCCCCTCGATGCGGAGTTAGTTTATTTAAACTTGTCCCAAGTTTTAAATGAAATAGCACAATATCAAATAGGCTTGACAAACGCTGAAGTAAAAATCCAAGAGTTATTACCCGATTGGATCTCAGAGAAACCATATTTAATCCCCCGCAAATTGGGCATATCTACTTATTCAATAAATACAGAGTGGATTGATAAACACCCTGATGTACAAGTAGCTAAAGCCGAATGGCATGTCCAGCAAGAACAGGCGAAATTAAGCTCTATTGAATATAAGGCTAACCCAACGGTTGGTCTCAGCGCTGGACAAAATGGTGAGGAAAATACATTAGGTCTGACATTCTCTATGCCTTTAAATATTCGTAATAACTATTCGGATTCAATCAAGGCAGCTCACTCTGAAGCAAATGCAGCAGAAGCGAACTTTAGAGCAATTTATCGAAAGCAAACATTTGAGGCTAAGGCCAATTACGAGTCTGTAGTTACCATTAAAAAATATTATCAACAATGGCAAAGGCTCATTAGTGGCAGAGTAGAAAATAGTGCCAAGTTGCTAAAAAAACGCTGGGAAGCCGGAGATATGAACACTTCAGATTACATGCTTGCATTGAATCAACGCTCTGAAGGACTTCAAGCGGGGATTCAATTAGAGAAGCAATTCAAGCTTGCTGAAATAGAGTTTCTATTAAGCATTGGTCAAATTTCTAAGTTAAGGCTTTAAACATATTCATCAAATAAAGCTAATCCTCAACTTAATAAAGAATTTAGGTAATAAAATGAAAACAATCATAAGTAAAAAAATATCAATCATTGCATTAAGTAGCCTTTTTGTCGGAATGATTGCAAGTACAGAGCTACTCGCTCAACAAACTAGCGCTAGTAACGATGTGCAAAACGGTAAAATACAACCCTCTAAAGAGCACGATTCACATGATCATACTGAAGAAAAATTACATTTAGAAAATGATAAACACGATGACTCTGAAGATGGAAGTTACAACGAAGAAGAAGGACATGATCATATCGAAAATGAAGGCTCTGAAGAAAAACATGAGGAAGGGATCACGCTTAGTGCTGAGAAAATATCACTAGCTAAAATAACTGTTGAAGCCGTTACATCGAAAATTCAATTTAGTACGGTTTATGCTCCTGGCGAGATTAAAGCCAATGGTTATAAAAGTTATGTTGTGTCACCTCGAATTGAATCAGTCGTTATCAGCCGTCATGCCGCATTAGGTGAACATGTTGAAAAAGGCCAAAAGCTTGTCACATTGTTTAGTGAGTCTATGGTGCGAGCACAAGCGGACTATCTGATTGCTTCAACAGAGTGGGTGCGTGTAAAGAAATTAGGCAATAAAACGGTCAGTGAAAGTCGTTTATTACAAGCAGAAACAACATTTAATGCCTCTTATGGAAAACTATTGGCTTTAGGTTTAACTGATGAAGCAATAAAGAGTATTTCTAATAAAGACAGGGCTTTATTTGGCCAATATTCGTTAATAGCACAGCGAACTGGTGTTGTCCTACAAGATGACTTCTTGCAAGGTCAGCGTATCGATGCGGGTGACACTATAATGTTACTAGCAGATGAAGAAGACTTGTGGGTGGAAGCGAAAGTTGCTCCTAATAAAAAGCTAAATTTATCGGTTAATTCTCCAGCGTTGGTTAAGTTCGATGGACAAAACTATTCCGCCAAAGTTATTCAAGAAGCCCACACGATAGATCCCCTAACAAGAACTCGAATCATTAGATTATCAGTTGAAAATGTTGATGATAATTTGCACTCAGGCATGTTTGTTAAAGTTAACTTTCAGTTTGCTACTCAAAATAAAGTTATTGCGGTCCCTGAAGAAGCATTAATCAGGAGTTCAGATGGTGATTGGACTGTTTTTGTTGAAGAACATCCCGGTGAATTTAAGGCAGTTGAAGTTGAATTAGGTCGAGCACTAGGTGATTTTCGTGAAATAAATGGCTTAGAAAGTGGCACACGAGTTGTCACTCAAGGTGCTTTTTTCGTTGCTTCTGAAATAGCTAAAGGCGGATTTGATCCGCACAATCATTAAGGAGAATCGGCATGTTTAATAGAATAATTGATTGGTCGATCAATAACCGACTTTTGATTTTAATAGCGTTGGTGGCGACTATTGTCGGCTCCATTATGGTGATCCCAAAACTGAATTTGGACGCCTTTCCAGATGTAACCAACGTGCAGGTTGCTGTAAATACTGAAGCGCCAGGACTGGCAGCCGAAGAAGTCGAACAACTCATTACTTACCCAATTGAAGCGGTCATGTATGCGTTACCCGATGTAGAGCAAGTAAGGTCTATTTCCAAGACTGGCTTATCTGGCGTCACGGTTGTTTTCAAAGAAGGCACAGATATTTACTTTGCTAGACAGCTTGTATTTGAAAGACTTCAAGCAGCTAAAGAATTAATACCTGATGGTGTTGGTATACCTGAAATGGGACCAAATACTTCTGGACTAGGACAAGTATTTCAATACTTGCTGATATCAGATGAAGACGCAAATTATGACTCGATGGCGTTAAGAAGTTTAAATGATTGGATAGTGAAATTGCTAATTATGCCTGTTGATGGAGTTACGGATGTTCTGTCGTTCGGTGGGAATGTTAAACAATATCAAGTGAACATTGATCCTTCTAATTTGTTGTCTTATGAACTTACGCAAGAAGATGTAGTTCACGCTCTTGATAGTAATAATGCCAACGTAGGTGGTTGGTATATGAATCGAGGACAAGAGCAGCTAGTTATTAGGGGTACAGGTTGGTTTGAGAGTGGTGAAGCTGGCATTAATAACATTAAGCAAGTACCCGTTAAAACGGTAGGTGGCACAGTTGTTACCATTTCAGATATCGCCAAAGTTGAAATGGGTAGTGATATTCGCCAAGGTGCTGTGACGATGACCCGCAAAACAAAAAATGGAGAGATAGAAAGTTTGGGAGAAGTCGTCTCAGGTATTGTTTTAAAAAGAATGGGTTCAAATACTAAAGCCACCATTGATGGCATCAATGCAAGAGTTCCATTGATTGAGCAAGCACTACCAAAAGGTGTACGTTTTGAACCTTTTTATGATCAAGCAGATTTGATTGAAAAAGCAGTGAACACAGTAGTAGATGCGCTTACCCTTGCTTTTATTTTTATCTGCATTGTTTTAGCGCTTTTCTTAATGAATTTACGTGCAACGTTCCTTGTATTGATCTCAATACCAATCTCGATTGGGATCGCATTAATGATTATGGCTTGGTGGGGAATTTCTGCTAATTTAATGTCGTTAGGCGGTATAGCCGTGGCAATAGGTATGTTGGTAGATGGTTCAGTGGTGATGGTTGAAAATATGTTTAAGCATTTAAATCGACCAGATCCTACGCATTTTAAGGATGTCAAAAACCGCTTGCCAACTTCTGACATCGATCCCCATATCGTTGAATCAGATGATCATGGTATTGAGTTACGATTGAAACAGGCAGGTAAAGAAGTTGCTCGCCCTGTGTTTTTTGCAGCCTCTATTATTTTGGTTGTATTCATGCCCTTATTTAGCTTTGAAGGGGTCGAAGCTAAGTTGTTTCAACCTATGGCTATCAGCATAATATTAGCCGTTGTCTCTGCAATTATTGTTGCGCTTTTTGTTGTACCTGCATTAGCGACATTTCTCTTTAAGAAAGGAGTGAAAGAAAGAGAGAGCTTTGTACTTAAACCCTTGGACAAGTTATATAGAAAGGGGTTGAACGTTGCGTTAAAGTATACCAAAGTGGTTGTTATAGTATCTATTTCATTAGTTGTTTCTGCATTAGCAGTTATCCCACAAATAGGCACTGAGTTTGTGCCTGAATTAGAGGAAGGTACGATCAACTTGAGAGTTACACTCGCGCCATCTTCTAGTCTCGATACAGCATTGTCAGTAGCACCAATCTTAGAAAATAAATTGATGGCTTTTCCTGAGGTAACTTATGCGTTAAGTCGTATAGGAAGGGCTGAGATAGGGGGTGATCCTGAGCCTGTAAACAATATAGAAATTTATATTGGGTTAAAGCCTGTATCAGATTGGACAAGTGCAAGTAATCGATATGAGCTTCAAGAGAAAATGGAGCGTTCTTTAGAAGAATTTCCTGGGCTTTTACTTAATTTTTCTCAACCAATTGCAACACGAGTTGATGAATTATTATCGGGTGTTAAAGCTCAACTGGCAATTAAACTATTTGGACCAGAGCTTGATGTTCTTGCTTCTAAAGGTCAAGAAATTGAAATGGCTATCAAAGATGTCGATGGAGCAAAAGATGTAGCGCTTGAGCAAATTTCTGGTGAAGCACAATTAGTGATTGAACCTAATAGGCAAGAGTTATCGCGTTTTGGCCTATCTGTGAGTGACATTATGGAAGTTGTGCGAGATGGCATTGGTGGTGTTGAAGCGGGGCAAATAATCAATGGTAATGAGCGTTATGATATTTATGTTCGTATAGAAGAGGAATATCGTAAGAACAAAGAAGCTATTGCTGATATTAGAATTCAATCACCAACAGGTGCTTGGGTTCGTCTAGGCGATGTTGCAACCGTTTCATTTGAGTCTGGGCCACCGCAAGTGAGGAGAGACGATGTACAAAGACGAGTTGTTATCCAGGTGAATGTTCAAGGCCGTGATATGGGCAGTGTAGTTGCAGATATAAGAAAGGTGATAGCTGAGAAAGTTGATTTACCTGCTGGGTATTTTGTCGCTATTGGTGGTCAGTTTGAAAGCCTGCAAAGAGCACAGAAAAGGCTATCAATAGTTGTACCATTGTCTCTGGCATTAATCGCTTTATTACTTTACTTCGCATTTGGCTCAGTTGGGCAGGCTATGTTGATATTAGTGAATGTACCACTTGCAGTAATTGGTGGTGTGTTTTCTTTATATTTGTCTGGCCAATATATATCTGTTCCTAGTTCAGTAGGTTTTATTACTTTGTTTGGTGTAGCCGTACTAAATGGCGTTGTCATGGTTGAGAGCATCAACCAACGAATAAAAGACGGGCTAGAAACTTCAAAAGCTATTTTTGAGGGAGCAACTTCCCGTTTACGCCCTGTACTTATGACAGCGATTACCTCTGCACTTGGGCTAATACCTATGCTGATGTCTGATGGTGTCGGTGCTGAGATCCAGAGGCCACTTGCAAGTGTAATTGTCGGAGGGTTAGTGACAGCGACTTTATTAACTTTATTTGTACTACCTGTTTTATTTAGGTGGTTTTCAAAAGCGAAAATTGAAGAGTTAAATCAATAAATAAAATCAAATTTAGCTTACTGTATTATATGATTTTAGTTATTTGAGGAAGCTCGTAGTCTTTATTTCATTGTAGAAGATATAACAACTTATGTTTGAATTCACACTTTTGTTGAAAAGTGTGAATGATTATATTAGTAGCCTTTTTTCAGTTAGGTTACCTGATTAATTTGTAATATTTTTAATCAATCTATGCGGCATCTTTACATCTGTGGCTAATGTCCGCTATCGTATCAAAGCTGACTTGATTAATTACTCAGTAAAGGCAGTTACATAACCTTTGGTTTTAACCGAAAATAGCTCTCATCAGACCAATTGCTTGTTCAACACTCTTGCCATCTTTTACTTGGTTTACCAATGAATCGCGTTTGTTTAGCATATACTCAGGTAATTCTTCATTTTCTAACGCTTTATCAACCAACATTTCTGCCGACGCTTTCGTGCGCTTTTTGGCAATGCTTGTTGCGCTCTTTACGGGGGTATTTAACGCTTTATCGCGTAAGCGAATGAAGTTAGAGTTTTCTGCTAAGTTTTCATCGGCAAATAAGAAAATATCAATGAGTATTGCTCGGTTTTTCCACAAGACTAATTCGTCATTATTTTCTGGTTCACTTTGATGCCACCATGCACAGGTTCTTATTGTGCCGATCATATCTTGCCAGTATGAAGTAAAATCAACATTGTTAAATTTAGCGATTGAAAAACCTTGGCATAAAATATCGATTTTATTATTGGTAAGTGCAATAAATTGGTCAGGTCTGCGCATGGCTAATAAACGCGTTGCGGGCGCTAGTGGCGCTTTTTCACCTGACGGCTTATCGGTTGTGTAGGATGAAAATATTTGTTGGTAAGCGCTTACAAAGTTGTTGTACTCTTCTGGAGTAACATCCCCCTCTAATGGGATGCAGTTTAATGCGTGATCAAACGCATCGGCTTTTTGTGCTAATAAAGTATGGAAAACCTTGGCGCTTTTAGTTGAAGCGAACCATTCAACATCAAAATCATAAACACTCACATCATGTTTACTACTGTGTTTTCCTGAAAACGCTAATCGGTCTTCCTCGATCATTTCAGCTAAAGGCTGTGTACGAATTTCCTCGATATGATTGAGTAATTTTAAACGTTCATCTAATGCATGAATAACACGTTGCCGGTTGATATAATCGAAGAATATTGGCCATGGTGCAATGCGTGTCATGTTTACTTGTGAGCGGCTGATGCTTGCTTCTAAGGTGTCTTGTAGTTTCTTTAATGGACGAAGTTGTTCTGGCTCTAATAAATCCATATTGAGGTCTTCACGGCATAATCTTAATAGCTCATGACACCAACCCAAAAAGTCTTCAGGCCGTTCATTCACCTTGATAGCCATTAAATTTAAGCTTAATTCAGGCACAAACTTTAAAACATTTTGATAAACAAAATTATCGCTTTCAGATAAGGGCATTTTTACAGGGGAAGATAACAACTTTCTCATTGAACTTTTAAAGCTCCAGCACGAATATACAAAATAAGGTCGCGCATGATACCCAATATTATTTGCATTGCAATGTTAAAAGCAGAGATATTTTTACTGGTTTTGTTGAAGGTATTTGTAGATGGTTATTGTGTAACAAGTTTTTCGGCGTTTTTTGTTGATAGTGTTTTAATATTTATTGTGAAAAGGCAATAATCAATGTTTTAGTGGTTAAATACGGCGTGAAATTTACTCTTAAAATTGGGTAATTCATCTTTCATTAAATAGCGACTATGTGCTTGATAAAAGGCTTCTGATTGGTATTGAGTTTTTAAAATTGCGTTAACACTTTCAATAAACGCTTCCCCAATACATGATTTGTTACAGGCAATATGACTGACAAAAAATTCTTTTACACCTTCAATTTCAATTGAACCAATATTATTTTGTTGTTTGTTTTGGATAACCTTAGCAATAAATTGTGTCGGGAAATCAATAATAAAATCAATATTCTTTTTAAAAAAACAACCGACTGATTGCATTGTAACGATTAACGCCCACGTGATTAGCAATATTGCTGTGGTCAATTGTTGAAAGTTGTTTGTCAATTAAAGGGCCGAATGAGCGATTTTTTTCTTTACCAATAATTTTATCTGGGAAGTGCTCAAATAATGCATTTAATGAAATTAATTGTTGTTGTGAATTAAGAATGCTTTTAGGTAATCGAATATTATCTTTTAAGTAATATAACCTTAAACTTGGATGGATATTTACTGGCAAACTAAACAGGTTGTCTTTTAATCTTTCTGATGTTTTTAATCGATTGCCGACACAGGCATTTTTTTTAGTTTGTAACTCTCTGTCGATGCGAGAAAGGGAGGCATATTGCAATTCAATTTTATATGCTTGCAAATTGTTTAATACTAAATTAATGGTATCTAATCCGATAGAATTGTGTCTCTCTAAAAGTAGTTCTTGTAGATCACGTTTATCGTCTGTCATCCAAACAATTTCAGTTTTAGCCAAAGCAGTACCTAAAAGTACGGGATAAAAAAGAAAGAAAAACAGATATTTCACATTGAACCTAGTATTTATCTGTAACATAAATAAAGAATAGGCTGGGTAATGTGTTTTAACAAGTGACTTTTGTGTTGAATAGGGCCGAATGTCGACAGCTCATCATGTCGTAAAACGAGCTATATTATAATACGGTAACTACGCCTGTCATCTTAGGGTGAGGGCCGCATTCATACGGAAATTCGCCACTGTCACTAAACGTACGTTGATAGCTTTCATCTGGGAAGAAGTAGTCGGGCTCTTCTTTATCAAACTGCTTGAACCAAACATTATGGTATTGACGTTTTTCAATGTTTTTCCAAATTACCGTATCGCCTTTTTCAATGGTGATGTGTGCGGGGATAAATTTCTTTTTATAAATTTCAACAACGACATCTTTTGCAAAAGCATTAACACTTAGTATTAGTAAGATAAAAGTGAATAAGTATTTTGCTTTGATAGTTAATGTTTTATCAGTCATTTTTCATCCCTAATTATTTAATTTCTTTGATGTCAATTTCGCCAAGTTTTTGTTGTGCTTGCTTGAATTTACCTGCCGGTCTGTCAACTTCAATTGCTTCATCGCCATTTACCCATTTGAGCAAACTACCTTGTGGATTATCTTTTTGAACCTCGGTGCAAGCTGAAACACATTGGACACATTGTGTGCAAGTAAACTTAGCTCGTTTCATATTACGTGTTGGTAGGCGCATTGGGCAAGCCTGATCGCAAGGTTTATTTATTGTGTGCAAGCTACACTCTCTACAAGCTTTCGCACGTTTACGATCAAATTTTATCACCATGGCTTTTTGATTCGCCATCCAAATTAAACTTTGAAACAAACCTAAAGCACAGCCATATTTACAAAATAAATGCCGAGCAAAAATAAAGTCAGCAGAAAATACTAAGGTGGCTGCAGTGATAAAAATGGTCGAACCAAACCCTAAATTTAAGGTCACTAATTCATTTAATAACTGCATGGGGTTAAGTAAATAACTTAATAACCCGACTGCCCAAATAAAGGCCATGCTAATCGCTGCAATAGCAACAATGGCTCTAGGTAATAATCCATTGGTTTTTTTACTGGCTTTTTCCCATAAGGTTACCCGGTTAAGCTGTTTCATCATAAGGTCGTTGATGAGTTCAACCACCGAAAAATGCGGGCATAACCAGCCGCAATAAATACGACCATATTTCCAAATCAAGATAAAGCAAATGGCAACAAATAATATTCCGGGTATTAACACACGAGAAAATATTTTTATGGCAGCATCGACGCTATCTCCACCGCCATGGAGAATTGAGTCGATACTAATGGTCCATGCTTGACCAAAAATAATAAAGTGACCAAGCTCTAAGTCAAATCGAAAGATATTGAGCAGTGGAGCAAAAAGAAATAAGAGAAAGAATGCGACCTTTGCTGTTATTCTGTAGCCTTGTAATGCCATGGTATTTACATGCGGTTTAGTTGGATTTAGTTTATTTTAGTGTACCTCTCAATCGGGGAAAGGGTATTAATCTAGATCATGTAAAGTAATGATGTTTTGATTATCACCGTTGACTGTTATTATGAGCGAAATTTATTTTAGTCAGTATAAAAAAGATGTCTGTAAACCGTTTAGATAACATTACCATTGAGCCAAAAACAGTCGCAACTTCATGTGTTATTTGGCTTCATGGCTTAGGGGACTCAGGTGAAGGGTTTGCACCTGTAGTACCTATGTTGGGCTTGCCAACCGATCATAGCATTCGCTTTGTTTTTCCTCATGCACCTGAGCAAGCGGTAACAATTAACCAAGGGTATGTCATGCGCTCTTGGTATGATATTAAAAGTATGGATCTGCATAACCGTGCAGATATGAAAGGCGTACTTGAATCTGAGCAATTAGTGCATGCACTTATTGAAGAACAAATTGATGCAGGCATTCCCGCGAAAAATATTGTGCTGGCTGGTTTTAGTCAAGGAGGCGTGGTGAGCTTATTTACCGGTCTTCGATACCCAGAAAAATTAGCGGGGTTATTAGCCTTATCATGCTATTTACCCAATGCCGATAAATTACCTGATAACTTAACGTCTGCCAATGCGAGCACGCCAATCATGCAAAATCATGGTGAACAAGATGATGTTGTACCATTGAGCGCGGGGAAAATGGCACATGCATTACTTAACAATGCGGGTTATCAGGTTGAATGGCAAAGTTATCAAATGCCCCACAGTGTATTGCCCGAGCAGTTAACTGATATTTCTGTGTGGTTACAAAAAAGATTAATGGCATAAATATCATCATCAACCTAAATAGTTAAGGTGAGTTGATTTTAATATTAGTTTTTGTCAGTAAAGTTAATCAAAAAATCTCTTACAACAATATTAACGATTGTTGTAAGAGATATTTGCTCATCACTACCTATCTATATTTTGCTCATTACGGCTAAGTCAAAGCACTTTCTGAAACTAAATGCGCTTTCACATTAGCAAGTAATACCGAATAACTTACATTGCCATATAAAACTTGTCGGCCGTTATCAATAATATAGGTTGGACTACCTTTTAATGCTTGTTGTTTGGCTTCTTGATAATCCGCCATTAATGCAGCAATGGCTGTCCCATTATCGATATGGCTTTTAATCAGCGTAGCATCTAAATTTTTCTGTATTAGTAATTGATTTAATATATTTAAATCACTGATATCTAATGCATTTGTATAAAACGCTTGTCGAAATACCAACGCCATTTCACTACTTTTTTGAGAGGAGTAGGCAAGTTCAATCGCTTTTAGCACTAAATGAGCATTGGTGGATGTTGTCGGTTGAACTTCAGACCAAATAGTAGGATTAACTTGTGCTTCAGGATATTGGTTAGCACAATGACGCACATGCTCAGAAAACCCCTGGTAGAGCCCTCTATCAAACCATTGTTTTTGCATTTTTGTTTGAGTATCGCCAAATACGTCCACGTAGCGAAACTGAATGTCAACTTCTGCCCCAAGCGCTTGCTGTAATCGTGCTATTCGCTGTTGTGAAATCCAGGCCCAAACACATAAAACGTCAGTATAATATTCTACAATAATCGGTTTATTCATTGTCATTGCCTTGTCGTTAGTTGGTGGGAATGTGCTAATTTTCATTGAAATGACTGATTCAATGGAATTATTTCTCTGTGGTGCTTTCTTTAAAGCCTACTGTATCGTTACAAGTGTTTGGGTTCTGCTATTAATTCGCGATAACTTATTCATATTTGCTATTTAGCATCATGAGACCGCGTTATTGCCTGCATGGACGCAGGAACTCATGATTTGTCTGAAGCTAAAATCATGACCGTACATCATCATGACCGTACATCATCATAACCGTACACCGACGTGCATGGATACACTAATGTCATCAAAGGCTGGATGCCGGAGAATGGCCTGCACATACACGAAATTATGCTCCTGCAATTTCGATATACTGTACATCCTGTACATACACGAAATTATGCTCCTGCAATTTCGATATACTGTACATCCTGTACATAAAAAAAGGCTTCTTGAAAACACCAAGAAGCCTGTAAAAAATTAACTCTAGGAAGTTAATTTGCGGAAACTTTATTTCCTTTTAATCAATTGACTATTGCTTAACGGCATTTACTTCTACTTCATCATTATCAAGTGCTAACTTGTAGCCAAAAGATACATGGTGATAACGAGCACTTGAATAGTCATCGTGAATAGCAAAACCAAAGTTATACACTTTTCCTGCTTCAATGTTGATGTCACCAGCTTTATCAGAAATCAACTTACGTTTGATAACCACAGACCAAGTGCCATTTTTAAGCGAAGCTTCTGCTTCAGCACCCTGACCGCCATGCATGTTACGCTCAGCAAGTAAGTCACCATCTTCAACTGTTTCAGTACCCGATTGATAGCGAACAATGTCGTAGAATTGATTTGCGCCTTTAGCCGCTTTAATATCGCCTTCATCTTTGAGTTTATCCCAACCGCCTAGTGCTTTACCGCCACGGCCTTTTAATTCAAGTTTAGTGCGAGATTCTTTGATGTACTTAGTCACGCCGCTGTTTAAGTTAAGGCGCTTAGCAATATCAGAGCCTAGTAAAGTTTCTTTTTCTGGAGCATAAGGCATGGTGTTTGCGTCGGCATGACAACTTGCCCAACAACCTGCACGGTCAGCATATTCGACGTCATCCGTTGCCAGCATAAATGCGAGTTTCATTGGGTTTTCTGGATCCATTTTACCACCATCCACAAAAGGAACTGGTGCATGTTCAGTGTCACTCCAAGTAAATCGTAAGTATAAGTTTTCACTGTCATGGCTAGCATCAATGGTAACCGGGAAGCTACCACGTTTGCCTGGAATAACATTAGGCTCAAGTTCTTTCTCACTTTCGCCAGAAACAATTTTTTGACCAATATCAGCAATTTCTTCACCGTGACATTCAATACAGCGATCACCTTTACTAAAGGCGCGTTTACCACCATGATTCCTACCGAGTATCCATTCAAGTGAAGCCGTGCCTGGATAAAATACACTGATGTCAGTGGATGCTGCTTTTGACCAATCAACATTAATATTGCTTGCTTTTTGGATGTCGGCTTTTGTGGGTTGTTTTGCTTTAGCTGGGCCAGCTGTTGCAAGGGCTTGTTCAACGGCTTGGGCTATTTTCTCATCTACTTTTTGCTTTTCAGCCGCTTTAGCCGCTTTTAATTCGGCCGCTATCTTAGCTTCTTTTGCTTCAACTCGCGCTAGTCCGTCTAAATACATTTGTGGAACTTCACGAATATACTCTGGGTTTGGCGCTTCAATTGCTTCTAATTGTTCATCAGATAATTGATCTCTAACATTGTGATGCGCAATACCTTTATGACAGTCGATACACGTTTGCCCAGTTTCGAAGGCATTTAAATGTTGCTTACGTGCGCGAGGTTTTTGAAATTCTGGGTTCATCGATTCAAAATTATGACAGTTTCTACATTCTCTTGAATCTGTTGTTTTCATCGCTTTCCAGACACTTTGTGCCATTTCAAAACGGTGTTCATTAAATTTTTCTTTGGTGTCGAGTTTACCTGTTAACCATGAAAATACTTCTTTTGACGCTTGTATTTTACGAACCACTTTGTGGATCCATGGCCTTGGCACATGACAATCAGGACAACCGGCTCTGACACCTGTTCTGTTTGAGTAATGAATAGAGGGTTTGTATTCTTGATAAACGTTGTCTTCCATTTCATGACAACCAATACAAAACTCTGTGGTGTTGGTTGCTTCCATGGCCGTGTTAAAACCGCCCCAAAAGATAATACCAACAATGAAAAAGATAACGGCTCCGGCAACGGTAGTACCTAGAATGAGTCGACGTGACCAAAAGCTGGGTTTGTTCTCTATATTAACCATAATTAACTCGTACAGAATAAAGCGAAAAAGCGCGAGCACAACCTTCTTAAATTGGTGAAGAGTTATGCTCGCATTATCAATAAATTAACCTACGTTAGATTATTGATTAGGTTTTGTGGTTTGAACGGTTGAACACGTTAAACTTACCTGTTGGTGTTGTTAAGCCTTTGATACGTGCTTTCTCTTTAAGCGTTTTTGCATCATAAACTACAATTTCACCCGTTGGGTTTTTGCTGTCTTTACGGTTCCAAACTGAAACCCAAACCTCTGTACCACCTTTGTTAAATTCCATGTGAAGTGCGGCTTTACCTTCTTCTTCTGTTACACGGATAGTTTTAACAATTTCACGGGTTTTCTTATCGAAAACTTGTACAGATTGTTGAATTTCTGGCTCTGGATGTTTCAACTGATCAGCCCAAACATAGTCTGAATTTTCATGCGTACGGATGAAGACACCAGCACCATCAGTTTCAACTTCGTAACAAAGTTTCCATGCTTGATCTGGCTTACCCATTGGGTCATTACCCCAAACAGATACTAAGCCAACACCTAAGTGAGTAGTACCAGCAACTGAACCACATTTTTCATCAATCCAGTTTGCACCAGGACCAGGATGTGGAAGCGCATCAACAGGGATGATTTTCTCTAATTCACGATCTTTGGTATCTACAACAACCATTGCGTTAGACGCGTTCGCTGCGATTTGGAAATAACGACCAGTTGGGTCGAAGAAACCGTCGTGCAAGAATTCTGCAGAAGCGATGCTAGTAATGGTTAAGTTATCTAAGTCGTTATAATCAACTTGTAACATTTGACCTGTTTCTTTAACAGCCACGATGAATGAAGATGTGTTTGGCGCTGTATAAATTGCCGCTACACGTGCTTCGTTAATGAATTCACCTTTAGTGTTATAACCACGAGTAGAAACAACTTTAAGTGGATTTAATGTAACAGCATCCATGATCACAAAATGCGCAGGCCAGTAACCACCAGCAATTACGTATTTTCCGTCACCCGAAACAGCGATATCACGAGCGTCATAAGCCATTTTAGTTTCAGCAACTAACATTTTGTCAGGTGTTTGCCATAAATCGATTTTGTTTACTTTACCGTCACGACCAATGGTGTACCAGAAACGCCCGACATCTTTTGCATGATCAACTTTATGGTGTTCAGTACCTTTAATTACATGTACTGCATAACCAGTGTCGATATGTTTAACAATTTTCTTAGTGTCACCGTCAATAATGGCAGCTTTACCTGCGTCACGTTCGATAACAACAAAGAAGTTTTCCCAATTTAAACCATGCATAGGTTTTGTTGGGTAATCTTTAGGATCAACATACTGTTTAGTATGTGAACGCATTTGTTCTAAAGACATTTCTGGTGGAACCGGTGGCTCCATTTGGATAAACGTTGCTAAGTTAGCAATTTCTTCTTTAGAGAATAAATCATCAAAGTTGTTCATACCGCCTTCAGTACCTAAAGAAATAATTTTCTCTAAGCGCTTCTGGCCTTTTTTCAGCATGTTTTTTGGTTCAAGGTTTTTACCCGTTGCACCTTTACGCAAAGTACCGTGACAACCGGCACAGCGTTGGAAATATTGTAATTTTGCTTTATCAAAGTCAGCTTCAGACAAAGTTGGTTCCGTTGCCGAAACTGACATGCTGATACCACTAGCCGCTAACCCAATAGCTAAACTAATTGCTGAAAGACCATATTTAATCGTTTTCATCGGTTACTCTCCAGATGTTTTATTTACGAGTTTCATGTTTTAAAAATAATTTTCAGATTGAAAATATCTATTGTGAAAATACATTCAATCTGTAAATAAATGTAACTATCAATGAAATTGGCTTTTGAAAACCTGACTCAGATCAAGTTTTAAAAAAAAGAGACAGGAAGTGATTTACAACTTGATCAAGGTCAATAAATCACGGGTTTTTGAATGAATTATGACAAATTCGTTATAAACTCCAGTTTCGATGAAGTTTTAATATAAATTTGCTAACCACAAATAATTTATGGGTATACATTATGAATAACCGCCACAAGTCATTAATTTACGCGGCCACTATTGGGTTGATTATTGTTGCAATATTTTTAGGTTTTTTGTCTAGTTTGGCAAACCCAATATCATGGATTTTAATCGCGGTGTTATTTTTGATCCCGATGCTTTATAAAAAGATGAAGACTGATGATAAAATTGTTTGGAAAGATGATTACAGTGTGGGCATTGACAGTTTAGACCAAGATCATAAAAAGCTTATTGCCTTACTTAATCAGTTTATTACCGCTTATGATTACGCGATGAGTGAAAGTTATGAACGTGAAGCACTTGACGATTTAATTGCTTATACCAAGTACCATTTTGAACGCGAAGAAAAGTTAATGGAAGAAAATGAGTACCCTGATATTGTTGCTCATAAAGCTCAGCACAAGAAAATGTTTGCACAAGTAGAAACCTTTGTTGAGTTATACAATGAGAAAGGTCATGACGCGTTGGATGAAATTAGTGACTTTCTCAGTAACTGGTTGATCAATCATATTAACGGTACGGATAAAGAATATAGCCAACATTTGACGAAGTGCGGCGTTAAGTAGTGCTAGGCAAGAAGTATTGAGCAAATTAGTACCAGTAGCGACTAAGCGACTAAGCGACTATGCAGCTAGCAGCGAAGCTAGTCGTTAACTATTTATAAATGATTTATCAAGCTAAATAAGAGCGCTCTTATTTAGCTTTTCTTTTGAGTGATAAAAGTCACAAATTAGGCAATATGGCACACTAACCCCTCTCATTAAAAAAGTGCTTTTTACTTATTTTGTGACATAGATCAACAAATCAAAGTGATTGTTTTACAAATCATGATCCCCGACAAGAAATTCTTTTTAGCGAAAAGCTAATATTTCATCATTAAATTTAAACGTTAACTCGATTGAAATAGGGCTTCGACATCGATGAATAAATTGATTCTTATGAGTCTATGGTCAACTCAATTACTATTATTATCTTTGGCTAGTGAGGCTAAAGAAGCAACAACATCATCAGAGCATAGCTCAGCTATTCAAAGTGAAAAACAAGTATTAAGCCATGAGCGTAAGGAACAGCTTATCCATATGGTGAAGCAAGACTGTGGCTCATGCCACGGGATGACGCTAAAAGGTGGACTTGGCCCTGCTTTATTACCTGAGAACGTGAAAGATAAACCTATCCTATTTTTACAAAATACAATTTTATACGGTCGACCTGGTACTGCAATGCCACCGTGGAAAACGATTTTAACCAAGCAAGAAACCTTGTGGATCTCACAGCAGCTTCAACAAGGCTTTGAACAGGAAATTCAGCATGAACAATAATTATACTCGTCATCTTTTTGCAATAATGCTAAGTGGATTTCTAGCATCATGTGGGCATCTATCTGGTCAAACCGCTGTAAAGCAAGAACAAGCACCATTAAGAGCAACGGGTGACTTAGGAGTGATCATTGAGCGTGCGACTGGTCAGGTACAGATTGTTAACCATAGTTCGAAACAGCCATTAGCAGAAATTGACGGTTTAGGTGATTTATCTCACGCTTCTATCGTTTATTCTCGTGATCAACGTTTTGCTTATGTATTTGGTCGTGATGGTGGGTTAACGAAAGTTGACATTTTAAAAGACAAAATTGCTAAGCGTGTCATGCAATCAGGCAATAGTATTGGTGGCGCAATAAGCCAAGACGGTAAATTAGTTGCTGTATCAAATTATACCCCCGGCGGTGTAAAAGTTTTTGATAGTGAAACGTTAGCCCTTGTCGCCAATATAAAAGCGACGATAGTTCCCAGTAAAGGCATGACAAAAGATGGGCAGCCATATCGCTCAAAAGTCGTGGGATTAGTTGACGCCCCGGGCAATAAATTTGTATTCAGCTTGTTTGACAGTCATGAAACCTGGGTTGTTGATTTTTCGGCAGGTACGTCGGAAAAAGAAAGAAAAATAACAAAATATAAAGAGATTGGTTTATTCCCTTATGATGCGTTAATTAGCCCAGATGGCCGTTATTACATCGCGGGCTTATTTGGCGAAGATGGCATGGCATTGCTTGATCTATGGCATCCAGAAAAAGGCGTTCGTCGAATTTTAAAAGATTACGGCAAAGGGGATAAAAAACTACCTGTTTATAAAATGCCACATCTAGAAGGTTGGGCAATGGCGGGTGATTACGCATTTGTTCCTGCGGTAGGCCAACATAAAGTTTTGGTAGTAAGCACTAAAACTTGGCAACAAGTCGCTGAAATACCTGCACATAGCCAACCTATTTTTGTGATGGCGCAACCGGATAATCGTCAGATTTGGGTAAACTTTGCTTTTCCCGACAATAACACTATTCAAGTGTTTAATACGGAATCATTTGAGTTAGTTAAAACGTTAACTCCAGGTCCTGCGGTATTGCATATGGAATTTACACCACGAGGTGAGCATGTCTGGATGTCGGTACGAGATAGTCATGAGGTACAGGTTTACGATACGCAAACGCAAATCTTATTGAAAACAATTGAGTCAAAAAGTCCCAGCGGTATTTTCTTTACTAATCGCGCTCATCAAATAGGACTTTAATGATGCAACTCACTCTTTTACAACAAAACATTATTAATGCTTATCAAAAAGAACTGCCTTTAAGTTCAAAGCCTTATCAAACCATGGCGACATCATTAGGCTGTGATGAAGTTGAGGTGATTTCAGCACTGAATGACTTAGATGAACAAGGCGTTTTATCGCGAGTAGGGCCTGTTTTTGACCATAAAAAAGCAGGAGCTAGCACATTAGCGGCTATTGCTGTACCACCTGAAAGCTTAGATAAAATAGCAGGGATTGTTAATCAATTTGAGCAGGTTAATCATAACTATGCGCGTGAACATTCCTATAACTTATGGTTTGTTGCTACCGCTATTGATCCCATGGCATTAGCTGAAACGTTGCAGCAAATAGAGCAATTAACTGGCCTCCCTATTTTAGTTTTACCGATGGAAGCGTCTTATCATATCGATTTAGGCTTTAAAATTAACTTTGATAAAGACAATAAGGCTAAGCCATCAAGCCGAAATCTGGTTGATGAGACTAATGATAAAATAGTCATTCCTGACATCACTCACTCATTATCTGTAGAGCAACAAGGGTTATTGCGTAAGGCTTTGGAAAAAGGCTTACCGAAAACATCAATGCCCTATGCACAATTGGCTAAGCGCATTTCAGTGACTGAGCAACAAGTTCAATCGCAAATATATCAATGGCAGCAAAGTGGGCTGATACGACGTTTTGGCCTTGTCGTTAAACATAGAAAGCTAGGCTTTAACGCTAACGCTATGGTTGTTTGGAATATACCGGATGAGTTAGTTGATGATATTGCCGGACAACTTTCATCATTTGATGAAGTCTCGCTTTGTTATCGCAGACCTCGTCGTTTGCCTGATTGGTCTTATAATTTATTTTGCATGATCCATGGTAAAGATCGCCAAGTGGTACTTGAGCAAATTGCAACGATTAGCGAAAAATTACTATCTGCAAATCCTGCTTTATCTACTGGTGAAAAGGGCATTGATAAAGATATCTTGTTTAGCAATAAAGCCTACAAACAGCATGGTGCTCGTTACAGTAAAGCGCGTCAGTCCACGCAAACGTTGGAGTGTGCTCATGGATAAATCATCCAATACCATTATTACCGAGCTATCGGCTTTAGATAAAGGCTTGATCAACTTATTGCAACGAGGCTTGCCTGTTTGTGAATCACCATTTGAAGTGATTGCTGAAGAACTTAATAGTTCTGAGCAAGAGGTGATGGAGCATTTAGACGCCTTATTAGCAAATAAAACGCTTTCGCGTTTTGGCCCCATGTTTGATGCCGCTTGTTTAGGAGGAGCCTTTACTTTAGCAGCATTAAGTGTTCCAGAAGAGCGTTTTGATGAAGTGGTAGAACAAGTGAACAGTTTTGAGCAAATTGCTCATAACTATCGCCGTGATCATTATTTTAATATGTGGTTTGTTATCGCCACAGAATCTGAAGAAGAGATCACTCAAGTGATCAAGCAAATTGAAGAAAAAACAGCATTAGCGGTTTTAAATACACCTAAATTGGAGGAGTTTTATGTCGGTCTCTACCTCCCAGTCTAAAGTGCTTTCCCCTTTAGAAAGACAATATATCCTCTTAACCCAAAATGGTTTACCTATTGTTGCTAAACCCTATCACTGGGTAGCAGAGCAATTAGATATTAGTGTTGAGCAAGCACTTGCGCTTAATAAAGATTTATTAGCACGCGGTATTATTCGCCGTATCGCGGCAGTGCCTAACCATTATAAGCTAGGCTATACCTATAATGGCATGACGGTTTGGGATGTTGAAGACGCTCAAGTATCAACGTTCGGTGAAGCAATTGGTAAGTTACCTTTTGTCAGTCATTGTTATTTACGCCCTCGCCATTTACCTCATTGGAATTACAACTTGTTTGCCATGGTGCATGGTAAATCACCCGAAGAAATTCAGCGCTATCGAAGCCAGATCAAAGAATTACTAAAAGAAGTCTTAGTATCACGCCAAAGTGATGATTCAAGTCAAAACAACCCTAGTAAAAGTAATGATATGCTCACTAGCACGCAAATATTAAAAAAAACAGGTTTACGGTTAAAACGTAAATCTGCTGAAAAATAAAATAAGGTATCGCCATTATGTTTCGCATATCGCAGTTATTAAAAACATTTCATGATGATGTTCCTGCACCTTCAGCCAAAGAAATGGCAAGAAAAATGCCTGGTCCTGTGGTTATCTGGAACTTGATCCGACGTTGTAATTTACAATGCAAACATTGTTATTCAACGTCTTTAGATATTGATTTTAAAGATGAATTATCTACTGAACAAATTAAAGCTACCATTGATGATTTAAAAGTTGCTCATGTCCCCGTGTTAATTCTTTCGGGGGGAGAACCCTTACTGCGTCCCGATATTTTTGAAATAACCGCATATGCAAAAGCAAAAGGCTTTTATGTCGCGCTTTCAACTAATGGCACCTTGATCAATGAGGAAAATATCGAACAAATTAAAGCCGCAGATTATCAATATGTTGGGATAAGTATTGACGGCTTAGAAGAGTTTCATGATGAGTTTCGTCGCCAAAAGGGGAGTTTCAAAACCTCTATGCACGCCCTTAAGCTTTGTAAAGAAGCGGGAATTAAAGTGGGGATGCGCTTATGTTTAACACGCGATAACTTTAAAGACTTACCAGCGATGCTTGATTTAATGGAAGAGTACCATGTGGATAAATTCTATTTATCACATTTGAACTATTCCGGTCGTGGTAAACGTAATTCAGAAACTGATGCGATGTTTCAAATGACTAAAGATGCGATGGAAATGCTGTATGAACGTGCTTATAAGCATATCTCTCAAGGCATAGATACGGATTTTGTCACAGGAAACAACGATGCCGATGGTCCATTTTTATTAAAATGGGTCGAGAAAAAGTTTGGTGAACAATACCCTCAACGCGTTAAAAATTTACATCAACGACTGATCAGTTGGGGCGGTAATGCCAGTGGTGTTAATGTCGCAAATATTGATAATACCGGTACGATTCACCCAGATACTTATTGGTGGAATCATCCTATTGGTAATGTGAAAAGTGAGTTGTTTTCTGACGTTTGGAAAAACACCCAAGATCCATTGATGCTAGGTTTTAGAGAAACGCCTCGTCCGGTTAAAGGTCGCTGCCAAGCATGCGATTATTTAAATATTTGTGGGGGAAATACCCGTACACGTGCGTTTGCACAATCAGGTGATGCATGGGCGGAAGACCCTGGGTGTTATTTAGATGATAGTGAAATTGGTATCAGCACGGCTATGCAATTGCAGTTAAATAAATTGCAAAATGCGCAGGTGCAACATATTCCATTTGTTGAAGTTTAAATTTAAATAACCCGCAATGTTATTTAACACATAGTTAAAAGGTAGAAATCATGTCAACAATTCAGTTACCGGTAAATACAGAAAAAAAAGTAAAAATTAGAGGAAAGTCTTGTCTTAATCATGGCGAAGTCGCTTTGGTTGGCTCAGGCCCTGGCGATGCAGAGTTATTGACAGTTCGTGCAATGCATTTTATCGAACAAGCCGATGTTGCCGTTTATGATCGTCTAGTGAGTGATGAAATTTTGGCACTATTACCCGAAAGTTGTGAAAAATTTTATGTCGGTAAAGAACAAGCCAAACACTGTGTACCTCAAGATAGAATCAACCAATGTTTAGTCGATTACGCGAAAGAGGGTAAGCGTGTTCTGCGTTTAAAAGGGGGCGACCCTTTTATCTTTGGGCGTGGTGGTGAAGAAGCTGAATATATGTTGCAAAATGGCGTGAGTTGTCACATCTGCCCGGGAATTACTGCGGCATCAGGCTGTACAACCTATGCTGGAATTCCGTTAACGCATCGTGGTGTTGCACAAGGCTGTACTTTTATTACTGGGCATATTCAAAATAATGGCCAGTTAAACCTCCCTTGGCAAAGCTTAACAAGCCCAGCACAAACCGTGGTTTTTTATATGGGAATTAATACCCTACCTAAAATTGCCGAACAGTTGGTTAAACATGGTCGAAGTATTGATACGCCAGCGGCATTGATCCGTAAAGGCACGCAACCTGAGCAAAAAACCTATCGTGGCACTATTGGTAACTTAGCTGAACTCGTTGAAAAACATAATATTACTCCGCCAACATTAATTGTTATTGGCGATGTTGTTAATCAGCTTACTGAAAAACAGCTCACAACACCGGGGTTTTTAGATGCCAATGATTATGTTTCACCCGTATTAGAGGCGGAAGTGAAATTAGCTTAACGGGCATATCGTTAATGTTACTGATCTTAAATTTCAATAAAAAAACCTGATAGACGTTTAACTTATGAAAAAAGTCACCTTACTTAATCATCATTGTGTAGTGCTAATGTCATTAGCGCTATTGTCATTTAGCACTAGTGCAATCAGTCAAACGTCTGCAGGAAAAAAACTTTATCAAACCCATTGTCAAAGTTGCCATGGTACCGAACGCTTAGGTGCTATGGGGCCTGCATTATTGCCCGAAAACTTATCTCGCTTACGTAAACCTAAAGCAAAGAAAGTGATTAATAACGGCCGAGCAGCGACACAAATGCCAAGCTTTAAAGATAAGCTTAGTAGTGACGAAGTTGCACAGCTGATTGATTATATTTATACCCCCACTAAAGCAGCGTTAAATTGGGGGATTAATGATATTAAAAATAGTCATATCGCTCATTTTGATCAAAGTAAACTCGGTAATAAACCCGTATTTGACGCTGACTTAATGAACCTTTTTATCGTGGTAGAGCTTGGTGATCATTCCGCAACTTTATTAAATGGCGATACGTTTGATCCTATTGATCGTTTTAAAACGCGTTTTGCTTTACATGGCGGTCCAAAATACTCCCCTGATGGGCGTTATGTGTATTTTGCATCACGTGATGGCTGGATAAGTAAGTACGATATTTATAATTTAAAAACTGTTGTTGAAGTGCGTGCTGCGATTAACACCCGAAACATTGCTATTTCAAATGATGGCCAATACTTAATTGTTGGTAACTATTTGCCAAATAATGTCGTGATATTAAATACCAGTGATTTATCGCCAGTTAAAGTGATAGAGGCTGTGGGGAAAGATGGCGTAAGCTCTCGAGTAAGTGCAGTATACAACGCACCGCCACGTTATAGTTTTATTGTCGCTCTTAAAGATGTCAAAGAAGTATGGGAAATTCCTTATAGTGATAAAGGTGGTGTTGAGGTTTATAAAGGCTGGGCACACGATTATAGAAAAGACGGTGGTGAAGGAAAGTTAGAAAACTGGAAAGTTGAGGATGCTTTTCCTATTCGTCGAATCGAAACAGATGATTTTGTCACTGACTTTTTCTTTGATCCTGATTATATCAATTTAATTGGTACCGCAAGAAACAACCATAATGGCCAGGTGATTAACCTTGATACCAAGAAAAAAGTCGCTTCAATTGCGTTAACAGGTATGCCACATCTAGGCTCTGGTATCACTTGGGATTATCAAGGCAAAGAGATATTTGCTTCTCCAAATATTAAAGAAGGAAAAGTCACTGTTATTGATATGGAAAACTGGCAAGTGATCAAAGAAATAAAAACTCAAGGGCCGGGCTTTTTTATGAGAAGTCATAATAACTCTCCCTATGCGTGGGCGGATGTTTTCTTTGGCCCGAATAAAGAAAAAGTGCACATTATAGATAAAAGCACTTTAGAAATTGTGAAAACTATTGCGCCATCACCAGGTAAAAATGCCGCTCATGTTGAATTTACTAAAGACGGAAAATACGTTTTATTGAGTGTTTGGGATGAAGACGGAGAGTTGATTATTTATGACGCCAATAGCTTAGAAATTGTCAAACGTATGCCAATGAAAAAACCTTCAGGCAAATACAACGTTTATAACAAAACGCATTATGAGCGCGGCACCAGCCATTAGGTGCTTGGTAAAGGGGAAGCCGCACAACAGGTTATTTGCTCTTAGGTATTTACAGTTAACTGAATACCTAAGTTGTTGCAGATGGCTTGTTCATAAAATAATTCCGTGTCGATAATAGGTCTGTCTAAAAGCCATTGTTTTTGTAGTGTGAGGGCTAACGTTTTTGGGGTTACGTTAACAGCCAGTAAATAATTATCTTCCACATGACGTTGCTGGTTTAGTAAAACAGATAAGCGAATAATAATAACGAGTTTTTGCAAGGCATTGACGTTAAGTAAATGCCATTGTTCTTCATCTAATTCACTGACTTTTTTGCGCTGATTGCCCACTAGCCAAGCTAACGCTTTTTGCTGTTCTTGATTAAACCCCGGTAAATCGGTTTGCTCTAATATATATTGCCCATGTTTTTGATATCCAGATGAATTTATATCAAAACCAAGTTCATGTAGTTTTATCGTAGAACTAAGCAGTTCTTGGTAAATTGCTTCATTTAATTGCCATGTTTTTTTTACTTGCTTAAATATCGTTAAAGCGACTTGTTCAACGACGCAGGCATGAACGATATCGATATTAAAACGCTCGATAAAGCTTGATATTGTCCGCTGTCTTACACTGTTATCTTGATTATTTTCAAGCAGCTCAAACAAAACACCTTCACGTAGTGCATATTGACAATAGCTGATGGTGTCGATTGCAAGCGCTTCAAAAAGGGCAATTAAAATGGCAAGACCGGCACAAATAACATCGCGACGGTTTTCTTTTAAGCCGCCTATTACTAATTGGTGACAATGATCGTACTTGAGCAACTGTTTTTTTAGCGCAACGAGATCTTGTAATGAGATGGTATGGGGAATGTCTTGCTGATAGTTAATGATTTTTCCAATGGCTTTAATCGTACCAGAGGTACCAATAGCATGTTGCCAGCCCATTTTTTTAAAACGTTTAGCGATTGAGTCAACTTGATGTTTCGCACTTCTAATGGCGTTTTTAAACCCTAAAGCCGATATACTGCCGTTTGGGAAAAATTGTTGTTGATAACTCACACATCCCATATCTAGGCTATCAAGACCTTTCACATGGTATTGTTTACCAATAATGCATTCAGTGCTGCCACCGCCAATATCAATAACTAATTGCTGCTCGTTATGTTGTCGATGGTGAGCAACCCCTTGATAAATTAGCCGAGCTTCTTCATGTCCTGAGATAATTTCAATATTAAAGGGGAATGTTTTTTTCGCGGCTTTTAAAAATTGTGCGGAATTTTTAGCTTGTCTTAACGTGAATGTAGCAACGGCTCTAAAGTTATTGTGATTAATGTGTTGTGTTGAAGCTGCTAGGTTTTCAAGTGTCATTAAACCTCTTTCTATTGCTGTTTTACTCAGAATACTCTTGTCGCTGAGTCCTTGAGCGAGTTGCACTCGATATTTTTCACTATGAATAATTTGCAGATGTTTACCGACCAGCCTTGCTAAGACAAAATGAAAGCTATTAGAGCCAATATCAAGTGCCGCCAAATATTCTTCTGGTGGCGGTAAGGTAAGTTTCGCTTTATCTAAGGGCTTATCCATCGATAAGCCTTGATTGATTACTTATGCTAACTATCGTCATCATGCGCTGTTTCTTGCAATGCGATGTTTTTTAATAATTGTTGCTCGTGTGCAACTAAATAATCATAAATTGCCATTTGTGAGCGCAGTGGTTCGCGCTTTCCTTGACTAACATAGCGATTATTTTGAGTTTTGTTAATGACTCTGGCTTTAACATTATCTTGAAACTGTAAATTAAGCATATCAATAATTTGTTTTTTCAATGTTTCATCATAGATAGGACAGGCCACTTCAACTCGATGATCTAAGTTTCTTTCCATCCAGTCGGCAGAAGTAATAAAAAGCTGTTTGTTACCTTGATTGTGAAACAACATTACTCGAGGGTGTTCTAAAAAACGGTCTACAATAGAGATAATTTTAATATTGTCACTGATATCTTTAACGCCAGGGATCAGTGAGCACATCCCACGAACAATCAGTTTAATTTTTACGCCTGCTTGGCTGGCAGCATAAAGTTTATTGATTAAACCTGCATCGACTAAGTTGTTTAATTTTAGCGTGATTTCGGCTTTTTCATTTTGCTCTGCAAATTGCGTTTCATTATCAATCAATTGGTATAAGCGCCTTCTTGACGTTAAAGGTGAAACAATTAAGTGATTAAAGCGAAAACGCAGGTAACTGTGTGAAACAAAAGAAAAAACATTATCAACTTCTTGGCAAATTTCTTTATGTTTAGTAAATAAGGCAAAATCGGTATATACCCGAGCATTGCTTTCGTGAAAATTTCCGGTGCCTATATGCGCATAGCGTACGAGTTTTTCGTCTTCGACACGGATAATTAAGCACAGTTTTGAATGAACTTTTAAGGTTTCTATACCAAGCTCTACTTCGATGCCAGCATCCTTCATTAATTTTGCCCACTCAATATTCGCTTGTTCGTCAAATCGGGCTTTAAGCTCAACCACTACCGTGACTTTTTTACCATTTTTTACCGCTTCAATAAGTGACTGAATAATTTGGGAATGCTTTGCGACACGATAAATATTAATTTTGATATGCCGAACAAGTGGGTCGTATGACGCTTGGCGAACAAATTCTGTAAAGTGTTTAAATTTATAATAAGGGTAGTACAATAAAATATCTTGCTCACTGATGGCGTCAAAAACTGACGGGTGCGCAGTAAAGTATGCGGAGTCTAACGCTTTCAATTCTGGGTTTTCTAGATGAGAACCACCTAAGTTAGGGAAATTGATAAAGTCTTTAAAATGACGATACCGAACCCCTTGAGCTAGGGCTTCAAAGTCTTTTATTCTCAGTGATTTTTTAAGGTACTCTGTCATATGTTTCGGCATATCTTGGTCATGAACCAAGCGCACCATGTCAGCTTTTAAACGCTGTTTTAGTCCTTTTGACATTTGGTCAAGCAAGCTTTCATCAAGATCGTCGGTGAGGTTAAATTCCGCATCTCTGGTTAGCTTCATTGAATAAGCTTCAATCTGATCAAAAGTAAAAAAGCCAATAAATAATTTTTTGATGAAATAATGGACAACATCATCAAGTAACACAATGTAATGCTTCCCGGTGTTATGTTGATTGGGTAAAACGATAAAGCGTTCAATATCCTCACGCGGAATTTCAACAAGCGCATATTGGATGTTTTTGTGCTGATGTAATGCGACTAAAAAATAAATACCATCATCATCAATGCAGCTAGCAAGTTGGGTTTTTGAATGTAAAATAATCGGCGTAATATGGCGGATAATACGGTGGTCGAACGATTGTTCAAGCCAGGCTAATTGTTGAGGGGAGAGCTGTTCGTTAAACGTGATATTGTTGTGATCATTAAAGATAGTAAAAATATTTTCTTTCGTGAGTTGGGTAAATATATCTTGGGTGATTTGGTTAAAGCTCTTAATTAACTTATTGACTTTATTGTTAATTTCTTTGTCGATGCTTTGCCACTTATCTTTTGTTTTGTCCTGAGTTTCTTCTTGCGCTATTTCGACAATAGCTTTACGACGAATACCCGCGACCCTTACTCTAAAAAATTCATCGAGGTTCGATGAATATATTCCTAAAAACCGGATGCGTTCAATTAAAGGTACTGTTTGATCGGCAGCCTCTTGCAGTACTCTTTCATTAAATGATAACCAACTGAGTTCTTTATTAAATTTCATATGAACATCAATCATCTACACGTTCAACTTATTCTTTTATGAAAAAAATAAGTATAAAATATGAATGTTACATTAATTTTACGAGGTATTATTAATGTAACAGGGCAATAAGGTTAGCGTGATATATCAACGATTAAATCATCCGCAAGACCTTCTAATGCGTTAACTAAGTCATTCACTGTTTTATCATCAGCTGAAATTGTTGCTTTAGCCTTAAATAATTCCTGTCCTGAATGGGGCGCACTATCGTGAGAACTAACCAATTTTAATAAGTTACCACCTTGACTATGGATCACGGATGAAATTTCTTGCACGATACCCGAGCGGTCATTTGCGGTTAGCTCTAGTACAATATCAGCACCTATATTGGATTGTTTTGGTGTACTCGTCGCTATTTGGCATTGAAAATCACTGATACTTTGTATTTTATCTACTAAGCTTGCAGATTCTTCTGTTGAAACCGCTATTTCAATTACACCTGCAAAAAAACCTGATAAATGATGCAAGCTACTCGTTTGCCAATTTCCATGATGTGAGGAAACTATATTAGAGAGAGTGTCGACAAGCCCAGGACGATCTGGGCAAATAAAAGAGATGATAAGATGATTCATAATCGTCCTTATAGAAGTAATAAATTGTAAATTAAGAAGTTTTTAATTAATCAGCCTATTATTATCAGTTTCTGGAAAGTTGTGATAATTCTTTATTCAGCTGACTTTCATCACCTAGGTTTAATTCAACTAGACGACGAAGATGGGTAACACTATCAATATCTATGGCATTACATTGTAAGCCCATTTCATCTTCTTCAATATGAACAATAGCCACATGCATTGTCATTTGAGTGTCAGAGCCCGCAAGTTGAAAGGTTAGCGTACCTAATTTATTTTTAAGGTGTTCAGCATCTTCAGGGGAGGTCACTAAAGCGCCATTTAATGAAATATCATGAATGTTTACTGAGTATGTTTTATCTTCTACTTCCAATTGTGCATCAATTGAAAATAAAATTCGGGTGAATTGGCGTCTATTTTCCATTGTTCCATTCAAGTGATCAGTCGATACCTTTAGCATAGCCCCCTTTTATAAAAAAGGCATCTTTATTATCTTATGCTTTGATAATAAAGATGCCTTAAATCAAAATATTAACGCGAAAAATTTAAAAAACTAGCCTATTTTTTTATATTTAATGCGATGTGGCTCTAATGCGGCAGGGCCTAGGGTTTTCTTTAACCATTCATCGTATTCAGTAAAGTTACCTTCAAAGAAGTTCACTTGACCTTCATCACGATAATCGATGATATGCGTCGCGATACGGTCTAAGAACCAACGGTCATGTGAAATGACCATGGCACAACCTGGGAATTCTAAAATCGCTTCTTCTAATGCACGTAAGGTTTCAATGTCTAAGTCGTTGGTAGGTTCATCGAGTAACAGTACATTACCGCCAGTTTTCACTAATTTAGCTAAATGCACACGGTTACGCTCACCGCCTGATAATTGACCAATGATTTTTTGTTGATCAGTGCCTTTAAAGTTAAAACGGCTGACGTAAGCACGTGCTGGTATCTCATAAGTACCAATTTGAATGATCTCACTACCTTCTGATATTTCTTGATAAACCGTTTTACTATCGTCCATATCGTCACGGAATTGATCAACACTAGCAAGTTGTACAGTGTCACCGACAGATACTGTGCCAGAATTTGGTGTTTCAGCACCTGATAACATTTTAAACAATGTTGACTTACCGGCGCCGTTAGCGCCGATAATACCGACAATTGCACCTTTAGGAATGCTGAAACTTAAGTCATCAATTAACACGCGATCGCCATACGCTTTTGTTAAGTTTTCAACATCAATGACTTTGTCACCAAGGCGTGGCCCCGGTGGAATATAAAGCTCGTTAGTTTCATTACGTTTTTGGTTTTCATTGCTTGATAACTCTTCAAAACGTGCCATACGTGCTTTCGATTTTGCTTGGCGACCTTTAGGATTTGAGCGTACCCAGTCAAGCTCATGCTTAATGGTTTTTGCTAGGGCATTCTCAGTGCGTTTTTCTTGCTCTAATCGCGCGTCTTTTTGTTCAAGCCAATTGGTATAATTACCTTCATATGGAATTCCATGGCCACGGTCAAGTTCGAGTATCCAGCCCGCCACGTTATCAAGGAAATATCTATCATGGGTAATAGCGACAACAGTACCTGAGTAATCATGTAAGAAGCGCTCTAACCAAGCAACCGACTCAGCATCTAAATGGTTAGTGGGTTCATCAAGTAACAACATGTCGGGTTTTTCAAGTAATAAACGACATAGTGCGACACGACGACGCTCACCACCGCTTAATACGGCAATTTTTTGATCCCACTCTGGTAAACGTAAGGCGTCAGCAGCTCGTTCTAAAACGTTATCAATATTATGACCGTCTTGTGCATTGATAATATCTTCAAGTTGGCCTTGCTCTTTTGCTAACGCGTCAAAGTCAGCACCTTCTTCTGCGTATTCGTTATACACTTGATCTAGGCGTGCCATCGCGTTTTTAACTTCGGCAACACCTTCTTCAACGGCTTCACGTACCGTTTGATTTTCATCAAGTTGCGGCTCTTGGGGTAAATAACCAATTTTAGTGCCTGCTAATGCGGTAGCTTCACCTTCAAATTCTTTATCAACACCCGCCATAATGCGCAACAGTGTTGACTTACCAGAGCCATTTAAACCTAACACCCCAATTTTTGCACCTGGGAAAAATGAAAGAGAAATGTCTTTTAAAATAGTACGTTTCGGCGGAACAATTTTTGAAACACGATTCATCGACATGATGAATTTATCGGGTAGTGGCTGAGCCATGTGAAAACCTTTTATTTTTGAAGGGTAATTTACTTGTCGATATTTTAGGTGAAAGGGACAGGGCAAGCAAATGTGTTTCGGTTATTTAGACGGTTTCAACAAAAACACTTTTCAAAAACAGCAGAAAAGTGCTCTGGTTAAAAGTTGTAAAGGGATTTAGTGGTGTTCACGTTGTTTCTGCGGTTGATGAATTTTTCATTTCAGCTTTAATAATTTTTATGTCACACCCATCAAGCAATAATAATACATCAGCTATAGCACTACGCAGTTCAGTGCTTTCTTTTAGCGGCTTTTTATGTTGTATATGCGACACTGATTCGCGATTCATTAAGGTGTCAAGTAAGGCTTTTAACGCGACTTCATCGTTAATATCTAACGCTTTTAAAGGGGCGGTGGCGACATCATTATACGCTTTATAGTTCTCAGTAAGGGTATATTGTGCTTTTTGTAATCTTTCCATTATTTATTCTTATTAAATGTACTCGTAATGTCAGATTACATTAATAAATGACTTTGTCTATAAGATCTTATGCTTTGGAGAGTTTTGTGAATAATTACTCAAGAATGTCTTCAAACTGCTCAGTGAGAAAGTCCATCATTAATCTTATTATTTTATTATTTTGATTGCTGGCTTAATGTTTTATATGAAAGCGAAAAAACCCATTAAGGCTTTAAGTAAGTTGGCAAGATATGGAATGCCTGTTTTTGTTGGACTGTTGCTTATTTTTTATTTGCAGGTATTGCTTATTGGTTAGATAAAAAACGTGGTGAGTTTTTGTTTAGCTCAAAAGTTATTACTGAGCTTTATTCTGTCATTTAGTGCAGATGGGCAATAAATTTTACTGTTTAACTCATTTTATAAACCAAGCAGCTTTTTAAGTTTATCAGCACCTGCTCGGCTTGTGCTGAGCTGTGTTTTTTCATCATCATTGATGATCACCATCAATTTGCCATTAAACCAACGCTGAATTTCCTTAATATGTTCAATATTCACTAAATAACTTCTGTGAATGCGAACAAATTCTTGTGCAGCTAAAGACTGTTCTAGTTGATCTAGCGTATCATTTAAGTAATGAAAACACTCGCCGTTCCAGGCTAAGCTATTACCTTGTTCTGATTTTATAAATTTAAGATCAACAGGTGATAATAACGAAATTCTTTCGCCATTTTTACTGATCAATTTATTGGTTTTATTTGGGCTTAAAGAGTAAGAAGGGGGCTCTATATTTTCTGCTTGTCTTAATAGCTGTTGTTGGTGTAATTTCTCTTCTACCTTAACTAACGCCTTTTTGAGCCTTGCCACAGGAAAAGGTTTTAACAAATAATCTGTCGATGCTTGTTCAAAAGCTTGGATGGCAAATTTATCGTAAGCTGTTGTGTAAATCAAAAGTGGTTTGTAGTTGAGTAAATCGACTAAAGCTAACCCATCAATTTCTGGCATTTGAATATCAAGCAGCACAACGTCTGGTTCAAGTTCATTAATCAACCTAATCGCTTCTTTTCCTGTGGTTGCAATACCCACTACCTCGATATTGTCCATTAAACTTAATTGCTGGCTAAGCTTATCCCTCGCAGGTTTCTCATCATCAGCAAAGACTAAGCGAATTTTTATATTTTCAGCCGTTTGTGATTGCTTATTCATAATGACATCTCCAATACAAGTACAGCACCATTGTCGTTACTTAATAAAATTTTACCGTTTTCGAGTTGCTCAATCCGTTGTTGAATGTTTTTCATTCCTGTACCTCTGCCATACCCTTGCTGTAAAACCGCTTCAGAAAAACCTTGACCGTTATCTTTAATGGTAATTTTGATCCCTTTTTGAGTCGTGCGAATGCTTATGCTAATACTAAGCTTTTCTTGTTTACTATTGTGCTTGATTGCATTTTCAATAATGGGTTGCAGTAATAATGGCGGAAGGCTGATATTTTTTAATTCATCAGGGATATGATAACTCACGGTTAATTTATCACCAAAACGTGCTTTTTCAATACTGAGGTATTTCTCAATAATTGTTAACTCTTGATTTAACGGTACACGTTGCTGATCAGCGGTATCAAGCGAGTAACGAAGAATATCGGCAAGTTCATGTAATACCTCATCAGCCAAGTCAGGTTGAGTATGAATATAAGCTGAAATTGTATTCAGACTATTAAACATGAAATGCGGGTTTAATTGATAGCGTAAGGTTTCAAGCTGGGCTTGTTTTCGTGAGTGCTTCTCAACAGATACTTTTTTTCTACTTTCAATATAAAGGGTAATAAAATAGATACATGAGCCCCAAAGTAACCCATTAAAGATCACAAACCAGCCTAATTTAGGATAGTTTTCAAACATACCAGCTAAAATATTATCCGTAGCGGTATTTCCTACTATCATTAATGTCACTGTAATAAACCACTCGAGTATGGTTTTATGGATCCCTTTATCACGTAAATAAAAAATTATCATTGCGGCAAACCAGATTGGTAACCAATAAAAGCTGATGAACCAGATGGCTGAAGACTTGGCGTTGTTTAAATCAAAAGCAGCGGCACCAACAGAAATAAGAGCTAAGGTGTAGGTAACATCTATCAATAGAAGAATAAAAAAGCTGTACTTGAAAAAAGGATGTTTGAGCATAATTTTTGTGGTTAATTGAATGAATAAAACGCTATGATAATGATATTAAATAGTATAATTAGCAAATGATGAAAACCAAGACAAAAAACGTTGTCTTGGTTTTTAAGTTTAAAAATATGCTAACTCTTTCACTTCAAGCTCATTTGATAATACAGCATTATTAGCACCAGGCATTTTTCTCCACATTAAGTTAATCCCTGTTAGCTGTTTTGCAGACCACTTGATCGAATTACCAAAGCCAAACTGTTTAAATTGACTAAAAGGTAGCTCAACAGTTTTCCACGTTTTACTTGGGGTTAACACAGTCGAGAAATGATCCCAGTCTTTTACATCTTTATGATAAATCGATAAACCAAACGGCACGTTAGAGCCTTTATAACTCAAGCGAATTCCTTGATACTTTGAAGCATCCACTACTTGGGGGAATTTGATCTCTGAGCCTGCCCATGCACCAAAGCTAGTTGGTTTAGTAATGGCTGTTTTTATTGTGATACTTTCATGGCCAACGTCTATCTTAACCGAGGATTTTCCCCCCATAATAGTGTCACTTAACTCTTGCCAAGGAGAATCACCTTGAAAGTCATCGATAACATTACTTGCGGTAATCGATACGGTTTCTTCATGACAATTTGGACCTACAGGTGTAATAGCTTGGTTTTGTGCGATGAGTTGTTCGCGTTCAATTTTAATACCTGATTTATAAACTTGAGAAATGTCATGAATATGTTCAATGTTTTCTATTGGGTTATTACTTAATAGGAAAAAACTCGCTTCATATCCTTTATTTAATTGCCCCAATGTAGTCGACTGGTTAATAGCTTTGGCGCCATTAATTGTTGCGGCATTCAGTATTTCCGTATTAGAAAGCCCTGCTTTTTTCAGCGCATCTATTTCGTTGTGTAACCCTGTGCCATGCAAGGTATAAGGGTTTCCAGCATCAGAGCCTGTCCCAATTGTTATACCTGCTTGCTGAAGTCTGCTGATATTTTCATAAGCATGTTTACGTGCTTGCCAAGCATTATCTGTCCATTTAGAGGGAGCAGGGACTTTTTCAAATAAACAACTTTTTAATTTACTAGGTACAGTTGCAAGTAGCTCTTCTTGGCTGCTAATCAAGGTATTATACTTTTCTTCAGGGTGATTATGATAAACCGCTAATGTCGGGATATAAGTCACTTGATTCTTTTTCATCAAGGAAATAAATTCTTCGTCAATTGCCTCACTATTAATGCCATGAGCTAAAGCGGTTGCACCTGCTTTAATCGCACGTTTTCCGTCTTTTAAGGTCGATACATGAACAAAGTAAGGTAAGTTTTCTGCTTTTGAACGTTTGCCTAACTCTGCCAATTGACTATCAGTTAGCGAACTTCCCATACCACCAAAACTTTCAATTACTGCTTTGGTGACTGAAGGAGAAGTCGATAAATGTTTTTCCCAAAAAATATCAATATCATCATCGTTGGCTATTTCATAAGCACTTCCTCCAAACTGGCTACCGTGTCCTCCCAGGTTGGTAAACAATGTGCCAGCATAAAAAAGGTTAGGAGTTTGCGATTGTTTCTTTAGCTTTGCTGCTTCATCTAATGTTTGTTTAAACGAAAATAAGTCAACAATACTTGTCACCCCTAAATATAAGTTGGAATTAAAATGAGACTGCACAGGTAAATACTGAAAATCACTGTAATTACTACCTGAAGATCCTAAGTGAACATGTAAATCGATCAGCCCTGGCACAGCAAATTGATTGTTGGCATTAACCACTGAGTCTGCAGGTGTTTGTAATTTTTCTGCCTTCTTAATATTTACAATTTTTCCCTGTTCTATGTATAACGAACTTGGCACAGAAAACGTTCTTGAATCACTTTGATAAATCCGCACATTATCGATGCGTAAATCAATTGCTTGAGCACTAAAGTGAGAGGATAAGCTAAGGGCAACAAGTGTTTTTATTAGTGGCGACATGTGAAATTCCTTTATTAAAAATGTTAACTTTTGTGTTTTGTTATTGAGTTAAATGTAAAAGAATTGAGGTATTTCGACAGTAACTTAGTGTTGAGTTGACATGATTTAGAGTTGAGTTGACATGATTTTACGTCTAAGTAGTCGGTTAAAGCCTTCTACCGAAGGAGGTTTTTAAATTGAATTGAGAATAAAGCTTGGTTATTGGTTATTGGTTATTAGGCATTGATTATTGGTCACTGGCTATAATATCGAGTTTCACATCACTCGCTAACCCATCAATATTGCAGTAACCCTAAGCAATTAAATCATACTTATTTTCCTAACTTTGTTCTTACTTTTTTCATATGGTCACTAAAACTTTTGTCGAATTTTGATTTGCCACAAGCAAAACCTTCAACCGATTTTACTCCTTCAATACCCACGACAGATAAATCTCTTTCAATTGAGCAACTACCATCATCGCCTTTGGTGATCACCATGTCAGAACTAATTTGTTTACTGGTTGTCTTTTTTATTTCTTCAGAGGTGAGCTGCTTTGCTGAATGAGGTACAAGAGTCGGTTTTCCGTGCATGACTGAGCCGGTATTTGGTGTGTTTAATTCAATATTTTCTTGCTTGAAAAAATCATCATTTAAGCGCTCACTGAGATTTTTAAGTTGGCCATAAGCAGAAAACTTGCTTTTTGGCTTAACGGTTGTCAATGGTTCATCTTCTTTATGTATCTTCAATGCTTCAGGTGATAGTGCTGTTTCAGGCGCTTGTGTGATGTCCTGAACATTGCTGGCAGATGAAGGTTTTTCACTGACGTCTTTTTGAGTAATTTCTACCGCCTTTATAGTTTCCGTCACTTCTTTTGAGGTATCTTCGGTTGGTGTTATTTCTTTGGCGGGAGGCGTATATAAAAAGCTTTGAATTGCTTTGGGTTTTATTTCATTTTTTTTAGCCGGAATGGTCACTGTTTGGCTTATTAACCAGAATATGACGGCATGGGTTAATAAAGAATAAACTATTGCCTTGGAACGTCCTTTTAACACTACGATTTTTTCACTCTCTGATGGTGACTAATAGACAACATAAATTTTGCTTTGTTCATTATCTTCTGCAAAAAACTAAAGTTACAACCAAGTAACGCTAAAGATGATTCTTGTAGTGTTTATAAAATAATCGTCGGGATGCATTTTGTACAATACTTGCGCTTTTATCACAAAAATTGTGCTGAGTGTCTCGATTTAAGTCTCTTGTTTGGCGGTTTTCTTCTATACTTATAACTGAAAATATATTGAGAAAATTAATCTGACATTAATTTTTCGTTGAGGTATTTATGGAATACGAATTTATTCATGATGCAATTACCGGTGGTGCAAAAGCAAAGTTTTCATTTGAGCACCAAGTTATTGGCCCATGGTTAGAAATTGAAGTAGGGCAAAGCACTGAAAAGTTGACTGAAATTCTTACCGCTATTGATCAAATAGAATCAGGAGAGTGCCAAGAAAAAATGATCACTGGGCATGAGTATTCATTCGTTGTAAGCGATGGTGATGTGCATATTCAAGCGAATGCATTACTTAATGGTGAAATTAAATTGCCGGAAGCGTTAACAGAAGATGGCTTAAACTATGACTCACAAGATAGCTCTTCTTGTGGTATAGAAGACTTTCGTCGCTTATTGTTGTCATGGGCTAGGTTTTCCAAAATTAATTAGCACATAGAAAATAAATCTTTGAACGACTTTTTCATCATTTTTCTGATGTGATGATTTTTTTGTCGATAATACCGCTAATTCCTATCTATTCTTCCTTATCTAGCCGTTAGTCACTTTCATTAGGGGTATAAGTCATGACTTTTGGCACTGCTTAATTTTTAGTGAGCTTTGTAAAATTGCTTTATCAATTATCATTAAATTGGAAAGCATTATGAATACGGAACAGAAAATTCAGCAATTACAGATTGATAGAACTGAAAAGTCGACATCATATAAAGCCGTTTTGATGGTTAGTCTCTCTTTGGTGATGATCAGCAGTGTTTTGTTTTGGCTTGCAGCGCCCGCTAACAAGCTCAATGCTGATCAAATGCCAATCGATCGTGTTACTCAACCTCAACCCGCTTTTATACAAACAGAAACTATCAATGCTGTCGGCGATTCTGTACCCACGAAACCTATTGAGCAAATGAACCCTTTATCAAACACTGTTCTTGACGCTAGCGGCCATATAGTCGCTAGGCGAATTGCGACCGTGTCTTCTCGAGTTACCGGCAAATTAGAAAAACTGACTATTGAAGAAGGGATAAGCGTTAGAAAATCGCAAATTATAGCTGAGCTAGATGATAAACAAGCACAAATATCATATCAGTTGGCGTTAGCAGATTTGGCGGCTCAACAAGCGCGTTATGATGAAATGCAGGTTATGAAAAAATATGCCCAACAAAAGGCACAGCGTCGTGAGCAACTATTAAAAGATCAATTGATCAGCCAAGAAATCAATGATGATAGCCAACTAGAAAATGCTCAATTGTCGGCGCAATTAAAAAACCGTTATGCATTGGTTGAACTAGCTAAGCAACGCGCCGAACTGGCTTTATATCAATTGGAACAACATAAAATACGTGCGCCTTTTGATGGTGTTGTGATCAGTAAAAATGCCCAAGTTGGGGAGTTAATTTCAGCAGGCACTTCTGGTGGTGGTTTTATTCGAACCGGTGTCGGCACAATCGTTGACATGAGTTCGTTAGAAATTGAAGTTGAAGTGGGTGAGAGTTATATCAACCGTGTTTATGCTGATCAAAAAGTCATTGCTATTTTAGATGCCTATCCTAACTGGAAAATTAATAGTGAAGTGATTGCCGTGATCCCCACGGCTGATCGACAAAAGGCGAGTATTAAAGTGCGCGTCAAACTTTTAGAAATTGACTCACGTGTACTGCCCGATATGGGGGTGAAAGTGAGCTTTTTATCGCCGACTGTAATCGCAAAACGTTAATACACAATAACTCTTTTAATACCTAAATTTTTTAATAAATCAGCATGCTAATTCAATTGGCTAAATCAAGGAATTAACTAATGGAAACATCTAAAACCTGTTCAGCAACGCAAATTGAACTAATTGATATTTATAAAAGCTATGATAAGGGAAAAACTCAAGTCGAAGTATTACGTGAATTTAACTTATCCATTCGCTCTGGGGAGTTTGTCGCTTTAATGGGCCCTTCGGGCTTAGGAAAAAGTACCTTATTACATATGATGGGGGGCTTAGATAAACCAACTTCAGGAAGGGTAAACATCAATAACGAGTCGATTAATACACTTTCAGAAAGGCAATTAACCCAATGGCGAGCAAACAATATCGGTTTTGTATTTCAATCCCACCATTTACTGCCGGTGATCAGCGCACAAGCCAATGTTGAATTACCTTTATCATTAACGCCATTAACTAGTAAACAACGAAAACATCACGCGAAAGTTGCGCTTGAACTCGTTGGTATGGCTGATCGAGCAAACCATTTACCCAAGGAGCTTTCTGGGGGGCAAGAGCAAAGAGTGGCCATTGCTCGTGCAATTGTCACTGATCCTAAAATATTACTCTGTGATGAACCAACGGGGAATTTAGACAGAAATACCGCCAATGAAATATTGTCGCTGTTGAGTCGATTAAATAACGATTTTGGCAAAACCATTGTTATGGTAACTCATGACTTAAAAGCTGCCGATTATGCCTCAAGAGTTATTCATCTTGAAAAATACATTGAAGAAAGTAAGCCTAGCGCTAGTTATGATCCTCAAGAGGTGCTGCTATGAATATACTGCTCCTTGTTTGGCATAATAGCATGCGAAAAAAAAGCCGCTTTTTATTAACTTGTTTATCGGTAGCGGTGGCATTTTTTTTATTCACTTCATTAGCTGCTATTAACAATGCGTTAGACATTAATGTCAGTACGAATAATCAATTTCGTTTAATGACCAATCATAAAGTCTCTATCACCCGATCATTACCGGTGAATTATCAGCAGAAAATTGCTGCTTTACCGGGAGTTGAGCAAGTCAGTTATGCTTCATGGTTTGGTGGATTTTTTCAAAATGAAAAACATCAATTAGCAATGTTGGCGGTTGAACATAACAACTACTTTACGCTGTTTAATGAGTATTTATTGTCAGTTGAGCAGCTTAATTCATGGAAAAACAACCGAGTAGGAGTGGTCATTGGTGAAGGAATTGCAAGTGAATTTGGTTGGAAAGTGGGAGATAAAATTCCACTGAGTTCGTCAATTTGGATGAATAAGGAAGGAGGTTTTACTTGGGACTTTGTTGTCAGTGCTATTTATCAAACGCGTGATAGCTCTGTAGATAATAAGCGGATATTTTTTCAACATGCTTATTTTGATGAAGCAAGGGCTTATGCAAATTATATGGTGAGTTGGTTATCGACACAAATACACCCATCAGCCAATGTTGATAAGGTGTCAAAAGCGATAGATGTACTTTTTGAAAACTCTGCCGGTTCAACTAGAACAACAACAGAACAAGTGTTTATAAAAGAACAAGCTCAGCAATTTGTTGATATGGCTATGGTCATTAAAGTTGTGTTATCGGCAGTATTTTTCACGTTATTATTAATTGTCTGTAATACCATGTTGCAATCACATCGAGAGCGATTAAATGAAAGTGCAATGATGAAAGCGCTGGGCTTTTCGTCGCTAACGCTTATTATTCAGATCTTTGTAGAATCCTTGTTTCTTCTTCTATGTGGAGCTGTGTTTGGCAGTGCTTTAGCCTTGGGGTTAATGGGTGAAATTAGTCAACAGTTTGCCGACTTTTTACCTGGCGTTGGGCTAAATGCTTCTCACTTTATGATCATGCTATTGATCTCTTTTATTGCCGCGTGTTTTTGTACGCTGTTTCCTGCTATTTCAATTAAACGTTTATCGATTAGCCGTACCCTTGGAGGTGTCGCATGAATAACTATCAAGTCAGCTTTCTCCAGCAAATTAAACAAGCGATGGCATTAATTTCAGTGAATAGTAAGAGTTTTCCTAAAAGAGCGGTGAGTTCATTTGTGACCTTATTAAGTATTGCTTGTGTCGCTGGAGTTATTTTGAGTGTATTAGCAATGACAGATGGCATGATGAAAACCTTAGAGCGAACAGGACTCAATAATACCCTTTTAGTGATGCGCTCAGGAGCCGTGTCAGAATTACAAAGTGTGTTATTTCCGATGGAAGTGAACCTTTTAAAAAACCATCAGCAAGTATTACGAGATAAAAACGGGCAATCACTCGTTTCTGCTGAAATGTTTGTTAATGCAGAATATAAAGCATTAGATAAACTGTCAGCATCTCAAAAGCTATCACTTCGCGGTATAAGTAAGAATACCTATTATTTTCGACCCAACTTTCACATGGTATCGGGTAAAAAATTCAACACAGGGCTCAGAGAAGTGATCATAGGGCAAGCTATGGCTAGGCGAATGCCAGAGTTTACTGTCGGATCTTTCATCACGCTAGGCGGAACTCAGTGGAAAATATCAGGAATTTTTGCCGATAAAAACAGTATTTTCGAATCAGAAATATGGGCTGATATCGGGGTTGTGCAAAGTGATTATCAACGTGGAAATACCATACAGTCAGTAAGGTTAGCGATGAAAACTGATACGGATATTTCTATGCTGGAAAAAGAGTGGCGAGCCGACCCAAGATTAAATCTTCGAGTGGTGGGTGAAAAGCAGTTTTTTGCCCAACAAGGAGAGAATTTAACCCGTTTGATCCGCTGGATTGGATTCCCAGTAGCTTTTGTCATGGCGATTGGGGCGATGATCGCAGCGCTTAATACAATGTATGCTGCCATTGCTGCAAGAAGTAAAGAGATAGCAACCCAAAAAGCCATGGGATTTAGCCCTTTTGCTATTTCAGGCGCCATTATGTGTGAAGCCCTATTTTTAGCCGCTTTAGGTACTTCCCTAGGCGTTTTACCGCTTTATTTAGTGTTTGATGGTTGGACAGCCGCGACACAAGATGTCAATAACTTTAGCCAGATGATGTTTAACTTTGAAATGACCATTGAATTGATATGTCAAACGTTCTTATTATCCATGGTCATTGGTTTAGTGGGGGGCATTTTACCCGCATTAAAAGCAATGAATTTACCCGTGACTGTCGCGCTAAGAGATAATTAGATGTTTTATTGTTAACGGTTCAGCATTCTAAGCTAAGTTTTCGTTATTAGAATGCTGAATAATTTCAATGCTAGATAGTATTATTTCTTTTTAAATTTTAATGCGGCTAGGCCAATAATTCCTAATGCAATTATGCTTAATGAACCAGGCTCAGGAATTTCACAAGTTGGCTGGTCAACACCACCACATGGCGCTGTCGCTCTTGCTTGATGTGAAAAAACTATCGTCAATAATAATACACTCAATATTGTCGTAAAACGTTTATATTTCATTGTCATTCCTCACTCAGTTTTTCTGTACAAAAAATAAGCATAAAATAAACCAAGAACTAAATAGTATAATAATTCAATTGGTTAGCCATTCACCGTAAGCCGGTATTTGTCCGTGTGTAAATTTTTCTGACAGACACTGTTGTTTATTTGATGTTTAGACAAAAGTCATACTTTAAGAGAAATAAAGTCATGACTTTTGGCACCTGTATATCAATAGTTAACAACATAAACTATTGATGAAGTTATCGAGTAACCCAATTAAAAAAGCAGGATCATATTATGTTAGTTAAAAAGTTAGTTTCGTTCTCTATTGCACACCTTATTTTGTCATTAATCGGCTCTTTATCTATGTTGATATTATTAAGTCTTAATGTACATGCAGCTGATTTAACGGTAAAAATTAGTGATATTGAACAAGGTAAAGGGCATGTTTTGGTGGCGCTTTATCATGGTAAGGATAATTATAAAAATGGCGAGGTAATTAAAGCGTCCAAAGTAAAAGCTACGCATAAAAATGAGCTAGTGGTTTTTAAGGATTTGATAGATGGCGAGTATGCTATAAAAATGTATCAAGATGAAAATGATAATGAGTTGTTAGACACCAATATGTTGGGCATTCCAAAAGAAGGCTATGGCTTTAGCAACAATGTAGGGATGTTTGGTGAGCCTGACTATCAAGAAGCAAAATTCACTGTCAAAAATAATACAATAATTGAAGTTGATTTATTTTAACATCATTATATTCAAAGAAACGTATGAGCTATATCATACGTTTTTATTTTTTTTACTATCTGTAATGATTGACACTTAGCGATAATTTAAAGAGCTTCTTATGACAAAAACTTTTTTTCCTGAGCACTTACATAAAGATTGGATGTTGCATTTTTCAGGTTTTTTAACCTGGTCAATTATTGCCTTTTTATCATTAAAACCCTTGCCTTTAGGCGCAGAATTTATTTTAAAAGCGCTGGCTTATATTGCTTTTTATATTTCCTTCTCGATTAATATTTCTTCTAAATCATCAAAAAACATCAATCGCAGTAAAGTGATTATTGTTTGTCAAACGGCAATCGTTTTAACGTTAGTTCGTTTTGATCAATATGATGTAAACGCCATTTTATTAGTATTAATTGCCACTCAATTGCCCGCAATTCTATCGAAAAATCATTCGGTATTGCTGATGTTTTTGATATCAATAATGCATTTTATGATTGATTTTAATGGGAGTTTTACGGATTCTTTTTTCCATGTAGCGATCTATTTCATGTTGCAAATTTTTGGCTTTTCAGCAATAGAGAGCGCGTTGCGTGAATCAAAAGCTAAAGAAGACTTGGCTGTGATCAATCAAGAATTATTAGCCACAAGATTTATGTTAAAAGAGTCTTCTCAAAGAAAAGAGCGCATGAGAATATCACGAGATTTGCACGATGCCATTGGTCATCAACTAACCGCGCTGTCACTAAATTTAGAAGTGAGTTGCCATAAAGTTTCAGATGAATTTAAACCCATGTTGCAAGAGAACTTAACGCAAGCAAAAAGTTTACTGACCAACGTTCGAGAAGTCGTGAAAGAAATGCGCAATGAAGAACAGTTTGATTTAGCGGCGACTTTAAAAAACTTAGTGGCACAGTTACCCAATTGTCAGCTCAATGTAGAAGAAGTAGCAGTAATCAACTCTTTATCGCTTAAACAGCAATTGTTTTTTTGTTTACAGGAGGGGATAAGTAATGCCTTGCGTCACGGAAAAGCAACGGAATTAAATTTACATGTTAAGCGTGTTGATAATAATATTAAGGTGACGCTAACAGATAATGGCAGTGCAAGTGATGATATTGTTTTTGGTAATGGCTTAACTGGTATGCAAGAAAGGTTGAGTGACTTTCAAGGAAAAGTCACGTTATTGTCTCAAATAAGCGGTTGTAGCTTACAAATTGATGTGGAAGATTGTTATGACTGAAATGGAACAACACCCGATAAAAGTCGCTCTGGTTGATGATCAAGACCTAGTTCGTCAAGGGATTGCTGGTTTGTTGTCTCTTAGCGATAAAATTGAGGTACTTTGGCAGGCAAGTAATGGAGAAAATGCCTTAGAAAAATTAACTCAAATCCCAGACGTACTCTTGTTAGATATCCGTATGCCTAAAATGAATGGGATTGAATTGGTGAGAAAACTTAGGGAACAAAAAAGTCAGTTACCCATTCTTATGCTGACAACTTTTGATGATAGCGATTTATTTATGCAAAGCCTTCAAGCGGGGGCTAATGGTTTTTTATTGAAAGATGTTTCTCTTGAAAAGTTAGTTGGTGCGATTGAAACACTTGCTCAGGGAGGTTTTGTGGCAGAGCCTGTGGTGATGAAACAATTAAACAAAGGCGTAGATATTAGTCCTGTAGCTGAAAAACTCTCAGAGAAAGAGAAGCAAATTTTAAAATTAATGGCAGGTGGTTTTTCCAATAAAGAAATAGCTGAAAGTATTTTTCTTGCCCAAGGCACCGTAAAAAATCATGTCTCAACTATTTTAGCTAAGCTCAATACGCGAGATAGAACCAGAGCGGTTTTAATTGCTTTAAATCAAGGGATTGTTTAGCCCATAGGTAATGACAAATAATTTGATGTTGCGTTATTAATTTTGTAAGTCTGTCGTGTCTTCTAGTAGGTCTTGATAATCGTCTTCATCTAAATCTAATAACGTAAGAATTGAATCTTGAAGGAATTCCCAGTCAGCAGAGTCTCGAAAGTGTTTATGATTATGCACAATATTTTCCGCCATTTTTAATATGGCAAAGTAAAACTGTTGTGCACGGTTGTTTAGTAAATCAAGAAATTTTCTATCATGATGAGAGAGGATTAATTGACAAATATCTTTAGGCAATCGCCAAGATGAAGCAACATAATAGCCTAAAGTAGCGTGATTGACTTGATAAACGCTGTCTTCTATTGAGGTGAGTGTTTCACTTGGGGTATTGAATGCGTGCTCATATGTTTCGGTATAATCATCATACTTCATCGCCATTACGGGGATGCCACAATCGTGGAATAAACCTAAGGAAAATAACTTATCAGTTGAAACCGCATGTTTTATTGACTTACCAATAAAAACACAAGTATTCGCAATATTACCAGCATTCCCCCAAAACTCTTCTAAGGCAATTTTGCAATCATCTTGTTTAAAGCTTTGACGAATTAAAGTGTTTGTTACTAATAAAACAATGCCATTGATGCCGATATAACGCGCCGCTTTATGAATATCTGAAATAGAGCGGGATAAGCCATATACAGGAGAGTTGACCGTTTTGATTATGGTGGCTGAAACGGCGACATCTTGCGAAATTAATTTGGCAATTGCATTAATATCAGGATCATCATCGAGCATCAGTTTTTGAAGCTTTATCAATAGGTCGGGTTGCGCAGGGATTGAGAATCCGCGACCAATATCTGCAATTACTTTGTCATCTACATTGAGCATATTTACTATTCTTAGTGACTTTATGACAGCGCTTACTTCAATTCTAGCAAAGTAGAAAAAGAAATTAATTTTTTAACTATCTCTTAAAATAGGTCAGTTTACAATCTAAATGTCTTAAAAGTAGCCTATTTTACGGTTATGCTTGTGATTTTTGATTACTTATAGAATAGTCTTCGGGTCTTTCAATAAATGATGAGTAACAATCATGAACTCTTTTCAAGAAATTGCGCTTAGTGCGTTTAAATCGAGGATAAACACATTTTCGTTTATTTTAGCGATAACGTCTTTTCAAATGACTGATGTGTTGGCGGCAAACGTAAACGATTTACCACAATGGCAACATCATCAATTTGTTGGAAAGCCTTCTTTGCGTGGCTCAGCTATTGTTGGTAACTCAATGTGGGTTACGGGGAGTAATAATGGTGTTTTTGTTAGTCAAAATGGCGGTAAAACATGGACAGATAAGTCGGTCAATGCCGCGATAAAAACCGATTTTCGGGATATAGAGTTATTTGATAAACAAACGGCCATAGTTATGGGCGTGGGAAGTGGCAAAACATCTGCGCTCTATAAAACTAAAGATGGTGGTAATAGTTGGCACTTACTTTATCAAAACATGGACGAAAAAGGTTTTTTTGATTCGATAGCTTTTTGGGATGAAAAAACAGGCCTGCTACTGGGGGATCCCGTTGATGGTTATTACGTAGTGAAAAAAACACAAGACGGTGGTAAAACATGGCGACGGATCAAGCAAAATAAACTACCGCCATTTCTTGACAAAGAAGCGGCATTTGCGGCCAGTGGTAACACCTTAATTGTTGGTAAAAAGGGTAAAGCTTACCTGACAACGGGTGGCTTTTCAGCGTCGGTTTATGTGAGTGACGATTATGGTGAAAGTTGGCAACGTCAAAGCGTTCCTTTATATCAAGCTACACAAACCGCAGGCGGTTATGGCTTAGCGTTAAATCATCAGGGACAACCTTTTGTTTTGGGAGGTGATTATCAGCAACGACCTAAAAAATATAGCAATATTGCGACCCTTATTGAAGGGGAATGGCAACAAGTTCAAGCGGGCGAAAATGGCTTAAGAACAGCTATGAGTTGTCAAACAAACCTCTGTATAGCGACAGGAAAAACCAGTAGCGACATCTCATTTAATCACGGCAAAACATGGCAGGAATTAAGCAATGCCCATGGAGAAATTAATGATCGTGGCTTTTATACAATAGCCTCAGATGCAGATGTTTTTTTAGCCGCAGGAACGGATGGTAAGGTGGGGGTTTTATCGCTAAAGAAAGGACAATAACTTAATAGACTGACTAGTATATCTTTAGATAAAAAACGCTGATAAACATTTTATCAGCGTTTCATTCTCGAATTTTTGTTTAGCGAACTATTTTATTACATCCCCATTTCTATCGAGTAAAATTGGTTCTCCTAAACCTAGTTCTTTCATTCGAGGTAATTGAGTTTGAGCATCACCTACCACTAAATAAATCATTTTTTCTGGATTTATGTATTGTGCAATGGTTGATTTTGCCTGAGCAACGGTCATATTTTTTAACGTTTCCTGCTGTATTTCTACATAGTTGTTGGCTAAATCGTAACTACTTATATTTTGTAATACCCCCATTAAACTGCCAGTAGTTTCAAAAGCTCTTGCATTAGATTTTGATAATACCGATTTTGTATGCGCTAACGCTTCTTCATTAAAGGCGTTTCCATAGTTTGATATGATCTCACGAAAGGTTTGTAATGATTCTAACGTTACGTTTGAGCGAACACTTGATTGTGCCGTGAACAGTCCACCCGCATTTTTTCGACTAAATCCTGAATATGCTCCGTAGGTATAACCTTTTTGTAAGCGCAGTATTTGAAATAACTGCCCTGAAAAGCCGCCACCTAAATTATTATTAACCGCAACGGCCTGATAATAGTCATGGGCGTTAGCTACCATTGCAGGGCTACCGATTCTTATAAACGATTGTTTAGCGCCTGGAACATCAATAAAATAAAGCTGTGCTTTTTCTATTGCAGGTAATTGTTGGGCTTGAGGTATAACAACATTTGATGGTTTTAGTTGTTTTTTCAGCGCTGATAAACTTGCGATCACCTCACGTTGCTTAACATCACCAGCAACATGTACGCTGATTAAGTTTGCAGCAATATTGTTTTGATAGAATGTTTTCACATCTTCTAGCGAAATATTATCAACATCAGCTAAAGAGCCTGTGATTGGCGTGGCGAGTTTTCCTGAGCCATAGATGATTTTTGCATAAGCATTTTGAGCAATAGCACCAGGATTCGCATTCATTTGCTGGATTTGCCCTTTGGTTTCTTGCTTGATTCGTTGCCATTGTGATTCATCCCAACGTGGCTCTAATAATATTTCTTGAGCTAACCCTATAGCCACTTGATAATTTTTTGCTAATGCACTACCCGTTAAGGTGATGTACTCATCACTCGTGGTAAATGATAGTTCAGCACCAATTTCACCCAAGGCCTGCTCAAGTTGTTGAGGCGTTTTATCTTGTGTGCCTTCCATCATGATCGAAGTTAATAAATTGGCAACACCATTTTTATGATTAGGATCTAATGAATGCCCCCCTAACACACGAATTGAAAAAGAAACTAATGGCAACTCATGATGCTCAATTGATAAAACCTTGACGCCATTATCAAAGACTTCTTGTTGAACATCGGGCAATTTTATTGAGTTTAGCTTGCCATCAGGCGGCATTACAGAGCGATCAAATGATGAAGCAACTTGAGCAACAGGCGCTAGCTTTTCACCTGTTTTTTCACTTTGTTGAGCCATTTTTTGTTCAGCACCTTGAACAATTTTTTCTTCAACTACATTGGCTTTTACGGCGTTGCTTAAGGCTAACGATTGCTTGCCTTTAGGTACGAAACTGGTGGCGATGTAGTTTTTATTTAAAATGTATTGGTTAAATACTCGCATGATATCTTCGCGTGATATCGCACGATAATGTTCAATTTCTTTTGTGACTAATGTAGGGTCACCACCAAACTCATTGTGTACGGCGATAGATCGTGATTTATTAATGACACTGTTCAGTTCATTATAAAAGGCCGTTTCTCTGCGGGTGATAATTCTTGCGAGCTGTTGGTCATTAAAGCCTTCTTTAGCAAATTGTGCTAACGCATTATCAATACTTACCTTTACTTTATCTAAAGGGATATCGTTAAATGCTCTGACTTTAAAACTGAATACGCCGGCAATTTCAGAGCTTCGGTTATAAGAAACCGCATTGGCAGCTAACTTGTCTTGCTCAACAATATGTTGATAGAGTACGCTGTCTTTACCATCTGATAATAAATCGGCTAACAAGTCTAGCGCATAGGCGTCTTTTTGGTATTGTTCTATCGTTGGAAAAGTGAGGGTTAACTCAGGTAAACTAGCAAAGTTATCTTCATGAAATAATGATTTACTTTTTGCAATGCTGACGGGCATCGGTGGCAAGGGCGTTACATCTCCACGCGGCGCTAATTCTCCAAAATATTTTTTAATCCAAGCTTTTGCTTCATCGCTTTCAAAGTCACCCGCTAACACTAATGTTGCATTATTAACGCCATACCATTTTTGATAAAATTCACGAACATCTTCAAGTGTTGCGTTTTGTAAGTCTTCTAAACTGCCAATAACATCCCAGCTATAGGGGTGGCCTTCTGGATATAACGCTTTAATGGTAACAAATTCCGTGTGCCCATAAGGTCTATTATCAATGGATTGTCGTTTTTCATTTTTGACGACTTGTTTTTCATTCTCAAGCCCTTGTTGGCTCAATGTGTTAATGAAATAGCCCATACGGTCTGACTCCATCCATAACACTTTTTCAAGTCCGTCATTGGGGACTATTTCATAATAAATCGTACCATCTTGCCAAGTACCCCCATTAAAAATTCCTCCCATGCTACCGATGTTTTTTATGAAATTTCCTGGACCAACATTTTCTGAATTTTGAAATAGCATATGCTCAAAAAAGTGGGCAAAACCAGTTCTACCAGGTTTTTCACGATTTGAACCGACATGATATTGAATAGCTACCGCCACTACGGGATCTGACTTGTCTTGATGAAGCACTACTTCTAAGCCATTTGCTAGTGTGTATTTTTCCATCGCTAAACTTGACGATTTTACCTGCTCTGTTGATGATTGAGTAGGCGAGGATTGAATAGGCGATAGTTGAGCTGAGTTGTTTGAGTTAGTTACACAACCATTAATCGCAAGTGCGAGTGCGCTGATGGCAAATAGCGTAGTCAATTTTTTCACAGTGGCTCCTAGAGCTTTAAATAAGAGAGAGTGCTAACAAATAGGATAAAATCCATTTGTTAATAAGATGTAAAAATATTATCCCTGTTATTGAAAATATTCAACTTTAGTACAAAAAGAAGTTGTAAGTAAGTAATGCAGGTTGCTAATTTATTGATATCTCGTGTTTTTATTCGATATTATCGCTCTTTAAATGAGAAAAAATTTATGCTTGGCAATAATTCAGTACATAAATCTAATAAATTATGTACACAAAGGTGACATACGGTATGACTGATCTGGTTTAATGGCATAGGACACTTTGATAAAGGATAATATCCTAATTATTTGAGGTGTTTATGAATCAAAAACGACAATATAAAACTTATTCTAAAGCTTTTAAAGAAGAAGCAGTCGCTTTAGTTAACGACCAAGGCTATACCGTACCAGAAGAAGCACAGTCTTTAGGGATCAGAGCTAACTTACTTTATGGTTGGAAACAGCAATTCGAAGATAAGCAATCTGGTTCAGTTTTAGCAGGTGATGAGCGTAGTGAGTTGATGAAACTTCGTAAAGAAAACAAACAACTGCGTATGGAAAAAGAAATATTAAAAAAGGCCTTCTTCGCAAGAGAAATGAAGTAAAGTTTAACTTTATTAAACAGAACGAAGGCATTTTTCCTGTCAAAAAGCAGTGCGAAGTAATGAACGTCAGTCGAAGTGGTTATTATGCTTGGCGAAATCGTCCCGCGAAAGTTATCAGTGAATCAGAGCTAATGTTATACCGACGCACGAAAGCTTTATTTAAAGAAAGTCGTCAAAGTTTAGGCTCACGGCAGTTAATGAAAAACCTGCGTAAAGAAGGCTTTGAGGTTGGTCGTGACAAGGTAACTCGGTTGATGAATAAACTTGATTTGAAGGTCAAGCAACGTATTGCTTATAAAGTAACAACGATGCGTAAGTACAATCACAGTGTTGCAGATAACATTGTTGATCAGCAGTTTAACCCCAACCAAGCCAATCAGATTTGGGCTGGTGATGTGACATATCTTCGCACGGGTCAAGGCTGGATGTACTTGGCTATTGTGATGGATTTATATTCCCTTCGCATCATTGGCTGATCAATTCATAAACGTATGACAGTTGTTTTAGTTGAACGAGCGATGCAAATGGCATTAAACCTTAGGCAACCGACTGAAGAGCTAATATTTCACAGTGATAGAGGATCACAGTATACGAGTCATCGCTTTCAACAGCAGCTAAAGAATAACAATATTATTGCCTCAATGAGTGGCCGTGGTGCATGTTGGGATAATGCGGTTGTTGAACGGTTCTTCGGTAGTTTGAAAAATGAATGGCTGTTAAATATTTATCATTTAACACGAAATGGTATGAAAGAAGATGATGAGGCTTATATCAAATATTACAATCAGATCAGGCTGCATACATCAAATGGTGACTGCTCTCCAATTGAGTTTGAACAGTCCACAATAAATGTGTCTTATGCTGCTTGACCAGAACAGAACAAATGTCGCATTGTTTTTGTTCATTATTAAACAAGCGTTAGAAGCCTCGAGTCTACTATTGACTACCTTAAAAATGACGCTAATTCATCAACATGAGATTGGGTTTCTTTAATTAGTAGGCCAATTTGAACAGCGGCTTCATTTGATGTTTTAGCAAGGCTGCGCACTTCATCAGCTACAACGGCAAAGCCTCTGCCGGCTTCACCGGCTCTAGCTGCTTCAATAGCGGCATTAAGGGCAAGTAAGTTGGTTTGGTCGGCAACGGCATTAATCGTTGTTACTGTGGTTTGAATTTTACTCAAAACTGTAGACATTGCTTGATGAGTCTCTGTGACCACTTTGTTACGTGAAGAGACATTACTTCCAAAGACAATATATTTTGAAATATCACCTTTTAAGTTGGTGATAGCCGAAATGATGCAATCAAGTATCACTTCATTACCTTGATGATTTAACGTCATCATGACTGCGGCAGGTTGTCCGTTTTCAATCATGTCAACGCCTGACTTATCTAAATGGTCTTTTAAATTGCCCATTACTGATTGTAACTGCTTCTCGTCACTCAGGTTTAATTGCTCTTTGGTATAATCATTCGCTGAAATAAACTGACCATTATGGCTGAACTCTAGCACAGCAGAGTGGCTACTAATGGCATCTCTTTGGTTAATTTGTTCTAATACCTGTCTTTTTATATCACGCACATCCGAGCTAACTCCTACGAAGCCGGTATGTTCGCCTCTTTCGTTAAAAATAGGGTTTACAGACAACACAATCCAGTATGGCACGCCATTTCTATCGAAATTGAGTATCTCTTCATAAAATGGTTGTTTTTCTTTAAGTTTTTGCGATATGCGTTTAACCGTTTCTTTATCGGTTTGTTCACGCTGCAATAAAGCGCCGGGTTTTTTACCTTTCACTTCTTCAAGTGTGTACCCTGTTAGCGCTTCAAAACCAGGGTTTACATACTCTACTAGACCATTTCGGTCTGTAATTAAAACACTGGTACTCGTGTTACTAACTACGGCTGATAGCATTTCAAACTGTTTAAAATCAGTATTTACAATTTGTTTGACCAATACAAATGCCGTTAATTTACCGGTTTCTGAATCGAGTTGAGACTTATTCACTTGGTAAAAAATACCGTCTTGCTCAGATAAACAAAGCTGGTGAGATTTATGACTTAACGCGCTTTGTATTATGTCTAACAGTTCAGGGTCATGTGGGTCTAAGTAAATATTGTCAGTATTAATCGCGTCTAAATTTGCAGTTATTAACGTGTTATCTTCATCAAAAACAGCGTAAGCATCCTCGCTTAAAGAGAATAGTACCCGCCAATTTTTATCACTGATTTCGGGGGCAGACGTCTTATCAAACAGGTAAAGAGCGCAAGACGCTAAACCTTTATGGGTAAGTGGCACAATATGTCGAGTAAGGTGAACCTCATTATTACACTTGATAATCCCACTGGCTTTGTCAAAATCATTTGCTAGTGCACTAAACGCCTGTTCAGGTTGAGCATAACCTAGTTGTTGAGATAATTGGTTAAACTCATGATTTGCAGTAATAATATTTTTAGCATTATCGATGACTACAGCAGCGGATTGGTGAGTAAACACTATCTGTTCTGCTAATTTTTTTTGACTAATTTTGAGGTTAAACCACATGAGGTAAAGACACCTTATAAATAATGCTTAAATACTAAATATCTACTTAATACTGAATTTGTCAATATTTGGATCACAATAGGGGGTATTTATATTTTTATCTAGCAAACTTTTACAAGCATTAGCTGACGAGGGAAGTTGAACTTTTATGTTGAACTTTTATGTTGAACTTTTATGTTGAATTGTGCTGCCGATTTTTTGCCTGTCGACGAAGTAAAGGTACTTCTAAATTGCTTTAATAACGTACATTAATGCAAAGCCATATAAGAAAGCAATAAAGACGAATGCAAATTGGGGCTACTAAAATTAAATTTCACAGAAGGTAACTATTCTAATATTCTTTATCTTAATACTCGTTTTATATTTTCTTAAGTAAATTTACTGGAGGAGCTGTTGGCTATATCGCATTAACAAAGTTCATGATGTGAAGTAATGTTACTTAAAACTAAGATAGGTGATATATAAGCTAAACATATATTACAAACATTGTATTAGGTTAAAGGTTAATTAGGCTGAAATGACTAAGAAAAGTGGTGGCCCCTCCCTGACTTGAACAGGGGACCTGCCGATTATGAGTCGGATGCTCTAACCAACTGAGCTAAGGGGCCATCTAATGTGATATGTAATACAAAAGGATTTGTAAAACGGCGTGCAGTATAAGCATTTTTTATTTTGTTGTCACCATCACATTTTTAAAAAATGTGAAATTTAATGCTGTTAGCTTAATTGTTAAACAATTAGCCGTGAGAAGCTGGCTAATTGTTTAACATATCTTATTTTATTCCTCTAAAACTTAAGTATTACTTTGTTTTTTTCTGGTGAAAAGTAGACTTAATGCAAGTAGTGTCAACCATGAGCTACTACCGCCGCCACTACTTTTTTCAGGTGTAACGGTGATCACTTCTGTTGGTGCAACGATGGTGATTGAAATACTGGCTGGAGCAGATGAAGCGCCTCTAGAGTCGGTTGCGGTAAAATTAAAGCTCAGTGACCCTGCAGCATTTGGTGCCGTAAATGAAACGGCTAAGCTATCAGCGTCGCTAAGTGATACTGTTTCGCCTGAGGTTTGTTCCCACAAATAAGTCATCTCATCGTTTTCGGGGTCGGTAGCCGTTGCCGTAAGCGAGACTGATTGCCCTGTATTTACTTCAATCGCTTCACCTAAGGTTGCAGTAGGTGCGGCATTGAGTTCGTCATCGAGCAATGAGATTAAAATTGTTTTATTTGAACCTAACAAATTCTCATTAGTCGAGTCTAATACTAACTCTATAGTTTCTGTGCTTTCTTCATCACCATCATTGATAATTGTCAGCGCTATTGTTTTGTTATCATTTTCACCATCTTGCCAAGTTAATGTACCATTCGATGCTTCAATATCACTACCAATCTCAGCACTGATTTCACGAAGAGAATAATTAACTGAAACTTCTCCCTCGGTACTTCCATCACGGGCTACTTCAATGGTTAATGTCGCTTGATTTTCAGGGACTGAAATTTCATCGGTGATAAAACCTACTTTGCCTTGGTCAACTTGACCATTGATGTTGACGGAAAGGTAAGAGGGGGCACTTAAGGTTGCACCATTGCGTGGGTCGAATAATCGAACAAAGAAGCTCTCTCTATTTTCTTGAGCATCAGCTTGCTCAGCAATAGGGATTGTAAGAGTTTTTTTAGTATTATCACTTCCTGACCAAGTTAATGTCCCTGTGACTGGTGTGTAATCTTCTTGCTGAGTAGCACTACCTGGAATTAATTCGTATGAAACAGACACAGTTGTTGCATTGTCAGCCGGTTCGTTACGGTAAATATCTACTTGAAGGTTATTTCCTTGTTCAGTTGTGACGGCAGTCTGATTAAAAGAAAAGCTCCCCTGAGAAGAATTTAAGGTTTTATCCTTTAAGATGAATAAACCACCAGTAATATCACTGACTATTATGTTACCTGAGGGTAAAAATGGATAGACTCCCCACGCACCATCATAACTTGCACTATTTGATGATGTATAAGTATCAAAATTTCCTATATCAACAGGGTTTGCGGGATCGCTGATATCTAACACCGTTAATCCATTCATGTAAGTCGACATGTAATAACGATTTCCTCTAACAAAACCGTTATGGTCAATGGCGGGGGTTTTACCTGTCCAACTGCTTATATGTTGAGGATTTTTTAAATCTTCAATTGAAAAAATACGAACAGTAGTATTGATGCCTAATCTTCCCTCATCAAATTCATCATGAGCAAAAAAGAACATGTTATCTTCGGTTGCCCAGCCAGAATGTACATATTGATTAGCTTGAGAAATATCGGTATAAGTTACTTCACTGAGTAATTGGCTATTTGCTGGCTCAGATATATTCCACAATTTTATGACATCGGTTTCAGATGAACTAACTCGCCCCTGAAAGTCAATAAATACAGTACAGTTACCTTGGGATTGGGCACAGTCTGTGGTTTTACGATCATCTTTAATGATGAGTGAAGCCCCGTCATGGGTATAGCCATCACCTGCTGAATTGCTTGATGTTAATTTAATAGTATTTGGATTGGCCAGTGAATAACTATGAAATGCCCCGCCTGATTTATTTGACCCGATCAGCTGTAAACTTGGGGTAACGTCTGCTTGCGCGATGTTTAATGTATGGTCAATATTAGAAATATAAACATTATGGGCATTGCCAACAGAGAAGTTGTTTTCGGCTAGTGTAATAGAATTAGGTAAATTATTTAAATCTATCACTGTTACATACTGGTTTCTGGTGTCTACGGTAGCATATGCATAAGCGCGCCATAAATTTAGGGTACGATCAAAATATTGATAAACCTTTATATCCCGCCATACACTATCAACTCCAGATATAGTGCCTACTTCAACTGGGTTTTCAGGGTCACTAATGTTAACAACTGAAACACCATTGTTTAAACCAATAATTGCGAATTCGTTGCCCGTATTAAGATCTACATGCCCCCAAATATCATTAGCATCAGTTGGCGATGAAGAAAATTGACTTAAAGGCATATGACCGAGTAAATCAATGTTTGTACAGTCGAATGAACTTGCTAAGTTATTAATACATTCTTGTGCCGAGTGAGTGTTTTTCATTTCATTAAAACGAGCTAACTTGTTTTTAAGTTGCTTATTATTAATACGCTGATTATTTAATGAATGTTTGCCATCTACAGCAACAGTAAATCCCATTTTCTCAATTTCATCACGCATAGCCATAGGCACGCCAACAAGTGTAGCAATATTGGATTGTGGGCTATGGTTTTGAAAGTGATCAAAGCGGTTAAAACCTGCTTTTATCGAGACTAAACCACTTTTAAAATAAAATAAGTCATTTTCATTTTCAATTTGATAGCTACCTGAGGCTACGAGTACTTTATCGCCTTTGTTCGCTTGACTAACCGCATAGGCAATCGTTTTACAAGGACGTAATACGTTATCACATCGTGCTTTATCAGTGCCATTAGGAGCGACAAATCGTGCTTTATCATGCTCTGTATGACCGTTAGCTTTATTGGCTAACGTTGAGAGTACGAGAGAAGCAGCTAGCAAACAAAATTTATTCATAAAAATTCCTTTTAAATAAGCGCAAAATGCAACTTAGGGAGTAAGTAGTATTGAAGTATATAAATACCATAATTAGTTAATTTAGCAGTTTCAATGACATTTTAGAATAAACCTGCACAATTAAATGTTACATTCATGTAAAATAAATGGTGCATTGTTAATCTAGTTGAAGGAACTTTATGGTTATAGTAAGAGTGTTAGGAGTTTGTTTATTCGTTATTTTAATCGCTTGCTCAAGTGAAAATCAGAGTGCTCAAGTGAATTTTATACCGACCTTGGCTCAAAAAAGCTTTAATTGCCATTCAGTACATCAAAGTGATAAATCAGCTTGGCAGTTTTCACAAGTGCAATTTTTTGTGAGTGAGTTTGCATTACAAGATTTAGACGGGCATTGGCAATCTTTGAAAATGCGAGATACTGCCTATCAGACGGAAGGTGTTGCTTTGCTAGGTGTGCATTGCAGTGAGCCAAACGCAGCTAATTGGCAAGTGGAATTTTCACAAGCGATTGACTTAAGCTTATATCAAAATATGCGCTTTTCGGTTGGTATTCCTTTTGAACAAAACCATAAAAACCCTTTAACACAAAAAAGTCCATTGAATGACTCTTCAATGTTTTGGGTATGGCAAACGGGGCATAAATTTTTACGTCTAGAAATGTCGAATAGTAATGAAAACTGGCTGTATCATTTAGGTTCAACGGGATGCAAATCTCCTAGTGTAATGAGGTCGCCCCAACAAGCTTGCTTATATCCTAACACGGTTCCAATAGAATTAGCTTTACCAGAAACGACCCCTAGCTCGGTTGATGTTTTAGTAAATTTATCTGCGTTAATGAATGAAATAACACTGAATGAGAAAACACGGTGTCAGTCTGAAGTTGATAATGCAACTTGTCAGCAGTTACTCAATAATTTAGCCAATAACGGCAACACATTAATGTTTAAGGTCAATAATGCCCTCTAAATTATACCTCTACTTGATATTAGCCATTGCTTTTTTATCATTAATAGCTTGCTCTGAAAAGAAAGCGGAAATAGTTGACTACCAATGGCCGATAAAAGCAGGTTTCCCAAAACCGCAGCTGCCCGCTGATAATCCAATGTCTAACGACAAGGTTATATTAGGCCGTGCAATATTTTTTGATAAAAACTTATCTAATAATCAACAACAGTCTTGCGCTAGTTGTCATCAACAGAAGTTCGGTTTTGGTGAGAATATTGCTAAAGCAGTAGGAAGCACAGGCCAACAACATAGAAGGAATTCGCCGGTATTAGTTAATATTGCTTATAATAAAACGTTAACTTGGGCGCATGATGGCTTGACCACTTTAGAGCGACAAATATTATTACCTATGTTTGGTGAGTCTCCAATTGAGTTAGGGATCACAGGTCATGAAGAAGAGGTCTTAGCTCGTTTTAAGCAAGGTGAATATATTGAATTATTTGAAAAGGCTTTTCCTGATCAAAACATAAGTTTTGATCTAATTGTTAAGGCGTTGTCAAGTTATGTGAGAAGCTTGATCTCACTCAATTCACCCTTTGATAAATATGCATATGACGGTGATGACAATGCGATTTCTGAGTCAGCGCTACGTGGCATGAATTTGTTTTTTTCAGAAAAATTAGAATGTCATCATTGTCATGGCGGTTTCAATTTTACTCAGTCAACTAGCCACGAAAAACAGCTTATTGATCGACGCCCCTTTCATAATACTGGCTTATATCATGTTAATAATGAAGTAGGAAAGGGTTATCCTAGCAGTGATGTTGGCCTACAAGAGTTGTCAACACTCCCCCGAGATAATGGCCGCTTTAGAGCGCCAACTCTGAGAAATATTGAAGTGTCAGCCCCCTATATGCATGATGGAAGTATTGAAACCTTAGAGGAAGTGTTAGATTTTTATGCCGCTGGTGGCAGAAATATTACCTCAGGAAAATATCAAGGCGATGGTCGAGAGAACCCGCTTAAGTCGGCTTTTATTAAAGGTTTTGAAATGAGCCAACAAGATAAAGAAGATTTATTAGCGTTTTTATTGACATTAACCGACGAGCAGTTTTTGACGAATGAAGACTTTACACAACCATGATCACTTTGTGATACGTCCATTTATTTGAGTATGCTAAAGTGAGAAAGTATTAAAGGTATACACTTAATTCTGATATAAAAAATCCAGTCATGCGACTGGATTTTTATGTGAATAAAAAGATTTAAAAAGTGAGTTTTTACTCACCATCTAAAAAGCTCTTAAGTTGTTCAGAGCGAGAAGGGTGACGCAATTTACGTAGCGCTTTGGCTTCAATTTGACGAATACGTTCACGTGTTACATCAAACTGTTTACCCACTTCTTCAAGCGTATGGTCGGTATTCATATCAATACCAAAACGCATTCTTAATACTTTTGCTTCACGTGCGGTTAAACCTGCTAATACTTCGTGAGTTGCATCTTTTAAGTTTTCAGATGTTGCAGAATCAACCGGCAATTCGCCACTACCATCTTCAATAAAGTCACCTAAGTGAGAATCTTCATCATCACCAATAGGGGTTTCCATTGAAATCGGCTCTTTCGCTATTTTTAACACTTTACGAATTTTATCTTCTGGCATTATCATGCGCTCAGCTAATTCTTCAGGTGTTGGTTCACGGCCCATTTCTTGTAACATTTGACGAGAAATACGATTCAATTTATTGATCGTTTCAATCATATGTACAGGAATACGAATGGTACGTGCTTGGTCAGCAATTGATCGAGTTATTGCTTGGCGGATCCACCATGTCGCGTAAGTTGAGAACTTGTAACCACGACGGTATTCAAATTTATCAACCGCTTTCATCAAGCCGATGTTACCTTCTTGAATTAAATCTAAGAATTGTAAACCACGGTTGGTGTATTTTTTCGCAATTGAGATAACTAAACGTAAGTTAGCTTCTACCATTTCTTTTTTCGCACGACGAGCTTTCGCTTCACCAATTGACATACGACGGTTGATGTCTTTTATGCCATGTACGTTTAAGAAGGTTTCTTCTTCTAATTGGTTTAACTTATAAATACAACGTTCTACGTCTAACTCAATGTCTTCCATTTTGCTAGAGTGAGGTAAGCCTGCTGCACGTTGTTCATCAAACCAATTTTTAGAGGTTTCGTTACCTGGGAATATTTTGATAAACGTTGCTTTTGGCATACCTGCACCCACAACACAGTGTTTCATGATCAAACGTTCTTGAATACGTAAACGATCCATCACGCTGCGCATGTTTTTCACTAATTTATCGAACACTTTAGGAACTAAACGGAACTCTTTAAAAACTTCGGCTAATGCATCAATGGCTTTTTGTGCATCTGCATGACCACGACCTTTTGCCGCTATCACTTCATTTGCTTTTTCATATACTTCACGAAGCGCTGTGAACTTCTCACGAGCTAATTCAGGATCTGGACCCGTATCCTCTTCTTCTTCGTCTTCATCATCTTCGCTATCAGAATCTTCATCTTTAAGTTCATCTTCTGATAACTCTGACCCTATATGTGTTGCCGCTGCTGGAATTTCTTCCTCTTCAGCATCTGGGTCTAAAAAGCCAACAATAATATCACTAAGGCGAGCTTCTTCCGCTTCAAAGTTATCCCACTGCTCTAATAAATAGTTGATCGCAGGTGGATATTCAGAAACGGAGCGCTGTACTTCTTTGATACCTTCTTCAATACGCTTAGCGATAACTATTTCGCCTTTACGTGTAAGAAGTTCAACCGTTCCCATTTCACGCATATACATACGTACGGGATCTGTTGTTCTACCAATTTCGCTTTCAACTGTAGCAAGTGCCTGAGCTGCTGCTTCCGCGGCATCTTCATCAGTATCACTTTCGCTCATCATCAAGGTATCGTTATCAGGAGCATTCTCAAATACTTTAATACCCATGTCGTTGATCATCCTAACGATGTCTTCAACTTGGTCTGAATCGATAATATCTTGAGGGAGATGATCGTTAACTTGAGCAAATGTTAAATACCCTTGCTCTTTACCTTTGGTAATTAACTCTTTTAATCTAGATTGTGGGGCTTGATCCATTGACGAGTGTCCACCTAATTTATGGCTATCAAAATGAAAACAGTAAGCCGGAAATTATAGCGAATGAGTGACTAAATTACCAGCGATAAACTATTATCGGATTATTTATATTCTATCGGGCTGAATTATTTCTTAACTTCAACCTACTTAAGCTGTTAGTAAACTATGAAGCTCATATTTTTCTTCTTTACTCAGCCCATTATTTTGCTCTTTTGCAATTAATTGCTCCGTGCGGTGTTCGATAAACTTATTTAAGAAGCTCTCGATAATATCCAAAAATGTACTTTCCGCATTCTCAGCTTCTACGTAATGTTCTAAACACATTAACTTTGTTAATTGTTTACCCTCAGGCGTTCCCCTAAAGTATTCAATTAATTGGGCGCTATTAATATTTTCGTTTTCACTACTTAAGACGACCAGCTGATTTAATAAGGGCATTCCGGGCATATCTAGCTGTTGCAATATAGATGTGTCGGGAATTGCTTTTACTATATGGGGATGCTCTAACAATAATACAATAGCAAGGCGAATCGGGGTGATTTTTGTTTGTTTATTCTTTGATTGTTTTTGTTCTTTACTGTGATGTCGACGTAACTCTTCGAGACGTTTTTCACTACCTCGTGCAAATTTATTAGCGATTGAAGTGATAATACTCTGCTTGAGAAAACTTTCAGGTAGCTTATTCAAATATGGCTGAAACAGCTCAACTAATTTCGATGTACCTTCGGTGGTATTTAAATTGGTTTGTTCAGATAAGTTGGATAAAAGAAACTCTGACAATGGCATAGCATTATCTAAAATACGTTCAAAAGCCTGTTGGCCTTGCTCACGAATGAGTGAGTCAGGGTCTTCACCGTCAGGCAAAAATACAAACTTTAATGAAAAGCCATCTTGAATCATGGGTAAGGCGTTATCCATGGCGCGCCAAGCTGCATCTCTTCCTGCGCGATCTCCATCGTAGCAACAAATGACTTCTTTTACGGTACGAAATAACGTTTGTAATTGCTCAGGTGTTGTTGCTGTGCCAAGTGATGCAACGGCATAATTCACCCCATGTTGAGCAAGTGCAACAACATCCATATAGCCTTCTACGACGACTAAGCGTGTTAACTGTTTATTCGCTTGCTTGGCTTCATAAAGACCATATAACTCTTGGCCTTTATGATAAATACGTGTTTCGGGAGAGTTTAAATATTTTGGCGTACCATCTGTTAATACACGGCCTCCAAAGCCAATAGCACGACCACGTTTGTCGCGAATGGGGAACATGATGCGACCGCGAAAACGATCATAAGGTTTGCTTTTATCCCCTTGGATAGCCATACCTAAATCTATTAATTGCTGGGTAATGGCTTGGCTTTTAGCAAATTGATTCATCATGCCATCCCAAGCATCGCTGATGTATCCGATACCAAATCGCTTGACGATTTCACCACTTAGCCCACGACCTTGTAGGTATTTGATAGCCGTTTCTTTATCCGCAGCCACTTTAAATTGCTGTTGATAAAAACGAGAAATACTAGCCATTAATTCGTAGTCATCTTGTTTTTGTTGGTAAGCTTTTTGTTGTTGTAATTGTTGTGCAGGAGATTGATTATTTTGCTCTCTAGGCACTTCCATATTGTAATGAGCAGCGAGCTCTTCAATTGCATCAGGAAATTCGAGTCGATCAAATTCCATCAAAAAAGAAATAGCATTCCCATGTTCTCCACAACCAAAGCAGTGATAAAACTGTTTGTCTTGGCTGACGCTAAACGAAGGGGATTTTTCTGTATGAAATGGACAACAGGCTTGGTAGTTTTTTCCTGCTTTTTTTAGTGGCACACGTGAATCAATCAGCTCTACGATATCAGCTCGTGCTAATAAATCGTCGATAAATTGTCTTGGGATCATGCCTGCCATATATATCAAAAAACCTATTTTAAGCGCTCAAAAGTTGACACTTCTACTGTATCGCAAATATAAAAAAACCGCATCTATAAAGAGGCGGTTTTAAAGAATAAAGTTTAAAAGACGATTAACTATTTAAAGCTGCTCGTACTTGGCCACTTACTGCACCTAAATCAGCTTTTCCCTGCATGGCAGGTTTTAATATTGCCATTACTTTTCCCATGTCAGCCATTGAAGCTGCACCCGATTGAGTAATTGCATTATCAATTAAATTTTTAACTTCTTCTTGTGATAGCGGCTGAGGAAGAAAATATTCCAAGGCAACTACTTCTGCTTGTTCATTTGCTGCCATGTCATCACGGCCACCATCAGTAAACATTTTGATAGATTCTTTGCGCTGTTTAACCATTTTAGTTAATACGGCAATGATATTATCATCGGTTGCTTCGGTTTGGTGATCAATTTCGGCTTGCTTGATAGCAGATAACGCCATACGAATAACGCCAAGACGCAATTTGTCTTTAGCACGCATGGCATTTTTCATTTCATCTTTGAGTTGTATAAGTAGGCTCATATTAGTGATTCTATTAACTCAAATAATAACTAAGATAGTTCTTAGTACATGCGAACGCGACGAGCGTTCTCACGAGAAACTTTTTTAGCGGCACGTTTAACAGCGGCTGCTTTTTTACGCTTACGTTCCCAAGTTGGCTTTTCATAACATTCGCGACGACGAACTTCTGAAAGGATACCTGCTTTTTCACATGAACGTTTAAAACGACGTAAAGCTACGTCAAATGGTTCGTTTTCTCTTACTTTAATTACTGGCATGTACTATTTTACCTTAGTTATGTATCTATATAAATCGGTGTCTGATTTCAGCCAAATGGCCTCATCTTCACCCACTCTATTAAAAATTGGTGACGTATTCTAATGCCAATGCAATGCCCTTGTAAAGTTATAAATGATTATTTATCAGTGTAAGCCGCTGGAGAAAAAATGCGTTAGCAGGTAAAATCGCCATCTCGAAAATAAGTTGTACTAAATTTGGATCAGTAAATAATGCGTATTCTTGGAATTGAAACATCTTGCGATGAAACTGGCATTGCTATTTATGATGAGGAAGATGGCATATTGTCGCATCGTCTTTATAGTCAAATAGCTGTTCATGCTGATTATGGTGGTGTCGTACCTGAATTAGCATCTCGTGATCATGTGCGAAAAACAATTCCTTTAATCAAAGAAGTGTTAGCAGATGCAAACCTAACACCAAAAGATTTAGATGGTGTTGCTTATACCGCAGGACCCGGTTTGGTTGGTGCATTACTTGTTGGGTGTGCTATTGGTCGAAGCCTTGCTTATGGCTGGGATTTACCCTCTGTGCCGGTGCATCATATGGAAGGTCATTTATTAGCCCCTATGCTAGAAGAAGATGTACCTGAATTTCCTTTTGTTGCTTTACTTGTGTCTGGCGGCCATACCATGTTAGTGCGGGTTGATGGTATTGGTCAGTATGAATTACTCGGTGAGTCGGTAGATGATGCCGCAGGTGAAGCATTTGATAAAACGGCTAAGCTTTTAGGATTAGATTATCCCGGTGGACCAGCGTTATCAAAAATGGCGGAAAAAGGTGTTAAAGGTCGATTCAAGTTTCCTCGTCCAATGACGGATAGACCAGGGCTAGATTTTAGTTTTAGTGGTTTAAAAACAGCAACAGCTACGGCTATTCGTAAAGAAATTCAATTACATAATGTTATGGATGACCAAACACATGCCGATGTGGCTTACGCTTTTCAAGAAGCCGTTGTCGATACACTTGCGATTAAATGTCGGCGAGCACTGGAACAATGTCAACTTAAACGATTAGTTATTGCAGGCGGTGTTAGTGCGAATACTGCGTTAAGAGCGAAGCTTGAGCAAATCACCCAAAAAATTGGCGGTAAAGTGTATTATCCTCGCCCTGAATTTTGTACTGATAATGGTGCGATGATAGCATTTGCGGGGATGCAGCGATTAAAAGCTGGTGTAGATACTGACTTGACGTTTAAAGCAACTCCTCGTTGGCCATTAGATACCTTAAGCCCAGTGTGAGGTGTGAGGTTATATTTTCATTTTATGGCTTAATTTAGGCTCGGTTCCTTTTAGTAATCTTAGAATATTGTCTTTATGCCTAAAGATGATCAGGATAGAGAGCATGATCACAGGAAATGTATAGATAGGTTTGAGTAACCAAGTATAAAAAGGGGCTAAAGACACTGCCGTTATTGCGGCTAAGCTTGAATAACGCGTAAATTTTGCTGTAGTGAGCCAAGTTAAAATGAGTAATGCGCCTAAATCGAGTCCAATAGGCAGCAATACGCCAAAAGCTGTCGCTACGGCTTTTCCTCCTTTGAATTGAAAGAAAACGGGAAACATATGGCCTAAACAACTCGCTAAGGCGATGAGACCTAAATAGTTTGGCTCAATCTTTAAAAAATAGGCTCCCCAAACGGGGATCGCGCCTTTTAAAATATCAAAAAACAAAACGGTTATTGCAGCATATTTACCGCCAATACGATAAACATTTGTCGCGCCAGGGTTGTTAGAACCTGTTGTTCTAGGATCTGGTAGTTTAAGCAATTTACATACTAAAATTGCGCTTGATATTGAACCTAGTAAATAGGCAGCAATGGTCAGTGCAAATATTAGCAATAACATGAAAAAGTCCTTTCCCAGAGTGTAAAAATTGAATGTTTCTTTATTGTATAACTTAGTTAACTAGTTTTTCTACTCTTAGGCAGGTAAACTCGCCAATTATTTTGTAATATACCATTAACAATTTAACAGTGGTTGACCTCTAACGCATTGAAGTTGGCTTGTTGATTGATTTAAGAGAAGCACTTACTATGGATAAAGTTTTTATTCAGGGCTTAAGTATTCAAACCACCATTGGTTTTTTTGCTTGGGAAAAAGAAATAAAACAAACCTTGGTTATTGATCTAGCTATGGGGTGGGACACTTCGAAAGCGGCTGAAAATGACGAGCTTGATAAAACCCTCGATTATGCTGACATATCTGAGCAAATATCCATTTTTGCTAATCAAAACCCTGTTGATCTCCTCGAAACACTCGCCGAACGCTTAGCGGCATTTTTAATGGGTAGGTATCATATTCCTTGGCTTAAGTTATCAATAGGTAAACCCGGTGCAGTTCATAACGCTCAAACAGTTGGCGTTGAAATTGAGCGAGGGCATCAGTTGTAATGGTGCAAGTATATTTATCGATTGGTAGTAATATAGATCGAGAAAAAAATTTAGCTTCGGGTTTAACGGCATTAACTCGTTTATTTGGTGATTTAACTTTGTCATCGCTGTTTGAAAGTGAAGCTGTTGGTTTTGATGGCTCACCTTTTTATAATATGGTGGTTGGCTTTCAAACGAGTCAGAGTATTGAACAATTGAGCCAAACGTTACGCGATGTTGAATTTAAATTTGGTAGGGAGGTTAATGCGAAAAAGTTTAGCCCTCGTACATTAGACCTCGACATTTTATTATATGGAGATCTTGTACAATCTGCACCCGTTCAACTTCCTCGCGATGAAATTACCTTTAATGCTTTTGTATTATGGCCATTAGCTGAAATAGCGCCGCAACAGGTACACCCAATACTGAAAAAAACTTACCAATCGTTATGGCATCACTTTGATAAGAATACACAGAAATTAAAAATAATACCGTTTAACTGGCAAGGATAATCAATTAAATATGAGCACGTTTGAAGTATTTTTATTAGCACTAATTCAAGGATTAACTGAGTTTTTACCCATTTCGAGCTCAGCTCATTTAATCTTGCCTTCCGCTGTTTTGGACTGGAAAGATCAAGGTCAAGCTCTTGATGTTGCTTTACATGTGGGAACATTACTCGCGGTGGTGATGTATTTTCGTAAAGAAGTTGGTGACATGGCTATTGCTTGGTTTGGTACCCTTGGGTTTGGGCCTGCAAAGAATACCCCTAGCTTTGATGGTCAATTGGCGTGGTGGATACTACTTGCCTCTATCCCTTTAGGTTTAGCTGGTTATTTAGGGCATGATTTTATTGATGCTAATTTACGTTCTGCTGCCGTTATTGCTATAACCACAATTGGCTTTGGCCTTCTCTTGGGGTTTGCTGACATTAAAGCCAAAGAAAACGTTACGATTGAGCAGATGGGGTTTAAAGGGGCTATGATCATTGGATTATCACAAGCCCTTGCATTAATCCCTGGCACTTCTCGTTCAGGGATCACCATGACCTTAGGGATGATGCTTGGCTTAACTAAAGAAAATGCAGCACGCTTTTCATTCCTGTTATCAATACCTGGGATCATAATGCCTGGCGGTTATTTAACTTATAAGCTTATTTCTTCTTCAGAAGCTGTTGATTGGCAAACGTTAGGTTTAGGTAGTGTCTTAGCGTTTGTTAGTGCTTATGCTTGTATTCATTATTTTTTAATTCTTGTTGGGAAATTAGGCATGATGCCATTTGTTATTTATCGCCTAGTGTTAGGTTTTGGCCTTGTGTGGTTTTTGATGCTCTAATCATCCGTGAATTGTCCCAATAAATACGCGCTCTTTGCGCGTTTTTTTGTTTGAAAGAGTGCTGTGTTTAAAACGTTAGGTTAACAATTTAGGTTTAAGCTACTACTTTTCTCAACGAGTACAGTTTGTTTCCACTTAACGTAAACGTCAAATAAAGAGTGATTATAACGATGACTTTGTTTACTATATAAACATATGAACAACACCAATTTAAGTGAGTAGAGATAATGGATCTTTCGTTAACCGAAGAACAAATGATGATTCAAGATATGGCACGTAAATTTGCTGAAACTGAATTAGCTCCTGTCGCGGCTGAGCTTGATGAAACACAAAATCAAGCGCTTTTCCTTAATAACCTAGCACAATTAACTGAGTTAGGATTTATGGGCTTGAACATTAAAGCAGAATACGGTGGTGTTGAAGCTGGCTCTGTTGCCTTTAGCTTAGCTATTACAGAAATTGCACGGGCATGTGCATCGACGGCAGTGACAACGTCCGTGACAAATATGGTAGCAGAAGTTATTCAAGCCGTTGGTAATGAAGAGCAAAAACAAGCATATTTGCCGAAACTATGCAGTGGTGAATATAAAGCCGGTGCGTTTTGTTTAACTGAAAGTGGTGCGGGCTCTGATCCTGCAGGTATGAAAACAACAGCAGAATTAGACGGTGATGACTATGTGTTAAATGGTAATAAACTTTATATTACCAGTGCCAGTTTTGCCGATATTTATGTGGTATGGGCTGTTACAGATGCGAGTGCAGCGAAAGGTAAAGGCATATCTTGTTTTCTTGTTGAAGCAAATACGCCAGGAATTACGGTGAGTAAAGCTGAAGAGAAAATGGGCCAGAAAGCCTCACCAACCAATGAAGTAAGTTTCTCAAATTGTCGAATTCCAAAAAGTGCATTAATGGGCGGCGAAAACAAAGGCTTTGCTGTTGCTGTTGGTGAGTTGGCGGGAGGGCGAATTGGTATTGGTTCGTTGGCGTTAGGCATAGGTTTAGCTGCGATGGATTATGCTCGCCAATATTTAACTGAGCGTAAACAATTTAATCAAGCACTTGCAAATTTTCAAGGATTACAGTGGAAATTAGCGGATCGTTATACAGATCTTGAAGCGGCTCGCCTTTTATTAATGCAAGCGGCTTATACTAAAGAGCAAGGTTTACCATTTGGTAAGGCTGCTTCTATGGCAAAACTTTTTGCCGCAGAAAAAGCTAATGTGGCTTGTTACGATGCATTACAGATGATGGGGGGGGCTGGCTATATAAAAGAATATCCACTTGAGCGTTTTGCAAGAGATGTGCGTGTTACCTCTATTTATGAAGGAACAAGTGAAATCCAAAAAGTGATTATTTCACGAGAGTTACTCAAAGAAATTTCATAAATTATTTTATTGTTAAAACCAACTCAAAAGCCTAACTCAATATTGAGTTAGGCTTTTGTCATTTTATTGGTCAACTCAAGGTAAATTGCGAAAACATTCACTGATGATCACTTTGTGTAATGTGAATAGCGTTTTTTCCTTGGTTTTTCGCTTTATACATTGCTTTGTCAGCAGAAATAAACCATTCATCTGCAGAATCTTTAGCATGTAATTCTGCAATACCTACGCTACAAGTAATGCTCGGCAGAGTATCACTTTTTAATTGCCCTAATGCTTTTTGAAAGCGTTTAGCGAGTTCAATCGCTTCATCTAGGTCTGTTTCTGGACATAAAAGCACAAATTCTTCTCCCCCCCATCTTGCGACGACATCTGAATTACGGGCACATTTTGTTAATATTGAAGATAGGCTTATTAAAATGTTATCCCCTAACTTATGACCAAATTTATCATTGACCTGCTTAAAATCATCGACATCAATCATGATCAGGCATGACTTTGTCTGATAACGATCTTTTAGGTTAATTTGCTGTTGGATCATTTCCTCTAAATGGGCTCTGTTATACAACATTGTCAAAGGGTCTTTGATTGCAAGTTCAGCGAGTTGTTTATTTTTTTCATCTAGCTGCTGATGAAGTTTTTTCAGGGTGATGTTTTTTAATGCTAATTCATTACTAAAACGTAAAGAACGCGAATAACCGATTAAAATAATCAGGATTATAAGGCTAAAGAAAGTTGCGAGACTGATTAACATCGTGTAATCAGTTTGCTTAACAAAGTTCAGTGCTTTTAGGTTACTAAATACCTTTTTATGATCTTGCTCTGTTAGGGAGTTAATTCTTTGATTAAAATAAGGGAGTAGATGCTTTGAATTTCTATTCACGCCAATTCGCAAGTTATCTTCAATTTCCGCTATGCCAACAATTCTCAACTTTGCGAGTGATAAATCTTGAATAATTTTGTTAGCCGCATAATAAGAGCCAATAAAGTAATCAATTTTTTGATTCTCAACCTTAGTTAGGCCTGCTAATTCGTTCTCAACAAGAATGATATTCATGTTAGGAAAGTGCTCTTTTAAATAATGATGCATACGATAGCCTGAAACAACAGCAACACTTTGTGTTGTTATATTGGATAAATTTCCAATCATCGTCTGATTGTAATGGCTATATAGTGCATTTGGCGCTCTAAAATAGCTATCACTAAACACTAAATATTCTTCTCTTTCAGGTGATTTGTTCAGCATAGGAAGTAGCTGGCATTTTCCTTTTTTAACAAACTCTAAGGCTTCATTCCAATTAGATGTGGGAATTAAATTAAAGGAAAAGGAGGAATCTTTTGCGAAAATATCTAGGTATTGTTTAGATATGCCAATATGCTGGTTATTCTCTATAGACTCATATGGCGCCCAAGCGGGATCGATACAATAATTCACGTTAATAACGTCAACATTGTCTGACCTAGCAGTATTTACCCAAAGTAAAATCAACAATGAAAATAGTTTAATGGCGTTGTTATTCAAAACAGACCTATTTTTTGTGTAATAAATATAAAACGAAGACGGCTTACATCGTTACTCTTTAACTATAAAAGCATTTGACTTAAAACACTATATTAACCTTGTTAAATATTATCGCGCCCCCAAATCATGGATATAGTTAATAAATATTAAGTATTAGGTCGAATATGAATGTTGCAATGACGCTGGATAATTTTCAAAAAATTATTGCTGAAGACTCAAATAATAAATTAGTTTTAGTTGCTTTTTGGGCGGAACAAGTACCTGAAAGTATTGAGTTAAGAGATAAACTGTCTGTCAGCTTAAGTGCTTTTGAAGAACATATTTTATTGGCAACGGTAGATTGTCAACGCGAGCAACAAATAGCTCAACAGTTTGGGATACAAGGGCTACCAACTGCGGTGTTAGTGCAAGCAGGGCAGCCTATTGATGGTTTATCAGGGCCACAAACCGATGAAAGCATTAAAGCGTTTTTAGATAAACATTTGCCAAAAGAAGAAGAGCTATTATTAAGGCAAGCTCGTGAGTTAGTGACTCAAGGTGATGTCAATCAAGCCTTTGCTATTATTGCTCAAGCTCATCAATTAAATAGTGAACGGGCGGATATAAAATTAGTATTGGCGGATGTTTATATTCAGACTGGTAAACTCAGTGAAGCTGAATCATTATTACAAACGATATTAATGGTAGATCAAGACAGTGAATATCAAGCGGTGATGGCAAAACTTGAATTGGCGAGTCAAGCTGCTGATTCCCCTGAGATACAAGCACTGGAAGAAGAAATAGAAAAATCCCCTGATAATGTTGAGCTTCAGCAAAAGCTAGCGGCTCAATATAGCCAAGTTAATCGACATGAAGAAGCGCTCACTATTTTATTTCGTTTGGTGCAAAGAGATGCTAGTGATACCGAAAGTAAGCATTTACTTTTAGATATCTTAAAGGCGTTGCCTGATGGTGATCCGTTAGCGACTAAATATAGAAGAAAACTATATACCTTGATGTATTGATTTTGATGGATCAATCACAACAAACCAGAGCCTATTGCTCTGGTTTGTTGTGTTCAGAACGCTTTACTTCTTATTTCAATTTTTCAGCAAACTTTTTTCTAAATTTTGCCAACTTAGGTGATACCACCGCCTGACAATACTGATTTTCAGGGTTGTTTTTAAAGTACGCTTGATGATAACTTTCTCCAGAGTAAAACTCTTCGACTGCTGTAATGTCAGTGAGTACTTTGCCTGGCCAAATTTGTTCTTTTTCTATTTCAGCGATGATTTGTTCAACGGCTTCTTTTTGTTGGTCAGTATGGTAAAAAACAGCCGAACGATATTGTGTGCCAATATCATTTCCTTGTCGGTTTAATTGGGTAGGATCATGTAGCGCGAAAAAAATTTCTAAAATGTCATTAAAGCTGATCAACTGCGTATCAAATGTTAATTGTACAACCTCTGCATGCCCGGTATTGCCTTGGCATATCTGTTCATAGGTTGGATATGTTACAGTGCCACCCATATAACCAGACTCTGCTTTTATAATACCTTGCAAGCTATTAAAGGCGGCCTCAATACACCAAAAACAGCCTCCGGCAAGTGTCGTTTGCTCTACAGTTCCCATGGAAATTTCTCTTTGTGAATAATGCTGGGAATATAATAAATTGTGCAGTTAATATCTACCAAAATTAGACGTGATTTCAACTGCACTCTTAGCGACGACTATTGTAAAGGCTTTAATTGGTATAGGGCTATTTACAAGTTATATGCGATATGTTGATGAAAGCGAACGATTAATTCTTCTTTAGTCGGGGGAATTTCTAATTCAGTTGCCATTAAATGGATAGCTTGCTCAATTTGATTTAAAAAGCGCCCATAGCGATTATTTGAACTGTCTTCTTTAGTGGCAACAAAAATAAGTTGAACATTCTCACTAAGCTGATCTGCCTGCCATTTACTCACTATGCCGCAAGGTGATTGTTCAGGGTTATAGCCTAGCATTTGTAATTCTCCCACTCGAGAAACAATTTCATGCAAACTGTGTCTCACTATGGGCACTAATCCATTGGCAATTAGCGCACCATTATTTAAGTTGAAGCGTTTATTTACTAAAGAAAAGGTATCTGTTAAATAAGTATATAGTGGGTTATAAGGATCTACCGAGCGAGGATCAATATCAACGAGCTCGAGTATGCGGTTGTTAATGGTTAAATTAATCACAGCATAAGTAATTGCGCTGCTATTTTGAGGCAACGCCACATGCTGGCTTTGATATCGTTGTGAAATATCTCGCAGCTTATGAGCTACTGTGCCTTTAAATCCCTTATTTTTGGCAAAGATATCGTAAGTGATATGTTGGTGATCTCGTATTCTTATATCCCCTAACTCTAATGCTATTTGTTTGGCATAACATTGCACTAATTGGGAAACGTTATGGTGAAATTCTGCCGAGTTTTGTCTGATGTTATCTCCTGTCGCTAAAAATAGTAAACTGATTTTTTTAGCCTTTTTGTTAGCATCAAAAAATGAATTTTGTAATTGATGCACTTGGGGATCGTAATAAAACAAAATTTGTTGGCTTGTTTGCCATTGATGCATTTCTTGACTGTATCTGACTCTAATGAGTTTATCGTTTGCAACTAATACGCTACTAGGAATGTTAAAATCATTGCTCAAGGTGCTTAATAATTGGGACAAGCCTTGATAAAAGTGATAATAATTTGGTTTTTCATCTTGAGAATAAAACGCATCAATTCGTTTAATTAGTGCATCTGTGATAGAAAACTCGGCGAGAATATACTGATTATCACGAGCGTTTTCCGGAATATATACTTTATGAGCCGCACTTCGTTTTCTGACAATGGACATGTTTTATCCCTATTTAAAATTTTATAAGCTAAAAGTCATAAAATTATAAATAGGGGAGATGACAAATATATGTCAGCATTTACAAGTCGATATTTTTTAATGTTAGCAAGCTAAATTAGCTAGCCTTTTGAAACTCCTGCACCTGATTTTTGCCACTGTTTTTTGCGCAATATAGCGCTGTATCGGCATCAATTAAATATTCGTTTAATGACTTGTCTTGATCAGCTAAAGAAACCGTGGTGATACCAATACTGACACTGAGTGGCTTTAAAATACCTAATTCTGCAACATTACTTTGATGAATGTCTTGACGAATTTGCTCAATTTTTTCAGAAATTTGTTGTTTGGTTTTATTCGTTAACACGATTAAAAATTCTTCTCCGCCCATACGGCAAATAATATCTTGTGCATCGAGGGACTTTTGGGCTTTTTCAACTGCACTTTGTATCACTTTATCGCCAATGTCATGCCCATAAGTGTCATTAATACTTTTGAAATCATCAAGATCTAACATGGCAACGGCAATCTCGCCTTTTTGTCGATTGATGCGTGCCTTTTTAATCAGTTTCGTTGTTTTATCGATACCTGAACGGCGGTTTCTTATCCCTGTTAAACTGTCGGTATTAGCAAGCTTATGGACTTTTTTGAGTAGATAATACAACCAAATAAGTAAAAGAAATAACACGAAACAAAAGAGAGCCATTACAGTTAAGTAATTATTCTTAACGGATAAAAGCTCTTTCGAATAATCGATTTCTTGTTGCTGGCTTATGTTGCTTTGGGCTAACTCTTCAACAACTTTATTTTGTTCATTCACATAAGCAGCATTTTCTGCTCGTTTTACTCTTCGCTCGCCATGATTGTCATTGTTTACATTTTCAAGTGTCTGGATCATGTTTTTTGTTGTTTGATATAAGGCTTCAAAATCACCATCTTTATAAAGGATATCAATATAAATATTGTCTACAACAAATAAGCCAAAACTATTATTATATTTTGTGAATATTACTTTTGCTTCATCAACGAGTTGTTTAGCTTCAGTAAAATTACCTTCTTCAATTAACGCTTTAGCTAAAATAATTTTAGTATCTACACCTACTTCGGGTGACTTTTCTTTAATGAAACTTAGGGCTTCTCTTGCAAGCGTAATCGATTCTTTATACGCTTTTAATTGATAGCTGTAATCGGCAAGTTGATGAATAATACCCGGATATTGTATGTTTGATTCGTTGACTATTTTATTATCAATTAAATTTTTTAATAAGTCATAGGCCTGATTAATTTGACCATTTTGAGCTAAATATCTCGATTTTAGCAGGGTGAGGGGGATGTCATATTTGGTAATTTCGAGTTTACTTGCGTTGTTAGCAAAATCATTAATAACCTGCTCTGCGTTAGGAATATTTAAAATGCGCACTTTTAATTCAATGATCCTAAATTGCATTTCTAATGCTAAGTAGTGTTCGTCAATTGCTTGCCATTGCTTTTCATTTTCTATCGCGATGTCCATGGCAACGTCATAAATACCATTAAGAATGAATGAGTAATACAGAACACGGTTGAAATAGGCCAGCATGAATTCATCATTGACTTGCTTTACTTGAGATTCAATGGATTGAAGCTGATTAATCGCATTATCAACACCTCGATTTAATAATTGGAAGTTGATAGTAAAAATTTTCTGCCAAAGGTGTTTTTTTGCACCTGCTAGGTCTTGGAGGATGTAAGGCAATTTGCCTGCTATCTGTTGTTTTAATTTTTCATCATTACTAAATGCAGCAATTTGTATGCTTAAGGTATACCAATGAATTTTTTCACTATTATTTGCATTCATTAACTGCAACTCAATATTTTTTAATTCAGTACCCGCTTGTTCTACATTACTATATACAAGCCTTTCAATATGTTTTAACTGATGAGTTAATGATTGCGCATATAAATATTTAGCGTGGCAAAGGAACAGCGTAATACATAATAAAAATATTTTTTTCATAAATACGTTTTTTTTAGATTTAATAAAATCCATGTAAAAGGTCACCTATTATATTGAGAAGTAATTAGCAATATGCTCCGAGGCCTTTTTTCATTATAATTAATAAATAGTTGAATATCATTAATAACGTAAAAAAGAAAAATCTGAAGGAAAAAATGTTACCAGAACAACAACTAATTATTGCTGCTATTAATCAATTAATGCCTTTTGGTAAATACGCAGGGCGAAAATTATTGCAATTACCTGAACCCTATTTAGTTTGGTTTCACTCTAAAGGTTTTCCTGAAGGAAAATTAGGAGAGCAGTTAGCGCTTGTCTATGAGATCAAACTAAACGGTTTAGAAAGTACGTTCGAGCCCTTGTTATCTTCTTAGCTCCCTTCGTATCAGTCGTCATCTTTTAAATGAATTTATTCTAATAACTTTTTTTTTATTGTTTATTGTTCTATTCACTTTTAACTAACAAGCTGTTTTTTCAGTACATAAATGTTGCTCGAATTTTAATCAAATAAAATTCTACTAAATTTTCATTTTTTCTCTGTTGTTTGTAATAATAATTGCTTGCAATAAAATTTGATATGTTCTTAAATAAAGTGTCGGTTGAAATTTTTTACTGACACCAAAACATCTAATAAAACTTTATTTATCATTTAGTTATGGAGACTCATATATGAGAAGACAAAAAAGAGATCGTTTAGGTAGAGCGCATTCAAATGGTTATCAAGCAGGCCTTTCTGGTAAAAATAAAGAAAATTGTCCATATCAAAACACTGATGCTAAATCCGAATGGTTAGGTGGTTGGCGAGAAGCTGTTACTGACCGACATTCCGGATTATTCAAATAAAATTAATTATTAATTTCGCTAATCAATTGTTATACAGAGCCCTCATTAATGAGGGCTTTTTTATGCTATTCTTTTAACCACAGTCCTAGCCGTTATTAGTTGCACAGACGGGACAATTCGTTTGTTTAGAGAGTTTAAATTGTTGCCACTGATTATTTAATCCATCGTATAAATTTAATTGATTATGTTTAACGTCAATATTGGCTAATAGCTTAATTGTTTGTAAGGCTTGCATACCCGCTATTATGGCTAAAATTGGTCCTAACACCCCAACCGTTTGACAGTTGTTTTCTGGTGCCTTTTCACTTTCAGGAAATAAGCATTGGTAGCAAGCACTATCTTCCTTTCTCGGGTCAACGACTAATTGTTGACCATCAAATCCTGTGGCAGCACCCAGTACGAAAGGCTTTTTATGTTCAACGCATATTTTATTAACTAAATAACGTGTGGCAATATTATCACTACAATCAATCACCACATCGACTTGTGGAATATAAAATTGGCAAAGCTCTTCATCAAGCATTTCATCAACCACTTCAATATCAACATCAGAGTTATTTTTATTGAGTTTTTCTGCGCTACTGTCGGCTTTATTTTGACCGACATCACTTTCATTAAACATGATTTGTCGTTGTAAATTTGTGATATCAACCGTGTCGCCATCAGCGATAATAAGCTTACCAATCCCGGCCGCGGTTAAGTACATACTTACTGGGTTACCTAAACCTCCCATACCAACAATAAGTACAGTGGCATTTCGTAATTTTAATTGACCTTGCTCTCCAACATTGTGGAGCATAATTTGTCGGCTATATCTAAGTTGTTCTTGTGATGTCAGCAAAATTTTCTCGTGTGATCATTGATAAAATGGAAATAACTTAAACTAAATAATTAAAGGCTTAAAGTATGCACCGCGCTCGCTTTAAATTGAATATATACTATTTGATTGACTGATAGGCCTAATTTTTCAAGAGAATAGGTTGAAATACTCGCAAAAAACGCTTGTTGTTGGCACGCTAATGAAACAAGTACTTGAGAGTGTTCTTGTCTAATTCCTGTAATGCTCACTTGCAGTTGATTAACTATCGAGCTATTGGTTGGCTCGATAGTTGTAATACTGATATCGCTGGCAAAAATATAGCAACGTAGTTGAGTATTTAGCAGCTTTTCACTTTCTTGTTCAATCGCTAAACTGTCTAGAGACATGTAGATATGTTGCCTATTAAACGCTAATTTTATTAAACCGTGCTGTTCATTTACCGCTTTAACTGAAACAGTTAAGCTGGTTTGATGTTTAATTAATTGCGTTGTATTTAATTGATGAAACACATGGTGAATATTACCAACCGTAAGCACCTTTCCTTGTTCAATAACCAACAATTGTTCGGCAAGCTGTTGTAATTCTTCAGTGCTATGACTGACATATATCATTGGAAGGTTCAGTTTCTTTTGTACGGTTTTTAATAAATGAATCAGCTCTTTTTTACTTTTCCTGTCTAATGCGCTTAAAGGTTCGTCTAGTAATAGTAACTTAGGCTCTGTGAGTATAGCTCTAGCTAAGGCGACTTTCTGTTGTTCACCACCTGAAAGCTCGTTGATATTTTTAGCTAATAACGGGGATATTGCTGTTAAGTGAATAATATCAGACTTTGTTAAGCTTGGATTTTTACAACGTTTAACGGCAAAGTCTAAATTTTGCGCTACGGTTAAATGAGGAAACAATCTAGGCTCTTGAAATACCATTGAAATATTACGCGCTTCAGCTTTTACATTAAGGGTATTTTTACTGTCAAATAATGGGTGTCCGTTAAACGTTATTGAGCCTGATAATGGCTTATTCAATCCGGCAATGGTGCGAAGTAAAGTGGTTTTACCTGAGCCAGAGTGTCCGAAAATACCAACAATACCTGAAAAAGATAACGTTTGGTCAATAGTTAATGAAAACTGGTTTTTTGTTGACTGAATATTTAACGTTAAAGTATTCACATTCTACCTCAGCTTAACCGCGTTTATTTTTTTTATTGGCTTATGGTTAAGGAGGTAGATTGCAGAAAGTAAGATCAGAGAGGCAATAACTAAACTAATCGCGAGTGTGTGAGCTTGGGAATAATTAAATGCTTCGACATGATCAAATAGTGCAATAGATAATACGCGGGTTTCACCCGGGATATTTCCGCCGATCATTAGTACCACGCCAAATTCTCCAACCGTGTGAGCAAAACCTAAACTTGCCGCGGTAATAAAGCTGGCTTTGGTCATGGGAAAAACAATATTGAAAAAACGGTCTATGGGGCCGGCGTTTAACATTGCTCCTGCTTCTAAATATTCGGTGCCTAACTGTTCAAAGGCTTTTTGTAATGGTTGCACCACAAAGGGTAATGAATAAAAAATAGAGCCTATGATCAAGGCACTAAAGCTGAAAGCTAACTGCTGCCCGGTGAGCTCTTGCCATAATTGACCCGGAAGGTATTGCGGAGAAAAAGCGATTAATAAGTAAAAGCCTAATACAGTTGGTGGTAAAACTAAGGGAAGAGCAACAATGGCTTCTAAAAGCACTTTGCCACGACTTTGCATTTTAGCGAGATACCAAGCTAACGGTGTACCAAGCACCATTAAAAAAAAAGTTGTTAGACCAGCCATTTTCAGTGTGGTGATCAGGGCTAAACCATCATCAGAAAACTCAGTCATGTTAATGGGCACTACTTGTTAATGTGTGATTGACTCCATAATAACCGTTGTGTTCTATCAATGCTTGGCTATTTTCTGATAATAAATACTGACTTAACGCTTGAGCTTGTTGCTTTAGTTTACTGGAGTTGATGATCACTAATTGTTGTTCAATGACTTGATAAGTCGAAGTTGGTATGGCTATACCAGTTAAGTTGTTCTCTATAAGTTGACTGTTTGCTACTACCCCTAAAGAAACAGCTCCGCTTCTTACTTGTTGAAATGTTTGATTAATATTACTACCTGTGATCAGCCTGTTAGTGCTTAAAGATTTCCACAGATGGTTGTGTTTAAGCATTTGTTTGGCAGCAACGCCATAGGGAGCAATGTTAGGGTTGGCAATAGCAAGCCTTGGTTTGTCATTATGGAGTTGCTGCAATAATGCTGCCAGTGAAGGTAAGTTCTCGCTGTTGTTCCATGTTGAAGACCAAAAAGAAATCTGTCCAAAAGCGTAGGTTTTTAAGCTATTAGGTAACGCAAGATTATCTTCTACTAGTCGTTTAGGCCTTAATGTGTCAGCAGCAAGAAAAATATCGTAAGCAGCGCCATGACTAAGTTGGAGAAATAAGCTGCCTGTTGAACCGATAAAAACTTGCGTTTTAATACCTGTATCTGCTTCAAACTGAGGCAATAGTTTAGCTAATGTGTGAGAAAAATTTGCTGAAACCGCAATTTTTAATAGAGGGGGCTTTTGTTTCTCTGTCTGTGCAGCCACGGTTGAAGGGAGTTGAGATATGATCAAGCACAGAACAATGGTACTAATTTGAATTAATTTGTTCATTATCTAAGACTAACTTTGCCAATTTAATGCTTTATCTTGATCACTTTGTTTTGCGTCTAACCAACTCTCTTCGCCATTGCTTAATTCCTTTTTCCAAAATGGGGCTTTTACTTTTAAATAATCCATAATAAATTCACATGCCGCAAACGCTTCTTGGCGATGTTTACTTGTGACGCCAACAAAAACGATTTGATCACCGACTGACAGTTGTCCAATACGATGAATAACAGTAACGCGGCCTATGCTCCATTGTTGTTGAGCTTGTTCAATAATGTTATTCAATGATTTTTCGGTCATTCCTGGATAATGCTCAAGGAATAAACCGCTGACTTTCTTTCCTAAATTTGCATTTCTGACTCGGCCACTAAATGTGACGACAGCACCATCTTCGTCATTATGTTGTTCAAGTAACTCTACTTCTACAGATAAATCAAAATCTTCTGCTTGAATGCTAATTTTTATGTGATCACTTTGCTGGCTATTCATTAATTAACCGCCTGTTACCGGAGGAAAGAAAGCCACTTCATCACCTGATTTTATCAGATAATCCTTATTCACCATTTCTTGATTAACTGCACAAAGTAAACTGCTGTTAAACGCTGATTGCCACTGTGGGTTTTCAGTCGTTAATGTTGTAATAACTTGCGCTACCGTCATAGACGCGTCAAATGGTAACGATGTTTGTTCACAGCCAAGCTTTTCTCGTAATGCGGCAAAAAATATTATTTTAATCATACAGTTCTCATTATTTTAATAAGGTCAATGTTATCGTCTATAGTAGAATTACGCTTGCCATTTCCCTGATTTACCGCCTTCTTTGGTTAAGACTTTAATGCCAAAAATTTCCATCGCAGGATCTGCAGCTTTACACATATCAAATAGTGTTAAACAAGCGACAGAAACGGCGGTTAACGCTTCCATTTCTACACCTGTTTGTCCGGTTAATCGGCATAAACTGGTGACTTTTACTTGGCTATTTTTTTCATCAAGGTCAAAATCGACTTTAACTTTAGTCAGCATAAGAGGGTGGCATAAAGGAATTAAGTCACTGCATTTTTTTGCGGCTTGAATACCTGCAATGCGGGCGACAGCAAACACATCGCCTTTTTTATTCTCACCTTGATTGATCAAGGCGAGGGTTTCCGCCGTCATTTTTATAAAACCAATAGCGGTGGCTGAACGAGATGTCATCGATTTTTCTGTCACATCAACCATATTGGCTTCGCCTTTTTGATTAACATGACTTAAGGCAACTTTTTTATCTTGATTATCCATTAATTTCGCGTCTCACATTGCTTAGTATTTTTGATGTTCAAATGCGGGACAAAATTACAAGGGCGATGGCTGGCGTCTAATTGCTCTTTTATGAGTTTATCCCAAGCGGTTCTGCACGCATTGGTTGAACCTGGCACACATAAAATAACTGTTTGATTTGCAATGCCACCAAAAGCACGCGATTGAATAGTAGAAGTGCCTATTTCGTCTAATGAAATCGCTCTAAATACTTCGCCAAAGCCTTCAACGCTTTTGTCAAAAAGTGGCAAGAGAGCTTCTGGGGTGTTATCCCTTAAGGTAAAACCAGTTCCACCTGTGCTGATCACTGCTTGGATATTTTCATCTGCAATCCATTTTGAAACTATTGCCCGCAATTGATAAACATCGTCTTTAACAATGGCTTTTTCGGCAACCTGATGACCTGCGCTTGTAACGCGCTCTTCAAGTAACTGGCCGGAAGTATCATTTGATTCATCGCGAGTGTCAGATACGGTTAATACTGCAATATTTAATGAGATAAAGTCATTACCACCGTGTGTTGATTGTGAACTAGACATGTTTTTTCCTGTTTTTCTGAAATTGTTGTTTGGCTTGTTGCCATTGCTCAGGCGTATTGGCATTAAATAAACTTTGTGCATTTTTGGGTATTAAACATTGATGCGGTATTTGTTTTATTAATGCTCTTATTGAAGGACCTTTAACTAGGTGATGCTTATTTTTTAAAGGCAAAAAAGCTTGTTGAAAAAATTGTTCAACGTAAGCGTTAATTGGCAAATACAAAGGTAAATAGTTATCTTGATAAAAACATGACTGCTGAGATAATTCACCCACACGTTTTAGTTGAGCAAGTGATTCACTATCCATTAACGGCAAATCAACGGGTAAAACAAGTAATGCTTTAGGATGATACTTTTCTATGATGGTATAAATGCCACCCATAGGACCTAGATTTTCATATTCATCAGCAATGCCATGTTGCTTGCCACTGATGATGACATCATCCACACCAGCCTCTTTTAATTGTTGGCCACTAAATGACAACATATTATCAGCTTTTTCACTATTGAATTTGCGCTCGAGTAAAGCTTTATCTTTACCCATTCGAGAAGATAAACCGCCAGATAAAACGACGCCTAAACAGTTTTGGTTATATGTATTCACTATTTTATTTGTCATTTTCTAGCCACCTAACATGGCTAAATTTTTAGTCGCGCCAGTTAGGTTTTTATGTAGAAAATGTGTCGCTCTCTTATCGTGCATTAATGCCGCTATTTGCTGTTTGAGCGGTTCTACGTCGTCTTGTTGTAAATACTCTTTTAACGACAAGCCTTCTTCGGTAAATAGACATAAATGTAATTTACCAAGAGAGCTTACTCTTAAGCGATTACAGGTATGACAAAAGTCTTTACTATAGGGCATGATCAAACCAATTTTACCTTGGTAATCAGGATGATAAAACTCTTGTGCAGGACCTGAAGATTTGTCTCTTATTGAAGGCAACCAGCCATCTAATATGAGGTTTTTTTTGATGCGAGAGCCTTGTACATGTTGCTTATCAAAAAATTCTTGGTTGTCACCGGTTTGCATTAATTCGATAAAACGTAAAGTGACGGGGGTATCTTTTATCCAATCTAAATAAGTTTTAATGTCGTAACCATTATATTCACGCATTAACACGGTATTAATTTTTACTGACGTTTTACCGCTGGCAAGTGCCATGTCGACACCTTTTAAAATGTGCGGTAATTTATTGTGGCCAGTGATTGTATGAAACTGCCTGGGGTCTAAACTATCAATGCTGATGTTTAGCGCATCTAGCCCTGCATCAAGCCAGTGATTAATATGCTCGGGTAATTTATAACCATTTGAGGTTAACGCAACTTGTTTGATGTTTGGCGTTTGTTTACAGGCAGCAATGATTTCGGGTAAATCTTTTCTTAACGAAGGCTCACCACCGGTAATACGTATTTTCTCAGTGCCTAGTTGACCAAACGCTTTGGCAACTCGTTTAATTTCTGCAAGCGATAGAAAGTTACGATCGTGATCACATTGATACCCATCGGGTAGGCAATAGTTACAACGAAAATTACAGACGTCGGTAATAGATAGGCGTAAGTAATAAAACTTACGACCAAAATTGTCAGTTAACATTCCACCTTTCCAAATGTCGGGAGGCTAATATGTTTCCATGTTAACCCTGGCGATTAGTAAATAATCACGGCCAATATCACATATTTGTTTCTATAAAAAATAAAACAAAGTTAGCGATAGAAGCTCGGCGAATAATTCATATAATATAGCATAGTTATTCGAATATAATATGATTAATGATGACCACAACATTTGATTTGTATCAAAAAATTACGGTTAAGCCTGTAGTGGTTGGGCGTTATTTATCAGATAATGCCAGTATTGAAATAATAAGGTAAATACAGATGGTTGATTGTTGTTCAGCTCCAGGGTTACTTCCTTTTGAGCAGGCGTTAAAAAATATGCTGGGTGTGATCAAACCGATCACAGATGTTGAGCAGATAACCCTTGATAAGGCTTTAGGGCGCATTTTGGCTTCTGACATTAAAAGCCCAGTTAATGTTCCGCCGAATGATAATTCAGCGATGGACGGTTATGCTTGTTCTTATCAAAGTTTACTGTCAAAAAATACACTAAAGCTAGTTGGTCGTTCTATGGCGGGCGCTCCCTTTCAAGGGGAATGTAATCTGGGGGAATGCGTACGGATCATGACAGGAGCTAAAATTCCTGATGATTGCGATACTGTTGAAATGCAGGAGAACTGTCAAGCAGAAGGCGAAAGCATTACCTTTTTGTCAGATAGAAAACTTGCAGACAATGTCCGCTTAAAAGGAGAGGATATTGCGATTGATCAAACGGTATTTTTATCCGGCAGAGAGTTAACCTCTGTTGATATTGGTGTGCTTGCTTCATTAGGTGTTAATGAAATTAATGTTTATCGTCAGCTTAAGGTAGCACTTATTTCTACGGGAGATGAGCTTAAAAAGCCGGGGGAAATGTTAAATGAAGGTGATATTTACGAGAGTAATAGCCAGTTCTTGACGGGGATTTTAACAAAACTCGGGGCTGAAATTATCAACTTTGGCATTATTGAAGATGTAGAAAAGAGTATTTTTAATGCCTTTGCAAAAGCTGATGAACTAGCTGATGTAGTTATATCTTCAGGGGGCGTGTCAGTTGGAGATGCCGATTATACCAAAACTGTGCTTGAACAACTGGGCGAAATTGAGTTTTGGAAAATCGCCATGAAACCAGGAAAGCCCTTTGCTTTTGGTACCTTGCCTAATTCATATTTCTTCGGGTTACCGGGTAATCCTGTTTCAGCGTTAGTCACTGCGCATCAATTAGCATTGCCTGCTCTTTTAAAGTTGCAAAATGGAACAGATAAAAAGACATTATTACTTTCTGCTAAAACAACCACGTCATTAAAAAAATCGCCGGGAAGAATGGACTTTCAACGTGGAGTCATTGAAAACGATGCCAATGGTGAATTAGTCGTGACATCAACAGGCAGTCAAGGCTCAGGCATTTTAACCAGTATGTCGGCGGCCAATTGTTATATCGTCTTATCGTCTGAGCAAGGGAAGGTTGAAAAAGGGCAATGGGTGAAGGTGCAATTGTTTGACAAATATCTGCAATAATTTTTATTAATGATGATTAAACACCTTTATTTATTACCAGGAACCATGTGTGATCATCGGCTTTGGTCGTCGATGATCAACGAATTAGAAACCTTAGCTCCTCATCATTTTAAATGTCATTTTTTAACTATCGCTAAAAAAAATACGATTGACGAAATCCTTCAAGATATAAAGAGCCAATTACCTGATGAGAAAGTTAACTTATTAGGTTTTTCATTAGGTGGGTATTTAGCTTCGGCCTTTACAGTAAAATATCCCTTTGCTGTTGAACAACTCTTTGTTGTTTCTAATATGCCTTGCATTCTACCTGATAAAGAGATTAAAGAACGTACTCGAACGGTGGCATGGATCAATAAAAATGGCTACTTAGGCATTCCGAAAAAAAGAATTATAGCGCTGTTAGATGAAAGCGCACAAACTAACAGTGAAATAATTGCTTTGATAAAACAGATGGATGATTCTTTAGGTCAAGACACACTCATCCATCAATTATTAGTAACGACAAAACGAGAAAATTTATTTCTTCAACTCAGTCAATTGCCATTGGATAAGTATTTTTGCGTGGGTGATAATGATCAATTGGTTTCACTCGATAAGTTAGTTGAATTTGATAAGCAAGATCATCGCATGAGTTTATCCATTTTTAACAATACCGGCCATATGCTGCCTCTTGAAAAACCTGAGAAATTAGCTTTTTGGCTTAATTCAATAGTCAATAACCAATAAACAATACTGATGTTTATATGGTGAAGTAGTTAACTTTCCTAAGTGTTAAGCAAACAGCATGTAATTGAAAATAATTATGATCACATTGTCATGCTGTCATCACTTAAACATTTTTTGACTAACAACTGATAGTGATTATTCAACAAAATTGACATTGATTTTACTGATAGCCGCAACATCCGTAATACTTACAGTGCCCTTAACGCTTTTTTCTAACTTTGCAGCGACCTTAAATGAACCACGGTTTCTTGCGAAATCTGAAATATTTTCACCATTACATACCACCTTCGTAGCTACGGTTCTATCTTTCAAGCGATATGATCTCACTGCCTTATGAAATTTAATAATGCTATTTTTAGTTGAAACTTTACAAATATCAATCAATGCTTCTTCAATATATTTGTCCATTGCTAAACTGGAAAAACTAGCACCAGTAAAAAAAATAAAAGCTATCGCTGTGAATGGTTTAACTTTGTTCATTGTGATTTCCCCTAACTAAATTGAGTTTGTCTTTCTTGTCTAGCTAAATTGCTAATAACAACTTAAAAGTGGTGCATAGATAGAAAAAAGCTATAAAAACAGAAAAGAGAATGTAAGTAAAATCGAGAGCAAAAGTTAATGGTGAATTGTTTAGCGTACTGTTTTTATTAAGGTATTATAAAGTTTTTGTAGGTTTCATGGTTTTGTTCTGTCATAAAGTTTTACATTTGCTCAATAAATTACAGTGCTTTTTTTTTTATTAATAAAATCTTGTCGGGGAAATAGATGAGTTTATGATTGATAAATTTATGTCTGTTGAGCAGATATATATTGCTTTTAAATAGAAAAAAGATACTATACTGTCTTTATATACAGCTCTTGTGGTGTTTTCATCTTAGTTTATGATGTGGCTACAAGTGTAGAATTTAGTTAATTAAGGGAAAACAATGGCCGTTGAAAGTCGATTTGTTGTCATAAGACAAGGTGTGGAGGTAGAAACATTTATGGATAAGAAAGCCGCTGATGAATATGACAAAATGTTGGATATGGCTGACAGTCTTTCTGAGCTATTTGAAGGGGCTACCATAGAGCTTTCAGAAACTATGCGAGAAGAGTTGAGTATATATATCGCCCAAAACAGAGAAGACGTCTTAATTGCCTTGCAAGCGAAAAAGCCAAAAGTAGTTAAGAAACAAGTGACAAAAAGCGAAAAACCGAATGATAAAAGTGACGCCGCTTAGCGATTAAGTTACTTCTTATATGATTGAATATCAGCTTGTCAGAAGCGATAAGCGGAAAAGTATTGCTTTACAAGTTAAACAAGGAGCTGTCACCGTCAGGGCTCCTAGATACGTGAGTCTGGAATATATTGAGCAGCTACTTATTCAGAAACATTGCTGGTTAGAAAGTAAGCTTTTATTACAGCAATGTAAACATGAGTCTGAACAACATAATGATGACAAGGTATCGATTTGTGATGGCGGCATAATTTGGCTTAATGGTCAGAAAAAAAATATCTATTTATCCTTTTCATCCTCACCCTTAATAGAAAACACTATTGAAGGATTTAATATTTCGCTTGCAAAGCGCTATCAAAAATCAACGAAAGCCCAACAAGAAAAAATTATAAAACACAAAGTTGAGTGCTGGTTAAAAGAGAAGGCAGTTCAGCTGTTAATCGATAAAGTTGCTTATTTCAGTCAAGCGCTCAAGTTATTTCCAAGTGAGATTAAAGTAAGGCAATACAAGGCACGTTGGGGCAGTTGTAACAGTAAAGGGCAAATAAGTTTTAATTATTTACTTTTGATGACACCTGACTGGGTGATTGATTATGTGGTTGTTCATGAATTATGTCATTTAGAGCATTTAAATCACAGTAAACAGTTTTGGTTATTAGTTGAACGGCACTTTCCTCGTTTTAAAGAAGCGAAAATCTGGCTTAAATCACATCAAAGGCAACTTCAGTGGCCTAGGGGGTGTTGATCTTTGTTTATAATTTATGCATAGAAAAAATTGGCTTAGACAATACAGAAATAATACAAAGGTCAACAGACCTTAGCCTAATCAAGTAATTTTTTACCATCGTCGTTTTTTTACTGCTACTTTCTTCAATATTTTCCCCCCTTTAAATATAAAGGCGCAAGATGCGTTACCCCAGTGTCAATTTTCTATTGGCACGATAATTGATTGTAATTTATACAAAATAACAAAAGTTAAATTTTATTAGGGGGTTGTAAAATGGGGAATAGTGATGAAATTAAATAGTGATAATTGGAAAATGGCTTTTATTTATACAGTTTCAGCCTTGTTGTCCATCACAGTGTTAAAGTTTATTTTGGGTTTTTAAAACTGGCTGTGCTTGCACTTCCACTCTCTGCATATTGGAGCAAAATGCTTTTCTATGCAGTTATTTTATAAAACATAAATTTATTCATTGATATATTAATCAATTAGTTAGTTTAGTTTTGTCTGACAAAGAGTCTTTTTGTATAAAATAAAAACATAAATTGCTGCTTTAAGCGTTAACAGACGGCGGTTTTTAGGGTAAATTACGCCTATCAAAATAATAAAAATAGGATCTTCCTTCCATGAGTTTGTCAGTTCTTATCTGTGATGACTCCAATATGGCTCGAAAACAGGTACTGAGAATTTTACCTGAATCACTATCTGAAAATGTTCAGTTAGCGACTAACGGTGCCGAGGCACTAGAGTTACTAAATAGCCAAAAATTTGACATTTTGTTTCTTGATTTAACTATGCCTGTTGTCGATGGCGTTGGTGTATTGAAAGGTATTAGAGATGCAGGACTTTCGGTAAAAATATTTGTTATATCAGCTGATATACAGCCTGAAATGCAAGCTAAAGTATTAGAGCTTGGTGCGAAAGCATTTCTTCGTAAACCTGTAAAACTAGAGTTACTTAACACACAGCTTGAGCAGCACGGCTTATTATGACAAATTTCAATTTGAACGAAGATCAACAAGATTGTTTACAAGAGCTCATCAATGTTGCTATGGGACAAGCAAGTGATCAACTTGCCCGTTATTTAGATACTTTTGTTTATTTAAAAGTACCGAGTATTGAGCAAGTCAGTTCGAAATACCTGACAGATACACTAAATTGTGAATCCCAATCTGTTGCTGTCGTTAGTCAAGGTTTCTTTGGCTATGAAGGGATCAGGGGAGAAGCATTATTAATGTATCAGCCTAAAGATTCAGATCGTTTAGCTGATCTGCTAGGTTATGAACCTGATGAATTATCTATTGAAGAGCAAATCATTGATTTAAGCTCTATTTTAACAACCACATTTTTAAATGTTTTTGCCAGTCAGATAAAAAATCAAATGTCTTATAGTGCGCCAAGGCTGCTGGTATCAAAAAACGCCGCCAGCACCAGTAAGTCCTCTATTTCAGAACATTTTGAACAACAAGCTTTTCATTGGGATCTTGCTTTAAAAGTAAAAATCTCTTATCAAGTCACTGATTATTCGTTTAATTGTGACATGGTTTTATTATTCCCTGAATCTGCAATTGCCAATATCACATCAGTAATAGACAGAATTTTGGAAGAATATTAATGTCGGTTAATCATTTCTGTAATACAATTTCAGAACAACTAAATACTGGCATATTGATAGTAGATTTATCATTTAATATTGTTGAGTGGAATCGATTTTTAGCCATTCATACTCATAAGAAACCAGCAGAAGTGATTGGCCAAAGTGTCTTCAGTGTTTTTCCTGAGCTACCTAAAAAGTGGTTTGAGAGAAAATTGTCCAGTGTGATTCAGCTTAACACACAAAGTTTTTGTTCTTGGGAGCAAAGACATCATCTTTTTGAGTTACCGCATACTCGACCTATCACCACAGATAGCCATTTTATGGCGCAAAATTGCACCTTTTTACCGATTGAATCTTCGGGTGCTATTAGCCATATTTGTATATTAATTGAAGATGTTACTGATGTATGCCATTACCAGTTAAAACTTAACAAAGCATTAGAAGAGCTTGCTAAAGCCAATAGAATTGATGGTTTAACGCAAGTGTTTAATCGAAAGCATTGGGAAGAGTGTCTTGATAAAGAGTTTTCAAGAGCGCGACGATATGATCATGGCTTAGCGTTGATCATGTTTGATTTAGACCATTTTAAGCTACTCAATGATACCTATGGTCATCAATGTGGTGATGCTGTTTTAATTGAAGCTGCACAATTAATTAGTTCTCTGTTGCGTCTATGTGATCAGTTTGGTCGTTATGGTGGCGAAGAGTTTGCTGCAATCTTGCCCGAAACTGATCTTGAAGGGGCAATAGATGTTGCTGAACGTATTCGTCAGAAAATAGAACAATGTGTAATAAACTTTCAAGGTAATACTATACGCATATCAACCAGTGTTGGCGTTGCTACCATAAATCCAAACGATAGACGTTATGAAGATTTAATTTCTAATGCTGATGTTGCTTTATATGAAGCTAAAACGGCAGGACGAAATAAGGTATGTGTCGCCAAAGAAATTGAATATTCAGTTAAATAATAAAATATTTATACGATTTTATCTTTGTTTATTCATTTATCTTCTAATTTTATTCATAGAAAGTGTTTGACAGAAAAACCTATTTAAGGCATTTTAGTGCCCATGAAAAATATTATGCGCCACACCATTATTATTACAATCACCACCCTCACCGGTATGGTGGTCATTGGCTAGCGTGTAAAAGAAAGTATTTTATCAAAGCCCGTGACCTATGTTACGGGCTTTTTTCGTTTTAGGGGAAGTAAAAATGCGTGTGTTAAAATTTGGTGGCTCTTCGTTGGCATCAGCTGAACGTTTTATTCAAGTTGCTAAGATCATCAAAAATAAGAGTTCGTCTTCAAACCTTGCTGTAGTTGTTTCTGCGCCTCAAGGTGTGACTAATCATTTAGTTGCGATGGCAGAAAATATTTCAGATGAAATAAAATTACAAAGTGATCTTCAGCATTTCAGACGGGCTATTGAAACCATTATTGAAGATTTATCAGCCACGCTATCAAATTTTGATGTAAAACATACTGAGCAGCTGTTGGCTAATTGGGAACACAAACTCAGCCGATACTTGCAAGGCGCAAATATGTTGTCCTATTGCCCTGATCATATTCGCTCGATCATTATCAGTATTGGTGAGCGTATGAGTGTGGGTATATTAGAATCAGTTTTACGCACCAGTGATATTGAAGTTTCATTACTCTCACCCGAAAAATTTCTCAGAACGAATGATGTCTCACTTAATGCCTTAGCTGATTTAGTGTTATGCAAAGAAAAATTTCAAGCGGAGTATAACAATCTTAATACTATTTCACTGATGCCTGGTTTTATTGGTGTTGACAGTCAAGGGCAAGTAACCACTTTAGGGCGAAACGGCTCTGACTATTCAGCCGCTGTTTTAGCGGTATGTACCCAAGCACAATGTTGTGAAATATGGACTGATGTTGACGGTGTTTACAATGCCGATCCGCGTTTAATTAAAGAAGCTAGCTTACTTGATTATTTGTCTTATCAAGAGGCAATGGAATTATCCTACTTTGGTGCCAGCGTACTTCACCCGAAAACAATTGGTCCAATTGCGCAATACCATATCCCATGTTTGATCAAAAATACCGGTAATCCAGAAGCTGCGGGTACATTAATTGCGAATGAAAATGATCAGAAAAAACAAGTAAAAGCCATATCAAACCTAGATGATTTAACTATGGTTAATGTTTCAGGGCCTGGTATGAAAGGTATGGTTGGTATGGCTAGCCGAGTTTTTGCAACGATGAGTCGAGATAATATTTCTATTGTTCTGATCAGTCAGTCATCGAGTGAATATTGTATTAGTTTTTGTATTCATTCAAGCGATGCTCGTTTAGCCGAAGAAAGTTTAAAGCAAGAGTTTGAATTAGAATTACTTAATGGCTTGTTAGAACCCTTGATCCTTAAAAGTAACTTATCGATAGTCTCACTTGTTGGTGATGGTATGCATCATCAACAAGGCGTAGCCGCTAAGTTCTTTAGTTCTTTAGCGCAGGCAAGAGTGAATGTTGTTGCAATAGCACAAGACTCTTCAGAGCGAAGCATCTCAGTGGTGATTGAAAAACGTAAATGTACGGATGCGATGAAAGTGAGCCATCAGAACTTCTTTTCCCATAAACCAACGATTGATGTATTTCTTGTGGGATGTGGTGTCGTTGGTAGCGAGCTGATCGCTCAAATTGCTCGCCAACAGCCAAAACTTAGAGAACAAAATATTTCTGTAAAAGTTTATGGTATCGCTAATAGTCAAGGCATGGTCTTTGATGAAAAAGGTATTGATTTAGAAAACTGGCAGCCGTTACTCACTAATAATGAAGCAAATGAAGAGCGTGTTACTGTTAACGCTGAGAATATAAAAGCCTTTGTACGTGAAAATCACTTAATCAACCCAGTATTGGTTGATTCTACTTCAAATGAAGCATTAGCGATGAGCTATGTTGATTTCTTAAAAGAGGGCTTTCATGTTGTAACACCGAACAAAAAAGCCAATACCGACTCTTGGGAATATTACCAAGCACTGCGCAGTGCCGCCCAAGAAACTAATCGTCGTTTCTTATATGAAACAACGGTAGGAGCCGGTTTACCTGTTATTGATACCTTACAAAGTTTAATCAAAGCGGGTGATGAATTATTACAATTTGAAGGTGTTTTATCTGGATCATTATCTTATATTTTTGGAAAATTAGAGGAGGGGATGAGCTTATCAGCAGCAACCGCTATCGCTAAAGAAAATGGTTTTACTGAGCCTGATCCACGCGATGATTTAAGTGGTATGGACGTTGCGCGTAAGTTACTAATAATGGCACGCGAAGCTGGAATGCAATTAGAACTTTCTGATATTAACATCGAGCCTGTTTTACCTGAAAGTTTTGATGACAGTGGTGACATTGCAACCTTTATGAACAATTTAGAAAAACTTGATGCCACTTTTGCCGAACGAATTTCTGCAGCTAAAGCGCAAGGAAAAGTATTACGTTATATTGGTAATATTATTGACGGTAAATGCCAAGTCTCAATAGAGGCAGTTGGTCAAACTCATCCGTTATATGGAATTAAAGATGGCGAAAATGCATTAGCCATTCATAGTCGCTATTATCAACCATTACCTTTTGTATTACGTGGTTATGGGGCTGGGGCTGCGGTAACCGCTGCTGGGGTTTTTGGTGACTTATTAAGAACACTTGCTTGGGAGCAACAACACTAATGTCAGTCAATAGTCAGAAAGTTTCTGTATTCGCCCCTGCTTCTATAGGAAACGTTAGCGTTGGTTTTGATGTGTTAGGCTTGGCGGTAAAACCGATTGATGGCACCTTGTTAGGAGATGTTGTTTCCGTCGAGGACAGTCATGAAGATACTTTAGAGGTACAAGGTGAGTTTGCTAAGAAATTACCCGGCGCAGTGACGGATAATATTGTTTGGCATTGCTTACAGCTATTTAATCAAGCATTAGTTGATGCCGACATAAGCGTTAGTAAAGTTAAATTAACCTTAGATAAAAGAATGCCTGTTGGGAGTGGTTTAGGTTCGAGTGCATGTTCTGTTGTAGCTGCTCTGGAAGCACTTAATTGCTTTTACCAAAAAAATAACAATTTCAGTTTTGAAAAAGAGCAGATGTTATTAATGATGGGGAAAATGGAAGCACAAATTAGCGGAAGTTTGCATTATGATAATGTTGCGCCTTGTTATTATGGCGGAATGCAATTAATGGTGCCTGACAGTACCATTATCACCCGTACGTTACCGTCATTTGATGACTGCTATTTCGTTATGGCTTATCCTGGCATTGAGGTGTCAACTAAAGCAGCGCGTGACGTATTGCCGGATAACTATTCACGCAGCGATGTCATTACCTTTGGCCAAAATTTAGCAACGTTTGTCGATGCTTGTCATCGACAGGATAAACAACAAGCTTTTTCGGTTATGACAGATATTGTTGCCCAACCGTATAGGCAACATTTATTACCTGGTTTTGAACAAGCTTGTGAGTATTTGTCATCTCAGGGGTGTTTAAGTGTAGGGATTTCTGGCTCAGGGCCTACCTTATTTTGTGTAACAGATGATAAAGCACAGGCACATGCTTTTGCCAACTGGCTAGAAGAAAATTATTTACAGACATTAAACTCAGGTATATGTGAAGGGTTTGTTCACGTATGCCAAGCAGATAATCAAGGTGCTTGTCTGTTACCATGCTAATAACGATGTTAACAGATAGTGCAATTTAAGATTAAGTAGGAAGTAACAAGTGAAATTTTATAATTTAAAAGAAAATGATGAACAAGTCAGCTTTTCAGGAGCAGTTAAACAAGGTTTAGGACGTAATCAAGGGTTGTTTTTTCCTGAGAGTATTCCTCAATTCGCCAATATTGAACAACTCCTTGCTATGCCAATGGTTGAAAGAAGTGTTGAAGTATTGTACCCGTTCGTTAGTGACGATTTAACTAAAGCACAATTAACCGATATTGTGACTGAAGCATTTAATTTTCCGGCTCAAATTCAGCCAATTAGCGAAAATCGAGCGATATTAGAGTTATTTCATGGCCCAACATTAGCCTTTAAAGATTTTGGCGCACGTTTTATGGCTCGTTGTTTACAAGCCTTTAGTGCCAAAGACGGTGAAAATAAAAAAATTACTATTTTAACGGCCACTTCTGGTGATACAGGGGCAGCGGTTGCACATGCGTTCCACGGTATTGAGAATATTCGTGTTGTTATCATGTACCCAAAAGGCAAAATCAGCTTGTTGCAAGAAAAAATGTTCACCACATTAGGTGGCAACATAGAAACGATAGCCGTCGAAGGTGACTTTGATGATTGCCAAGCCTTAGTTAAACAGTCGTTTGATGATAAAGAATTAAAAGAAACTATCGGATTAAATTCAGCGAATTCAATTAACATCAGTCGCTTACTTGCGCAAATTTGTTATTACTTTGAGGCGGTTGCTCAGCTTTATCGTCAACAAGGCAAAGCAGCATTAGATAATATCGTTTTCTCTGTCCCTAGCGGAAATTTTGGTAATCTTACAGCGGGTTTATTTGCCAAGGCGATGGGCTTACCGATTAAGCGTTTTATTGCGGCTACTAATGCCAATGATACTGTTCCAAGGTATCTACAAACTGGTGAATGGTCGCCTAATGAAACTGTTGCGACTATGTCTAATGCCATGGATGTGAGTAATCCCAATAATTGGCCTCGTGTAGAGCATATGCTTAAATCTGGTATTGTTGATAAAGACTGTGTAAGCTCGGTTTCAATTGATGAAGAGCAAACACAAATGACCGTTATTGCACTGGCTAAGCTTGGTTATATTAGTGAGCCTCATGCCGCCGTTGCTTACAAAGCATTGCAATATAAGGCAGAAAACGAGGAGTTTGGTGTCTTTTTAGGTACAGCACATCCTGCTAAATTTAAGGAAGTTGTTGAAAATACCTTAGGACAACCGATTGGTCTGCCAAAGGAGCTAGCGGACTGTGCTTCTGAGACGATCCTCTCTGTTGAACACAATAATGACTTTAAAGTGTTACGAGAGTATTTATTAGCTAAAGGGTAAGTGAAATAAGCTAATATTTTATCCTCTTATTTATTAAAAATTTCCGTGTGTTTAAGGGCAGTTATTAGTAACTGCCCTTTTTTGTGCGCAGTTTTTACTACGCTACCAGCTGAGTATCTTTAGCCTATTTACTGTGAAGTGGTTGTCAGCCTAACGTTACAGTTGATAATAACGACGATTGCATGAGTTCATATCCAGTCGTAGTTGATTGTATTAATAATGGGCATAGTTCGCTTATTTAAGACTAACCAAATTTGTCGTGTAAAATTGAAATAACTCTTAAATTACAGGGCGATATGTATATTCTAGAGGTAGCATTTAATATTTTATTCATCAACCAAATTGGCTTATTTTGGCTTGTCATGGTTCGTATTTTAGATGCGAGTAAAAACCAAATAGGGTGATGGATGAAGCGTTGTGGCGATAACGACTTTCATTTTATTTATGTTATTCTAGTGCAATACCTTTCTTAAGAGTGGAAATATGGAAAAATATGAAGAGCTACTGATATCAATTCGTAAAGTTATCAGGGCGATTGATTTACGCTCAAAACAATTAAACAAATTGTCTGGTTTAACAGGCCCTCAGTTACTCATTATGCAAGAAATAGCGCGAGTAAAAGGGGTTACCGCGAGTCAAATAGCCAAACAAATTAATTTGAGTGCAGCAACGGTTACGAATATTTTAGATAGATTAGAAAATAGGGAGCTTATCGCAAGAGTTAGAAGTTCAGAAGACAAACGACGAGTCAGCCTATTCTTAACAGAGCAAGGCTCTAAATCCTTAATTGATGCCCCTCAACCACTGCAGGAACATTTTATTCAAGAGTTTTGCAGTTTAGAAGATTGGGAACAGTCTCTTTTACTTTCATCGATGCAACGAATAGCGACAATGATGGATGCTAGCGGGCTTGATGCGTCTCCAGTTTTAGAAATAGAACCTATGCATATGAGTGAAGAAATAAACGAACAATAACAAAGGGTGCTAAACAATAGGGTAGATATGTTTATCATTATTCCATTATTATCCTAAAGATCTTAAAACCCTAGCCTTAGACCTGAAAATTACTCCCAACAAGCTTGCCATAATGTCATGCATTCTTAATAAAAAACATTATGGCTCTCGCTAGTGCCCAAGTAATAACGTGATGTTTTTTATAAAAAGCGACCGATTAAGCAGGATGTTTTAACCCGTGGGGATTGACTCGAAATCCACTGTATTCTAATTATCTAATGTCTTGCTAAAATAATTTCATTTACCTAGATTTCTTTTTAATTAAGCGATTTTAAAGGGCTTAAATGAATGTGCATTGAGAAAAATGATTAGAGTTGATACTATTAGTATTCTATTCATTAATTAGGTTTAGAAATGACGTATTGTACTTTAGTCAACTTCCATGAATTAGCCAAAGCGTATGACGTACTCTATATCGAAGATAATGATGCTAAATCACTGGCTATTTATGACGTTGGCAATGTCGAATTATCGCAATTTGTAGATAATGTAAAAAAATATGCTTATAGGAAAGGGGTTAAAAAAATCTCTGCCAAAGTTAAAGAAGCACAAGCCCTCTATTTTTTTCAACATGGCTTTCAAATTGAAGCCACTATTCTTGCTTATTATGGGTTACAAGATGCTGTCTTTGTCGGTTATTATCTTGATGAAAATCAACAGGATGTTACTGAGGTAACAGAAGATAAAATTTTAAATAAAGTCTTTTCTGACAATAACCTATCAGTTGCTCCTTTAGTGTTAAATAATGTCACGATATCAAGAGGGGGCTCATCTAATCGTTTTGAAGACTGTCAGCAGGTTGTATATTCAGGCAGGGCTTTGACAAATCACACATCAAAGTTACGTATCACCAAGTTCTTTGCGCAAATAGGCGATAAAATTGTCGCAACTGCAAGTGCCCAGTTTAACATTGAGGACAAGGCAGTAGAATTTTCTGACTTTACTGTAAATGTAGACTATAACATTAACAGCTTAATTACTTATTTATTAAGAGACATGGAAGCTTATTATTCATCTAAAGGCTGTTTAACGGCATTTACCATTGTTTCTGCTGATAGTTTGGCAATAAACCGTATTTGTGCCGAAAATCACTATGAATATGGTGGAACCCTGAAAAATGAATCTATAATTAAAGGTGCGCTAACTAATTTAAATACATGGTTTAAAAGGCTTTAATTAATATTATGAATACTATTGCTCATACCAACCTTTCTGATCCAAAAGAAATAAAAGCTTATTTAGCAGATCAGCAAGCAATGCTTGATGAACGATTTTTTGAAACCTCAATTGATACTTTACAAAATGAAAGAGCTATTTTATTTGATGATTTATTAGTGGCCTTATGGAAGTTTTATCAACTTGATGTAATTGAAAATTTATCCCTCAATGCAGTCGGAGGTTTTGGCCGACAAACGCTTCACCCTAAGTCAGATATTGATATTTGTATTTTGTTTGATAAAACATTGGCAAAACGTGATGAAGAAAATCTATCGTTATTTCTCACCCGATTATGGGATCTTGGTGTTGATGTAGGACACGCTGTTCGTTCGATCAAAGAGAATATTACGGCTGCAAAAGATGATATTACCATCGCCACGAATTTGCTCGATATTAGAACACTTGTTGGCCAGCCTAATCACGCAAAAAGTGTGCTGGAAGATTTATATAAAAATAACTTATGGAACAGTCACAAGTTCTGTCAGCATAAACTACAAGAACAAGAAAATAGGCATAGCAAAGCAAAGAATACGGCACTTTTTTTAGAGCCCAATATTAAGAATAACCCCGGTGGAATGAGAGATGTACAAACGATTATTTGGATCGCACGCAAACATTACAATGTCGCTGATGTTCATTCATTAAAATCGCTTGGTGTACTTAAAGCTGATGAATATTACGAGTTGATTGAAGCATATGATTTTGTTTGCCGTATTCGATGGGCACTTCACACGGTATCAAATAGACCAGAAGAAAAACTCCTGTTTGATTATCAGTTAGATGTAGCAAAGTATATGAAATTTGGCTATGGAGATAATGCCCAGCTTGCTGTAGAGAAGATGATGCGCCAACTCTTTAGAGCAATGACAAGAATACAAGAATTAAACCAAATGATGATTGGTGTATTAAAACGTAAAATTTTTATCGACAAAAAAAGTGCGCTGAAAACGATAGATTTAAATGAGGGGTTTTTGCTTGAAAATAATACGATAAAAGCAAAATTTGATGAAATATTTTTGAATAAATCTAATGTACTCCGTTTATTTAACTTAATTGCAGAGCATGACAATATTGAAAACATTGCCCCTGAAACATTAAGATTGCTTCGTCAAACACGCAGACGATTATTAGGTGAGTTACAAGATTACCAAGACTGTCGAAAAGAGTTTATCTCACTGATCAAACATAAAAACGGCTTAAAAAGGGCTTTTAGTTTACTGCATAGATATGGCATTTTAGCGTCATATTTTCCACAATGGAGAGCCATTGAAGGGCAAATGCAATTTGATATGCATAATGCCTATACGGTTGATGAACATGCTTTTAAATTAATTCAGTACATTGATAGCTTTGAGGCTAACAAGAAAAGTAAAAGTTTAATAAATAGTATCTATAAGCCATCATCGCATAAACATATCCTCGTGATAGCAGGTTTATGTCATGACTTGTCTGGCAAGCAATCTCATGAAACCAATGAAGTAAGTGCACTGCATGCCAAAGAGTTTGCCTTGTTGCATGACTTAAAAAAATCAGAAGTAGATTTAGTTCATTGGATCGTTGAGCATCAAGATTTACTTATTTCAACGACGCAAACACTGGATATTTCTGATCCAGATGTGATTAAAAAAGTTGCTAAACAAATACGTTCAGAATCGAAACTGAATGTACTTTACTGTTTTACTGTGGCTGATCTAATGGCAACGAATGATGATATTTGGAACGAGTGGCAAGAAAGTTTGCTTAAAGAACTCTATTTATCACTTAGGAGCGCCCTTAAAAATGGTATAGAAAATGTTTTTGAACAGCGTATTGTCATCAGAGAAAACAAAGCCGATGCATTAGTCGAGTTAACTAAAAAAGGCTTCGAGCTAGAGAAAATAAAGTCATTTTTTACTACCTTACCCTCTAGTTTCTTTAGTTCAAATCAGCTCTTGGAAATAACTGAATTTACAAAACAAATATTAAGTAATGAGTCAACAGAACAAGCTGTTTCGCTGTCTGATGATTCGAACTTAGAATGTAGTAATTTGTTAGTTTATGCCAATGATAGAAGTATGCTATTTGTGGATATATTTAACGCGCTTTCTTTATTAAAAATTAACGTTAAAGAAGCTCAATTACATAAAACTAAAAACAATAAAGTATTAGAAGTTATCAAGATCCTTGATCATAATGATGAGTCAATTTCTGATGAGTACCGAATTAAACAAATTGTTAAACGTGTTGAAGAAGTCATAGCAGGAAGTGTCGAAGCGAAAAAACCTTCAGCACCAAGATTTGTTAATAATTTTGAGAATACACCAGAAATCGAATATTTGGCAACACCCAAGCCAAACAAGACATTAATAAGGATAAATGCGCTAGATGATCCTTTGTTTATTGAAAAAATTTGTAATGTATTCAAACATAAAGAATTAACGATTCATTCAGCTAGGATCAGTACCATAGGTGAATGTTCCGAGAATGTATTTTCTATTTCATCTAAGGAAAATGAAGCAATTACTCATGATGAGAAATTAGAATTAGCTAAATTACTGATCAATAAAATAGCATGATAATTACCTAGTCGTCATGCTGATAATATTCGTGGCATTAATGCAGTGTCAGTGATGCAGCGCATGAATGTTATAACAAGCAAATAGTAGCTGTTTTCGTTTTTTATTCGCCTAATAGACTCAGGAGTTAGCCGTTTTATTGTCTTAGTTAAGTTAGCGTTACCTCGTCGTTAAACATCTTTATAGAACGAAGATTTATCAGGCATATTAGTTATAATTTTCATTTAATATGACTGCTTTAAAACAACCGATGATAAATGGGTTGCTTTAAAGAATCATGAAGTTAGATAACAAGGTGCAAAAACACATTATTATAGTAATGTGATGGTTTTACTGACATAAGCGCTCGGCAAGGTGTTCGGAGTGTCAATACTAATGGTTAATGTCGCTTGTTCAGGGTCATTGCCAGCAATATTATTAATGGTGAAATTAAGTTCACTAAAGCCGGCAATATTGGTATTACCAACTTCAACTTCTGTGGTGCCTTGTAGTTCACCACCATCTAAAGTAACTGAAACTATTGTGCCCATTGGCATTGTTTGCATCGCACTGTCGGCAAAGCGAAAGCGCAACCTTAGTGATAAACCATCAGGTATCGTCGGTAGGGTGGCGTTAGCGCCGTTGTTATCAGCATAAATAACCGATTCACTCGTATCCGTTAGCACATAATTAGGGTTATGGGCGTTTGACATAATTAATACTAAAGCTTTTCGTAGAGTCGCTTTTTTAGCATTACTATCACATTTAGTGCCAATACATTGGGGGCCGTTGAATTTTCCATCAGCTAAACTAAATTCGCCATCACCGTTGGCATCAAAAAACTTAGTTTCCGTGGCATCTTTTACGTTATCTTCATCATCATCTCGCCAAGCTTCTGTCATATCGACAAAGCCAGAAGCTAAAGCCGTTTGTCGACCAAAGCCTGAATCAACAAAAGCATTCGTGACTGCATTGCCGTCGCTGTCATCAAAGACATTATCGCCGTTTGAATCAAAAAAGGTTTCGTGGCCTATTGTTGTTGCCAAAATAGTTGAGCGATGGTCGAGTAAATATGGCTCTGTTGCTTTCCAAGTGACCGCACAATTTCCTGAAACGGTATAACAGCTCGAACCAATATTTCCGCCCTCTGTCGTAAAATTAACTGTTGTGCCGTCAGGTACTGGGTTGTTAAAGCTATCGGCTAGCCATACACGAATTACTGACTCTTCGCCAATGGTGCTTGCTTCTGGGTTTAATACGGTAGCAGCTATTGTCATAGAGGCTTGCTCGGGTAAGCCAGTATTAACAGATAGTTCATTTGATTGTGTCTGAACTGTAACTGTTTCGCCGTTAACCTCCATACTGGCTTTAGCGGTAACACGGACAACCGTTGGTACTGTGCCTGCAGACACTTGGGTGGTTATTAATCCTTGGCTATTGGTAAAGCCTGACGTTCGACTTAAGCTGATCCCGCCAACGCTTGAATCTAAACTAAATTCAACATTTTGTTGAGCAAGCACATTACCTAATGCACTTTTTACTAAGAATGTTAGTGTTGACGTTTCTTGCCCGCCACTACCTTGGATAACAATGGTTGTGGGTTTCGCAGAAACAAACTCAATTGAGCCTAGTTGTTCAGAACTAATATTAATTGTTGCAGAAGCCGTGTTGGTGACGCCATTTGAAGTGACCGAGGCAACAATAACATCTTCTGCTCCAGAGGTTCCGGCACAGTCAATATCTTCAAACGTAGCCCCAGCTTTACCTTTGATGCTAAAAACAGTTTCATCAATATTGGCATTACCATTAAGCACGCAATTTGAAGTGAATGAAACTGAGGTAGGGGTATTGATATAATTGCCTTCAATATCAACTAATTCAATGCTCAGGCCTAAAGTACCGCCAGCGCTAATCGTATTATCAGCAATTGAAAGTTTAATTTTTCCACTTATAAATTCGTTATTGTCATCAAAGTAACCTAAACGTACGTCGTCTAATGATAGGCTATCAGCAGGTAACACTTGATAATTTATTTGTGTACTTACGCTGTTATCACTGGCTAAGGTTACCGCGACAACACCTGCACCAATGACATCATTACCAGCAAGTGAAACTGAGGCATGGCCATTTTCGTTAGTTAATGCAGTATTGGTACTGAGTACGCCTATGTCTGCGGAAAAGTTGATAATTTCATTTTTAATTCCATTACCTTCGTTATCAACCAAGGTGACTTGCACTTGTACTTGTTCGTTGCTTTTAAATTGATTACTCGCTTGTCCGTTTAACTGCATCAGTACGGTAACATTAAGCGGGGATTCATTTGGGGTGGAATTGAGGTATTCATAATCAATTTCTGCCGATAAACTATCGATAGAACTAGTGAGAGTGCCAGCTCCTAACGTTAGTTCATCATTATTGATGTTAATTGTAGCGACACCCGATGAGTCAGTTAATTTTGAATTTAACGATAAACGACCTAAATCGGCAGAAAAATTTACCCTACTGCCGCTCATTACGGTATTAAATTGATCTTTAACGGTAGCTTGTACTGTGATGATCTCATTTTTATCAAAACTTTGCTGAGTAGCACCATCACTATTAATTAATACCAGTGATAAGCTAGTTGCAATGGATGATTCGTTATTAGGATTGTCGTTTTTACCCGAGCTGCCATTACAACCTACAAGCGCCGATAAAAGGAGTATGGAAAGTGCGGCAAAAAACTTATTCATAAATGAAGTTACCAATAAAGGGTTATCGTTATTATTTGTTGAGTTAAATCATAAAAGTCTATTTAACAAAAGTCCACGGTTATCAAGTGATTATTTGTATGTGAACAGGTTGGAATTGCTCTAAATATCGACACGATTTGTTAATTTATTAGTCTTGAAGTCGCGAATGTTTTCTGCCAATAAGTTGATGAGTCGTTGTTGTGACTCAATGCTAGCCCAAGCAATATGAGCTGTAATTTTTAGGTTTTCAGGTTGGTTAACGGTTAAAATATTATCAATTAGTGGCGGCTCTTGGTTCAGCACATCAAGTACCGCATAGGCAATTTCTTTAGTTGTTAAAGCATGACGTAACTCTTCTTCATTAACTATGCCACCGCGGGCGGTATTAATTAACATTGCTGATGACTTCATGCGTTGAAAAATGTCTTTGTTGATGAGGTTTTGACTCTGTGGCGTTAACGGACAATGGAGCGAAATAATATCCGCTTGCTCGATAACCTCAATAAAAGCTTTTCTACCTGCTCTGATCTCATTGCAATCAGGTCGCTCTGCAATAAGTACATCCATTTCAAAAGCTATGGCAATTTTTTCAACGGCTTTAGCTAAATTTCCATAGCCAATTAAGCCTAGGGTTTTCCCAGCTAACTCTTGACTTCCATTACCGTGATAACAAAACGATGGACTTTGCTGCCATAAACCTTGTTTAACATTATCATTGTGGTGACTGACTTGACTGAAATATTCAAGCATTTGCGCAAATACATATTGCGCAACCGATTTTTTAGCGTAGCCACTGACATTTGTAACGGCTATTTTATGTTTTTTAGCCGCAAAAATATCAACATTGTTTGTGCCAGTTGCTGCTATACATATTAATTTTAAACGAGGGAGTTGTGATAGCACCTTTTCATTTAACACCACTTTGTTAGTGATAATAATGTCTGCATTTATTGCTCTAGAAATTATTTCATCTGCTTGGGTGAGCGCAAAACAAGTTAACGAATTAACTTGTTTGTTAAGGGCTGTTATTGATATCAGCGGTGAAAATGTTTGTTGGTCAAGAAAAACAGCGTGCATCTTTTTTCCTATAAAAAGTTAGCCTGGTCTGCCATCAGCTCGGTTTTTTAATAACATTGGCGCGTAATGAAAAACAAAAAGACCAAATGATACATACCAAAGTCCGGCACTTGCTTGATAAAGCATGATTATAGATTGTGGTAAAAAAATAGGGAGAAAACTTCTAACTACTGCCGCCAAAAATAATAGAGCAAAAGCGATGGACATGGTTTTTGGTGGTTGTAAAGGTCGTCCAGTGTGACCTAAAGAAACACGAGAAATCATTGCGATAATTAATCCTGCCATGCCTCCTATGGTTAATATATGCCATAAATGATTGCTGGGTAATTCAGTGAAAAAATAGCTTAATCCTATGAACAACAAACCTAAAGCAATAAATATTACCGATAGATGTAAAGACCATAATAGTGGAACGTTCAGGGTGATCCAAGGACGCCATCTTATAATGCGTATTGTTTGAAAAACGGCGGCAATGATCAATAAACCACCTAAAACGTTATTGTTGATCGTAAAAAGGGGGTGTAAGAGTAAATAAAAAGTAATTAGCGCTATACTGCCGTTAGTCGCTTTATCTAACCAAGCAATATTGGTCACTTTAGGTGTTTGTGTGCCATTTGCGGTAAACATTGGCCCAACTCTGCCGACCATCACAGACATTAAAAATGTCACTAACATCACACCTGCATAAGCGGAAAGTTGTAATGAAAAACTTTCAGGGGAACTGAGTGCCAAGTAAAATTCAATATTAACTAGGGTAAATAACACTAATAGCGGAACAAAAAATAAATTACGATATTGTTTTATGGTCACAATCGGTTTAGCAAGGAAAATTGCAACGGCGGGCAAAAAGGCGATATCTACAACCATAGCGAATGTTTCACCAAAAATAGCAGGTAGAAATAACGCCAACCGTGCAAATAACCATAAAAGCACTAGGAATAATAATGACTTATTCTGAATGCCTGGTATGCCTGTCCAGTTTTGTACTGCGGTTAATAAGAATCCAGCAATAATAGCACCAGCAAAACCAAAAATCATTTCATGAAGATGCCACCAATATCCCCCTCCAAAAGGCGAAAGCTCAGTATTTCCTTGAAGGATTAATAACCATAAAAAAATGGCGATAATCGAAAATGCTGCACCAAATAAGAAAAAAGGTCGAAAACCTAAGCGAAGGATCGGGAGTATTTTTTGCTCTTTTTGTAAGTCGGTAATTTGCATCATCAGAAAGTTTTTTTAGCTTTGAACATACTGGTTATGATATCGACATTAACTATCTTTGTATTAAACCAAATCAAAGAAAAGTGACTTAGTTGCATTATCTATCAAAAAAAATAACTAGGATTTATCAATGAAATGTAACTGAAATTAATTGTCAATTATACTTATTTGTCGAAAGTGATACGTGAGCAAGCCATATATCAGTCAAGGTTATGATCAACGTGAGGAGTTAATTGTTACGTCTTTTTCTTGGTAATAACACACATTCGTCATCTAAGTAGGGAAGTTCTTTTTCGATAAGTACGATGGTGCGTTGTTGATAACAAAAATAGGTTGATAAGCCATCTTGAAAATGTCCCCCAATGGCTTTACCTACCCAATAGGCGGTATCAATAATATTTTTGTTAATTCTGAACGGATCTTTAACAATAAAATCTCTATCGAGCCACCAAATAACTTCTATACCGTCTTCTTCGGCATACTCAACGAGTTTTTGATAAAGAGTTTGGCCGATTCTAAAGGGGCGATTATCTGTTGTGCCTTGCCAATTTTTTCGAAGGGGGCGAGTGACTAGACGCCTCGCTTCTAATAGTTCAACTAAATCACCTTTAGGCTCAGGTAGGTAAACAATGTTATTACGTATTCGTGGTCCTTTTCCGTCATTCGAACCGTGTAAATTAGCATAAAAGCGAGATAAACCCTCTGCCGCGGCATTTTTCTTTTTTTTATTTTCTGCGGATTTTACCTTTGAACTTGCTGGGGCTTGTTCAGTAGCAACGGATGACTCTTCTGGTTTTGGTGAAAACAAGGCTTCTTCATTAGCAATTAAAAAATAAGCCAGTGCGATAAGTATTATTAAAAAAACAGCATTTTTGATCCAAAAAAGCATAGGCTAATCTTCTAATAAAGCGAAAAGATAATAATAAGTATATACCATACTGAAAACTTATTAGCTTTACAATTACTTATATAAAGAAGGGTCGTCTTTATTGGGGCGTGTTTTAAAACGTCGATGTAACCACATATATTGCTCTGGTTTTCGAAGTATCGCTTTTTCAACTTCTTGATTAACCCGGATAACGTCATTCTCGTCATTATCTGTTGGAAAGCCTTCCAGTTCAGGAGTAATTTCAATCGTATAACCACTACCATCATCATTTCTTTTCGGGATCATCATCATCGTTTGGGTTTCTTTTTGACGAGCGAAAATGAGGGTTCCTGTAGTCGTTGCCGCCTCTTTTACTGCAAACAAGGGGACGAATAAGCTGCGATTACGGCCATAGTCTTGATCCGGTAAATACAAGCACGACTCTTTATCTCGTAATGCTTTGATCAAACCTTTAACGTCGCGTTTACCTAACATGTATTTATTTGAACGGCCACGACCTCTAAACTGGAAAAACTCCATTAATTGGTTGTTGTGTGGGCGGTAAAAAATGACTAATGGGTGAACATGTCCAAAACCTCTACCGATAATTTCTGCACTTAAATAATGCATAGCAAGTAAAAGTACACCCTTACCTTGTGCCTTAGCTTGATCAATATGTTCTGTGCCAACAACGGTAAATTTTCGCTTTATGCGCCAATCAGGCCACCACCATCCCATACCTGTTTCGAATAAAGCGATGCCCGTATTTTCAAAGTTTTCTTTGAGAATACGTTGGCGTTCAGCGTCTGACATTTCTGGAAAGCATAACTCTAAGTTTCTCAATGCCACTTTTCGTCTGCTTGAGGCTAGTGAAAAGATTAATCGTCCGATAAAGCGGCCGAGTGTAAGTTGCACTTTATAGGGAAGCCAAGAGATTGAATATAAAATAATGACCCCAAGCCAAGTTAACCAATATTTTGGCAATAAGAAGGATAATTTAAAATTAGGCTGCAAAACTTTGTTTTTACTCACGGGATGATGTCAACTCATTGAATTTCATGTGATACACTATGAGTCATTATATCTGTTAAGAGACATAGGATGAAAGTAGATATTCCAGCTTTTAATCAAGCAAGCGTTTTAGTCGTTGGCGATATCATGTTAGATCGCTACTGGTATGGCCCTACACAGCGCATTTCCCCTGAGGCTCCAGTGCCTGTTGTAAAAATTAACCAAGACGAAGATAGACCTGGCGGTGCCGCTAATGTCGCCTTAAATATTGCTTCAATTGGCGGTAAAGTCACGTTAATGGGGATAACCGGAGACGATGCGGCTGCTAAAACCCTAGAAACACATTTACAAGCGATGGATATTCGCTGCCAATTTGTTCGCAAAAGTGAAATCCCCACCATTACCAAACTGCGAGTTATGAGCCGTAATCAACAACTTATTCGCTTGGATTTTGAAGAGTCAATCGCACAAGTTGATAAGTCATCTTTAACAAAGCAATTTGAGCAACTGGTCTCAAAGCATGATGTTATTTTGTTATCAGATTACGATAAAGGTACCTTGTCAGATGTACAGCAGCTGATAAAAATAGCTAACAAGTGCAATGTGCCTGTACTTGTAGATCCTAAAGGCAGTGATTTTTCTCGTTATAAGGGCGCCACAATTATTACCCCTAATATGTCTGAATTTGAAGCGGTAGTCGGTCAATGTAACGATGAAGCGGAAATAGTAGCTAAAGGTCAACAACTCCTTAAAAGCTTAGATTTACAAGCGATGTTAGTTACTCGAAGTGAACAAGGTATGACCTTACTACGCCGTGATCATGAAGAGTTTCATTTACCGACTCAAGCCAAAGAGGTTTATGATGTGACTGGGGCAGGAGACACGGTTATTGCAACGTTAGCATTAGCTGTTGCTGCTAATGCTGATTATCCTCAAGCGAGTGCTTTAGCTAATATTGCTGCCGGCATTGTTGTTGGTAAATTGGGTACATCAACAGTTAGTGAGGCTGAATTAATAAATGCGATTTCTACTGGTCAAGAAAGCGGTTTTGGTGTGGTAAGTGAAGATCAGTTGAAAATTGCCGTAGACATGGCTAAATCGCGTGGCGAAAAAATTGTCATGACAAATGGTTGTTTCGATATTCTCCATGCAGGACACGTTTCATATTTAGCGAATGCCGCTAAATTAGGGACTCGATTAATTGTGGCAGTCAACGATGATGCCTCTGTCACCCGACTAAAAGGTGTCGGTCGTCCGGTTAATCCCGTTGACAGGCGAATGGCCGTATTATCAGGGTTAGGCGCTGTTGATTGGGTAGTGAGTTTTAACGAAGACACACCTCAGCGTTTAATTGCTAATATTTTACCCAATACTTTAGTTAAAGGTGGCGATTATCAAGTAGAGGATATTGCTGGTGGTACTGAGGTTATTGCTGCAGGTGGTGATGTCAAAGTACTGAATTTTGAAGAGGGCATTTCAACCACTGAAATTATCAACACCATTAGATTAGAAGATTAGTATGAAGCATTAACAGCGTCATTGCTCAGTGTTGAATTAAACAGAAAGGAAACTCAACGTAGTTTCCTTTTTTTATGTGTTTTTTGACGACTTTTACGACCTTATTGTTACTGGTGTATTGTCATTGATGTATTGTTAATTAATTACTGTTAATCGTTAGTTAATGGATGTTTACCATACAATTAATGATTAAATTAATTGTAAAAAACGCGTAATTTTCACTGTATGATCCTTTAAAGCTTGCTAAAATGTAAGTAATTGGTATGAAATTGATTGTCTATTAAGCAAAAATACTAGCATTTTGCTTGAATTCTTATTAATGAAGTTAACTAATTTGATAAGTGATTATTTTTTTGAGAAATTTTTTATTCATTTTAGTGCTAAATATCAATTGTTATACTAAATTTATTACTAGCTTATATATTTAGTGGATCCCGTATTTAAAATAAAGGAAATTAGGAATGTTAATATTAACGCGTCGAGTTGGAGAAACTTTGATGATCGGTGATGAAGTTACAGTCACTGTATTGGGTGTTAAAGGAAATCAAGTGCGTATCGGTGTCAATGCACCAAAAGAAATATCAGTACATAGAGAAGAGATATATATGCGAATTCAGTCAGAAAAAGGAGATGGAGAAAGTTCTGGCAATAAGTTCTAAAATAAAGCACTCAATGAAAAAGTCGGCACTAGCCGACTTTTTTGTATGTTTAACTAAATTCATTATCGTAAATTGTATATAAAATAGTAAAACATGCTTGATTTATCGCCTTGTTGGCGGATTTCTCAGCAAACAAAAATAAAAGCTAAAAAATCGTTTGACTTATTTTTATTATCCATTAATATTCGCACCCACTGGTGAGCTGGCCGAGTGGCTGAAGGCGCTCCCCTGCTAAGGGAGTATCGGCGTTAAACCCGATCGAGAGTTCGAATCTCTCGCTCACCGCCATCTTTTATCAGGATGTAAAATTGTTAAACACGAACATAGTTCGTCATCTTTAGACTAAGATGTTAAACATAGTTCTATTGCGGACATGTAGATTGGTTGGATAGACTTATCTTGTGTTAGCAGCTACGAACATAGTTCGTCATCTTTAGACTAAGATGTTA
>JBFONU010000039.1:0-1838 GCA_040779345.1 Colwelliaceae bacterium 6441 | reverse complement strand
AATAAGAGTCAAAGTATCGTTCTTTAACAATTAGTTATCATGCAATTTGTGTGGGCACTCACATTATGTTGATTTTACATAGTCGGCCTTTCTTTTGAAAGGAAGACGTAAAACAGTTTAATGATGAATGTCACACAAAATAAGTATTGTTTGATTCGAAAGAATTGAATAGTACGTTTTATGTAGTTACTTCATCCTTAGTCGGAATGGAGTAACACGACAGAATTCATTGAGCAGTAGGACTTGTTCCTACACAAACGATTTTTTAATTGAAGAGTTTGATCATGGCTCAGATTGAACGCTGGCGGCAGGCTTAACACATGCAAGTCGAGCGGTAACAGAGATAGCTTGCTATCTGCTGACGAGCGGCGGACGGGTGAGTAATGCTTGGGAATATGCCTTTAGGTGGGGGACAACAGTTGGAAACGACTGCTAATACCGCATAATGTCTACGGACCAAAGGAGGGGATCTTCGGACCTTTCGCCTTTAGATTAGCCCAAGTGAGATTAGCTAGATGGTGAGGTAATGGCTCACCATGGCGACGATCTCTAGCTGGTTTGAGAGGATGATCAGCCACACTGGGACTGAGACACGGCCCAGACTCCTACGGGAGGCAGCAGTGGGGAATATTGCACAATGGGGGAAACCCTGATGCAGCCATGCCGCGTGTGTGAAGAAGGCCTTCGGGTTGTAAAGCACTTTCAGTTGTGAGGAAAGGTGTAAGGTTAATAACCTTGCACTGTGACGTTAGCAACAGAAGAAGCACCGGCTAACTTCGTGCCAGCAGCCGCGGTAATACGAGGGGTGCAAGCGTTAATCGGAATTACTGGGCGTAAAGCGTGCGTAGGTGGTTTGTTAAGCAAGATGTGAAAGCCCAGGGCTCAACCTTGGAACTGCATTTTGAACTGGCAGACTAGAGTATTGTAGAGGGTAGTGGAATTTCCAGTGTAGCGGTGAAATGCGTAGAGATTGGAAGGAACATCAGTGGCGAAGGCGGCTACCTGGACAAATACTGACACTGAGGCACGAAAGCGTGGGGAGCAAACAGGATTAGATACCCTGGTAGTCCACGCCGTAAACGATGTCAACTAGCTGTCTGTGGTCTTGAACCGTGGGTAGCGTAGCTAACGCGCTAAGTTGACCGCCTGGGGAGTACGGCCGCAAGGTTAAAACTCAAATGAATTGACGGGGGCCCGCACAAGCGGTGGAGCATGTGGTTTAATTCGATGCAACGCGAAGAACCTTACCATCCCTTGACATCCTCAGAAGCGACCAGAGATGGACGTGTGCCTTCGGGAACTGAGAGACAGGTGCTGCATGGCTGTCGTCAGCTCGTGTTGTGAAATGTTGGGTTAAGTCCCGCAACGAGCGCAACCCCTATCCTTATTTGCCAGCGCGTAGTGGCGGGAACTTTAAGGAGACTGCCGGTGATAAACCGGAGGAAGGTGGGGACGACGTCAAGTCATCATGGCCCTTACGGGATGGGCTACACACGTGCTACAATGGCGTATACAGAGTGCTGCAAGACCGCGAGGTGGAGCGAATCACACAAAGTACGTCGTAGTCCGGATTGGAGTCTGCAACTCGACTCCATGAAGTCGGAATCGCTAGTAATCGTAGATCAGAATGCTACGGTGAATACGTTCCCGGGCCTTGTACACACCGCCCGTCACACCATGGGAGTGGGTTGCAAAAGAAGTAGCTAGTCTAACCTTCGGGAGGACGGTTACCACTTTGTGATTCATGACTGGGGTGAAGTCGTAACAAGGTAACCCTAGGGGAACCTGGGGTTGGATCACCTCCTTATCTTGAAGTAAAACAGCTTAATGGAGTCTCA
>JBFONU010000038.1:0-3034 GCA_040779345.1 Colwelliaceae bacterium 6441 | reverse complement strand
CAACAAAACCACTTGGGTGTTGTATGGTTAAGCCTCACGGGCAATTAGTATCAGTTAGCTCAAGGCCTCACAACCCTTACACACCTGACCTATCAACGTTGTAGTCTCCAACGACCCTTTAGGGAGCTTAAAGCTCCAGTGAGAACTCATCTCAAAGCCTGCTTCCCGCTTAGATGCTTTCAGCGGTTATCAGTTCCGAACGTAGCTACCGGGCAATGCTATTGGCATAACAACCCGAACACCAGCGGTTCGTCCACTCCGGTCCTCTCGTACTAGGAGCAGCCCTCTTCAATTCTCAAACGCCCACGGCAGATAGGGACCGAACTGTCTCACGACGTTCTAAACCCAGCTCGCGTACCACTTTAAATGGCGAACAGCCATACCCTTGGGACCGACTTCAGCCCCAGGATGTGATGAGCCGACATCGAGGTGCCAAACACCGCCGTCGATATGAACTCTTGGGCGGTATCAGCCTGTTATCCCCGGAGTACCTTTTATCCGTTGAGCGATGGCCCTTCCATACAGAACCACCGGATCACTATGACCTACTTTCGTACCTGCTCGACGTGTCTGTCTCGCAGTTAAGCTGGCTTATGCCATTGCACTAACCGTATGATGTCCGACCATACTTAGCCAACCTTCGTGCTCCTCCGTTACTCTTTAGGAGGAGACCGCCCCAGTCAAACTACCCACCAGACAGTGTCCCCAAGCCCGATAAGGGCCCTAGGTTAGAACATCACGCATACAAGGGTGGTATTTCAAGGATGGCTCCACTTCATCTGGCGACAAAGTTTCAAAGCCTCCCACCTATCCTACACATGTAGGAGCAATGTTCACTGTCAAGCTATAGTAAAGGTTCACGGGGTCTTTCCGTCTAGCCGCGGGTATACGGCATCTTAACCGCAATTTCAATTTCACTGAGTCTCGGGTGGAGACAGTGTGGCCATGATTACGCCATTCGTGCAGGTCGGAACTTACCCGACAAGGAATTTCGCTACCTTAGGACCGTTATAGTTACGGCCGCCGTTTACCGGGGCTTCGATCATGAGCTTCGCAGAGCTAACCCAATCAATTAACCTTCCGGCACCGGGCAGGCGTCACACCGTATACGTCATCTTTCGATTTTGCACAGTGCTGTGTTTTTAATAAACAGTTCCAGCCACCTGGTTACTTCGACTCCCCTGTGCTTACGCAGTAAATGCTTCACACTAGGGAGCGTACCTTCTCCCGAAGTTACGGTACTATTTTGCCTAGTTCCTTCACCCGAGTTCTCTCAAGCGCCTTAGTATTCTCTACCTAACCACCTGTGTCGGTTTGGGGTACGGTTCCTATATATCTGAAGCTTAGAAGCTTTTCCTGGAAGCATGGCATCAATGACTTCGTGTCCTTGGACACTCGTCTCGACTCTCAGTGTTGAATGAAAACCCGGATTTACCTAAGTTAACCACCTACAATCTTTCACACGGACTACCAACGCCGTGCTCACCTAGCCTACTCCGTCCCTCCTTCGCAATATATAGAAGTACAGAAATATTAATCTGTTTCCCATCGACTACGCGTTTCCGCCTCGCCTTAGGGGCCGACTTACCCTGCCCTGATTAACATGGGACAGGAAACCTTGGTCTTTCGGCGGGGGAGTTTTTCACTCCCCTTATCGTTACTCATGTCAGCATTCGCACTTGTGATACCTCCAGCATGCTTTACAACACACCTTCAACGGCTTACACAACGCTCCCCTACCACTTGAACCTAAGTTCAAATCCGCAGCTTCGGTGACTAGTTTAGCCCCGTTACATCTTCCGCGCAGACCGACTCGACTAGTGAGCTATTACGCTTTCTTTAAAGGATGGCTGCTTCTAAGCCAACCTCCTAGCTGTCTATGCCTTTCCACATCGTTTCCCACTTAACTAGTACTTTGGGACCTTAGCTGGCGGTCTGGGTTGTTTCCCTCTTCACAACGGACGTTAGCACCCGCAGTGTGTCTCCCGCATATCACTCATTGGTATTCGGAGTTTGCAAAGGGTTGGTAAGTCGGGATGACCCCCTAGCCTTAACAGTGCTCTACCCCCAATGGTGTTCGTGCGAGGCTCTACCTAAATAGATTTCGGGGAGAACCAGCTATCTCCCGGCTTGATTAGCCTTTCACTCCGACCCACAAGTCATCACCGCATTTTTCAACATACGTGTGTTCGGTCCTCCAGTTGATGTTACTCAACCTTCAACCTGCCCATGGGTAGATCGCCGGGTTTCGGGTCTATACCCTGCAACTAAACGCGCAGTTAACACTCGCTTTCGCTACGGCTCCCCTAATCGGTTAACCTTGCTACAGAATATAAGTCGCTGACCCATTATACAAAAGGTACGCAGTCACCCGAAGGCTTCCACTGCTTGTACGTATGCGGTTTCAGGTTCTATTTCACTCCCCTCACAGGGGTTCTTTTCGCCTTTCCCTCACGGTACTGGTTCACTATCGGTCAGTTAGGAGTATTTAGCCTTGGAGGATGGTCCCCCCATATTCAGACAAAGTTTCACGTGCTCCGTCCTACTCGATTTCACTTAAAGGTTGTTTTTGTGTACGGGGCTATCACCCTGTATCGCTCTACTTTCCAGTAGATTCCACTAACGCCCAATAAGCTTAAGGGCTGATTCGCGTTCGCTCGCCGCTACTAACGAAATCTCGGTTGATTTCTTTTCCTCGGGGTACTTAGATGTTTCAGTTCTCCCGGTTCGCCTCCTGATGCTATGTATTCACATCAGGATACTGACTTATGTCAGTGGGTTTCCCCATTCGGAAATCGTAGTCTATAACGGTTTTTATCACCTTAACTACGCTTATCGCAGATTAACACGTCCTTCATCGCCTCTAACTGCCAAGGCATCCACCACATACGCTTAGTCACTTAACCATACAACCCTAAGTAGTCTCATCCGAAGATTAAAAAACAAAGTACACCGTGGTGACTAAACCACAGCAATTGTAAAGTCTGACATTTTCACGTACACAAATAAATGTGTCTTGAATAAGAGTTGATAA
>JBFONU010000037.1:0-3943 GCA_040779345.1 Colwelliaceae bacterium 6441 | reverse complement strand
TTGGCTATAATGTTGAACGAAGTGAAAACAGCCAACTGTTTTAAGTCCGTTTGAATGGCTTGTTAGGTGCTGCTTTTTGGTAAGTTAACACCCAAACCAATAGAAGCTACCCTTAACAAAACCTGCCTTGAGCCATTAAAAACCAAATTTAAAATAATTAATAGCTTTACCACAAACTTGTTTGTAATAGCGTAAAGCTTATTAATGTTTGAACCTAAACAACCAATGGCGAAACACACCAACACGTTATTTATTTTAAGGCATTTTAGTTAATGCACATAACGCCCCATTCAGGGGCTTTAAACAGATGGCTAAAATAACGAACGCAGTGAGGAAAAGCCAACTGTTAAAAGTCCCGCACTGTAATGGCTTGTTATATTTCTTCATCACATGGTTCTATAACACCATTAATTGCATTACTAACACGCTTTTGTTGTTCTGGTGATAATTCCACATCAGATAAATCACTTTTAATTTGTTTAGACATTCCATCGATTAATAAATTCATGATTTTCGATACCTCTTGAATATCACCTTTGTTTAACGACTCTTTCAAAGAAAGATGAACTTCAAGATTCATTGTATTTAAGAGTAATTGAGATTTTTGCATATTTTTAACACGAAAAAGTTCGTCGAACCTATGCGTATCGTAAATATAACCACCAATAATAATGCATCCAATCACTATTGATATCGGTATTAGATAATTCTTCACCAGTCCCTCGAGAAATATAACGCCCCATTCAGGGGCTGATAATAGCTTGCTAAAATTGTGAAGCGAAGCGGAACTGAGCAAGCTGTTAGCAGTCCCGTTACTGTAATGGCTTGTTATGTGCCTTTACCCAATTAGTTTCTTAATTCCCTCTTGGGCTTGTTTATAACGCAGATTAATTAGTGTCATTGCTACTTGCCCAACATCTTCATAAAGGTTGTCAGCGAATTCGTGCAAATTAAGACTCGGATCGTAATTTTTTGAAGCAACAAAACTATGGATTTTTTCCTCACGAGCTGGTGCGTCAGCACCTGCTTTTGATGCGATAAACTGTTGCCATGGTTTTTGTTGTTTTTCATTATTACAAGGTTGGCAACAGGGAACCACATTACCCCAGGCATGAAGCCCTAGCGCTGTTTTATTCATTGGAATTAAGTGATCTTGCGACAATGATTTACGAGTGATTTCGACACCACAAAAACAACATGAATGATCGAAGAACTCTAATAATTCGTCTTTTTGCTTCACTTTGGGGCCAAATGACTCAAATCCTCTAGCTTCATCGTAGTATTTTCCAACATCTTGCAAAAATATTCTGATTGCACTGTTAGAAATATCAGATTTACTCCGGGCCATAATTCTCCTTGGCACATAACGCCCAAATAAGGGGCTGATTAATAGTTTGCTAAAATGTGAAGCGGAGCGAAACCGAGCAAACTGTTAGCAGTCCCGCTTTATTTTCTTGTTAGGTGACTACTGCACCGTACAGACACCAGTTATAACCTCACCAAAAGCACCTTTGTATAAAAATGGCTTTTCGGTGGATTCGTAGTAAGTTTTGATCTCGAGGTAATCGACGGTATATTGGTAAATGGTTATAGCTTTGTAACTATTTTCCTTAGGTAATACATCATAGACTTTTGGCATAACCCCAGACATTGTATTTGTAATTTTTTTGCCTGTTATTTGCCCAGATTGTCGATTAACAATAAAGTTACTACTTACATCAGGAGTAACAAAGCCTGCTTTTGCTATCAGTTTTCCAGAGTCATCTAATTTATATACCTCTTTAACTGTGCAATGAAAATTATTAATTGCATAAGAAGCATTAGAAAAAATTGTAATAACCACTAAAAGTAGAAACTTATACATAACTTTCCTTGTCACCTAACGCCCAAATAATGGGCTAAAAATTGTTGGCTAAAATAAGCGACGCAGGAGCAAAAGCCAACTGTTTTTAGTCCTGATTGATTTGCTTGTTAGGAATACTTAGCCACCACGCTTAATTCTATAACCTGTTGAATAAATGATATCTGACCCAGTACATTGATTATTTTCAATGGGGTTGTTTCCTGAGCAATGCCCATCCCCAGTTTCTAAGCAAAATTGAAATTGAGTATTAGTTTTAATAGGCTCTTGGATAATACCTTTAGCTAAAGCAGACCATTTCCATTTTTTAACATTAAGCTTTGCTTGTTTAGCAAAATGTTTACTCGTTGAGGAAACGACTTTAATGTCTTTGATTTCGTTATTTGGAGTAATAACATACTCAACAGAAGCACAACCTTCTTTTCCTGCTCTCGCATCTTCTATGGGATATAAGGGAGGAAAACGTTCTAACTTTTCCCATTTTTCAGAAAGCAATTCAGCTTCGGTTAATTGTAAACCTTGGTATTGCTCTGTGGGTGTCGTTTTACAACCAACTAAAAAAAGTGTCCCTACTATTCCTAAAATATATCGATTCATGCCAAACTCCTTTTGTATTCCTAACGCCCAAATAATGGGCTTAAAATGCTTGGTTATAATTGGAACGCAGTGACAAAAACCAAGCGTTTTAAGTCCCTGTTTATTTACTTGTTAGCAGTTGATGCCCTACTTTCGCGGTTTACCGCTTTAGCTACTTTTAAACTGCTGTAATATTTAAAACTTTACCTTACTCAAAAAGAAGCGATAAGAACATAACAAATTAAGATGAATTCATGAAATGGATTTAACAATGAATTGCTAGAATTGAAAATCCATTTTATTAGTTAAACACCTATCCTTGTTTTTACCACCAAAAGATAAAAACTGCTAACGCCTCATTAAGAGGCAAATAATTGTTGGCTAAAATAAGCGACGCAGGAGCAAAAGCCAACTGTTATTTGTCCTGCTTTAATGACTTGTTAGCTTTTGATATTAACCACTCTTGAATATACAAATGCTCTTTGTTCCCTATTATGTTCATTCCTGGGTGACTACGATTATCTATTTTAAATACAGAAACATTATTATTTGATAAAGATTTAAAATAAGCAAAAGGTGCAACAGGATCGTTAGTTGACGCAAGAATCATAACGGGAGTATTCACCCCCGATAACATTGGCTTAATGTCTGTTTGCTCAACAGATACATTTGCGTTATCTAAAGCTTTAATCGCACTTTGACGTATAGTTTTTTCCGAAAACAACATTGATATTATAGGAGAATAACTTAAAGCATAATTAACGGTAGCTTTATCAAATATAGTCATTGGAGCCTGAAGAATAACACCTGAAATATTATCATTCTCTTTCGCTAAATAAGAGGCTGCAACAGCCCCCATAGAGTTTCCTAAAACATAGAGTGGATATTCTATATCAGCATTATTCTTTAGTAACTCATTAATGATTTGAGCACTTTTTACGCCAAAACTAATTTTGCCACTTGAATCACCATGACCGAGTAAATCTGGAGCAATCACGTTAAAACCAAGGAACCGAAAATAGAGAGCTGAATTTGCCATAAATTCTTTCGATGCTCTAAACCCATGAACCAATACAATAGTTCCCTTGAAAATATTAGGTAGTTCTTTTTTTGTTAATTCCAAATGAATATTTTCAGTTTTTTTATTCACATCAATTGCTACATCGTAGCGCAAAAAACGTTTGTCGTTAAGAGGTTTTGCTTTAAGGTAACTAATACAATTAGAATGCTTCTCTGAGCAATATTCTGATTTTACATAACCTTGCTGAAATAATGACTTATCACTGGCAATATTTTCATATCCATAGCTTTGCTGGCTTGAAATATAATTAGAAATCAAACTGGAACAACCACTGATACACATAGTTAATACTAATATTGAATACTTAAAAAAATTCATAAGTGATTTAATTGACAACATCCCTGAAAAAGCTAACGCCCCAATAAGGGGAAATTTATTGTTGGCTAAAATGTTGAGCGCAGCGAAAACAGCCAACTGTAAATTTT
>JBFONU010000036.1:0-4263 GCA_040779345.1 Colwelliaceae bacterium 6441 | reverse complement strand
TCGTTTTGTCATTTAACACCTCAATAATTGGATTATATTCCATTATTAAAGTGTCCTGTTTGATTATTGCAGATCATCGGAAAGTGTCCTGATTTAGTTGAACAAAACAATTATTCACTATCACTTATATATTTATTTCCCTCTAAATTCAGAAAGTTGCATAGTTTGTCGAGAGCGTTTGAAATACTATCATACTCTTGCCAATTGATATTTTTCCAATCAATACCTGTATTAAGCTCCATAACATTTGATTTTAATAATATTTGTAGAGCCTCTGGTGATTTTATCGATTTAATATTAAATGGCTTTATAGTCGCAACCACATCAGAGGAATTCATTAACTTCGAATATATTTTTTCTGATATATTTTGTTTATCTGTTATGTTCAATACCGACTTACCGTTTGCTGCTTTATAGGTATTTTCAGCAGTCAAAACTATTTTTTTCATGCGTACAAAAGATATTGACAGACCTTCACCGTAAGCAAGCTGTACACTTGGATAACGAGTCAACACATTATAATTATCAAACGCTCCCATTGAAATACCAAGGTTTGCTGCAATTTCTTTGACTGTAAATTTCTTTAAACCTAGACGCTGCCTAGCTTCATTAAGCGCGTCTATTTCCATACGAGCACTCAAAAAAGCTTGCAGCTTTCCATATTGTGGGAGCTCATCTCTGCTCGCATTTTCTTGAAATTGTTTAACCTTTGCAAGTAACGGTTGTTTTTTATACAACTTAAATTCTGATGTTGAACTATAACCTTTAACATAAACTAATGCAAAAAATCGTCTATGACCTGTAAGTATTTGATATTGATTATTTCCAATAGGATAAATAGTAGGTGTTTGGATCATCTCAGAGACTGATATATTCTCGGCTAATTCTATAATCGAGGTTATAGTATTATTAGCTTTTTTCCAGTCGTCAGTGCCATATTTGAAACAATTAATGATACAAGACTTACCAATTAATACGAAATCATCCGCGTTATAAATGTTCATCAATTGTTTTTTTGTTAACTTCCTTGAAACAAATTGCTTAGCATGCTCGTCATCTATAAAAATCGAAGGAAGAAAACGACCATTAGTTGGGTCCGGCTTGATAGAGCTAAAAAAAACAGATGTATACTCAAACAGCTCGGAATGTATTTCTTCATTGTTATTTAGGCTGTTTAAAAGTATTTGATCATACTTAAGATTATTCATCGGCGATGTCCCCACATATTAACTCCCCTATTTGAGAATATTTTACAGTTTATTGTACATAAAGTATATTTTTCTATAGAAATGAACTTTAATAGTTAACCTTCCTCACATCGTTTTAAATATTATATCTACCTTATATTTTTAATGTCCTACCATTAAAAAAATAATTTCATTAACACTGAAAATCACCAATATTGTATTACCAATTAAGTAAAATAACCCTATTAGATGTTGGAGAATTACTAGATGAAAGACACTTCCCCCCCTTAACATTAATAATACTTTCACAAGCCGGAGAGATAAAATCTGAGGTAACTCCCGTGGATATATTAAATATTGAATACTCACCTAAATCATTGCGATAATAAATCTTATTACTATCAATATGCCACTTATAAGCACTAGAGGGTAAATCCAATATAAGCTTATCTTTGCCCTCTTTTTGATATTGCCAAATACCTGGAGCATATAATTTCGAATAGAAAAGACTTTTACCATTAGATTTTGCTATATAACCTCCTTGAATGCCTAAATCATTATAACGGGCTGTATCCAAAGAAAATGAATGTAGGGAAGATTGTGATTCACTTATTTTTGTAAAAACAAACTTATTATCATAAAACTCAGGTTTTATCCCTCCAACTTTTATCGATTTTTCTGATAAAAGAAACTCTGGAGACAAATCAAAAATTTTTATTTCATTTCCAAGTTCTAAGGCGACTTTAGAATGCTTTACACTTGATGAAATGTTGGCAATTTTGATGTTCTTTTTAAATGAACTAATCTGTTTAGATGTATTGTTGTTTAAATCGTAAAGTATTACTTGATTAATTCCCGATTTATTTGATACATATAACACTAAACTTTCATTATAAAAATGAGCTAAAATATTTTTAGAAAATAAACTTTCAGTTAAAAGTATACTTTGCAAACTTTCAAAATCAGTGTATACAATATTTTTCGCAACAAAGTCTCCGCTAGTAAATATTAACCCTTTGTTTGTTGAACTGATATTATTAATAGAGGCAATAAACGGTAAGTGAATTCTATTTACTTCTTGATGATCTTTAAAATTTACAATAGTTATTCCTCCATTATTATTTCTATAAGATAATGATGTACCGTCCCAACCAACCGAAACATTAGTCTTCGTTAATGTTTCGGTCCAAATGACTTTCCAATTGTTATTTGGGTCTACGAGCCTGATTTTATCTTTAACTCCATCCTTGCTTGATAACAAAACTATTAATTCGGATTTTGGACTAGTAATTACATTATATATACCTAATCCCCCTTCACTTGCTATATGTGCATCAAGAGGTTGAATTAAGCCCGTTTTAATATCACCTTTATATAAGTTTGAAGCCTTACTACCAAGTTTTGCCTCAGAAAATAAAATTTGAGATGAATTCAATTTAGCAATAGAAGAAGAATATGATTCAGGGTTACAAGAAAATAAATGATTTGATGTATATGTTTGATATTTATAATCAATAGTTGCGAGCTTAATCCGACAATATTCTTCATTATAGGCTCTATAAATAAGACTATTTTCGCTAATCCAGGTTGGCTTTCTTGAGTTACTATATTCATCCTTAATAACGATATTTTTATCTGAAAAACGATCAAAGATTTCTATTTGCCAAAACTTTTTTTCTTTGCTTTTAATGGTATAAGCTATATAGTCATTTAATAAATTTGAAGTTAACTCTAGTTTAAAGTCAGTGTTACTCAATAGCTCGAAATAACTTATGTTTCCTATCTCTATTCCAGCAGTTTCATCTTTTCTTGATGTATAAAACATGCTAAATATCACAAATAATATAAGGAAATAAGCACCAATATAAAACACAACTTTGTATTTACTACGATTTTTCGCTAGATTTTTTGACTGTTTGGGAGCTTTTTTACTGCTTTTGAATTCAACATTAGCAACTAAAGAGTATCCCTTTTTTGGAGTATTAAAAATTACTTTCTCATTTAATCCTGCTTGCTTTAGTTTTCCCCTTAATTTTGAAATGACTCGAAATAAAGAATTAACTGTAGCCTCTGAGCTTCGCCAATTAGATAGAAACTCTTCATGACTTACAATATTATTAAAATTTACAACTAAAATATTTAAAACTAACGATTCTAAATGGTCAAGTTTAACATTCTCTTTTTCAGTTGCATTATTTTTAGAGGTAAGTGTAGAAGTAGAAACACAAAATTTTATTCTTCCATTTAGTAAGTATTCTTCCAGATTATGCATTTTATAATAATATCATTAACTTACAAACCTTATAGATTTATTATATAAGGTTTTTATAAGGACCGCAATGAACTTAAAAGATGTAAACTATAATTGTTTAAATTAAAGCGTTAAATAATGCTCACACATTATAAACACTATAGTAACAATTAAGTAACACTCAACACACCTAGTATATAAGAGAGAAACATGAAAAAAATAAATACAATTAAAATAGCCCCACTATTCATCATTCTATCTATGTTTAATACATTGTCATCTAATGCGAACTTAATCGAAGATGAAATCATCAAAGAAAAAAAAGAAGATGATGTCACTAAAAAAGAAAGTAATACAGAAAACAATAAGTTTTCCCTTTTTGATATTTGTAAAGATTATCCATATTGTAAAATGATGCCAGCAAAAGAAGACACAAATAAAAATGGAAACTAAACAGTTGATGCACTTAATGGAACTAATGTTTCAAAAATCATATTATCAAGGTCAAAAAGATAATAATGACGGAGTCCATATTTGTCCTAAAGAGTTATATCGACAGTTCAAGGATGAGTACTCTGAATTATTTACAATCTTATCCTTTGAGAATTTACACTCTGATATAGATAATTCTAACCTGTATTAGTTCAGATTAGATTTTATATTGTAGTGAAGTGGTCAAGTAAAATTGGCCACGGTTTTGTAGTTTAACCAGTACCTTCGTTCTGACTCATTTGGGCTTATCCCAGCGTTTGTTCTGCACAACTAAATCAGGACACATTTCTTAAGGAATTTTGTTCATACTCTACTGGTGATAGATCACCATTA
>JBFONU010000035.1:0-4632 GCA_040779345.1 Colwelliaceae bacterium 6441 | reverse complement strand
ACTTAAAACAGTTGGCTGTTTTCACTTCGTTCAACATTATAGCCAACAATTTTAAGCCCTTTAATGGGGCGTTATATGCCCAGTTGGAATCATATTTTTACTTGGAAACACAGATGAAAACACCAAAAGAATTTATTAAGTCATCAGATATTCAAAATATGGAAGGTCAATCCAAAGTTCACCTACTAAACTCTAATGCTATTCGTAAAACCAAGTCGCTTGGAGCTCTAACTGGTTTAACAGATCTTGGCTTCCAAATAATGACTGTAGAGCCAGGGCATGAATATTCTGAATATCATCGCCATTTATACGAAGAGCAGTGCTTTTATATTTTGTCGGGGCAGGGAGAAGTAATAATTGATGAAAAATCATACCCCATTTCTGTAGGTGATTTTCTTGGGTTTCAAAAGGATGGGGCTGCTCATACAATTTTTAATAACAGTGATGAGTCATTGAGTTTCATTTGTGCCAGAGTAAATTTGGAACTAGATGTTTGCGATTATCCCAAAAAGAAAAAACGGCTATATATGAATGGAGCTGAAGAGTCATTGGTTGATTTTAGTGATATTAGAAAAGATGACTAATCCTGATAAATAGTTTAGCGTGGTCATATAACAAGCTAATAAATAAGGACAAAAAACAGTTGGCTGTTTTCGTTCCTCAACAATTTAGCCAACAATTTTTTGCCCATTATTAGGGCGTTATATTCCTATTGTTAACAAGGACGACTATGAATAATCAAAAGTATTTGATTTTTGCATTTATTGGAGGAATGATAATTATATGGGCAATTTATGTAAATAATCGAATAAATATTAATAGCCAGTATATGCAAAGTATCTTAGAGTTAAATATTGAGGTGCTAGAAAATAATGAGGTTGAGACAAGTACTAAATTAACCTTAAAAGAAACGTTTGAAAAAACGATTACCCGTCAAAACAATGACCGTACACTGGCAATTTACCCTCTTTTAGGGATTGGTTTTATTTTTCTGATATATTCCGTTTTCGTTCGAATTAATTCGTTCAGAGATGATTAATATAACAAGTTGCTCAAACGGACGCTAAACAGTTGGCTAGCTTCGTTCCTCGCATTTTAGCCAACAATTTATTGCCGCTTAGCAAGGCGTTATGTGCGCTTCATAGTTAGGTGCTACCGATTAAGTTGAGATAAATATGTCCAATTCACAATGTATTATTGATGGTGCAAATATGTCAGATGAGGACTTAAAAAATATCCCATCTCATGTGACTTCATTATCATTAGATGGGGCTAAGGTTACAGATAAAGGCATATCTAATTTACCTTTCTTGCACAGTATTAAAAGTCTTAATTTAAACTCTACATTAATTACGGATAAGTCTATTGAAATAATATCTAGATTTATAACTATTGAAAATTTATGGCTTGATAATGTTAATCTCAGTAATGAATATTCATTAGAATCACTAACCAATTTAAGTTTTGTTTCATTTGGTGGTAATGGCAAATCAGGTGAAATTGATAATTTAAGCTGTAACTTAGGTTTTAGGCGCACATAACAAGCAATTAAAGCGGGACTGCTAACAGTTTGCTCGGTTTCGCTTCGCTACACATTTTAGCAAACAATTATCAGCGCCTTAATGTGGGCGTTAGCAGTACAGGATAATTCAGTGATAGAACGTAAGCGTGGCATTTATAATGGGCGTAATAAGTCCTCGGCATATAAAGATTTAGTGTGGACTGTAGCTACATCATCAGATACTTCTTTAGATATCAAGGGGCAAACCAGATTAGCCTTGGATACAATTCAAAATAATTTAATTGAGCTTGGTAGCGATAAAGCTCGAATAGTATCAGCTCAAGTATATATCGCAGATATGAATTCTAAACCATCAATGGATTTAGTTTGGTGTGAATGGTTTGGTGACAAGCCTCAAGATTGGCCGCAAAGAGCTTGTTTAGGCGTAGATCTTGAAGATGATGTGTTAATTGAGATAACAGTAACAGCGGTACGTTAATGTACTGCTAACAAGTCACTCAAAAGGACAAATTACAGTTGGTTTTTGCTCCTTCGTCGCGTATTTTAACCAACTGTAATTTGCCTCTTAGTGAGGCGTTATATTTCCATACGGATAGTGAGATGAATTCAGAAGATATTGAAAAATTCAACGAAAAAAAAGCCCTTGAAGAGTCTCTTAAAGGCATGGAAGCTTTCGATGAAGCTAAGTTAAAAAACAAACGAACAAAATACCTAGTGTTAGGGGCTTTGTTATTTTTAGCTTCCTTCGTTTCACTTATTAATCTAGAGCTACCTTTTGAAGCATTTCTTGTCGGTGCAGGTATTGCTATCAGTATTGTATTCATCCATTTTGCTACCCTTGTTGGTAAAACTACTTTTTACGCGAAGCATACAAATAAGTATGTAGATCTAGAGGCTATGCGTAAAAGGCTAAATGAATTAGAAATATAACAAGCCAATCAAGGGCGGGACTGCTAACGCTTGGCTCGGTTCCGCTTCGCTACACAGTTTAGCCAAGCATTATCAGCCCCTTATTGGGGCGTTATATTGCCCAAATCAGCACTGTCGGTATACTGTCAGGTACATTTCGTAACCGCCAGTCTATTTTTTTGACATTATTATTCAGATTAGCGAGGATTAATCATGATAGTTAAAAAATTAAGAGCTGAAAAAAAATGGTCACAAGAACAACTGGCAATATTGAGTGGGCTTAGTATAAGAACTATCCAGCGTGTAGAAAGTGGTCAAAGTGCTAGTATAGAAACCCTAAAATCTCTCGCCTCTGTATTTGAGATAGATATCAACAGACTTACGGAGGAAATAACAATGATTGATAAAAAATCAGAAAACTGGGCAATGCAACCTTTGTGGTTTAGGTTTTTGTTTTTCGGAATTACATCAAGACGAAACCAGCTGTTGGCTGAATTTTCCTTACTCATCTTTGGGTTAATAGCTTTATTTTACTTTGAAAATAAATTTTCGGTTGCTGGCTTTTTTATAGCATCTTATATTACCGGATGTGCTGTTAGGTACGGAGATAGCAAGAATCTTTGGTAAGTGCAATATAACAAGGCAATCAAGCAGGAAAATTTACAGTTGGCTTTTTTTCGCTTCGCTCAATATTATAGCCAACTATAAATTTCCGCTTATTGAAGCGTTATATACCGCAACTAATTCTATTAATAGTTTCTCAGGTTTTGGTGTTTTTATTGAAACTTGGTCGTGAATTCTTTGGGTGTATTTTAGGTTTTAATTTTGGCAATGCTTCGGCTAATCCAACAGTAAATCCTGTAATATCCACGTTCAGGTTTACGTTGCGGTAGTGTTGCAGTTATAGTAGTTAAACGTTGTGTAACATACTGGTTTGGTTGTACAAATCGGAAAAATATATAACAAGGCAATCAAGCGGAAAATTTACAGTTGGCTGTTTTCGCTGCGCTCAACATTTTAGCCAACTATAAATTTCCCCTTATTGGGGCGTTATATAACTAAGGAAAGTTATGAGTAGTCCCAGTATTTTCAAAGATCACGTAAGAAAAACATTCTCCTTTTTAATAGATTCATACGATTATCAAGAACAAGCTTTAGATAAACTTGAAAACGAATATTCAGTTAAGTTTATTTCGGCAAAAACTAAAATAGTAGTTGAAGGAATCAACTGGGGAATAAATTCAAGAGTTGCTGTTGGTAGTTCAAAAGGAAAGTTTGAAAACTACGACCTAGGTGATGTGCTAACCGTTTTTTGCCCAGAACGCTCTTTAAAAGACTCAAACTATGAGAAGAGCCAAATTGAGCAACTATCAATCATGGCTTTTTTGCTAAAGGATTGCGCTGAACAAATCTTACTAAATGACCACTCTTCTTTTCCAAAGCTAGCGAAAATAGTAAAGAAAAGAGCCAAAGAATTTAGTAGGCTTTAGCATAATCGTTATATAACAAGCTGTTAAAGTGCGGGACTGCTAAAGTTTGGCTCGGTTTCGCTTCGCTTCACATTTTAGCCAAACATTAATCAGCCCCTTAACAGGGCGTTAGCTGTATTTTAAGTATGGCAATATCATTAAACTTTAGAATAAAAGGAATTATTATGAAAAAACTAATATTAATCTTAACACTGTGTATTTCTTCTCTTGTTTCTGCAAATGAATCTTCAGGTTCAAAAGCAGCAAAGGAATGGCTTAACATAGTCGATGCTGGTAATTACTCGGATAGCTGGCAAAAATCAGATTCATTTTTTCAATCACAACTATCACAAAATAAATGGGATAAAGCCCTTAAAGGTGTTCGTACTCCTTTAGGTAAAGTAAATTCACGTTCAGAGTTAGGTGCTAAAGAATACACAACACTTCCTGGTGTTCCAGACGGTGAATATTTAGTTATTCAATTTCAAACTGATTTTCAAAATAAAAAATCAGCAACCGAAACCTTAACGTTAAGTAAAGCTAGTGGTAAATGGCTTCCTATAGGTTATTTCATTAAGTAGTATTGGTGTAGATACAGCTAACAAGAATTTAAAGCGGGACTGCTAACAGTTTGCTCGGTTTCGCTCCGCTACACATTTTAGCAAACAATTATCAGCCCCTTAAATGGGCGTTATATACCGCAACTAATTCTATTAATAGTTTCTCAGGTTT
>JBFONU010000034.1:0-4651 GCA_040779345.1 Colwelliaceae bacterium 6441 | reverse complement strand
ACTTAAAACAGTTGGCTGTTTTCACTTCGTTCAACATTTTAGCCAACAATTTTAAGCCCTTTAATGGGGCGTTATGTAATTCGAGATGCAAGGAGCACAAATGTATAAATCAAATATTTCAATTATCCTTTTAAGCTTAATATTAATGTCATGCAAAATCACAACTGATACCAGACCAGATGTGAATGTAGTAAATAATCAAGAAGAAAAATCTATTTCCGATTTTGAATATTTAGCGACTAAGCTTGATTTTATTGAATTAGATAGCAACAAAATTGAGTTCTTAATATCCCAAAAAGATAATTTTTCAAACAGTTTTAGTTATGACGGTTTAAGTGTATTAGTTAGTAAACTTACCCATGACAGTAGTAAACTAGAGCTAGTTGAAGAGTTATCAAGTTTGCTTGAAAAGCCAACAAAACTAGAGATGGAAAACCTTTTAAAACAATTCTCATTTTCTAGCACTAAAGCAGAGGTTTTAAAAGTAATCTAAATTTGAGCAAAATTACATAACAAGTCACTCAAAAGGACAAAAAACAGTTGGCTTTTTGCTCCTTCGTCGCTAATTTTAGCCAACAATTTTTTGCCTCTTAGTGAGGCGTTATGTGCATTAACTTAAAGACTTAAAATAATTTACGTGTTGGTGTGTTTCGCCATTGGTTGTTTAGGTTCAAACATTAATAAGCTTTACGCTTTTACAAACAAGTTTGTGGTAAAGCTATTAATTATTTAAAATTTAGTTTTTAATGGCTCAAGACAGGTTTTGGTTAAGGGTAGCTTTTATTAGTTTTGGTGTTAACCTACAGAAAAGCAGCACCTAACAAGCCATTCAAACGGACTTAAAACAGTTGGCTGTTTTCACTTCGTTCAACATTATAGCCAACAATTTTAAGCCCTTTAATGGGGCGTTAGCCCTCAGTCTAGGCTGTCATACGTTTAAAAAAATAGGAATAATTATGAGACTCACGATTCTATTTTTCACATTAATGTTGAGTACCTTAAGCTATGCAAGTGATCAATCATCCAATAGCTTAAATGCTGAGGAATCGAACCCAGCGAAAATGAATTGGATGGTTGGATTTCCACCACCGGCAGATAAACTTATTATGCAACCGGAGTCTGATTTTTTTAGTTTTCCCAAATTGAGGTGGACTGTTTGTCACATTCGAGAGCTTATGCCCACCAAACAGGTAAGCAGGGGCATCGGTTCTCCAGAGTCTTTTGCTTACGCCAAAGATAAAAATATCAATTCAATTAAGTTCATGCCGATCAACGCTGAGCGTGAGATGACATGGGCTGAATCTTTATCAGCAAATTATACCGACGGTATTCTAATCCTACATAAGGGACGAATTGTTTACGAAGAATATTTTGGTTGTCTTAGTGAAACAGGAAAGCACGCGGCTATGTCGATGACCAAGTCACTTACGGGGCTATTGGCAGAAATACTGATCGCTGAAGGAAGGCTTAAGGAGAACGCCAAGGTCTCTTCTATCATCCCTGAACTCAAGAATAGTGCATTTGGGAGTGCGACAGTCCGGCAAGTTATGGATATGACAACAGCTCTTGATTATAGCGAAGATTATTCCGATCCTAACGCTGATATATGGCTTTACTCCAAGGCGGCAAGTCCTCTGCCGAAGCCTAAAGATTACAAGGGTCCGAATGGTTATCTGGAGTATCTGCAAACAGTTGAGAAAAGTGGTGTTCACGGAGAGGCCTTTGGATACAAGACTATTAATACGGATGCGCTGGGCTGGATTATCGCCAGAGTTACCGGTAAAGATGTTGCACAACTTTTGTCGGATCGAATCTGGAGCAAGATCGGAACAGAGCAGGATGGTTATATGACCGTTGACGCTAAAGGAATGCCGTTCGCTGGCGGTGGACTTAGCGCAAGCCTGCGCGACCTCGCGCGTATTGGAGAATTAATTCTTAACAGAGGCAAGTTCAATGGGCAACAACTTTTCTCTGAAAAGGTTGTTGAAAATATATTAGTCGGTGGTGATAAAGCTGCTTTTGCCAAAGCTGGATATAACACGCTTTCTGGCGGTAGCTACAAAAGCATGTGGTGGCTCTTTCATAATGATCATGGCGCGATAGCGGCTCGAGGTGTTCACGGCCAAACGATTTACATAGATCCGACCGCTGAAATGGTTATTGTGCGGTACTCGTCCTTTCCTACTGCAAAAAACGCGAAGATTGACCCAACCTCGTTGCCTGCTTATCAAGCCGTAGCAGAATACCTAATAAAACAGAAACTAAAATATTAAGGGCTAACAAGTTGCTGCACTCGGACACATACTGCTACGCTCGTTTTTGTGTGCCGCTGCGCGCCACTTTACACAAAAACGCTCTCCGCAGTTTGTGCCGGTGAGCAAGGCGTTATATGCCATGAAAATTGTGGTGATTATTATTTAAGGATGAAAAATTGGAGCAGATAGTTTTTGAGTTTAAAAAGCACAAAAGGTTTTGGTATCCTGAAGTTGATGTTTCAAAACTTAACGATCGTATATTCGAGTTAAAAAAGGAAGGCTGGATTGTTATTTCTATCACGCCTAACAGTAACTGGTTAGGCGTTGTTAAATCTTATAGTATTCTATTACAAAGTGATTCATAAGCTTTAGAGTAATTGGCATATAACAAGCTGTTCAAGCGGGACAAATTACAGTTGGCTGGTTCCGCTTCGCTTCACATTTTAGCCAACAATAAATTTCCCCTTATTGGGGCGTTATACAACTATCTATCAGCAACGCATGCAAGGAGGGCGTATGTTTGAAAATGAACTTATAAAAGATAACGAATATCAAAAATTCAAATCTAAAAAAGAGTTTACAGCTAGAGAAACTGCAGTTGAGCAAACGATTGTTAAAGTTGGAGAGAAAGTTGTTGGAAAACTAAACAAAAGGATTGCATCCCTACAAGGTAACGTTAAGAAAGAGAAATTACAGGGCGAACTAAACTTATCTAAACAGCAAACAAAAACAGCCTTACTATTCAGTGGTATTGCTAGCAATACTAGAACAGGTGTCGAGATGTTGTTAACTCCGTGGGGAGAACAAGCAAAGTTAATATCAAATAATCCAAATTCAAATTCGCCCCCTGAAAAACCTGCTGTTGAAAATTCAAATGTCAAATGCGTAGCCCCAAAAAATAACAAACAAAATGAAAGTTTGGAAGAAGCCGTTCCCACTGAAACTAGACCTTTTCTAAAAGTGTTAAGTAATGTATTCCTACATGCAACGCCGTTACAAACCGCTATTATCTTTCTTTTGGTAATCGCGGGCTTAACATATTGGGGAGAAGCAAATAAAACTCAGTTAAAGTTTGATAACGACGCTAAGCAGAGTCGAATTGAAACACTTGAAAAGGACATCAAGGAGCTTAAAGAGTTTAAAAAACAGCATGAGAGCTCTGAAGAAAAGCTTAGAACAAATGAAATTGAATTATCAGCACTTAACGACAAAGTAGATTTCTTACAAACTGAACGTAAGGAGTTAAAAGCAGAAAAAGACAACCTGTTAAAAGAGCATAAATTAGAAATAGAAAAACAAAGGATGGAATTTGAAGATAAACTAGGTCGAACTGTTAGCTCAACGGATGAAGCAACCACGACTCTCATAGCAGACAAGGACAAGCAAATAAATGAGTATAAAACTCGTTATGCAAGTATTGAATTGGAACTAAAGTCTTATAGAAACACTAATGATAAAGATCAAGAGAAAATACGTAAATTAGAAACAGAAAAGAAATTATTAGACGATAAAGTGACTCGATTGACCAGTAATAAAGAATCGATGCAAGAAAAGATTAATAGGCTTTCTGAAGTTGAAAATAACTATTTAACACTAACTGAATTTTCATCTAATGTTTTTGACGAAATTGAACGTACTTTAGACTCTATTAACAAAAGAAACTATAAGGCTAAAATAAAAGACTTTGAAGATAGGTATGAGCTTTGGTATTCGAGAAATGAAGAAAATTTAAAGAAGATTGGTGTCAACGAACTTTAGTTGTATAACAAGTCGTTAAAGCAGGACAAAAACAGCTGGCTTTTGCTCCTTCGTCGCTAATTTCAGCCAACTATTTGTTGCCACTTAACGAGGCGTTATATTGCCAAGGAGCTGGCGTGTCATTTCGAGATAAAAAGTTTTACATAGCTAACTTCATTATATGTTTAGTTTTTGCCATTATAGTGAAGCTAACTAGAGCTGATGTATTTGGTATCAATAGTGTCTTAGATATATTTTTAGGCTCTTCTCCGAGTTTTCTATATTTATTTGGAATTTTGTCACTCATTCCCTTAGTCCAACCAAACATTAATGTTAATGCATTTAATAAGTCGACTTTAATGGTTACTGCCGGTGCATTAACATACGAAATGGAGCAATATTGGACTTCAATGTTTTTCGACCTAGGTGACATCGTTGCAACTTTACTTGCTCCAATACTAATGCTTTCTTTACATCAAAATAAGCGTAAGGCAATATAACAAGTTAATAAATGAGGACAAAAAACAGTTGGCTGTTTTCGTTCCTCAACATTTTAGCCAACAATTTTTTGCCCATTATTAGGGCGTTAGCATTATCAGGAGTATTGTCGTAAATGGATTTACCGGAGTTATCAATTATATTATTAAACCTAGTTATTA
>JBFONU010000033.1:0-5145 GCA_040779345.1 Colwelliaceae bacterium 6441 | reverse complement strand
CTAATGGTGATCTATCACCAGTAGAGTATGAACAAAATTCCTTAAGAAATGTGTCCTGATTTAGTTGTGCAGAACAAAAATGTGTAGCGAAGCGAAACCGTGCAAACTGTTAGCAGTCCCGCTTTAAATTCTTGTTATATTTACATTACTCTAACACCTGATTTAGGTAAGTTTCGATATCTACGCTTTCATCATTAGCTAATTTGATATTAAGGATGAAGGTAGATAGAGCAAACCAACCAATAGCAAAGCTGAAACTGAATACTAAAAATAATATTAAAGAAGGAATACCGCACCAAATAAACAAGGTTAATAATCGACTAGAAATATTTAATGGTTTGTCTTTTCTATATAGCTTCACAGCGTTATTTACGATCTCAATTTTCTTACTATGCTTGAGATTTTTTAACCTTTTGTCATCATAGAGCTTGAAATAAAACACTAAACCTCCTTGTAAATATAACGCCCAATTAAGGGGCTTTTTATAGTTTGCTAAAATGTTGAACGAAGTGAAACCGAGCAAACTGTAAAAAGTCCCACTTTAATTACTTGTTATGTTACTTAACGATCCTGACCCATTTGACTATAGAGCGGTTTCCGTCACAAACCTCTGTATCATGAAATGTAAAAAATGCATCCATTTCAAATGCTAGCAAAGCAGTAGCAAATTTTCTATTGGCAACCTCATCATTTGGGCTGTTCACTCTATAATATGTGCTACCGCACGAATGCATTGTACCGGTGCTAAATTCAAATGAAGTTGATTGACTGTCTAGTTGATACACAAATTCTAATTTAGTGTTATGTACATCAGTTGCAGCAAAACAGCTTATTGATGTTAATAGAAGTAGGCTTCCAAATATTTTTTTCATTATTATTCCTTTTAATTATTATCTTTTCTCTGGAATTTCACCAGTTCATCAGCAGGTTAAACCCGGAAGATAATTAGTAACATAACGCTTTGCTAAGCAGCTAAAAACCGTTGGCTAAAATTTGCGAGGAACGAGCACAGCCAACTGTTTTGTGTCCGTTTAAGCAACTTGTTAAGTTGCGAAACACTAATCTACTACAGCCATTCCTGGCGTGTAATATGTAATTTCAAAACGAATACCGTCAGGATCTTTCATAAACAAAGCGACTGCATCTCCCCTATGTTGTGTTTCAGGAACCAAAAAACCAGACTCTTTCATCTGTCTTTGTACATCAATTACAAATTCGGGTGAAGGTGCGCAGAAACCTATATGGTTCATGCCTGCTCGATACCTTTCATATTCACTTGTACCAGCTTTAGCTTGATCAAATTGAAAGAAAAAACCTTCCCCATCTGTCCATACATAATCCCGTAACTTTTCAAATCCTATTAAAGATAATAATTTATCATAATACGGCATACTCTCTTCTAATGATGTAACCAAAAAAGTTAAATGATCAATCTTAAGCGGCATATTATCCCCATAGCAACTTAACGCCTTGCTAAGCGGCAATAAATTGTTGGCTAAAATGCGAGGAACGAAGCTAGCCAACTGTTTAGCGTCCGTTTGAGCAACTTGTTATATTAATCATCTCTGAACGAATTAATTCGAACGAAAACGGAATATATCAGAAAAATAAAACCAATCCCTAAAAGAGGGTAAATTGCCAGTGTACGGTCATTGTTTTGACGGGTAATCGTTTTTTCAAACGTTTCTTTTAAGGTTAATTTAGTACTTGTCTCAACCTCATTATTTTCTAGCACCTCAATATTTAACTCTAAGATACTTTGCATATACTGGCTATTAATATTTATTCGATTATTTACATAAATTGCCCATATAATTATCATTCCTCCAATAAAAGCAAAAATCAAATACTTTTGATTATTCATAGTCGTCCTTGTTAACAATAGGAATATAACGCCTCATTAAGAGGAAATTTATAGCTGGCTAAAATGTTGAACGCAGTGAAAACAGCCAGCTGTAAATTTTCCTGCTTTAATGACTTGTTATGCTCTTTTGTTGATTAATTTAACAATACTTGAGCCTTTTCCAATGAAGTTTGTACTTTTATCTAGCCATTTAGTAAATAACACGCGTATTAGCCAAAATAGCATTATCGCAATCAATGCATAAATTGGTAAATTTGCATCGATAAATTGAGGCCATTTGTCTGAAGTATTGGCAACAAAGGATAACACTGCCCCAAGCATCGCGTAGCACATACGCCATAAGTGACGAGAAATCCTGTGAACGCCAATTAAACCACCACGGACAATATAATTAAGGTCAAGGAGTGCAGCAAGTAAAGCTATAGTCCCGAAGATGTAGAACATTGTTACCATAAAACCAGGTTCTGATGTTGTGGCTACATAAAAATATCTAGCGCATATTAATGAAATCGTAATAAGTGCAATTATTTCAAAAATACCAGTCTTCTTTTCTGGTTTTATGGTTACTACCCATGCAGTTGAAGCAAAATATATAGATGAAATGGCAATGGTAGGATCATCAGCTAAAAATATTGCACTCACAGCCATTAGTATCAATGACAAGAAAAATAAATTCCCTGAGTGACGATGAAGGTTATTTCCTTTTTGAAAAATTAAGGAACCTAAACCAAATATTAGAACGAAAGATCCAGCTATAATGTGAAATGTAAGCAAAGTAATTCCTTTTATTTAAACTTATTTAGTTAACATAATCTGAGTTGCAGACTATAGAGCATAACGCCCACATTAAGGGGCTTTTTATTAGTTTGCTAAATTTGTGTAGCGAAGCGAAACTAAGCAAACTGTAAAAAGTCCCGCTTTAATTGCTTGTTATATTTTAACTATTTGAATACGCAATAAGTGCAATTATTAAGATATAAAAGCTAATACCTAAGATAATAATTGAAGTGACTTTCCTCGATTTTGCACCTTTAAAAGTAGCGAAATCCTTAAACTCCATTTTATAACTACCAAGCGTAAAAAACTTTAAAATAAGACAGCCTGTTGAGTAAAACAAAAAACCAAAGGCAGTATCAATTAAAAGCCAAACAAATATATCCGCAATGATGCTCATACTTTACTCCTTAAAATATAACGCCCCAATAAGGGGAAATTTGTAGTTGGCTAAAATTGTTGAACGCAGTGAAAACAGCCAACTGTAAATTTTCCTGCTTTATTGCCTTGTTAGTACTACCTACACCATTTGCTAATGTGTTCATAGCCAATGAAATTTATTGATATTCCGTTATTGCCCTTTGAAAAACAAACCATTCTATTACTGTAGTTAGGGTTATTCTTAAGCAAAGATGCATAATCTGCTCTAAATTGAATTAATGGCGTTTTACGATACTTACATTGGCACGAACTACGCAAAATAGTGTCCTTAATATCATCGCAATTTTTCCCTTCAGCATCCATGACCAAGTTAGCCATTTTTCTTAAGTCCAAAAGCTCACTAATTTTGGATTTATCTTCAACAAACAAACATTCTGATTTCGTACCAAAGGAAGTAAATAAGAGAATTAGAGGTATATAAAAATATTTCATTATGCGACTCATCCTTAAGTAGTACTAACGCCCCAATAAGTGGCGAGTAATTGTTGGCTAAACTGTGAAACGAAGTGGAACGCAGCCAACTGTTACGAGTCCATTTGATTGGCTTGTTATATTTAGCTAAGCAACTTTACAGAGCTAACCACAACAACCTGATTTTACAACTATAACTGCAACATTACCCCAACGTAAACCTAAACGTGGATAATGGCAGGTTTATAATAAACTAAGATTTAAACACCAAAATCAACAGCACAAAACCAACCAAAAGAATTACACGCTAAACACTTTAAAAAATACCAATACCTAAAACTTTATTGACTGAATTAGTTGGGGAATATAACGCCCCAATAAGGGGCTGGTAATAGTTTGCTAAAATGTGTAGCGAAGCGAAACCGAGCAAACTGTTAGCAGTCCCGCCTTGATTGACTTGTTATATCACGCTCTTGCTAATATCGGCCAACCATTAAGCGAGCGCCAATTTGATTCTATTAGTCGACGTCCCATACTATTTTTTGACTCTATAAGAGATGCAATTTGTTGTTTTTCTGTTGAAGAGACTGAAGCAGGTAGATTAGCAATCATATCTTCAGAAAAAACTAATACTGACCATTGGTACTTTTTGCTATTCAGTTTCTGGTGCTGTGAAAGCCTTAACGCACCTGTTTTCGTATTAGGAGAGTAAAAATGGCCTCCTAATCGTCCAGATAGCCAGATTTCATGTCCGTTATATACGACCCTTGAACCACTATCACTAATTAGCGCTCCTTTTATTTGGGATATGTTAGCCGTTGCTTTGTCTTTAATTGAAATATACTTTTCTGAACCTGTTTTTAGATAGTTTAGGGGTGGTTTTTCTGCATCTAAGGTAAGTAAATAATCGTTTGGAGCGTCTGTTTTAAACCAATACCATCCTGGTATTTTATCTTTACCTTTCTTGTTATCTTGACCGATTGCCAAGTTTGGGTAACATTCCTTAAACCAAGCCTTAGAAAATGTTCTATCTTTTCCAATACGCCATTTATCATCCGAAATACTAAACTCTAATGCGTTGTCATATATGATGTTTGTGAGCTTATTAACGTCCAATGTAAATCCTTAGTGATATAACGCCTCATTCAGAGGCAATAAAATAGTTGGTTAAAATAAGCGAGGCACGAGCAAAAACCAACTGTTTTTTGTCCTGCTGAAATGACTTGTTAGGTAACAAATTACTCAATAGATGTATTATTTAAAGAGTAATTCCAGACCTTGTAAAAGTAGAAAGCGTAACCTAAACCAAATGTAATTATAGAAATAATAATCCAAAGAATTACATGACCAATATTACCAAATATATCTGTGTGACATACCATTTGCCTTTGGTTGCCATTTTCATCAATTAATTGTGAACGATTAAGTATAAATTTAGAAAATGAATAAGGGAAAAAGAAAGCGCCAATACCAAATGTTATTAATATTAAAATAAACCAAAGTATTAAATGACCTAGAATGTCGATTGTCCCTACATCTGCCTGAATTCTCATTTTTGCTCCTTGCTATGATTGTTACCTAACGCCCCAATAAGGGGAAATTTATTGTTGGCTAAAATGTTGAGCGCAGCGAAAACAGCCAACTGTAAATTTTCC
>JBFONU010000032.1:0-5972 GCA_040779345.1 Colwelliaceae bacterium 6441 | reverse complement strand
GCGGTGTGTCACCTGCTAAATTTGAGGAAGCGTATTTTTCTGAGTTAGAAACTGTCTAGTGATGTCTGGGAAGTCCAGTATGTCAAAGCTGTAGCAACTATCGCTGGTAATTCAGATTTATTGAAAGGTTTAGAATATCGTCCTGAAATGGAAAAAGTGTATAAACATCGAATTCCTGAATATAAGAGCAATAAAATAGCAGAATTAGAAAAGCGTTCGGTATTAAAGTGGGTTAATGATTTATCCCCAAATGTTCCAATTTTACTTCTACATGGCACAAACGATAAGCGTGTATCTGTTAATCACTCTATTGATCTAGCCGTAGCGTTATCATCAAATAACATTCCGCATAAGCTTGTCTTATATCCTGAAGATGATCATGGTTTAATGCTAAACAAGAAAAAAGCAGATAAAGAGTTAGTTAGTTGGTTTAGAAAATATCTGTAAAAGCTCTTAACAAAGTGATTTTACGAGTGAGGGAAATTATGAAAGTTGAAGAAGTTACTCAAAATAATTCTTATTGGATTATAAAAGCATACCCTTATGGGGTGTTAGTATTAGCTATAGGTTTGAATTTCATGTTTGGTATAGAACCAGTCCAAATATCTACACCGTCAAAAGAGTTATTCGGGATAATCTCAATCTCAGCCATAATCTTAGTTATCAACCACTCTTGGATAATGACAGTCACTGAATTAACCCGAAATCGATATAAAATATTTGCATCACCTGAAGAGTGGCTTTCAAATGGTTGTAAAAAACAGGATGTTACTGATAAAGGTAGTTTCGAGATTGAAAGGTGTTTAAATACACACAGAAATACTACTGAGAATAGTATTTATTATGTTCTTTTTGTGTTTGTGTTTTCTTTTGTTACCCCAAGCCAATTAGCTGCTTGGGCATGGATTCTTGTCTTTCCAATATCGCGTCTAGGTTACACTTATAGTTATCTTACAGGAAAAGATAATATACGAGGCGTATTCATGTCTCTGACATTATTATCTGTTTACGGAATAGCTAGTTATTTAGCTTTAGGTTTTTTGTTCAGATAAGTAGATTACCAAAAGTATCGGACCACAAAAGTTTTAGATATACAGGAGCCATATCTAGTGTTCGAGTATGCATATCTGAATATCTCTCAAAGCACTCTCAATTCTCGAGAGTTTTACAATTATTAGAATAAATTAATACTTTTATATCTAGTTCTGATGGTGTTTAAGAGGGGATATTGCGTGAGATTCAAGCCTATCAACGTTACCAAAAAAACATTTCAATAGAATCAATACCTAACTTAAAACCTCATAAAAACAAGATGTTCTGTTTTTATGCAGACTATCTTCAAATAATAATGTAAACAACAATTGTTACATCTTTTGTATTTATATGTATGTGTTTAAATCTATACAAATCTATATTATATCTATAATTTTCAATTGGTTAATTTTTGTAGCATGTTCTGGCTGCTTTTTGTTATTAATATTTTATTTTGTTATTCTACTACTGTATAAATCTAGGGTGCATCTGAGATTCATTCCTGATGGATTTGATATGAATAGAAAAATAACTATAAAAAATAGGGGAAATTAAATGCGGTTTAAATATTCAAAAATTAATCTAGCTTTGATTGCTTGTGCTTTATCTACAACAGTTTTATCTGCAGAAGAAGTTGTTGATGAAGAAGTAGAAACAATTCAAGTCACCGGTTCACGTATTCAGCGTTCGTCAGCTGCTACACCAGTACCAACTACTGTTATCGATGCTCAACAAATTGAACAACTTGGTTTTACAAACACAGGTGACTTATTAAACAGCTTACCTGCTATATCTGGCAGTGTTGGCGCACGTAGTGGCTCAGGCGGAACAGGTGATGCTGGCGCTGGTTTAGAATTAGCTAACTTACGTGGCTTAGGTGTTGATCGTACCTTGGTATTGGTTAATGGTCGTCGTCATGTAGGTAGTTCAGTAAGCAATACTTCAATTGATGTTGGTACTATTCCAGTACAAATGATTGAACGTGTTGAAGTTATCACAGGAGCTGCTGGTGCTGTTTATGGTGCTGACGCTGTTTCTGGTGTGGTTAACTTTATTATGAAAAAATCTTATGATGGCTTTAAAGCTGATGTTAAATACGGCGAAACATCTGAAGGTGATGGCGAAGAAGTTACTTTAAGTTTATTGGGCGGTTTATCGTTTGATAATGGTAAAGGTAACCTAATGGCGTCATTAGATTATACTGACCGTCAAAATGTACATTCAAAAGATCGCTCTTGGTCAAAAGAAGCAATAAGTTGGGTGAATAGTGAAGTTTATACAGAAAACTCTGGTTTACCGCAAAAACGTATTGGTTATGATATTGGTTTTACTCCATTAAATAATGTTGGGGTTATCGCTGGTACGCCATTTGGATATGTACCTAGTATTGGTGGTTTAGGGTATGGTCCTATTGGTGATTTAGCGCCACAAACGTTAAATCCTGATGGGACACTTAAGAACTATGATCCAGGTGCTTGTGCTACACCCTTCTCCATACCATGTGAGGGTGGAGATAACTATAAAACACATCCTTATGATAATTTAAGTGTGCCTACAGAGCGTATTGTTGCAAGTGTAGTAGCTAGTTATGAAGTAGGGGACGATCATGAAATTTTTGCTGATATCAAATATTCAAATACTACAGGTAATACGCAATATCAAGGGGGGCTTGCTGAAGCTGCTTATGGTCCTATTGCGGTTGTTAATCGTAATAACCCATATTTAGCACCTTATACTTCAGTGACTTCAGCAATGGATGCTGCAGGTTTAGACCATGTTTATGTTGGTAAAGCTTTCGATAGTTTTGATAATACCATTGAAAACAAGTTTGAAACTATTCAAATGGTGTTTGGCGCAAGTGGTGATTTATCTGATGAAATAGGTTATGACTTTACTGTTCAATATGGTCAAACTAATGTAACACTTAAACAGCATAGCTTTTATGTTGATAAGTTTTTACAAGGTACCAATGTTGTTGCTGATGGTAATGGTAATCCAGTGTGTGCTGATACCAGTGGTGGTTGTCAGCCAATTAACCCATTTGGTTATAAGTCAGTGTCTGCTGAAGCCTCTGCTTGGGTACGTGATGACTTAGCTCAAAGAGGTGAGTTAAATCAATTTGTTGCCAACTTTAGTATTAATGGTGATTTATATGAGTTAGATGCTGGTGCAATTCAATTTGCAGCTGGTCTTGAATACCGTAAAGAAGAAAGTAAATCAACGCCTGATAAAGAACTCACTCAAATGAAAAATGGCCATGGTTTAGTAGGCGTTACTTGGGGGGGGCCTATGCAGGCAGTTTCAGGTGATTATGATGTTTCTGAAATCTTTGCTGAAGTATTAGTTCCTTTAGTTACTGATGCTAGCTTTGCCCAAGACTTAACTTTTGAAGCAGCTTTACGTTATTCTGATTACAGTACCGTAGGTGGTCAAACGGCTTATAAGTTTGGACTAGATTGGGTATTAAACGATGAAGTTCGCTTTCGTACTTCTCATGGCTTAGCCGTTCGAGCGCCAAATGTTGGTGAACTTTTCCAACCTGAGACCGTTGTTTTTGAGAAAATCAACGATCCATGTTCGTCTAGTTATATTAATACGGGCTCTAATACAGTACAAAGAAAAGCAAACTGTGCATCTTTTGGTATTCCAGAAGATTGGACCGCATTTACAGAGGGTGGTGAGGCTGCAATTTATAAATCAGGTAATGCGAATTTAGCAGCTGAAGAATCAACAACTTCTAGTTTTGGTATTGTTTTGACACCAGCTGAAGGCTTTTCAATTGCCCTTGATTATTGGGATATCCAAATTGATGAAGCCATATCAACACCGACAACAGGAGAAATATTAAATAACTGTTATGACTTTTCCAATATGGATACCAATGCATTTTGTACTCTTTCAACTCGAGATGGCGCTAATGCAGATTTACCGTTTGAAATTTCTTCGTTAAGAAATCAAAAAGTGAATGTCGCCGAGCTTTCTGCTAAAGGTTATGATGTTGAAGTAAATTATCAAGTTGATGTTGGTGCGGGTTCATTATTATTTAACTTAGTTGGTAGTTATTATGATAAGCGAGATCAAGTCGTAAATGCTAACAAGCCTGATGAAGTTGTTGAAGGGGTAGATATTTTAAATAACCCTAAAGCCCGTGGTTATTTCAGTACGACCTACAGGCAAGATAACTGGAACGCAAATTTAACGTTCAATTATTTAGGAAGCTCTAAAATTGCGGTAACAGATTCTGCTGACCCGATATATCCTAGTAACCATGTTGATTCTGTCATTTATGTGAATTTACGTGGTGCATACACTATTAGTGATAACATTGAAGCTTATGCTGGTGTGAGTAACTTAATGGATAAAGGTCCACAATTATTACCAGGCCTAACACAGGGATCGAATATTTATGATGCGATAGGTCGTTCATTTTATTTAGGTGCTACTTACGAATTTTAAATAGTTTTCGTATAATGGGTTGATCTTTATAATATCAAAAATTAAAGATTAACATTTGATACAACGCCACTACTCGATTATATAATTGACAGTGGCGTTTAATTTATCTAGCTTCCTGATTAATCGCAAAGAATAATATGACAATATCAAGTAAAGAGTTACAAAGTTTAAACCTTATAGGGGAGCAAGTTAAGAAATGCTTAATAGAAATTGTTAATAAGCTTCCTGCAAATGTTAAAACCATTAGAGGTATGGGAATATTTTTAAATTATAACAATTCTAATTGTCAAAGAGTGCTTAAAACAATCAATCATCAAGGTAATGGATTATCAGCTATTTGTTTGATACCAGGTATATCGGCATTACAAGATTTTATCTTGAAAACTAAACCTTTTCTTGAAGATAAAGCATACCAACAATACCAACAAACTATAGAGTCTTTATCAACCGCTATTAAGCAAAACTACGGTAGTCATGCAAAGCTTAAAAGGTTTATTACCAATAGTCAGCCCCAAAGTGAAATAAAACCTACTCAGAGTGCATTATCAAAGAGAAAAGAATTTTTTTATTCAGCAAAAAAATTACTAGATTCCTCCGTTGATGAATTATTTACCGGTCATATTGTCACAGAGAACACCGAAGATAAGCGTTTTTTACACGAAATTGCCATGATATCTAAATCAAGGATTTTTCGAGAAAAAAAAGCGGCTCCTTGTGTATTGTTTTATACTCACCCACAACCTGCACACTTTTTAAAACCCAGTATCATTACCAAAAACTCGGTGATTCAAGGTCGCAATTTTCAAGTTGGCGTTGTTAATGAATATTCAACGTCAAATTTATTGGATTTTTACGCAAATTTTTCACCAAGCAATTTAGGACTCGTGTTTAATGATATTCCCAATGAAAATCCATTTGATGCTACTTTTTTGTTTAGTAATCCTGATGAAATGGATAACCCTCTAGAAGAAAGTTGCCAATGTAGCTCAACGTTTATTTCGATTAAATCTCCTACTAAAAAACTCACTATGGTGGTTTTTCTTGAACGGAAAATAGACATGTGTAGCTCGGTTAATATTGGTTGTTATCACAGTACGGATAAAGTAGAAGATAAACGATTAAGAGATTCAGATGAATGGACAAAACACCTACCTGGTGTCCCTGAATTAAGGATTATTAATTTTAATTCAATAATGGGAAGAGAAGATGTTTCAGCTAAAGCTATTGAATACAGTAATTATATGTTTAATTACGCACAATTGAATCCACAAGATTTTGTTTGTTACTTTATGGAAGTAGATTACCCTATTTGGTCATCGACCTATCGAATATATTTTGATCACAGTTAAGGGCATTATTTTCTTGAGTTAGTTAGCTTAAAATTTGATATAGATTGTTCAAGAAAATTGGTGGACGATACTGGGCTTGAACCAGTGACCCCCGCCTTGTAAGGGCGGTGCTCTCCCAACTGAGCTAATCGTCCA
>JBFONU010000031.1:0-6155 GCA_040779345.1 Colwelliaceae bacterium 6441 | reverse complement strand
CGGACAAAAAACAGTTGGCTGTTTTCACTCCGTTCAACATTTTAGCCAACAATTTTTTGCCGCTTAAAGTGGCGTTAGTTTTTAGTAAATTTTGGCATCTACGAAAGAGGAAACATAAGTGATAGATCTAATTTCATTATTAAGTATTGGTATCGCATTTTTTGTCATAGCTGTTTCACCTGGACCCGCAAATATTTCTAATGCGACCATAGCAATGAGTAAAGGTAGAAGAACTAGTTTAATCTATGGTGCTGGGCTTTCTACTGGTTTAGTCTTTTGGGGGATTATCGCCGCAAGTGGTATGGGTGCTATTCTTCAAAGTTCTATTTATTTATTAATGGCACTGAAAGTTTTTGGTGGTCTATATCTATTAAGACTTGCTTACCTTTCTGCTAAAGAAACGATGAAACCTAATTCAGCTAACATTGAAATAATTGATGAAAATGTTTCAGGTAAAAACTGGTTTTTTCGTGGTGTTATTATGAATATTTCTAATCCCAAAACAGTAATCGCTTGGATGGCTGCACTTTCTGTAGGGTTGGGCTCAAATGACGGGATCCTTTCTCTTGTTTCAGGTTTGGTAGTTTGCATGATTGTCGGATTTGCTACAAATGCTATGTATTCAATTTGCTTCTCATATCGTGGCGTTATGAAATGGTATCAACGTGCAAGTCGATGGATAAATGGTGTCACTTCATTTCTATTTTCTATTGCAGGCATTGGGTTGCTTCGTTCAGCCTTTAATCGTAGTTCAGTGTCGTAATAAAACTAACAAGGGCTTCAAACGGAAAAAATACAGTTGGTTGTTTTCACTCCGTTCAACATTATAACCAACTACATTTTTCCGCTTAAGCAAGCGTTATGTGTACAAGGAGAGTTCAATGTATAAATTATTACTACTAAGTGTTTTAACCTTTTCGTTAAATGTGTCAGCAAATCAAGATGATCCATTATCAGTCATAAAGACCCATCAAACTTTGTTAAATGAAGGCAAAAATGAAGTTGCTTTATCGTATTGGTTACCATCAAAACAAGCAAAACTGAGTGGTGAAGGCTTTACTGTAATAGCTCACTTTTTTTCTGGGTTTCATTTTAATGATTCTAAGTTCAGTAAAGACTGCGAGTCGAATGAATGTAAAATAACAGCGATAGCCAACAAAGACGGCGAGCAAAGCAAAGTTATTTATACATTAGTTAAACGTGATAATGTTTATTATGTTTCTAATATTCAGGCTACAAACACATAACAAGCCATTACAGTAACGGGACTGCTAAGAGCTTGCTCGGTTCCGCTTCGCTTCACATTTTAGCAAGCTATTATCAGCCCCTGAATGGGGCGTTATATACCGCAACTAATTCTATTAATAGTTTCTCAGGTTTTGGTGTTTTTATTGAAACTTGGTCGTTAATTCTTTGGGTGTATTTTAGGTTTTTATATTGGCAATACTTCGGTTAATTAAGTTATAAATTCAGTAATATTCGCGTTCGGGTTTACGTTGCGGTAGTGTTGCAGTTATAGTAGTTAAACGTTGTGTAACTGACTGGTTTGGTTGTAGAAATCATAAAAATATATAACAAGGCAATTAAACGGACACATAAAAGCTGGCTGTCGTTCGTGCCTCACTATTTTAGCCAGTTTTTATTTAGCCGCTTATTGAAGCGTTATGTTTATTAATCGGCTCGGCGCATTGCAACCTTGTAAACATTCCCTCTATCTCTTTTCCCAACTGATATTACGGTAACAGTAATTATCTCATCGTTTACTTCGTAGACTAAACGATAACCAGCTTGTCTTAACTTAATTTTGTATAATTCATTAGCCCCAGATAACTTCGCACTTTGAATGTGTGGGTTTTCTATAACTTCAGCTAATTTCTTTTTAAATTGTGTTTGGACAGTTGCTCCAAGCTTTTTCCATTCCTTTAGAGCTGACTTTTTAAATTCAAGCTCATAGGTCATTTAAACTAACCTTGATTGTTGTTTCATTTCTTCTGCTTTCAGCGATTGCCAATAACTCTAAATCTTCAACATGATCCATTAAAAATTCATAAGTCCCTGCTGGTACACAATAAAAAGCAGGTTCATTTCTATTTAATACAGCAATAGGCTCTCCATTTGCACTTAGTGCTACTTTCATTGGGTTAGCTTTTAATTCACTAATACTTGCTGCTGCTTCGGTTAGTATTCTAGTTGTCATACGTTACTCGGTACTGTAAAGTGGTCTTTAATTAAGTCTATTGTAGTCTCATAAACATAACAAGTCACTCAAAAGGACAAATAACAGTTGGTTTTTTCTCCTATTTTAACCAACTGTTATTTGCCTCTTAGTGGGGCGTTATATACCGCAACTAATTCTATTAATAGTTTCTCAGGTTTTGGTGTTTTTATTGAAACTTGGTCGTGAATTCTTTGGGTGTATTTTAGGTTTTAATTTTGGCAATGCTTCGGCTAATCCAACAGTAAATCCTGTAATATCCACGTTCAGGTTTACGTTGCGGTAGTGTTGCAGTTATAGTAGTTAAACGTTGTGTAACTTACTGGTTTGGTTACACAATCAAAAAATATATAACAAGGCAATCAAGCGGAAAATTTACAGTTGGCTGTTTTCGCTGCGCTCAACATTTTAGCCAACAATAAATTTCCCCTTATTGGGGCGTTAGCAAGAATAGCATTTCTGTTGTTTAAATAGTTTGGAATTCATCGCTTGGCAATCTTTTCTTAGTTAACTATTTTAGCTTTGCGTTGAATTCAAAGTAGGGAGTTTCTTTTTAAGTAGTTCAACCAATTAAGTTTTATAAAGTCCCAATTAATTATTTACCTTTTCTTAACAATCCATTAGTTTAGTGTAAATCAAATTATTGAGTTACTTAAAAGCTTTGGGTTGTTCCTGCTAACAAGTAATTCAAACGGACTTAATAAGCTTGTCTTGTTTTTTGCAAAGAGCGCAAAAAAGCAATCCAAACTATTAAGCCCTTTAATTAAAGCGTTAACAGGCTTTATGGAGTAGGTGTTGGATAAACTATTGGAAGTCCAAATTGAAAATTATCGTGAATTACTAAAGTTAACACAGAGATCGGTATTCTTTGGCTTACTTATAGCAGGAATTTCTTATTCTTTAGCTTATATTGATAAAGGAGAAAAATTACCTAAAGTACCTTTTCTTTCAATTGAATTTACTTCAATAGTTTCATTACAAGTTACTTTACTTGTACTCTATTTAGGTTCAGGTTTTTTTCTTGGTTCGCAATAAATAATGCTTATAAAAACCTTAACAGTATTCAAAATATAGAGGTAGCAATTGCAACTTCAAAATATCCATGTTTAGCTGTTACAAATCCATGGTTTGGATCATTATTGGCAGGAGCATTACTTGGGATTGGCGCAATTCTTTTAGGCTCTATTTACGAGTTTAATAATAATTATCAAAAGTCACTTTATTTCATAGCAGCACTACCATATTGGTCAACTCTAAGAGTCGGTGGGATTATAAACTCATGGGGAAAAAGAAGTGAAAATCGAGAATAGCCTGTTAACAAGGCATTCAAACGGACAAAAAACAGTTGGTTGTTTTCACTCCGTTCAACATTTTAACCAACAATTTTTTGCCGCTTAATGTGGCGTTAGCCATCTTTGGGAGTCTGGAGAAAAATGGAATTTTTAGAGTACATTCTAGCATCAGCGACAATTAGTACGCTACTTATCGCCACACTTGGTTGGGCTACCAAGTCAGTTATATCTGAGCGATTAAAAAATGCTATAAAAAATGAGTATGATGAAAAGTTAGCTACGCATAAAGCAGAATTAAAAGCTCAATCTGATGTTGAAATTGAAAAGTTAAAATCTGACTTATCAATTTCAGCTTTTGAACATCAAGTGAAATTCACCAACCTTCATGAAAAACAAGCGGAAATAGTTGCAAATACATATGGTTTATTGAAGGATTTTCACGCTAAATTAGGTGATTACGTTGCAATTTTTGAACCTGTAGGTGTAAAGTCAAAAGAAGAAAGAAGAATAATCACCGCTGACTCACATAAAGAGTTCATAGAGTTTTATTCTAAAAATCAAATATACTTGTCAAAAACTGCTGTAGCACTTGTTGATAAGATTAATGACCAATGCAAAGGTATATTTTTTGAGTTTCTATATGGTATCGAAAATAATCCAAGTAACAGCGATGCTCAAAAATGGTTGGAATTATCTAAGGGTGTTGGAGATGAGATACCAAAAGCACTAAATGAGCTGGAAGATGAGTTTCGAAGTATTCTGGGAAGCAATGGCTAACAAGCCAATTAAGCGGGACTAAAAACAGTTTGCTCGGTTTCGCTTCGCTACACATTTTAGCAAACAATTTTTAGCCCCTTATTGGGGCGTTATATTTTTCAGAGCGAGCGGTTAACATCCATACTTTTGTGTAATATTCTTACAATCAAAATTTGTTTTGTTTGGTGCTCTTTATAATAAATGACGTGGCTACCTTGAGGACGTTTTCGATAACCTTCTCTTATATAATCGCAATTAACTCCTAGCATCGGTTCACCTGCTAGTTGATGGAAAGTATTATCTAACAGTTTTAAGTAATCATTCCTTTGCGCTGCTCCCCAAGTTAATTGAGTATATTTGGCTATTTTAACTAAATCACTTTTGGCTTTATTTGATAATTCAAATTTCGACATTAGTGGTTATCTTTATCCAGCTCAGAAATCAAAGAGTCATATGAATAATCTGCGACGCCACTGTTTTCACCTTCAACTAGCATATTGCGTAAATTCATTATCTTTGTTTCCTGATCTTCCAAGGCCCTTAAACCGGCGCGTACAACTTCACTTGCTGAGCCATAGCGACCTGAGTTAAGTTGCTGATTTATAAATTGATCAAAATGCTCGCCTAATGTTACGCTCGTATTTTTAGCCATAATGTAAAACCCTATCAGTACCAATATATATTGGATTATGGTATAAAAAATATAACAAGGCAATTAAACGGACAAAAAACAGTTGGCTTTTTGCTCGTACCTCGCTAATTTTAGCCAACATTTTTAAGCCGCTTATTGTGGCGTTATATTTTACGTCGATAAATGAGTATATCTTATGGCTACGAACTATAAATTTAAAAGATTGAATGCTGGCCGTGATTATATTGCTGACAATTATCAAGCGCAGCTAAGCTTATCTGATATGGCAAAGAGTTCCTACATGTCTCCATATCATTTTTTACGTGTTTTTAAAGATACTTATGGCGAAACGCCTAACGAGTTCTTAATTCGTCATAGAGTCGAACAAGCTAAAAAAATGCTCATCACGGAGAACTTTAGTGTCTCAGAAATCTGCGAAAAAGTCGGCTACGCAAGTCTTGGTAGCTTTTCTTCTTTGTTTTTGAAAAAAACGGGTATGGCTCCTACTTTATATCGTCGTAATCTTTGGGCTTTGTCTTCTGAAGCATACAGCTTTCCTTCACAAGTTATACCTGCATGTTATGCCTACCATTTTTTGGGTAAAGTAGCTAAATGAGCAATATTGGAGAAATATCGTTTTTATTGTTTCTATATAATAGAGATAAATTAACAACAGGGATTATATAGATGATCACATCCATTGCACACACAACAATATATGTACTTAATCAGGAAGAAGCGCTTGATTTTTATAAAAACAAGCTCGGTTTCGAGGTCGGTGATGATATGAAAATTGAAGGAGGTTTTCGATGGCTAACGGTGCATCCGAAATCTAAACCACAAACTCAGCTAGTATTGGCAGAGCCGAAAGAAGGACCTATGTTCACTAAAGACTCTGCCGAGAAAATACGAAGTTTAATCGAAGAAGGCGCATTTGGAGCCGGTGTTTTCGAAACTGAAAGTTGCCAAAAAACGTATGAGGAGCTTGTGGCTAAGGGAGTGGATTTCGTCCAGCCTCCTACAGAACAGCTATATGGCGTCGAAGCTATGGGAATTGACAATTCTGGCAATTGGTTTAGTTTGGTTCAACGGTAAAATAAAATATAACAAGTTGCTTAAACGGAAAAATAACAGTCGGCCATCGCTTCGCGATTATAGCCAACCATTATTTTCCGCTTAGCAAAGCGTTATGTTTTTAGGTGACTTATGGATGTAGTATTCGAATGGATTAAAATTGGCGGAGGTGCAGCATTAATTATTG
>JBFONU010000030.1:0-10445 GCA_040779345.1 Colwelliaceae bacterium 6441 | reverse complement strand
TTACTCAAAAAGAAGCGATAAGAACATAACAAATTAAGATGAATTCATGAAATGGATTTAACAATGAATTGCTAGAACTGAAAATCCATTTTATTAGTTAAACACCAATCCTTGTTTTTACCACCAAAAGATAAAGACTGATAACGCCGCAATAAACGGCTAAGTAATGCTTGCTAAAGTGTGAAACGAAGTGGAACCGAGCAAGCTTTACGTGTCCGACTTTTTTAATTGCCTTGTTAGTATTTTACTTATTAGTGCATTCTTTGTTGTTTATGTTTTTACTTGATCGAGCGTTGAATTTATTAACTATTATTGCAATTAACAACCAAAACATTAATGAAAAAACATACGACAACAATACAAGAAGAATAGTTTGCCATACACCTTTCAAATTAAATATGTCAACAATTAGGCTAACTGCGTACCCACCGATAAAACTAGCAGGAAAGCCTAACCACATAGTCAAAAACGCAATATTTATACCTACTCCCTTGTAATCAAGGGAATTATATAAATGAATTGAGTAATACGAGAAAGCCAGCCAAATAAAAGTCCAACCAATAAAAATCCATTTCAACTTAAACATATTGCTCCAAGCTACATTAAAATACTAACGCCCCAATAAGGGGCTGATAATGCTTGGCTAAACTTGTGAAGCGAAGCGGAACAGAGCCAAGCTTTAGCAGTCCCGCGCTTAATTGGCTTGTTATGTGTATATTACGCCTTACCATTTGTTTTAAAAGAAATAATGTAAGGTTGCGCTGCTTTACCATTTACACCTTTAAAACCACTTTTATTCTGTGAGTTGATACTGAATGCATAAACGGTGTTTGCTTTTAATTTTACAGGGATAACAAAAGTACGATCATTTTTAAAATAAACATCCCCTGTAATTTTTGGAAATTGAGCATTTGCTAGTGTAACAACCGACCACATTTTATTGGTCATCATCTCTTTGCTGAACTCGACAGTTATTTCTTTGGTTGACGGATCAACAGTTGTTGCTCCAGCAACAGGAGAACTAGCTATAACAACAGGGCTTATATCTTTTAAAGAAAGTTGTTTGGCAGACACAACTGTTGAAGCCAATATTACTGAGAATATTGCTAGATTTGTAACTAATTTCATAATAATCATCCTTGTCTAAAGATACACATAACGCCCAAAAAATGGGCAAATAATAGTGGGCTAAACTTGAGCGAAGCGAAAAGCCCGCTGTTATTTGTCCCTGTTATTTTGCTTGTTAGCAAGCAACAACCATACTTTTGCGGGTTACCGCCGTACTTTTAAAAACTAACAAACAAACCCGATGTTATAAACTTTACTTAAAAAGTGACGCCAAGAATAGTGAAAACTAACCTGACGGTTTTTACATTAGTTAAAACCGTATTTTTAAAAAGATAAACAAGGTGAGAATTTATAAACAATCCTTGTTTAACAATTAAAAGAAGAAACTTGCTAACGCCCCATTCAGAGGCAATAAAACAGCTGGTTAAAATTAGCGAGGCACGAGCAAAACCAGCTGTTTTTTGTCCTGCTGAAATGACTTGTTATGCAGTTTTGTAAACTTCTGGTTTCCATAACTCCATGAAAGTTTGAGGTTTAGCTAGTTGTTTAAAACCAAATTTCTCATATAAAGTATGAGCGTCATAAGTAGCAAGAACCATTCGCCGCAAACCTTGCAATTGAGGGTGAGCAATAATAGTTTCCATTAATTTTTTGCTTAGACCTTTGCCTCTATGTTCTTCCAAAACATAGACGTCTGCTAAATATGCAAATGTTGCTGAATCAGTTATTAACCTAGCAAACCCAACTTGAGACTTGTTATAAAACACACCAAAACATAGCGAGTTTTCTACAGCTTTACTCACAATATCATGTGGCACATTTTCAGCCCAATAAGAACGCGATAAGTAAGAATGAATCGCATCTACATCCATGATTTTTTTATCTGAGCTAAATTCATACTTCTGACTCAATTTAATTCTCCAATTTGATTAACTGCATAACGCCACATTAAGCGGCTATTTACAGTTGGTTAAACTTGAGCGAAGCGAACAACCAACTGTAAATTGTCCGTTTGAATGCCTTGTTAGGTGTATGAACTGATTAGCATTTATACCACCAAAACTAACCAAACCAACTTAAACTAATTGGCAAAACATTACACCACTTTTTAAGTAAAAACTGAGAAGTTATTTAACTAAAAATTAAGTTAAATGCCCTGCTCAATTTAACGCAACACCGCTCTACAAAAATACAAGAGCAAAAAGTACAAAAGTGATTAACGTTTTAAGATAATTAATTGACCACTGAAAATGAGCCAATAAATAAAATAAACCTTAATAACCAAATACACCTAACGCCGTTTTAAGCGGCAAATTGCAGTTGGCTAAAATAAGTGAGGCACGAACAAAAAGCCAACTGTAATTTGTCCGACTTGAAAACCCTTGTTATGTGTAAATTAGTCGAGCGGTACTAGTTCAAAATCTACGAAGTCATCCCACTTTTTAAACCACTCATAAAACAGCTCAATATCATTTGATTCCATGAGCTGATAACACACATTAAGTTCTTTATTCACCCAAGAGTTTAAATAATGAAGTCCATTAGGAAACATACGACCTTTAGAGTTATACCTTTCATAGTTTGCTTCAATGCAACCACTCTTAAATTTTTCTACAACCATATACTTTTTCAAATCGATACTTCCTTGGGAAAATTAAACCGGAGTGCTATCCGCTTACACATAACGCCCTGTTAAGGGGCTTATAATAGTTGGCTAAAATTGTGAGCGAAGCGAAACCAGCCAACTGTTAGAAGTCCCGCTTGAACAGCTTGTTATGTGCAAATAGATTGAATCGAGCGCTCTTCACATTCTGATAATTCACGGGATATTTCATCTTTTTTGAATTTTAACTTTTTAGCGGTCTGTTTCTCATTCCACATGAAGTAAAGGTGCTTAACATTATCGACATCTTCATTATCTACATTCGCTAACGCTAACAAAACAAATGCTCTTTGTGCTTCTTTTAAATATGCTTTTGATGTGGAATGAAAGGCAAGCTTTTCATCTGCAACGCCACTTATCATGAAGAGAGCATAAGATTCAATTCCATTAATGTATTGGCTAAATAAAGCTTCTCGATTACTTATGCTCTTAAGATCTGTATTTTTGACATTACTTAAATCAATTTTGATGCTTGATTTAGTTTCAGTTAATTTAGCATCATTGAATATCGTAATATTATTTTCTTCGAAAAAAATCATCAATTTGATGACTTAGCTGAATTACTTCATCACTAAATCGTTTTGCCTCTATTAATGCCGATTCTACTGCTGAACGATATGATTGGGTTCTAAATATATCTTAACTAGTTTTAATTTGATCTTTTGTAAGTTTTAACTGCCATAACCCGAATCCAGCAAATATTAGTAATAAAATACCACTAAGGAAATACCCAATTTCTAACCAATCTTTAATAGATAATACTAATTTAACATCTTCTTGTGATAACAACTGGATCACTCCTTTTTGACTTGGCACATAACGCCCTAATAATGGGCTAAAAATTGTTTGCTAAAATGTTGAGGAACGAAAACAGCAAACTGTTTTTAGTCCTTATTTATTAGCTTGTTAGGTGTACTTTAACGCAAAACCAGATAACTAAATAGTATTGCAAATATACTTTTTAAAATAAGAACTAGAATAAATGCCTTAGGTTTTTCCTTACGACTGATGGGAAAGCCTTTAATATCTATTTGACCATATTTAAGAGCGATAACATTGTGAATTAACCAATGCCCCGACAAAGCAAGAATTGCAATATTAGCTACTGAGTCACCATAACCTTCAACTTGAGGAGTAACGACTACAGCCATAAGGATGATAGCAATAAAAAATATCAGTGAAATTTTATACGCTTTCTCGTAACTCAACTTTGTACACCTAACGCCAAATTAAGGTGTGAACAACGCTAACACCCTAGCTAAACCATTGTGCCATAAACACTAAACTGGCTTGAAGTGAGAGCGCCAAGCGTTGTGAATCACTCTTAAATTTCTTGTTATATTTAAACTATCTGCTTGGCATAACTGTTTCGGTCTATATCGACAACCTCTACAGTTAAAGATGCACTAGCTAATTGGATTGATTTCAGCTTAGACATAACACTATTAGATAAGAGCAACTTGTCCTGCTCACTGCGACCAGAAAGAATACGCAAAGTTACGTGAATGAAGCTCCCTTTGCTGGAGCCCGTTAGATAGTGTTCATAGGCAATACTTCTAACCTTTATATCGCCACCATTCGGCTCAAACAAATTCGACTCTAGAGCACCTAGGAAGACTTTCTTATTCAAGTCTACCGGTTCGATAGATGATGAATGCTCAATAATACAATGAGGCAAAATTTACTCCTTAAATATAACGCCCAAATAATGGGCTTAAAATGCTTGGTTATACTTGGAACGCAGTGACAAAACCAAGCGTTTTAAGTCCCTGTTTATTTACTTGTTAGCAGTTGATGCCCTACTTACGCGGTTTACCGCTTTAACTACTTTTAAACTGCTGAATTCTTTAAGACTTTACCTTACTCAAAAAGAAGCGATAAGAACATAACAAATTAAGATGAATTCATGAAATGGATTTAACAATGAATTGCTAGAACTGAAAATCCATTTTATTAGTTAAACACCAATCCTTGTTTTTACCACCAAAAGATAAAGACTGATAACGCCTCGTTAAGAGGCAAAAAATTGTTGGCTATAATTAGCGACGAAGGAGCAAAAGCCAACTGTTTTTTGTCCTTTTAAACGACTTGTTAGTTGCCTATGCAAAACACTAGTGCTAACATTTGTGTGTACACAATAAATTTAAGGTAACATATTATGGACACCCGCATACAATTTAGAGTTGATGAAGAAACTAAACGCTTAGCGCAGTTAATGGCTGAAAGCCAAGGCCGTACATTAAGCGATGCATGTCGAGAGCTTACCGTAGGTTTAGCCGAAGAACAACGAAAAACAATGACCCATGATTTGTGGTTAACAGAACAAATAAATGCTGCATTTGATAAGTTTGATAACGGCGAATCTAATTTTATTGAACACAATGAAGCTAAAAACCAGATGGAAGCTAGAAAGAATAAAATCCGTAACAGAGATAAAATATGATTTTTTGGGAAGAAGAATCACTAAATGACCGTGAAAAGATATTTGAATTCTTATTTGATTTCAACCCTAGCGCAGCAGAAAAAACGGATCAAATAATAGAGTCTAAAGTTGAAAACTTACTTGAACATCCCTTAATGGGGGTTGAAAGAGATATCTTTCGTGGTCGTGTATTAATTATTCCAGAAGTTTCTATGATTGTCTCTTATTGGGTCGACGTCGATACAATCCGAATCATGCGAGTGTTACACCAAAAACAGAAATTTCCACAAGAGTAAGAAAGGCAACTAACGCCGTTTTAAGCGGCAAGTAACAGTTTGCTAAAATGTGGAACGAAGTGGAACCGAGCAAACTGTTACGAGTCCGACTTGAAAACCCTTGTTATATGTTTCACCCAACTCACGCGGCACTGCCGCCAACACCTGAGCGCTTGATAAAACACATAAGTTTAAATGATTAAATATGCCTGAAAGATTAACGGGAACAGAAAAGCGAGTGTTGATTTCAATCCCTGAACTTTAAGACTTATTTCCTTAACAACGTTGCTTTACTTTAAATTCTTAACCATTTTAAAACAATGGATATTTTCAAGAATTCTGAACAACATATAACGCCCAAATAATGGGCTAAAAATTGTTGGCTACAATGTTTGAGGAACGAAAAACAGCCAACACTTTTTTGTCCCAGTTAATTTGCTTGTTATATGCGAGCTACTTAATGAATGGCCCATGCATTTGGTTACTACCATCCAAGCCATTATACAAACCAATAAAATAAGAATCTGTTTCGAGGTTTTTATATAAAATATAGGCTAAACCATCCATCATTTCTTTATCTCTAATTTCACAGATAGTTTTAAATTTTTGATCTAGTTCGAAAGGAATATAAGGATCAAATTTTTCACTCTTTTCAATGTTCGAGTGTATGAATGATGCATCAGTTTCATCACAAACATCTATTTCAAATGCATTAGCATAGGATGTAGTTAATAGAAATAATAGTAGAAATTTGTGCATAAGTTCCCTTGCATATAACGCCCACATTAAGCGGACTAAAATTGTTGGCTATAATTTTGTGAGGAACGAACAATAGCCAACTGTTTTAGTTCCGTTTAAATTGCTTGTTAGCATTTTTCTATGCAGGGTTAATGACTTCAGACCATTGATAATACTTTATGTGTGCCATTTCTAACATAGGTAAATCTTCTTCTGTGTCACCGTATGCAAAAACAGACGAATACTTTGAAATATCAACATTATTTTTAATAAATTTCACTTTATTTTCACCACAACAATCACCTGAAACATAATTACCAGTATATTTATTGTTTTCAGATTCAAGTTCACTACAGATTAATTTCAAACCATGCATTTCACACCAAAAAGATAGATACACATCGAGAGAAGCTGAAACAACAAAAACCATATCCCCTTGATTTTTATGCCAGATAATTCTTTCCATTGCATTGTCTCGGATAACACTTGGCAAATATAGCGATGCATACTCCTTAGCAACCTTCATTACTTTTTCTTTATTTCTGTTCCAAAAAGCTACTTTAGTCAAAATAGGTCTTGTCCGAGCTGCTGATAGTAACCCCATTTTGTATAAAAAAATAACAGGAAAAACTAGAAGTAGCCCTATCGCCAGACGCACCTTTGACGTGGAATAGAAAATAAATTTAGTATAAGTATCTTCATTTGTAATCGTTCCGTCAAAATCGAAAAGTGCAATATTCATCTAGTTTACCTGAATGCTAACGCCCAAATAATGGGCAAATATCAGTTGGTTAAAATAAGCGACGCAGGAGCAAAAACCAACTGTTATTTGTCCTGATTAATTTGCTTGTTATGTTTCTATTTGAATAAAGCACCTAATAGATCAAAGATACCAACTGATGCATTTGGAATATCAGCAAAAGCTGCTCCCTCTCTTTTAGTTTGGTAGTTATTAAGCATACTCTTTAGAGCTTTTGATTCGAACCACACACCCAAACAAGAAGGACAATAGCTAATACCATCAATGTCAGCTATAGAACTTAAAGTGCCACAATTCACAGGGCATTTAGAGTTGGTAGTTTCATGAACAGACTTTGATAATGTACTAAAGAATTTTTTCGGCTCAAATTCTTTAATGTATTGAATTGAATCAATATAGCTTTTTGGTAGCCATGAACCCTTGCATGATGTACACCCAAAACCAGTATGAGCTTCAGCTTTATCAGCCTTTAATACATCTCCATCGACTGGACACTTCATTTCGACTCCTTGAAACATAACGCCACTTTAAGCGGCAAAAAATTGTTGGCTAAAATGTTGAACGAAGTGAAAACAGCCAACTGTTTTTTGTCCGTTTGAAAGCCTTGTTAGCAGTTTACGCCCTACTTTAGCGGTTTTCCGCTTTAGCTACTTATAAACTACTGATTAATTTAACAACTTTACCTTACTCAAAAAGAAGCGATAAGAACATAACAAATTAAGATGAATTCATGAAATGGATTTAACAATGAATTGCTAGAATTGAAAATCCATTATATTTATTAAACACCAATCCTTGTTTTTACCACCAAAAGATAAAGACTGCTAACGCCCCATTAAAGGGCTTAAAATTGTTGGCTAAAATGTTGAACGAAGTGAAAACAGCCAACTGTTTTAAGTCCGTTTGAATGGCTTGTTAGGTGCTGCTTTTCTTTAGGTTAACACCCAAACCAATAGAAGCTACCCTTAACCCAAACTTGCCTTGAGCCATTAAAAACTAAATTTAAAATAATTAATAGCTTTACCACAAACTTGTTTGTAAAAGCGTAAAGCTTATTAATGTTTGAACCTGAACAACCAATGGCGAAACACACCAATACGTTAGTTATTTTAAGTCTTTAAGTTAATGCACATAACGCCCTGTTAACAGGCAAAAAATAGTTGGTTAAAATTGGCGACGAAGGAGCAAAACCAACTGTTTTTTGTCCTTGTTTAACAGCTTGTTATGCTTTGACTGCCACTAAATTTCCAAGAGACTGTACCCTGTAAATAACATGCGAGCTAAAAACCTTATCAAATTTATTAGCAGCTATCATACCCAATACACTTTGATCAGTAGCATTTTGACCTAAGTGATTTGGGCTTAATTCCCATTCATTGCCAATATACCCCGACTTATGAATAAAAGCTGTTTTCATACTGTTATCTAAAATATAAACAAGAATATAAGCTACCGTTTCATCGTAAACAAAGCCATTGTATGAACATCTATTTACAGAAACTTTAGCATACTTTTCTAACAATTCAGGGCGATACCTTGACTCACATTTTATAACTTTATCATCTGATTCGATATAAATTTCAGCATTCATAAAATCAGGTTTATATTTATCTGAACCGACAGTTAAAGAGCTGTATGTATTCATTGATAATGACAATGACTCGTAAGGCTTTAATACTTTTGGAGGGGAATATTTATCGAGTTCTAGCCACAAATCATTGTGAAAAACTGCATGTATGGCATAAATATTTACGGGCTTATCTTTTTTATTAGATAAGACTACTTCTGTTATATGTGAAGGAGTGAAACTTGCACCGCCAAAAGAGTATTGAGCAGCGACTCTGTTACCAATCTTTTTATAAGCAAAGTATATTGCAAATACAGAACTTACTAATAAGAGGAATGGCCTAAAAATTTCATTTGAAAATGTAACAATTACATCAAAGCAGCTCAAGTCTTACTCCAAAAGCATAACGCCACGCTAAGCGGCAAAAAATTGTTGGCTAAAATAGTGAACGTAGTGAACAAAAGCCAACTGTTTTTTGTCCGTTCTTGAGCACCTTGTTAGCTTGCCTTAGGCTTAATACGTGACCTTACAATATCGCCTGTTTTATTACGACTATGAAAGCTTAATAAATCTTTAAAGTTGAATTCAGAAACTTCAATAGTATTTTCACCCAACCAAGAAACTTTATATTCAAGCTCATTAGGGTGACCATCTAATACGACCAAGACATTTTTGTCCGATGGTGAGTCAACTCGATTGACTGAAATTTGAGTTTCATAATTGGTTGTTGCACCACAATTTATAACTGTTACCACTGCCTCAACATCTTGATTAGGTGATATGAATATTTCATATTGCTCAGAACTGCACCAATCATTTGAATTGTTCAATAATAGGTATAACGGCAAAAGAATAAGTGCCAGCCCCCAAAACAGTGCTGCTCCTACATTCCATAATGAGTTTAAAACTTTACTCATGACCATCCTTTATGCTGGCTAGCTAACGCCCCAATAAGGGGAAATTTATTGTTGGCTAAAATGTTGAGCGCAGCGAAAACAGCCAACTGTAAATTTTCCGCTTGATTGCCTTGTTATATATTTTTTGATTGTGTAACCAAACCAGTAAGTTACACAACGTTTAACTACTATAACTGCAACACTACCGCAACGTAAACCCGAACGCGAATATTACTGAAGTTACGACTTAACTTGCCGAAGCATTACAATATTAAAACTTAAAATACACCCAAAGAATTCACTACCAAATTTCAATTAAAAACACCAAAACCTGAGAGACTATTTATAGAATTAGTTGCGGTATATAACGCCCCATTAAAGGGCTTAAAATTGTTGGCTATAATGTTGAACGAAGTGAAAACAGCCAACTGTTTTAAGTCCGTTTGAATGGCTTGTTAGGTGCTGCTTTTCTGTAGGTTAACACCAAAACTAATAAAAGCTACCCTTAACCAAAACCTGTCTTGAGCCATTAAAAACTAAATTTTAAATAATTAATAGCTTTACCACAAACTTGTTTGTAAAAGCGTAAAGCTTATTAATGTTTGAACCTAAACAACCAATGGCGAAACACACCAACACGTAAATTATTTTAAGTCTTTAAGTTAATGCACATAACGCCCCATTAAAGGGCTTAAAATTGTTGGCTAAAATGTTGAACGAAGTGAAAACAGCCAACTGTTTTAAGTCCGTTTGAATGGCTTGTTAGGTGCTGCTTTTCTTTAGGTTAACACCCAAACCAATAGAAGCTACCCTTAACCCAAACTTGCCTTGAGCCATTAAAAACTAAATTTAAAATAATTAATAGCTTTACCACAAACTTGTTTGTAAAAGCGTAAAGCTTATTAATGTTTGAACCTGAACAACCAATGGCGAAACACACCAATACGTTAGTTATTTTAAGTCTTTAAGTTAATGCACATAACGCTTCAATAAGCGGAAATTTGTAGTTGGCTAAAATATTGAGCGAAGCGAATAAAAGCCAACTGTAAATTTTCC
>JBFONU010000002.1:0-434584 GCA_040779345.1 Colwelliaceae bacterium 6441 | reverse complement strand
GAGGTGGATTCGAACCACCGAAGGCGGAGCCGTCAGATTTACAGTCTGATCCCTTTGGCCACTCGGGAACCCCTCCAATATTTTGCATACAATAACATTTACATCAGTTATTGTGTATTAATGGTGCCGACTGCCGGAGTCGAACTGGCGACCTACTGATTACAAGTCAGTTGCTCTACCAACTGAGCTAAGTCGGCACTACATTAAGTGGTGCGAATTCTAGAGTAATGTTTTGCCCCTTGCAATAAAAAAGAGTAAAAAAAACAGCTTTTTTATGCTTTTTTGTTGCAAGTGATGTTTTTTTATTCAAAGTGGATTTTTTTATCTGCCTCATAACAATCTATCCCCACAAATATCAAGTTTTCGATAAGCTCATGGTCATTGTGCAATAAATGACTCATTTTTTTGGCGTTACCTCCGGTTAATATGAGGGTTAGAGTTTCATTTATCTCTAAATTATTATTTTTAGCGCAACGAATTGCCGTTTCAATATAACCAAGGGTAGCTGCCCAACTTGCTTGATTTACTGCCGTGGACGTATTATCAGCAAAACTAAGATGCTCGACGGTTTCTAAGTGAGCCGACACCTTGTTGGTATGATTGACAACGCTCGAAAAAATAAGATCAATACCTGGTAAAATCCAACCTCCGCAATGTTTACCTGTGGCTAACAATAAGTCGACAGTGGTGGCAGTGCCTAAATCAACAATCAGTGCCGCTTGATTAGGGAATAACTTAGCTGCGCCTAATAACCCTAACCACCGGTCAACCCCAAATGTACTGGGGTTGTTATAGGCACATTGTATTTTAAATTTATTGTCTTCACTTTGAATGATGTGATGTGGGATTTTTCTATTTTTACACCATGCGACGATAATGTCGTTTATCTGTCTCTGATTAACATTACTAATTAAACATTGTTTGACGCTCGAAAAGCTTTCTTGCAGCCATTGCTCGCTAATCTGCTGAATATCGATTCGTTTAACGGGAGAAATTTTGCTATTAGTGCTGGTGGCATACTTACAGTAGCTATTACCGATATCGAGTAATAATTTCATTTAATACCTCGTAAACTCACTTCGCCGCCGTATATAGGTTTCACTTGACCATCAACTTCTAATAACAAAGCGCCTTGCGTATTAATACCACGACAAATACCTAAGGTTTCTTTTTCTCCGGTAATAAGTTTAACTGGCTTATTGATATAGGTATCAAGTTTTGTCCAGTCGTTTAGCATAGTCACAATGCCACTTTCGTCATATCGGGTTAATCTTGCAATTAAGCAATTAATTAAACAAGCGACCAGCTGGTTTCTATCAATTCGAGTTTCGGTATTTGACTGAAGATCAGTCCATGGCTGGTCGATACTTTTAGCCACGTTGACGGGCATATTGAGATTTAAACCAATGCCAATCACACTGTGACTTGGCTCTAATGCTTGCCCTTCTAAATCAATTAATATGCCTGCAAGTTTTTTCCCTTGAATATAGATGTCATTGGGCCATTTTAGTTCAACGGTAACATTATATAGCTGCTTGATTGCGTCACTCACAGCTAACGCAGCAACCACACTTAATCCCATTGCTGCAGATATACCTTGTTCCAAACCCCAATACATTGACATATAAATATGCGACCCAAAGGGAGAAACCCATTCTCGACCTCTCCTTCCTCTGCCTGCATCTTGATACTCAGCGACACAAACCTGACCTTGCTTAACTTGATGTGGAACCCGGCGCATAAGATAACTATTGGTTGAATCAATGACACTATGAACATCGATTTGCGAGTTGAAAAGTTCAACTTTAAGCATACTGGTTATCTTTGCTTTGTCTAATAAGCACAGGGGTTGAGCCAATCGATATCCTTTACCAGTAACAGAGTAAACATCTAACCCCATTTCCTGTAAGCTTTGAACATGCTTAGAGACGGCAGCTCTACTAATACCAAGCTGCTCTCCAATGGCTTGTCCCGAAACAAATTTCCCAAGGGCAAGTTGTTTAATTAACTGTTCTTTTACTGATTGTGCCATAACACTATTAGTCTTTTAATTATCATTTATTAAAGCTGGGTCAAGCCATTGCTTGAGAGCATTCTTACTTCAGGCTCAAGGACGATATCAAATTTTTCTTGAACCACTTTTTGAACATAATGAGCGAGCTTAACAATATCCTGCCCTTTTTTACTCGCATAATTGACCAAAACCAAGGCCTGATTTTTATCTACACCAACTTCATTTACCGTAAAGCCTTTCATGCCAGCTTTTTCAATTAGCCAACCGGCTGCTAATTTCACCTTTTCATTGGCTTGTGGATAAGAAGGCATTTCAGGATACAGCTTGATTAACACCTTAAATAATGCGTTATCAACTATCGGGTTTTTAAAGAAACTCCCCGCGTTAGGCAATGATAGTGGATCAGGAAGTTTTGCTTGACGGATTGCGATAACTTGCTGAAAAACATCCATCGCAGTGGCATTTTTCGCTAATAAGTCTAAACCTTGATAAGATAAATTGGCTTGCCATAATTTAGATAGTTTAAAAGTAACCTCAACAATCACGCCTTTATCTGCTAATGAATGTTTAAAAATACTGTCTCGATAAGAGAACTGACAAGCATTCCGGTCAAGCTTAATCAGTTTTTTCGTTTTAAATTCATACCATTGTACGCTTTCAATAACACTCGACAACTCAGTGCCATAGGCGCCAATATTTTGCACGGGTGCAGCACCAACACTGCCTGGAATTAAAGCTAAATTCTCTAAACCATAATAACCATTTTCAACGCAGAAACTGACTAATTGATGCCAATTTTCTCCACATTTAGCTGTAACGAATACACAATCGTTGTCTTCTTCAACTGCAATCCCCTTCAATATTGGGTGCAATATTGTTGTCGTCGATGGTTCGGTAAATAGTGTATTGCTACCTTCTCCTAAAATATAAAAAGGCGGCGATAGCTCATCAATGATGATGTCAAGTTCCTGTAAGGAGCTTGGTTGGTAAAAAGCAGGACAAACGGCAGGGAAAGCAAAGCTATTATGCTGAGTTAATATGAATTGGCGTTGCATTTTGATCATATAGAAAGAGTGTTTTAAGCATTGTAATTGAAAACAATCCGCTTAGATATTGCTTATTAGGGTGTTATCCTTGCTTGCGGACAGGAAGCTTTATGATATTACCCATTTCAGTGTAGTATTTACTTTGATATTTATCGGTATCTATATTTTCACTGTGATTAATAATTACCCCATCAACCGGTGCATTGACTTGTCTTAATAAACGCAAGCCCGAAGTAATTTGATCACGTTTAGTTTTACTGCCATGAACAATATATAAAACACTATCAACTAATCTTGAAATAATGACCGCATCACTCACCGCATTAACAGGTGGCGTTTCGATAATAATACGATCGTAAAAATTACCAAATACTTTGATCAACATACTAAAGCGCTTCATTGATAAGAAGGCTAAAGGGTTAGCAGGTGTGATCCCAGAAGTTAAAATATCGAGTTTGACATTTTTATCTCTGATAATACATTCATTAATCTGATGCGTTTTAGCCAGCAAGTTAGAGAGTCCTGGGCGATGTGCTGGCAAGTCTAAATTTTTATAAATTGAAGGGTGACGCATGTCAGCTTCAATCAACAATACTTTTTCCATTTCACTAAAGGAACGCGCTAGTTCAAGAGCAACTGTTGATTTTCCTTCATTGGGCACAGACGAAGTTACCGCAATCACTTTGGGTGGTTTTCTCTCATGACTAAACAATATCGACGTTCTCAGTGTCCTAATCGCTTCGACAAAACGATTATCCGTGAAATACTTATCGCCTTCTTTCCCTTTCGATTTGAATTTAGGTAATACGGCTAACACAGGCGCTTCGTTAAAGTTTTCGAGTTTACGGCGAGAATTCAAGGTATCCATTAACAATTCGCGCATGATAACCACTACGGAAATAAAACCTAATGATAAAATAAACGCTAGAATAACTGACATCGTTTTATTCGGAGCAACAGGCCCTTTAGGCGTAATCGCTTTGTCGATAAAGCGCACATAAAAGTTTGATTTATAATTCCCCATCGCATCAGTTTCTTTCAGGCGAATTAAGTAGCTACTGTAAAGCTCTTTATTGGTTTCAACTTCACGTTCTAATTGAGAAAATTTGTTTTTTAATCGACTAACTTTTAGGTAGTTATTTTTTGTTTCATTTAATCGTTCAGTAGTCGCCTTTACTTTCTCGGCGGAAGAAAAGTATTCTTTTTCAATGGCAATGACTAAATCGTTAACTTGTTGTTCCAAATTTAATCTTAAAGACCTTAACTCTGCCTCAACCGACATTCTCTTGGGGTGTTTTGGACCATATCGTTGAGAAAGCTCATTAAGTTTACGTTCTATTTGTTCTTCTGAACGACGTAACTGGATATAACTCGACTTACTATTAATTTCTTGCAAGTCTGTTAATTGGGCATAATTACCTTTATGTTTTTGAATATATTGATAAGTAACTTTCAAGTCATCTTCTTTTTTAGAGGCTTGTAAAAGAGAAGATGTTAACTCGGTAAGTTCAGATTCAATTAGTCCATCAACCCCTTTAACATCAACAATACCTTCACTTTCTCGATAAGCCTGTAGCGCCTGTTCAGAGGACTCAAGTTTTTTACCTAACTCCTCTAGTTGGTCTACTAACCACTGTGAGGTCGATTCTTTCGAAGCGCTATGAATTTCATCTTGATACTGTAAATACGTTTGTCCAACCTGATTAGCCACTCGGCGGGCTAACAAGGGATCATAAGCGGTAAAGCTAATTTTAACTAACTCTGTTTCAACTATGGGAGAGATGGATAACCTGCCCTGAAAAGAGCCAACAACTTGACCAATTGAAGGAGTAACCGGTGATTTACCTTTTTCAGCTAAAAAGGTCACTTTATCATTGTACTTACCGCTGTTAAATTCCTCATGCTCGGTAAGGTTTAACTTTGAAACCACTCTTTCTGCAAATTTTCTAGAACGCAGTAATTCATACTGTGTTTGAATTTGTTCATAACTGGCGGCACTTTCATTAAATGCATCGTTAATTGACAATGTATTAGTCGGCTTATTACTACCAATTTGAAGAATTGCCGTGGCTTTATAGGAGTGCTTTAAAAGAGATACGTAAAAAGCCACCACTGTGGTCATAAGTAGTGTGAAGAAAATAATTTTCCAACGCCTTGTCCACAGAGGACTTAAAACTTCTTTTAAGTTTACCTCATCTTGTACGGCGTTTATTTGTTCATTTTCATTCGTGATCAAAAGAAACTTTGCTCTATCTCAATAATATCGTCTGGGTAGACCAATGTCACAACTGTCGCTGCAATTATGACGCTTTTTCCATCAACAATCCTTGTAATTTTCCAATCTGTTTTAGATGCTCTATTAGCTAAACCACCCGCTAACGCTATCGCCTTATCAAGCGTTAAATCATCTTGATAAGGATAGCCACCAGGGCTTTTTACTTGTCCGTGAATAAAAAAGGGCCGATACTGTGCAATCGAAACAGTTACTTGGGGATCAATTAAATAATCTCCTAATAGCCCTTCTTTAATGACATTTTCTAACTTCTTTGGCGATAAACCAATCACTTTAATATCGTCTAAAAAAGGAAATGAAATAAATCCTGACTTATTAATTTTTACCTTAGTGGTAAGATCAGGTTCATTATAAACTGTAATAGATATCTGATCTCCTGGACCTAATACGTATTCAGACGCCACGACCGTGCCACTGCCTACGACAAAGAGTAAGCATATAACGACAATCAATCGCACATTTTTTAAACAATCAATCTTAGATTGTAACATTAAACCCCACTGAAATGCTATTTCGCTGGTAATTGAACACTGAGTCGCTCGCATCTAAATCATTAACATCGTACTCGACATATAATGTTAACCAATCGTTTCTTTTGTAATTAAGGCGAAGGTTAGCAAAAATATAGTCTTCCTCTTCAGTACCTTGTTGATAAATAATTTTTTCTTGTTTAATCCCTATAACGGCAACAGCTTGAAAAAAATCAGTAAAATTTGACATTATTTTCATATCATAGTTATCAACCACCCGATAACTATTCGATAACCTGTTAGCCTCTTCAAAATCTCTTTCTGTACGAAAAGAGAGTTTAGTTGAATATATCGGATGCCAATTAAAACCGAAACGCCACTTAAAAGCATTGTCATCAGCAAACGTTGATTGATCAAACTTTATTTCTTGATATCCCAGCAATAAAGCGAATTGGCTTATTTCAGTTGTTTGCCACTTAATACCCACTAAGGCGATATATTTCTCTTTATCAAGTAATCCATTATTTTCTGATGACAGCTTTTCCATCACAAAATTACTAGATAAATAGGACTGCCCAGACAATAAATAGTCGAATGATAAATCAGCGTATTGATTTTGCTTATCTAAAAGGAAAGTTGTATCTCTTCTTGTTTGATAGCGACTTTCAAAATGACCGATCTCAATTCTAAATTTTGCTACTGAGTCTTTACGACCAAATAAATAGCCTCCGGAAATATCCGTTCTTGCAATATTATCGCCCTTATTAAGGAAAGAGCCATTCCCTAATGAAAGTCCCGTACCACGATTTTCATATAAATTGTTGAAAGAGCCATTAACAAATATCGCTTTATTTTCAGCTAATTTGAATTGATAACGAGGCGCTATAGAAAAATTAGTATGATCATCTCTTGAAAAATCTTGATATTTTCTATGCTCACTTTTCGCTTCAATACGCAATAACTGCCGTTGAAATTGCGTTTGAATTTTCAGGCTTGGTGAAAAAGAAACAAATGTCGTCGACTGTTCATCTTTATTATCAAACAAGAAATTATCGACACTGCCTAATTCTGTCGCTAAAGAAAGATCAAAGTGATTCCCTGACTCTGTAATAAATTCATCTTGTGCAATAGCGACGATGTTAAAAAACAAAGTGAGTAGTAAAAAATGACTAATTTTAATCCAAATTCTTTGGCTCATGTTTAACAATAATATGCTTATCTTTAATAATACTATTGCACAGGATTTTTGCGTATAAAACAAGCATGCAGCAACAATTTTGTTACATTTATCGCGATACCGAGCGTTCATGCAAGTTGATTATATTATTTTTTTTTCGGAAAACTGCTTGAAACCATCTCAAATACCATTTTTACATGCCTTTTAAAGTGCTTCAATCTCCCAGTAAGGACAGGAAAATAATGATCAGTGCCATATAAATTTAAGATGGTTTCTTTTTGATAACCTCTCACTAAAGTTATTATTCGACTCACTAAAGTCAGTTCACCTTGAGTGGATAAATACTTTTCTATGCTTGTCTCAACGTGTTTTTTTGCATCGTCATCAATTAAATTTGTGATTGGCGTTGTAAAGTTAAATAATTTTAACAAGCTAAACAAGGTACTGTTTAAAACTGTTAGGTGGCCAACACGGATAAAATGAGATTTCACTAATACCCAATCTATTTCTTGATAAAAATAGTGAGCGATAACGTAAATGTTATGCAATTGTTTTAATTCGAATGTTTTATTATCATAGTTTTTATCGGATAGTTCACTGTGCGCAATAGCAAGAATTAACTGATGGCTGGGCGCAAGCTGAAATACATCCATATCTTGTTCTATTGTCAGTGGTACACACTTTTGCCAAATTTCTTGGGTTGTTAATATGTCACTGACCGATTTTTTAAGTCCCAAACGATGTAATTCGACATAACAACAACCATTTGCTCTTATTAAAGGAGGTAAATGGTGGTGATCGACGGGGCTAATATCGAATTCATTGGCATTTTCATAAAAACCAGCACTTTGTAAAGTAGAAAAGCTGTCGTTTAACTGCTCATTTGATACTAATAGGTCGATATCTGCCATAAAACGCTCACTGATATGCTTGTAACTGCCGTTAAATAACCCCGCTATACCTTTGAGCATGATCACACGGATATTATTTTTATTCAGTATTCGACAACAAAAAATGGCTTCTTGATAAATAGTTTCAGAGCGAGATAAGTATGCCTTTTCGATTTCAGACAAGTAACCAGTTAAGTCTTCAGGTAATAATTGCCAAACGTTTTTCTCCCTAATACGTTGGCAAAGTGCACCAATCAACCAAAAGTTATTCGCTAACTTTATTAAAGGGATATAAGTTGATTCTTTTTGAAGTCTTGCAAGCTGTGTATTTTCATAGTGTTGTTCATGTGTTAACCAGTTAACTAGGTCGATAATAGTTTCATAACCAATAACTACTTTATCTGTCATTTCTGGTCTTGCCATAGTTGCTTAAGCGTTATCAAGGCTTGCTCGCTCGATTGATAAGTTATTTTATAACAGCTAACTTTAGCTAAAAAATTAATTAAACGCTCTACTTTGACATCAGTTAACTGATGAGCCACTTGGTAGCCTCCTTTGGTCATTAATGTAATTGTGTCGATAATACTCAGTTCAACTTGATGCGCTTCATGCTTATCAGCCGATTTTTTATAACAAGGGTTAATTAAAAGGGTTTTGTTCACTGCAGTGGTTTGTTCTTCTTGAGCAAAATTTAACGGCCAAATATATTTTAGTTTTCTGCCATCCTCACGTTGCCAAACCGTTTGAGACTTAAGTTCAGGGTAAATATCCATTAAATATGGCCAACTACCCGATTTAATAGCAATAGGTAAATTTATTGTGGTTAGTTGAAAGTGATCGTCTAGCACTATCATTTCATCTGAAAAAAGTGCGCTATTATCATTGGCTAAAATAGCACTTAAGGTTGATTTACCTGCGCCGGAGCTACCTGGTAATAACAAATTTCCAAATTCAGTCTTAATTGCTGCACCATGGAAACAATATTGATAATTAGTTTTTTGAAAACTTAAAATTTGTAGTCTATCAATGAGATGAGGCAGAACATGATCTAAAGGGAGATTATTCTCAATCTTTAATCCATTGTTAACAATAGTAAATAAGTTAGGGTTTTCTGACGCTTCTTCGATGGTTATCTGAAAATCGACTTCTGCCTTTGTTTGTTTACAAGGCGCGAGTAACTTCGATATTTCTTCACAAAGCTCTTTGTGGTTGGTTTCTATTAAAAATGTCGTTTGGGCTATTTGATAAGTGTTAAATTGAGATTTTTCGGCTACTAAGCATGACGAGATCGCAGTAAAAAATTCAGGATATTTGCCATCTATATAAGCAGCAGGCTCTATTTGTGTCGAAAAAAGTGCGGCGACTTTATCGTAAGGTGCTAATAGTTTAGCTTTGGCTAATTGACTTAATGCTGAGATCTTATCAATAACGGCCTGTTTATTAAGGCCTTCATCTATTGCTAATAATAAGCTAATTGAAAGGGGCGGTAATTGGTAAAGAGACTGCTTTATTGTATGAAAAACCATACCTTGGTCTAATTCAGTATAGAGAATTAAGTGCTGCGTCTTTAATTGAATTTTAGCAATGCCCGCCACTTTTACACGCTTATTTATTTACAATTTCTGCCATTTTTATTACAACCAGATTTAGGGGCTGCAGAAGTTGTAGGTGACATTAATGCTGTAACCGCCAAAGGGGTAACAACAGCAAGTTTACCAAATTTTTCTAAAAACTTACGACGATCATTTGATGTTTCTATCAAATCGTCATTTTGTTGAATATCTTTTGATTTAGTCATAATTACCACCTAACAACCTAATGATTTCAGCTTAACTAATAGCTTAAGCATAACAGGATTTGTGTAAATATTATAGTGAGTGGCTTTTTATCATAACGTGCGCAAAAAATTAATGTGACATGGGCAGTAACACTTTGGCTGATAAGCCACCTTCTTCGCGATTTTTCAATAATATTCTGCCACCATGAGTATCAACAATCCGTTTGATAATAGCTAAACCCAAACCACTTCCTTCCGTTCCTCTGGCTTTATCACCTTGGGTAAAGGGCTGGAATAAACGTTCAATATCTTGATCTGGAATGCCAGGACCAGAATCACATACCGTAAAGTAAGCAAATCGTCCTGATTGGTCTTTACCCGAACAGATCTCAATATCATCTTCGCTATAGCGAATAGCATTTTGAATTAAGTTCGCCACTACCCGCTTAATGGCTACATAACGTAAAGGTATTTTTGCTAATGGCTGGGCGGTAAAGGTTATGTTACGATCGTTAATAGCTTCAGCTTGCACCACTTCACTGAGTAAAACATTGAGATCTTCAAACTCAGCTTTATCTTTACTGTCATGACGAATGTAATCAATAAATTGATCGATAATGGTATTCATATCGTCAATATCACCATCAATGCCATCTTTAAGAAATTCGTCATGCTTTGACATCATTTCTGTTGCTAAACGAATACGAGTTAGTGGTGTACGAAGATCATGTGAAATACCCGCCATCAGTAAGTTTCTGTCGTCTTCTAATTGTTTAATCCCCTTAGACATATGATTAAATGCCTGGGTAACAGCAACAATTTCAGTTGTACCTTGCTCAGCCAACGGCTCTGGAAATTCACCACGACCAACATCATGAGCTGCAGATTGCAATGCTTTAAGTGGCCTATTAATTTGCCGAACAAACAGCCAACCTCCAATGACACTCAAAGCGCCCAAAATGGCTAAGACAATGATCAAGGGAGAATAATTAGCTTCTTCTAAACTATTAATAGGAATTTTAACCCAATAGTTAGGTGCTTGAGGAGGACGGATCCAAAAAAGAAATTCTTCGCCTTGGGAGAACCTAACTTCTGCAGGCCCACCGAGAAGTTCAGACATGATCAAAGAGCGCATTTCTTCATAGATCGCATCTGACAATCCTTCAGACATTGCATGCTCTTCGGTATAAACGCCAATACCTGTTTCACGCTGAAAGGCTTTTGCCATAGCGGGACTCATTACCGGGTCTTTTACATCGATAAAAACGACTTTAACTTGCTTCGCAAGTAATTGGTCAACTTGAATAGAATTTGGCTGCACGATATAAATCATAATTGAAATTAACGTAACAGCCTGATTTACAAGCAGTAAAGCACCAATTAATACAATGGTTTGCCCAAACGCACTACGTGGCAATATTTTCATATTTAACGATTATTCACACTTATGCGACTGCCTTTCCTTCAGGAACAAAAACATAACCAAGTCCCCAAACTGTTTGTATATATCGAGGTTTTGCGGGATCTTCTTCTAGCATTCTGCGCAATCGTGATACTTGTACATCAATACTACGTTCTAGCGCTGAGTAATCACGTCCACGGGCAAGATTCATTAATTTATCTCTTGATAATGGCTCTCTAGGATGTGTGATCAATGCCTTTAATACTGCAAACTCACCACTGGTAAGCGGCATATTGATATCACCTTTTAACATCTCGCGGGTAGCAAGGTTTAACTGGTAATCACCAAATTCAATGATATTTTCTTCTTGTGATGGAGCCCCTGGCGCTTCTTGAACACGACGCCTTAATACCGCTTTAATACGCGCAAGCAATTCACGCGGGTTAAAAGGTTTTGGCATATAATCATCTGCGCCAAGCTCTAAACCAATAATGCGATCAACTTCGTCACCTTTAGCGGTTAGCATCACAATTGGAATATCATTTGAGCCTTGACGCAATCTACGACAAATAGATAGCCCATCTTCGCCAGGTAGCATTAAATCTAAAACTAATAAATGAAAGTTCTCGCGCTCAAGTAAACGATCCATCTGTTCTGAGTTTGCCGCACTGCGAACAACAAACCCTTGCTCAACTAAATAACGCTCAAGTAAAGCACGTAAACGCATATCATCATCTACAACTAATACTTTAGGTGTTTCATGACCCATATATCACCTTTCTTTATTTCTATATTTAATTTTTGACTTATCGCTACTATAAGTTATTTAAAGCAAATTTGACAAAGTTACTGTGTGTCAAGTTCACTGTATTTGTTACAAATCATTAACAGGTGTGTATTTTCTAAACTTTAGCATTATAAGAAAAAAATAGCGTTAATGCCTGTATTAAGTAAAAGAATAGTCACTTTGTCTAATTATTTTTAATTGTCTCTTATTTTTTCAGTAAAAATAAAAAACGCTACTCGAAAGTAGCGTTTTTATTATTCTTCACTAATTATTTAGAATTGATAATTAACACCTAAATAATAAGAACGGCCAACTGCATCATATAAACTTGAGCCTTGATCTAAACCAGGTAAGGCATAAGGGTTTTTATCCGTTAAGTTTCTTACACCAAAATACACATCAAAGTCATCATTGTATTGATAGGTTGCTCGGGCATTTGCATACACAACTGAGTCAACTTTATTTGCTACATTATAAATAGGGTCTGAATCTTCGGGGTTTCCATGTGAAATTTTGCTTGAACCAACATAAGACAAACCTAGAAAACCAGTCCATTGTTCAAGGTTATAAGTGACGTTAAAGTTATATCTAGTTTTAGGTGAACCAGCCACATCTAAAGAAGATACTCTATCTTCGGGGTTATTTGGGTTAACCAAAGTATTTCTTTCTGTATAGTGACTGCCTACTAAATTAAAGAATAGATTCCCTGAAGAGTCCAAATCAATTTGGTAGTTTGCTTCAAAGTCATAACCTGCGGCATCAAGTTCAGCAGTATTAATAAACTGTGAATTTACATAGTCAATATAAAATGTACTACTATCACGAACAATTAAATCACAGTATGGATTACCGCTCATTTCAAAATCCATGCAGGATGTTAATATCTCCTGACTTGCTACTGTTGAGATTGCCTCTTCAATCGTTATTTCCCAATAATCAACACCAATTGACAAACTTTCAGCCCATTGTGGCGTATAAACAAAACCCACTGTTAAGGACTCTGATTCTTCCGCATCAAGGTTTTCATTACCTGCAACAAATATCTTAGTAGTAGCGCCATCTAATGAAGAATATTCATCAGGCATACCTAATGCTTGACAGTTTGCTAAACGTTTAGCTGGATTAACTCCTTCATTTAGGTTAGTTAAAGAACATGGATCTGCTAACTGTTCCCAATTTAAATTTTCCGGCGTAAATAATTCACCTGCATTTGGCGCCCGAACAGCGATACCAAATGAACTTCTAACACGCATAGAGTCATTAATTGCCCAATCTAAACCAAACTTATAGGCCGTTTGGCCACCTACCGTGCTGTAATCGGAATAACGCAATGCTGTTTCAAAGGTTAATTCTTTAGCAAATGCCATATCAGCTAATACAGGAATACGTAGTTCGCCAAATACTTCACTAACATCGTAACTACCTTTTACTATTTTACGCGGCCCATCTTTAGTATTTGCTGTTAGTCCACCTGCTTGTAAAATAGGATCTGGAATTGATTCACTTTTTTCTTCACGGTATTCAACACCTGCGGCAAATTGTACATAGCCTGCAGGAAGTTCCATGACATCACCGCTAATCGAGAAACTAGCGACAGTTTGCTCTAACTCTGAATCAGTAGGTAAGTTTGACATAATAAACGCTGCCGCTTCTGGTGATGCACCATTGATACCAAAAGGATTAATGGGCGCACAGCCTCCTGAAGAGTCGCGACATACAATATTCCCATTTGAGTCTCTCACTGCATCTTGGGATTGGACAAACTTACTTGTAATCCTATCCTGCCTTAAATTTTTCCCCTTACTTTTGCCATGTTGTACATAAAAGTCATAGGTAATATCTTCAGTTAAGTAACCTGTTGAACCCACAACAAATTGATAAAGTTTAAAGGTATTGTCTGTATCAGATATACCTAAATCTTCTTGTGCTTTATGAACAATAACTTGTGCTAAGCCAACCTCATCCATAGCTGATGAGATGGTAGGGTAATCATCTAAATATGGGTTATCACGTGCCACAAATAATGCAGGGCCAAAAACATTATCACTAAATGAAGGTTGATTGGTATTTTTACCCGTTGTTTCTGAATATTTAAAATCAGCAAATAATTGGTGGTTATCTGAAAGTTCATAATTGCCCGCTAAGCTAAAGATTGCTCTTTCACTTGCTACACTTAGAACACTGTATTTAGCGGGATCGAACCCCATTCCTCCAGTACAGTTGATGATGATACAATCACCAATAACGAAATCGATCGGATTACCATTTTCATCAAACGTTTGAGCAGGCAATGAACCGATATTTTGATAACCAAGAATCGGGATCATATTCTCAACGTCAAAACCAACACCACCAAACCCCGTTGGAGAAACAATTCCAGCTGGATTTAATGGGTTTACACGACGGTCAAAACTCAAAATATTTGATGGTTGTCCATCATTAGGTCCTGTATCTGCTAAGTTAGATCGCCAATATGGTGCACGAGATGCATAATCTCGGTCTTCAGAACGTACTTCTTCACGATCGGTATAGTCAAAAGAAAATAGAACATTACCACGGCCTTGGTCAAAGGACTTACCACCTAATATACTTAACGTTTTTTCATCACCATCACCTTCTGCAGATTGACCAACTTCAGCATTTACTCTAACACCTTCGAATTCACGCTTCATTATAAAGTTAACAACACCAGAAACCGCATCAGCACCATAGATAGCACTCGCAGCACCAGTGATAACTTCAACACGGTCAATCATTTGGCTAGGTATACTACTGACATCAACCGCACTATTTCCAGCTTCACTGCCCACATGACGCCGGCCATTGACTAGTACCAATGTTCTAGCGGTTCCCATGCCACGTAAATTTGGTAATTCAAGACCAGACTGAGCATCTGTACCGCTAGAACGACCGACACTACCAGAAAATGCTGGTAAGGTATTAAGAATATCACCAGCATTCGATAGACCTAACTGGGCGATTTGTTCGGAATCAAGTACGGTTGTTGGAGTTGGTGTTGCAGCGGTTGAACGCTGGATACGAGAACCAGTAATGGAGATTCTCTCTACTTGCTCTTCTTGCTCTTGTGCATAAGCATTTGGTAACGCAATTACCATTGAAGCACTTGTCATTGCAATGGCAGTTGTAATTGCCTTTGCTAATTTATTTTTTTCTAAATACATCTTCATTCTATTAAGCCCCTAGAGTTTATCTCTGATTTTGTAAATATTATGTAAATTTCAGAGTCATGAAAAAACATACCAGAATTTATCTAAGATAACACCTAGGATAATCTTGATTTTTTACTGATAATCCTTCAAATGTAAAAAAACGTGAACATTAATGTAATAAACAAAATACATTACTCATCAGGTTAGTAAAAATATCCTGAAAATAAAGGAATTTTTATGAATTATCGCCAAATGTGGATGAGAGACAGGAAATTCATCTCTTATTTACGCGTATAAATATCCTTGTAAGATTTATTTACTCAATCAATGACAAATTTCGGATTAAATTACGAAAAGTAAGGTAGAATATTCAAATGAAAATTTGGATCTATATCTTTAAAGCTCCTCGACGGGTCATTCACATAAGTCGTAAACGCCAAACTACCAAGTTAAAGCGGCAGTTGATTCGTGTAAAAATAGCACTAGCACAAGAAAAAGATGAAACTAAAGAAATGTTAGGGATCTATCGTCGGTATACGGTTCGTCAAGCCTCGCCTGAAGAAATGAAGCAAGCAAACGCCCAGTTTTTAGATGTCCTTAAAGGACTAGGTATCGGCGTTTTTGCCGTATTACCGTTTGCCCCAATCACCATCCCTATTGTGATAAAAATAGGTAAATGGGTAGGGGTAGATATTTTACCCAGCTCTTTTAATGAAGAAAAAGCTAAAAAAACACCTCTTATTTCAGATAACCAATCGCTTGATCAGTAACACATTGAGTCAAACTTTTCTGGCGTTCAGCTTTAGAAAGCCTAGCTATCGCCTGCAATACTAATTTTTTCTTAATCGCTCTATCTTCTTTAGGTAATTCTTTAAGTTGCTCATGAAAACACCCGATTAAACCAAAATTCAATGCTGCATCAGAATTTGGTAAATCGCCTTGTAAACATGCACTTAATTTCTCAGCCAGTACATTTCTATCCAGCTGATTAATTAATGCCTTAACTTCTTGATTTACCGGTTCAACTTTACGTGCTTGATTACAGGCAAAGTACATATCGGCAACGGCCACAATAGGGATCAGTTTTTCATGCTGAGCACTAAATTTATCTTTTAGCCAATTCTTATGTTCGTCTGTCATTTCTGCAGAAAATGAATTCCCAGTGAAAAGTCCTGACAATAAAGATACAACGATAATAACTGTCCTATACATAAATACCATCCATTAAAGTGGTAGCCAAAGTAAAAGATTTAGCGACTTGCAATACGAAAACTATCATATTAAGTTGAATTTACGAGAATTGTAAGAGGCGATGTTTGCTTTTTTATTATTATCACCGCAATAAAAAAGCCACGACAAAGATGAAGTGGCTTGTTAAATTAAAGCAATGGCTGATAACAGCTAAACAGCCATAGGTTTAAAGGGTAAGTCTCGGTAGCGCTTTCCAGAAGCTGCAAAAACTGCGTTACTTAATGCTGGCGCAAAAGGTGCGACACCAGGCTCACCTAAACCAGTAGGTTTATGTTCAGACTCAACAATATGCACGTTCACTTTCGGCATATCACTAATACGCATAACAGGGTAATTATGAAAGTTAGAATTTACAACGGCACCTTCTCTGAAGGTAATTTCTGTACTAAGTGCTAACGACATTCCCATAACAACCGCGCCTTCCATTTGTGCCGTCGCCCCATCTTTATTTAACACCTGACCACAATCAATCACACAATCAACTTGTAATACCTTGATATTATCGCCATCAGACTCAACACGAACCGCCATAGCAACATAGCTTTGAAAACTATAATGTACAGCTAAACCAATGCCTTGCCCTTTGGGTAGATTTTCACGTTCATGCCATCCAGACTGTTTTGCAGCAATATCTAAAATATTTTTAGAACGATTCACTTGCTCTTTCTGCTCTGCAATATTATTTGCATCATATAACTGGTGTAAAAACGTTAACGGATCTTTACCTGCCTTATTGGCCAATTCATCCGCAAAAGTGCTGAATGAAAAGCCATAAAAAATGGCATAAACTGCTCGATACCAACCGATACGTGTATGCGCCTTAGCATCGCCAATTTCACTTCTAAAATTTGGCAAGCCAAAAGGATAGTTTTCAACGGCAGAAACATCATTTTTTGCCGGTTTTGTGGTGGCCGGATTAAACAACGAGCCAATTGGTGGAAAAGCGGTACGATGCAACCACCCTGTAACCGCTCCGTTTTCATCAAGTGAGGCTTCAATATGTTGAGCACTTATCGAGTGATAATAGCCTGTTCTCATATCTTCTTCACGTGACCAAGTTAACTGAATAGGTACACCGAGCTTTTCTGATATCACAGCCGCTTCATGAACATAGTCACACTTAAATTTACGACCAAATGCGCCCCCTGCCATAGTGACATGAACGATGATATCTTTTGGATCGCGTTTTAAATATTGACCTAACACATCTTGAATAGCCGCGGGGGCTTGTGTTGCCGCCCACACTTCACATTTGTCTTTTTCAACAAAAACCACACTCGCATTCGGCTCCATTGGCGAATGTGATAAATGGCCACCTGTGTAAGTTGCTTTTACGGTTTGGGCTGCAGTAGCAAATGCCTTTTTTAAATCGCCACGTTCAGTCGAAAGCTCTCCAGGGTTTTCAACATTCTTAACGAGCTGTTTTTTATAAGAAGCGGTGTCGTAACTCGAATTTTCACCTAAATCCCATTCAATCGTTAATTTAGCCAATGCTTGTTGAGCCGTCCAATTGTTATCGGCAACAACTGCAACGCCACCGATAGAGCCAAAAGGTAAAGGAAAGCGTTCAACTTCAACGACATCCATAACACCTTTCATTGCTAATGCCGCCGTTTTATCTACAAATTTAAGCTTGCCACCTAAAACAGGGCAATGCGTAATGGCTGCATATTTAAGTCCTGGCAATTTAGTGTCTACACCGTAAATTCTTTCACCAACGACGACTTGGCCTTGGTCATGACGCGGTAATGCTTTACCAATATAGTTATAAGCTGATTTATCTTTTAATCGCGGCTTTTCAGGAACCGCTTGGTTTGCAGCCAAACTTGCTAATTGGCCAAAAGAGAGTTTTTGTCCTGACTTTTTATTATAAACAAAATGATTTTTAGCTTCACACTCATCGGTGGATATCTTCCACACTTTCGCGGCAGCGGCGATCAGCATTAATTTTGCTGCGGCGCCAGCTTCACGCATTGGCTCAAACATTACACGAATACTGGCTGAACCACCCGTAGCTTGAGGACCATATTTTTCATCGGCATCCCCTTGCTTAACGGTAACACGAGACCAATCAGCTTCCATTTCATCAGCTACGGCAGCAGGCAATGCTGTGCTGATCCCTTGCCCCATTTCACAACGACCACAGTACAAGAGTAAATCACCATTATCTTTCAAATGAATAAAGGCATTGGGGTTAAATGCGGCATCCGATTCAGATTGCCCAAATGCTAAGGCGTTAGCAGGAATAGCTACACCTAACACTAAACCACTCGCTGAAACACCCGAAATTTTAATAAAATCACGTCGGCTAACGTTATCTAAATGCACAATGGAAGTTTTATTAAGTCCTTGCAACTTATCAAGAATACTCATTATGAAACCTCCTTAGCTAATTCATAAGCAGCTTCACCTATCGCTTTTTTAATGCGTTGATAGGTTCCACAACGGCAAATATTCCCTTGCATTGCATTGTCAATTTCATCGGCTGTAGGCGTTGGATTTGTCGCTAAAAAGCCTGCGGCATTCATTATTTGTCCCGCCTGACAATAACCACACTGAGGCACATTATTATTTAACCACGCTTTTTGTAGCGGGTGATCGCCCTTCTCAGATAAGCCTTCAATAGTGGTAATGGATTTCCCCGCAAGCATGCCAACAGGAGTTATACATGCTCGTGTTGCTACACCATCAACATGTACTGTGCATGCGCCACATAAACCAGCACCACAACCAAATTTTGTTCCAGTTTTTTCTAGTCGGTCACGCAAAAACCATAATAACGGCATATCGTTATCAACATCGATAGGGAAACTTTGACCATTTATATTTATTAATTTATCCATAATTGCCACTTGTTGTTTGAAAAATCAGCGATTGTCTACACTACCACTAGCTGAAACTTATAATGTCAGCTTGCGATTGAACACCTAATTAATAGGATAAACAACCAAGTTTTTACATATTGTTACAAGAGAATAGTTCATTGGTTAAAGGTTTTGGGAAATAAAGTAATTTTAAAGAAAAAGAATGTACCGTGTTATCGCGGTTTTCTTTTTTGAAGAAAGCAAAATCAAGACTCATGAGCCACACAACCGGAATAGTTTAATGGCTCTCGTAATATAAGATGTTTAGGTATGATTCCAGTTATTGGGATCATCTGAGTTGTTTGGTGATAAACCAATGATATCGCCATCAGTATAAACCCCGAGGCCTAAAACCGTACGATTAGCATAGTTGAAATACGCTACGACTTGGTTTATCTCGAGAATTTCGCCATCATCCCAACCTGCTGCACGTAATGTAGCGATATCGTTTTTTGTCATGTCACCAATTTGTGTCGTTAATTTATTTGCATAGATAAAGGCCGCGATTTGCTTTTCATCAAACGCATCTGCAAACGTTTCATTTTCAAGTGAAGCACGAATATTGGCAGAATAGCTATCATCATCAACTAACCGTTTCATACCAGCAAAGTGGTGTTCGACACAGTAATGGCATTCATTTTTCATACTGCTATAAACACCTAACGCTTCTAAAAACCATTTATCAATCGCATTACCCGAATGATGCAAGACATATTTATACAATGCCATATGACCTTCCATCGAGTGTGGACGAAGGCTGTGAGCTAACATAATGTTATCAACGTTATTATCTGGCCCTTTTACTCGGTTATACAGTTTAAGTAATTTACCTTCAGCTTCTTCATAAGGGACGTGTTTTATCCAAGTCATAATGCTTCCTTTTAGTATAATTATCACTCCACACTATCCGATGAGGACAAGAAGAAAAACTATTTATAGTAACGCCATTTTTTTTCATTTTTTGGTTAACGTTCAAAATATGTTACAGCAACAACTAACCTGACAATCTAAGTGTAAAACAAGGCGCTCAAACTATATTAAGCACCCTAAAAGAATAAAACTACAACACCATAGCAGCAACCCAACCAAAGGCGAGTAATGGAATATTGTAATGGATAAAAGTGGGGACAACGGTATCCCAAATGTGATCATGCTGACCATCCGCATTTAACCCTGCGGTTGGCCCAAGAGTTGAGTCAGATGCTGGTGAGCCTGCATCACCTAATGCGCCAGCAGTGCCGACAAGCGCAGCGGTGGCCATAGCTGAAAAGCCTAAATCCATACAAAGTGGAACATACAAAGCAGCAATAATAGGCACAGTAGAAAATGACGAACCAATGCCCATAGTTATTAATAACCCTACCAATAACATCATTATCGCTGCAATGGCTTTACTTCCCGCAAGTACACCTGAAATAGACTGTACTAAAGCATCTATACTGCCCGTAGTTTTCATTACCGCAGCAAACCCTGAGGCGGTGATCATGATAAAACCTATCATCGCCATCATTGATAATCCTTTGGTAAATAAATCTTGCGTTTGATCCCACTTAACTTGACCCGTGATGGTAAAAATTAAAATGCCACTCAGTGCCCCCATGATCATTGAGTCAGTATAAAGCTGCATTGCCAATGCTGTGCTAATTGCAAGCAAGCTGATGAGCACAGATTTTTGACTCACGCTTTGATGCTCAGGTTCAACTTTTAAAATCGTTGAGAGGTCGTATTCTCGACCTCGTTTATAGCTAAAGAAAATCGCGACTAACAATCCAAAAACCATACCCGACGCCGATATCATCATCGACAATGGCACGTCTGTAGCAGTAATGACCAACCCATTATCCACTAAGTTTTTATGCAAAATTCCGTACAAATAAATACCACCAAATCCGACAGGAAGAATTAAAAAAGGCGTTGCTAAGCCAAATGTCAAAACACAAGCGACCAACCTTCTATCCATTTTTAATTGTGCAAAAGCATGTAACAAAGGCGGAATGATAATAGGAATAAATGCGATATGAATGGGTACAATGTTTTGTGATGATACAGCGATAAGTAAAATTACCGTTAGTAGCCCCCCCTTTAACCAGCGATGAGCACTGGCACTGGTATTTTCACTCGCCAATTTAGAAAGAATATGTCGAGCTAATACATCAGTGATACCCGAGCAGGATATTGCTACCGCAAAAGCCCCTAACATCCCATAACTTAACGCAATAGTTGCCCCTCCGCTAAGACCTAATTGAAATGCGGTGACCGTGTCAGCAAATGATAAACCCGACCATAACCCTCCACAGATAGCGCCAATACAAAGTGCCATCACGACATTGACTCTTATTAAGCTCAATAACAATACAATCCAAACAGCTAAGACAACCGCATTCATTTTCGATCCTTATTATTTTTCTTATTAATAAGATGACTCTACCTGATTTAGCTTTTATTTCATCTCTAACTGATAGAATTATGTTTTATAAAAATAGTCAATTATGTAAACATGTTAATAAGCTTTTTATATGCAAAAGGATATTTCAGTGAAATTTATTCAATTCTTACTCGTTACCTTATTTTTATTGTTCACTAGCATGCTCAGTAATGCTGACACTTTAGCTGAATTTGAAGCACAAGTTGCTCGTCATAAAGGTAAAGTGATCTATGTCGATTTTTGGGCATCTTGGTGCGTACCTTGTCGAAAATCATTTCCATGGATGAATGCCATGCAATCAAAATATGCAGGAAAAGACTTCACTGTATTAAGTGTTAACTTAGATGCCCAAGCGGATTTGGCGGCAAAATTTTTAACAGAAACGCCAGCACAATTTCCAATTTTTTATGACCCAAAAGGTAAAGTCGCAAAAGCTTTCAAACTAAAAGGAATGCCAAGCAGTTTTATCATTAATAAGTCAGGTAAAATTGTCAGTTCGCATGTTGGGTTTACCGAAAAGAAAAAAGAAAAATATCAGCAAGAATTAGCGCGTTTATTAGCCAAATAATCCTGGTAAATTTTTACGTTGCCTTTAATACGTTCGCAAAAAAATCATCACTTTTCTCACAGAAAGGACAAGTTAATATTCGTTTTAACATCAAAACTTAAGGTTAACTTGTTTTTAAACATTTAGTTATCACACTACATTTATGAGCAATGTTCCAGCAACCTAGTCATTGTCAAAAACAGGTAGCTCAGTAATCAAGCGGTAATCTAATGTATCTAATTTTTGATTAATACAATGCATTAAATCACCATTCAATTCTGCGACTGAGTAAATGGTCTTATTTAATGTTTTTTTGCATGAATCGATAATTTTATTGACGACTTGAGGTGAAGCAAAAGTATTTTTATTAACAGTAAGACCCATACTTAATCCAACCAAAGTGACTAAAATAATAATAACCAAAAGTAACTCTTTCATTGTTTACGTGCTCTGCCTTTTAACGATGTTTTTTATTAAAGATATCACGAAGAAATCTAATAACAGTTTAAATTTTGGACGATAATGTCGTTTTTCAACACAGAAGAAAAGCTAAATATTTTTTAGTTTCTGATAAAAAATTTTGATTGATTGTGATGACGAAAATAATGAAAAAACAGTTTATTGATTGGTGAAAAATGTGCTATTTAACACCACCAAACTATAATTAGTTTTCTTATCTTCAACATACGCTCGTCCAAGGCGCAAACCCGATAAAACTTGGAACGATTTAAGATATTTTATTGTATTAGGGTATTTAGAAAAGTTTTAATAATTGCTATTACAAATAATGTTTTTAAGCCAAACATTGTTAAAGAAGTTAGCCAACAAAGCTTTTTAACTTAATATACTTATTAATTAACAGTTGTGATATTTCCTACTTTATCACTGAGCTTAGAGCAAAATATGACACAAAGTGCTGAACAGTTATTAGCAGACATAGACACGCAATTACACACGTTAGTTAAAGACATTGATATTCTTTCTGCAGTTAAGCCCCTTAATTATTTGCAAGAGAAAGAACGTTTTTTTACCAATAATTTTTCTAATGAACCGGCCTTTATTTATAAAGAAAATAGTATTGATCCATTTTCGTTAAAGCGAAACTTATTCAATATACCGCTCGAAAACATTAAAGACCCTGATCTTTATTCCTTATATTTGGCTGTTATTGACTCTTATGTCGATAAAATTGATCAATATAAATCTATCGGCAGTAATGATTTTCTGTATGACTCATTACGTTATTATGGCGAACCAAGCGAAAAAGACATTCACAACGCCCAATTTATTTTACATTTACCTGAAAATACGTCCGATAAGGTTGAAAAGATTGTTAATGCTGAAGGCATTATCAATATTTTATCTCAAATGGTTAAACAGGAAAATTATACCTGGGAGGTAAAACTCGATGATACTATGGTTGCTAATGCCTTAGTTTCTGGCACCACGGTCAGAATAAATACGAATGCTAAATTATCGTTCACTGATGCGCAAGCACTCGCACATCATGAGTTAGGTGTGCACTTAGCGACGTCTTTAAATGCAAATAAACAACCTCTGCGTATTTTGTCGCTGGGCTGTCCATTAAATACAATGACGCAAGAAGGCATGGCTATTTTAAGCGAATACCTTTCTGGCAATATGACGATTCAGCGTTTAAAAATTCTCGCATTGCGCGTAATCGCGGTGAAATCGATGATAGAAGATAAAAACTTTCGTACAACATTTTTATTATTGAAAGAAACTTACCGTGTTGGTGACGAACAGGCATACACTATTACTGCTCGAGTTTATCGTGGCGGTGGTTACACGAAAGACTATTTGTATTTAAAAGGGTTTAGTTTAATTTTAAATGCGTATGAACAAGAGAAGAACTTTAATGATCTACTTTCAGGTAAAACATCTTTAGAATTTTTACCCATAATCACCCGCTTAATAGAAAAAGAGTTGCTGATAAAACCTCAGTTTTTCACTCCTGCATTTAGAGAGCCAGTGGTAAATGATGCAGTAAACTCGTTTATCACCCATGCAATACGCTAACAATTAACTAGGGGCTGTTGATCTTTCAGTTTAAAGTTCTGTTGCACTTGAAAAAGATGGCACTCGAGGCGCTTAATAAATGCTTAATGTACGGCAGATAATAAATAAAACGTGACATTCTCCTCATAAAAAAAGCACTTCATATGAAGTGCTTTTAATCGTGTTAATTATCTAAATCAACTTAAATAAAATATTACTTAAGTAATTTCAACGCCTTCACACAACGCTCTATGCCTTGATGACGTGATTTAACCGACTTTAACGCTTGCGGTTTCATGTCTTTATAGGCTACAACCAATTTAGCTAATTCAGCTTCACTTTCTGCGGTACATTGCGAAGGTAACATACTGCCAGTGAACGCACTTAATAATTCTAAATCACTGCCCTCGTTGAGTTTAGGGATATGAGCCAGTATTCTTTCTTTATAAGGCGCTTCTAATTTCCCCTGATCTGATGGGAATAAGCCGTACATAATATAGCGTAATGTTGAAAGCTTTAAGTTATCTGGGTTATTCACAACCACATCAAACCATTTAGCTTTTACTTGCTCTTCTGGGCGTAATACTTCTGCATAAATAGCACTTTTCACACCACTATCAGAGTTGTCTTTCGCCTTTTCTGCCTCAAGTAACGCTTTATAGTTACCATGTTGATAACGATTTAATTGTGCAATAATATTCCAACGTTTATCTTGATCAACCGTTAAACCTTCATAAGATTTTTCACCTTGTAAAATATTAAGTAAGTTTTTCAGGTGATTGTCTGATTTAGTTATCGAAACATAGCGGCTATACCACATTTTTTGGAAATCAGAACCCGCTTCCGCTTTTTCTAATAAACGTAAATATAATGCCTCAACATCTCTATAAAGCTCAGAATAATCTTTTTGCTCTAATCGTGTCGCGGTTGTCAAATATCCTAACGCAGATGTTAAGCTGCCAGCTATTTTACGTACCACATTATAATCACTTTCACCTTCAATATTAGCGATTGCAAAATGAACAAACTTTTCGGCTGACAAGTTTGCATCACGCACACTGTCAGACAAGCTCTGCCATAACATTAAACGCATTGTTGTACTTGCAACTGAGTTAATATGCTTTTCTACCGATGCTAACGAGTTATCATCTAAATCAACTTTTACAAACCCCCAATCCGCTTCATTTGGATACACTAAGTCAGGACATGTTTGACCAATGGCGTCTTTTACTTCTGTGCTTGCTCCCTTGTAAGTAACAGGAATCGCTGTAGTTAAGCTCATTGAGTTATCAGCATAATTGTATAACCCCACCTGAACACGTTGCTCACGTAGTGTTGGATAATCTTGTGGGGCAGTCTGCAAAATGGTTAATTTGCTTATGACATTATCGTTACATTGATAATTCACTTTAATGGTATTTAAGCCTGCATTATATAACCAGTCTTGTGTCCACTGCGTCATATCCTTACCCGCAGCCTTTCCTAATTCACCAATAAAATCATCAAGTTCTGTATTTTTATACGAGAACTTTTTCAGGTAATTACTCACCCCAACACGGAAGTTTTCTTCGCCTAAATAATACGGTAACTGCTTAAGAACAGATGCACCTTTACCGTAAGTAATGCCATCAAAGTTAGTTAAGGCGGCGCCTGTTGATTCTACCGGTAGTTCAATGGCGTGTGTATTGACTGAGTCATCACTACGGTATGCCCATTGCTTAGTGCCTGAGTAAAACACATCCCATGCGTTATCAAAATCACTGGCTTCGTTTATTGCAAGGTTCGCCATATAAGTAGCAAAACTTTCATTTAACCATAAGCCATTCCACCAACGCATAGTCACTAAATCACCAAACCACATATGTGCCATTTCGTGAGCGATAACGTTAGCTAAGCCCATTTTGGCACTTGTCGATTTTTCTCCGCGTGAAATATAACCTTCGTTAAACGTTACTGATGCAACGTTTTCCATGGCGCCGGCATTAAAGTCTGGTGCGACAATTTGGTCGTATTTACCAAATGGATAACGTACTTCAAAATAGTCATTAAAAAACTTAAAGCTTTGTTTTGTTGGCTTAAACCATTCTTCCGTTTTCACATATTCAGCTAAACTTTGGCGAGCAAATAAACGGAGCTTCATGCCTTCAAATTCATCTTCCCAGACCGCGTAATTACCCGCATGAAGTGAGAAGACATAAGAAGAAAATTTTGCGGTTTCAGGAAAATGCCAAACTCTGTTCTCACCTTGCTCTTCAATGTTGTTTTCACGTGACGCTGAAATAACTTGCCATTGACTTGGCGCAGTGACTTGCATGGTATATTTAGCTTTTAGATCAGGTTGGTCAAAGTGAGGAAACAAACGATTGGCATCATACGGTTCAAAGTCAGTATATAAATAAACTTCACCATTTTCAGGATCAACAAAACGATGTAAGCCTGAGCCATCTGTCGCATAAGATCGCTGATAATCAACCGTTACTGTATTTTTTCCTGGGGCTAGCTCACTTGCAGGAACAGTGATAAACCACTTTTCATAGGTAAACGAAACCGCTTTACCGTTAACTTTCACTGAATTGACGGTACCTGAATCAAAATCTATGGTTAAATCATTGTGATTATTGGCCGCTAAATCAAAATTTAAATCGGTAATACCTGAAAAAACTTCGGTGGTATTATCAAGTGTTACCTGTAAATTATAGGTCACATTACTCACTTGCTCTGCACGCATTTTTGCATAATCTTCATATAAAGACTCACTCTGCTGACGAGTCATTGAAACCGCAGCTTGTTTGGTGACTTTTTGAGTATCAGGTGCTTGTGCCGTGTTTTTTTCACAAGCCGTTAAGCCAATTGCCGAGCTGGCAATAACTAATGCTAACGCTTGATTTAGGCGTGACTTTGCTATTTTCATTATTTTTCAAACCTTTTTATATTGTTATTTTTTTTGAGTCACACGTTATTAAACGCAATAACAACTCGTTAACACAATGTTATATCATATGCCGTTACTCACTTCATTTGGAATGTACAATTAAAATTTAAAATGCGACGAAATGTACAATTAATCAGATTAATGAATGATTGCAGGTAACTAATTCAATTTTAAAAGCTTGAGCTATTCTCATATAGTTATTAAACGTCTGCGATTTAACAAAGGCTTCGTCATAAAAGTTATGGATATGCTATACCAACATTTTGATTTAAAAACACTTGAGCAAGAATACTCTCCCAGCAGCTGTATAGATGACATTAACCTTTATATTCAGCAGTACATAGATCAGAGTAAAACGGCATTATTAAATGCCCAAATGAATAATAAAGTCCATGTTAATTTACCCTATGGTAAAAATAAGGATGAAGTGCTCGACCTGTTTTTGCCCTTTGACCCCGCACATTCAAAACAAAAACTTCAGGTTTATATCCATGGCGGTTACTGGCAAGAGCTTAGTAAAAACGAATCGAGTTTTGCCGCGAGCAATTTTCAACAGCAAGGTTACCACTTTGCTGTGCTCAATTATTCGCTAGCGCCAAAAGCCACACTGACTGAAATAGTTGAGCAAAATCGACGCGCATTAATTTGGCTTTATCACCACGCTAATAAGTACGGTTATGACAATAATGAAATTTATCTTTCAGGGAGCTCTGCCGGTGGTCATTTAGCGATGATGATGGCATTCACTGATTGGTCAAAATACCTCAACGTTAACCATACTATTATTAAAGGGATTTGTGCTGTCAGCGGTATTTATGACTTAACACCAATCGCTCACACCTATATTAATGCCCCACTACAGCTCACCGATAAAGAAGTTAAAGAGTACAGTCCAGCTTTACTCAAAGTAAACAATACACAACTACAGAGCTGCTCTATTATTTTTGCTTATGGCGATAACGAAACCCAAGAGTTTAAACGACAATCAGTAGCAATGAAGAATAAACTAGACGAGCAAAACCTGACAACAATCATTGCAGAAATTAAAAACCGCAATCATTTTGATATTATCGTTGATTTAGCAAATGAAACTTCATGGCTAAGTCAGCAAGTATTTTTGCAAATGAAGTAACCTACGTCAGTCGTTAATTTAAAAAGACGTTAACTTGTGCGTCTAATTCTTTTTGCCATCGTTCAGGCATTTCTTTTTTAATCAATGTAAGAAAAGCAAGGTTTTCTTCATTGTTATTAACTTGATAGGCCGTTTTAGCCCACAAGTAGCTTTTTGCCAAAATTTCAGAAGCACTTTCTTGCGTGGCTGTTTGTAATTTTTGCCAATACAAAGAGGCTGTTTTTTCATAAGAGGGAACATATTTGAACGAGGAAGACTTTTCCATCTCCAACAAAGCTTTCGCCATAAGGTGATTATCTTCTTCATTTTGCTGAGCCGCCGAATAGTATAGGTTTGCTAATTTAAAAGCAGCCTCACCAGAGTTTCGTTGAATCGCTTGTTGGTACCAATATTCCGCACTAGTAATATTTTGATAGGCAGTGGGTAAAATATAAATATCGCCTAAAGTAATTTGCGCTGAAATAGCGCTACGTTCAGCTGCGGGCAAGCACCACTCAATCGCCTTTTTAAGGTTCTTTCTATGCCATTTAGTCCCTAAATATAATCGACCAATATCACAACCCGCATCATATAAGCCACTTTCAAAAGCTTTATTGTACCAATAATCAGGTGTAGTTTCTGTTATTGAATATTTATCAATACCATTAACGTTAAACTCAATAAAATTGAGACAATCACCAAACTCTTTTTGCGCTTGAGGGATACCCGCAGATGCTGCTTGATAAAACCACTGACATGCTTTTTGGTTGTTCTGTTTTACCTTGCCCCAAGCTAATTTATAAAATAACCCCATGCTCATTTGTGCTAAAGCATTGTCTTTTGCTTGTAGTTGAAAAAGCTTGAATGCTTGATCAAATTTACCTTCAGTTAATAGCTGCTGTGCCGGAATTAATGCTTTATTTAAATCATTAGCATTAGCATTAGCAAAAATACTGATAAAAAACAGCCCTATTAAGGGCTGCTTTAAATATTTTAATCTCATTATTTATTGCCTAGAAGGGTAAAGCCCCTGTACCGTAATAATCCAATTAACGGCAATATATGGCGCTCTATTTTCATGGCTTTGAGAGTTACCATTATTGTTTACCGTCGTATTAACAGTTGAATTAACTTGCCCGGTTAAATTCAAGGTAATTGAATCAGAGTGCATGGCAACACTAGGTGCAGTGGAACTATATATGTTTTGGCGATTATCACTGATCGCAAGTGCATTACTTGTAGGGTCTACACTGGAAGCCGAAGCGTTTACTGAATTTAAATTTGCAACACCTCCAACAGTAACATCGTTATTTACTGTAGTATGAGCAGTGTGGTTATGAGACGGCATTTGAGTTACCTTTAAAGTAACTTTTTCAACTCCACCTTTAGCACCTAAATAATAACGAGATAGCCCCGGCCCATTACCTGCACCAATTAATGCTCTACCACGGGTGTCAGGTAAAGCAAATGTACTTCTACCATCTCCTCCATATGTATTGCCCAAAAGCGAAAACAATGCTTGATTTGAGCTGATTGATAATAACTGACCTTGCGCTAAAGAATAATCTCGCGGGGCAAAATTCCCGGCAAAAACACACATTGTTCCCATCATCGAATCATTGCCACCACATGCTAAGGCACTATTTCCTACAAACAAGCTAGGCAATAAAGCTAAAGGCAGGGCTATTTTTTTAAATACGTTTTTCATATGTTAAATCCTTTTAGATTGAATACGCATAAAGAATGTTAATAATGTTAAAAACACAATTAACGAGGAGGGTTCAGGTATATCCACAGGTGGCTGTCCTATTTTAATTTGTCGAATATCACTGATCGATAATATACCCGTTGATTGTTGCTCAATAATATTATGACCACCTGAAAAACCAAAAAATGCTTCAGCAAAACCATTAAAATTAATTGTCTCTCCAGCTAAAACGGTATAAGAAAAGTTAAAAACACCTGCGTCTTCAAGAACACCACCAAAGTTATTGGTATTAACACCATCAATTGAATTTCCATAATCGACATCCGATTTCCTATCAGAAAAGGCAAACTCGCCATCACTATCAAAAAGACTGATATTTGATCTTGAATAGCCGGTCACAAAAGCACTAACAAGATGATAATAATCAAAGCTAAAACTCACAAGAAATGAATCAGTAGCATGCGTATTGTCAAGTTGCATACCAAAATCATAAGCTAGAGTGTTATTTGCCACGCTTGTAGATGAAATATTAGTATTAAATCCTAGTGCGTCATTGGTGTTTGTGAAAGTTATATCTGTTGTTGTATCTCCAGTTACAGCTAAGTTGGATATAAAGCCATTATTATTACCGGAAAAAATGGTATCGCTCTGGGTAGTTCCTGGTGTAATTGCTACACCATGGCCCAATTCAATGGAGCCAGTCACTGTTAATCCTGTTGGAATTATTGAAGCCGACGTTGAAAAGTGAGCCAATGATAAGGTAAAGAGAGTAAATATTATTTGAGATGATTTTTTCATCTATAAGTTCCTTTTATGTAGTGTCTATTAAATCTTTTAATACACAAAAGGCAAAAGCAAAAAACACACCAACCAAAAATTACCACTTAAATACAATGAGTTATATAGAGACATCTTATTGAACAATATCAAAGTGTAAATTTTTTTGACACCGATAATTTTAATTAATAGAAATTTATTGTTTTCGACAGACTTCTAATAACTTTTCAACAAATAGCCCAGAGGATATTGAGATATCTCTTACGTTACTATGAATTTGAGCTAAGGTATTTTGAATACGTTTTGTTTCCGCTCGACGAATTTTCACTCCGGCTAAACAGCTTTGTGCAATTGTCAGTCCTATGGTATTAATTTTTCTAGCATCATCGATAATGACCACGAGATCTGAGAGTTTTGGGTTTTTCTTACTGATCGCTAACGCACTTTCATAATGATAATGCCAAGCCCTCATTTTATTAACGATAGCCTGCAAGCCTGAGTTATCGCCATTTTTAAACAGGCTAAGTTGCTGTTGCAGTTTAACCAATGTCAGACTTTCAACAGGTAAATAATCAACAAAACGATTTAACGGTGCATTTTGATGATAAAGGTCTCGTTGATAGTTTAAATGGTGCCTAGTGTAATAATGTGCCGGCTCTAATTGTTGAGCCAATATATTCAATGGGGTAATGTCTGTATGGGGAAAAACCAAGCCTTTTACACCAAGAAGCTGCTGGCTCTTATGCTGTAGGCCTATTATTTCGGCATAATCATTTATCTGTAACAAGCGTTGGTACATGCTGTCTATATTGGTGATCGACTTAGCAGACCAAAATCGCTCGGCAATCGCAAATAGTCGAGGCCAAATTCGTCTATCGATGTTTTTCTCAGTAACCATCTCGGTCCATAAAGTCGCTTCGCCTCCTAAGATATTTTTTTCTTGCTCTGTTGACAGGTGAGGAGCTAGCTGCACACTTGAGTAATCAAACATCTCTTTTTGTTGTCCCGAGACATCGTAATGAGTATTACCGATTAGCATGCGGCCACTGAGTGCTGTTGGCTCTGCAAGATTAAACTCTCCGCGTGTCGGCCCCATCCATGTATTGATTAAAAAGTTGATCTGCTCTTGATTAAAAGTTAACTGCCTATCAAGTTTCACTTTTTTATAATAATTATTATTAAATTTAACATAAGCATGAATAAGGTAGTTATGACGATTAACAAGGACCAAAGTCCCCTCAACAGCACTGCCTTTTAACCTTGGCATTGAAAACTGCCATGCCGTGACTTTATCCTCTTCGGTTAACACAACCGGAGATGTTGCTTGATAAAGAATCGGCTCATTTTGATAGTGATAAGCACTAGCTTGAGGTTGATCAATATAAAAGCCTGTCGATAGTATTCCTTGATAATCATTTGCCGCTATCTGGCTTAATGAATCCATTCCTCGCCACGACTGAACCATAATATTTTTAGGTAAATCAGGGTGATAAATTTCATCCCAGCCCATCATTTTTTTCTGATGTTTGGCTAAAATCTGTTGGACTTGTTGATTAAAAAAAACGTGTAACGCTTGGCTGTCTTTTAAATTATTTTCTTGCATAAACTGCTGAACTTTAACACTACCCTCCCATTGCTTAGGGTTAACTTCGTCACCGCCGATATGAAAATATTGATCGGGAAATACCTCAGAAAATTCAGAGACAATTTTTTCGATAAACAGATAAACGTCAGGGTTACTTGGGTCGAGTAAAGGTTCAAAGACTCCCCAATGATCTTCCATTTGGTATTGTTCACTTGCCATTTTTTGCGTGGTAATTAATTCAGGATAAGCCACAGCAATTGCGGAAGCGTGACCTGGCACATCAAACTCAGGCACAACTCGTATGCCTAAAAGACTAGCATAATCAACGATCTCTTTAATTTCCTGCTGAGTATAATACTGACCATCAGCAGCTAATTGATGTAATTTTGGGTATGATTTAGATTCAAAACGCCAGCCTTGATCATCGGTTAAATGCCAATGAAAAACATTTAATTTAGCTGCTGCCATACCATCAAGTTGTCGTTTGATGGCGTTAATGGAAATATAATGCCTAACACTATCGATCATTAATCCTCGCCATGGGAAACGAGGATAGTCGTTTATGCTCACTTGGGGTAAAGTCTTTTGTGCCACGGCATTAGGCGCTAACAATAATTGCAATAAACTCGCCATACCCTGAATCGCGCCAAAATCATTTTCAGCAACAATGTCGATAACTTTGTCACGAATAACTAACTGATAACTTTCACTTTGATTAAGGCTGGGTAATAAAAATTCGACTTGCTCTCCCTGATTAACAACAATGTTTATCGAGTGATACTCGGTTATTTTTTGGGATATAGGTGGTAAATTCAGGCGATACCCTGCTTTATCTAGTTGCTTTTTTAAACGCTGTTGAAAAAACTGCTGGCGTCGCTCACTCATGCCTCGAATGTTTAGTAAAATATTTTTTGTTAGAGGATAACCGCCAAGATTTTGCTGCAACGACTGAGGGTAAGGCATTAACGGTAGCTGATCACTTGAAGCAATAGTTTCAGCAGCAAAACAACTGAATAATAACCATATAATTGTCAGGAGAAATTTTTTCATAATATATCTGTATCAGTGCATTTATTTATAAACGATTTTTTCTTGCAATAATTCAACAAAGCTCGTTGCCGACTCAATAATATTAGGCTGATTAAGGTACACCAAATGCCAATATAATTTAAGGCCATTTTCACCTAAAGGAATGATAGCAATATCATCATCATTGGAGTAACGGCTCAACTGCCGTTGAGAAAAAATTGAAATACCAATATTCGCTTTTACCAACTCAACAATGGCATCATTAAACCCGACTTGTAATACCTTTTTGGGAAGAATACCTTCGGGTTTGAAAAATAATTCATATTCTCTATCTTTTTCTGGCACTGTTGAATTAGTAACATAAGTTTCTTCAATAAAGTCTTTTGCCGTTAAAAAATTTTTTCCGACACTTTTATGTTTTGTTGACAAACAGGCCACGAGTTCGTCTTGTGTTAAACAAATTGAGCAATAACTTTTTTCATCTAACTCTAACGTATTATTAGCACTCGAAATCATTGCGATATCAACGTCGTGATTAATTAACGCATTTAATGGTTGAATGGCCGCTTCTGAGGTAATTTCTAACTCAACATTAGGGTGTTTTAAATGAAAACCTTTCATCACAGCAGGTAACCACTTGAATGAAGAATAATGAGGTAAACCTATCCTCAGTACCTGTTCAATACCATCGGTTAAACGAGAAATATCATGTTCCGCGCGCGCAAGCTCTTCGAGAATTTTTCTCGCCGATTGTAATAAACGCTTACCAGCATTAGACATAATAATCTTTCGTCCTCGTCGATAAAACAGCGAGGTGTTTAAGCGTCGTTCTGCTTCACGAATGCGATTGGTTAGTGCTGGCTGGGTGATAAACAATGCTTGAGCTGCCTCTTTAACTGTTTCACAGCGCTCAAGCTGACAAATCATTTTAAGATGGCTAATGGATAACTGACTGCTTGTTATTTCCATAAAAATGTCTCTATTCGATATAGTCGAAAGGTAAGTTAGCATGGCTTAATTAATAAAAACTAACGATTAACTTATTAGCTTAAATAAAAAACCCATTCAATATTTGAATGGGTTTATATTAATGATTACAAAAAAGTTATCAATTAAAAAGTACGCTAATACTAATAAATAAATTTGCGACCACTTCCATGACGAGCCTCTCCGTCTTTAGGAATTAAACGCGAATCTCTTTTGATATTATGTTTTAAAGTACCAGCGGCTTTATTCTTACTGCTGGGTTGAGCTTGTTCTGCCATCACTAAATTACCATTCCATGTTTTATTAATATCAAAAGGAATAGGGGCAGGTAAATTGTCAATCACTTCTGTGATCTCAGTAAATTCTGGTAAAACACGCTCCGCAACAAATTGCACTCTTGGTTTGATCCAAGACTCACCTTCACGACCTCGTTGTCCCCAAGCAACGCTACTATAGTTTTGATCACTCACGGCAACATCACGGTGAATGCCATAACGTGCTTTCATCATAAAACCGTCGAATAAAATCGCGTAATCTTCGCGTGTCGAACTATAGCTATAAAACTGTGGTGCACCTTCTGTTTTAAACAAATTAGCGACATCTTCCTTAGTATAAGCTTTTTGCTCTTCGGTGATCAGATCTGGATTTTGAAAACGAACTTGACCTAACTTTGTCATTTCATTTTGCTCTCCAGTTGCCCAACCGTCATCCAATGGTAAAGCACGCTGTAATGCGTCAGATTGAATGGCTTGGTTATTAAACAAACTATTCACCGTAGTTAATAACGAATCAGCACGTACAACAGTGTTCCAGCTCTCACTAGGAAAATAGTCGTTGGCATGGGCTAATTCATGATAAAGCAGTGCCGCAAAATCATATAAAGACGCTGACAGTTCTCGCTCTAATCGTAAACTTATTGGAGAATAATAATTGGCGTATTCATTATTTTTAACATAGCGCCATGGCATTTCAAATTGTAATTCATTACCAAAACTTGCACGATAGTCAGGCGCTTGATTAATCGTATCTCGCTGTGCAGGAGTTTCCCACAAATCACTCGGGTCTAAATAAATCGCGCCAGTATATGGGTGATAAAATGAAGGACGAACGTCATAAGACAACACAATGGCGGTTGTTGCTCTTAATAAGTTTTTAAAATCATTATGCTCATTGTCATACGTTTCTAAAAACTTTTTAAATTGATCACCCATCCATTGATGAGAAACAATCACGCGATCCATAATATCATCGACACTGGGTGTTTCTGAGACATGAGCAATTAAAGGCGTTTGATTAAAAGTACAAGACGCAGAATAACGTGCTTTATTTGAATACACACAATCAATTAATTTTTGACCTGCTGCTGAATTAGGATTATACAAAAAAACATCAGCTATTCGATTATTAAAAGGTGCTTGCTGGTTATTTGTTTCAACCTCAATATCACTGTTTTCAACCAAAATGGCGATATCATCTGAAACGGTTTCACCATTTACAGTACCACTTACCGTAAACTGTAATAATTGATCTTTATCGACGTTTGGCGCGTCAAAAAATACCGCGACTTCACCATCCGTATTACTTTCGGTGAAAGTAACACTAGCGCCTTCTTTTTGTTCCCAACGAAGAGAGTCTCGAGCCACGAGATTACCATCATCACTTAACGTGCTATAGGAAATTAATGAGACGCCATTACCCTCAGCAACCGCATGACCTAATCGGGCAGATAATAGCGACTTTTCATTTTGAACCGTAAAATCCAAGGTCAATGTTTTTTCCGCTGAACCATTCTCGGTGTAGGCGACTTGGAATGAATATTCACCAGCTTGCAAAGGTGTAAAACCAATGACTTTACTATTCTTAGCATAAAACTCGACAGACTCTCCGGCTATTTGAGTCCAAAGAACATTTGAAATATCATCATCTGGGGCTACTAGAAGTAACTCGGTAGATTGACCTACAGATATCGTTTCGTCCACTTGGGTAATACTCGGATCCACGTTATTCACAGGAATAATATTTGGTGGAGTCACTTTCACTTTACTTGAACCACCCCCACCACAAGCTACTAAAGAAAAGACACTCGCTGCTATTAAGCTGCGCACTACAAATTTTTTCGAAACCACTTTCTACTCCTCATGAAAATCCGTTTATTTACTGTTTTATGAATATTGTCATGCTATCAATGTTAACACACTGTTAATATTAATTTAGTCATGGAATATCAATAAATATTACAAAAGTATCAAAATAATTTCAGTCATTAATTAGTTTACGGTAAATTTTGGACTTACAAATGCGTTCTTAACTCAAATAATTCCGGGAAAAAACTAATATCTAACGCTTTTTTCAAAAAGCTAACCCCTGATGAACCCCCTGTCCCCATTTTATTACCAATAATGCGTTGTACCGTGTACATGTGTTTAAAACGCCATTGTTGAAAAGCATCTTCAATATCAATCAACTTTTCTGCCAATTCATAGAGTTCAAAATATTTATCCGCCTCTTTATAAACAGCCAGCCATGCTTGTAAAACAGTGTCACTTTGCTGATAAGGTTTTGAAAAATCTCGATTGAGTAATTCGTCTTCATCAAGTAAGTTTTTTTCTGCTAAGAGCTTAATTACTTCGTCATACAAACTCGGCGATTCAAGCACTACTTTCAGTTCATGATAAACCTCAGGAACCGCCTGGTGAACGTCTAATAATTTGGCGTTTTTATTACCCAATAAAAACTCTAATTTTCGATAGCCATGTGATTGAAAGCCAGATGAATGCCCCAGTGAGTCGCGAAACTTTAAGTAATCTACTGGCGTTAATGTAGATAAAATATTCCACGATTGTGTCAACTGATTAAAAATTTGTTTTACTCTTGAGATCACTTTAAAGGCATGACCAAAATCCGCGTCTTTAATATTTTTAATCGCTTCACTAAGTTCATGTCCCGCAAGTTTTAACCATAATTCACTGCTTTGGTGAATAGTGATAAAAAGCATTTCATCATGCTGATCCGATAACGGTTTTTGAGCAGATAACACCTGTTCAAGGCATAAATAGTCGCCGTAAGACATGTCATCTTTAAAATCAGTGTGAATTGAATCTTCCACTTCACGATAATTTGCTGGCTTTGGTTGATGTGGACAACTCATGAGAATAACTCCGACTGATTAGCAATTAGCTTTTCTTTCGCTAATTGCTGTAATTTTTGATAAACATGCCCTTGTTGCCACTCTTGCTCAATATTGGGTAGTTGCATGATTTCATCCATAATTTCTTTTTGAATATCGCCAGCACTTAGCGCAACTTTATAAGGAATATCGGGGGAGAAGGTCACCATGGTATACAAAGGGATCCATAATTCAGGGTGCATTTGATGAAATTTTGCTTCAATTTTTTTTCTCAGTAAAAAATTGGCATCGCCTGACAAATCACTCATTTCAACAAAATTTCGTTTAGCCAATTCAATAATGGCATCACCATTTGCCTTACGCTCTTGCTGATAAGCCTCAAGCACTGTTGGCCAGTGATGATCGTGTTCATGTACAAGTTCAGCTAGAATTCGACAATCTTCGAACCCACAATTCATCCCCTGACCATAAAAAGGCACCATAGCGTGTGCCGCATCACCAATCAGCGCAACGCTATCATTAACCAACCAAGGGTAAATATGAACCAAACATAGTGGTGAGGGCGTTTTACTTAAAAAGTCGTTAACGGGATCATCTAAAAGCGGCAAGGCATCAGTAAAGTATTGTTGAAAAAAATCAGTGACTTTTGCTTTATTATTTAACGAGCTAAACGATAGTTCACCGTCATGATTCATAAATAAGGTACAGGTAAATGAGCCATCAACATTAGGCAATGCGATCAGCATAAAGTCTTTTCGTGGCCAGATGTGGAGCGCATTTTTTTCCAGTTTATGACTGCCATCTTCATTGGCAGAAATAGTTAATTCCATATAGCTTTGTTGCATATAATCTAGGCTATAGCTAATGCGTTCTTTAGGCAGCTCTTGCATTAAGCGGCGCACTTTAGAAAAAGCACCATCAGCACCAAACACCAGATCACTTTGATGAATTTTCTGCTGATGATCGTCATCCAAATAGACCGCGGTCTTATCATCAAAATTTAATTGTGTTAAACGATGACCAAAATGAACATTAACCGTTTCTTCTTGCTCGGCAAGGTCAATTAATTGCTCATTAATGCCCGATCTTGATACCGACCAAATCGCTTGACCGTCTTGACCATAAGGTTGTTTGGTAATTTCTCCGTGTATATCATGCATAACACGGCAATACATAGGGATCGCTTTTTGGCGAATTCCCTCACCCAGACCAACCGCATTTAACGCTTTCCAACCACGATCAGACAGCGCTAAGTTAATCGACTTCCCCTGATAAATATTGGTTTTTCGTGAATCAGGACGCGATTCAAATAAGTCGACTTGATAGCCCTTTTTAGCCAACATCACAGCTAGCAAGGCGCCAACAGGACCCGCACCATTTATCGCGATATGTTCAGCTTTTTTCTCAATGATTTGCTGTGTTGATTGCTCATTCATGATGCCAACCTGCTAATAATGTTTTTAAGGTTTGTCCTAATTGATAAACATCTTCAAAGTTATTATATAAAGGTGTTGGTGCTAATCGCACCACATCAGGCTCTCTAAAGTCAGCAATAACACCTGCGTCGGTTAATGCTTTAAAAAATGACTTATCCGTACCAATAAGCTTCACTGATAGCTGACAACCTCGTTTTTCAGGATCTGTAGGGGTAATAATTTCAAGTTGAAAGTCAGGAAACTGACTGATGATATTGTTGAATACAAATTCTAAATAAGCCGTTAGTGTTAAACTCTTTTTACGAAGATTTTCAATGCCCGCTTCGTGAAAAATATCAAGTGATGCTTTTAATACTGCCATGCCCATAATTGGAACATTACTCAGTTGCCATCCTTCAGCCCCCGTCATCGGTTCAAACGTGTTTTCCATTAAAAAACGACGTTCTTTATTATGCCCCCACCAACCGCCAAAGCGAGGCAATTCAGTATTATTACCATGTTTATCATGAACAAAAATCCCTCCCACGTTACCAGCACTACTGTTGAGGTATTTATAGGTACACCATGCCGCAAAATCGACATCCCAATCATGCAATTTTACCGGGATATTACCCACCGCGTGGGCTAAATCGAAACCAGCCAATGCCCCCACATCATGAGCAGCTTTGGTGAGTTTCTCCATATCAAATAATTGCCCTGTGAAATAGTTCACGCCACCAAAAAAGACTAAGGCGAGTTCATCTTTATGTTCATCTATTGCGGCTAAAATATCTTCTTCACGGATCAGGTGCTCACCTTCACGAGGCGCAACTTCAATAATTGCCTCATCAGGCTCAAAGCCATGGTGCTTAACCTGTGTTTCTAATAAATAGCGATCCGATGGAAACATTTTCGCTTCACTGATAATTTTAAAACGCTGCTTGGTTGGGCGGTAAAACGAGACAAATAACAAATGTAAATTAGTGGTTAAAGAGTTCATACATACCACTTCAGACTCATTAGCACCAACAAGTTCTGCACTGGCTGGCGTTAAAATTTCGTGATAGCTTACCCACGGATTTTTTGCTTCAAAATGCCCTTCAACCCCCCATTTTGCCCATTCATCCATTTCAGCGTTAACATAGTCTTTGGCGGATTTTGGTGCTAAGCCGAGTGAATTACCGGTAAAATAGAGTACCCGTTTATCGTTAATAATCGGGAAGTGAAACTGTTCACGAAAGCCTGCTAGTTTATCTTGGCTATCTTGTTTTTTCGCAAACGCTAAAGTGTTTTCAAAAGTCATAAATTTCTCATTGTCTTTTTCATTATCTGTTTTAAAGCATTACCCCGAAGGTAAGGTCGCTATACTGAAATGGGTAAGTTAAAAAACTGCTCGGCATTATTAGCTAATAATTGCTGCTGCTCTGCTTGGGTTAATGTGGTTGAGGTTTTGATCAATTGCCCCATTTGTTGCTCCCCTAAAGGAAACGGGTAATCCGTACCAAACATTAACTTGCTCGTGGTCATTTTCTTTACCAGTAAATCTAATGCATCATGATCAAACACAGCAGTATCTAAATAAAAGCGGTCAAGGTAATGACTTGGTGGAAACTGTGACTTACCTCGAGCGATATCTCGATGAATCCAAGCATTTTCTAATCGCCCTAATAAAAACGCAAAAGCACCACCGCCATGAGCAAAGCAAATTTTTAACTTTTTACTGACTTTGTCAAAACCACCCCCTAAGATCATGGAAACGATTGATAGCTGAGTTTCGGCTGGCATACCCACCGTCCAACCCATCATATAATCTTTGGTACGTTCACTTGCCATCATGTCCCATGGATGAACAAACACTGGAATATTTTCACTTGCACAGTGCTCAAGGAAAGTCAGGACACCTTCATCATCCATGTTTTTTTCGCCAACATGATTACCAATTTGAATACCGACATGGCCACTTTCCATTGCTCTACTTGCTTCTTTACACGCTGCATCAGCATCTTGCAGTGGAACCTGCGCCATCGCAAATAAACGGCCGTTGCCTTTTTGACAAATCTCTAACGCAGAATCATTAAACAATTGCGCGCAATACAAGGCTTGCTCAACCGGTTTTTCATAAGCAAACAGGATAGGCGTTGCCGAGATAATTTGTTGCTCAAGACCTTGTTCATCCATTTGTTGCAAACGCACTTCGGCATCCCAGCAGGCAGAGTAAATGGGACGAAACTCTTTACTCCCTTTCATCAACATCGCTTTATCAAAAGCACTATCTTCAGAGCGAGGAAGATGCTTTAACCAAGGCCAATCATTGCCACCAAATTTATCCGCTAATGAAGGCCAAGTTTTAGGAAAGAAATGGGAATGTATATCAATAACTTTCATTAGCTTTTCTCCTCTAATGTCACCCAACCTTCTGGGGGGTTTTTACCTGGGTGTAACTCTCCACAATCTGGGCAAGTTCTTGCTTGGTTATCATTATAAAATGCCTGATAAACAGGCGGTAAATCATCAACTATCGACTGTAAAATCACTTCTGTTCGATGCACTAACGCATGGCAATTAAAGCAATACCATTCAAAGGCGTCTTTTTGTCCGTCAGGACGTTTTGGCTCGATAACAAGGCCAATACTACCTTCCATCGGCCGTTGAGGTGAGTGACGTACATGAGCCGGCAAGAAGAAAATATCGCCTTCGCGAATGAAAACATCTTTACACTCTCCCTCTTCAATCACTTTTAAAACCATGTCACCTTTGAGTTGATAGAAAAATTCCTCAACGGGATCATCATGGAAATCTGTCCGTTGATTCGGCCCCCCTACCACAGTAACCATCATATCGGTGTCTTGCCAAATTTGAACATTGCCCACTGGCGGCTTTAATAAATGTTGATGTTCTTCAATCCAGCGATGAAAGTTAAAGGCGGCTAGTTTTGCTTTCATAAAAGTTTCCTTAGATTTTCTCGGCAGGTTGAGGCTTATATGCCACAGCTTTACACTCAATCAGTAAATGAGGATGCGGTAATTGATGAACTGCGACCGTTGTTCGGGTTGGCCCGTTATAATCAAAAAACTCGCCATAAACTTCGTTATAGCCTTTAAAGTCATTCATATTGACAAGAAAGGTGCTGATTTCCACCAAGTCAGATAAATCAGCATCGACGGAATGTAAAATATCACGCATGTTTTCAATCACGGCTTTGGTTTGTACTTTAATGTCTAAATTGGTTGCACCAAATTCATCAACCTCGACACCAGCAAAGCTATTGTCGGGTAGGCGAGAGCTAGTACCCGAAATATAAATAAAATCCCCTGCACGCTTTACATGTGGAAATTTCCCTCTAGGTACGGCCTTATCTTTTAATACTTTTGCTTGTGTGGTTTCTTTTTCTATTACGTTTGTTGTTAATGTCATCATCATTCCTTTCAATAAACGGCACTTTGCTCAGTCTATTTTGATACAAATATTCACGGGTTCAGCATAAAAACTAAGTGAGTGCTTACCCCCCTCGCGACCAATACCCGACAATTTAACACCACCAAAAGGTGCTCTTAAATCACGTAAAAACCATGTATTTACCCAGACTAAACCAACATCCATTTGCGGTGAAACGCGATGGGCTCTTGATAGATTCTCTGTCCAAATAGCAGTCGCTAGCCCGTAAGGCGTATTGTTAACTCGTTCAATCACTTCATCTTCATCATCAAAGAGAGAGACATGGCAGATAGGACCAAAAATTTCTTCTTGGTTGACACGGTTATCATCTGATAAACCCGTAATGATCGTTGGTTGTATATAGCAGCCTTGATCTCGTTCGTCGCCAAATTCAGGCACGCTACCACCAATAATAAACTCAGCACCTTCGTCTTTGGCTAATTGATAATAAGACAGCACTTTTTGCTGATGTTGTTTTGAAACAAGTGGGCCAATGAATACACCTTCTTCTTTCGGGTAGCCTATTTTTATAGCCTGCGCCTGTTGTTTTAGCTTTTCAATAAATTCACCCGCAATTGAGCGATGCACATAAACTTTTTCGGTACATAAACACACTTGGCCACAATTGGTAAACGTCGACCTAGCAACTCCGGCAACGGCTTTCTCTAGATCCGCATCCGCAAAAACAACCGCAGAATTTTTCCCGCCAAGTTCAAATGAAATAGGTTTAACCCCAGTAGAAACCGATCGCATAATATGCTGACCAGTTGAGCTTGCGCCGGTAAATGTCACCGCATCTACACCTTCATGTGCAGTTAACTGATCACCGACATGCTTACCACGCCCTAAAATAAGATTAAACACACCTTTAGGAACGCCCACTTCGTGCATCACTTCGGCCAATAAAACCGCCGTAGAGGAGGTCTCTTCAGACGGTTTTAAAATAACACAATTACCACAAGCTAAAGCGGGAGCAACTTTCCATGTAGCTAATAAAAGAGGTAAATTCCATGGTGAGATAACAGCGACTACACCAAGTGGCTTATTAACACTATAATTGAGCGCTTTATCACCTGTAGGTGTTTCAGTGATAAAAGTTTCGCCTGAATGATTTCGTGCCATATCGGCAAACGCTCTAAAGTTAGCAGTGCCTCTTGGAATATCAATAGTTTGTACTTGATGTAACGACTTCCCCGTGTCGGCAATTTCTGCATCAATAAATGCTTGCTGACGCTGTGCCATTCGGTCAGCGATTTTGTGTAAGAGATCACAGCGTTGATTTACCGTAAGCTTACCCCATGGCCCTTTAAGCGCTTGTTGAGCACTTTTAACTGCGCGATCAATTTGCTCATCATTAGCTTCCGCAATATGAGCGATCACTTCACCATTAACCGGGTTAATATTATTAAAATAGTGTTCGCTGGGCACAAACTGGCCATCAATATAACAATGGAGTTGAGGTAGCGTTGGTGGCACTGACATTTATTTTCCTATTTAAAAATATTTACATATTAAGGAGTGTAGTAGGAAATTAACTTTACCCGCTCACAATAGATAACAAAAATTAATTTATTTAACTAAAAACATAACTATTATGAATACAATGAATTTTTCACTTTTAAAAAGATTAGTTTATCGCCAATATTTCTCAATCTAATTTGCACATTTACTATCAATTGCCATACTTAATATTCTTTGTTTGATGAATTTCTAAGCTGGATGCTTTTATGGACAATCAAAATTTTAATTGGCTGCATGTCTTAATAATTGATGATAGCCAGTCGATACTCAGTTACGTTTCTACAGTACTCGAAGATAACTATGGTATTACTAATATTTACCAAGCAACATCGGCAACTGAAGCCATTCAAATATTAAGAGAATCTAAGCATTTCAACCTCATTTTTATTGACCTTAACATGCCTCATATGGATGGTATTCAGCTAATCAGTAAGATAAAAGAGTTAAATTATAGTGGTTACATTGCCATTATGAGTGGCATTGCGACGAGAATTATTTCATCGGTTGAGTTAATTGCTAAGCAATATCAGCTGAATTATATTGGCACCTTAATCAAACCATTACATGAATCAGATTTTAGTAAAATTTTTGAGAAATTAGGAAAAACCAAAACACAGCCTTCCTCTTCCGAATCCCTCAAAAACTATGAGATCATTAGGGCAATTAAAAATGACGATTTAGTGGTGCTTTATCAACCCCAAGTTTCACTTACTGATCGAGAGTTTGTTGGCGTTGAAGCACTTTGTCGCTTAGATCATCCAAGACTAGGTTTAGTGTCTCCCGACCGCTTTATTAATAAAGCAGAGGAAAGTGAATTAATTCTCCATATTACGATGGCGATCTTTAAAAAAGCATTTTCTGATTGGCAAAAATGGAAAAAGATGGGCTTAAATATTTGTTTATCCATCAATGTATCACCTACCAACTTACAACAACCTGAATTTGCAGATAATATTTTCACTTTGATCAAACAATTTGGTATCCCTGAAGAAATGCTTTGCATAGAAGTCACTGAGAATATATTGGCAGCAGATCACACACTAGAATTAAGCAGTTTGAGTCGATTGAATATGCACGGTATAAAAATAGCTCTAGACGATTTTGGTAAAGAGTATGCCACAATAGAAAGATTACAAAAGCTACCGATTAATTATGTCAAGTTAGACAAAAGTTACTTCATTGAACATAGTGATAGTAATCATCAATTAGACGTACTCAATACCACCTTAGCGCTTTCAGAAAAACTGCATGTAAAAACTTGTGCTGAAGGAATTGAGTCACCAGAGGCAATGGCATTAGCAACTAGTTTTAAATGTGATATTGCACAAGGATATTTTATCTCTAAGCCCATAAAAGCAAAAGAAGTTCTACCCTGGTCCCATCGTTGGAGAAGCAAAACCTAAAATCAGACGAGTTAACATACAGCCTTGTTATATTAATTGTCTTCTAAGTTTGCAGTGCACTCTTTTATGAGAAATAACACCGTAAAAATAACAACCAAAGACTGCTCTTAAGGTTTAAGCAGCATGCGCTCTGTGATGAATATAAAAGCGCATATTTGCTAACTCATGAATCTTATTTAACCGCTTTCACTAGCTCAGTATTGGCTATTAAGAACCAGGTTGAATGAGGCAACCATTGCTCTACCCAGCGCCAATTCTGCCAATCAGGTTCAGGAGCAAATTCAATACCACGCCCAGCATCATTATTTTTAGCGCCAGTAATACCGTTTGAAATTCCTCCTTTAACCATATCTAAACCATCATATGGCAATGGATTTTTCACACCAAAACCATTGAGCATAGATACGTTGTAGGGATTTCTCCCTAATGTCCAATCCAGTTGATTTTGAGCAAAGTTAGCTAATTCAGGGTTTATGCCTAATATCGTTTTTGTATCAGTCACAATTAACCTGCCACCAATAAGTGAGGCGGCACTTAGCGATGATAAACGGGCACTCTCACCTTGCCACCAATACTCTGTTTCATTGGCATGAGGGATGAAAAAACCTTCTTGAAAGCTAAGTTCCAAAACACCATTTTGATAGGTTTTAAATGGCTGACGAGCGTAATTGAATGGATTAGTGGCTTTGCTATTAACCTGTAACTGATACGCTAAGTTTTTTGCTATGGCAGCTCTAGCCTGTTCGCTCAATGATTTATCATTTTCGATCGCAATATAATGCGACAAAGCAAATACCGGAAAACCCGCTTCGGCTGCATGATAAAAAGGACGTTTATTCTCGCTATCAATGTGATTACTAATCAGCCAACCTTGTGAAGTTGTTCGTGCAGACAAGTTTTTTGCTCGTTGTCGTGCATGTGTTAAATATTCTTGTTTATCGGTTGCTCTAAAAAGCTCAATTGCAGCAATTAGAGCTGTGTAATCATCAATAATATTTTCCTGACCATCATCACAATAGCGTGCATTATTGACAAGCAAATGCGCAAAAGCCTTTTCAGCATCGGCTAAATATTGCTGACCACTATATTCACCTTGCTTTTGTGTGTGCTCGGCCAACATTGAGGCACGCGCTAAAGCCGCAATTGCCGTGCCCGCCCCTTGTCGAAATGCCGCTTGGTAATTATTAGTATAAATACCCTCAGGGCCTTCATACGATGTCACAACACGCTCAGCATTATTGGTATTCCATTGATCAAATATCGTCATATAGAAATATCCTTGAGGATCGAGAATACGATGTAAATAATCGGCCCCCCAAAATACTTCTTCAATAATGGCGCTATCTAAAGAAAGGGCTTTATATTGCTGAGGAATTTCTTGATAAGAATAGGCCAACGCCCATGCAACTAAAGATAATTGCTGTGGATTTAAGAAATTGGAATAGGATAAATGAGACAAGTATTTTCCCGTATCCCCTCCAGCATCATTCCAACCACCACGAACATCAACAAAACGTTGCTCATCAAAAACACGAATATGTTTATCTTCTTCCCATGAATAGCGTTGATCATTTCGACTGTATTTAAAATAATCTAATAGCGCAGACACTGTCGTATTAAAAATTGCATTTTCCGCAATGGTAAAACTGGCACTTTTTACCGATTGATTTTGGTAGGTCACGTGTAATTGATATTGGCCACTTTGCTTTAACTCACTAAAATCGGCTAGATAATAATACGGGTGATTGTTGGCGGTTTGCCATTCGTTAAACACCCCTTGAAAAGAAACTAACGAAGAGAAAACCACGTTATCGGGTTCGCTCACTTTAATAACATCAACTTTCAGTTTGCTAAGATTAACGGGTTGGTCGATAGAAATTAGCGCTGATTTTTTCCCTGATAATTCTAAAGCGACTTGATTTAGATGAATAGCAATAGAGTTTTTCTTTACCAATGATTTATTCGAACTGCAGGCAAAAACCGTCACCGACAATACCAACATCACCATTATTTTATTAGCTAAAGACATAACATGACCTTTTTATTATTGAATTTGGACTTATTTTTTTTGTTGTAAATACAAATGAGCGGCACCTAACAATGCTGAATTTTCTAGCTCACTAGGCACAATATTTAAATTTTTAATAACGACCTGATAAGGGAAGTTTTCAAGCTCTTGCCATAAAGCATCAATAAACAAATGATAGGACTTTGCAACAGAGCCCCCAATAACAATAATTTGAGGATCTATCACAAATAAGATATGTGAAATAGCTTTTGCTAAATGCTGGCCAAATGTTTCAAAAGCTAAAATTGCGGCTTTATCGCCATTTTTAGCCTGCGTTGAAAGTGCTGCACCACTTGTTTGATAATGACGTAAAAAAAACTGCCCTGAGCAATAATCATCGATGGTCGCATCTAAATAGCTAATTCCACCCACCTCACCAGCACAGCAATTATGTCCGGCAAATAACTGATTATTAATAAAAAATCCTGAGCCAAAGCCTGTACCTAAGCACACACCTACCACATCTTCAAATGTCTTTCCTGCGCCAAAAGCGGATTCGCCAGCCACAAAACAATTCACATCATTATTGATATAAATATCACAACCATAATGTGCAAATAACGCCTCTTTTAACTGGTACTTTTTCCACGCTGGTATATTCACCGCATCAAAAACAATCCCTAACTTAATATCCACTATACTAGGGACACCAATAGCGATGCCGACAGTATTTTCCTTTTTAACTTGATCAATACAGTCAATAATAAACTGTAATATTTCAGCCTCATTTTCTTGTGCTGAAAAATTGAATAGCTGGCTAACTTCAATGTTGCCATTTTGATAGCGACCTGCATTTATGGTAGTTCCACCAATGTCTAAGGTGACTATTGAAGAAGAATTCATATTAAAACCTAAAATATTTACTTGCTGATATTTTGCTAGAACAATCACAAATTTATGATACTAATCTACCTAGTAACAATACTTTTCTCACCAGTGTGGCAGACAAATAAAAAAGCCTAAATTCACTCAGTGATATTTAGGCTTAAAGTGGTTACTTTCATCAAGTTATTGCAGCGGTAAACTACGCCCCGCTCGTTGACCATTTGCGCTTCGCGATCTGACTTCAACAGGTAACGTCACTTCAACAGGCTTTTGATATGACTGCCAAACGCCGTCAACACGCTTATACTCAAGCGGCAAACCTGGCAACGAGCTATTGAGATGAAGTTTATTATTGATTATTTTTGCCCCCGCAGTAGGTACTCGATAAAAAACGCCTAAGGCATCTAACTTTGGCAATTCCTTTTGAGCAAGGATATTACTGAATTTTTGCCATTCAAGGTCTCTTGCCTGTTGCAATTCTTCAGTAAAAACGCCGCTATCTTTATGATACTTTTTCCCTTGGTAATCATAAGGTACATGCCAATTAGGTGACGACCAAGCACGTTCAGCTAGAGCGATCATTCTAGGGAATATCATATATTCCGCTTGCGTTTCACTGCGAACTGTTTCACTCCATAATTGCCCTTGAATACCAGAAACTTTGAAGTTTTCAGGTAAAGGCTGATGAGTGATCTCACCTTTGTCATTGGTTTGTGTCGTGTCATCAATCGTAAAGTGATGCCCTAAAGTATCCACGCGAAATTCGGCATGAATCGGTAAATTATCAGGCATAAAATTAAAGACATTACGACTATCAACACGTCGCGATGCCCATTTATAACCGCGCTCTTTTGGGTCGACTTCATATGGGAAATCAAAATAAAATACATCAGGTATAGATAAAACGATATGCCAATTTCTACGCGCTTGTTCACTCACCATTTGATGAGCGCCCCAAGGTAGTGCCCCCCAAATATAGGAATACACATCTTTGGGCATTTGCTCAACATTGGTTTCACCTAAACCGTCATTCCAGCCACCAACTGAAATACCTTTAGCAACCACCATATTAGCAACTCGCTCAATAAAGTGAGCACCTAAATGTTTAATGTCATTAACTTCATTGGTTTTATCCGCAACTAATGCCTGACAAGCGGGTGACTCTACCCAAGCACCTGCCGTTTCATCAGCACCAATGTGATACATTTGTAATGGGTGTTCCGCTTGTTTATGCAATGAAATCAAATCTTCTAATACCCGATCAACAAAGGCATACGATGACTCCATGCAAACATTAATGGTATTGTCGTGGTAATTCTGAATAGAATTGTACTTAGTGATATCGTTAAAGTCTGACAGTAAATATCGCGTAGCTTCTACTTCATTTTCTTGCTCAATATAACGTTGGTAACGTGCCTCCATCGCTTTTATCGCGGCGCGAGAATGTCCCGGCATATCAAGTGAAGGGATCACTTGAATATGGTGACGTTTAGCATACTTTAGGATGTCGATGTAATCTTTAACGGTATAAAATCCATCACGTTCTGTTGCTCCTGCTCCCCCGAGTTGTGGCTGCATGCATTGTTTATCAGAAAGATCCATGCAGCGTTGCCCACCAATTTCGGTTAACTCGGGTAAACTGGGTAGTTCAATCCGCCACCCTTCATCTTCAGCCAAATGCATATGCAGTTTATTTAATTTGTAAGCCGCCATTTGTTCAATTAAACGTAAAATCATGGCTTTGTCATGAAAGTTACGGGCTACATCAATATGTTGTCCGCGATAGGTATATTTAGGTTGATCATCAACCTCAACCAAGGGCAGTGTTTTCTCAGATAATGATAATAAGCTTGCAATCGATTGAATGCCATAAAAAACACCTGTGGGATCTGCCCCACTAACCGTCATACTTTTTGCTGATATAGATAAATGATAGCCCTCTTTGTTAGTCAGCTGTTTGTCAATTTTAACATGTAAAGGCACGCCATCTTTTGACTCTTTAACACCCAATTTTGCTAATCGCTCAACAGCAGCACTAATGTCATCAGGCACAATGTCTTGGTAATGAATGTTAATGCCCGTTGCAATTGAAAGTCTTTGCTCTGGCATCATCACTTTTATGGATGTTGGCGTTGGCAAAATAGCAAAAGGTAGATGTTCACTCACGGTTTCAATGTCAGCATTATGCTCATATAGCCATGTGGCTGAAGCATACTGATTGATATCTTTTGGATTAGATTTCAAGTTTTTATCAAATGGGATCACCCAAGGCTGAACTTCCAATGCCGTTTCTTGGTCTAGCGTTGTTTTAGTGCTTTCGATAACAGCAGGGTTAAGGTTCTTTCCTGACAGCCAGTAATTTGGCATTAATTCGGATTCGGTGATCAGGGTACTTGCCACCCATATTTTCACCGTTAGTGTTTGTTCACTTTTAAAGCCCGCAAAATTTTCTTTTGGCAATACTTGGTGTAAATCACCATTGATATGCTGAATATCTAACTGTTCAGATTCACTCGCATAGACAGGATAAACCTGTGAATAGTTAATTTGCCAGTCTTTAACCGCTAATTCATTAGGGCTAGTAAAACTAATTTCACCCACAAAACATTGTTTAACTTTTTCACCATTTTTTTCTGGGCAATTGCTTTCAACATTAGTGATTGCACGATATTTCACTTGTAATGTTTCAGCTAAGTTATTCAATTGGTGTTGATTAATACTCAACAACGTTACAGTCGGAGAGCTATCTTCTTCTGAGTTAACCTTCTCTTTACTGCATGACATCACCGAAAGAAACACAAGACTTAACATGATACGATTGAATAATTTTGTACGATATCTATCCATAAACTTTTAGCCTTTACAATAATTGAGTTATCTACGCTTGTTGTTTTTCGCTATTTTTAAAAAGCTTTACCGTTTTATTAAGCACAAGCGGTTTCGCCCAAAAGCCGATCATAAAAATATAACCTAAAGTAACATAAACAAAGAGCATTCCAATTTTTAAGTCACCCGTAGCATCGGCAATTAAACCTATAATAGGCGAGGCTAATCCCCCGCCAACAATACCTGTACACAAAATACCGGCAAAGGAACCATGATGATCTTTCAATGAATTTAATGCCAATGAAAAAATCACTGACCACATCACCGAGAGAAAAAATCCCACCATAGGAAATGCAGCGACTGACATTTGTGCATCACCGACTAAGGCTGCCGTTAATGACACCATCGCACCTAGTGAAAATAGTTTTAACACTAAGCGACTATCTAATATTTTCACTAAAGCTAAACCTAGAAAACAACCAATGGTTAACATAAACCAAAAATCACTGACAGTACTTGCGCCAACAGTAACGGGATCTAAGCCATGATATTGTTCTAAAAATAATGAAATAGCATTAGCCACCCCTTGTTCGGTGCCTACATAGGCCGCGATGCCGATAAAAAATAAAATGACGGTTTTATTTTTAAATAAATCGAGATAAATTTGCCATGCCCCCACCGCTTCATCATCCTTTAATTCAACTTTAGGGAGTTTAATCACAAAAATCAGCGCCAGCATGACTAATGAAACAAAAGCAAAAATCCAGTACATCGACAGCCAAGTCATATTTTCAGGAACGGTACTGACAAAAAAACCAATAATCCCTGAAGTTTCACCCTCAGCCATAGCTTGTACCACGTGACTATACACAATCGGGCTGATAGTCGCTGCGCCACCAAAAAGTAATTGGGCTAATACTGAATAAAATGCAAAGTGCTCCTCTCCACCTGCCACCCTCAATAGCGGATTGATGGCAACTTGCAACATTGCCATGCCCGTACCAATTAAAAATAAGGATCCCATCGCCATAACAAAGCTAGGAGATAGTGCAAACAAAAATGCGCCAATAGCCGACATTAAAAAAGCGAATAACATGACGATTTTTTCGCCATATTTGTCTACCAACATACCGGACGGAATAGACATCACCCCATAAGCCGCAAAAAATGCAAAAGGTAAAAACCCAGCAACGGCTAAACTAATGTTGAAATCATTGACTAATGAAGGGAATATCGGCCCCATAATATTGGTAATAAAGGAAATGACAAAAAAGGTAACTAATACCAATGCCACTGAAGTAACGTTTGTTTTCATAATTCTCTGACCTGTCTTGTGCTAAAATTATTGTTATTTTTTATGGCGATAAGCAGTAAAAAAATCATCGCCCAAAAAGACATACTTCCACCAGCACTATGCTTTGAGGAGGCTTGTTTTTCGTTAGTATTTGGTAAAGGGATTGCTATTTCGACGGGTTGAATTGCCGTACTCGACTTCACTTTACTGGCTATTGCCACCATATATATGGTGGTAGCTTGTAAAGCAATGGTACTTTCCATCGTTTGAAAATTCGTTTCATTATCATAAAAAACTTGTTCATCTGTCTTAAAGGGTTCAAAGCTTTTATCAAGAGGCGAGGCAGTAAAGTAAGCTTTCATTTTTTCGTAAGTTCTACGGCTACCAGGCCCTTCTGATACGGCACCTAACGGGTACTTTTTAGTGAGTTGATATAACTGCGAGTAAACATGCGTTGCAGGGTTAATTAAGGACGGGGAAGCAATAAAACTGACGCCCCAATTATTCCTACCAAGAAAATAATCAAGGTTATCCCATAATAAATCAGGAACATAGGCTGGGTTGTTAAGCGTGTGTAACCCCGCATAACTGGCAACAACATGAGCGCCTAATAATGGCGCCCACGTGGGTCGCATTGGAATTCCCCAAATATTACCGCTACTTTGCGCGTAGTTTTGAAAACTACTCAGTTCAGATCCTAAACTTTGTTGTGCTGGGAGGTAATCTGTCGACAAACGATAATGTAGTGAACTCGTCACACAACACCAAGACGCCCATGCACTTTGACCAGCTAGTTCGGCATAGCGTTTAGCGTGATTAAGATAGTGGGCTTCATTCATTAAACGGTAAAGCTCAATCGCCGCTAAGCCCATATTATCATCGCTCGAGTTGTCTCGGTAAAAATCGTTGGTGCTGTTTCGCTCAAATGCAGGAGAAGGTAAAGCATCGTCCTGACGCGCTCGCTGATAAATGTTAATCGCTTTATCTTGATAGGCACTTGCCGCCTCAGGAAGGTGCTGATTAAAAATTACCGCACCTAAAGCGAGCGCCGCACTTGTCAATCCCATATGACTGGGTGAAATAGCTGAGAAAGCTTCTCGTTGTCCATCTCTTTTATCATCTTGCGGCAACCTAAAGCCTTGTTGATGATCATCACCTGACGAGACTTGAATAATAAACTCATCGTTCGAAGGATAGGTTTTAAGCAAATAATCTAATCCCACTTTAGCTTCATCAAGCACATCAATTAATGCCGTTCGACTATACTCTTTAGTAAAAAGTTCAGGCGCTTCTTGATACGCTCTAAGTAGATAATACGTAGTGTAAGCGGTTGTTAAGGTAAACTTTATATAGTCAGCTGCATCATACCAGCCCCCCAGCATATCGGCCTTTTGAGCATTGGTATCAACTTGCCACAAGCCTTCACTCAGATCTCCTTTAGGACGATAAATACTGAGTTCACTATCCCCTAAATGACTGGCGGGGGTGTATAAGGTATCCGCTGTACCTGAACGATTGCCGCGCAAAAAGCGGATCATTGGGTTAAGTAAATGCTGATAAGGACGATCACTTACCGATATCTTGACTGTTTTTTCAATTAACGTTAATTCATAGTTTCCTTGAGCAACAATGTTGCTGATATCAATAACGTAATTAAAGGGTTTAGCCGTATGTTTGGTTTTTGGCGCGATACTCGAGCTTAATGCACCTTGCGCTTGAACCTCACCATTGTCGTTTTCTAACCGCCATTGTTGGCCAACAATGTCATCATCAGACATGATAATTATTTTCTTAACACGTTCGGGGCTATAACCTGCTTGATTATAACGAAAGTACACTTCAGCCCCTGCATTTACCGTACTAAATAGGCAGCAAAAAACAATTATCAGCTTAAGCAAGTAAAATAATTTCATCGTAGCTATATCTTAATAAAGAGTTTGCGCTGGTATAACACCCGAGAAATATACCAAAACAAAAGTACATGAATTAAAGCAAAAATAAACGATGCCATTTTCGCGGCAAAAATACTACTGAGTTGATTAAATAGCCACTGATATAAATCGACGCCATTAATATCAACATACAAATATGTTGTCACCCAAAGCCATGATAAAACATAAATAAACAATGGGTTCGTGCCATATACAAGCAATGGTTCAGCAAATTTCCGCTGATGTTTTATATCGAGTAGATAAACAAAAGCAGCCAAAACAATGCAGGCGATACCCGAGGAAAAAAGCACATAAGAACTGCTCCATAACGACTTATTAATCGGCAGTAACTCGTGCCAAAGCAAAGCAATACCGCTTAGTGTTAGACCAATAAAAAGTAGTTTGTTGATGACTTTTTTATGATCGCTAATTGAGGTCAAATATCGGGTGACCTCAAAACCAATTAATACACTGACAACAGCGGGTAGACTGCTTAATACCCCTTCGGGATCAAAGGCCAGTCCCAAACCTCTGTACATATGTCTATCACCAAGTAGCCATAAATCAAATTGTCTGACAACATTACCTTCAAGACTGAACGCTCTGTCTACACCAACACTGAGCACTAATAACCAATAACAGAGCAAAATGGCGATACAAGAAAAAATAATCACTTTTCTTTTTAAAGTAACAACCATTATCGCTGCCAAAAAATAAGCAATCCCTATACGTTGTAAAACGCCCATATAGCGTAACTCTTCAATAGGTTGCACAAATGGATACGCATTTAACGCCACGCCGATAAAGAATATAATGAGCCCGCGTTTAATGATTTTGACCAAGAGTTGACTTGAAAATTGACCTTGTGTTTTTTTCAACGAAAAGAACATCGCTGAGCCAATGATGAATAAAAAGAAAGGAAAAACTAAGTCGGTAGGTGTACAACCATGCCATTGTGCATGTAAAAATGGCGCATATACATGCGACCATGAGCCCGGTGTATTAACCAGAATCATTAACGCAATAGTTAAACCTCTTAGGGCATCTAGAGCTAAGTAACGCTTCACTAACAATTTCCAACTTATAAATATACGTAAGTAAAAATAAAAATAGCTGATGCTTTAAAATGAAGCATCAGCTTGAAAAACGAGGGAAAGTCGATGTCCTCATTTTCTGCCTAAAATAAGTAAATCATTAGGCAAAACTTTTTATTCAGTAAGGGTAAAAAAGCCCAAGCCTCACATAGTCTGCGCTGCTTGGGCAAAGGTCTTAATATGTCATATTAAAACGCACACCAAACATTCTGGGTGGATTATAAGAGTTAAACTGGAAACCACCTTGCGAGCCTTGCCCCATCCAGTTTTTCACTACTTCATCAGTTAAGTTGTTGCCATATAATTCGATATACCACTCTTCATCATTAGGAGAGAACTTAATTGATGCATTCACATTGGAATACGCTTTTTGATAATCGCCCACCACTTTGTTGTCTAAATTACGTGGCGTGAAGTACATCTTGTCTTGCCAGCGAAATCCAACCCATGGCATGATCTGATAACCATTATCAAGCTCAAAGTAATGTGAATAGTTCAAACCGAACGAATGCTCAGGCGAATGAGGTAATTGATTACCCGTTACATCATAGAGATTTCGACCACTTAAAGGGTTACCAGCCTCGACAAATAAGTCAGCACAGGCTTCAGCGTTGTTTTCTTCACGGTAACCACAAAACCAGTTATCGCTATAAGAATCATATGAGGTAATTTCTGTATCTAACCAAGCATAGAAACCAGTTAAATGTCCGTTTTCCCAAGGAATATAATCGAACTCTAACTCAAGTCCCATAATGTCGGCGTTACCGATATTTTCAGTTTTCCATGCTTGGACAATATCACACGCTTGATCCCAATCAGGACACTCTTGAGTGACAATTTTCTGACCAACAGGATGCATATCGGTATAATGCATATCTTCATATTCTGTAAAGAAAAATACCGCTGTTAGGTTTAACGAATTATCAAGTAAAGAGCCTTTGTAACCTATTTCATAGTTCGTCGTTGTTTCAGGTTCATAATCTAAAAAGCTATATTGCTCTGTAGAACCATCAGTACAAGTACCACCACCACAGGTATCAAATTTATCACCAAAACCACCGGCTCTATAGCCCGTTGCGACAGAGGTAAACACCATGTTTTTATCATCTAGATCATATTGAACACCTAAACGCCATGTGGTTTTACTCCAGTCTTTAGAGTAGGTATTTATGGTAGGACCTGGATAAGCGTCAGAACCCGCGCGAGAGCCCATACCATCGGTTAAGTCTGTGCCATTATGGGCTAAGCCAGTGCCAATATCCGTTGCTTCATGCAAATTATTGTAATACCAACCAGATGCATCCCAGTCACCATACGTCTCACCGTCATTATCAGTCCGTTCATCTTCGGTGTAGCGCGCACCAATAGTCGCCGTTAATTTATCGGTTAAATAAATGTCCGCTTGAGCAAATATCGCTTTGGAATCAATTTCACGCTTTGGTTGATTATAATACTGTCCATAAGGCATGCCCCATGGCGCCATGACCAACATATCTTGCGCAAATAAGATTGAATTATCTTCATACATCCAAAAGCCACCTGCAACATAACGCCAATCAGCAAATGTTTGAGTGATTTGTAGCTCATTAATAAAAGATTTATATTCAGAATCTAAGGTATAAGTGGCTCTATCATCTACCGCTTGACGCCCCCAATTGCCCCATTCCCACATAGTGTCTACTTCATCCATTAATGCATGAAAGCCAGTATCATCATCATGGTCTTGCTTACGTTGTTGATTAGCATAAGCGAAACGATATTCTAACCGAGTATTATGATTAACATCCCAAGAAACTAAACTACGTACGGTATCAATGCTCATGTCCAATTTTCCAGGGACATTAATCAATACCGTTTGGTCAAAATGGTCATCACTATCACACGCGTAACGCGTATCTTTAGCTGCCTCACAATCTTTTAAGTTAACATGACCCGCACCATCATTTTGAAAATGCTCATAACCTAATGTCCATGAAAGATCGTTATTGATTTGCCATAAACCAGTGATTCTTGCTCCCCATTGATCTGAGTTAGAATAATAATCTTCTTTACCAACTTTTTTATTACGACGTTGGTCAACATCAGGTTTTCCATCTGCTCCTTGCCATACTGCTGGCTGACCCCAAGGGTCAACAGGATCAGGCAGCTTTTGCCCTCTATCGGTCAAATCTTGTTGTTGGTTAATATATCCATCGCGTTTATCAACCATAATCGCGGCACGAACAGCAAAATTATCGGCAACAGCAAAGTTATAAACACTGCGTAATTGCTTCGAATTATAGTTGCCTAGTTGCAGCGTCGACCAACCATAGTTTTCATCAAACTCTGGCTTTGCGGGAATAATATTAACCACACCAGCGGTAGAGTTTCGACCAAATAAGGTACCTTGTGCCCCACGAAGCACTTCAACTTGCTCTAAATCGAACATTAACGCTAATGCTCCTTGTGGGCGAGGAGAGTAGATTCCGTCGATATGAATACCAACCGCAGGATCACCAATTTCAGTGAAGTTATTTGAAGTCACCCCCCGAATGGAAGCACGTACGCCAGAGTCACTGCTTGATAGACCTAATTGGAAATTAGGAATTAAACCACTTAAATCACTCACTTCTTTAATGTTTTGACGAACAAGTGATTCTGGATTCATTGCCGTTACTGCTACGGGCGTTTTCATTAAATTGGTTGTATTTTTAGTCGCGGTTACAGTGATAACTTCTAGTTGATTTTTATTTTCTTTCTCATCAGCCTCTTCAGCTAAAACCGGTAAAGCCATTAAACCGAATATTGCAGCAGAAACCGCTAAACTGGTTGGTTTCCTGATAAATTGATGTTTTTTGCTTACTCTAGACATTATTCTTCTCTCTTATTTTTAACACATAAGCCAAAGAGCGAGCTGCTAAAGCTTTGTGTTGATAGTGTTATATTCCCCATTTCTTATTATATTTTGCTACTGGAATTATCATTTCAGATACACTTTTCTAACTTGTTGTGATACTTTTCTATCAAATAGCAACTGACTTGATTTCGATCAGAAAATTAATGAAACCTATATTTGAAAAAGTTGTTCCCAGTGAGAATTCATCTTGGCGTTATTGGCTTTATGAAGTCGATGAACTTGAATTTCATTGGCATTACCACCCAGAATATGAAATAGCACTTACCCTAAATAGTCATGGACAGCGGTATGTTGGCGATAGCATTGAGAGTTATGCCGATTATGATATTGCGTTATTAGGCCCTCATTTACCGCACACTTGGTATTCAGCGGCAAGTATTAAAGGCAAAGCACAAAAAGTTTACGTTGCCCAAATACCAACGAAATGGATTGAAGGCTTAGTATTTAGTGTGCCTGATTTTTTTGAAATTAAACATTTACTTGAACGCTCTCAACGTGGGATAAAGTTCAGTAAAAAAACAGCAATGGCGAGCGAAAAACTATTTAAAAAAATGCATCACGGCTCACCATTGCAGCGCTTTAATGGTTTGATGGCTATTTTACAAATGATGATTGAAGATAAAGAGGCACAAGTTCTTTCTAGTGCTGGGTTTAACATCGCAATAACTTCAGACCCATCAACCGACAAGCTCGATAAAATTTTTCAATTTATCCACGAAAATTATACCAATAACATTAAAGCCGATGAGGTCGCCGCGTTAGTACATATGAGTACCAATCACTTTCATCGTTTTATTAAACAACGCACCGAACAAACCTTTACCGAAATAGTGAATCAACTGCGTATTAGCAAAGCATGTTCATTATTAATAAATACCCAAAAACCAATCACCACTATTAGTGATATGTGCGGCTTCAATAACATTTCCAATTTTAACCGTCGATTTCTTCAATTTAAGCAAATGAAACCGAGTGAATTTAAGAAAGTTCACCTATCAAAAAATTTATTAATTTAAAGGATAAGAAAGCAAAAAGGCTGTTTATGCGAAGATAAACAGCCTTTCATAATTGTTAAAACTTTTTTATAACGCTATCAATCGCCTTATTTAGCCGCTGGCTGTTGTATAAGATGAACATCGCGTTGTGGGAAAGGAATTGTGATGTTCTCTTTATCGAAGGCAAGTTTCACACTTTCCATCAAACCAAAATATACTGACCAATAATTTTCTGATTTAACCCAAGGTCTTACTAATAAGTTAATTGAACTGTCAGCATGAGCAGAAACAAAAATATCCACTTGATGATCTTTAAGGACTAGCTCATTAGCAGCAACAACATCGGCTAAAAGGGCTTTCACTTTTGGAATATCATCTTGGTAACTAATACCAAACTTTAAGTCAACACGACGAGTTTCTTCAACAAAAATATTTTTAACACAACCGTTAGATAACAAGGCATTAGGAATAATAACGCGCTGATTATCAAGCGTGCGCAAAATGGTATTGAATATTTGAATTTCAACCACATGACCCACATAGCCTTGTGCTTCGATAATATCCTTAGCTTTAAAAGGTTTAAAGAATAAAATAAGAATACCGCCCGCAAAGTTCGCTAAGCTTCCTTGCAGTGCTAGGCCTATCGCTAAGCCTGCAGCACCTAACATTGCGATAAGAGAGGCAGTTTCCACACCAATCATTGAAGCGAAAATGATCACTTGAACAATCTTAAAGGTGATTTTGAAAATACTGACCAAAAAATTATGTAAGGTCGGTTCTACTTTTTTACGGTCCATCGCAACATCAAGCAATTTAACAATTCGATTGCTTATCCATTGACCGACCATGTAGACAATAATGGCCATTAATAAACTTGTACCAAACCTCAATGCCATATCACCTATAGCATCAAGATAATGGGAAAACTTATCTATATTTAAATTGGCGGTATTGGTTACAGTTTCTACCGCGGCTGAGGTTTCTTTTTCTTCAATCATCATTTACTCGTCACTCAAAAGGTATTGTTAAAGACTATGAGGGATTATGAAAGTTTTTCTATAAAAATCAATTATAAAGGTAATTAATCACCCGATAACATAGTGATTAACGTTTCTTACGTTGATAGCGCAACCAAATATATAAGCCACTGATAGACAAAAGAATAAGCATTATGGCGATTAAATCCATAAACAGAACACCCCAGTCACCGAATATTCTCCCTGAATGAGCATCAAGAATGACTCGCTCCCATGAAAGAAATTGTGCTTGATAACGTGTTTGTGCCTCTTTTATCACATCGTTTTCAACATCAATGGGAGTGACAAATTCAGGCGAGATAATAAATTGAACCGATTGCCAATCAAACAATTCACCTGAACTTTGAAAATACCCATCATTTGCTTGTAACACAAGATGTGAGCCTTGCTTGGCAATATGACGAATATTGTTTGGTAAGCCTAAACTAGCGGTCAGCTTATCAACCATTTCACCTTGTTCAGTGAAAATAAATAAAGCGCGCTGTGTGACCACGACTAAATATTTTTGATAAGTGGTAAGCGCAATCACTGGGTAGTCAGTTTCTACTAACAGCTCATTGTTGAACCATACGTAGTGATCTGTATGGTAGAAGTCATGTTGATAGAAACGTGTAACTTCGGGAGGTTTGATGCCATAGTGTGCAAGTAGCCATGGCTGACTAATTGAAGTATGAGCCAAAGATAATGCATTAGTATGATTTAACGCGATACCACTTATCGAAATGAAAATAAGAAAAATAGCGGTAAAAATACCCAACTGGCGATGCCATTTTCGCAAGTGTCGAATAATTTTTGTATGTAACGATTGTTGATTACGAGTTAAGTTCATAGGTAACGTTTATCATTCTTTTAACCTAAGGTTGTACCTTATTATTCAACCATAAAGCAAGCCGAGCAACTTTTGTTAGCGCCCGAACCGACATAGTCGCTCCAGTGATACCATCAATATGTTCGGTCAGTTGATGATCATTGGTTAACGTTGCCCCCATAAATTGCTCCGTAAAAAATGCATGACGAACTTCATCTCCTCGACTTTCACGAAATGCGAGCACTTTCACCTGCTTAATATTTTTTTCTTCAATGTGAATGGCCACCGTAATAGGTTTTTCTTTCCCTATTTCATCTAATATCCACACCGTTTCATTGTTAAGTTGCCAATAACGAATGCGTAAACGATTGTATTGATGACTCATGATTGATTCGATCGTTTTTTTATCAGCATCTTTTAGCCAAATGGATTTAGCTTGTGCTTGCTCTTCTTGAAAAACACTTGCTAAAAATTGCTCTGTGGTCTGATACGTCCCTTTTGCTGATACCAAAAGAGAAAAACAACACAGCATAACAACACTCAACATTCTTTTTTTCACAGTAGTCTCATTTATTAATTAACGACCATAGCTTAACGTACTTTAGTGAGCAAAAAAGTGAATGAAGTCAAACTCCATTCACTTTTATTATAAATTTTAATTAACTTTTTGTTGAATTAAAAGTTATAACCAAAACCTAAATTAAAGCCTTTTTCATCCTTAGCTCCGCCAATATCTTCAACATCAGCTTTTAGTACAACATTTTCATGCAAGTAGTAGTTAACACCTAAGCTTGTAGACTCAACGGCATTAGCACTGCTTGCACCAGCTTCATTGTTATATTCAGAGTAACGAGCAAAAACACCGACTTTCTCGTTAAATTTGTAAGACGGTTCAACATACCAACCTGTTTGCTCGTCGCGACCGAGGGCTTTTGCTTCATCTCCGTCAATATCCCAAGCAGCATATAATGCACGCACAGTGAAATCATTGACTTGATAGATAGCATGCGCTTCAAACATGGTTGCTGCTGCTTCGTCAACTCCACCAGCACTTTGGGTAAGATCTGTTTGATATTGTAATGTTGCGGCTAATTCTAATCCTGGAACGCCCGTATATTTTACACGACCTGTGTACGCTAAATTTTCAGCTGACGCATTAGCCACTTTTTGGCGACCGCCACGAATTTTATAATCATTACCCACTTTTAAACCACTCGTTACGGCGCCATCAAATGCCAAACCCGGAGCGGCTTTATAATTTAATGCAACACCAGCTTCCCACCAAGTGGCTGGAATAATGTTTTTCTCAACACCATTGCGCTCAACACCGTAAAACGTTGGCGGCTCATGTGTTTCATTAAGAATGCCAACAGGAATTAAAAATAAACCCGTTTTAGTCGTTAATGTATCGCTGTAATCATACTCGACATAAGCTTGCTCAAGCTCAACTTCACCTGGTTTACCATCTCCAGCTAATGAATGCTCTAATTCAAACTCAGAGAAAAAACGTAATTTGCTTGAAAACTCATGACCAAAAAATAAGACAAAGCGATGAAAATCAACTTTTGCATCTTTATCTTCATAGTTGTTGTAATGAAGTTCACCGTAACCACCAATAGTGGTGTTAGTAAACAGGCTATCGTTTGATGTGCTTGCTTCAACTTGGTCAGCAGTTGCTTCAATGCGTTGTTCAGTTTCATTTAAACGCTTCTCAAGCGATTTTAGAACTTCTTGTTGTTTCGCAATAATTTTACGTAATTCAGCCGTTTCTTCACTAGCAAATACAGCGCCAGAAGCCAAGCTGGCTAATAATGCGGTGGCTATAAGTGTTTTCTTCATCATGAGTGTTATGCCTATAAAATTTTAAGAGAGATATTTTAATTGCGGCAATAATACACACAGGTAAAACTTAATGCAAACAATTCTCATTAAGTTTCTTACTTGTGTTTGATGTAGATCAAGTAAAATTTGAAATTTGTATTAGGTGTACGGAGTATATTTGGAAAAACTCGTGTGAAAGTAATTCGTTATTTAAAAAAACGAGTGTATTTTCTCAATTTACTCAAATAAACTATTCAGTTTTTCTAACGAAAAATCTTTGGACCGCTTGATTGCATTTTGAGATAAATAATTATAGAGGTTTTGATCGTTTTTAATTAACTCTAACTTCTCAATAATCGACTCTACTGATCTAGACTGGATCCTATAGCCTGAAACATTGTCTTCAACAACATGGGCACAATTTTCAGTTGCAATAACAGGTAAGCCATAGGACATAGCCTCTAACTGAACCATACCAAAGCCATCAGATAATGTTGGAAAAACAAAAATATCAGCCTTTAAATATTCTTGTTCTAATTCACTTTTATTAATATGATTCAGATAAGTAACAGGCCAACCTTTTTGACCTAAAAACTCTTGATTAATAAGAACATTTCCAGCTGCAACAAATTCAAATTCAGATTTTAATTTATCGGCTGCTTGACCAAAATACTGAAACCCTTTCGATAAGGATACATTTCCGACAAATAATACTCTTAGCCGCCTGTTTTTTATTGGTTTTCTTCTAGGTAAATTTTTATTAACGTGATCATAGGCTAATGGTACAACTAATATTTTTTGACTATTTACCTTTTGGCTTATTAGTGAGCTTTTAGTATGTTCTGAATTAGCAATAATAAAATCCGCGATATCCCATTCTTCTCGTAATCGATTTAGGTATGTAGTTGTCGGAGGTTTTATATTATTTTCAACCCCTCCCCAGCTATCATGCTCCTTTAAAACGGTTTCATACCAAGAGATCCCAGGATCTATTTGACCATGTACGGCTAAAGCTCCTACTTTCTTTGCTGTTTGCATAATTTCTAAATTTGCATTGGTAAACCCAAAGGTACCATGTCTATCATCAATACCTGCCTTTAAAATATTTTGGCTTGCCCAACGCCCGAAGCTTTCTCCCTGCTTTTCCCAAAAGCTGAACCGACAATCTGTTTTTTTACTCACAGAAATGAACTGTTTAAAAAAATTTTGAGATTGAACAGGAAAGCCTTCTAGATCTATATTAAATCGTGATTTTAAACGCGCTAATGATTTGGGTAAAAATAAATTTTGAGCCCAGGGAGCCCATATATCAGTTGAAAATGATGCTAATTTACCCATTCGATTTAATGCTCTAGGATAATTATAATATTCTCTAGAACCAATTTGAGTTGCATGGAACATACGATTTTTTAATTGTTGGCAATCAATTTTTTTGTTTTCACTCATTATAATTAATTTTCCTTAATTAAATTACGCGTTAAGAAACCTCTTACCTGTGGGGTATTACGTTCAAATGTCCACCATAATAAATGACTAATTCCTAATATTACCAAGATACAGAGAATGTATTGAGCAAAAGAAAACATGTTTAAACTTTCTTGAACTTCTGAATAATTAAACGAATATATCAACATGATCAGAGGGAAATGAGCCAAGTACATTGTAAATGAAATATCAGATAACCAGCGAGCAAAGGCAGAAATTTCTTGATAAAATTTACGAGGGATCGATTTATTTTGAATAGCAATAAGAAATAAACTGAAAGTAATAGCGATAAATAAATCACTAGAGATACCAAAGACATTGTTGATGATATGAACTTTACTATCCACCATTGCAGCAGCAAACAATAAAGTTGAGACAGTAAAAAATAAAGAGCTAATTTTAATTAGTTTTTTATTGTAGCAAAAGAAAACAAATACCCCCATTAGCCATACTAAAAAACCTTCAAGAATACTTACTGAAGCAATAGAAAAAAGTACAATAAGAATTAGTCCGTAAATAATTCGACTCAAAATGCTGGCTTCAATACGCCCTATGACAATAATGAGAAGTGGAAAGATGACATAGTACCAAAATTCATTAGCTAAACTCCACAAGGGACCATTTGAACCAAAAACTGGTGTAAAAATAGTTTGCAGAAAGAAAACATTACCCAAAAATGTCTTTAAACTGGTCGAATAATCTGAAGTTGGGCCTGAGTTTAAATTTGTAAGGTGCTCACCATCTAGTAATAACGGAAGATATATACCAATTATCTTATCAATGATAAGAGTTAAAATAAGCATTGGTATTAGTACCATCCAAAGCCTAGATAATCTTGCTATAAAATATTGTTTAAATGAAAATTTATTATAATTTTTTAATATTGAACCCCCGACAAAAAAGCCACTTAATACAAAAAAAACCATCACAGCTTGATGACCGAATCCGGTCATAAAATAAAATATTTGTTCTAATATCGAAGATGCAGCAATATCTGAATAATTAATGAACATTGCAGCTCTCAGGTGAGTAGTACAGACTAATAACGCACTAAACCCTCGAATTAAATCCATCCAGATATATCTATCATCATGCTTCATATCTTACAGCCTTATTAGAACTCACATATCATTATGATAGTTAGATAAATATACATTCCTAACATATAGATAAAAACCAACAAAAAAAGTAAATTGCATTGAAATTAATAACCATAACAAACTCTTAACATCAATTTTATAATTTAAATATACAAAATATAAAACGAATAATGTTGACAGCATTAATAATTGCAAGATACTAACTAATTTATTTAATCCCAGTCCTCTAAGAGCATAATTGTATAACGTTCTTATATTGGTAAAAATAGCAAAGCAAGAACATAAAACCCCATATGCTATTGCGGGTAAATATTTCTCCCCAAAAACTGTTGATATAATCCAATTAGAAAAAAAATAAATAATACCCGCAATAATACCTAGTAATAAAAGAGTAATGACGAATTTTTTATCTATATATTTATTAAAATCAGACTTTCTCTTCTTAATATCAATCACCATATAACTTGAAATTGACTGACCAATAATAGTTAAAGGGGTTGCAACAATTGTTAATGAAATAACAAAGTATGCCATTTCCTCTGGACCTGCCACCTTCGCGATGACTATTCTATCCATTTGATTTATAATAGTAATAACTATTATCGAAAATAACACATGGATGTAATTATTAATTTTTCCATGGCGTGCAACCTCTACAAGTGATTCACTTACAATAAGTTTAACTAGTAGCACGGTATTGGCAATCAATAGAGAAAATAATGCAAACCAAATACCTAAATCATAAAAAAACGTTGCTATTAATATAACAAGGTTTACTAAAGGAACGATCACTTTATATAGGCTTAAGTTTGCAAAATCTCCCTTCACTTGAACTTTGGCCAAATAAGAAATACTAATAAGATTAATTAAGCCAAACAAAAAAGAATAGCCCACGTATTCATAATAGTCGTTATCAAATAGTAGAAAAAAAGGCAATAAAATAGTAATTATCGATGCTAATAACAACACCTTTGATTCAACTTTAACATTTTGATTTTTAAACGATAATAGATATTCACGAATACTCTCGGAGCCTATAGTGACACCTAAACTGGTCCATAATAATATTTCAGCTAACTCCCCCCTATCTGCTACTGATAAATTTCTAGCGAGAATAACTCCAGTTATTACACCAAAAAATGCAACTAAAAAATTTGCACTCAAAAATCGTTTAAAATGTGTGCTTGTACGCAAATTAATACCTTAATCTAAAACGTTATTAGCATTCAAATAAATCTAAAACTCACTTTAAAATAACACGAAGTAATTATAAAGGCTGAAAAAAAACAGAAATAAATATTTATTTTGTATAAACTTAAAATCATTACTTATCAATTCCCCCCCCTAAATGACAGGTTTATTTCCTTATTTATGTATTGATATATTTGTCATATTCCTCACTTTATTCATAATGAGGAAGCAGATAGTTTTTTTGCACCCTTTCACTATGTACCTGTTTTTTCATCTAGTTGTTATTTCAGCAAGAGCATGGCAGTTATATAATGGTAGCCCTCCTATGTACGCTGAAAACTATAGTTTTGAGAATATTAAGGAACATGAGTTTATTCGTGCAATATGGATGGCAGATATTGCATTATTATTTTTCAGTTTATTTTCTTGGTTAGGTCAATTTACTTTTTTCCCAAAATCTAAATTACAAAGAAAAATGTCTTATTACAAAATGGAAGTAAATACAGTCAATATGGTTTGTATGGTTTGCTTACCTATTGGGCTTATTTTATTTTCTTTGATAAAGTTAGGTTTCCCTCTCCCTGATACTTCTTATTTTGGGGCTTTTGGACAGTGGTTAATTTGTTGTATTTTAATTCTAATATTTACAAAGGGGTTTAAAACCCCATTAGTGATTTCCGCAGGTTTTTATTTAACTATTGTAGCTGTACAGGGTTACCATAGAACTCAATTAATTCTTCCGATTATTTTTTTAATTGGTTTAGACTTGATCCGTAGGCAAAAAAAATGGCCAAATAAGTATATAATTATATTTGCCATCATGGGCAGTATGATATTCCCCCAATTGAAACATATCGGGTGGGCGGTATCTGATGGCGAGTATGGAAGAGCCTTAACATTATTGATAACTCCTTTTTCTGAACCTCCGCAAGAAAAAAGAGAAGTCACAGAAAAAAACCCTACAGGTATTAAGGTTTCTTCGATACAGTTCTTAGATCAATATGCTGGTAGCTTAACTATGCTTGATAACAAAGAAAAGCATTATTATGGCTCTACATATTTAGCAATGGTAACCCTTCCTATTCCTCGGTTACTCTGGCCTGGTAAACCTGGGTTAGGCGACCATACTATTGAAGTTTCAACGCATACAAGACAATATGATGTAGAAGGGAGAATAATTACCTATATAGGAGAGTCATATTTTAATTTTGGCTACTACGGTATTTTTATCGTTCCGAGTATTTTAGCATTTTGGCTGTCTAGATGGTTTCATAAACTAAGGCACTACAAGAACGATAGTTTGTCACTGTGCCTTTGGCTAATTGTTTATAGTTCATTAATTCAGGTATTTAGAGATGGATTATCATCTTTTGTTACTTTCACAATTATGATTAACACCCCAATATTTTTCATCTTATTTTGGGTACATATTTCAAATATAATGAGGAAAAAATAATTGAATACTAATACACGTTTATTGATAGATTTTAGCCCTTTGAAAGCGGGTGGTGGAGTTCAATTAGCTCTAAATTTTTTAGATTATATAAGTCAATCTGATGAATTTTCTGATGTTATTGTTTTAATAAGCGATAAATTCCCACTCACAGAAAAGATACATAGTAAATTTAAACAAATCGTACTTCCATCATCGCCATTAAAAAGAATTTTAGCAGAAAATATTCGTTTAAAAAAAATCGTTCAAACTGAAGGAATTACACATATCTTTACATTTTTTGGCCCTGGGCTACCTAAGTTCACTAATGTTAGACAAATAGTGAGCGTCGCCTACCCTATTATATGTTATGACGACTCACCTTACTGGGAACATATTTCTTTCAAAGTTAAGACATTAAAAAAAATCTATAACAAATTTAGATTAAACAGAATAGCTAAAGCAGATGCTGTAATTGTTGAAACAACAACAATGCAAAAGAGGTTAGCTGAAACTCTAAGATTACCTACGGCTCATTTTAAAGTGATACCACCTGTACCAACATCTTATGTGCAAGATAAAGCATTTAATCCAAATAATCATACCGGTAGGTTCCTTGTTCTTTCTGGGTTAGCTGAACATAAAAACATCTGGAGGTTAATTGAAGTTGCCTCAACAGCCCAAAAACAGCAATTAAAAATTAAATTCATTATTACCTGTGAAAAGCCTGTATTTATTCATAAATATAAAGAACTTTTAGATAAAGAAAATGAAGACATCCTTTCATATTTTGAATTCAAAGGTTCTGTTCCTCAATATGATATTCAACAGCTATACAATGACACCGACGCACTAATTAATATTAGTGACCTAGAGAGTTTCAGTAATAATTATATGGAAGCATGGCTTGCCGCAAAACCTCTTATAGCAAGTAACCGAGATTTTGCTCAAAATATTTTAGGCAAGTCAGCACTATATGTTGAACCTCATGATAGTGAAGATATCTGTAAGGTATTAAATACCTTTATTAATGATACTTCCTTAGCCGAAAAGCTTGTCCATGAAGGTAAAATTAAACTAAAGGAATTACCTTCAATTGAAGAAAGGTGGAAAAAAGTTAAAAAGGTTATATTTGAGGGAGCTTAAGTTTAATGAAAAATATACTGATAATTTGGTTAGAAGTCATATTAACAATACTGATGTCATTACCGAGATTTAAACTTTTCAACTGGTTTAAAAGTCAGTTTTATTGCTACTTTTTAAAAAGTCGAATAGGTAAAAATGTTATATTCTATCCTGGAGTTTGGATTTTCCCAGGAGTTAATATTGATATAGGAGATAATGTTGACATCGCGAAACAAGTACTGATAACGACTTCAGGAGGAGTATCGATAGGCGCAAGGACCTTAATTGGCTATCGCACTCAAATATTATCAAGTAATCACGTGATACCCGATAATCTTTCAAAAATTTTTGATTCAGGACATCAACATAAAAAAGTTACTATTGAGAATGATGTTTGGATCGGTGCCAATTGCATAATTTTACCTGGTGTATACATTGGCGAAGGAGCCGTTATAGCAGCAGGAAGTATAGTAACTAAGAATGTTGAGCCTTTCACCATTGTTGCAGGAAACCCTGCTAAAATAATCCGCAAGAGGGATATCAATTGAAACAAATACTCCAAAACATGGGCAGTGGTGAAACGTCAGTTATCATCGCGCCTGATCCACAGACAAAGTCAGATCATTTACTCATTTCATCAACAGTTAGTCTTATCTCTGTTGGTACTGAAAGAATGTTGGTGGATTTTGGTAAGGCCTCGTTGATTGAGAAGGCGCGTAAGCAACCTGAAAAAGTAAAAATGGTGATTGATAAAGTCAAAACCGATGGTTTAATCACCACAGTTGATGCGGTAAAGTCTAAATTAGCTCAACCACTACCTTTGGGTTATTGCCATGTGGGTAAAGCACTTACTGTTGGCAAAGGCGTTACAGACTTTTCTGAAGGGGATAGAATAGTATCTAATGGCCCGCATGCAGATTTAGTGTGTGTGGCAAAAAATCTATGCGCAAAAATCCCTGATAACGTCGATGATGAAAGTGCCGCTTTTACAGTTTTAGCTTCTATTGGTTTACAAGGTATTCGCTTAACTAACCCAACGTTAGGTGAGTCTGTGGTTGTAATTGGTGCCGGATTAATCGGTTTATTAACCATTCAATTGTTGATTGCCAATGGCTGTAGAGTGCTCGCGGTTGATTTTGATGAAAACAAGTTAGTCTTAGCAAAAAGCTTTGGTGCACAAGTATGTAACCCCGCAACAGGTGAAGACCCAGTAAAAGCAGGTATTGCATTTAGCCGAGGCAACGGCGTTGACGCGGTTATCATAACCGCTTCAACAACTTCTAGCGAACCTGTATCTCAAGCGGCCAACATGTCGAGAAAACGTGGACGTATTGTTTTAGTGGGCGTGACAGGTTTAGCGTTAAACCGTAGCGAATTTTACGAGAAAGAATTAAGCTTTCAAGTGTCATGCTCTTATGGCCCAGGAAGGTATGATGATAGCTATGAAAGCCAAGGTAACGACTATCCACTTGGCTTTGTGCGCTGGACAGAACAACGTAATTTTATCGCGATATTAGATATGATGTCGTTAGGTAAAATTGATGTAAAACCATTGATCAGCCATCGATTTTTATTTGATGATGCCTTATCAGCTTATGAAACACTTACCGATAACAAACAAGCCTTAGGTATTTTACTTGAATACCCACAGCAGGAAAAACACCCGTTATCACCTAATTTTGAGTTGAATAAAAAAACACCTTTCGATGCACAATCAGCGATTGTTGGCTTTGTTGGTGCAGGGAATTACGCTTCTCGTATTTTGATCCCAGCCTTTAAAAAAGCCAATGCGCAATTACATACCCTTTCTACTTCAGGTGGCGTAAATAGTGTAATTCACGGTAAAGACAATGGCTTTCATCAAGCAACTACTGATACCACGGCTATGATTGAAAATGATGAAATCAACACCATTGCGGTGGTTACTCAACACCATACCCATGCCAACTTTGTTAGCCAAGCCATAGAAAACAACAAAAATGTTTTTGTTGAAAAGCCTCTTGCGATCAATCAAGAACAATTAGACAACGTGATAGCAATCTATAAAAAACAAGTAGATACATACACCAAGCATTTGATGGTAGGATTTAATCGTCGTTTTGCCCCTCAAATTGTTAAAATGAAAGCATTGTTACAGCCGATTTCTCAACCCAAATCTTTAATAATGACGATGAATGCAGGTGCTATTCCAGCAGATCACTGGACACAAGATATAGAACGAGGTGGTGGGCGAATTATTGGAGAAGCCTGCCACTTTATCGATTTGATGCGTTTTTTAGTGGGTCATAAAATTGTTTCTGTGCAAGCCAGACGAATGGGTAATAGTGATGCTATTGATATCTGCGAAGATAAGGCCGCCATTATTTTAGGTTTTGAAGATGGTTCATTTGGCACAATTCATTATTTAGCTAATGGTGCTAATTCATTTCCAAAAGAACGGGTTGAAGTGTTTGTTGATGGTAAAGTGTTGCAATTGGATAATTTTAGAAAACTGAATGCCTTTGGCTTTAAAGGTTTTAAAAAATTAAACTTATGGCAACAAGACAAAGGACAAAATGCCTGTGCTGCGGCCTTTATTGACGCGATAAATAATGGTAAAGAGTCCCCAATTGCCGTTGAAGAAATTTTTGAAGTCGCTCAAGTCAGTATTGATGTTGCTGAACAATTAAGAAAACAGACTTAACGAATAGGTCTGTCGGTTATGAAAATACTTGATAAACTGCTTACTTATAAACGCCTTGGATTCAGCAATATGTTTCACGTTGCTGTTTATCGTTTGGCGGTAAAGCTGGGGTATTTTGAAAAAAAACTTCCGATAGTGACACCAAGTAATAAGACACCTGTCACTGTTTTTTTCTCCAAAACACCTTGTCGGTATCAAAATATCGATATTGAACCAGTCGATTTAAAAGCCTTTAGTTGGTTAGCCGTCAATACTTTACAGCCACCCAATTGGCTTAAAGCGGTGAATACAGAAAACACCGTTAACAATAATCGTCAACATTGGAGCAAGCTCAATGATTTTGATTTAGCTATTGGCGATATAAAAACCGTATGGGAGCTCTCCCGTTTTCATTGGTTATGCAGCTTTGCGCTTGATTATTTAAAAACAGCTGACCTAGCACATCTTGATAAAATCAATGAATGGCTCAATGATTGGTGCATTGAAAACCCGATTAACCAAGGCGTGAATTGGAAGTGCGGTCAAGAAGCATCAATAAGAGTGATGCATTTATCGGCAGTTGCCTATTTACTGAATCAAGAAAAAGCGATCACTACCGAATTAGCTGATTTGATATATGCGCATTTACAACGTATTGCCCCAACGATTCGCTATGCCATGGCACAAGACAATAATCATGGTACAAGTGAAGCAGCCGCTTTGTACATTGGCGGAATACTCCTTAGCAAACACGCTAACTATCAAGAAAATAAGTTAATCGCTCAATGGATCAATAAGGGGCAGTATTGGTTAGAAAACCGAGCTGATAAGCTTATTGATGTTGATGGCGCATTTAGTCAAAATTCAGTTAATTATCATCGTTTAATGTTGGATACTTTATCCTTTGCTGAGTTTTTCAGACAACAATTTTCCCAAGCAAATTTTAGTAAACGTTATTATCAAAAAGTAGAGTGTGCGATAAATTGGCTTTGCTCAACGATATCCCCTACCTCAGGAAAAACGCCAATATTAGGCTTAAACGACGGTGCCCAAATACTCCCCTTAACGGCCTGTGATTATCTCGATTATCGCCCCTCAGCTCAGTGGGCGTGTGCATTATTTACTGACAACTTACTTTTTGAAAAGCAGCAATCGCTCCAGCAATTAACGAGATTGTTGCCGCCAAAATACAACATTAAGGAAAGCATTACAGAGTTTAACACTCAGCCATTACAGACCAGTTACCAATTAGTCAAAAATACCCAGGCGAGATGTTATTTAAGAACACCTAATGCTCAATTTAGACCTGCTTGCTGTGATGCGCTTCATGTAGATTTTTGGCTAGGTGATGACAATATTTTCTTAAGTACCGGCAGTTATAGCTATAACTGCGAACCTGCACTACAGGCATACTTTACCAGTGTCAGCTCCCACAACACCGTTCAATTTGACCAACAAGAACAAATGCCAAAGTTATCACGGTTTTTATATAATGATTGGATCACAAGTAAGGTGAAGAATAATCCCCCTAACTCACTTGTTGCACAATATTGTAATCGTCAAGGACATCAACATAGCCGAGCAATTCAATTATCAACAAATAGTCTGCAAATTACAGATTCGCTCGAAGGTGTTAAAAGCAGTGCCATTTTACGATGGCATTTACCCCATAGACCATGGCAACTTAAGGGAAATGTCATTACTCATGAACAATTTACTATCGAGATATCAGCGGATAATCCGATAACCAAAATAGCGCTTGTTGATGGTTATCAGTCAAGATATTATCTAAAAAAAGACAAAATTCCAGTGATTGAAATAACGCTTTCACAATCAGGAACGGTCACTACACTACTGAGCTGGTCTTAATGAAAATATTATACTTTCATCAACATTTTTCTACACCTCAAGGGGCAACAGGTATTCGTTCCTATGAAATGGCGAAAAAACTCATCGAAAATGGACACCAAGTCACTATGGTTTGTGGTTCTTATAGTGGAGGCAATACCGGATTAACAAATAACTTTGTTAATGGCCAACGCCGTGGTGATGTTGAAGGAATTTCAGTTATCGAATTTTCTTTGGATTATTCAAATAGCCAAACATTTTTACAGCGCTCTTTAGCCTTTGGAAAGTTTGCTTATCGTAGCATTAAGCTTTCACTGACCCTTGATTATGATGTGGTTTTTTCCACAACCACACCTCTTACTGCCGCATTACCCGGAGTTTTTGCTCGCTGGTTGAGAAAAAAACATTTTATTTTTGAAGTAAGGGATTTATGGCCTGAGCTTCCCAAAGCCATGGGGGTTATAAAAAACCCTCTCGTTTTGGGGCTTTTATCCCTTTTAGAATGGTCAGCTTACAAAAGTGCGCATGGCCATATTGGCTTATCTCCAGGTATCGTGAAAGGTATTAGACGCTACTTACCTGAAAAAAGTAAAATAGCAAATATTCCCAATGGTTGTGATTTAGCAATATTTTCAAATAAAGCAGATAAATGGCAACCTGACCACATTAATGATGACGACTTTGTAGCTGTATTCACTGGCACCCATGGTCAAGCTAATGGCTTAGAAAACATTATTGCTGCGGCAAAGTTAATACAAGATAAAAAGATTAATGCCATAAAAATAGTGTTAATTGGCCAAGGTAAACTTAAACCTGCCCTACAGGCACAGGCAAAAGAACAAAAGCTCACGAATGTGCTTTTTTTAGATCCCGTCAATAAAGAAAAATTAGCACAATTAATGGCTAGAGCTAATGTTGGCTTGCAACTGCTTGCCAATGTACCTGCTTTTTATTATGGCACTTCCCCCAATAAATTTTTTGACTATATCGCCTCTGGATTACCGGTAATTAATAATTACCCTGGCTGGCTAGCAGACTCTATTTCGGAATATCAGTGTGGGGTTGCGGTACCCGCTGATGACAACAACGCATTAGCCCAAGCGCTGATAGATTTAAATAACTCAAGAGAAAGGCTTCCTGCAATGTCAGAGAATGCGTTAAGGCTGGCAAAAGATAAATTTGATAGAAAAATACTCGCGTCACAATTTGTTCAGTATATTGAAGAGAGCTACCAACAACATGATTAAACGCTTATTCGATATTTTTGTCTCAGCAATTGCACTACTATTACTTTCACCAGTGATCTGGTTACTTAGCAAAAAAGTCGCTGAAAATCTCGGTAAACCCGTACTGTTTAAACAAAAGCGACCGGGGCTGCATGGTAAGATATTTGAAATGATAAAATTTCGTTCTATGCGTGACGCCAATGATGAACACGGTAAGCCATTACCTGACAATGAACGCCTTCCTCCTTTCGGTGAAAAATTAAGAAACTCAAGCCTTGATGAGCTCCCTGGGCTTTGGTGCGTATTAAAAGGGGAGATGAGTTTAGTTGGCCCTAGGCCACTATTAATTGAGTATTTGCCTTTATATTCAAAAGAGCAAGCGCGTCGCCATGATGTTAAACCTGGCATTACGGGCTGGGCGCAAGTAAACGGAAGAAATGCCATTAGCTGGGAAGAAAAATTCGCATTAGATGTGTGGTATGTTGATCATCAATCTTTTTGGCTTGATATTAAAATACTTTTTTTAACATTAAAAAAAGTGTTTGTGCAAGCAGACATCAATGCCGAAGGTGAAGCAACTATGAGTAAGTTTACTGGCACTAATATAAATGAAAAATAAAGTAGTAAGGGTAATATAGTAATGAAAAATTTAGCCATTTTAGGTGCAGGCGGACACGGTAAAGTTGCAGCAGATATTGCTGAGCAATTAGGATGGAATATTCATTTTTTTGATCTTGCATACCCACAAGTAAAGAAGTGTGGCTTATGGGAAGTGGTTGGAGATGAAAAGAGCTTAATTAAACATGCCGCAAATTATGACGCTGTTTTTGTTGGTATAGGTAATAATAGTATTCGCGCAAAAAAACAAAAAGAATTTAAGCAATTAGGTTTTACTATCACTTCACTTATCTCACCTGCGGCAACGTTAAGCGCACATGTTGAAATAGGCGAAGGGGTATTAATTGTTGCCAATGCTTGTATTAACATTGACACAAAAATTGCTGATGGTGTGATCATTAATACCGGTGCAAATATTGACCACGACAATGATATCGGTGCTTTTAGTCATATTTCACCGGGCGTAAATTTAGCGGGTGAAGTCACTATTGGTCAACAATGTTGGATTGGCATTGGCTCAACGGTGATCCATCAAATTACAGTTGCAGATAATGTTATGGTAGGCGCAGGTACTGTTATTATCAATGATGTTCCTGAAAGCGTAACGGTCGTAGGATGTCCAGCCCGTATCGCGAATCAGCGTAAGTGCTAAAATAAAGGGTTAGATAATTTATGTTAAATACTCCATTTTCTCCATGGCCTAGTTTTTCAGAAGAAGAAGTGGCCGCAGTAAGTAGCGTTTTACGTTCTAATAAAGTGAATTACTGGACAGGTCAAGAAGGTCGCCAATTCGAAAAAGAATTCGCTGATTATACTGAGTGTAAATATGCCGTGGCTGTTGCAAATGGCACATTAGCACTCGATCTGGCCTTAAAAAGTTTAGACATTAAAAAAGGGGATGAAGTGGTTGTTACTTCTCGAACCTTTATCGCTTCTATCAGTTGTGTCATTAATGCGGGGGCTACACCTGTCTTTGCCGATATCGATTTAGCGTCACAAAATATTACGGCCGAATCAATTCAGCAGGTGCTAACAGAAAAAACAAAAGCCGTGATTTGTGTCCATTTAGCAGGATGGCCCTGTGAAATGGATGAGATAATGTCACTCGCAGAAAGTAATAACCTTTATGTGATTGAAGATTGCGCACAAGCCCATGGCGCCAAATATAAAGGCCGTTCGGTTGGCAGTATTGGCCATATTGGTGCTTGGTCATTTTGTCAGGACAAAATAATGACCACTGGCGGCGAAGGCGGTATGCTCACCACCAATGATGAACACTTGTGGCGAACAGCATGGGCATTTAAAGACCATGGTAAATCTTATGCCGCCGTATATGAAAAAGAACACCCGCCGGGTTATCGTTGGCTTCATGAATCATTTGGCACCAACTGGCGCTTAACAGAAATGCAATCTGCTATTGGCCGTATTCAAACGGCTCGTATGCCGTTATGGCGAAAATCTAGATCTACTTATGCAAATAAAATTCTAAGTTGCTGTAAAGCCTATGACTTTATTTACGTACCCGACATTCCGTCATATATCGAGCATGCATTCTATAAATGTTACGCTTTTATTAAACCGCAACTATTACCTAACACATGGACACGTGACAAAATTATCGCGGCATTTAACGAAAAAGGCGTTCCTTGTTATTCCGGCAGTTGCTCTGAAGTGTATTTAGAAAAAGCCTTTGATGGCAAAAGCTATAAGCCCAGCCAACCACTGCCAAAGGCTAAGCAACTTGGCGAAACAAGCCTGATGTTTTTAGTTCATCCGACCTTAAGTGATGATGAAATAGCTCTAACTTGCCAAACAATTAACGAAATATTTACAGAAATTGCCGACACCAATAAATAACATGTTATGATAAAAATGTTGTCATAGAAAAAAATAAAAATTCATAATAAATGAATACCTTAATGTCACAATTGTAAGATCTGAAGGCGATTGCAGATGATCAGAAAAATAGATTTAATACCAAGCTCAGTAAAACTACTTTTTGCACTTTCTTATGATATATGTGCATTAGCTGCCGCTTTTTTTCTTGCCTATTTTTTTCGTTTAGGCTCAAATAATTTCGACACTACACCGGCACATGTATCGGTATTTATCACCGTAACCCTCAGTACCATGTTGCTCTTTTACTTTACTGGCACTTACCGAACGGTCATTCGCTATTTCAATGCCAAATCAACCTTAAAAGTAATTATATTAATCGGCATTGCCAGCATCATTTTCTCATTATCTGGCTATTTTTATGAAGCCTTTGTACCTCGTTCTATTCCGATTATTTTCTTTGTTATCGCCAGTATTTTTATTGCGGGTGCAAGAGCCTCTTTTGGTATTGTTACGGGTCAAAAATGGTTTGTTGAAAAAGAAGGGGTGGTTATTTATGGCGCGGGCGATACCGGAAGGCAGCTTGCAGAAACACTCTCTCAGGGCAATCAATATCAACCATTAGCGTTTATCGATCAAAAAAGTCGTTATCACGGTAGAGAGTTAGCCGGGGTAAAAATTTATCAATTAAAGGACATTAATAAACTCGTTAAACGCTATGGTCAATATAAAGTTCTGATAGCGGTTTCTAAAGTCAGTCAAGGCCGTATGAAAGAAATTGTTGCGTCGATTGAACCCCATGCACTTGAACTGTTAACAATACCGAATATGGCTGACATAGTTTCTGGCAAACGAAAAATAGATCAATTACGTGAGGTATCGGTTAGTGAGCTTTTAGGGCGAGAGCCTGTTGCTCCGATCCCTGAGTTACTCGCGGAAAATATTTTAGACAAAGTCGTAATGGTATCTGGGGCTGGCGGTTCAATTGGTAAAGAATTATGTCGACAAATTATCCATCAAAAACCGACTAAGTTAGTGTTATTAGATGTCAGTGAAGCTTTTTTATATGAAATCAATCAAGAGCTCACCGTATACTTACAAGAAATAAACAGTCGCATTCCTATTGTGCCACTTATTGGTAATGTACAAAATGGTATGTTGATGACTACCATTTTCCATACCCAGAAAGTACAAACTATTTACCATGCCGCAGCTTATAAACATGTGCCTTTGGTAGAAAGTAATGTTATCGCTGGTATTTCTAATAATGTACTTGGCACATACGAAATAGCCCAAGCGGCTATTTTTTGCGATGTTGAAACGTTTGTGCTTATCTCAACGGATAAAGCCGTTAGACCGACCAATGTGATGGGAGCAACAAAGCGTTTAGCTGAATTAGTGTTACAGTCGTTAGCGCCTAGAGATCATAATACACGCTTTGTTATGGTACGTTTTGGCAATGTACTTGGCTCATCAGGCTCAGTCGTACCTTTATTTAAAAAACAAATAAAGTCTGGTGGCCCTATTACAATTACCCATCCTGATATAATCCGCTATTTTATGACTATTCCAGAAGCCGCACAGCTCGTTATTCAAGCAGGGGCGATGGGCAAAGGCGGTGATGTTTTTGTGCTTGATATGGGTGATCCGGTTAAAATTGTTGATTTAGCAATTAATATGACCCATTTAATGGGGTTAACCATTAAAGATGAAGAAAATCCTGATGGGGATATAGAGTTGAAATTCAGTGGCTTACGCCCAGGAGAAAAGCTCTATGAAGAATTATTAATTGATGACCATGCACAACCTACCCGTCATGCACGTATTTTGACTGCCAATGAACGTTCACTATGTTGGCCAGATGTTAATGTAATTCTCAATAATATTAACGATGCAATGCGCGCTGAGGACACCGAAAAGTTACGTCAAATATTACTCGATGCGCCGTTAGCGTATAGCCCTGACACAAAAAATAGTAACGCATCAACAGATAATAAAACCAATCAGCCCATGGCAAATAATGAAGAAGAGGCCGTTATACCCAACGCTTAATTTGGCCGACTGGCCATAAATACGGATAATGAATGCAGACTTGTTATTCAGCGGCGCTTTGTTTATGTTATTTCACCAGCATTAGCCATGCACTCGCATAATCAGGTAAATGCTTATTTGCTTGGTAATAATCCTTCCAGCCGTAAAAGCTGCCTTTAAGAAAATCTAACTGAAATAAATTATCATCAAAAGCCCCGCCTTGATCAGCCAACACCCCGAGATTATTAATGACTTTTCCATTGGTTTGATAATTGATCAAAAATAATTTTCCCAAACCTAACTGTTTAACATTACCGGCAAAAGTCACATCAGGTTTAATGGAAATTTTATCTGCTAATGTTTTGCCATAACCTAAAATACTCGGCACTTCAGCAAAATACCAATAACGGGCTTGTTGCCGTTTACCTAAGGTATAGTCATAGGCAATGCCGTTGTTTCTATGGACATTGAAATACCGCCTTTTGCCATTTACATCGACAACACCCGTGCCTTGTAAAAGTACGTCATGCAGTGCCTCTTCTGTAATCCAAATTAACGGTTTTGCTAAGTGTTTATCTTGCAATACACCGTCAATAACTTGCTGACGAGTATATTGATAACGCGTAAGCTTGCTCTTATTTTTTTCCGCCTCAGCTAGACTTAATGTTTTTTCATCAAAAGGTATTGCGTACAAGGCTTGATTAAATTTATCCGTTGCTCGCTCACTTGCTTGTAACAACTTAGTGTAATACTTAGTTATAAATATTTGCTGCTCAGGAATATTTCTTAATAAGCGCTTTTTTACCGCATTCGTGCTGTTTTCGGCGAGTTTATTTGCCGTTTTTTTATCAGGGAGCCATTGATAAAAGTCAAAGTGTTGAATTAAATATTCCTGTGTTAATTCTTTTTCTGCAGGGAGCTGACAAAGAAAATCGAGAGTGTTTTTAACACGTTCAAGGCTAATTTTTTTGATCAGGTTTCCGGGGTGAACCGCAAATTCATCATCCGGAAAAGCGTCAATATAATTTTTTGTATTTTTGGCTACCGCACATAAATCAGCGCTATTAACTTGGATATCACCTTCAATATTCGGCTGTGTTTGCAGAATAAACTCAGCCTTTACCGATAGGCTGACCAAGCAAAAAGCGGTTAAGAGTAATCGATAAATAACCATTATTTTTCAGCGAGTAACAATTCAATGGCTTGGATAAATTCTTCATCATCAGGTGCAGTTTTTGGGCTAAAAGATTGTACTTTTTCTCCCTTACCGTCGACGAGGTATTTATAGAAATTCCACTTAGGTGAAGTCGATTTTTCAGCCAAAAATTTAAAGACATTATTGACATCACTCCCCCTTACCGCACTCGTTGATAACATAGTAAAGGTGACGCCGTAATTGATATAACAAATTTTTGCCGTGTCTTTTTCATCATCTTCTTCTTGAAAAAAATCATCCGAAGGAAATCCAATCACGACTAAACCTTTTGACTGATATTTTTTATGTAGCGCTTCAAGCTGCTTAAAATGTGGTGTAAAACCACAGTTACTCGCAGTATTTACAATAAGAACAGGTTTGCCTTGGGTTAACTCACAAAGGTCAACCGACTGACTAGAATGCAGTTTTTGTTTTTTAACCTGTAAATAGTCAGGGCAAAGGTTGCTGTTTGCCTTTACTTGAAACGCTGAAATCGCCACAGTTAACAGCAACAACTTCACCCATAAAAAAAACTTTAACTCTTTGCAATCACTCATTATTTTAATCTCTCGTTTTGATCATAAATCAAGTACAATCTCACTATATCATTAAAATAAACCACAAAATATGAGTAACTTCATCGTGAATCACTCCCTTGCAACTTTGTTAATTTTTATCATGTTAATCAGCCATTGTGCTTATGCCAACGCTCAAGACAACCTCGTCAATCAAATACATCGAGAAGTTGTCGCACAAGACATAGGCATAGGCGCTAGGGAAGCAGGCTCAAAAGCGGAAAAAAATACCGCAAAATATATTATAAAATCATTCAACAACATGGGATTAAACGTTACCGAACAAGACTTTTCTTTTGGTAAAAAGGATCTTAAGTCAAAAAATATTATTGCAGATACGAACCCTCTTTTGAAAAAAACAATCGTACTGGGTGCTCATTATGACTCAACTGCAGCAAAAACAGGCTCACTTGGCGCAACAGATAATGGCGCAGGTCTTGCGGCTATGTTGGCCATAGCCCACAGCCTAAGTAGTAATACGACGCTAAGCTACAACATTCGCTTTATTGCTTTTGGCGCAGAAGAAGTCGGCTTACAAGGTTCTAAATATTACATCAAGCAATTAGCAAGCAAGCCTGAAAAGCTTGATGAAATAGTGGCGATGATCAACTTTGATACGATTGCTGGTGGTGATTTTGTTTATGTACATAGTGCGCATACGACTCCTTATCGTTGTGATATAGAAAACCCAACCTACAACAGTAATACACAAACAAGGCAAGCGTTACTTAATGCCTCAAAACACGTGCTTGGCGAAAAAGAGCAATATGTGATCCATCCAAAATATAAAGGTTACCCTGAGGGGGTGACTGGCTCTTGGTCAGATCATGCTCCTTTTGCATGTGCTGGCATCCCTATCGCTTATGTAGAGTCGACAAATTTTACGATCAATGGCAAAGCTGGTTTTGATGGTTACTCGCAAAGTGTGCATCCGGCATTATGGGATTGTTATGATGCAAAAAATAACACCGCCTGTGATCGTCAAACTGAAAAAAAATGGGGCAATATCTGGCACAGTCAGTTCGATCGTATAGATAAATTATCGCAATTATTCCCTAATAGAATAGAAAAACAGATCAGCAATAATGTGAAAGTATTAATTGAATTATTGTCTAATTTTGATCAGTACAACCAGCCCTCTCATTAATTTGTTTTTGTTAAATAATCATCAACATAACCACTTATCTGATATTTATAGCAAGATAACGAATTATTGTTGTACTCATGGCTATTTTCCATCAAGTTGACTATTAAACTCAGTGCTTATTTGAAGGCAATTGATCTTTCGAGGTTAATTTTTAAATAAGCATGTGATTATATTCTCTTGATAAAAGGAATTTTCCTAAAGTTAGCATACACTTAACATTGTCAACTTTTAGAAAGCAATTAGGCCAATATGAAAAACTCTCTCTACATTCACTTGAACACAATTTTTTCCTTGGTAGCCCTTTGTTTATTATCGAGCACCTCAAAAGCGCAGCAAGGGCCGGCAGCTAATGTCAATGTAACGACAATTCAAAATAAAACCTTATCGCCTGTGGCATGGGTATCGGGATCGGTAGTTAGCCGAAATAATTCTGAAATTGCTGCTGATGTTTCGGGTCGTTTGATCCGTTTGGCCGATTTAGGTACGCATGTTAAAAAAGACCAAATTATTGCCCAACTGGATGATCGTCCTATTCAGTTAAAATATGATGAAGAAAAAGCGCTTGTTGAAAATGCAAAAGCAAAATTTGCTTTTGAAAATGCCGAAGTAAACAGAAAAAAAACGCTAGTTGCTCAAAAACTCATCTCAGAAAAAGAGCTCGAAGAGGCACTCGCAAATTATAACATCGCAAAAGCGAATGTTGCAGCCGCACAAGCTCGACTACAACAAATGGCTCAAGATCTTACCTACACCAAACTCAAAGCCCCTTTTGAAGGCATAGTTGTCGAACGATTAAGTAGCCAAGGAGAATACGTTAATAACGGGAAGGCGATTATTCGCTTAGTGGAAACCGCCAATATAGAGGCATCAATATTTGCGCCACTTACTGCTTATCGTTATTTGAAAGAAACGAAAACGCTAGCAATAAAATCACCTCTTGGAGAAGGTAGAGCGGCAATTAAAACGATTATTCCCGTTGCCGACTCACGCTCTCATTTAATGGAAGTTCGACTGGATATGTCTTCTCTTGATTGGCCAATTGGTTTAGATATTAAGGCCGCAGTGGCTACCGGTAAAAGTAAGCAAGTACTTGCTGTACCGAGGGATTCATTAGTATTGAGACGTAATGAAACCAGCATATTTATTGTTGATAGCGAAAATAAAGCACAACAAATAACGGTTGCCATTGGGATTAGTGAAGGGGAATTAATCGAGGTCATAGGAGAGATTAAAGCGGGAGATCAAGTGATCATTCGTGGCGCAGAACGATTAAGAAGTGGCCAACAAGTCAATATTAAAACAAATAATAATGCGTTGATTTCAGGCACAACTTCCAAAGGTAATAAGTAATGACGCTCACGGCTGCTTCTCTTAAAAACCCAACCGCTGTTATTGTTGCCGTTTTACTGATCACTTTATTTGGCGCAATTAGCTTATTTAAATTACCGATCCAATTAACGCCGGATATTAGTAAACCTCAAATCGTTATTTCCACTAATTGGCGAGCTGCAGCACCGGAAGAAATTGAAGCGGAAATCATTGAACGCCAAGAAGATGTTTTAAAGGGCTTACAAAACCTTGAATTACTCGAGTCAAGTTCAAGCCAAGGGAGTGGCAGTATAACCTTGCGTTATAAAACAGGTGTTAATTTACAACGCGCCTTGATTGATGTGATGAACGCATTAAACCAAGTACCAAACTATCCACCTGATGCAACCGAGCCCATTATTGCCGTTGGTGGAGCAAGCACATTTGAGGCAATAGCCTGGCTAGCACTTAAACCACTAGATGATAATAACAATGACATTGTCAGCTACCAAGACTATACCGAAGAGGTAATACAAACACGATTAGAAAGAGTTGAAGGTGTCTCGCAAACGAATGCTTTTGGTGGTTTATCATCAGAGTTACGGATAACTTTTGATCCCTACAAGGCGGCTACTTTAGGATTAAATATTCCTTCTATAGCCAGTACATTATCAAGCAATAGCGATACCTCTGGCGGCTTTAATGAAGTAGGACGACGTAAATACACCTTAAGGTTTTCAGGAAAATATGGCGTAGAACAACTACAAAATATGGTACTTGAATGGCGTGATGGTCAGCCTATTTTATTAAAAGATGTCGCTAAAGTAGAACTCACCCTTGCAGATAGAACCGGCATCTTAACCTTAGATGGTGAGCCAGCGATTGCAATGAATGTTCAAGCAGAGCAAGGCGTTAACGTTATTCAAGTAATGGACGGATTGCAGGCTGCGGTTAAAGAGCTTAATGAAGGCCCTCTTAAACGTGCACAATTGGAATTGATCCAAATGTATGATGAAACCATCTACATTGGCCGCTCAATGAGCTTAGTAAAAAACAATCTACTACTAGGGATTGTTTTAGCAATCATTGTGTTATGGTGGTTTCTCCGTAAATTTAGAGCGACATTAATTGTTGCCTTATCGATCCCTATTTCCTTAGTGGTCACCTTAGTGATCATGCACAGCACCGGCAGAACATTAAATATTATTTCAATGGCAGGGCTCGCTTTTGCGGTAGGTATGGTATTAGATGCCGCCATTGTAGTGTTAGAAAATATTGTTCGCTTGCGTGAGAATGGTGCGACATCAGACGAGGCTTCTCTAAAAGGATCGTCACAAGTCTGGGGGGCTTTATTATCTTCTACTGCAACTACTGTTGCCATTTTCCTCCCCATTGCTTTTTTAGAAGAAGTATCTGGACAACTCTTTGCCGATTTAGCAATTACCATTGCGGTGGCAATAGTGGCTTCTTTGTTAATTGCAGTGACCGTTTTACCTACCGCAGCCCGAAGACTCTTAACAGAAGTCTCTTCGGAAGACCCACATAATCATTGGTGGTCAAATATTACCAACGGCATAATGACAATAACCTCAACACCGAAAAAACGACTGAGTTGGGTATTGGGTTTAATGATTTTCTCATTTTTAGGAAGCTATTTGATGTTCCCTAAAATAGATTACTTGCCAAAAGGTAACCAAAACTCTTTTAATGCTTTTTTATTGCCGCCTCCTGGACAAAGTTATCCTGCGGCTCGTTTTGAAATGAGTGATGAAATAAACCGCCGATTAATGCCTTATTTATCCGGTGAAAAACACCCAAAAATTGAACATTCATGGCTAGGTTTTTTTGGAAATTTTGGTTTTATGGGCGGACGTGCTGAAAATTCAGATCACATCAAAGACATCGTGAATGTCATTAATCGTGAAGTGCTTTCTGGTTTTCCTGATACCTTAGCTTTTGCCTCTCAAGAAGAGTTATTTGGTAATCTTGGTGGAGGACGTCGAATTGATATTGATATTCAAGGAAACGAAGTCGACCAATTGCTTTTAGCCGCTCAAGTTGGCTATGGCGCTGTGAGTAATGCATTACCCGGCGCACAAATACAACCTACCCCCGGACTTTCTCTTGCTGAACCTGAAATTCGTTTACTCCCCAATGAGCGAAGTATCGCAGAAGCAGGTTGGACACGACAAGAAGTGTCGTCAATATCAAGAGCATTAGGTACCGGACTTTACGTAGGCGACTTTTTTAATGGCCAGAAACGCCTTAATGTATTTTTACGCGCAACGGATTGGGAGTCTCCCGAAGAGTTAGCAGCTATACCACTATTTACACCCAAAGCAGGGGTTCAACCTGTTGGGGAGTTAGTTGATGTAGTAAGAACCGCAGGGCCAAGCTCTATCAGGCGTGTCGATAGAAAAAGAACCATCACTCTCCAAGTTACTCCGCCGGCCAATATTAGTTTGGAAGATGCAATATCAGCAATTAAAGAACAAGCAGAACCCGCTATTTTAGCGCAGCTACCAGAAACGGGAGCAATTAGTTATCGTGGCTCTGCTGAAGCATTAACTGAAGCTTTAGCGAATATGAGCCAAAGTTTTATTCTTGCATTAGCCATTTTATATCTTTTAATGTCTGCATTATTTCGCTCCTTTAAAGATAGCTTACTCGTCGTACTCACCATTCCTTTAGCAACGGTTGGCGGTATTGCCGTATTACAAGTGACCAATTTAGTTATCTTCCAACCGTTAGACTTATTAACGATGATCGGCTTTATCATCCTGCTAGGTCTTGTGGTTAACAATGCTATCTTATTAGTGTATCAAACACGTATGGGTGAAAGTGACGGATTGTCACGCCATGATGCCGTACAACAAGCGGTAAGGTTACGATTAAGACCCATACTGATGAGCACCTTAACCAGTATTTGTGGCATGCTACCTTTATTACTCATCCCAGGTGCAGGTGCAGAGCTTTATCGAGGAATTGCGGCAGTAATAGTTGGGGGTATGAGTGTTAGTACCGTATTTACCTTGATTTTCTTACCAAGCTTATTGCAAATGGGTCGAGCTGTTAAGCATCAATTAAATGATGAATTGGCTACCGAACAAAACTAAGCTCATGTAGATAAATTATTGCTAACGATTAAACTAAAAATAAAGTGAAATGCTATAAAGAAGCGGGTGAGCGTTATTACAACAGTTTTTCGACGAGCTTTTCACTAGCTAAAGTAAGCTGATCAAACTGTTGATATTGCTCGCGGGCAAGATCTAAATACGAAGACGGGGCATTCAACTGTTGGGATTTTTCTTGGTACCAAAGACCATTGAGTAAATAACAACACGCGAGGTATGAATGAACTAATGAATGATTTAATGTCATGCCACCTTTTTCTTCGTAACAACTAATAATCATTGATATAAGGGAAAGAGGCAGCTGATTTACCGCAATAAACATAGCAATATCGCACTCAGCATCCCCAATAAAGGCACATTCAAAGTCAATGAGCCAAGGCCTATTATTCGGGTCAACCATGACATTAGCAAAATTAACATCACCATGGCACAGTACGAAATTTTCACCTGTGGCAAAGTCAGTAAGTTGCTGACTAAGATAGGCTAAATACCTGTGCTGCGATTGAGTAAAAGTCCCTTGACGAATGTGTTTATCAATAAGCTGTTTAATTGAAAATGGAGTTATTGCTTTAGCGGGACTTAACTGATGAAACTTTGCAAGCAGCATCATTGAAAAATGGATTTTATCACTCAATGAAATATCACTTTCGACAAGGCTTTTGCCTAGAATAAACTCAGTCACCAGCCAATCTTTAGAGTGAAATACTGTTGCAGGGCTAATGAATGCTAAACCCGCTAATTGAGTAGCCAGCCTTTCATTGTTTTCTGTTGTAGGATGCGCGGTTAGCGACTTAACAAAATAGTGTGTTCGTTCATGAGTTGCAAGGTGCTCAGCCTGTACCTTAAAACAATCATGGCTTAACCCTGATGAAATAATGGCAACATCACATAATAAACTATCAAAACAAGAAAGTTGCTTTATCTGGTCTATCTGGTGTTGAAATTCATCTTTCATATCATCAGGACTGAAGAGGTGAAGAGTCAGTTGACACACGATTAACGTGTTTATATTTCTTTGCCCACTGCCAGTAACCATAAGCGGCCATTACGACATACAAGCCAAACAATACCGCCGTTGGTTCAAGAGCTTTTTCGATATAAAGATAGATAGATACTGCGTCTATCACAATCCAATACAACCAGTTCTCTAAAACTTTTTTGGCAACAAGGTAAGTTGAAAATACCGCAAAAACAGTGGTTGCTGAATCTAAATAAGGAAAGTCTGCTGGCGTGAAATTCGCCATAAACCAACCAAAAACAAATGAAACTACCGTTAACACGACGATAACTTTTAAATGCAAGTGTAATGGCCAAGACTGTATTTGATTCACTGGTTGCTTATCTTGGGCAATATGCTGCCAACAAAACCAACCATAAATAGCCATGGCTAAATAATAAACCTGTAACAGGCTATCCATCCATAAATAGACATCATAAAAGATAACCGTGTAAATCAGAGTGCTTATTAACGCCGCAGGCCAGCACCAAATATTTTCTTTTGCTGCTAGCACCACGTAAATTAATGCTGAAACAACCGCAATTAATTCCCAAAAAGGCAATTGAGTAAAGTAGGTAATTGTCTCAGTCATCAGGTGAACTCCTAGCTTTCCGCTTCTACAACACTGCGATTTCCGCCGATAAACTTACAGATAAATACAGCCGCATCTAACGTTTGATGTACCTGTTTAATTTCAGCCATCACTTTACTAACAGCAAGATCGTATTCACCAAAAACCTGAGTGCTCATACCGTTAGTAATTACTTGCAAACCTTCAACATTACGTAACTTTTTAATAAAAGCCCAAATTTCAGATTTAAACTGCTCTTCCGCTAATGGATATAAACTAATTTCAATTGATATTTCCATGCTATCCTCACTTAATATGCTATTTATAAACGATGTGAGCGCGATTTAAATAGCACTTCGTCACCCACATCACTCACTTCACTCACTTCACTGAAAGCTTTATCTGTTCCTATCAATCAATATTAAAATTGATAATCAAGCGTTAAACCAATTTGTCTTGGTGCGCCGTAACGCTGATATTTTTTATTGACCCAATCTAGATCAGGTTCATTACCGAAGTAAAATCCACGTGTTGCCACTTTTTCATCGGTTAAGTTTCTTCCCCAAAGATAAACTGACCATGTAGATGATTCATAACCCACTTTAGCATTTAAAAGATCAGCACTTGATGACTTTTCATCATGACTGTCAGAAAAATAGAAGCTTGTCTTACCTGACATATTGATATTACTGAAAAAGCCAGAATTTCCGCGGTACGTTGCTCCCAAGCTATAAGTGAAATCAGGCGCGTGAGCTAATTTTCTACCAGAAATATCAACCTTAGTACCGTACTTATCAAAGTATGAATATTCGTCATAGGTCGCATTCAAATATCCGACAGTAGAGTATATAAGTAAGGCATTATTAACTGTCCATGATAAGTCGGCCTCAACACCGTGGCTAGTGGAGCTCGTTGCATTCGCCGTGTAAATAGTAAACTGCTGAGGTTTCTCTGGGTTTTGTACCGAAGTATTCACTTGTTGATCTTGTCGAACCATATGAAATATTGCTATTTGGCTAACTAACGCGTTATTTAATAACGATGATTTAACACCCACCTCATAATTAACTAGCGTTTCTTTATCAAACTTTTTAAAAAGACTTAACTGTTCAGGCAAGCCCATATTAAAGCCACCCGCCTTATATCCACGAGCAACACGCGCATAAACAGACTGATATTTGTTAATCTCTTTACTCAACGCTATATGCCCGCCCCACATATTTTCTGAGGGCGAAAATGTATCACCAAGGCTATCATTATAGTCGGTGGTTCTTCGCTCAAACCTAAGACCTGTCGACAATTGGTAATCATCAGGGAGCGCACTATCTAGCTGAGTAAAAATCGCATAATTATTCGCATTATATTGAGAGTCAACGACTTCATCTGGCCAACCATTATACGAGGAGTTTAGATCATTATTTTCCTCGAGTTCACTGAGATAAAAACCAACAATCCAATCCGTTGAGCGATTAAAAATTTTACTCTTGTTGTTTGAATTGAAACGAAATTCTTGAGAGACAACGTCTCGTTGCGCTTTCTTATCCCATAAATAATCATATACACAGGGGATCTCATCATCAAAAGCGCCATTATTATTTTCATCATAATAATCTGTACATGTCTTATTGGCCCAATAATCGCCATTCGCCCAATCACCATCAAAAGCATGTTGATGATCAGTAGAGGTATAACTTGTGATAGCCGTGAAATCAGCAAAAGTTAACCCTTGGTAAGAAAACTTAAGCGCACTGCCATGAGATTTTTGATTATCAACACCAGGCGCGTCGGTTATGCTTTCAAAGCCATTATTATCAAGCGTCCAAGCATCAAAGCCGTTATCTAAATTGGCATACAAATAGGTAAAGTCTACCGTTAATTGTTCAGAAGCAAGATAGCGTAATTTGAATTTTCCTGTCAATTCATCGATATTATTTGTGTCGTTACGATCTAAGTAAGTGTTTTTTCTATAACCATCTTGTTGATGTTGCTCTAGCGATACTCGGTAACTAAGATTTTCACTGATAGCGCCAGAACTGAATCCTGCAAGGGTCACTAAATTATCATCACCAAAAGAACTTCGTAAACCATGCTCGGAAGTTTCAGTGGGATCATTCGATTTAATGTAAATTAAGCCAGCTAAAGCCGTTGCACCAAATCTTGTGCCTTGAGGCCCTCTTAATACTTCAACTTGTTCAACATCGAACATATTCGCAGCCATACCAAGGCCAGATAAGTCGATATCATCAATAACAAATCCAACCGAAGCATTTGGTGCGCCGCGATACTCAGAGCGCTCACCAACACCACGTATTTGTAGATACTTTGGTCGAGAAGTTCCACCAGAAAAATTTAAGTTCGCAACACCGTTTAATAACTCTTCAAAATGTTGCATCGCTTGGTCATTGATTTGGTTTTCATCAATTACAGTAATACTTGAAGGTGCTTCAGCTAATGTTTGTTTATTAAAGCTGGAAGTAATAACAACATGCTCAATTTCACTGTCTGATTTTTCTTGGGTGACACGCGCGGTGTTTTCAGCAAGAACGACGGTAGGCATGTATAACGCAGGTATTGAAAATGCTAAAGCAATAGATGATTTATTAAATTTCATTCGACTCTCATAACAATAACCAGCATGAGAAAGTAAATTCAATAAATTAACCATTTAAGAAACTAATTGAACTAACCATCCCTACGCCGGCATTATCCGTTTCAGGTGATAAGGGTTAAATTCTCAGCGCAAATATGAAAACATAATTACGCACCCCTTGGTTTGGGCAGGATGTTAACAATATTCAAAGAAATGTACAGAAATATTTACCCTAAAAATGATGAAAACAGATAGATAAGAAACCTTATTTTTGAATTTTATTTAACACGTACTGTTTTGCCATTTTAGCTCCGAATCTATAACCAATATAGGCGATCAAAATACACACAATGAAATTATTAGAAGATAAAATATGCGGCCAGTAGGTAAACCAAAGTGCGGCTTTAACCATATTCATAATAGAGTCTATCAACATCGCAATAAGCGTACTTACAACTAAATAATGCCGTAATATCACTCCATCCTTCAACACTTAACCAAAATTGAGTTATTTGAGTGAGTTCGATTACAACAAAGGTCAATAATGCAATTAAGCCATAAAAACCACCACCAAAGGTTACCCATTTAGAATGCAAAAATGTCAGATTTTTCTTGTATGATTTTGATAGCGTTGGTTCACGAACATCCTTATATTTAAATGCCTCTTGCACATCAATATTTAAAGACAAATAGCCTTTATTATATGCAAGATAAAACATGAGAAAACTAAAAGCCCCTACAGGAATTCCCGCAAATACGATCGCTTTAATGAGCTAATAAACCATAGCGATTAACACCCCGAATTTAAATAACTAATAAATTGTACTTTAAATACTCAAAAGAATTAACGTTTTATAAAATAACCAGTACACTAAGGCGAAATTTTCCCTATTCAATATTTAGTGGCTAGATTTTCAAGGGAATATATTTATAAGAACGTAGGATGTGAAAATGAAGACCTTTCAATTAATAATTATCGTTTTAATCTCTCTTTTACTCTTGGGTTGTGGCGGTGGTGGAAGCAGTTCGCCTTCAAAAGACCCTATTGACGTAAATCATGCTCCTGTAGCAACAGCAGGGGAAGATTTCACAATCTATTTCAATGGAAGTGATGATTCTAAAGATATTCAATTTTCAGGCACCGCAAGTGATTCTGATGGAGATGAATTAACTTACCTGTGGAAAAAAATTAGCGGACCTGAAGGTGAACTGGCAAATGAAGACACATTAACGCCATATTTCAAAACCGCAGAAGTTGATAGTATAGTCGAGGTTACTTTTTCTTTTACCGTAACAGACCCTGATGGCTTATCTCATTCAGATGAAATAGTTGTCACATTAATTCCAGCTGTAGCCGTTAGCATTAATTTTCAAAATTTTAATACAACTGAAGTACAACTATTTGAATTGCATCAATTAGATCAACCCCTAACTGAAGGCGTTCATCAACTCGAACAACAATCATACTATTTTAATATTGAAACTTTACACATTGACTTAGAAAAGTTCTACCTAATAAAGGCGTTAGATAATACAACCATAGAAAAGCAATTACATCTCGTCGTAAAAGGTGATCAATTAAGTAGTAAATTACAACTCAATGCGATGACCGATGCATTTTATCAAAGCATAAAGTACAGCCTTTCAACTGACGATATCTCCAAATACTTTTCGTCGATAATAAAAGCGGTAAATTCAGTCATAAGTTACGATAATATGATTCAAGCTCCGTTACTTGAATTACCTCAAGCATTACAAGTTTTTGCAAGTGAATATGAACAACTTCTCATAGCCGCAGAAACTGAATCAAGATTATTTAATGCCCTCATACTGTTTTTTGATGTAGAGCTTGCTCCTAAAAACACTGAAAACTTACGTAAAACTGAGCCTATCAAGCCAGCTTTACTAAGATTACCTTTTGGACTCAATGTAGAGTGGCAACTCAATGGAGTAGAGAGTTCTGATGATAATTTACTCCTTGATGTTGGAACAAACTCACTATCAGCTACTGTATTTTTTGAAAGCACTAAACTCATCACATATAAGAGTGACTATCAAGTTATTGACGAGATTACAGTTGCCCAACAAGAGGTTATCGTTGGGCAAGCCACGACCATTGATACAATTAATTCTCAAGGTGAGTTTTCAAGTATTTATGTCCCTGAAAATGCATTATCAACCGATACCACTATTACCGTGTCCGAACAACAAGTTAACTTTTCAGCTCATTTAAGCGGTGAAATCGCCAGTAAAATATTAAAATTAGAACCATCAGGTTTATCATTTCAACACCCCGTTAGCATTCAAATACCATACTTTGGCAACCCAACACCTGAAGACCTAACCGTGGTAAGAATTTCAGAAGGAGACATTGTTGACCGTATAGCTCCCGACTTCATAGATGTAGACAATAAAATTGTTCACTTTAAAACAGAACATTTCACAAAATTTGTATTAGACAAAAACTATTTTAGTCAAAGTTCATCAGAAAAAGTGTTAAATACGTTAAATGATTTAAGCGAAAATGTATGTGATGAACAACTGTTGCCTTCTGACGACTGTGACATTTTAGATGATTTATCTAATAGTGATTGGGAAGCATTACTTAATATTAAAGAAGAAAGTGATGACACACTCTATGACTTATATAGCGCATGGTATGCCGGCAGAAATATATATCATCATTTATTAGCAAATCAAGCAGGTAATGACGTTAAAAAATATAATGCTGTTGGGGAAAGTTTCCTTGCGCTTTTTAACGATCAAGCAATTATAGATTCCATGGGTGAAAAATATCTAAAGATTTTAGAGTCTGGCATTTCTGAATACGACGATATAACCGAAATGACTGCTAAAGCAGGAGTAGCATTCACCTTTCTGAAACGAAAGAACAAACTTGATATGCTTAAGTTAGTAGGCCTTTTCATTGGTAACCCTTTACCTATGGACTTTGCTAGCTGGTACACCACGGAGGTTTTAGGCGCAGCAAATAAAGCCTTAAAAGAACTTGATAACCAACTCATAGGCCAACAAATTTCACGCTATTACTCACTAAGAACAGAGGAAGGTGAACAATTTAATAGTGAGCTGTTCCTTGCATCAGTTAAAAGCTCATTTAAAAATCAGTTTGAAATAGATGGATACAAAGTTCAGTATCGCTACGGTTTTATAAATGATGGCTCTATCGGTACTTATAAAAAATTTCCGGTAGATACGTATGAAGGTGTATTAGCATTTTGGCGGAAGGTTGAAATTTATTACCAACGATTAATTCAATATAAAGCTTATGCTACAAATGCTAATTCATTCACTCCATCGCCTTTAATATTTGGAGACTTAAACGAAAATGACTCTCTTATTGCTGATAATACTCTGATTGAAATATTTCTTGATGCGTATGATTGGCAACATGGCTCAAACGAGCCTTACATGACGTTATCGGCCATAGAAATCGCTGGCCAGCCAGCTTCATTGTCGACACCACATATTACCATACAAAGAAAACAAAATGAGTTAGCAAGCGTTAAAAACGAATTAATTACGGTTGACTTTAATGATTTAGTTTACATTGATGCATCGAAGGTGAACGTACATTTAGAAAGCAGCGTTAATTACATGCGAACTAACTTAACCTGCACTGAAAATAATCAAACATTAACGTGTGAAAGTTCACTGCCACAAAGTCTAGATTGGGGAATTAACAACCTAAGCTTGCACGTTAGTGTTGGTAGTAAATTTTCAATAACAAAGCCTATTAGGTTTGATATTAAACGTTCTGATATAAATACCCCGCCAAAAGTCACATTAGTTTCACAAAGAAATAGAACCGAGTACCAAGAAAGCGAAACCATTGCATATGAAGTTTTAGCTACGGACGATGGAAGCATAGACAACATAAGTTGGAGGGTGATTCCTTCGAACGGTGCAGATGTTGATATAAGTCCTGACATCAATGGGAATAAACTAAGCTTCACTGCTCCCTACGTTAATAATAGAACAAAACTGATTATTTCTGTAACCGTTAAAGATGATCAGGGCGAAACTACCACAAGAATGAAAGGAATTACTATCGAGCCATCAAATACAGAATTTACAGGTAAGTTTTCTACAAATTGGTTAGATGGAAAAGTTTTTTGGCGACTGAATTATCACTTTGATAATAATCAAATGGAAGAGTCAAAAATGCAATTCGATAAAACGCATATTACCTTTGAGGAAGATTCAAAAACAGTTAAATATAGTTACGAAATTACTAGTGATGGATTAATAAAATATCGTAATGATATGAACTACGACATGTATATTGGCACTTCCTATTTTAATAAAGACTACATCAAACTTTGCTGGGGAGGAACCGCCCATGAAAACTGTTGGAGTGATGATTATCAAAATCAATTTGAATACCTTTTTTACGATCGCCAAAAAGCTGATTCATTTGGTGAACAAGCAGAAAATACTAGAGGAGTGTATGAAGTATGGGGAGGAAACTCTCTGCCTAGTACAGGCATTGACTGGTTTAACCCTCAAAGGAACGGTTATAAACTATTAGGAAAAGGAAAAGCTGGTGTAACACAAAAATTTTATGGTAATTACAAGCAGTTTGTCATAATAAGTCGGTTCGGAAGCTCCCTTTACTTAGATTCAATATTAGGTTCTAACGGCCAATATTATGGTCAGAGCTCAACCACTTCAAATGTCGTTGAATGGGAGAATATTCAACACGCTCCTGACGGAAAAACCGCTACTTTCAAGTTTGTTGATTCTTTTTATGGTTTTCAAAGTTTGGACGAAAACATCTCTTATATAAAAATATATACAACTCGATTCAAATATTAAAAAACTCACCGATTCTCAATAAATCTACCTGTAATCAAATAGGTAGATTTAATTTGTTAAAATAAAAAACCGCTAAAAAGCGGTTTAAATAGATTAATAGATCAATGTTTTTTATTCGATATTCTGGATCTGCTCTCGCATTTGCTCAATAAGCACTTTAAGTTCAACGGCAGAATTGGTGATATCAGCATTAATAGATTTTGACCCAAGCGTATTCGCTTCACGGTTAAATTCTTGCATCATGAAATCTAAACGTCGACCTTGTGCTCCCCCTTTTTTAAGAATACTCTTCGTTTCTTTTACATGACTAAAAAGGCGATCAATTTCTTCATCTACATCCATTTTTTGCGCTAGCATAACCAGCTCTTGTTCTACTCGGGTTGATTCTAATTCAATTTTAGCTTCTGTGAATTTATCGGTAATACGGGTGCGTTGCCATTGAATAATTTCTGGCATATGCGTTTTCACTTTTTCAGCCTCTTCAACTATCGCGTCAAGTCGTTGCTCAATAAGGGCTTTCATGTTTGCACCTTCACTTGCACGTGCGTCAATAAAGTCTTTCAGTGCTTGATCGAAGCCTTTTAATATATCTGCTTGAATTGCATCCATATCAGTTTCTTCTGTTTCCATCACGCCTGGCCAACGCATAATTTCAATAGGATTAACTTGGCTATTTAAGGTTTGCTCATTTACCCAGCTGGCATGCTCTAACAGTTGCGAGGCTAAGTCTTTATTTAATGAAAGTTTACCTTTAGTCGCTGGATTAGCATTGAAACGTAAGCCACACTCCACTTTCCCGCGGTTTAAGGCTTTACGAAAACGTTCTCGCAACACAGGTTCAATTGAGCGAAACTGTTCAGGTAAACGAAAATAAGTTTCTAAAAAGCGTTGGTTAACACTACGAATTTCCCAAACTGCGTTACCCCAGTCACCTTTTACTTCAACGCGTGAAAACGCGGTCATACTATGGATCATAATCTTTCCTATTATTACTCAATATAAAGTTTGTTTTATAAGAATGAACAGGTGGATTATGCCTGATGGTGTAAAAGGTATCTAGCCTAATTCTGGATGAAGGTATGCACAATGAAATTGAATACGCCATTTTTTGCTTTGTCAGACATTATTGAGATAACAAATGCCAACTGCGCGACTCTATTACTAATTTTTTATGTAATCTCTGATTATATGTTCAAAAAGAATTGTAATTAGTCTTTGTGTTATACCCTAGTTTAAGTCCGTTGCCATCTCTGTTTTATATGTTCGGCAACGCGAAAGGCATTGGCGTATATGGTAAATGTATAAGGAACACTACCGCCAGTTGGCATAAATGAACCGTCGGTCACATATAAATTGCTCACTTCGTGGGCTTGACAATTTTTATTTAAGACGGAGGTTTTTGGATCATCACCAAAGCGACAACCACCTGCCATCAAGTTTGTTGGCGGAGCACTACTTACTGAGGTTGAGATATTTTTAGCACCAAGTTGCTCGAGTAATTTAGCTCCTTTTTCAGCTAAATATTCACCAACGTCTAAGTCATGTTCATGGCTACCAATTCTCACTTTTGCAACAGGGTCGCCCCATTTATCGGTTACCTCTTCATCTAACGCGACAAAGCAGTCATCCGTTGGTAACCAATCATTAAACACTTCAAAGCGTAACGTTTTATAGGTAGTGAATTCATTAAAAATATTTTGTTTAAGTTGTTCTCCCCAAACAAGTTCATCGTTATTACCCCACTGACTACCACTAACCCGAGCAATGGGATTTTGATGAAAAAGAAAGTCGATAGTGCCACCTTTCGCTTTGCCATTTTTATTTACGCCGGTAAATTTTTTATCGTCAATTTGATACCAGTCTTGCAAAGCGCGGTTAATAAATGGGCCTACTTGCTTTAATTCAGCCTGTTTTTGTTCAGATAAGTCATCAAAAAAGAAATCCCCTGAGCCTGTACCTCCGGCACTAAAAACGAGGTTTTTGCCTACTTGACCATTGTTATTAGCTAAACCGTTGGGGAAGAATTTACTTTTAGAAGCTAGTAATAAGCGTGAGGTTTCAACAGCTTGGCAGGCAACAACATAAATTTTTGCTGAAACTTGTTGTTGTCGACCTTGTTGATCATAATAATGAACAGCCGTTACTTCCCCTTGTTCATTACTTTCAATATGATGCACTTTGGCATTAGGTTTTATGGTTAAATTTCCGGTACCTACGGCATGATTTAGCAAAGCTGCTCGGCCACTGCCTTTTGCCCCAGAAGAACAACCGTAACTACTACAATAACCTGAATACTCGCAGCTATTTCGTCCCATTGCTGGCTGAGACAATACGGCTCTTGGTACCGGCATTGAGTGAAAGCCTAACTCTGCAGCGCCTTTGTCAATCCAGCTTGATACTGCATGCTCTGCTAAAGGAGGATACGGAAAATCTTTGGTAGATCTTGGTTCTTGAAAAGGATGTTCTACCACTTTTCCTGACACGCCAATATCACGTTCAACTTGTGCATAAAAAGGCTCAAGTTCATCATAGCTAATGGGCCAGTCGACAATATTCGCGCCTTGAATATCTCCAAATTCTGAACGTAAACGAAAATCAACGGGTTTTAAGCGATGAAAATAACCACTCATAAAATTTGATGAGCCACCAACAACATTGCCATTCCAAAAGCTCCAACCAGAATCGCTGGTAGACTCGGTGTCCCAATAAGTAGAACCGTCTTCACGTTCATACTCTTCTTCGATAACATGTTGCTCGTCCGTTAAGTCAGGATTGTATGAATCGCGTAAGCTAATGGCTAACTCATCTTTATAAAACTCTTTTTCTGTCAACCAAGGACCTTTTTCGAGAATGAGCACTTTGGCACCCGCTTTAGCCAAAGTATAAGCAACGGGCGATGCACCCGCACCACTTCCAACGATACAAACATCATAACTCATGCTTTTGTTCTACCTTTAGTTGAATTGAGCGTTTGCTTCGCGAACAAATCAATACTTTTGATCACCTGCGCTGACGTTGGTGTCACTTGACTTCTTGCTGGAAGTTCATAAAAACGCTTACCTGCTTGAGGTAAAGGAAAGCCCGCCTGATGACTTAGCCATTTCCATCCAATACCATCAGGGTTTCCGCCATATGAAGGGGGTGATAACATCGCTTCATATAAATTAAGTATCATCATATTTAGCCAGTTTTGACCGGCTTCAGAACGACTAATCGCTTTTAGCGTAATTTCCTTTTCTTCACTCGTTAAGGCAATGAAATTCTGTTGTTGTTTACTTTGGGTATAACTATTTAGCCAACCGACGCCACGATAAATAAAATCAATTTCATCTTGTGAAGTGGGCTGCTCCTTCACTAATTGGTATAAATAAAATGTCGCTTGAATATCTTTCGCACTAGGACCTGAATCAGAAGCGGGAAAAATATGATCAAATACAGCATCAAGTGTTTGCCATTCAAGTTGAGTTAATGCCGATTCAAACGCCGCAAGGTTGTTAATTGAGCCGCCAAAAACCAATGGCGATACACTTGCAATTGCCGTAGCGCCAGCTGCAGATTTTAAAATATGACGACGAGATAGTTTTTTATTTAACCAATCGGGTGTTTGATAGTTTTTGTCAAAAAAGGAGTCCATTAGTCAGCTTCACTCTTAAGGATATTTTTCTGGTTATTCTCAGCTTTCCATTGTTCTAAAAACGTTATCCAAGCTTTTCTTGAATAATCATCTCCAGATAGCAATTCCGCAGTATCTTTTGACAAAATCATCTTTCCCGTAGCGGTTGAAATATACATATGAGGATAACCCAATGCTGGCGGCAGTGATTTCATAAAGGCTTCATTTTCATTTGAATCACTGACATTAATTTTCAGTAACACATACTCTGCATGAAGCTTTTGATAAATATCAGGATTTCGAGCTAAAAAGCTATCCATTTTATGACACCACGCACACCAGTTTCCGCCAATTTCAAGCAATACATTACGGTCTGTGGCTTTAGCTAAAGCAATGGCAGCAGCGGCATCTTTAAAGGGATCACGTTTATCATCATAAGCAGTACTGTAAAGTGGTAAATCATTCTTTGTTTTAGCTATCACGCTCGAGAGAAATAAACTCTGACACAAAAATAATGCTATAAAAGTGAGTATTGGGGCTCTCATAAAATTTTCCAAAAATATCTCTGCTAAACATGACCTTGCATTAGCCAACTATATTTCAAAATTCTTTACGAGTCATTATGTCAATATTGCGCTATAGCGATTATAATGCGCACAATTATTATTACTCATAGAGATTTTATCATGCGTCCAAGCGGCAGAACTTTAGGGCAAATTCGCCCAGTAACTATCACACGTCAATTCACAGCTCACGCTGAAGGTTCAGTTTTAATAGAATTTGGCGATACCAAAGTTATTTGTACTGCGTCAGTTGAAGAAGGGGTACCTCGTTTTCTTAAAGGCCAAGGTAAAGGTTGGGTAACTGCAGAGTATGGTATGTTACCGCGTTCAACTCATACACGTATGAGACGTGAAGCCGCTAGCGGTAAACAAAGTGGGAGAACTTTAGAGATATCACGCTTAATTGCTCGTGCTTTACGAGCAGCTGTCGATTTAAAAGCACTAGGTGAAAATACCATTAGCGTGGATTGCGATGTCATTCAAGCCGATGGCGGAACCCGAACCGCTTCTATTACTGGCGCCTGCGTTGCCTTAGTAGATGCATTAAATTATATGCGCGCAAAAGAGATCATTAAAACCAATCCGTTAAAACATATGATTGCCGCGATTTCTGTAGGTATTTATCAAGGTGAGCCGGTTGCAGATTTAGATTACCCTGAAGATTCAGCTGCCGATACTGATATGAATGTTGTTATGACAGACACCGGTAAACTGATAGAAATTCAAGGTACTGCGGAAGAAGAGCCTTTCAGTTTCGATGAAATGCAAGAAATGCTCTCACTAGCAAAAAATGCCATTAACGAATTATTTGATTTACAAAAAACTGCATTAAGTTAATAGGACGAAACATGAAAGCTTATCAACGTGAATTTATTGAATTTGCCTTAAACAAACAAGTGTTACGCTTTGGTGAATTTACCTTAAAATCAGGGCGTACCAGCCCATACTTTTTTAATGCTGGTCTATTTAATACTGGTGGCGATCTTGCTCGTTTAGGGCGTTTTTACGCATCCGCGCTTGCAGATGCGAATATCGACTTTGACCTGTTGTTTGGTCCTGCTTATAAAGGCATTCCTATTGCGACAACTACCGCTGTCGCTTTAGCCGATCATCATCAAAGGGATGTTCCCTATTGTTTTAACCGTAAAGAAGCTAAAACCCATGGTGAAGGTGGCAGTTTAGTTGGCTCTCCCCTTGAAGGGAAAATCATGTTAGTTGATGATGTGATCACAGCAGGTACCGCTATTCGTGAATCTATGGAAATCATTAAAGCTAATGGCGCAGAACTTTCTGGTGTTCTCATTGCCCTTGATCGCCAAGAAAAAGGCAAAGGTGAATTATCGGCAATTCAAGAAGTTGAACGTGATTTTGGTACTAAAGTAATATCTATCGTCACGTTAACTGACTTAATTGCGTATTTAGAAGAACAGTCAGATATGGCTGAGAGTTTAGCTAGCATTAAACAATATCAAGAAGATTACGGCATTTAATTTTCTTCCCGCTTTAAATAGCGCCCCCCTAAATACCAGACATAAAAAAACCTAAATTCATTAAGGAGTTTAGGTTTTTTTATGCGGTTAATTCAAACTGATAACTGGGCGGTTTCTCATAGGCTTGATTTATTGTTGAATAGAAATTCTCAATACGCACGGCTCTTTGGTCAATATCTAAAGAGCGACTAGGGGCTATTGTTTCTTGCGCGGCAACCGTCTTATCAATGAAGCTATCAAAATCATTACTTCTATTTGAACCTTCAGATTGATCTAGATCTTTCTTAACAGCGGTCATTTTTGACTTATCGCCATTATCGGGCGCAAGCGATGCAGCTTCAACACCGGCAAGTTCAGATTGAGCTTGTACTATCTTCTTGCTCGCCGCGTTGGCAACTTTAACATCTTGAGCTGAAGGCTGCGCGGGTGCAAGAGCAGCAGCATAAACTTTTTGCATTTTATTAATTGTCGCTCTAGGGTCTCCAGGAACAGAGGATAAATCCACTGCAACTTCACCTTCAACGGCATATTTTTTCCCATCTGGCCCCATCTCAAAAGAATATGAAGGTGAACCCGTTGTAGCACCACCGACAGATGCATGTGCAGCCTCATGAGCCCTCACTTCTTTATCTCTATGCTTTAATTCACTAATGATCTGTTGTTCTTGAGCCTCTTCTTTACTTGCTTGTTGCTCTTTATGAACAGAAGAGTCAACTTCTTTCCCAGATGATTGCTCGCGTTGTTGAGGATCTTCTCGTGAAGGGTCGTTATTATCATCAGAAATCGTGCTATTGGCTAACTCAGCTTGCTTACGAATATTTTCAAAATCAACTTGCTCATTATTTTGCGCTGGTGTTCTTGCTCTTTCACGTTCAGATGCAACACCTTTTTCAGCAGCTGACTGCTGTGACGCAGCTGGTTTGGTAATAATTTCTCTGTGATTATTTTCACGACGCAAAGCATCCGTAGGAGGGTTTGCTACGGTAGGAATGGGAATGCTTGTTGCCTGCGGCGTTATGTTCATAATATTACACTCTTACATCGAGGAGCGTGCCTAATGTTTCGTCTGCCGTTTTTACAACTTGAGCAGAGGCCTTCGCTTGGAATTCAGACACTTTTAAATCGACAATGGATTGAGTTAAATTAGGTATGTTTTGCGATGTATCAACCGGAGCAATAGCTGTTTGTTCTTGTTGATTATTTTCAGGAGTATACGCCACAGAACGTGCAATATCAGTTGCTGCTTTATTAGCAGACTCTGTCGCTTTTTGAAAACCTTCTACACCCGATGTAAAAGCCGATTCAATATTCATTGTTTCCCCCTTAATACCACAAAAAATGGTCACTTATTAATAGATGATGACCTTTTCAAACAACGGATATTAATGCAAAGTAATATGATTAATTATTAACCAAAAATGGACAAATGTAAAGTTTACATTATTGAGTTAGCATTATTTAATGGCGCGCGATAACCAAGAAGACAATGCTTCAATAAAAGCTGATAGATCACTAATGAATGGGGCATGTGATGCCTTGTCAAAAATAATTACATCACTTGTATTAGCTAATAACGAGACTTTTGGGATAACACTTTTTGGAATAAGGCCATCGAGTTTTCCATACATTCTTAAAAAAGGTAAACGAATGTCATTAAGCTGTTGGCGTTGATCTTCATTTTCTAGAAACCTTAACGATAGCTCCAATATGTTTTTGTGTGGCATTGGATATTGCATGACCAAGTCACGGATCAATTTAATATCCTCTCGTAAATGTGGGCTGCCCATCGCTTGTATTTTTAAAAAATTATTGATGGTTTTTTGGGCATCTTGCTCAAGTTGACGATGAAACAACGCTAGCACTTCGGCTTGAATACCTGGCCAATTATCTTGCTCAACAAAACAAGGACTGCTTGCAATAGTCACTAACCCTTTTAGCTTTTGTGGATATTTACGCGCGATTTCAGTCGCCACCATACCGCCTAAAGACCAACCAATAACCACAGCAGGCTCATCAATAATATTGACAATTTCTGCAGCAATATTATCGAGTGTGTATGGTGATATCTGATAATCAACATTAACACCGAACCCCGGCAGATCAACAGTGATCACACGAAAGTTATCTTTTAACTGTGCGACACACGGTTGCCATACACCAGAGTTCATCCCCCAGCCATGTATAAATACTAAAGGTAGCCCTGAGCCACTACTCGCAATTTTTAACATTTTTGCCATGCTTATTCGAGTTACTTAAAAAGCGTCAGTGTATAGAAAGTGATAAGCAAATGGAATTGGATAAAGCGTCTCAATTGAATTTTTTAGCGCGATTAAAAAACAAGCTAATCGAACGATTTTCTCTTACGCGTTTCTCATTAAGTGAATGTGAACTTTGTCAAAGTAAACCACTTATTCATCCGATGTTGTGCCAACATTGTAAAGATGACTTACCGCTATTTACCTATCAGCATTTACATGACAATTTATTAAATTGGCCAGCAATTGATAAACTCTTTCCAGACAGAAAGTTTGATAAACTACTTTGCTTGGCCCCTTATGTCTTTCCGATTGACCATTGGTTAAAGCAATTAAAATATCAACAGCGTTTCGAAATCGCTGATCTTTTAGGATTTTTACTTGCACAATTATGGAATGAAAAACAAAAAACTCACAATGATGCCGCTTTACTCGCCGTACCAATCCACATTAAAAAGTGGCAGCAACGTGGGTTTAATCAAGCTCATTTAATTGCCAAGGCCTTTGCGAAACACACCCAATTGCCCTATTTGAAAAAAGCATTGTATCGAGTCACCTTTAATCAGAGCCAAGTAGGTCAGAGTGGTAAAGCCCGCCGACAACATTTAAAAGGGGCTTTTATATTGGGTCAAGCAAAAGAAATTTTACCCGAAACTATTATTTTACTCGATGATGTGATCACCACAGGCACCACAACAAATACCATTTGTCGTTTACTAAAAAAAGAAGGTGTGAAACACATTACTGTCTTAACAGTTTCACTATCACTTCCCCAATAAGTCTCAAACAATAATTTTATTATTACTGGGCAGACGCGCTAAAGGCTTTAGCAAAAAATAAACTATTCGCCAACATTTTAGCACTACCTAGCCAATATCCCCTAAAAGCAAAAACATCACTGGTGGCAATCACTCTACCTTTGCCATAGTTGTGGGCAACTAGCGCAGGATTATGAGCAATTTTATTGACTAAGTTTTGATCCGAATAACCGCTCATTAATGGTTTAGCGGTATATTCAGCCACAGTGATAAAAGGCGAATCCGCAGACTCCATAATAAGCGTACTATTTCTAAATATGGGTAATTGCGAGTCGGTATATCCGTAAGCTAAAGGGTGACTACGATCAAGCTTCGTTTCAAAGATAGCACCTGCAATTCGTTTTCTAGCCGCTAATTTTTCTTTGTCTTGATAAGATAATTTATCGGTATCAAATAGATCATTAATTTGATCTTGTGTGACAAAGTCTGCCGCTAAAATTTCTATCGATGCAAGCCATTTTGCGGCGCGTTTTTGTGCAAAAATGACCCCACCATTTTTGATCCATGTTTTGATTTTGACGATCATCGGTTTTTCTATGTCACCATAACGTCCATCTACCATCAGAATGTGAGTATACTTGTTCAAATCTATTCGTGGTAAACGACTTTTTTCCACAATTGATACCGGAATATTCAAAGTATCATCTAAATAATAAAGCATTTCCGCCGCTTCATATTGTGAACTACCTTTTCCTCCGACGAGTAAAACTTTTATTGGCTCAATAGGTGCAATGGCATTAGAACCAATATCTACGCCTTTAACCGTTAAACCTGTTTGTATCGGATAAATAGTTATGCTGCTCTGATTTGCCCTATGCTCAATAATTTGTCGCCAGTTTTCAGTTGTTTGAATACCGGCAGGAATAACGATTGTTCCCGTTGAAAAATCTTTTGTTTTCCCACTGTCCTTTGACGAAAACCCTTGAGTGGCTACTCTCGTTTTTATGCCTTGTGATAATAACTGGTTTAACAGTTTCGGCGCTAAAAATTCATGCCATTCAAAAGCATAGGCATAAGCGTTTTTATTAATCACTTGCTTAGGTGTTGCCGCAGGTTGCCAAGGTGTTTTTGCCAGCCTTAATCCCCAAGTTCGTCCTACTTTTTGAACATCTATATCCATGGCCAATGGCATTGTCCAACCAGAAACGTCATAGAAGGTATTATCTTGAAAGTTGGTGCCTTGATTAAACAGCGCTTGAATTACTCGGTATTGTCTTTGCTCTAAAGATAAATAAAAACTATGTTCTTTTTTATATAACTTGCCTTCAAAACGAAAGTCTTCAACCAATGGCATCACATCAATTTTATGGGCTTTAAGCTTACTCAAAAATGTATTTAAACGATATTTATCCTTTAACTCAGTAATTAAATAACCGCTGAATTTTTCTTTTTTGATAAGCTGTTCTGACTCTTGGTAGAACTTTTCACGATAGCTTTTAAATTTATCACTATTTTGCCAAGCTCCTTCAATGGTTGATAAAGACGTTAGCACATGATTTTTAATACCATATTCAAAGGTTAAAAGCCCATTAATACTATCTTGCTGAAGTCCTCGACTACTCGCTTGTTCAAATAAAACGCCTACACTGCCGTTAATATCCGGATAAGTTGAACCTTTACCATAATAAAAATCATCAAAGCTTTCTTGGCTGTAATACAAACGATTATCTTTGTCTAAAGCTGCACCATGAAAGGTAGCAAGCAACTGTGTTAAGTCAGTATTTTTTTTAGGTGTTAACGGGTGAGTTCGGCTAGGAATTCCCGGTTGAAAAAAATAGCTACTATTAGCTCCCATCTCATGAAAATCACCTAAAACATGCGGTTGATACTGATGAAAATACGCTAACCTATTTTGGCTTTCTTTTTGAGAGAGTAATAACCAATCGCGGTTTAAATCAAAACCAAAATGATTAGTTCGTCCTGTACGCCATTGTTGATGATGTTCAATATGATTAGGATCTGGGTTAGCTGTAGTTCCACGATATGTATTCACCCAATTAACAAATCTATCCATACCATCTGGATTAATGCTTGGCTCTAAAACAATAACCGTATTTTTGAGTATCTCTAAGACTGACTGATCTTGACTGGCAGCCAAGTGATAAGCAACAACTAAAGCCGCATTACTACCACTAATTTCATCACCGTGAACAGAATAACCCAACCAAATAACAAGCGGATCTTCAGGTTTTTTTCCATCGTCATCACGCTTAAGAAGCGCAGGTAGTTTGGCAATGTTATCGGGATGAGAAATTGTTAATAAGACCTGCTTACGCATTTCAGACGTACGACCAATATCTGTTAGGACAATCTTATCAGAGCTGGCCGCTAATGCTTCCATATACTGGAGCAGTTGATCATGTCGAATATGTCGCTCACCTATACCAAAGCCTAAAATAGTTTCTGGTTTTATAATACTCGGATCATATGATTGATTTTTAGGTAAATATTTTTCTACAGAAGCTGCGAATAAAGGCTTACTCAACAAACTTAATAATATTGATACGATCAGCGCACGAAAATGCATTATAAGGGTTCCTAACTAATGACTGTCTTAATCAGATGACATTTGATAGCCACAAAATAACAAACTCTTTGTTAACCATCTAGTATTTCGCACTTATATTCTTGTCATTTCATCTCTTTTCTATCTCTATTCTCTTTAAAGCAGCATTTGACTATAAAAATCACCTCGTCAATAAATGATCACTAGCGAAATTTAGCTTTGCAGCGTAAAATAGTGATACCCGACTAATTTAGTCAAGTATCACATTACCCTTATCAATATTTTTGAGAAGTTTAGAGAAGTAGCATTATGATCACAATTTCAGAAACAGCCCAAGAGCATTTTCAAAAGCTGCTATCACAGCAAGCGGAAGGCACTAGCATTCGTGTATTTGTCGTAAACCCTGGAACAGCAAGTGCCGAGTGCGGTGTTTCATATTGTCCGGCAGATGCTGTTGAACCTGAAGATATCGAAATACCTTTCGAACATTTCTCTGCTTACGTTGATGCAGACAGTAAATCATTTTTAGAAGAAGCTGAAATTGATTTCACTACCGACCAAATGGGCTCTCAGCTAACGTTAAAAGCTCCCAACGCAAAGTTGCGTAAAGTCGGTGACGATGCACCATTATTTGAACGTGTTGACTATTTTTTAAAAGCGGAAGTTAATCCTCAATTAGCAGGCCATGGAGGTGAATGTACCTTGATGGAAATAACCGAAGATGGTTATGCTGTTTTACAATTTGGTGGGGGCTGTAATGGCTGTGCTCAAATTGACGTAACCGTTAAAGATGGCATTGAAAAACAGTTAATTGAAATGATGGGCGATGAAATAAAAGGCGTTAAAGATATGACTGAGCATGAGCGTGGTGATCATTCATATTATTAAGTGTAAACGAAATTAATATTTCCTCCATTAGCCAATGAAATTACTTTATTGGCTAATGGGGTAGTATCAAACATCACTTATTAATCACCATGAATTCATCACACCAAATGTGGCGATAAAAATGCCAAGCTAAAGTCACTCCTCTCGCCATCATAAAAAATGAAAACGCCAACCATAGCCCATGATTTTCATAATGCTGTAGTAACCACCACATAGGAAAGAAACAACCAAAAGTAGCGATAACCATACTGTTTCTCATCGCCTTTCCCTGCGTTAAACCAATATATATGCCGTCAAATAAGTAACTCCAGCAAGCCAGCAAAGGTAAAGCCATTATCCAAGGTAAATATTGATAACTATACTGAACAACCGGTTCAATATCAGAAATTAACCCAACAAAAAATTCACCGGCAATAATAAATAACGCGCTGTAAAGTGCCGCAAAAACTAGCGTCCAAAACACACTCACTTTAAAAACTTCTTTTAGCCTTTTGTGACTCTGCTCACCTTTTGCCTTGCCAACCATAACTTCAGCAGCATTGGCTATACCGTCTAAACCAAATGAAATAAATAAAAGAAAATTCATTAAGATAGCGTTAGCAGCAACCACATTGTCACCTAAGCGAGCACCTTGGAAAGTAATAAAAACAAAACAACTTTGTAAACATAGCGTGCGAATTAAAATATCACGGTTTAATTTAAAATAACGCAGTAAAGCTGTTTTATGGATCAGTTCAGTTTTTAACCCAATGATTGATTGCACAATATGTTGTTTAAAATGCCTAGCAATGAACCATGAAGAGATTAATACCCCCGAATATTCTGCTAAAACAGTGGCATAGGCAATACCAGCGACTTGCCAATTTAAAGACAAAACAAAGAAAACATCTAAGAGTAAATTGATAATATTTGTGACGATGATGATCCACATCACAGCTTTTGCTTTATGATTACCCAATAACCACCCTAATAGAACCAAATTTGCTAAGGCTGCGGGAATTCCCCACACTCTTATTTCACTATACTGGCGTGCATAAAATAACACTTCCTCTGAGCCGCCTGACATATAAAGCGCAGCAGATATATAGGGTGACTGAACTAAAATCACGCCAACACCAATACATAAAGCCACAAACAAACCACGCAATAAAACGATAAAATTCTGCTGATTGTTTTGTTGACCAAAGGCTTGTGCAGCAAGGCCAGTTGTTGTCATACGTAAAAAACCACATAACCAGCTGATAACCGTTATGATCATCGCGCCAACTGTACTCCCCCCTAAATAATAAGCATGCTCTAAATGGCCAATGACAGCAGTATCAACTAAGCCTAATAATGGCACAGTAATATTGGATAAAATCATAGGCACAGCTAAAACAAATAATTGTTGATGACTCTCTCTATTTGAAAAGAACAATAAGCTGCCTCTCATTATGTTTTTGATGATAATTAGACTATATAAATTGCTGATTTAGCGCTATGGTTTACACAGTTAATATCTTACTACGGAAAACAAGGTAATTTTGTGATAAAAACTTCTATATGTCTTTTAATTTTGTTAATAAGTTCAACTGCTAATTGCTTTGCAGCAGTTATTTTACAATATCATCATGTCAGTGACGAGACGCCTGCCAGCACAAGTATCTCACCGCTTCAGTTCGAAGCACATATGCAATTTTTAGCCGATAATAATTTTCGCGTTGTGCCTTTATCTGAACTCATGAATAGTATTGTCAAATTGCAACCAATTCCTGACAAAACAGTTGCTATCACCTTTGATGATGCTTATGTCGATATTCTCACCCATGGCAAACCAATTCTGGATAAATTTAATTACCCTTTTACCATTTTTATTAATCCTGGAATTGTCAATAAAGGCCCGGATAATTATTTGTCATGGCAACAACTCAAATCCATGGCAGATGAAGGCGTGATCATAGCTAATCATGGCTTTAACCATGACTCTTTAGCAAGAATACCTGAGGGCTTAAGTGAGCAGCAATGGTTAGATAAACAAACACTCTTGTTAAATAATGCTGAAAAAATTATCGAAGAGAAAACAGGACAAAGCTGGCGTTACTTTGCCTACCCTTATGGTGAATATACTCCCGCTATTCAGCAATGGATCAAACAAAACGACTTTATTGCTTTTTCTCAGCAAAGTGGTGCAGTAGGGTTAGCGTCTGATTTAACGACAGTTCCTCGGTTTCCCGCATCTAAGCCCTATGACCAACTCACCAGTTTACGTGATAAATTAAATTCATTGCCCTTTACCATGAGTCCAACCGCTCATAATGCCGACACTATTTTCGAGGTAAACACGGTAAAATCTGTCACTTTTGATGTTATCGTTGATGACTTTAGACAATCACAACTTAATTGTTATGTCTCAGGTATCGGACGACAAAAGATTGAGTGGCAAGCCAATAACAGTTTTTTAATTAACTTTAGCGACCCTCTTCCTATCGGACGCGTAAGAGCTAACTGTACGGCCCCAAGCATTAGTCAACCTGGACGTTATTATTGGTATTCAAAGCCATGGTTTATTCTGAAAGAAGGTAGGCAGTGGTATCCTTTATAATTAGAGTTTTCACTTTGGAAAATGGGAGCATATCGATGTGGCTCCCATTTTACGATAAAGAATAAGACTAATCCGCTAAGTTAACTATTTTCGCAAAGTCACTGACTAAATGCTCACCAGATATAATAGGTAGTTCTCCTAAGGTGTGTTCTGGTTTAAAAATCGCTGAAATTTTCCCTTGAGGATTTATCAACACGATTGATGCACTATGATCAACTAAATAGTTATCATCCCGCTTTTCAGCACTTATCGCGTACATTAAACCTAAATTACGAGCAAAAGGAAAAAGCACAGAATGATCAGCGGTTAATGCTTTGAATTCAGGGTTAAAATAAGCGATGTATTGTGAAAGCTTATCAACTGTATCACGCTGTGGATCAACTGAAACAAGGAGCACTTGAGCATCTTTATTAATCGCTTTTAAATCATCATAAATAAAATTGAGTTCTTGAAGCGTTGTTGGACAGACATCAGGACAAGACGTGTAACCAAAAAATACCCAAGACCATTTTCCTAATAACTGCTGATCAGTAAATGCTTTGCCTGTATGTTCAAGCATAGAAAACGGCTTCACATCTCGAGGTGTTTGATAATACAGCGAATGCTCAGGTTGAGCTAAGTTAAAAGACTTTTGATAGATTAAGACCCCTGTTGCGATAGAAGTAATCGCAACAATGACAACAAGTAATTTATTCACAAAAGATATTCCTATTGTTTAACTAACGGGCAACACATAATGGTCAACTAACAAAATAATAAATAGCAACATAAGGTGAAGTATTGAAAACTTAAAGGTATCCATTGCCGTACTTTCTTCGGCATTAAATTTTAGTTTCCATGCGTAAACAAAAAAGGCAAGGTTTAATACCACCGCACCCACTAGATACAACCAATTACTCATACCAACCAAATAAGGCAAAAGGCCAACGACAAATAATAAAATGGTATACAACAATATTTGAGTTTTAGTAAAGCTCACCCCGTGGGTAACCGGTAACATGGGGATATTGACCTTGGCATAATCATCTTTACGGTGAATGGCTAATGCCCAAAAGTGAGGGGGAGTCCAAGTAAAAATCAACAAGACGAGTAACAAAGCATGTGGATGAATTTCTCCTGTCATTGAGGTCCAGCCTAACAAAGGAGGTATCGCGCCAGCTAAGCCACCAATAGTAATATTCTGTGGTGTTGCCCGCTTTAAATACATAGTATAGATAAAACTATAACCAACCAACCCAGAAAAAGTTAGCCAAGCCGTTAATGGGTTCACAAAACTATATAAAATAGCAAAGCCTGAAACCGCTAATAACATTGCAAATAATGCGGCATTTTTAGGATCTAATCGTCCGGTTGCCACAGGTCGATTAAACGTTCGGCCCATAATGCTATCAATGCGTTCATCAACAATATGGTTAATAGCCGCTGCTGCAGAAGATAAAAAGCCAATACCGATCATGGAAGGAATTAAGACCTGCCATGGAATCGCCCCTGGTACTGATAAGCACATCCCGACCAGAGCCGTTAACACCAACAAGGCAACTACGCGCGGCTTAGTTATTTCATAATAGTCACGCCATGTGGCAGATATTTCTTTACTCATATCAGCCTCAACTGAAGAAACATTACTCGTCATTCTTATCTCCTTGGTTTAGGCTTTTCGCTTCAAACTATACGTTAATAAAATCAGCATCAACATTAAAAATGCCGCAACAATGTTATGGCTGACGGCTACAGACAAAGGCAATGAAAACCAAATATTACTCACCCCTAGCGCTATTTGGGTAAACAATACCGCCACTAATCCAACAGCTGTATTTTTAAAGAATCGGGTGTGTGCTTTCATAAAGATAATAAAAGCTAGCCACAGTAAATAAATCGTCGTAACCATAGCACCAATACGATGCATTACGTGAATAGTGACCCGCTCAGCATGGTGTAAATGGCCAAACTCGTAACTGTCTTTTTCAGGCGGAATTGGGTGAAATGATTTTTCGAATGTTAACTCATCTTGCCAACCTGCCTGACAAATAGGCAATTCAACACACACTAATGCCGCGTAATTTGAAGATGTCCAACCGCCTAATGCAATTTGTGCTGTTAAGATAACAATACCTAACAGGCCAAAACGAGCATATCGCCGCACCGAGACGTCTCCCCCTGGCACACGATACGGGTTTAACCTCAAATACAGTAAAAACAATAAACACAGGGTAGTAAAGCCACCAAGCAAATGCCCCATAACCACAACGGGCATTAGCATCATGGTAACAGTCCACATACCTAGTGCCGCCTGAAAAATGACGACACACAAGATCAATAACGGTAAAAATAACGGTGTACCTTGCCTTCTATTTTTTATCGACAACACTGCAATAGCTAAAATGAATAATCCTAACATGCCGGCAAAATAGCGATGGATCATTTCATTCCACGCTTTTTCTGGTTCAACAGGTCTTTCAGGAAAAGCTTGTTCGGCTTGAGAGATTTGTTCTGAAGACTCAGGAACATCAAAAAAACCGTAACAACCTGGCCAGTCAGGACAGCCTAAGCCAGCATGTGTTAAGCGGGTATAAGCGCCTAAGGTCACCACTACAATGGCAAGTAAAATACTAACTAATACTAATTTTCTGATGGTTTTAGTGTTTTTATTTTCCATATTAGCCAATCCTTGAATACTTCAATAATTTTTTCATGTCGGCAAGAATCGCTTTATCAAACGAGACTAAATCTTGTTCTGCTATAGGTGCTTGGTAAGACATCACCACATTACCTAATGGATCCACAATTAATACTTGATTGGCAGCTATGTGTTTATTGGCTTGTGAGGGTAATGTGAATTTTTGCCACTTATGATGACGTAAACTATTTTGTTGAACTTTAGTTAATGGTTGCTCTAGTAAGGCAACAGGAGTGACTCGTGGCAGCTCTTTACCTAGCAAAGTATAAGTATTATTCACTGATAACAAGGTCTTTTGACAAAGTTCATCGCAAGTTTTTGGTAGTCGATAAAGCAATAACCATTGTTCATTAAGTGATGCTTGTTCAATGCCTAAATCTGTCAGGGTGATTTCTTGTTCCAAGAGTTGTCCATGATTTGTCACTCCATAATCAAACCATTGCTGCTCTAAAGCTAATTTTGCGAGCACAACAGGAAGAATAAAGACCCCGAGAGTAATGAGTAAGGTTCGGCGAGACTTATTGATTTGGGGTAAAGACATAATTAACCTTTTTATTATTATTTTTCATTTCTATTTTTAAAAAACCAGACACTAGCTGTGATCATTAATATCACCCAAGCAGTTGCTAGTGAAAACCATTGAAACGCATATGCACGATGCTTTTCTGGTGGCATCACAATCGGACGCCAATTTTTCTCAAAACCTAGACTTTCTTTTGTATCTAAGTACAAGACAAAGGGCAATAACTTTTGACCAATTAATGTCGAAAATTTGTCAATTTCTATGGTTTGCACCCTTAAAGGCCACTGTGGTTGAACAAACTTAGCGTCTGCTAAAACAATGCCTTTTTCTATAAGCCTAATATGGCCTTTAATTTCATGCAGCCCTGAAACTCCAGCAATGTTAGGTAACTTACTACGATCAATATACCCTTCAACCCAGCCTAAATTCACTAGTAACGAGTTTTTTGGTAATTTCAATACTTGGATGACCCGATACCCTAAACGGCCATTATGAGTTTGATTATCGAGCAGAAATACTTTATCACCTTCAAAGTTCCCTTTAACCAGCACCGGGATGTCATTAATATTCTCGTTGGCTGCCTGCAACGTTAATACCTCTGCAAGCTTTAAAGCATCTTGATTTTGATATTGATTAATCAAAGACAAACGTTGCTCTTTTTCAACAGCTCTAGCAGATTGCCATAATCCAAGCTTGATTAATCCACAAAAGACAAGCAAAGTGAAGATAACAACGAGCCAGTTTAATTGATTGATATATTCTCTAAAATCAGCAAACTTCATAAATTACCGTAAAAATTAAGAACAACCTGTATAACCTAACATAATAAAAAGAGAGGGTTTTGTGATTATAAAAATTATCATAGTCGGCTTATTAGCTTTTATGATTTACAACTTATTCAGAGCATTATTACTCATGAATAAAAATGACCCGAACCAACCCAGTATGTCTAAATATATTGGCCGTCGTGTTATGACATCTGTGGTTATCGTTATTCTTCTACTACTTGGCATATTAACTGGAGTTATTACTCCGAATCCAAGACCTTTTTAACAAATTCTTTCTGAAAAATAAGGCGCTTAACTAGCGCCTTATTTATTTTTATATCGTCAAAGTGAGTTATCACAAGAATAATGAAGAAGCGCTCAGTGTATAAGTTTAAATGAGCACTTCTGATGCAGCTATTATGTTAACTCACAAAGAAAATGAAAATTACAGTATGTATACAAATACAAATAGTAATACCCAAACCACATCAACAAAATGCCAATACCAACTTGCCGCTTGAAAGGCAAAGTGATTTTTAGGGGTAAAATGCCCTTTAAATACACGTATTAACATGACGATAAGCATGATAGTACCTAACGTTACATGCATGCCGTGAAAGCCTGTTAACATGTAAAAGGTATTACCATAAATACCACTAGTTAAATACAGTTGCATTTCCTCAGCATAACCATGGGCGTATTCTAAGCCTTGGCAATATAAAAATACTAAGCCTAATAAACACGTGAGTCCTAACCAAAACTTTAATTGCGGACGCTTTTCTTGCTCTAATGCCACATGGGCAAAATGACAAGTGATTGAAGATGTCAGTAATAAAATAGTATTGATAAGTGGTAAACCATACCAGCCCATACCAGAAGTTGTTGTACCATCTGGCGTTTTCAATAACGGCCATTCGGCAGTAAACTCAGGCCACAACACCGCAGCAGTCATAGCATTATTGTCGGCGCCACCTAACCAAGGTACTGACAACGTTCTTGCATAAAATAATGCCCCGAAAAAAGCCGCAAAAAACATCACTTCTGAAAAGATGAACCAACTCATCCCTTGTTTAAATGAGTTATCCATTTGATGGCTATATTTACCAGACATTGATTCATTAATCACATTATTGAACCAACCAAACAGCATGTATATCACCATGGCTATACCGGCAATTAATACATATCCGCCAAAGCCTGAGGTTGAATTTTTAATATCTGTTACATAATTAGCCGCACCAACGGCGATTAAAAATAGTGCAACGGCACCCACAATCGGCCAATGGCTTTGAGCGGGTACATAATATGTTTCATATTTTTTTGTAGTCATAACTATTCCCCTGTGTTTTCGCGTAACCGCCTAAGATTCAACTGTGCCGGTGATATCGTATAAAGTGTATGACAAGGTGATTGTCGATACTTCTTCAGGTAACTCTGCATCAACATAAAATTGCAGAGCCATTTCAATATCTTCTTGTGCTTTTAGCGGCTGAGAGTTGAAACAAAAACACTCTATTTTTTGAAAATAAATCGCGGCTTTACCGGGAGAAACAGATGGAACTGCTTGCCCTATAATATCCTTAGCCGATTCATTTTTTGCGTAAAACTTCACTAATTTCATTTCACCAGGATGTACTTTTATTTCATTTATCATAGGTTCAAACTGCCAAGGTATCCCTTTAGCAGTGCGACTAATAAATTGAACAGTAATGGTCCGGCTTTCATCTATGCCATCTTCATTGACACTAGCAGCAGTGGTCGCCGTTTTACCATTTAATCCGGTGATATCACAAAATACGTCATATAAAGGTACTAAAGCAAAACCAAAACCAAACATTGCAAAGACAACCAAAACCAGTTTCTTTACGGTTTTCGCCTTTTTATTATTTGATATTGCTTGGTTTTGCTCTGTAGTCATTATATTTTCCTATTGCCCTTTAATATCTTCAGCGTTAGGTGGTGTTTCAAACGTATGGTAAGGCGCAGGACTTGCAACCGTCCATTCCAAACCTTCTGCACCTTCCCAAGGCTTAGCTTCAGCCTTTTTGCCACCTTTAATACACTTAATAACAACCACTAAGAATATTAATTGTGATAAACCAAAAGCAAAGCCGCCAATACTTACCCACTTATTAAAGTCGGCAAACTGTAAGGCATAATCAGGAATACGACGTGGCATACCCGCTAACCCTAAGAAGTGCATCGGGAAGAACAAGATATTTACCGAAATAAGCGAGCACCAAAAATGCGCTTTACTTAATCCATCGTGATACATATGCCCTGTCCATTTAGGTAACCAGTAATAAGCACCTGCGTAAATAGAAAATAACGACCCCGTTACCAACACATAATGGAAATGCGCAACAACAAAGTAGGTATCGTGATATTGAAAATCAACTGGCGTTAATGCCAACATCAAGCCCGAAAAGCCGCCAATGGTGAATAAAATTACAAATGCGATAGAAAACAGCATAGGTATTTCAAAACTCATTGAACCACGCCACATGGTTGCAACCCAGTTAAAGACTTTCACACCCGTTGGTACAGCAATCAACATAGTACAATACATGAAGAATAACTCGCCAAACAGCGGCATTCCCGTAGTAAACATATGATGAGCCCAGACAATAAATGACAAGAATGCAATTGATGCTGTCGCATATACCATTGAGCTATAGCCAAATAAACGTTTACGTGCAAATGCTGGAATGATTGTCGACACAATACCAAATGCCGGCAATATCATGATGTAAACTTCAGGATGACCAAAGAACCAAAATATATGCTGGAACATCACGGGATCACCACCACCAGCGGCATCAAAGAAGCTGGTACCAAAATAGGTATCCGTTAATAGCATAGTGACCACACCGGCTAAGACCGGCATTACCGCAATTAATAAATAAGCGGTAATGAAAAATGTCCAAACAAACAATGGCATTTTCATGTATGTCATGCCTGGCGCACGCATATTCATAATAGTAACGATAACGTTAATCGCGCCCATGATTGAAGAAACACCCATAATATGAACAGCGAAGACAAAAAACGCCGTACTACCATTTGAGTAGGTTGTTGATAATGGCGCATAGAATGTCCAACCAAAGTTTGGCGCACCTGACTCCATGAAAAATGAAGCAATTAAAATGGAAAATGCAAAAGGCAATATCCAAAAGCTCCAGTTATTCATTCTTGGTAATGCCATATCTGGCGCACCAATCATCATAGGGATCATCCAGTTAGCAAAACCGGTAAAGGCTGGCATAATTGCGCCAAACACCATGATCAAACCATGAACGGTCGTTAATTGGTTAAAAAAGTCCGGCTCAACAAACTGCAACCCTGGTTGAAATAATTCAACACGGATCATCATTGCCAATGCCCCACCCACCAATAACATGATGAATGCAAACCAAAGGTACAAGGTACCAATATCTTTATGGTTGGTGGTATATAACCAACGCTTTATACCCGTCATTTTTCCATGCCCATGATGATCATCGTGCTCATGCGAGTCGTGAATAGCTTCTGTAGTCATTATTCTGCCTCCCTACTTAGCACTTGCAGCAATATCTGCGGGTTGAACAACATCACCGGTATTATTACCCCAAGCATTACGCTCGTAGGTAATAACCGCGGCTATGTCAGTTTTAGATAATTGAGAACCAAATGCGGCCATCGATGGGTTTTTCTTACTGCCATTTACGACCATATCAATATGAGCACCAACATCACCTGTGGTAACTGGGCTTTTCATTAACGATGGAAATGCTGGTGGTAAACCTGCACCTGTAGCTTGGTGGCAGGCAACACATGCCGTGTTATAAACCTTTTCACCTTTAGCCATAAGCTCATCAAGAGAATATTGCTTAGATAAGTCTTCTGCTGGAGCGCTAATAACTTCTTCTACTTTTTCCACAACGGCAGCCGCTTTATTATCAGCAGCTGATGAAGCACTACTAGTCGCAGCTTGTACATCTGCAGCTTGTACTGTATCTCCAGTATTGTTACCCCAAGCATTTCGCTCATAAGTCACAACAGCCGCAATTTCTTTCATACTCAATTGCTTACCGTAACCTTGCATACCTGTACCGGCTTTACCATTGAAAACGATATCAATATGATCAGCAACAGCGCCTGTTGTCGCCACTGGGCTGCCTTTAAGAGCAGGGAACGCAGGAGGCAAACCTAAACCTGTCGGTTGGTGACATGCTGCACAATATGCCGTGTAAGTGGTTTCACCTAATTGCATTAACTCGTCTTTAGAAAGTGATGCGTTTAGTGAAGCAGCTTCTGCAGCGGCGGCACTGGCAATCAATTCATTTTGCTCATCAATCCAAGCGGCATAATCAGCCTCAGATTTAACTTCAACAACGACCGGCATAAAGCCATGGTCTTTACCACAAAGCTCAGCACATTGGCCACGATAAATGCCGGGTTCAGGCACTATTGCCCATGCTTCATTGATAAATCCTGGATTCGCATCTTGTTTAACCGCGAAAGCAGGTACCCACCAAGAGTGAATAACATCGTCTGAAGTAATGAGGAATCTGATTTTTTTATTAACAGGAATAACAAGATGTTTATCAACTTCTAACAGGTAATTTTCACCTTTAGCATCACCAGCACCTGATTGATTTTCATATTGTGCTCTTGGTGTTGATAACACTGAATAAAATTCTATATCTTGGTCAAAGTATTTATAATGCCACTTCCATTGCGAACCCGTAATTTGAATGGTGATATCGGAATCGTCATTATTTTCCATGCTGACCAATGTTTGAGTAGCAGGAACGGCCATAGCAATGAGTATAATAATTGGAATAACTGTCCAGAGGATTTCCACTTTGGTACTTTCATGGAAAGTAGCAGGTTTAACGCCTTTTGATTTGCGATGAAATATCATCGACCAAAACATAGCACCAAACACTACAACACCAATGGCAGTACAAATATAAAGTGCGAACATATGAAGATCATATACTTCGTTACTTATATCAGTGACACCTTTGGTTAGATTTAACTGCGATTCTGCCCAAGCCATACTAGGAATTAGCAACCCTAGTAGTAGCCAACTTAGGTTACGTCTTTTCACTCGACATCTCCTTCACCCCTTATGTTCAAAAACCGTTATCAAAGCTATCATTAACTTTTGCATTAGTTTTTGTTAATTGTTTTTGTTGTTATGTTTCCTGGCGATTTTTTGTTCAACAAAAGTACGCCTTATTATTATTTTTGTTCACTTTCTGCTCTAGAATTACTTAAAACTTGATCTAGGTCAATTCCTATTTTTTATTAACACAGTGAAAAAACCCAACAATTACAATAGAGTATCAACTCTAAACCATTGAGAGTTACGTTGTATATGGCTTTAAAGAGATGAATAAAATTTAAGCAAATGCTCTAATAAAGTGAGATATGTCACAATTAGCCATGAATATTTATTGTACAAAAAACAATCTAGTATGAATATTTCACAAGTAAATGAGAATTATTCTTTATAAAAGGTAAGCTCAGAAGGGGAAATTGATAAAAATGTGAAAAAACAATAGGCTTTCATCAACGAAAGCAATGAAAGCCTAGAGTGAACAGTCGGATTATTTACATCCAATCAGCAGAGCGAATAACACCTACAGCGATACCTTCAACATTAAAATGTTGTGATGCTAAATCAACTTTAATTGGTGAGAATTCTTCATTTTCAGCATGAAGATAAACAACATTTCCTTCACGTTTAAATCGTTTAACCGTCACATCTTCGTCAATTCGAGCAACAATAACTTGGCCGTTTTGAACATCGCTAGTTTGATGAACCGCTAATAAATCGCCATCAAGTATACCGATGTCTTTCATGCTTTCGCCATTCACTCGTAATAAGTAATCAGCCGCAGGGTGAAATAAATTGCCATCCACTTTATACCTATCTTCAACATGTTCCTGCGCTAAAATAGGCTCACCTGCCGCAACACGCCCGATCAGAGGTAACCCCTCTTCTTCGATAAATTGCTCTGCTAACCGAATACCCCGAGAAGTGCCTGGCAACATGTCGATATAACCTTTTTTAGCTAGCGCTTTTAGATGCTCTTCTGCTGCATTCGCTGATTTAAAACCAAAAAAATCAGCTATTTCAGCTCGAGTAGGTGGCATGCCTGTGTTGGCAATATTCTCTTTTATTAAATCAAATATTTGCTCTTGTCGCGGTGTTAAAGGGCGTAAAGTAGTCATCAGAGGTTTCCTGTATAAACTGACAGTTAATGCTGTTAGTATATACAGGCTGTAAATAAACGCAAGTTTCGCTACAAGCAACAACATCATAGTAATGCATGAAATGATCAGCGGATAAAAATAGAATTTATTGAGAAAGTCCGTCAAACTGCAATTATCAAAGAAAAAATGATGAGGTCACCATGGCACTCGCTTTTTCACAAGCTTGTGAAAACAATAAAAAGCCGATATTTTCAATACTAAAAAACGTCTTTTCACAAACCAAAACAGTGCTTGAAATAGGCTCGGGGACTGGGCAACACGCGCTATATTTAGCTGAAAAATTGCCACACTTAATATGGCAAACCAGTGATTTAGCGATTAATCACGCGACAATTAACGAGAGAATAGATGGCTATCAAATAAACAATATACGCCGACCGTTATTACTTGATTTAAATGAGGATTGGCCGCTTTCCCACAAGGAAAAATGTGACAAAATAGATGGCATATTTACAGCTAACACCCTTCATATAGCAAGTTGGCCTATGGTAAAGCAATTCTTTGAAGGGGTAGCAACTCATTTAGAACCAGCGGGAATATTGTGCATTTATGGCCCTTTTAATTACGACGGTAAATTTACCAGTGAGAGTAATGCCAATTTTGAGCTTTGGCTTAAAGATCGTGATGAAAATAGCGGCATTCGTGATTTTGAAGCGGTAATGTCATTAGCTTTGTTAGCAAACCTTTCACTGGTCAGTGATAATGAAATGCCAGCGAATAACCGTTTATTAGTCTTCGAAAAAATGTGAATAACTAAGTAAAGCTTGCCATATAATTACTGACCAGATCTTGTTTAACAAGCTAGCTTTAGCCATTGTTTGATAGGCTGAGTGCGGTATATTGCTCTGGGTATTTTCTGGTATTAAACCGCCATATTTCTAGCTTAAGCAGTTTAGAAACGAATAATAATGACACAATATGCGCTAGCCCAATACCGATGAATACGCCAGTTATTGAGCCAAGCCAACCACCTACGATGGAAAAAACTAAAAGTAAGACAATTTTATGGCTAAATCCTAATTTACTCGCGCTAGCCGACTTCCCTATCGCATTGAAACATGACAGGGCAAACATGATACAACCTGCACCAATAAAGCTAATTGGTATATAAATTAGATAATGCGCAATGTCCGATTGCAAATGCGAACTTTGGCTTATTTGTGCGGCAATTGCCTCGGAATTAATAAATAACAGCAACGCAAGTAGCAATTGAGTAACGGTTATAATCACAATACCTTGTAAAATGAATGCTTTTACTCGGTCAAATTTTCCAGCCCACCAATTAGCCGCGATTAATCCGGGTAATGAAGCGGTGAACACCATAGGGATCAATAAACCCAGAGCTTCTATACGAAAAATGATACTTAATAACGCGACTTTATTTTCAGCGATAGTAGCAACATAAAATGTTAATAAGCCAATGGCCACAGGGAGATATAACTGCTGTAAACCTGCATTTAAGCCAATAACCGACATCTCTTTTAACGTACTTTTCCATCGCATTGAAGAAAATTGATGTTTTTTAATCTCTAAACCCTTAAGCAAAACCACCAAAGAAATAAAGGCAAACATGGCATCAGAGATCACATGCGCAAAACCAGCTCCCACAATACCATTTTCTAAAAGTTGAGAGCACTGTCCATCGCCAATCAAACTATAACTCAGCATTGACTTAGCTAGCATCCATGCCACCAATATCATACTGGCTTGTTTGATATGTCCATAGCTACGTAATATGCCATTTATCTGCCAAATTAACACTAAAGGTATCCAACCTAGCAGCCTTACTTCGGTGTACTCTGTGACTAAAGCGGTCATGCCAAATTCGATAGCAGGTTGTATCGCAGACGAGGTGCCCAATAAAAGGTAAATGGCTGGCGAAATAAAATAAGCAAGGATCGATAACAGCAATATTAAACTTGCTGAGAGTAAAAGTGACCTGACAATATTGCAGTTCAATTCATTTTTTTCTGTTATGCAACTATTTTTATTAACCGATGATTTAATACGACAAATCCAGCTGTTTGTCGCTATTGAAATGGCTATAGCTACGCCTGTCATGGCGGTGGTAATCGGTGCGCTAAAACTTAATGCCGCAAGGTGGGTGGCACATAGTCGAGCGATTAACCCTGTTTCAAATAAATCGTAAGCACCTAATAAAAATACCGCTGGTAATATGGGTAAAGAGCATGACCATATAAGCTGGAATATTGGGGTGTTCAACATCCAATGTTGCTTACAATCTTTCATTTATTGTCCTTTGATCGAATAGGCTTAGGTGACGTTTTGCTGGGCAATTATTGTCGCTTCATCAATAGACCTGAGAAGCTAAGTAAAAATTTTACATTGATATAAAAAATATACTGGTGAGCTATAGCAAGGTTAACAGGCGCATTTACGTTAAGTTTCAATATAGCTTTACTGCAGTCTCAGTACCTCAAACGATATGGCTCAAGGCAATGTAAACTCACCTAGTTCAAAAGGCTGCTGACGTTTTTAAGAGCAGTGCTAATAAAGATAAAGTCACTCCATGAGGGAAATAACTATTGTTATTCTGGGTAGGCTTTTAACCATGCTTGCATCGTATTAATCAGCTTGTCGTTAGCTAGTTTAAATTCTGCGACATCATCTGCTAATTGTTCAGCATTTTTTTCAGTCATGGACATTTCAATCTCATGGGCGAGTTTTTTAACAATTTCTCCTCCTAAATTCCCAGCAGAGCCATTAATGGTGTGAAAAAGATGCAATATTGTTTCTCTGTTGTTTTCGCTTAAGGCTTTGTCCAACTCAGCAATACGAATAGTATTCTCTTCAAGGTATAGCTCTACCAGCATTTTCATACGTTTAGTATGGTTATTGACACGTTTGAGTAGTGCTTTTTTATCCCATATCACTAATTCATTTTCTCGATGTTCAATTTGGCTATGCTGGCTATCTATTTTTACAGCCGATACTTTTGAGTCTTGAAGATGATTTTCATCAGCTAATGCGAGCCAAGCACGCATCATTTCATCAACTTTATCTCTATCAATGGGTTTTGATAAGTAATCATTCATCCCTGCAGTAATACATTTTTCTCGATCTCCTTGCATAGCATTCGCTGTCATAGCGATAATTGGAATATCCTTATTCGCACTGCCAGCCTTACCTAACCTTATGTTTCTTGTGGCTTCATAGCCATCCATTTCTGGCATTTGGCAGTCCATTATCACCAGAGAATACGGCTCATCATTTAATGATCCCTTAAGGCTTTGAATCGCTTCAATGCCATTTGCTGCAACATCCGCAATAAAGCCCAATTCTTTTAGCACCCCAAGGGCGACCATTTGATTAACACGATTATCTTCAACCAAAAGTATTCTTGCGCTTTGGGGAACACGAGACGGTAATTTTTCTTGTTTAGTGACTAAACTGGGGTGACGATAACGGGGCTGAGTTAACATCGATGAGCTTGACTTCTCATCAGCATTTTTTTCAACAATAGCAAGCGCATTCGATAAATCAAGGGGGGTTATTGGTTTGGTAAAATGACCACTAAAGCCAATATTCGCATAATCATTATCATCAACACGCGCGCCCATTGAAGTCATCAATACCATTTTCATATCATCATATTGCACTAATTCTCGTATTTTAACGGCAAACTCCTCTCCACTCATCTTTGGCATTTGCCTATCAACAATCGCTAGATCAAAAAACGGCAGCGCTTTATTTGTGAGCCTTTCGTGGCAGTATTGTAATGCTTTTTCACCACTTTCAGCTTCCACAACATCAGCCCCCCATAATGCGAGTTGCCTAGATAAAGCTTTAAGATTCGCTTTATTATCATCAACAATGAGTAAGGTTAATCGGGAAATATCTACTTTAGAATTGACCTGAAGTGCCTTTTCACTTTCTGCAAGTTTTATGGTGAATTCAAAGCGACTACCTTTTCCTAATTCACTGGATACCGAGATATCTCCCCCCATTAATTCACATAATTTTTTAGTGATGGATAAACCTAACCCTGTTCCACCATATTTTCGGGTGGTAGAAGTATCGACTTGGCTAAAAGCAGCAAATAATTTGTTAAGTTTAGGTTCTGCAATACCTATTCCGGTATCTTTAATGCAGCAAAAAAGTTGGGCATTTTTTTGAATTGAATCAGGTATCAGTTTGGCACTAATGACAATTTCACCTTGATGCGTAAATTTAATGGCATTACCAACAAGGTTAGTTAATATTTGTCGTATCCTGCCAGGATCAGACTTAACCATTGCTTGTTCAATCCCCGACAAATCAAGCACAACCTCTATATTTTTACTCTGCGCGGATAAGGCCATCGATTCGGCAAAATCTCCAAACAGATCTCGAATATTAAAATCTAAATATTCTAGCTCTAATTTACCTGCTTCAACTTTAGAAAAATCCAAAATATCATTAATTAGCGTTAATAATGAGTCAGCACTGGATTTAGCCACAGTGAGTCGGTGACGCTGCTCTTCCGTTAATTCACTATTGCTTAACAAACCTAACATGCCAAGCACACCATTCATTGGCGTTCTGATCTCATGACTCATATTGGCAAGGAACTCTGATTTCATATTTGCCGCAGACTCTGCTTTTGAAAGCGCATCAAGTCTTTCTTGATAAGACGTACTAATATTTCGACTAACAACAATGAGTAAAGCAATAACACATAAACTCAACAATAAAGCCACCACAGCGGTGAGACGAGTTTCTTGCTTCCTCTGTGCCATTACAGCACGCAATGTTTCAGTAATTCCGGCCATTAAGAAATGATCAATATCAGCATAAATATGCTGTTTTTTATTCATGAGACGAAGCGTTTCTAGTGGATCATTTTCCCATAAGTTTTTTTCTAAATACGTTAGAGCATTAATTGCCGGTGTGTCATCAATAGAAACAGCTTTATCAATTTCACCGATCGTTTTATGATTGATTCTTAACGACTTAATCGCCGATATTTGTCGATGATAATCATCTATCACGTTTGAAAAAATATGAAGTTGTTCGATAGCTTTCGGGTTATATTGAACTAATTTTGTCAGCTCTTTAATAAGCATATGAACTGAATGATATATCCCTAAAAATTTTTCTCGATATTGTTCATTGTCACGTAAAACATAGTTTTTAAATTGATGGATCAAGCCATTAAAACCTAAGTGTATTTTTATATTAGCAACGAGTTGTTGGGTTTTTCTTTCTTCTAATAACTCTTTAGCGACAGCTAAGCGATGGAATGTTGCATCCTCGAATTGGGTTAATACATAAGGTTTGTATTGATCTTCTAGTGAAGACAAAAACATACCACGATAAATATCTTCTTGGCTGTTTTTAAAACGAATATTTTGTTTTAACGGCCGAATATCGAAATTTTCTTCATTGTATTGTTCATTTTCAATCGCGGTAGATAACATCACTCGACTGACATTATTAATAGATTTTAGCTTTAAAAGCATGAGGTAATTAAGGTGGTGCTGCTCTATGTCGAGATTAATTTGTTGTTTAGTGAGTGAATTAAGCCGCTGTAATAAGGCCGCATTTGACTGCATATAAAAATCAAGAATAGACACCCATTCCACTGAACGGTTATCAACTTCCGACCTCAATTGAAATAAATCTTTTTTTAGTTGGTTATAATGTAAATGATCAAAATGGGTGATCATAATTTTTTCAACTAAGGCAAGTTCTTCTAATTGCTGTATTAATTGATCAACCACTCGCCTCTGTTTTTGTAAATCATCCGCTTTTATCTCATCGGCTGTGACTAACAATGACGCACTTTTCTCAACTTCAATACTATATTGCTCAATAAAATGAGATAACTTTTGATCAAATTGAATGGTTCTCTCTGCGATATTCAACTTTGATATCTGATGTTGCTTTTGCACGACAATATTAAACATCAGCGCTAAAGCAATAATCAAAGGTAGACCTGAAGACACTAAGAGCTTATTACGAATGACTTCTTGATTGTCACTAGTTGAGTAGGCTTTTTTACGGATGATTAAATAAACAAGCGGACTGATGGATAGACCTAAAAGAGAAGCATCTAAAATAGCTTCTGGAACTGAAGGTAATAGCTGTTGTAACCATGGCAAAATTTGCATGATCATAAATTCAATAAAGCCAATACCTAAGACCAATAATAAAATCGGTAAAATGATTAAGTATCGATTCTTATTGTTGAGAATTTTCTGCTGATTCAATAGCTTCAAGACAAAACGAAAAATTATTAACTTGAGTATAGACCTTTTATGACAATTTCCAGAGTGAATATTTTGTCGATGGCATTTTTACTGCTAATTTCATGCAAATTATCAGTTAGCATTTAGTGAAAGGTTTTTGAAGGGATTAAAAAGCACTTAAAAAACGGTGCTACTTAGACAACATATAGTTTTACTGTCTCAAAGTGAACCTACCGATTTAGGGCAAAATCTAGCAAGTACCAAAAAATTGATATCAAAGAAATTGAAGTGTAAATGACTTGGCTTGCCAGCAAAAACTTAAGCAAACGTCCTCAGGCTCATCAAGCTTAATATAGCGCAATTTATTAATTAACCTTTTTCTTCATTAGCCTATATAGTTATATATATTAAACGTAACATTTAGGATGCTTCAACGCGCTACAATGAAATATTTACTACTTTATTTGCCTCTGTTGTATTGCGCTTTTCTTTCTGCCGAAGAAAAGCCTTTGGTAACCATATACGCATATCACACTAAACCTCCCTTAATCATCGATGCGGATAACCACCAAGGAATGTTTTACGACGTGACTAAACGGTTAAATAGGGCGAGTGCTAAATACCACTTTGAGCTAGTTTCTTTACCACGTAAACGTGTTGAACGAATGCTAGATAATGGCACACTAGATGGAATTTTACTCGGCGTAAATCCAATTTGGTTTGCAGATAAAGATGAAACTAAATACCTTTGGACTCCTCGAATTTTTTCCGATCGTGATGAAGTAGTCTCTTTACTCGAACAATCCATCGAATTTATCAAGCCACAATCACTCGAAGGCAAAATATTTGGAGGCGTAAGAGGGTTTTATTACTACGGCATTAGTGAGTTAATAGACGAAAATTCCATTATTGAAGCGAATACGGCTCACGAAGTAGATTTATTTGCAATGCTATTAAATAAACGCATTGATGTCGCGGTGATCAGTCGTTCAACCTTTGATCACATCATCAAGGAAAAGCATTGGCAGAATAAATTTCATTTATCAAAAAAACCTCACGACATATACGATCGAAGAATTTTAATACCGCAGCTATACACAGAGATATATCAACATATTGTACCAATTATTGAAGATTTGCAATTTGATCTCTCCTGGCAAAAACGCATCAAAAGTTATCAATAATTATTGTTAACCTGACACAAGTTTTTTAATCGCTCTTTTTAGTGCCGCAGGTTTTACTGGTTTGTGAATAAACATAACTTGGCGAAGAACTAATTTTTTTATTATTAAATGCCTATCATAAGTGATTAAATAATTAATGCGAATAGTTCGAAAGTCATAGTGGTTATTTAACCTTCGCCGTAAAAATCATTAGAGTAATATTAGTCAATAAAGCCCAAACGCGATAAATGTTTATCATAAACCGCTTGGTAGCCGCCACTTTCTTTATACTTCACTAACGCTTGATCAAATTCGTCACAATGAGCCTGCAACCTAAAGCCCATAGCACTTGATACAGGAGGGAATATATTATGAATCACATAATTTTTTGGGTTTTCTCTCCCTTTAGACCAAGCTTTTAAGCTATGAAAAAATATATATTTATCACCAATACTGATATCAACTAAATCGGTCGCCAATAGCTGTGCTTGTTTGGCTGGATGAGGAACTTCTTTATAATAAGCGGCTTTTTCAACTTCTTGTTTGTAAGGGTTACCTAACAAAACCGTGGCGCGCTGATAAGAGACCAAGGAGAATTCTGATAACGCTTTAATATCATCAACACGAAAATAATGGGCTCGTTTACTGATAGCCACATCTGAAAAAGTGAATACTGGCTGCGTGAGGCAGCCGTTTATTTCTTGTTGAGAAAAAATATTCGCCGCACCATCTAAGGTTTTATCATTTAAGCCTTTAACCAAGCGGGCATTTGATAACATATAACGGTAATTAACGTTTCTATTCGGCAAATATTGATAAACACCATCGATTAAGTCTTTAAATAAGGCAGGGGAGTCGGGCTTTGAAAATAAGGGTTCGAAGTTTCCTAAGCCAATGACAATTTCGTCGTTGCCTCTAGGAGCTGAATAACTCGCATGTGAATAGCTTGTTATCAACAACACCACAAATAATTTGGTGACTATTTTACCAATATGATGAACGTGATTATTAATAACACGAAACTCCTGTATTAATCCCTTCAAGATGATGTAACAGACCTTAGATAATGAATGTTTTATTCAACAATTTTATAATAATAGTTCATTGTTGATAGGAAAAAAATCATTCGCAGAATTTATTAATGACTGAGCCGTTAACGCTGTTACTCCATAAACTTGGGTTGTTACGTGATATTTTTCAGCAACTTTTTTTAATAATAAATCAAAATCGCCATCCCCAGAAAGTAAAACAACCGTATCAACCTCAGATGACAACTCCATGACATCAATAGTGATACCCACATCCCAATCACCTTTGGCTGAGCCATCTTTTCGCTGAATAAACGGCTTTAGCTTCACGTTAAAACCGATATGTTTCAGTGCTTTTTGAAATTTATGTTGAGCGTCATCACTGCGCTGAATTGCATAAGCATTCGCATGCACAATTTCGCCCTGTTCACTAAGATGCTGCCAAAATTTTCGGTAATTAAACTGACGTTGAAAAGTATCACGCGTGGTGTAATAAATATTTTGTACATCAACAAAAATGGCAATTTTATTCACGATTTTTTCCTTTTAAGGTTGAAACATCACACGTTTAATTAAACCAGCTTCAACTTCATAGATTGCAATCACTTCAATCCGTGTATCTACCGTGTTTTTATCTGTTGTGCACATTTGAGCAAGCTCATGATCAATCACCGTATTATTTAAGATGATCCGTTTTTTGCTGCTGGCATTTAAACATTTCAAATTTGCAAACATGCCTTGATAATTCTGCCTTAATTTGTCGCGACCGCTATATTTTAATTGATTGGGAAAATCATAAATTTCCACCTCAGGGTGATACGTCGCCACAAAGGCTTCAATGTCTTGGCTGTTATAAGCGTTAAGCTGTTGGTCAACAATGCGCACCGCTTGGCTTTCTTGTGCTGTTCTCTCACTAGCAAATAAGCACGGAGCCCACGCCATCAATACAAAAAGTAACGTTATCGTTTGGTAATTCAAGGTCTTTGTCCTTTATTTTTGTTGAGCTATACGATGCAATAAAATTGCGGCTTTTTCGATATTTTTTTGCAAACTCGTTAAGTCGGCAACTTCATCTTTTGTATGGCCGCCTCGTCCCATTAAGCCCATACCATCTAACGCCATTTCAACATTTTCGGCGGCAAAAGAAATATCAGCGGCACCAGCTTTTCTTGGGTTTGCAGCAACCACTTCGCCATAACCTAAGTCTTGACTAGCCTTACTATACAAAGTCAATAATTCCCTATTACCTTGGGTTGGTGACATTGGGGGATAACCCGCTTCAAAAATAAGCTCGGCATTGGTATGGCGTAAACTGTGTTTGACAATTTCTTGCATGGCAGCTTTAGCTCGTGTTTCTTGCGCTTTGGATAATGCTCGAATATCACCTCTTACTACCACTTTTTGCGCGATAACATTCGTTTTACCAAAAGCATTGGCGGTTGATTGAGCATGGTTTTCATCAACCCTTGTTCCGCCCGCGATCATACCGGGGTTAAACGTTAAGTTTTCTTCGCCAGAGAGTTTTTCTCGAAAGGTATTTAATATTCTTGCCGCTTCATAAATTGCGCCATAGCCAATATCTTCACGAAATATTTGCGAAGAATGTGCCGGTTTTCCCGTTACATTTAAACGCCAGCCAACATAACCTCTTCGCGCCACCATTGCCGTTTTAATATTACTGTCACCATTTTCAAAACCTATCGCGATATCCGCCCATTGCCCCCCTTCAATAATTGCTTTCTTTGATAACGCCAGCGGTCGACCACTACTTTCTTCATCGCCAGTAAGTACAACACGAATACTTAAATTTTCAAGGAGATTGGCTTTTTTCAATGCGCTTAAAGCGGCAAGTATAATGGCATTTCCACCTTTCATATCGACGATACCCGGCCCAGCAGCCTCGGTATCCGATAACATTTGATACTGTTGAAAATCATCGTGCTGTGCAAAAACCGTATCTAAATGCCCAATCATTAGTATTTTTTTAGCGGCAGGATTATGGCTGTCAAATTGTGCGACAACATGGCCGGCACGATTAAATTGACTACCTTCTAGCCACTTTGCTGTAAAACCAATATCGGTCAATTGTTGGATCATTAATTGACCCACCGCTTTCACACCAGTGAAATTCATACTGCCGCTATTAATATTTACCGCCTGCTTTAAGTCATTTAACGTTTGAGGCAAATCCGCTTTTATTTGCTCAACAATAAGTTTTTCACGCTCAGACAAAAGTTGATCACTGCTAGCCATGCTCGTCAGAGCAAAACAGCTGGTAACAATGAATAAGATAACCCGAGTAGTGTGCTCAAACATAAAAAGTCCTTTATTAGTGGCTGTTAATCGTAATGGCAATATTCTCAGCAATTGCGATGAGAAAATACCGCTTAATAAGACAAACTTGTCGATTAATGCTACACTATTTATTCTGATAAGTCTGGATAAAACAAGATGTTAGCACTTCGTTCATTTTTTTATATGCTACTAAAACTGCCTGTTCAGTTGTGGGTGAATTGTCGGATCGTCGCCGATAAGGTATTAGAAACTCAACAAGGCGAAGTTAATAGCCCCATTTTTTATGTTGTTCGCCACCAATCTGCGAGTGATTTACTCACCTTACAAAAAGCCTGTAAAAAGCTCAACTTTCCTGACCCTTTAGAAAAAATCACCATTGACGGGGAAAGCTTTGAGCGCACACTTTGCCTCGAAAAACCCAGTAAAGTGTTCTTTTCATCAAACGCTAAGAAAGGAAAGTCACAAGCACAAGGCTTAGCCTTGTTAAAAGCACATCAAAAAAATCATCAACTTGATGCTCAGCTTATCCCAGCAAATTTAGTCTGGGGAAGAAAGCCCAACATTGAAAAAAACAATGCTAATGTTGGCACATTGCTAGCCGACCAAGAGTCCCCCAGTTGGTTACGAAAGTTTTTTATTGTGGTGTTTTTAGGCAGAAACACCTTAGTGCGCTTTAGCCAGCCAGTGTCTTTTCGTTATATGGCGGATAAACACGGTACCGATGATGCGATAGCACGTAAATTACTACGCGTAGCGCGCTTTCATTTTTATCGTCAGAAAATTGCAGCCACAGGCCCTCGATTAATGCATCGCCAGCAAATGTTTAAGGCCTTGTTAAAAAACCCATCAATTAAAAAGCTGTTAAAGGATGAAGTAGAAAACAAAGGACACAGTGAAGCAAAAGCCAAAAAGCAAGCCTTAGCCATTATGGATGAAATCGCGGGAGATTATCGAGAGTCGATGATCCGTGTTGGTGAGCGCGTATTACATTGGTTATGGCATCGTTTGTACAAAGGTATTGAAGTAAATAATGCCAATACATTGCGCGATCTGGCTGACGAAGGCCATGAAATCATTTACGTGCCTTGTCATCGCAGTCATATGGATTATTTATTACTCACTTATATTATCTATCAACAAGGGTTAGTCACCCCCAGAATTGCCGCTGGCATTAATCTTAATTTTTGGCCCGCGGGTCCCATCTTTAGAAAAGCCGGCGCTTTTTTTATCCGTCGAAGCTTTCGGGGTAACCGCATGTATTCGACTATTTTTCGTGAATATTTAGGCTTGTTATTTGAACGAGGATATTCGGTTAAATTCTATTCTGAGGGTGGAAGAAGTAGAACAGGCAGATTGCTTGAACCTAAAACAGGAATGTTAGCGATGACGATTCAAAGCTTATTGCGAGGAATTAATCGCCCCTTGACGTTAGTTCCCGTCTATTTAGGTTATGAACATGTCATGGAAGTAGGGACTTATCATAAAGAATTAAGCGGTAGTAAAAAGAAAAATGAGTCTATTTTTGGGGTCTTTAAAGCGATAAAAAACCTACGTAATTATGGTAAAGGCTTTGTAAATTTTGGCACACCTATCAATATTAACCAATTTTTAAACCAGCAAGTACCTGACTGGAAAGCAGATATTGACCCGATAGATCCACAAAAACCTTCATGGCTCACTCCAAGTGTTAATGAATTAGCCGATCAAGTAATGGTTGCCATTAACAAATGTGCGGCATTAAACGGTGTCTCTTTAATTGCACTCATTCTTCATTCGTCAAAAACGAAAGCATTATCACGCCAAGAGCTTATTGCTCAGCTTGAGTTCTTTTTAACGATACAGCGGCTTGCTCCTTATAGTGACGAACTGACTTTACCAGAGCAAAATGCTGAACAACTCCTTGATGAAGCGATTAATTTAAACAAGGTTACCGTAGATAATGACAGTTTTGGCGATATCATTTATCTAGGGGAGTCTGCCGCCTTAGAAATGCGTTATTATCGTAATAATATTTTACATACCTTTATGTTACCTGCCCTTGTGTGTCGAATATTAGATAAACACGCAAAAATTAGTCAACAAGAATTAGAAACACAAATTCAGCTAATGTTGAACTTATTGAAAAAAGATTTATTTTTATGGCAAGGCACTGAACAAATCTCGCAACAAATAGCGCAAGTGTTGCATGCACTATCAAGCTTGAATATGGCAAAACAAAGTAAAGCCGGGTTTTGGTCCCTTACTGAAGATACTCAAACCTTAAGCCGCATTAGCATTTTAGGTGAATGTGCTGACGAAACACTGCAGCGCTTAACCATAGTCGCGGTTCTTGTTAATCGTTTAGGGCCAATAAGCAAAGGAGAGTTAATTGATAAAGTAGTTGCCATTGCAAAACGATTATCGGTATTAAATAATATTAATGCCGCTGAGTTTATTGATAAGAAAACGCAAATGACACTGATCAATGCGATGCGTGAAAAAGCGTGTATTAGACTCGATGATGATGGCAAACTCATTGCCAATAGCACCATAGATGTATTGAAAAGTAACTTAACAAATTTAGTTGATATTGCCGTACTGCAAAGTATTTTAAGGTGATTTTTTACAGAAAAGCCGAGGGTGATAGCTCATATCTCCCTCGGATGAACTCAGCTAAATATTCTCACCTAGACATACTCATCTAGACATACTCAATATAAATGCCTACAAAAATTAATAACCCCACCCAGTGATTATTAAGGAAGGCTTTAAAGCAAGCCTCTCTATCTCGATTAACAATTAACACTTGTTGATAACAAAATAAGCCAGCACTTGCCACTAAAGCCAATTGATAGGGCCAACCAAAAGCTTGAATTTCACCAACGGTAAACAATATCGCTAAAGTAGATAACTGTAATAAACCAACAAGTCGTTTATCATATTGACCAAAAAGAATCGCCGTTGATTTAACGCCAATTTGAAGATCATCATCTCTATCGACCATTGCGTAAATGGTATCATACGCCACTGTCCATAGAAGATTAGCCAAAAATAATAACCAAGCAACCAAAGGAATTCGCCCTTCAAGTTCGGCAAAAGCCATGATCATTCCCCAGCTAAATGCCGCCCCTAATACCACTTGCGGCAAATGGGTATAGCGCTTCATAAACGGATAAGATGCCGCTAAAATGAGTGCTACCATAGATAACAAAATAGTGTAAGTTGAAAGGGTCAACACTAAGGCAATAGCCCCGCCAATGAGAAAAGCAAATAAACTTAATGCTTGTTCGCTCGTCATAGCACCCGATACTAATGGCCGTTGCGAGGTTCTTTTTACCTGTCCATCAATTTTTCTATCGGCAAAGTCGTTTATCACACAGCCTGCGCTACGCATGATAAAAACCCCTAGGGAAAAAACAAACAGCAAATGTAATTGAGGGAAACCATCTGCCGCAACCCATAATGCCCAAAGTGTCGGCCATAACAGTAAGTAGGTGCCAATGGGTTTATCCATACGCGTAATTTGTTTAATCGCCTGCCATTTACTCAACCAAGATTGTGTCGTTTCATTCGTCATGTTTCAGCAGCTCTCGTTGATATGCAAAAGATTGAGGAAGAAAAACTTCAGCGACCATTAACGGTTTATTATCCAAAACAAATATGGAACGACGTCCCCACAATGCACCAGAAAAATTCAAGCTATAAGACTTCGCTAATGTGGCCACCGTTGACGACTCATTAAAACTGGCCACTTCAATGCCCTTTCGCTTAAGCTGAGGGTGATTAAAAAGCACCTGCCCTAACGATTGACTTCCCAAATTAGCTAATTGCTTTTCATCACCCGTTAATGACCTTAAAGGTAATAAGCTTCGAGCAAATACCTGCGGTTTATCATCACAAATTAATAGCACCTCTCGCACCAGCACTTCTTCATTAGCGATAATATCTTCATTACTTTCTGCCGGTGAGCAACGCTCAATTCGCTGACCTAAAACTTGTACGCTAAATACTTGGCAGTGTTGTTTTAATCGAGCCGTCAACGAACTAGGGTCTAATAGCCAATCTTGTAAATAAAGACTTAACTGAGACGTTTTCTCTTTGCACCATTTTGCATGCATCTGCACAGGAAAAAGGGGATGTGGTGGTAATTGACAAGCCATTAAAATAGTTTTATCCGTTTGTGTCAAAAGCGCGCGTATGATATCAGGTTTTTATTTTTAGCCAAACTACTTGCTTAAAGCGATTATTGATGAATTTGTTACTATCTAAATAAATAAAAATGAAAATCTTTGCTAAGATCGATACAATAAGTGTCGATAACATAACATTCATTACTTTTCTTAGGACATACTCTTTATGCTTAAAAGCTTTGTTTTACTGTTGGCCACATTAGTGATTTTTACCCAAGCTAAAGCTGCGGATTATGCCTATTACGGTTTCGAACCTTCAATTATTACTAATTACGTCGCCGTTAAAAAGAAAATGGGATATGTCAGACTCACTGTAGAATTGATGATTGAAGAATCATCCAATTATGAAGCTGTTGAACATCATTCACCTTTATTACGTGATGCTATCATCGATATTATTGGTCAACAAACACAAGCCAAAATAAAATCAATTAATGGCCGACATGAAATACAAAAGCTATGCGAAGAAAAAGTAAAAAGCTTACTGACTGAAGAAACGGGTAAGCCATTAATCAAAAAATTACTTTTTACTCAGTGGCTAGACAATTAATCTCACTTCAATCACTTAACAACCTAGGTTACCATTTTTTTACCTTGAGAAAATCGTAACCAAGCTAACAAGCAACCCGCAACTAAGCCTAGTAAATGGGCGGTGTTCGCCATATTAATAGGTAATACATCGACAAAACCCAGTAAGAGCCAAAATAATAAAAACCCTATAATTGGCTTAGATAGCGTTAATCCTTTGTCTGGCGCAAACCAACCAGCCCACCAAACATAACCTACCACGCCATAAACAACACCTGACAAACCACCAAAGTTTGGTCCTGAGACTAAAAATTGTCCAACATTCGATAAAATCGCAGAGAATAAAAACAACTGAATTAACTCTACTTTGCCCATGACCTTTTCAATGCTGCCACCGAGTTGCCACCACCACATGGTATTAAATGCAATATGTAATAATGAAAAATGAAAAAATACCGGACCAAGTAACCTAAATGGATTATCAAAAAATTGCGCTGGCGTTAATGCCGAGAAAAAATGTATTTCACTAAAAATATGTTGCTTAAACCCTAAAGCACTGCCAATAAATACCAACCAGCATAAGCTAAAAATAAGCAATGTGACGATACCGGCATGCGCTAGAAATTGCTGCTTAAATGAGCTTAAAAAAGACGGCCCATGATTAATAACCTCAGTGGTAGCACCAGTGTCCCACGCCGCTTGCTGATATTTCTCATGATGAGGGTTTTCAATGAACTCTTCGAAAATTGCTTTTGCTTGATCGTTTTTATCTGTCTGACAAAAAACGATATATTGCTGATCTTGATGAGCATCTTCCACTTGCACGGCACTGGCAATCCCCTGACTTAGTAGATAATTTGAAAACAGTAACGCGATATTGTGTTGGGTTAAACTTACAAGAGGCTCTAAATGAGGAGTCGTCGCCATTGTTAAGTGTGTTCCCCTGATGAAACTTTATCAGGAAAGTGCAATTGCCAATCAACAAAACCACCATCAAGTGAATAAACTTCGGTAAAATCTTGGCTTGCAAGAAACTGCGCGGCTTGTTGACTTGAATTGCCATGATAACAACAGACAACGACAGGCGCATCTAAGTCAGCCTCTCGGATAAAATCAGTTATATTATCATTTGTTAAATGGATGGCGTCAGGGATATGACCATTTTGAAATGAAGTAGGATCTCTAATATCAACAACTACATGGCTTTTTTCATTGATAACTGCATTTAATTCATTAATATGCATATGCTTAAAGGCTACTTCATTCATTACTACTACTCCACTTTACCAAAGACGGTGAACCTAACTTATTCCCAATTTAGGATCACTTTGCCAGATTGCCCCGAACGCATGATATCAAAACCTTGCTGAAAATCATCAATATTAAAATGATGAGTGATAATAGGAGACAAATCTAATCCTGATTGGATCAGGCTGGCCATTTTATACCATGTTTCAAACATTTCGCGACCATAAATTCCTTTTATAATTAATCCTTTGAAAATAACTTGGCTCCAATCAATTGCCATATCGTTACCAGGGATCCCTAACATAGCGATTTTTCCGCCATTGTTCATGTTGGTCAGCATATCAGTAAAGGCTATTGGCACCCCAGACATTTCCATGCCCACATCAAAACCTTCGGTCATACCAAGTTCAGCCATTACATCTTTGAGTTTTTCTTGACTGACATTCACCGCTCTTGTCGCGCCCATTTTACGGGCTAGCTCCAAACGGTATTCATTAACATCGGTAATAACAACATGACGTGCGCCAACATGTTTAGCCACTGCGGCGGCCATTATCCCAATAGGGCCGGCTCCGGTAATCAGTACATCTTCACCGACCAAGTCAAATGAGAGCGCGGTATGTACTGCATTGCCAAAAGGGTCAAAAATGGCGGCTAAATCATCGCTGATTTCGTCGGGTAATTTAAACGCATTGTAAGCAGGGATCACTAAATACTCAGCAAAACAGCCTTCACGATCAACCCCAACACCAACAGTATTACGGCATAAATGTGTGCGTCCACCACGACAATTTCGGCAGTGGCCACAAGTAATATGCCCTTCGCCTGACACACGGTCTCCAATTTCAAAACCTTTGACCTCAAGCCCTACACCTACAACTTCGCCTGCATATTCATGACCAACAACCATAGGAACAGGAATGGTTTTTTGTGCCCAGTCATCCCAGTTATAAATATGGATATCTGTGCCACAAATAGCCGTTTTTTTTATTTTGATTAATAAATCGTTATGCCCTAATTTTGGCTTAACCGATTGAGTCATCCAAATACCTTCTTTAGCATGTAGCTTTGCTAATGACTTCATCATGATCCCCTTAAATGATACCCATATCTTTGCCAATAGCAGTAAATGCTGCGATCGCTTTATCTAGCTGCTCTTTAGAATGCGCTGCTGAAATTTGTGTACGAATGCGTGCTTGTCCCTTAGGAACCACTGGAAATGAAAAACCAATCACATAAATACCTTCGCCTAAAAGTCGGTCCGCCATATCACTTGCTACTTTTGCGTCACCAAGCATGACAGGAATAATGGCGTGATCCGCTCCTCCACAAGTAAAACCTGCGGCCTCCATATTGGTTCTAAAATAGCTTGCATTATCTTTTAATGTTTGACGTAAGGCATCACCTTCTGCTAATAAATCAATCACTTGAATTGAGGCATTAACAATAGCAGGGGCTAATGAGTTAGAGAACAAATAAGGGCGAGAACGCTGACGTAACCATTCAACCACTTCCTTTTTAGCCGAGGTATAGCCACCTGAAGCTCCACCCATTGCTTTGCCTAACGTGCCAGTAATAATGTCAACACGTCCCATCACATCACAGTATTCATGACTACCTCGCCCTTTATCACCAACAAAACCAACGGCGTGAGAGTCGTCAACCATGACCATGGCATTATATTTATCAGCTAAATCACAAACAGCGGTTAAGTTAGCAATAACGCCATCCATAGAAAACACGCCATCGGTGGCGATAAGTTTAAATCTGGCGCCTGCGGCATCAGCTGCGATCAATTGCTTCTCTAATTCTGCAGCATCATTATTAGCATAACGATAGCGCTTGGCTTTACATAAACGCACACCATCGATAATTGACGCATGATTTAAAGCATCACTGATGATGGCATCATCTGGGCCTAATAAGGTTTCAAATAACCCCGCATTAGCATCAAAACAAGACGAATATAAAATGGTATCTTCCATCCCTAAAAAGTCAGACAGTTTTCGCTCTAATGTTTTGTGTATATCTTGTGTGCCACAAATAAAGCGCACAGAAGCCATACCAAAGCCATGTTCATCTAAACCTGCTTTCGCCGCAGCAATTAACGAAGGGTGATTCGCCAAACCTAAATAATTATTTGCACAAAAATTAACAACTTCCTCACCGGTATTAACGGCTATTTTTGCTTGCTGTGCAGTGGTTATAACGCGTTCGGCTTTATATAAACCATCTTGTTTAACTTGCGCGATTTCATTTTGTAGGTGTGTATAAAAATCACCTGTTGCTGAAGAATTTGTCACTCTCATTCCTTATTAATCGGTTTTATTTAATAGTTAACCTGGGCTCGGAATAATGAGTATGAAGCACACTCATTTCTTATGCTTTTAGCAATTGATATTGCTAGTAATCATATGTTTTATATCGCGAGTTCAGACGATTGACTATTATTAGCCTAGACGACTTGGTAAAAAAAGTGACATTACTTGATGAAATGCCAATTTTTATAGTTAAATTGACATATAGACCTGTCAAAATGTATATTTTGATAGGCTTTATGATTTTTGACGAAAGGAATTAGGATTTTGCTCACCGAAAAAGACGAAGAATTACTGTCTATATTAAGATGTAATGCGCGCGCAAGTGTTTCAGATATTGCTCGAGCAACCAACGTATCTCGAACCGCAATACAGAATAGGCTGACAAAATTAGAAAACAACGGGGTGATCAAATCCTATAGTGTTGTCTTAGGCAATGACTACATCAACAAACTTGTTTCTGCCAATGTATCATTAAAAGTGCGACCTAATTTAAGGCAAACGCTATGTATCGCTTTAAGAAAAATCCACCAGATCAGTCACATTTATTCAATTAGTGGTGAATACGATTTGTTAGTGACCATTCAAGCGCAAACTTTAGAAAAATTAAGCACGATTCTAAATACCGTATGCTCACTTGAAGGAGTTGAACGAACAAATTCTTCTATCATGCTAGATACTATCTTACAAAGATAACAAATACTGATAGTAAATTTTTGCAGCCGATACGTTTATTTTGACAATGTATCATCAAGCCATAAAGCAACATCATGCGACAAGTATCGTTTACTTTTCAAGAGTGAATGCCCTTGCTTTATCCCTTTAAAAATTTGAAAAATTGAACGGCTGTCGCCATTCCAGTCAAACAATTCTTTACTCGTTTGATAGGTGTCCGCGTGATGAGCAGAGTCAATAAAATACACGGGAATATCTATTAAGTTTTTATAATGCTCTTTTTCCATATAATTCAATGTCGGGCTGATCATCACAAAACTTTTAATTCGCATTTTCTGCGCAAGAAATACCGCTTGAGCAGATGAACATCCAGCTGTTACAACCGCAATATCACGTTTTTTATTTACTTTAGTGCGTAAGTAATTAAAGGCTTCCATTACATCGCTTTGCCAATATGAAGAGATACGGGCCGTTTCGCTTTGATAGGTGACAATATCTTTTGAATTTCTTTTAACATTATAATGTGAAAATTTTTCATTAACACTGTCTCCGTGTCCTCTGAGATCTAGCGCAAAAGCATGTAAACCATATTGAGCAAGTAGCTCGGTAAGCTTATCGTAACTGCGACTATCATTTGAGCAGTCGTGTAATAGTAATACCCCTGAGTGATCTGCTTTACCTGCATAATACTGTCCCGACAACATAAACTTATCTTGGGTCATGAATTTTACTTGGTTGACCGTTTCAGGCTCATCAGTTTGTTGTTCTAGTGCTGCTTCTTGGGAAAATACAGAAATAGACAATATTGCGCTTAATAACAAGGTGAAAAATTTCAATGGACTCTTTGGTCGGTTACTGAACAATAAACTCAACGTATTTCCCTCAGTTTTTAGTAGCATTAATCATGTGTTAATACCTGTAGAGTAACGTAAATTAACGCTATCAGCTACTTTTGCTCATTAACCTAACTTGTTAGCTTCAAGTGTGAGGAACTATTTCAACTACTGAGCACTTTATCCAATGGCAGACAATCAAGTATACTGTCGGTAATTTCACTTACAGAAGCTTTGATGTGCGCTACTCCTTCGCTTTGATTATTTATCGTATTGCATTACTAATACTTTTACCTGTCATTATTTTGCTATTCATTTTTCGATCCCATAACCACAGTGCTTATCGGCAGCGCTTGCTCGAACGTTTAGGATTTATTTCAAAATCATTTAAACAACACGGTATTATTGTACATGCGGCAAGTGTGGGTGAAGTGATCGCTTTAACTCCTTTTATTGAACAACTATTAAAAAGCCAACCTGAAACGCCCATCACCTTTACCACCTTTACGCCAACAGGCTCAGCTCAAGTGAAGAAAACATTTGCCGACCGAGTGCAGCATTGCTATTTACCCTTAGATGTTTTTCCCAGCACATCGCTGTTCTTAAGCAGATTAAAACCTCAAGCCATTGTGTTAATGGAAACAGAATTATGGCCGAACTTAATCGCACAATGTCATCAACACCACATTAAACTGCTGTTAGTCAATGGCCGCTTGTCTGATAAGTCGATGAAAAGTTATCAAAAACTTGATTGGCTGATCAGACCTTGTTTACAACGTTTTGATGCAGTTTTGACCCAAAGTGATGACAACCAAAAAAACTTCCTATCGCTAGGTGCGCACCCAAATACTTGTAAAGTGTCTGGAAACTTAAAATTTGATCTGCACATTAGCCCTGAAGTTGAACTTAAACAGCAAATACTAAAAGAATTTATTAAAAGCGAACGCCCCGTTTGGTTAGTGGCTAGCACACACACAGGCGATGAAGCTCTGATTTTATCTAGCTTTAAACGTTTGCAAAAAAGCTTTCCGCACTTGTTATTAATTATTGTTCCACGCCACCCTGAACGCTTTGACAGTATATTTCAGCAATGTCAGCAACAAGGTTTTCAAACGGTTCGACGTAGCGAGAAAACCACGGTTAAAGCCGATGATAACATTTGGCTTATCGATACCTTAGGAGAGCTGTTAGCGACCTGCGCTTTAGCTGATATTGTGACGATGGGAGGCAGCTTTTCAACCATTGGCGGTCATAACCCATTAGAGCCCGCTTTATTTAAAAAGGCGATAGTCGTTGGTCATGATATGGCGAATTTTAAAAAAGTAATGACCCAGTTATCGTTAAAAAAGGGCATTACACAGCTCTGCACAACACCAACTACACCCGCTGATGATTATGCCGCAACATTAAGCATAACTGTGCAAGCATTATTAGAAGATGACGCTAAAAGAACACTACTAGGAGAAAATGCCTACCAAGTGGTGCATGAAAATCAAGGGGCGAGTATACGCGCCGTTAATGTTTTAAAAACATTGCTAGCTAAATAATCGGTATTCAAAATAAGTACCGCTAATGATTGACGCTAAAATTATAATTGAAAAATACAACCCAAACTGGCCAACACTATTTGCCGATGAGCAAGCTAGATTGATCGCATTAATTGGCGATGATATTGATGGCACAATTGAACATGTTGGCAGTACCGCTGTTAGAGGACTTGCGGCTAAACCTATCATTGATATTATGGTTGGAGTAAAGTCACTTAGCGCCGCCACTCATCTTATCGATATTCTGGTCGCCAGTGGCTATTGTTATTATCCTCATAAAGCTGATGTTATGCACTGGTTTTGCAAACCTACTCCAGAGATAAGAACTCATCACCTGCACCTTGTCCCTTACCAAAGTCCTTTATGGCACGAACGAATAACATTTCGAGATGCACTTAGAGCCGATCCCAACTTGGCAGCTCAATACCAAACCCTGAAATATCAATTAGCTAACAAATTTTCTGATCAGCGTGAACACTATACGCAACAAAAATGGCCGTTTATTCAACGTGTTTTAACTGGCGTAGAACACGATTGAAGTATCTAAAGGCGATTTTATTCGGTGTGCTCAGGTGAAATATTAATAACGTTAGTCCATTTCAGGGTAATGATCTGTGATTAACTGTCTGATTTTCTCTTTGACTTGCTCAGCAATGATCGCATGCATTAAGCCTTTTCCTTTGGCGCGAATACCCCAAGGTAAATTTTCTAAGGGCGTTTTATATTGCTGCTCAACCGAGGTTTTATAACCACTGACTACATAATGTTGATAATGATAAGGACCTGTTCTCAAAGGGTTGGAGTGTGCATATAAACCGATCACTGGAGTCCCTACCGTAACCGCCATATGTGCTGGGCCAGTATCTGGTGCTATCACTAAATGCGCCAGTTTTAACAAAGCCAGTAATTGTTTAAGGGATGTTTCACCGACTAAATTCTGTAATGAATGCTGGCTAAGACTATTAATTTCTTCAGCCAGTAGTTTTTCCGCCGTCGTAGGACCACCACAAATGACGACGTCAAAACCTCGCTCAATAAGGTGATCGGCAATTTTTGCATAACCTTCACTATGCCAATTGCGCTCGGCTTTACTCGCTGCCGGTGAAATAATGGCAACCGGCTTTGAAGAGGCTAGCTTTTCACTCGCCCATAATTGATCTTCATCACTGATCGGCATATGCCATGACGGAGTTTGGGGTGTTACCCCTAATGCTTGCGCAAAGCCTAAGAAACCATCAAGAACATGGGGATTTTTTTGTGGAGCAATTTTTTTATTGGTAAATAGCCACTGGCCTTCCTTCGCACGAAAACGATCAAAGCCAATTTTCACTTTCGCCGAAATACATAAACTAGCAATACTTGCTCTAAGTGCCACTTGCATATGTAATAACACATCAAATGTTTGCCCTTTTAATGTGTCGCGCAAATCGCGATAACCTTTAAGGCCTGCTTTTTTGTCAAAGATAACAAACTCAACACCGGGTAATCCCCGCAATAAAGAGGCTTCAATTTTACCAATCACCCAAGTAATTTTAGTTTCTGGGTATTGCCGTTGAATTTGTTGTACCATAGCAACGGCATGACAAACGTCACCAATGGCGGAAAGTCGTAACAAACATAAATTTTTTGGTGCTGTCATTTGACCCGCCATAGAAGAATCACCACAATAGTTGACTGATAAATTAATTTAATAGGCGCATTATCTTGAACCCTTCGGCAATTGTAAAACCCTGTCATGAAAAAATTGTCCAACAAGGCAATATTTATTGTTGTTTTGACGAAAATGCCGTCGATGATTTTACAGCAAACATGCTTTGCGCTGACTATTGGCAACAACAAAATGCCATATCAGGTACTGCTCAAGGTCGTGGTACAACGTATTTTATTCAACATTTACACCATGATTGGGTATTACGCCATTATTATCGTGGCGGATTAGTCGGTAAACTCATTCATGACAGTTATTTATTTACCGGGTTTGAAAACACCCGTGCTGCTAAAGAGTTTGCTTTATTGAAGACCTTGTCGGCTCTTGGTCTACCTGCCCCAAAACCTATTGCCTATCGCATTAAAAGGTCGGGTTTGATATATCAAGCAGATATTTTAACGGCGCGTATCACTCAAGCACAAGACCTTGTTGCCCTCATGTCAAAGCACAGCCTTTCAACAGAATTATGGCAGAAAATTGGTCGCTGTATTAAAGCGTTTCACCAACAAGGGATTTATCACCATGATCTCAACGCCCATAACATTTTAATTGATAGCAATGAAAAGGTGTGGTTAATTGACTTCGACCGCGGAGAACAACGAAACCCTGACCAAGCTTGGCAACAAGCCAATTTAGATCGCTTATTACGTTCATTCAATAAAGAGCAGAAAAGATTACCCACCTTTCACTGGCAAGCAGATAATTGGCAAATAATTATTGAAAGCTATTTAGTCGCTTAAGTTTAGCGACATCTATACACTATAATTTTGCTAGTGAGTTAAGCACTAACGAGCGAGTCTTTGTGGCGTTGTTGATACATAGTACGCGCTTCTAGAAAATCAGCCTTCGCTGAATCTGTGATATATGGGCGTAGCAAGACTAAAATTTTCAATACACCGTCTAAAAACACCGAGTCATTAATGTCTGTATTTTCATTTTGTGTCTGGTGAAAGCTTAGCCAAAAGGTATTAATTAATCGCAATATACTGACAATATCTGACAATTCTTCGTCGTCAAACTCCATCATTTCAGCATTACGTAAAGAAATTAACATCTCTTTTAAACGTTTGCTAATGGTATGTTGCACTTCAACATATTTCTCATGCAATAAAGGGTTTTTAGCCAATAACACGGGTAAGTTAGCGTAAAAAAAGCGAAACTTCATTAATGCTTGAAACACCGCATCCATGTAAAGAATGATGGTATCAAGGGGTTTCATTTCAGGGTTAACTTTAGGGAAGGTATCGAGCAGTAAGTTTCGCGCATACTCTTCATAAATCGACAAAATAATGTCTTCTTTATTACGAAAATGGTAATACAAATTACCCGGACTAATACTTAAATGAGCGGCAATATGATTAGTGGTGACATTACGTTCACCTTGCTCATTAAATAACTCGATACTGGCTTGAATTATTTTATCACGGGTTTTCATGCATATTACTTCTAGTTAATTAGTCGATTTACCTATAATACTATCAAAATTCCTTAGATTGAAAGCCTTTTTCGAGTAAATACTTTAACGTTTTACCCTCTATTTAGATAATATTAAACTATCTTAGTTGTCATCGGCTTATTCTACCCCTTACAATAGCTCAAATAGTGATATAACAAATGAAGCAATCATGACTGTTAAAGCAATTTACCCTGGAACATTCGACCCCGTGACTAACGGTCATACCGACCTTATTGAACGCGCTAGCCGATTATTTGGTGAAGTCATTGTGGGTGTTGCCGCCAGCCCGAGTAAAAAGCCTCGTTTTGACTTAGCGCAACGTGTCGCTATGATCGAAGAAGCCAGTAAGCATTTAGACAATGTGACTGTGGTTGGGTTTAGCGGTTTGTTAGTCGACTTTGCCAAAGAAAACCAAGCAAAAGTATTGATCAGAGGCTTACGTGCGGTGTCTGATTTTGAATACGAGTTTCAATTAGCCAATATGAATCGTCGATTATCACCTGAGTTAGAAAGCGTATTCCTCACACCTTCCGAGGGGAATTCTTTTATTTCTTCAACATTGGTCAAAGAAGTCTCTTTGCATAATGGCGACGTTAGCCAATTTGTACACCCAGTGGTTCAAAAAGCACTCGAAAAGAAATAGCCCAATAATTCCTTGGATAACGACTTAGCTGACAAATTACTCATAGTTAAATGACTATCATTGCGCTAATATTAATGATAGTCACTGATCTAAGTGCACATGTATTAGGATTCATTTACTCAGGTTTAGTTTAGCAACGGTGTTATGATGAAATTACTACTCTCCCTACTGTTAAGTTTATTATTGTTCAGTGCGTGTTCGAACAACAGTAGCGCCTCTCTCAAAGAGAAAAGCCTAGCCTTTATTGACTATATCAAAGTGAATGAAATTGAAAGTATCAATAAAATTTCATCCTTCAAATTTCATGGCTGGAATAGTTTAACCGATGAGTTTTTAATAATATCTTCATCTCCTAAACAACAATATTTACTCGAGTTACGCAGTTATTGTCCGGGGCTTCGCTGGGCACACGCAATTATTTTGAATCGCTTAACAAATTCAACACTCCATGCAAACTATGACACTATTGCAACTAACGAATATCCAGAAGTAACCTGTAGAATAAAAGCTATTTATCCGTTGAATAAACAGCAAGTTGTTGAGATCAGTGCGATAAATAAAGATGACCAGCAGAAGGAAAAAAGCCATCAGTAAATCGTTTAGCTATTATTCACTCCTAAATTTGAGCAAGACCGCCATCGACCTGTAAATCACTCCCCGTAATAAATGATGCATCATCTGATGCTAGAAATAGCGCAGCTCTTGCAACTTCAATGGGCTTGCCAAGGCGCCCTAAAGGCGTATTTTCACTTACCTGTTTTATTATCCCTTTTAGATTATCTTCTTCAAAACCAAATTTATCTAATATAGGGGTTTCTGTAACGCCAGGAGACAAAGCGTTCACTCTGATCTCTCTTCCCGCCAACTCTTGTGCAAATGACCGCGCTAACGATCTCACGGCCGCTTTTGTTGCCCCATAAACAGACCAGATACCAGCCCCTCGTTGCGCTTGAATTGAAGAAATAAGTACAATTGAGCTGCCTTCTTTTAGATAGTTAAGTGATTTTTGTACCGTAAAGAAAACCCCTTTGAAGTTAATATTTACACTTTTATCAAAACTTTCTTCTGTGATAGCTTGAATGTTTTCAGGTATGGCAACGCCCGCATTAGCAATAACAGTATCAATGTTGCCCCACTTTTGTGCACACCGAAAATAGAAGTCTTCAAGGTGATCAGCTCGACATACATCGCCAGAATAAATAAAAATATCATCAGGAGAGGCTTGTTTGAATTGTTCCATTCGTTCAATTGAACGAGCAAAAATTGCCACTTTATAACCCCGATTTAAAAACAACTGCGCAATGGCTAAACCAATTCCTGAATTTCCACCGGTGATAGCAACAACTTTATTTTCATCAGACATATTCTTTTCCTTAGTACAAATATGAGTATGTTAGTCACATCATATTAGCCTTCCCTTTTATTTTAAAAAACCTTATGATGGAATTAATCCACTATAGAGGAATAATGAAATGGAATTTGATTACTTAGGTTCATTCATTCGCAGCTATCGACAAGCTAACCAAGAAACGCTTCAATCGTTAGCCGATCGTTCAAGCGTTAGTCGCTCGATGATTTCTCAAATAGAAAGTGGCCAAAAAAGCCCAACGATCGTTGTACTGTCAAAGCTTGCCAAGGCCATGAATATAAGTTTAGAAGACTTTGTTAAACCTCCTGTTGGCTCGCAAGAGGTCAATATACTCTCGCCATCGAAGCAAAATATTGTCAGCAAAAAAAACAGCTCATTTGTTTGCCATCAACTCATGAGTAAGTCGGCTTCTTCGCCTGCTGACTTTTATCGCTTCTACTTTGTTAAATATGGGAAAACAGCATTTGCCGCTAATTCGACCAATGGAGCAAACAAATATTTATGGGTGGATAGCGGAACACTAGCAGTTCATTTAGCTTCACAACTCATTTATGTCGAAGCAGGAAATGCAATCACATTCAATGCGAATCTTCCCCACCGCTTTGAGAATAGATTTGGCGAGTTAGTACAAGGAACTTTTTTTGTTGCCTACCAATAAGCAATGATCAGTTTTGCTGACAGCTTGGGCAAAAAACTGAGCTGCGATTTGACTGGCGAATTTCTTCTAAGACTTCATCACATCTGAAACATTTTTTCCCCGCCCGACCATACACTTGTAGTTTTTGAGCAAAATAACCGGGGCGACCATCTGCTTGAGTGAAGTCTTTTAACGTGGTGCCGCCTTGCTCAATGGCATCTTCTAATACTTTTTTAATAATATCGGTTAAAGTGTTTAACCGTTGTTCAGATAAACTCCCCGCTAATGCAGTAGGCATAATCCCCGCTTTAAACAAAGCTTCATTCGCATAAATATTACCAACGCCGACCACTACAGGATTAGACATTAAAAAAGTTTTAATCGGGACTTTTCTATTTTTAGCTTTATGAAACAAATAGCCATGGGCAAAATCTTCACTTAATGGCTCAGGACCCAGCTTAGCTAAAATACCTTGTGCATCATGGTGATCAGCAAACCATAAAACAGCACCAAAACGACGCGGATCGTTTAACCGTAACGCTTTTTGATGTTCAAAGACTAAGTCAAAATGGTCATGCTTAGCGACGGGCGTATTAGCGTCAATCACTCGTATGGTGCCTGACATGCCTAAATGAAGCACGAGTGTACCGTGGGTCACTTTGATGAGTAAATATTTTGACCGCCGTTCAACCGATAAAACTTCATGCCCTACCAAGCTTTGCACTTCATCCGGAATAGGCCAGCGCAATTGCTTATGACGTACCACCACCTGAGTAATTTTTTTATGAATAATATGAGGCGTAATGCCTAAACGACAAACTTCTACTTCGGGTAATTCAGGCATTTTAATGATTCTTTTTAGTTATAAAGCCAGTTTATTCATACGGTTATCAAAGGCTTTGGCAAAACGTGCTGGCGATTCGTCGTCCATATTAAAGTATAAAGATGGTTCTATTAGTTCAGCTTCCATCAAAGCAAAGCCATCTTGATGGCGAACAAAATCTACTCGTGCATAAAGCGGTATTTGATGTAACTGGCTGATCGCTTTCATACAAAGGTTGGCATGTTCAACAAGTGAAGCTTCCGGTTCAATAGTTGTTAACCGGCCGCCATGCTCTTCCTGCACACGAAAATCATTCGCTTTAGGTGTTTTTAATATGGCATGACTATATTGACCATTAAAATAAAATAATGAATATTCGCCTTCACTTAAAATGTGCGACATAAAAGGCTGGATCATAAAATCACGCGTTTCAAACGCGCTATTCATCTCCAGCAAGTGCTGCTGAGCATTTTCTTTTGATAGCCAAAAGGTATTATCTGCATTTGCACTGATTCTTGGCTTTAAAACAATTTGCTCTGCTTGAAAGTGAGAAAAGTATTGGTGTAAATCGTCGGCGGTAATCGAATCTTCAGTGTGTAAGCGTGCTCGCCAAAGTGTAGGTACTAAATTAACGTCGAGCTTTGCTAAGTCTTGCAGATAAATTTTATCAATATTCCAGCGGACAATCGCTAAGCTATTTTCCAGATGTGCTGATGATTGCTCGATATTATTAAGCACGTGTAAAAATGCCGAGGCATCTTCTTGGTAATCCCATGGCGTACGAATGATCACCGCTTGGTATTTACCCCAATCAACATTTTTTGCTCGCCAAGAAATCACTTCAACTTGCCAACCAAGTGTTAATAAATGGGGGACAATTAAATTGTCATACGCTTCAAAATCATCTAAACAATCCATTGACAAAATGGCACATAATTTCATTTTACTTTCCTAAAAATAACTGACGCTTAGTCACCAAATACTTGAGCAGGTAATAATTGAGCATAGATTGGCATCGGTAATGACACCCATTGTTCGTGCAGATGATTAAACACTAACAACTCATCAGACATCACATGTAAACTTAACACAAGCGGTTGAACTTGCCCCGCTAACTCAACACTCACAATAAGCGCAAGCTGATGGTCTATATCAGCAGGCGCATCTATTTGACTACCAACCGTTTGCTGCCACGTTAACATCATTTGTTCTAGTGCTTGCCCTTGGATATTGGAGGGAACTGCACGCCAAGTTTTACCAATACGCTCTATTTTAATTTGCTGATTAATAGTGAGCGTTAAAATGACGGCATTAGTGCCTAAAATAGGTGTCCCTTGTTGCGTGTCAATATCAGAAGATGCAGAAGTAAATACATTATCATGTGTCGCATTGATCAATAAAATAAAGCCCAACACGGCAAAAATAATGACATTATTCCACCCCGCACGAGAAAACTTTATCATATAATCCACCCTAAAATAGTTTGCCTTGTTGGCAAAATAATAACCTATTACACATCATACGAAACTAACAAATAAAGCGCAGCGATTATTTTTCAAAATTACCATATAATTGCGGTAACAATAATAACTAATCACACCCTCGAAGGTTTATCATCATGCATAAAAATCAAATAAAAACATGGCTCACGCTATTGATTTCAGTTGTTTTTAGCTTAAGTTTTTCTACTCAAGCAACTGACACAAGTGCCACAAAAGCGTTTAATCAACTCATAGACGAACACTGGCAAACCGCGAACAAAGAACAAATATTTTTCCGTAAAGACCCTGATGCTTTTCGCATGAATGGTAAGTTACCTGACATGTCAAAAAAAGGACGCGAACGCCGTGAAAAATACAATAGTGAGTTATTACAACGACTAGCAAAAATTAATTTAAATGATTTATCTGCCAAAGACCAAATCACTTACCGTTTATTCAAATATGAACGCCAAACTGAAGCAAACAGTTATCAACAACTTGACCATTTATATCCACTAAATTATTACTCAGGTTTTGACAGTTATTTTGCTGGTGCTCCGGCAAATATGTCATTTTTAACGCCTCAAGATTATCAGAATTACTTAATCAGCTTGGCAGATTTTCCACGTTATAACCAAGAGCATATTGTTAATTTAAAAGAAGCGATAGCATCGGAACATGTGCATTATTGCGAAAGCTTTAAAAATTATCACAAGGGCATAAAAAAGCATCTAGTGGATGATATCAAACAAAGTGTTTTTTATGCGCCTTTCGCTAATATGCCTAGCAACATTTCAGCACAAGATAAGCAACGTTTTATTGATGAAGGCTCAAGACTAATCAAAACGGCAGTCATTCCGGAGTACAAAAAATTCTATAAATTTTTTACCCAAGAATATATAACAAATTGTCGCAAAAAAGCTGGGATCAGCGAGTTAGCAGGTGGCAAAGATTACTATAAATACTTAATTGAATTTTACACCACAACGCAATTGTCTGCTGATGAAATTCATCAGCTTGGATTAGACGAAGTGAAGCGTATTCGCCATGAAATGCAGACGATTATTAAAGATGTAGGTTTTACCGGTGACTTTAAGTCTTTCATTGAATTTTTACGTACCGACGAAAAATTTTATACCACAACCGAACGAGACTTGCTCGAAAAAGCCAGTTACATTACTCGTAAAATGGCAGCGCAATTGCCTAAATGGTTCTCTAATTTACCCAGACAAACCTTTGATATAAAACCCGCACCAAATGGTGGCGCTTATTATGTTGCTTCAGATGGAAGCGGTACAACCTCTGGGACTTATTTTTTAGATACCAAAAATTTAGAAAGTCAGCCGTTATATACTCTCGAAGCATTAACATTTCATGAAGGAGAGCCCGGTCATCATTTTCAAAGCGCAATTGCACAAGAAGTTGACATGGCAGAATTTAGAAAAACCTTATACCACGCAGCATATGGTGAAGGTTGGGGATTATATTCAGAACGTTTAGGTAAAGAAATGGGCTTTTATCAAGACCCATACAGTGATTTTGGTCGTTTAACGTATGAGGCATGGCGTGCTTGTCGATTAGTCGTTGATACCGGCATTCATGCAAAAGGTTGGTCACGTCAGCAAGCGATTGATTTTTTAGCCGAAAATACCGCATTAAGCATGGCGGATGTTATCGCGCAAATTGATCGTTATATCAGTTGGCCAGCACAAGCGCTTTCTTACAAGATAGGGGAAATCAAAATTAGACAACTGCGCGCTTTGGCTGAAAAAGAACTTGGCGCTGAATTTAACATTCGTCAATTTCACGACCACATGCTAAAAAATGGCAGTTTACCTATGGCATTGCTCGAAGAGTTAACCAAAGATTGGATTAACCAACAAAAATAACGCAACATAAATTAACCTGATGCAAAAGCGTTCGTGAGCTGTTGCATCAGGTAACTGCAATAAAACTAGGAAAACGATGAATACTAAAATTTATAAACGCGTATTGTCACTGGCAGACAGTTTAATGAGCGCGGCTAATCAACAAAATCAAAAAAGATTTGATGGCTTTTATGCCGAACTACAACAGTTATGTGAATTACATGAAAATACCGATAAAGATCATCCGGTACAATGGGAAACACTAGCTGATTTTACCGATGATTTAGCGTTAGCGATCACTATTTATGAGAAAGCGTTAGTCAAAGCAGAAGCCATTAACTCGAAAGATTTTTGTTCATCTATTGGTTACTCAATTGCCACATTAAACGTTGAGCTAGGCGATAACGCAGCAGCAATAATACAGTTAGAAAAAGCCAAAATTAGTTGTAATAAGATCATCGATAAAGCATTAAAAGCAGAAATTCATGACTTATTGACGAAATTAAAGAGCACATAAAAAGGAGTGCTATCTTTTTGCGCCTGATCAACTGCTTAATAGCTAAGTAGCGTTACTATTCCTTGATATAAATATCTGACGTCAGGAAGAATACACAATGAGATGGGCTTACTTTTTTGCGCTGCAATTGCTGCTTGCTTTAGTCATAGCAGGCATTATTTATAAGCATAAAGACAAAGTAACTATAATCAAGACGCCTCCTAAAGCCCTTGCACAGTGGTACAAACCAGAAAATAAACGTCAAGTTTGGTTACACAATATGTTTAAGTTGCGCCGTGAAATGCAAGCTGTCGAGTTTTATGCAGAAAAGCAAGACGATAAACATCTTGTTGAATGGTCACAAGCGTTAAATCAACATTATCCAAAAATTGCTGACATGGTGCCGAGTTGGAGTAACAAATTAGATCTGAGCACATTGTCACATTTACAAAGCGCTGCCAATAGCCAAAATTATCAAGGGGTGTTAACTGCAGTAAAAAAATTACAAGAAAATTGTGACTCTTGTCATAGTGACTATCAAGCGATCACCGCATTAATGTATCGATCAGCCGACTTTTCAGCGATAGAAGTTGAGCCATCGCAACCCTTTAATTCGCATATGCAAATGTTAAGTCAGCAAGTCAATCAAATTAAAATTGCGTTTAAAGATGAAATGCCTGAGCTTGCCTTATCCACTCTCGATGACCTCAATAAAGGCATGATACAACTCGGCAACGTCTGTAGCGATTGTCACGCAAAAGAGAATAAGCCTTATCCCAATCAAGCGATGAAAAAGACTTTATCAAGTTTAGAGGCTAGTTTGAAAACAGGTACGCTGAAAGAGCAAGGCATGGCGTTAGGTACCTTAGCCGTGCAAGCCTGTGCCAATTGCCATGGCACACACAAGCTAGCGTTTAGTGCTAAAACATTGCTATCAAAAGAGCCAAGTTTAGCTGAATTGTTAAAACACTAGCTTGATGTAATTACTAGCGATACAGGTCGTTAATGACGAGCACTTAAATGTGTTAATTTAGAGATGATGAACTTAAGCTAGGTATCTTCTTTAGGGATAAAGGTGACACTTTTCCCGTCTGTAGTTAATAATTTAGCTTCAACAATATCGTCATCATCCGTTAAGGTAATTTGCCCGATGCCACTGCCATTAAATAATGTTTTTACTGGATTGTCGTTGGGTTTTCTGACACGAATTTTCATCCGCCGACGCTTGGTAAACCAGTTCAGAGGAGAATAGGTTGCATAAAGATAGCGATTTAAAACATCAAGCCAATTAAGTAACCCCGTTGGAAACTGATTTTTTATACCGCTACTGGTGATTTGCACTATTTTCGAACTACTGCGACGAAAGCGATGAGTAATATCATAAACAAACGAGTAATGAACATCCCCCGACAGAATAATAAATTCGGGTGGCGTTTTAACATGTCGAAAAATATTGAGCATCACATTAGCTGTACCAGAATGAGCCATCCAGTTTTCAGCATCAACCATCAATGGCTGACCAAAAAATGTAAAAATTCGTTGAATGGCTTCAATCATTTTCACCCCATAAATAGGGGCAGGAGAAACCACAATGACTTTTTTCTCATTGATTAATTCTTGCTGCAACTCTGACAACGCTTCCCAATCCATCAGCCCTGAGGGTTTAGACGATCGGCTCTCAGAACGCCAACGTTGAGTGCGCGTGTCTAACACGACCATTTTAGGTGTTGTAGCTAAAGAATAATGCCATTGCTGCCAAGCCAATAACGTTTCAATGAGCTGGTCTTGTTGGTCAAGACCTTGTTCGGTAAAAAAGTCATCACACTGCTTATTTAAAGGCAAAAATTTCTTCGGGCTATTGCCCCAGCCCTGACAAAGCCAATAACTTATTAAAGAGTTGCCAATAATACGTTTAGAAAATGGGTGTCCGTATGCCGCTTCTTCCCAACCTCGCGTAAGATTCCAATCATCGGTAATATCATGATCATCAAAAATCATATAAGTGGGGATATGCGCTAACGCTCTTCTGACACTGGATAATCCGTCAACAAAACCCGCGATGATAGTTTGCTCTTTTTGGTATTGCTGTTGATATTCAGCGATTATTTTCGTGTTTGAAAAATCAACCAACTTCCACAACTCAGGTGACCAAACTAACAGATACATAGCGATATTTTCAGCAAAGGTAACTAAGTGATTTTTTGAGTTCACCGAGGTAAATATAGGTTTTTTACTCGCAGCAAAAAACTTTTCATAAAGTATTTTATTCGCTTTAGTATGTGGTAATAATTTATCTCGCTGATAATAGCAAAGCTCGCTTGAGAATAATGCTTCGCTACTATTAACCACCGCTCCTTGCCATTCTTCACTATGCAGTCCAAGTAATTCAATAACTTGATGAATAGCGACTAACATTGGTCCGGCAACATCATCTGCGTAAACTTGATCACCAGACATCATCAGTAATGCTGGTCGGCTGGTTTTATTTTGAAGGCTTTCGGCGATCACATCATCAACACGCTTTAACCCATCACCACTGTCAAAATGAGGCTTTCGACAAGAACCATGTAACAACGACTCAATATTTTGGGGGATTTTAAAGCTGGGAAGTTTCTCTCCTGAATAGAGTATTTCAGGAATTAACTCACTTAGCTTGTGTTGTTGCTTATCCTCTTTATTATTGAGTATAAATTGGTAATGAAGAGTTTTATCTACTGGCAGAGGCTGAGAAAAATCAAGGGTAATCAAGTGAATGTAGGCATGTTTGCCAATCGGGATCACTTGCTGCTCTTTTGAAGAGAGTTCACGGTCAAACAATGCCTGGTCATTGTCAAACAATTGAAAATGAAGTGAGAAGGCGTTACTAGTAGCCAACCAAAAAGTCACTTGATGGCTATCCACATGCCTAACTAAAGGTCCAGAGAGTAACGCAGGTAATAAAGATAAATGACTGATAATAAATTCACTAATAATGATTGATAGTGATGAGTGTATATCAAGATAATTTACTCTTTCAATAACTGATCAATCGCTTCCATCAATTTTGTTAAGCTTGCTGGCTTTAAAAAGTATTTTCTAATACCGATATCTTTTGCGAGATCTTCGTTAATCACTTCGCTATAGCCAGTACACATGATAATTGGTAACTTAGGTTGCTTATTCAATAAGATAATACTTAAATCTTTACCGGTAACATTCGGCATCGCTTGGTCCGTTAAGACAAGATCAATGCAGGTATTGGGATCATCAAAAACTGCCAAAGCTTGCTTACCATCTTCACACACTGTTGTTTGGTAACCATATTCTTTAATAAATTCTTGGTACAACCTCGAGATATGTGGCTCATCTTCAACGATAAGCACATGCTTACCTGACGATTCGGGCTGTTTTACAATCTCAATTATTTTCTCAGGTTCAGGCTCTGGAATTATCTCATTTTCATCATGACAGGTTGGAAAAGTGATCACAAAGCTAGCCCCTTGATTTAGTTCACTTTTCACAACAATCTCGCCATCATGACTCTCAATAATACTTTTCACTACGGCTAACCCTAGCCCAGTACCTTCGCCAATTTTTTTGGTGGTGAAAAATGGATCAAATATTTTTGTAATATTTTCACTACTTATCCCTTTCCCTGTATCGGTAATTGAGAGTTGAATTTTCTCTTTGGTTATATCTTGCTGTTCGTACGACAAGGTATGCTCTTGATGAAGGTCAATTGCTATCGTTCCTCCTTCATCACCAATTGCTTGGCTGGCATTGGCACATAAATTCAGTAATATTTGATGAATCTGGGTTTCATCACCTTTGATCGGGGCACAATACGGGTTAATACTACTATTGATATGAATGTTGGCAGGTAATGTCGCTCGAATAATCGTTAAGGCATTATTAACGGCTTTTGCTAAGTCTAATGTATTCAGTTGCATAGTTTCCATGCGGCTAAAGGTCATAATCTGTTTCACTAAATCTGCCGCTCTATTACAGCCCTCTTGTATGTTGCTAATATAACCTTGGGTTTTTACTGGCTCTATTTTACTCATTAATATCATTTCTGAGTTACCTAAAATAGAGGCTAATATATTATTAAAGTCATGCGCAATACCGCCTGCTAACGTGCCTAAAGCTTCCATTTTCCGTGATTGCTGTAACTCGGCTTCTAATAAGTTAGTTTCGGTAATGTCTCGAGTAATTTCTAGAAAGCCAATATGGCTACCAGTATCATCTTTGATTAACGATAACGATATGGACGCTGGAAACTTGGTTCCATCTCTGCGGGTTTGTGCGAACTCACCATGCCAAGCGCCTTGTTCTTTAACCTGAGATAATAGGTTCAGCTCTTTAATCGACGGATCTTGATTAATATCTGAATAATGTAAATTGTGCATTTGATCTAGCTTGTAACCATACAAATCGATCGATGCTTGATTACAATAGGTATAATCTCCCTCCATATTCAGCAAATTTATGCCATCCGCCGACAGTTGAAATGCATGAGCAAATTTTATTAATTTTTTCTCAATTTTTAACCGCTCAACAATTTCTTCACTTAAGTTTTTATTGGTTTTTGAAAACTGCTGTGCCCGTACAACTGTTTCTATGGTTGAATGATGTCTGTTTAGCCAATAAAAACAAAAAATAGCCGTAAGAATTAATCCAGTAATAAAACTCAACCACGGCAAACTCAGTAAATTAAATGCCGTTAATGCTTGATTTGGCTGAATAATGACGGTGTAATTTCGATTAGCAAAACGAATGGTTTGCTGCCAAGTTGAACTTTTTTGTTGTTCAATAAGGTAATGATTAAGCTTTTTAACAGAAGGGTTATGCCCTTTAGAATCATACAATAGTTGATTACCGTCAGAGGCTTCGTTATCAATAAGGATCAAATGGCTTTTGTCGACATTCACTGGGGTCAGCACATAACTAATTAATGCCTCTAAGTTTATCGCCTCAACTAAGCCTCCTCGCTTAATAATTTCGCTACCCGCTTTTGCTATTGTCTTTTTATCTATTGGCAAGATGACTAACAAACCTGTAATGGTCTTTTCTTGCAAAACAAGAGTTAATTTTTCGGTGACCGAGATACTGTTTTGGTCAAAGGCATTCTTTAAAGCTTGATGCCTTAAACTTTCTGAAGCAAGGTTATAACCTAACTGTGAGGATAAACTGTCAAACGGTTCAACATAATAAACGGGAAAATAATATCCTCTTTCATCATCGCTGATCAACTGGCCTGATTGCGTCATCATACGGATGTCAGCATTAGAGAATCCCTCATTTATCAATATATTAATAAACGAAGAACGTTGTTCAGACGAAATAAAAGGTGCCCAAGAAAATGATAATATACTCGGGTAACGAGCTAAATGATTTTGACTAAACTGGCCAAATTGTTTGCGTGTTAAGTTATCGGATAATTGAACAAAATCGCCTAAAGAATATAAGGCGTTGGTCAAATTATGTAATTCATTTTCAATTGAATGCACGGTTGACTGCGCTTTTGATTGAAAGGCTAATTGCTGATCAATTTTTTCCCCTTTTTGAATGGTAAAATAGATAACCAAGGAAAAGCTGATACCTAAAACAAACGTCCAGAATATTAACCAATAATTTTTATATTTTCTCAATGCAATACCTATTGATAGTTTTTAATTCTCGCTTGATGGGTAAGAACTTAAACAACTTGTTATAAGTATCTGTCAAACAATATCAACTAATCACAATAGCCATACTGATTAACAATGCTCCCACTAAAACAGTATATATAATTTTTTGAGTATTACTTTGATTTTGTTGTTGTATTTGTTTCAGCAATGTTACTTGCTGACATTGTGTTTCCTTACCTGCTTTCAAATAATCATAAACAAGGTCAGGAATTTCAGGCAGCTTTTCATTCCAAAAGGGGATATTTTCTTTTATTTTTTTAAAGACCGCTTTCACACCCATTTGCTCTTTCACCCAGTTTTCCAGAAAAGGCTTGGCGGTTTGCCATAAATCTAATTGCGGGTAGAGCTGACGTCCAAGCCCTTCAACATAAAGTAAGGTTTTCTGTAACAACACTAGTTGCGGTTGCACTTCCATATTAAAACGACGAGCAGTATTAAATAAATTGACTAAGACTTGGCCAAAAGAAATTTCAGCAAGTGGCTTATTAAAAATGGGCTCACATACCGTGCGTATTGCAAATTCAAACTCATCAACGCTGGTTGCTGCTGGCACCCAACCAGAATCAACATGCAACTGGGCAACTTTTCGATAATCGCGATTAAAAAAGGCGACAAAGTTCTCAGCTAAATATCGCTTATCTTCTCTGTTTAGCGTACCAACAATGCCACAATCTATCGCTATCCATGTTGGATCGGCAGGATTGGTTGCATCAACAAAGACATTACCAGGATGCATATCCGCATGAAAAAAACTATCACGGTATACTTGGGTGAAAAAAACATCTAAACCACGTTCAGCCAATAGCTTCATATCAACGCCAAGTGCGTGGAGTTTATCCACTTCGCCCACGCTCACGCCATATATTCGCTCCATCACCAGCACATTTTTATAACAATACTGACTATAAATTTCAGGCACATAAAGAATATGGTCATTCTCTCGCCCTTGACTAAAGTTACGTTTTAGCTGAATAGCATTAGCAGCTTCACGGTTTAAGTCGAGTTCATCAAGAATCGTCTTTTTATATTCTTCCACCACTTCTTTAGGTCTAAGCCTTTTGCCATCAGGCAACCAACGAGAAAATATTTTTGCGAACATTGCCATCACTTTAATGTCGGCATGGATCACTTTTTCAATGTTTGGTCGTAATACTTTAATGACAATTTTCTTTTTCTGTTCATCCTGAACTAACGTTGCGGTATGTACTTGAGCAATTGAAGCTGATGCTAAGGGTTGAAAATCAAAGTCTTCAAACAATGCATCAAAGTTTTCTTGCCCTATTGCCTCAATAATAATTTGCTCGGCAAGCTTGCCATCAAAAGCGGTCACTTGATCTTGTAAGAGTGCTAATTCTTCAGAAAAATCGTCGGGCAGTAAATCACGCCGAGTTGATAGCATTTGGCCAAATTTAATAAATACTGGACCAAGTGATTCAATCGCTAAACGAAAACGCAGAGCTAACGGTTTATCTTTATGTTTATTTCGTAGCCAAAAAAAACTTAGTCGCGCGACTTTAACATACCAAGGAAGCGAGTTTTTAGGCAGTAACTCATCTAAACCAAAGTTTAAAAATGTTTTAACAATACGGTATAAACGAAAACTACTCACAAAGATTTCCTACTTAAATAACACATTAATTATGGTCAACACAGGGGATATTCGTCATTTTATTCATCAAGCGTTTTATTCTCTCTTCTATCACTAAGCCATCACTCGCTATGTCAGACACTTGTTGATTAAACGAAGACAGCTCACTTTGGGTAACCACTAAGCGTTTCTCATGTATTAACCATTCGCTGGCATCGGCTTGAATTTGCTGAGCTGCAAAACTTATTTTATTTTTTAACCACAGAGAAAATTGTGACAATTTATAGGTGGGAATATCACCAATATGCTCAGCCAGCTCAGATTGCCAATCTATTGATAAATTTTCAAACAGCGATGCGAATTGCTGAGCGACTTTAATATCGCCGGTAATATCGAGCTTACCTTGCTTAATTAATTCGGTAAGCTGCTGCTCTTTTTTTAACTCAACTAAAGTCGATAGACTACTAGTTAACTGGCAATCACTACGCTCAGTTAATGTCGTTACTAACAGCTGTTGTTGATCAACCGAAAAGCTCAACGGAAAGGCGAATTCTGCTAAAGTGACTGTTAACGTTTTTTGCGCTAATGGCGTAAGCGCACTTAGGCCATGTGTATTGAGTGACAATGCTTTATTAAGAGTTTTCTCTAATATTAAGCAGAGTGCTTGTTGATACATTAATTGGCTCATTTTACGTTACTCATATCGACGCTAAAATTTATAGCCTTTATGAAGAGCAACGACACCGTCAGTTAAATTTTTATAAGAGGTTTGTTCAAAACCTGCTTCATCCATCATGCCTTTGAGTGTTTCTTGATCAGGGTGCATACGAATAGACTCGGCCAAATACTGATAACTGTCACCGTCTTTTGCCACTAGATCCCCCATTTTCGGTAAAATATTAAATGAGTAAAAATCATAAATTTTGTTGATAATTTCATGTTCAGGTTTTGAAAACTCTAACACCAATAAACGACCACCGGGTTTTAATACCCGATACATTGATCGTAACGCCATATTTTTATCAGTGACATTACGTAGGCCAAAAGCAATGGTAATAATATCAAAAGTATTGTCTTCAAACGGCAGATATTGCGCATTAGCTTGCACGTATTCAATATTCTGCACTAAGCCTTTATCACGTAATTTATCACGCCCCACATTCAGCATAGAGCTATTAATATCGGCGAGGATCACTTTACCTTCACGGCCCACTAATTTTGAAAATTTGGCGGTTAAATCGCCTGTTCCACCGGCAAGGTCTAATACTTTATTTCCTGGTCTTACACCACTTGCATCAATTGTAAAACGTTTCCATAATCGATGAATACCAAATGACATTAAATCATTCATGACATCGTATTGCTGAGCAACGGAATGAAAAACACTCGCTACTTTTGATTCTTTCTCGTTTTTATCTACCGTTTGGTAACCAAAATGCGTTGTAGTCTCAGAATTTGTCTTTGCTTGCTCGGTTACTGAGGTTGGCTCTGAAGATGACATAAGGTTTTCACTGTGCTAAAAAATTAGTCCTAGTCTACCGTATTTTATCGTAATTATTAACTGTTCAAATCAAGTTAACTGATGATGAATGAACTTTTATCATTATAGGTTTCCAAACGTAGAAATTTCATTGGTGAATCAACAAATAATTAATGATCACAATAACTAGCGGTTGAGTTTGAGCTGTTATTACCGTTGAAAAGGTGATGACTTTACTCGCTCTTAATATAAATTAAGCATTACTAAAATGTTCGCGGCTGCCTAGCCAGCGATTAATCAATGCTTGAGCATTATCAGGGTATTTTTTCCATAATAGATACGCTTGTTGTTGAATTTCAGGGATCAGTTCAGCATCACGCAGTAAATCAGCTATTTTTAAGTCAGCTAAGCCGGTTTGTTTAGTACCTAAAAGTTCACCTGGACCACGAATCTCGAGATCTTTTTGCGCAATAACAAAACCGTCATTACTGTCTCTTAATACCGCTAAGCGCTTTGTCGCCGTTTTGGATAGCGGGCTTTTGTACATCAGCACGCAATGAGAAGCAACTGAGCCACGACCAACTCGACCTCGTAATTGGTGGAGCTGAGCCAAACCTAGGCGCTCAGGGTTTTCAATGACCATTAAGCTTGAATTAGGTACATCAACACCCACCTCAATGACAGTTGTCGCCACCAGCAGATGTAAATTTCCAACTTTAAATTCTTCCATCACTGCTTGTTTTTCAGCACTTTTCATTCGACCGTGTACTAAGCCTATTTTTAATTCAGGCAAAGCCGACTGCAAATAAACAGCCGTGTCTTCCGCGGCTTGACATTGCAGGACTTCAGACTCTTCAATTAAGGTACATACCCAATACACCTGACGATTTTCATTGAGACAAGATTGACGAATACGTTCAATAACATCATCACGTCGACTGTCAGGCAAAGCCACGGTAGTTATCGGCGTTCGCCCAGGTGGTAACTCATCAATGACGGAAGTGTCTAAATCTGCATAGGCTGTCATGGCTAATGTTCGCGGAATAGGCGTTGCTGTCATGATCAGTTGATGAGGAAAATTACCCTCAAACGCGCCTTTTTCTCGAAGCGATAAACGTTGTTGTACCCCAAAACGGTGCTGCTCATCTATAATGATCAAGGCAAGTTTGTTGAAAATAACTTGTTCTTGAAATAAAGCATGTGTACCGACAACCATTTGCATTTTGCCATTTTCGATATGCTCTAGCGCATGTCGTCGCTCTTTTGCTTTGCTTTTTCCAGCTAACCAACCCACGGATATTTCAAGTGGTTCAAACCATTGCTGAAAGTTAATCGCATGTTGCTCAGCTAAAATTTCGGTTGGTGCCATTAATGCCACCTGAAAGCCTTCACTGATCGCCGTAATCGCCGCTAATGCTGCCACTAAGGTTTTTCCTGAGCCAACATCTCCTTGCACTAAACGCATCATAGGTTGATGTTGACTTAAATCGCCACGAATTTCTTTCACTACACGCGCTTGAGCATTAGTTGGAGAAAAGGGTAAAGCATTCAGGAAAGCTTGCTCCACTTCCTCGTTCACTCGTAAATTAACGGCTTGGTGAACATCACTTGATTCGCGCAGTTTTAGCATGCTCAAGTTATGGGCAAGTAACTCTTCTTTAATCAAGCGTAATTGCGCCGGATGCTTACCCGCTTCCAATTGTAAAACTGAAGTATCAGGAGTGGGTCGATGAATAAAGGCTAATGCTTGTGCTAAGGAGTAGTTTTGGAGGTTGTATTCTTCTGGTAATAATTCATCGACTTGACCCCGTTTAAGCCGAGTTAAGGCTTGCTCCGTTAAATTACGCAGTGATATCTGTCTTAAGCCATCAGTGGTTGGATAAACGGGCGTCAGGGTTTCTTCAACAGGCGTTAAGGGCTGATCATGTTCAAGTGATTTATATTCAGGGTGAATAATTTCTAAACCACGCCCTCCGCGTTGCATCTCACCATAACAACGAATGGTTAAGCCAACTGGTAAGTTATTTTTTTGCGCCGCTGAAAAATGAAAAAAACGTAAGTTGACGGAGCCCGTACCATCATTCACTGTCACGACCATCATGCGACGACGGCCTTGAACAATTTGATTATGGGTGATTTCACCAATGATATTGGTAAAAATGCCGGGTAAACAATCTCGAATAGTGGTTATTCTTGTGCGGTCTTCATAACGATTAGGTAAATGAAACAGTAAATCTTGTAATGAAACTAAACCAATTTTTGCTAATTTTTCAGCCATACTTGGACCAACACCTTTCAGCGTTGATATTGCGATACGTGCAAGATTCCCTAATCCTTGTTGATGTTCTGACACGTCAGTCCTTATTGAGCGCTACAAAAATTATTAACTATCAAGCTCTTGCCATGCTTCTTGGGTCATTTGCATTTGTTGCCACCACTGTTCAGATGCAACAATTTGACCTTCTTCATTAATTTCTGGGTAAGGTAAACCTTTACGTTTGCAGGCACTGGCAAAGATAGGGTGACCACCTTCAAAAAGAAAACGCTGGCGACGCTCGTCAGAAATTTTCGGCGTTTCATACATACCGGCCAACTTTCTTTGTCGCTGTGCTTCATATAAAACAACCGCGTTGGCAACTGAAACATTTAATGATTGCACCATACCAACCATAGGAATGATAATATCTTGATCGGCAAGCGCGAGTGCATCAGGCGATGCGCCAAATTTTTCTTGACCAAGAATAATCGCCGTGGGCTTAGTGTAATCAATTTCACGAAAATCAACTGAGGTATCAGAAAGATTGGTCACCAATATTTGCATATTTTGTTTTTTAAGCGCTGCGATAGCCTCTTTCGTCGAGGTGTAATTATGAACATCTACCCAGTTTTGGCTACCCGCCGCACTGCCACCTGACACACGCATGCGTTCATTTTTCCATACCGCGTGTACATCACTGATCCCAATCGCATCTGCAGTTCGAACCACAGCAGCAAGGTTATGTGTTTTATGAACACCTTCCATACATACGGTAAGGTCTGGCTGGCGGTGATCTAACATCGCGTTTATTCTTTGTAATCTTTCTGGAGTCATTACACTTCACATTTAAACTTTATGGTTCATTGCCTAAAAAACTTATAAAAATCATTCACCTAAGATAAACTCATGATATAAGTTATTTGACGGTTTCCCCTAAAGCTTAACTGTATTATGTAACCAGCTTAAGGGAGTATTGGCTTTTCTTATGTTGACTTAACTGACGTTGGGTAACTCCATTACACCGTCAATTTCAATCGCCACGTCTTTTGGCAAACGTGATACTTGAACAGCCGCACGCGCCGGATAAGGTTGAGTAAAATACTGACTCATCACTTCATTTACCGTAGCAAATTGACTTAAATCCATTAAGAAAATATTCACTTTCACCATATCATTCAATGAACCATCGGCAGCTTCACATACGGCTGACAAATTCTTAAACACTTGATGAGCTTGCTCGGCAAAATCTTGCGATACAACTTCCATCGTTGATGGGACTAAAGGGATCTGCCCTGATAGGTAAACGGTATTATTGACTTTTACCGCTTGGCTATATGTACCAATGGCACTCGGAGCATTTTCAGTATTAATAATTGTTTTCATTTTTTTCCTAATTTGACTTATTTGTTACGTACAACACGCTGTACATCAACCATGACTTTAATTTTACGAATAATATCAGCTAAATGAATACGATCTCGACAGGTAATTTCCATATCAATCACATACAAGCCTGAATCTTTTTCCCCAGAATTTAGGGTATGAACATTAGAGCCACCTTTGGCAACCACATTAGTTAATGCCGCTAATGCCCCTTGATGGTTGACAATTTCAACACGCAATTTTGCAATAAAGTCTCGATCAATATCGCTATCCCATCTCACCGGAAATAACTGTCTTTCTTGCGAGCCTTTAATATTACGACACCCTTGCTGATGCACCATCAAGCCTTTTCCAGGGCTTAAATAGGCAAGAATGCCATCACCAGGAATAGGACGACAGCACTTACCATAGCTTACTAACATGCCCTCAGTCCCTTTTATTGGCATTTTAGTTTTATTAGGAGAGGAAGTGAGTACATTATCTTCGGTAAATTCATCCGTTAACCGGCGAGCAATACCAATACTTAAGGCATTGCCTAAGCCAATATTGACTAATAGTTCATCTAAATCTTTATTGCCGGTTTCTTTCACTACTTGTGCAATTTTTTCTGGATCTATATCTTCTACTTCAACCTTACCTAACGCATGATTTAACAACCTTCGTCCTAAGGCGTAAGATTCTGTTTGTTCTTGAGAGCGTAAATAAGTGCGAATTTTTAAACGAGCTTTGGCGGTAACCACGAAATTAAGCCAGGTCGCATTAGGTCGTGCGGCAGACGAAGTCACAACTTCAATGGTTTGTCCTGAGTCGATTGGCTGACTTAATGGAAAAGGTTTACGATCAACTTTAACACCGACACATGAGTTACCAACATCCGTGTGAACGGCATAGGCAAAATCAACTGCTGTTGCTCCCATTGGCAATTCAATAATACGTCCGTCAGGGGTAAAGACATATATTTCCTCTGGAAATAAGTCCGATTTTACATTTTCAATAAACTCAAACGAGCTACCCGCACTTTGTTGAAGCTCTAATAAACTTTGCATCCAACGACGAGCTTTCATCTGCGCCGTTGTACCACTATCATTGCCATCTTGTTTATAAAGCCAATGCGCGGCAACGCCTTTATCTGCCATTTGATCCATATCTTTAGTACGGATCTGAATTTCAACGGGGATCCCATGCGGACCAATAAGCGAGGTATGAAGCGATTGATAGCCATTGGTTTTTGGAATGGCAATATAATCTTTAAAGCGTCCTTCAATCGGTTTAAATAAATTATGCACCGCACCAAGGGCACGGTAGCAGTCATCAATTTTGCTATCAACGATGACTCTAAATGCATAAATATCCATCACTTCGTTGAACATTAATTCTTTATTGAGCATTTTTCGATAAATTGAAAATAAATGCTTTTCACGGCCTACAACCTCAGATTTTAAACCACTTTCTGTTAGTCGTGCCGCAATCTCTTCCTGAATATTTTGAACAATTTCTTTTCGATTACCACTGGCTTGTTTAACTGCAGACTTTAACGCACGGGAACGCATCGGATATAAAGCTTCAAAGCCTAACACTTCTAACTCATTTTTAATGTCATGGATGCCGAGACGATTAGCAATCGGGGCATAAATATCGAGGGTTTCTCGCGCTATCCGACGTCTTTTTTCAGGCCTTAATGATTCGAGTGTCCGCATATTATGCGTACGATCGGCAAGTTTGATTAAAATAACGCGAATGTCTTGCACCATAGCAAGTACCATTTTACGAAAGTTTTCCGCTTGCATTTCTTCTTTATTATCAAACTTTAACTTATCGAGCTTACTGACACCTTCAACCAATTCCGCGACAGTATGACCAAATAATTCAGCCAACTGATCCTTAGTGGTATCAGTATCTTCAATCACATCATGTAATAGCGCTGCCATTAGCGTTTCATGATCAAGGTGCATTTTCGCCAAATTATAGGCTACGGCAACCGGATGAGTAATATAAGGCTCGCCGCTAGAACGCATTTGTCCTTCATGCGCATCTCTAGCCACAATATAAGCTTGTTTAAGTAGATCTATTTGTACTTTTGATAAATAGCTAGAAACATGTTCTTTTAATGGTTCAAAAAGGTACACACAATTTCCTTTAAGATGGCTGAATCAAATGAGATTTAATTATTAATAAAGAATACGATGAATTAACAGGAATACCAAGTGCCAAAGGCATCAATGAGTAACTTTAATTTTTTCCATAAAAAACGCGCAATCATGAATTCATAATTACGCGCTGATTTTAATAAAGCCAATAGTGCAATATTAAACGTTATTGTTGCTCTTGATGGTCATGTTGTTGACCCCCAACAATAGCGGCAACCGCTGCAAGTTCTGCAGAGTCTTGTTGTACTTGTTCATGACGGTCTGTTTCATTCATCACATCAGTGGTGATCAACCCTGCTTCGATTTCACGTAAAGCAATAACAGTAGGTTTGTCATTTTCTTCTTCAACCAAAGGATCTTTACCGCCCGTGGCAATTTGACGAGCACGACGAGATGCAATTAACACCAAGTCAAAACGATTACCGATTTTATCTACGGCATCTTCAACAGTTACGCGAGCCATTTGGTCACTCCAACGTTTAAATTTTATAAAATAGTTGCGTAGTTTACTATGTGCTTAATCGTTAGCCAATAGATCTTTGAATAAAAGTTGATGATTTTCTACTTGTTGGCTACGTTTTAGCCGCTGATTATTCACTATGGTGGTTAAATCAGTGAGTGCTTGGTCAAAATCATCATTAATAATGATGTAATCAAATTCTTGATAATGAGAACATTCGGCTTGTGCTTGCGCCATTCTACTGGCAATCGTTTCTTCACTATCTTGTCCTCGTGAACGAAGCCTATTCGCTAGTTCTTGTTTAGATGGCGGGCTAATAAAAATGGTGGTGACATCGGGCTTTTTCATTCTCACCTGTTGAGCACCTTGCCAATCAATATCTAAAAAAACATCAATGCCTTTAGCAAGTTGTTCATCAATTGCCGTTTCAGAGGTCCCATAGAAATTTTCAAATACTTCGGCATATTCATAAAATTCATGTTTAGCAATATGATGTTTAAATTGTTCAACCGTTACAAAATGATAATGTTCCCCATCGACTTCACCTGGACGAGGTGAGCGGGTAGTGTGAGAAACTGAAACTTGCATCAAACGTGGGCTGTCTTGCTTGAGCAACGCTGAAATTAAACTTGATTTTCCAGCCCCGCTTGGCGCTGAAAGAATAAATAAATTACCAGTTGTAGCCACATGCCTCTCCTACCTGTCGAATATTGGCGAACTATACCGAAAATATGCCGCTTTTCCTACGAAATTTTTCTCCAACTAACGACAAGGTTTGACTTCATTATAAACGTCAAAATGAACCGTATTTCGTGTAGTACTGTTTACTTAATAAAGCTTCTGATCAGCACGACTCAAAATATCATCGAGTGCAAAATACTCGGTTGACGTTAATGATAATCATATCATGTGAATTAACGCGATTTTTTTGCAGCACTATTTATTTGAGCGATGTCTTTATTTTGGTTGGAATGGGTTGAACGATATCTCGTTATAACCGCGTTTAACTTGGTGGAAAACTTTTCAATTTTGATATAAAAATATTGATAACAACAAAGGAGAACATACAAACAACTAAAATATCGGCTGATAAAAGATAATAACTCTCATTACCTTTAAACTACTAAGGTGAAGTTACCCCTATATTGTTGGCTTATAAATGTCTATTTCGCAAAAAACAAACTTAGCTCATAAGTTAGTTCAGAAAACTATAGAGTAAAAACTCTTTTTCTATTTTATCTATATTCAATTCTGATATAATAAAAACATTATTATTGTTTTTGTTTTATAAAAAGGATTTTCTGTGAATTTACTCACCCGTATGGTTTTCATTTTATCACTACTAATAAGCGGTATGTTTTCAACAACTGTTGATGCAGGTTCTAACTTATCGGCGCTAAACAATAACCAAGGTGCTCCATATAGCTCTTCATCAGAAATTACCTCTCTCGCTGCTACGGTTCAAGGTCAATCAGGGCAAGAGCAAAAATCAAGTGACATAGTCGTCGACCCAATCAATATTTTAATTGTACTTGCAGGATTATTCTTCTTGTTAATGCGCTCCAATGCTAAACACGGCTGATGCGAGCTAGCGACGTTCATTAATTTTTTATTCTTTTCGGTTTAACTAAAAAACTAGCAAAAAAATTCAAAGCATAAAATATTTAAAACAGACAAATAAAAACGGGTGATAATGACTTATCACCCGTTTTTATTTTGACTGAGTTTCTAAAATTATAAAACTTTAGCAATAGACTCGGCTAAATAATCAACATTACTTGTCGCAATTCCTGCAATGCTCATGCGGCTTGAACCTACCATATAAATACTATATTCATCTTGGAGCTGTTGTACCTGCTCAGGCGTTATACCTAGGAAAGAGAACATCCCCATTTGACGAGTGATAAAGCTAAAGTCGCGCGTTACACCTTTTTCAATAAGCTTTTCAACTAACAACTGACGGTTGCCGTTGATACGATCACGCATTTCTTTTAGTTCAGCATACCATTGATGGCGTAATTCATCCGAATGTAAAATGGTTTCAACTAGCGCCGCACCATGTGCTGGTGGCATAGAGTAAATAACTCGGATCACATACAGTAAAACAGAATTTGCGACGTCGACTGCCGCAGATGTTTTACCAATTAACGTAATAGCACCGATGCGTTCACGATATAAACCAAAGTTTTTAGAGCATGAACTACAAACGACCATTTCTTCAACGCTGCCAGCAATTAAACGTAAACCATAAGCATCTTCGTCTAAGCCTTCACCAAAACCTTGGTAAGCCATATCAACAACCGGTAAAAAGCCAACCGTTTTAGCAACTTCTGCTACCTGTTGCCATTGCTCATTGTTTAAGTCCATACCACTTGGGTTATGACAGCAGGCATGCAATAAAACAGCATCATCACTGCTTACTTCTTTCAATGCTGCTAACATACCATCAAAGTCTAATGACTTATTTTCATAATCATAATAAGGATAAGTTTTTACGGTTAGCCCAGCTGCTTCAAATAAACCTGTGTGGTTAGCCCATGTTGGGTTACTTACCCAAATCGTTGCGCCTGCTTTGCATGATTTAATGAATTCGGCAGCAACACGTAAGGCACCTGTACCACCAGGAGTAGAAACAGTACGTGAACGGTTTTCAATAAGGACTTTATGATTACCAAAAATGAGCTTGCTCATTTCATCATTGAAAACAGGAGAGCCCGTTGGCCCAATATACACTTTGGTATCTTCATTATCGTTACGATATTTTTCAGCTTTCTTTACACAATCTAAAATTGCGGTATGACCTGCTTCATCTTTATAAACACCAACACCTAAATCAATTTTTTGTGGGTTAGCATCTTCACGATATTTTGCTAATAATCCTAAAATAGGATCGGCTGGCAATGCCTTTAAGCGACCAAACATGACTCCGTTTACCTTATACAATGATCGGGACTAAACAAATTTTACGCCTTCGTAATCTTTGTGAATAAAACCCCTGTGATTAAAGCGCAAGCATAGCCCTAAAAGGGTTAAAATTAAAGCGTTAGTACATAAAAAAGTGTGCAAGATATAGCACAAAACGTGCTAACAAATATCAGAGTGAAATTTCAACAAGGGTGAAGTAAACTTCGCAACGAATTCTATACAGGCATTATTGAGAAGTTTATTCAGTTAAAACCTTAAAAGTTGCGACTAACTGCCGCGATAAAGCCAATAACACCACCAAAAACACCACCCCAAACAACCAACCAACCTAAGTGTTTACGGATCATCGCTTGGATAATTTCCTTTACAAGTTGCGGGGTTAATTCATTCAAGCGTTTTTCGATAATGTCACTGACTTTTTCACGCATTTCAGCCATGACATTAGGTTGTTCTAATTCATCTCTTAAAATGGCATTAAATTCGTCACTTCGTGAAATATTACCGACCGATGCTTTCATTTTTTCAATAAAAGGCTCACGCAGTGGTTGTAATGCTTCGCTGCCTCCTACCATAGCTAACATGCCACCAAACGAAGATTGCTCAATTACTTGGACTAAGTCATCAAAGGCTGGCGATAAATCCACTTTTTCAATAATTGGAGTTAGGTCTAAGCCAATAGATTTTTCATTCGCATTTGAACTTAAAAACCTATCAATATTTTCTTCAGTGAAAAACTGCTCCATCATTAAATTGCGAATTCCCGCTTTAAAGTCTTCAAAACGCGCAGGAATAACCCCTGAGCCATAAAGAAAGGGCACTTTTTCAAACAACATATGTACCGCTAGCCAATTGGTAACCGCACCAGACAAGGCAAAAATACCAATAGTAAATAGCAAGTGATTATTGAGCAGATGTCCCGCAACAGCTAAGCCTAAAGCAAGAAAATTAGTGGTCAAACTTTTGTTCACCAAACACTCCAAATAGAAAAATATTTTTCATAATATATTAACAATTACATAGTTTAGCGCCAAGTGAATACTGTATAGTGTTGTTAATAAAAATTACCATGGCTAGTTAACATGAACACAAAATTGCTTTTTTTATTGACCTCGTTATTCATGACCTTAAGTATTTATGCGAATGAAAATGAATGGCGCTCATTAGACCCTAATAATGCGATATTATTAACCCTTCCACACGGAAAGGTTGTCATTGAGCTTGCTCCGCAGTTTGCGCCAAATCACGTTAAGCGCTTTAAAACGTTAACGCAAAAAGGTCACTATAATGGTAATAAATTTTACCGTGTTATTGACGGTTTTGTCGCTCAAGGGGGCCCAGAAGATGGCAGTGAAAAAGATAAAGCGATTTCACCATTAGCCATTGAAGGTGACTTTACAACCGATGAAAATTTTTCATTCACTTTAGTGCAAAATAATGATTTATTTTCAGAAAAAACAGGTTTTAAAGACGGTTTTGCTTTAGGACATAATCCCAGTGAAAATAAAGCGTGGATGCTTCACTGCCCCGGCGTTATTGCCATGGCACGTGAAAATGGCCCTGATACTGCCACCAGCCACTTTTATATCACCAATGGCCAAGCAACACGTTATTTAGACCGTATTATGACCGTGTTTGGCCGTGTAGTTTATGGCATGAATCACGTTCAAGCCATTACTCGCACCTCTGTCATTGAAGGTGATACCCCGGTTAATAAAAACGATTATACCCCAATGGTCAGCATGCAATTAATGAGTGATTTGCCAAAAGATCAGCAAATTCATTTAGAAATTAAAAATACCGATCACCCAAGTTATGCAAAAAAACTCACTGATAGAAAAAAGCGTGAGCATGCCTTTTTCTATAAAAAGCCACCACCAGTATTGGATATTTGCCAAACGCCAGTCGGTGTCAGAGTAGTAAAAGTAATTAAGTAGTTAAGTAAGCGAGTAAAGTTACATGACCTCTCATGCTTTACTCGCTTGATATTTTTCGAGTAAAGGCTGAAATAGCGTGTTGATGATGGCGAGCTTGATAGTCATTTTCACAATAGGCATGTACAAAACCTTGAGAATGCATTCCTAAATAAGCAAAGGTTTTGTTAAAAACCTCAATAAAACTCTGATCGGCTTGCTCGCTTGCCGACGTAGTAACAAGATAAGCTGTTTTTTCTCTAAACCTCCTACCAATCGGCTTTAATTCATCGATTGATAACAATGAAGAAATTCTATCGAAAAAAATTTTCATTTGAGCACTCATCGAATACCAATACACAGGGGAAGCAAAAATAATATGATCATGCGATAAAACATGTTTTATCGTCGCTAAAAAATCATCATCAATATTTTTGTGTTCATAATCGTACCCTGAGATATTGAGATTGTTTAAGTCAATAACTTCAATATCTAAGCATTCGGCAATGCTATCAATCATCTTACCAGTATTACCATTACGTCTTGAACTCCCAAGAATAGCGATAGTCTTTTTCATCTTGTTTTCCTATTTTGTTATTTCATATTCAGATAAAACAAGGATAAAACCTAAACTTAGGTTGAGGTAAAGTGTTTTTTGATTAAACGCCAAAACCAACAAAGGCTTTATTGCTTCCTAATGCCGCAGCAATATCAATATAATAACTGATCGCTGCAACGCTTGGTTTGGCATTATGCAATGAAATAGTAAATAGCCATCACAGTGAACTTAGATTAATAAACCGTGAAGGTGGTGGCTTGTCTGTGAGTTTTAGTGTTGATTTATCAAGCGAGTAAAGCCAATTAAATATTGGCTTTTACTCAATCAAAGTTAACTATTTTTTTTTCTCATCATCAAGCCAAAAAACGCTAGACCTAACAACGCTAAGCTTGTTGGCTCTGGGACAGAGGTTAAACGTGCACTTGCGCCAAAAGTATCCAACGAAGATACATCAATAAATATCGGAGCTAAGCCAATTTGATTACCATGGCCATTGTTTAGTCCGGCAATTGCTTCAGCTTGTGTGAATTTATTATCTGAAATAGCCAAAACATAAAAACCTGTTTGTAATGATATATTCGCAATCAACGCATTTATGCCAACACTAGAAGTACCACATAATAATATTGGGCAACTATCATCGTTATAGGCAACAAAATCGCTATTATCTAAACTTCCATCATCGCTAAAAAGGTACATTTCTGCATCAAGTGTTGTGGCTTTTGAATAAATATCAAATAGGCCAGCAGTGGTTACCTCAAAATGGGTATAGCCAACCGTACCTTCGCCATCAAGCGTAATATTATGCTCTTGAGTGATCAGAGTTGCGTTAGTCGCAGTAGTAAATAAACAAAAAATGATAAACATGAAGTTTTTCAAAATAAATCCTTATATGATTTGTAGTTACGTTATATTTAGCACTCATATAAGAGCATTTGTTTTTACAAAATACAATAAAAGGGTTAGAACAAATACGACTGATTTATCACTTAATGTGGTTATTTTTATGTGTCTTTATACCAAATTTTAATGACATCAAACACTCGCTCGCCATCAGGGGTTTGAACGACAACTTCATCATCCACTTTTTTGCCGATTAATGCTCTCGCCATTGGAGAATTAATACTAATTTCACCGGTTTTTACATCCCACTCATCAGGTCCCACAAGTCGATAAGTTACTTCTTCATCGTCTTCATTAACTAAAGTCACCCATGCGCCAAAAAAAACTTTACCTTCTTGTTTAGGATCATAATAAACAATAGTTAACTCTTCAGTGCGTTTCACTAAAAAGCGCACTCGACGATCAATTTCTCTTAAACGCTTTTTACCATAAATATATTCTGCGTTTTCACTTCTATCGCCTTGCGCTGCGGCTTCTGAAACTGAGCGGGTAATACGTGGACGCTCGTCTTTCCAAAGAAATTTAAGCTCTTTGTCTAAACGATCCCAACCTTCACGGGTAATATAATTAGAATTTTTCATGTCGCCAGTTTACTCGTTTTAAGGGGGCGGTGACAATCTACAATGATATTCATTCACTATTTTCTTAATCTGCCTGCCTCTATTCTGGGTTCAACTGCCTATCTATCATTTAGTCTATTTCGTTTTAAAACTTTTCAAATCCTACAATAAAATTTTCATAGGTGGTTGTTTTAATATCTGCAATTGAATGTGCTGATAATTGATAGCGAAATAATTGCTGATATATAATAAGGCATTGTTGTTGTGATATAGCTACTTCATCATCTAAGTTCATCAATCGTTAGCATGATTAAAGGGGCAAATTGACGTCTTTTCTCGATTTAATCAAGCTAAAACTTAGTTGCATTTGATTGGCTTGTGAACTAAATTTATACGGTACGTTAATATTTCGTTACAAATTATAATAATTATTACAATAGGTCCCATGGGAGAAAATATGTCTGCGATTAAATCAACAAAATTACTATTAAGCGCATCAATAGCGTTAGCGTTAAGTTCAAGTGTTGCTGTAGCTGGTGAAAAACAAAATTTAAAAAACCACCAGATTAAAGGCAAAGCACTTGGTCACTCTTTGAACTTGTCAGAGAAAAACAGCTTTAAAGCAGCCAAAAGTATTAAAGCCGTTAATGGTTTAGTGAAAAAGCGTTACCGACAAGAATACGATGGTCTAAGTGTTTATGGTCAAAGTGTCGTCGTTACTGAAGATGCGACTGGTGAAATGAAAATGGTTAGCGGTAATATCGTTCGCAATATTGAAAATGATTTAGCAACAACCAAAGCCTCTATTAATACCCATAAAGCCATTTCAGTATTATCTGGCAAGCATGGTCATAAAAACAATGACCTAGAAGATACATCGGCGACATTAATGATTGATGCCAGTGGTGTCAAAGCACGATTAGTTTATAAAGTGTCTTACTTCTTCGCTGATGAAAAAATGCCTTCTCGTCCAATGGCTTTTGTCGATGCACATACCGGTGAAATACTCTCTTCTTGGGATGGTATTACAAACGCCAAAGGCGGCAAAGGAAAACCAGGCGGTGGAGGCGACGGCGGTACAACAACCGCATTTGATGCAACGGGACCTGGAGGCAATGCGAAAACAGGCCAATATTATTACGGCGCTGATTTTGGTTACCTTTCAGTTGGTGAGTCTTCTGGCACTTGTGTTATGGAAAATGAGAACGTTAAAACTATCGATATGAGGCATCGTACAAGAGGTGGCAACACGGTTTCATTTACTTGCCCTGAGAATACTTTTAAAGAAATTAACGGCGCATACTCTCCAGCAAATGATGCACATTACTTTGGTAATGTGATTTTCAATATGTACCAAGATTGGTACAACACCGCTCCACTGTCATTTCAATTACAAATGAAAGTGCATTACGGGCGCAACTATGAAAATGCTTTTTGGAATGGCACAGCCATGTCTTTTGGTGATGGAGCTTCAACCTTCTACCCTTTAGTTAGTTTAGATGTTTCTGCACATGAAGTCAGCCATGGTGTTACAGAGCAGAACTCTGGATTACAATATTCAGGGCAATCTGGTGGTATCAATGAAGCATTTTCTGATATGGCAGGTGAAGCTGCAGAAAGCTACATGCATGGCTCAAATGATTGGATGGTAGGAGAGCAAATATTTAAAAGTAATGGTGCTTTGCGTTATATGGACGATCCAACAAAAGATGGACGCTCTATTGGACATGCCAATGACTTTACCAGCTCTATGGATGTGCACTACAGCTCAGGGGTATACAATAAAGCGTTTTATTTACTCGCAAATACGTCAGGTTGGTCAACGCAGAAAGCCTTCGAAATATTTTTGGCGGCCAATCAGGTTTATTGGAATCCAACCACTAACTTTAATCAAGGTGCCTGTGGTGTAGAATCTGCCGCTGGTGATTTAGGATACTCAGTATCAGATGTATCAAACGCTTTCGCCGCAGTTGGTGTAGCTTGTAATTAAGCATTTTCCCTTTATTGGGTAACACGCTTTATTAAGATTGAATTAAAGAAGCTCATGAGCGCTAACTCATGAGCTTTTTTGGTTTTATGAAGGAAAATAACCAATTGTGGATCTGCAACAACACATTCTTGTTATAAAAACTCTCAACAATTCATCCCACACTGTATTTTGATAAATGCTCAAAAATAAGCCAAATTTTAACCCTCTCACCTTGACAACGCTGTCATTTAGTATAAATATTAAACTGATTTATTAAAAAAACGTTAATGGTAAGTTAAAAATATAATAATAGGCTAACTAATGAATACTACAAAATTTCTAAAATCGGCCACGCTTGTGGCACTGTGTACGTCATTTTCAATTTATGCAACAGATCCTCAGCCTGATCCTGATAACCCTGACGGCTATCTATTATCTAAGGTAGACATAACCGCCGCAGAACAAGCAAAAACTCAAAACCCTATGTATGACACATGGGCGAGTGCACTAAGAACTCGTGATAATGCAATTGTTAATGCAATATCACCTAATGCTGGTAGCAACCCTAGTAATGTTAAACGAGCAGAGCGTGTGTTTGGTCAACACGAGTGGCAATTTTTAACAGCAATGGCCGCCCCTGAATATACGTATACAAGATTCTTAAAAGCAATTGGAAAATTTCCTGCCTTTTGTGGCGATTATACCGACGGCCGAAATGCAGACGCTATTTGTAAAAAATCTATCGTTACCGCGTTTGCTCATTTTGCTCAAGAAACTGGTGGCCATATTTCTCCTGATAATATTTCTGACAATCCATCACAATTAGAAGAGTGGCAACAAGCACTTGTACATGTACGTGAAATGGGTTGGTCTGAAGGGCAAACAGGTTACACTACAGGTTGTGGACAAGATGATTGGCAAAATAGACGCTGGCCTTGTGCCCCTAATCAAGGATATTTTGGCCGTGGCGCTAAACAGCTTTCGTACCATTTTAACTATGGTGCCTTTTCTGAAGTTATGTTTGATGGCGATGCAACAGTGTTATTAAACAATCCAGCACAAGTAGCTGATTCATGGTTAAATTTAGCTTCTGCTGTATGGTTTTTCTTAACTCCTCAAGCGCCAAAACCTGCGATGCTCCATGTAATTGACCGTACTTGGGAGCCTTCACAAAGAGAAACTGAAGCAGGTATTGGTTATGGCTTTGGTACCACCATTAATATCATTAATGGTGGTATTGAGTGTGGTGAGCAAAATCGCTATAAAGGCCAGCCTGTTAATCGAATTAGTTATTGGGAAGGGTTATCTGATCACTATCAAATTATTCGTGCCTCAGATGAAACAAATACTTGTTGGCAGCAAACGCCTTTTGGTAGCCTAAATTTGAACAATGCCGAAGACGTTCTCTACACAAATTGGGAAGGTGATTGGCAATATTACGCTGATCGTCCGGGTGGCTATTCGTTTGAATGTAATCTAGTTGGCTATCAAACAGCCTACTCAGCGCTTGTTCCTGGTGATTATGAAAAATGTGTTACTAATTTTTATCAGTCACATGTTAATTGGCCATCGATTCGCATTGTTGATGAAGTGCCAGATCCAGTTGACCCGCCAACAGGAGGTAACGACTGGGATTCAAATAAAGTTTACTTAAAAGATGATCAAGTCACTTATCTTGGTAGTCAATACAAAGCTAAATGGTGGACGCAAGGTGATAAGCCTTCAGCTGGAGGTGTATGGGAATTAGTCACAGGGACTCCACCGACTGATCCTGATCCAGAGCCACCTACTGATCCTGATCCAGAACCGCCAACAGATGTTTTACAATGGCAACCCGAAACCGTCTACAATAACGGAGATCAAGTCAGCTATAACAATGCGGTTTATACCGCAAAATGGTGGACAAAAGGCGAAAAACCAGACAGTAGTGATGTGTGGAAAAAAACAGCTAGTTAATGACAAAAGTAAATAGGGGAGCGATTATGTTCCCCTAACTTGAGATAATATTTAACAAAGCTGCATAACCGTTTTCAGGCATATAGCTTTATTAAGGCACCTCTCATTGAATACCATGGGCTTTGCCCATGAATTACATTAAAAGAGTGGAAAAATACCGTTAGCTTAGATACGGCTAAAATATTCTTAAGAGTTAAAAGCCTTTGTCAGCTGTGAATTAAATAAGGTCTGTTTCTTCTTTTCTCCTTATGCACTATTTATTCAGCTATTTGTTAATAACTTATAAACCGATAGTGTTGAAATAAATCTCCTGTTTTTTTAGCTTGTTTTTATTAATCTCGCCCCAATGTTTCAGCTATAAATATTATTAATAGGTTAGTGAGAATGACATCAATTGCCGAACAAATAGCGCAAGAATTAAGTGTTGCGACTACACAAATTAACACCGCAATTGAGTTGCTTGATAATGGTGCTACCGTCCCCTTTATTGCACGCTATAGAAAAGAGGCGACTCAAGGTTTAGACGATAATCACTTAAGGCACCTTGAACAACGTTTACGTTATTTACGTGATTTAGCTGACCGAAAACACGTTATTTTAACCAGCATAGAGCAGCAAGGTAAGTTAACTGAGTCGCTTAAAAATGACATAAATAACACGGATAATAAAACCCGCCTTGAAGATTTATACTTACCTTACCGCCCCAAAAGGCGTACCAAAGGGCAAATTGCTATTGAAGCGGGCATAGAGCCACTCGCCAATAATTTATACAACAACTGGCAATTATCACCCGAGAAAGAAGCCCTTGCCTTTATCAATAAAGACGCGGGGTTCAGTGATGCACAATCGGTACTTGATGGTGCGAGTTATATTATCATTGAACGATTTGCTGAAGATGCCAATTTATTACAAAAATTACGGCAACATATGTTTAATCAAGCTCATTTAACCAGCGTTGTTGCCAAAGGCAAACAACAAGCAGGGATAAAGTATAAAGATTATTTTGAATATTCTGAGCAGCTAAAGAAAGTACCTTCTCATCGAGCACTAGCGATGTTTCGGGGTCGCAATGAAAAAATATTACAATTAAGTTTGGCGGTAGATCCAAACCTCGAGAGTAATGCCTACTCGAGTGGTGAACAGCTCATTGTTGATCACTATAACTTTCGATTATCTGATCAAAGCGCTGCAAAATTTATTCACAAAACTATTCGTTTAGCATGGAAAACAAAATTAAGTGTTAGTTTAGAAACTGAACTACTCAGCCAATTACGCGAACGTGCTGAAACAGAAGCCATCAAGGTTTTTGCTACCAACTTATCTGACTTATTAATGGCAGCGCCAGCAGGTGCAAAAACCACTATAGGTTTAGATCCAGGACTAAGAACTGGTTGTAAATTAGCAATTGTAGATCCCACTGGTAAACTTTTACATACCACGACAATTTTCCCTCATGCCCCACAAAATCATTGGGAAAAATCGTTACGAACATTAGTTAACTTATGCCAGCAATATAAAGTTGAACTGATTGCAATTGGCAATGGTACAGGCTCTCGCGAAAGTGATAAATTAGTTGCTGAAGTCATTCAAACATTAGAGAAAAATAAACCACAAAAAATGCTCGTAAGTGAAGCTGGCGCATCTGTGTATTCAGCGTCAGAATTTGCAGCAAACGAATTTCCTGATTTAGATGTTTCACTACGTGGAGCAGTATCTATTGCAAGGCGTTTACAAGACCCTTTAGCCGAACTCGTCAAAATTGATCCAAAAGCCATTGGTGTTGGTCAATATCAACATGACGTAAACCAAAGTCAATTAAGTCAGATGCTTGATAATGTCATTGAGATTTGTGTAAATAACGTCGGTGTTGATTTAAATAGTGCCTCAGCAGCGCTATTAACACGAGTTTCTGGCTTAAATAAAACCATGGCACAAAATGTTGTGAGTTATCGTGATCAGCATGGTCGATTTAATAACCGTAATGAACTGAAAAAAGTTGCCCGCCTTGGGCCAAAAGCGTTTGAACAAGCCGCTGGTTTCTTGCGTATATCTAATGGCGATAATCCGCTTGATAGTTCAGGCGTACATCCAGAAACTTATCCAGTGGTTAAAAAAATCATTTCATCATTAAACAGTGACATCAGTACACTCATTGGCAATAAAAAGCAACTGAGCCAATTAGTTATCAATGATATTACCGATGATAACTTTGGTGAATTAACCATCAAAGACATTATTAATGAATTAGAAAAGCCCGGTCGAGATCCTCGCCCCGAATTCAAAACCGCACAATTTAAAGAAGGGGTAAATACTATCCACGATTTAAAGGTAGGGATGATCCTTGAAGGGGTCATTTCTAACGTGGCAAATTTTGGTGCTTTTGTCGATTTAGGCGTTCATCAAGACGGTTTGGTACATATTTCTTCACTGACGGATAAATTTGTTAGTGACCCACATGAAATTGTTAAAGCGGGTGAAATTGTTAAAGTAAAAGTGATTGAAGTTGATGCAGAGCGAAAACGTATTAGTTTAACGATGCGCTTAAATGACAGCATTGATCAAAAACCAACGAAGCCGCAGACCAAACAAACTAAAAACTATCAACAACCGACTAAAAGCCAAGGTAAACCCCAAAAACAAGCTCGTACTAACAAGCCTAAACCAGTTGAGAATGGCGCTATGGGTAACGCCTTTGCCGATGCTTTTGCGAAATTGAAGAAATAGAGCAATTTATAAGCATAATAAGTGTATGTACATTACGTCGTTTTTTTAAAGCTACAGTCTAAACGTATTCTGTACATACACGCTCTTTCACATCCATGTGACCGCGATATTGCCTAAAGGATGTAGGTACTTAGGTTTTGTCTGAAACTAAAACCTGACCGTACATCCTGTACATACACGCTCTTTCACATCCATGTGACCGCGATATACCGTACATCCTGTACATACACGCTCTTTCACATCCATGTGACCGCGATATACCGTACATCCTGTACATAAAAAAGGGGAAGCCAAAGCTTCCCCATAAATAACCCCAAAATATCGAGGTTAACTAACGCAAGAGTGTGTCGATGAAGTTGTTACTATAAAACATACTTCACAGAAAGTTGTGCATAGTTAGAATCGGCATCTAATTCTTTAGCGTCAAAGTTACCAAACTCAACCCCGTAAGAAAGCTTTGGCGTTACCGCTTTGAAAACATTAACACCCCAATGGGTGCGATCTCTATTTGATTCATCTGTTTCTGTATTTCCGTAGAAAAAGTTTGAACGTAAATCTTCAGTCCAGAAATGACGGTACGACACTAAAATTGAGGTGGTTTCTTCAACTTCTTCACCCACTAAATCAGTTGCAACGGCTGCACCTACGTAACGCCCCGTGTTACCACCGTGTAATTGAAAGCGGAAATCATCTTTACCTACGGTTTTAATACGACCAGCAATACCGTAACCTAACGCAGACTCTGACTCGCCCATTTTAGTTTCTAACTGCTTAGCAACGGCAGCAATAGAGACATTACCCCAATCACCTTTAAAGGTATATTTACCAACAACATCAGGTATTGAATCTTTTGAACCATAACCACCTGTACCTACGTAACCACCGTATGATTCAGGGTTCTCGATAGACACTTGGAAGCCACCATTAGTGTAGCGAATTTGGTCTTGACGAATAAATGCAGAAGCCACCAATGGACCGCCAAAATCAGCCCCTTCAGCAATCGCACTGGTGTTAACAAACGTTGACCAGGTTTGACCCACAGTCCAGTTTTTATATTTAATAAATGCATGACGTAAACGCGGATGTCTTGAATTCGTTAATTTTTCATTACCGCCACCACCAAATAAATCAAACTCAATAAAACCGGTAATATCACCGCTGACATACTTGGTATTAAAGCGTGTAGAGTCGGCATGAAAACGAGTATTAGAAATTTCTTCTTTCGCTACGTGACCAATCCAAAAATCATCATTTGTTAATGGCGATGAAACATCACCATTAATATAACGCACATCACCTTGAATATAACCACCAAAAGTGATGGTGTCGGTATCATTGACTTTTATTTCATAGCCAGCATTAGCAGCGCCTGCTAATGCCAATAAACTTGTCGCCAAAAGGCTTTTTTTACTGTTGAACATATTACTTTCCCCGTAGTTTTTTTTATTAGCCTAAGAAGGAATAAGTCATCCTTTGGCTACTTTTTTTTATGCCTATTATTTTTATGGTTATTACGGTAGAGAGTTATCGAGTATTTAGGAATTAGACCTAAGTCTAAAGTTCAATGTTTATTGCATAGACTTTAGTCGTAGCCTATCAAAGCCCTATTTAAGGATTCATCTCAAGAATACGTTCATTCAACGTAAGCGTATTAAGCAAGTCGATGAGTTTATGCTAGGGTCTGCCATCGTTTATTAATAGCTGATATGATATTAGCAATTATAAAAATAAAGGGTTTTTATGAAGAAACTACTCTCAATGACTGCAATAGCAGCATTATCAGCTAGCTTCGCGCAAGCGGAGCATTTAACTCAGGCCGACTACCAACAAGCAGAACAGCAATTATCGGCGACAACCGCAAAATTAGTGACCGGGACAACTGACTACCCTACTTGGTCAGATAACAACGCATTGATTTATCGCAGCCATACGAGTGATGGAAATCGTTTTTATCTTGTGAATAGCCAAACCCAAAAAAAATCACTCGCTTTTGACCATCAAAAACTTGCTGAATCGTTAGCGCGTATTACAGAAAGTGATGTTAATCAAAATAAACTGCCTTTTATGTCGGTAAAGTTTACAGCAGAAGATCAATTATCACTTTCTATCAAAGGAAAGAAATATCAGTGCAACCTAAGCAACTACTTATGTCAGCTTGATAAATTAACAAAAAAATCCCATGAGTTGATTTCACCTAATGGTAAACGTGCCGTTTTTATCAAAGACAATAATTTATGGGTGCGTGACTTAGCCAGTGATGTAAAAACTCAATTAACCACCGATGGTATTGAAGATTTTGGCTATGCAACCAATAACTCTGGTTGGTTACGTCGTTCAACACCTGTAGTAAAGTGGTCGCCTGATTCAAGTAAATTAACCACCTTTAAACACGACGGTCGTAACGTTGGCGAAATGGGTATTGTATCAACCGCCGTTGGTCACCCTAAAATTGACGTATGGAAGTATCCTTTACCGGGTGATGAACATATTTTTAAAATTCATCGGGTTGTTATTGATGTAGATAATGCCAAGGTGATCCCTCTGGATATGGCACCCGACGATCATCGTTCAACGATAACAGATCAGGTCGCTGGCCGTGATGGAAGCTTATTAGACATTGATTGGGCAGAAGATAGCTCTCACTTTGCCTTTGTTTCATCGTCACGAGATCATAAAAAAGCAACCTTTCGCCTGGCAGATGCCACCACAGGTAAAGTAAAAACGATATTTACTGAAACTGAAGAGTCATTTTTTGAGTCCGGCGTACAGGGGATCAGTTGGCACTATTTAGAAAAGACAAATGAAGTAATTTGGTTCTCTCAACGCTCAGATTGGGGACACTTTTACTTAATAGATAGCCAAACAGGTAAAGTAAAACAGCAAATAACACAGGGCGACTGGACGGTAATATCATTATTAAATGTTAATCATGAAACCGGAAAACTCATTTTCACCGGTGCAGGTAAAGAAGGCGGCGACCCATACTTCCATTATCTTTATAGTGTCAACAAAGACGGCTCTGACTTAACGTTATTAACGCCTGAGCAACAACATCACCGTATTACGTTATCTGAGAATGGTGAACACTTTTTAGATCGTGTCTCCACGTACAATCAAGCTGAAAAAAGCTACCTTCGCAATACCAAAAACGGTAAAGGCTTTTTAGTTGAAACCATGGATATTAGTGAGCTAGAAAAATCAGGCTGGCAAGCGCCGCATCCGTTTATTGTTAAAGACAGAAATGGCAAACATGATATTCACGGCTTAATGTATAAGCCGACAAATTTTGATAAAAATAAATCTTATCCGGTCGTTAATTATTTATATCCTGGCCCGCAAGTAGGCAGTATTCGTGGACGCCATTTTAGAAGTGCGCGTGGCGATAACCAAGCCATTGCTGAACTGGGCTTTATTGTCATTGAAATTGATGCATTAGGCACACCTGGACGCTCAAAAAGCTTCCATGAGTTTTATTATGGCAACATGGGTGATAGCGGTATTCCTGATCAAGTATCGGCGATTAAGCAACTCGCGCAAAAATATAGTTGGATTGATGATTCAAAAGTCGGCATTTGGGGACATTCTGGTGGCGGTTTTGCTTCAACACGTGCACTACTTCTTTACCCAGATTTTTACAGTGTCGCGGTTTCTCAAGCCGGTAATCATGACAACCGTAATTATGCCGATGAATGGGGTGAAAAGTACCATGGCCTAGAAGTCAAAGGTGAAGATAATTCAAGTAATTATGACAGCCAAGCAAATCAATTAATTGCAAAAAATCTCAAAGGTAAGTTGTTGATTGCCCATGGAACAACCGATACTAATGTTCACCCTAATAATACCTTAGCGGTAGTAGAGGCACTGATAGAAGCAAATAAAGACTTTGATATGATCATGCTACCAAATCGTGGACACGGCTTTGCGAGAGAGCCATTTATGATGCGCAAGCGTTGGGATTATTTTGTCGAACATTTACTAGGTGCGACACCTCCTAAAGAGTTTTCATTTGAGACCCTTAAGTAACGAATTAAAAAGTAACGAATTAAAAAGGAAGCATTGCTTCCTTTTTTTTGATGAGTATTTGAGTAACAACAAGGACTGATATTCATAGCTAAGCCATACAATAATAGGTACCAGCGTTACCAACACTGACAATTACGCTTTATATCGCTATAATATGGCTATTGATAAGATATAAAACTTTTGTCGTTTGTCTGTAAGGTTTTCTCTTGAAATATTGGTTTTACCTATTCATATTGATCACTAGTCCTATACTGGCTAATGAATCAGTTTATTCTGTCTATACTGAAGAATTTCAGCCTTTCAGCTATTTATCTGACGAACAACAAGTTATCGGCGTCGCCACTGAAAAAGTTGCGCGATTATTCCAGTTAGCTGATCTCAAATATAACATTCAAATAAACCCTTGGTTTAGAGCTGAAAAGACGGTTTTAGAAACACCCAACACTTTTATTTATTCACTTGTTCGCACCGAGAAGCGCGAAAATGACTACCTGTGGATAATGCCGCTTTGTCCGTTAAATATTGCACTATTTAAATTAGCTGAGCGCACCGATATACAAGCGAGCAACCTTGAACAGGCAAAAGCATACGTTATCGGGGTAGAGCGTAACCAGTTAACCGCCAATTTTTTATTGTCTAAAGGTTTTGTTAAAAGTAACAATTTAGTCATCGTTAAAGATCACACGCAAACACAAGGCATGTTAAACAAAGGCCGAGTAGATCTAATATTTAGTTCAGACAATACCCTGGCGCCGCCTGAAAAAAATAGCGCACAACAAAAACCTTGGCAACGCTTGTTTAGGGTAAAAGAGTTAAGCCAACCTATGTACTTAGCAGCCAATAGTCAATCAAGCCCCGAAGTCGTTGAAAAACTAAAACGTACCTATCAGCAGCACAAATCAATGATATTTGACCGCATGAATTGCCAGTGAGGTTATTCAATCCGGTTATCATCTTCAACTCAGACTCCTGAGTTAGCATATTCATTATCTTTAAGTAATAAAGGCGAAAGTGTTAGTGGTTGCTCTGTGCGTGCATGTTATTTATATGAAAGGTTTTGTTTGGTTGTGCTAGATCAAGGTATTTGAATAATAAGCTCGTAGAATGGAATGAGAGTTTAGTTAGCGAGGAAAATGAAGATGTCAACGGATACGATAGTCTCAAGCTTATTAGAAAAGAAAGCACAATTAACACAGCGAATTTCTGCTATTGAAGCTGACTTTAAAAAAGGTCGCTCTGCTGACTTTGCTGAACAAACAACTGAAAGTGAAAATGATGAAGTGCTCGATGAAATACACCATGAAGCTAAGCACGAGTTAAAGCTAATCAATGAAGCATTAAAACGTATAGAGCATGACACTTATGGATATTGCAGCCAATGCGAAGAAAAAATCGCAAAAGAGCGCTTAGTTGCCTTACCTTATACACAAACTTGTATTGCATGTGCACAATAAAAATAAACGATTAAAATTGGAGTGTTAAAATGCCATTAGAAAAACATGATTTACACCACGAATTTCCAGAATTTGACAATGAGATTAGAGAATTAAAAACTACCGACAATCACTTTGCTCGATTATTTAAAGAATATCATGAACTTGACCATGAAGTTCACCGCATTGAAGGAGGGGTTGAGAATACTTCAGACGAGTACTTAGAAACCCAAAAAAAACAGCGGCTAAATTTGAAAGATCAATTATTTGTTATGCTAAAAAAAGCACAAGCAGTCGCTTAGTTTGCCCTGCTTAGAGACAAAAATGGCTGATATTCTCAGCCATTTTTTTATGGATTCAATTACACTTATTTTCGATTAGGTTCCAAGCCATCATAGCGTGGTAAATCAGCGTCTAAATCATCCCAACTAGCTTTAGAACTCACAAAGTTATGAGACATTGGTCGTTCTTCAATGTCTGAGTCTATCAAGCCTAAACGAAGACGAAATCGGCTTGAGTCTTCATCGTTGGCACTGTAGATAGGTGACCCACAACTACTGCAAAAGTGTCGATAACGTCCCTGCTTAAATGAAAATGTTGATAACTTATTTTCACCTTGGGTTATCTCAAACTCATTGGCATTCACAAAGCCATTAGTCGCATAAGCTGTACCGCTATTTTTTCGACATAACGAACAATGACAATGAATAATATCTGAAATTTTTCCGGTGATCTTTACTTGCACCTGACCACATAAACACGCTCCTAAATACATCAAAACCTCTGCAATATTTATCTTTTAATACGTTATAACGACATGTGCAAAATGGGAAAGGGCTTGCCCATATCATCCAATGGCGAACGTGAAATAACCTTAAACCCCATATGTTGATAAAAAGCAGCAGCTTGCGGATTTTGCTCATTAACATCAACTTTATTAACACCAAACTTGGCAATACCATGTTGCAAAAGCATTTTTCCTATTCCTTTGCCTCTTGCTTCATTTAAAATAAATAACATCTCAATTTTTTGTTCATATACGCCTAAAAAGCCAAGAATATCGCCAGCGCTATTTTTTATACAACGCAGAGTGACCGCAGGAAAAGCTTGCTGCATAATAATAGGTTTAAAAAACTCAATATCATCATCACTAATAAAGTCGTGCGTTGCCCGTACAGAATTTTCCCATACGGCTAACAATTCACCATATTGTTCAGGTGATACGTTTTCGATGACCTTGTTGATTTCAGTAGTGTTTACGTTTTTAGTGCTTACTTCATTATTTTTCATTGACTAAAATCTCTGTTATTTTTGCGCTTGTTTCATCAATAGCTCAAGCGTTATCAGTACATCTGCTCTCTAAAGTTTGCGTATGCGCTTATCGCTTTAGGCACAGAAATGTATGGATTATCCACATGTCCTGCTCCTTCACTAAAGTTGACACTCCAGACTAAATTTTCAGGGGCTCTAGTTTTTAATGCCTCAGCTAGGCCATGAAAAGCCCCTGTAATAATATCATTTTCCGCGCCACCTAAACTTAAATATAAAAACTTGCTCGCCCCTTCGCTATTCACTAAATGTTTCTTAAACTCCTTAACCACCACTGAGTCGTCATACCAAGCAGCAGGACTAAAGGCAAAATAGCCGGTAAACAAATCAGGCTTGGTTACCATGGCGTACAACACTAAGCTACCTCCGGCAGAAAACCCAGATAACACTCGGTTATCACTAATACGATAATGGTCTTCAATATAAGGTAATAACTCGGTTTCAATAAAGGTTAAAAAAACATCAGCCTGACCGAATTCAGGTGGTTCTTTTTCATTATCAGGTCGAGGTTCAATCATTACATTTCTTCTGGCGTAAGGAGGTACTAAGTCTCGATTACGCGTATCTTTTAGATAATGATTAGGAATTGAAACCAAAATAGCGTCATCATTGTTAGTCGCTTGAGCAAAATCAGCTAATGATGCATCCCACCTTTTCAAGTTGAAATTACCATCCGTTCGAATAATTAACGGGTAAGCTTTTTCAGGATCGTAGTGATGAGGCAAACGCACAAAGACTTTTCTGCTCTCCTTCATCACCGATGAATATAAGGTATGATCAAGAAAGTCAGAGGTATACTCATTGACATAACGATTGACTACCCAGCCAGCAAGCAAAACTAGAGAAAGAAAAAAAAGTCCGACAAAAATTCGTTTTTTACCGCTAAAGAGTGTCATTAATAGTTGCCTCGATTGTCGATGTCATCATATGACTTGAACCAAATTAAAAGGAAATTTCACCTGACATATAGTCAATCGCCTGACCGATTAAGATCACACGGTCATCAATTAATTGGCAGGTGATCACACCGCTTCGTTTGGAAAGTTGTTTCGCTGATAACGTCGTAAGCTGAAGCTTTTCGCCCCAAAAAGGCGCAAGCTGACAATGTGCCGAGCCAGTAACGGGGTCTTCATTAACACTAAGTTTAGGGAAGAAACATCGACTCACAAAATCATTATCGTCACCTTGTGCCGTAACAACCACACCACGACGGTCTAGCATTAACCACTGTGAAAAATCTGGGCTAATATTTTCAAGCACTTTAACGCTATCAACGACAACAATATAGTCAAATGCCGCCAAAACAAGCTGAGGTTTTACCTTTCCTAAGCCTGTTAACAATGCGTGAGGAGGTGAAATAACCTCAGGGGGTGAAGCAGGAAAATCCATACGATAACCATCGTCAACTTTAGCGACAATTAGCTCACCACTTTTTGTTTGAAACCTAACTTCAGGCGCCAAAAAATCTAAATGTTGGTACAATACGTATGCGGCAGCTAATGTAGCATGGCCGCAAAGGTCGACTTCTTTCGCTGGCGTAAACCACCTCAATTCAACCCTTTTGTCACGAGCAACAAAAAAGGCCGTTTCTGACAGGTTATTTTCTTCAGCAATTTTTTGCAGTAAGTCATCGTCTAGCCATTCATTTAATGGACATACCGCTGCGGGGTTACCTTGAAAAACTTGCGATGCAAATGCATCAACTTGATAAATTGTTAATTTCATAAATAAGGGCGTTTATAGTGAGCGATTTTAAAGACTTAAAATAACATGATACTTTCACGAATAATCATGATCGCAAGAACCAACCAAGACAATAGAAAAAGCGTAAAACGCTTCATAACGATATCGACTGTGGTTTGCACGATAGAGTGAGCAATTCGCAGGCCAACAAACAACCACGCACAAACGACAAAGAAACCATCAACATGCCCTAATACTGCTATCGAAATACAGACAACATAAAATAAAGTTGGCTGCTCAAAAAGATGATTATAGTTATTAGAAATTCGATTAACTTCCTGAGGTAATAACGCTTTAAGATCCGAGGTGTTTTGTGCTTTTTGTGGATGAATTCGCAATTTTTTCATTGCGGATACTCGCGTAATATACATCCAAAAGGTGATTATTAGGGTTAAAAGCGCTAAAGCAAATACCGGCTGTAAAATAGCACTGGCTGGCATATTTTTCCTTAAAATATCATCAAGTCATTTATTATCAACAATATTATCGTAATTTTCTAATCAATGTGCGGAATTTTTTAAGAGAAACTCATCAGGATAAAAACTGCAAAAAATCTCACCGAATCCTTTGTAAATAGAATTTAGTCGTTAACACTTGCTCAGACACCTTTTTAAAAAGGTGCTCAGTTGATCTCAACCTGAGAATCCTCTTGAAGTTCACAGCTGTCGTTGTTTTTTAGATCTAAGCAGCATTACCCTGTTAAGAAAACCATCAATAATGTCAGCTATCTTATTGGTTATTTTTGTTCAGCCCAGATTGATAAAATAACGTTCCCCACAAAACAATTGAAATCAGCGCAAATGCAACACCGATCCCTGGCTCACCTTCCCATAACCAAATAGCCTCTTTAGCGGTAAACTTAAAGGAAACCGCCATCCCCAAAGTCACTATGGCTGGTATTAATAATTTAGGGCTATATTTTGATTTTTTAGCGGGTGCTACCGTTTCTTCTATTTGGCTCTTTGTCGCAGGTTCGATAAGTTGCTCGACTGTGATCTCATAGGCCGCGCAAATTGCTTGAACTGACTCTTGAGACGCAATACCAGACTTTTCAATCCGTTGAATAGTTCTCAGGCTAATGTCAGAGACTTCTGCTAAATGGCTTTGTGTCCATGCTCTTGCATCTCTTTGTTGTTTTAATTTCTCTACACTTAATTGCATATCCATATTTATTTCTCCTCTTTAAATAGTTGAGTTCACTATTGCGAAGAAATACCTTTTTTAAAACGTCATCTATATGACATGGTTATGTTAATTATACGTCACCAATGTGACACCCTTTGTCACGCCTGATTTACAAGCTTATTTGCCAATATCAGATCCATGACGATATTATTTAATATATCGTCACAAACCCTTTAGGATCATTTCTTTAATCATGCGAGCTTTAACAAAATGATCTAATTGATGCGTTTCAATCCACCATGTAGCAGCTTCCATCAGTAGTTCTGGGTGATCATTTTTATTGGCAAAAAAAGCATAAAACGAAAGGCCGACATTTTCACCTTTACTGGCAATTTTTTTATCACAAACCTCAATAATTTTAGCTCTTAACTCTTTTCTCATCATTTTTTACATCAAAGGTTTATCTAGAAGTCACTATCAATACCGCTAACTGCATAAAAAAGCTAGGATTTTCTATAACAAAAACTGTTTAAGCACTGTTTTCTCTGAATATTTACTGGTTTGTGCTAATAATAATTCAGCGGTTGCAATCGCGTCATTTAAGGCATTATGAGCATAATAGTTGGGTAGTTTATTTGCCTTTCTTAAGGCGCCTAACCTTAACTCGGAGGGATCATAAGCGACATCTTTTTTATCGAGTCGCCTTTTGGCGATGACTAATGTATCTATGATTGGGAATGACGGAGCAAGACCATAAAGCTCTAAGCAAGCTTGTTGTAAAAATTCACGTTCTATTCGCGCAAAATGTACCAACATCACTTTCCCGGCTAAAGCTTTCAACAAGTGCTCTACAACAACTTCTAACGGCTGCCCTTGCTGTTGTTGTTGATCGGTTATTTGATGAATAGCAACGTTATCAGCTTTTAGTTTTTGATGGGTATTAATAATTTGGTGATAACAAGTGCCTAATTGAATTTGTTGTTGGGATAATTCAACAAAGCCAACGCTTAGCAGCTTGTCTTGCACGGCATCTAAACCGGTAGTTTCAAAATCAACCGCTAATATGTTTGTATCACGAAACAGGCTATTAACGCTTGGAAATGGCACAGATAAAAAATCTTTTAATGGCCCTTTCGGTGCAAGTAACAGATCACGTTTACGCGCTATTTCGTATCCCAATAACCACTTAAAAAGAGGATGGTGACTTAGCATCATAAATATCTCACTAATAAGCCGACTGACGGCTGTCTTGCAAGGTTTTAATTACTTTAAACGCATCTTTTAAGTGCTCTCTTTCTAATTTAGAAATATGCTTTGGCGCAAGATAATTATCCGGCTGCTCATTGGTTTGTAATTTTTTCGCTTGATGCTCTACCCTTAATAGCCCTAAAAATTCATATGCATCAATTAAGTTTGCTGCTGATGCTTTGGTTAACGAGGGCGAACCAGCCACTTGCTGCAAGCGTTCAATGGTATTTGTTGCTGTTACACCTTCGCTTAACGCGTAGATTCGGGCTAAATCAACAATCGGGGCAATACCATTGTGTTTTAAGTCGAGTACATTTTTATTCTCACCGTTTTTGATCAAAACAAAATCTCTAAAAAACCCTAACGGCGGTCGAAGCGCTAAGGCATTTTTTGAAAGGTGTGCTAAAAATAAGGTATTCCCTTTGGTTTTATTAAGTAAGCGTTCACGTACCTGTTCAAGTAATGTGGTATCACCATGAACTGTCGCTAAATCGAAAAAAACACTGCTATTTAATAACGCTTTAGGGCTAGGTGTGTCGACCCATTTTCTAAAGTATTCATGCCAAACCTTTTGTGGTTGTCGCCACTGCTGGTTCGTTGCCATAATGTCACCCGGGCAGTAAATAAAACCACATTGAGCTAAACCGTCAGAAACAAACTTAGCCAACTGAGCAAACCATTGGTCATCTTCAGGCTTCATTTCATCAGCAATAATTAAGGCATTATCTTGATCAGAATGCGCATACTGCTCTTGCCGTGCTTGCGAGCCAGCCGCAAGCCAAGCGTAAGGCACAGGTGCTTGGCCGAGTTTTTGCTCTGCGAGCTCTATCAAACGAATGGTAAATGCCATGGTAATCGCACTGATACTTTTGCCCACATGGTCTGCGGTCGTACCCAGTTTTGCCATGCGAATTTGTAATTTAGGGATTAACAAACTTGTTTGTGCCAGTTCTGCTATGTTGTTAGCTTTGCGAATAATATGGGTAATATTGACCGCATTTTGGCTTTCATTATTCATCAGATCGGTAATAGTCACCATGGCATGTAACTGATCTTTTTTCATCACAGGTAAGTGATGAATGCGTTTGGCGGTCATCAGCATTAATGCTTCGTATGCGTTACTGTTGTGAGCAATAGTCAGCATATCTCGCGTCATGATATCGCTAACAGGTAAGGAAAAATCGAGCCCTTGTGCGATACATCGTCGACGTAAATCTTTGTCAGTCACTATGCCTACGGGTTGAGCGAGCTTTTCTCCTTGTTGAACAACAACAAGACAAGAAAACTTGCAGGCAGTCATTTTAATTGCCGCCTCTTGTATCGATAAATGCGCTTCAATCGTGGCGACAGGGGTATGATAAAATTGACTGATACTGGTATTCATCAGTGATGAGGCAATAATGGCTTCCTCATTCATTTGACTCATTTTATGGTTTAATCGTTGTTCGGCGCTATGGCTAAGAAAGTTAATAACCGCTGGGTAATCAACCACAAGGCTCTTTAGTGCTTGATAGTCGACACAATAAACCAGAGTATCTTCTTCAGCAGTCACATGAATATCAAATTCATTATTATCATGACAAAATACAGTGCAAATATCACTTTCACCATATTTCCCTAACAATTCACCACTTTTATCACGGTAAGCTAAAGCGCCTTTGCGAAGAATATATAATTTATTATTGCCGCACTGCGCAGGAGGCAAGAGTTTATCTTTACAAATATAACAAATGCTAAATGCTTTTATCACTTTACTGAGCAATAAAGGTGGCAATTGATCAAAAGGGGGAATGGGTTGCACAAAGGCAGATATTTCAGCTAATTCTGTATCCATGATCATCTTATAAGTAGTTGCTACCCTTTGTTTTTAGTGTATTTCATCAACAAATACCAACTTTATTTTGGATAACTAGACTAAAGTGTAATACCTCGCCTTTGAAAAGCTTGTTAGTGTTTATCGTAGCTAAGATTCATTATGGGTTTTTGCCTTTGCTACATCACTGACATGGTATGGTGAAACGTCAATCAATAATCAATTTTGCTAACTAAAAAACAGGTTAATTAACGCGTAAACATAATAATAAACGCGTATTTATGAGCTTAATAGCTCAATGCTAGGAGAATACAATGGAAGACAAACATTCATATTGGCAAGAAAATCTTCGCCTAATATTCATCTGTCTTGCGATCTGGTTCGTGGTTTCATTTGGCTTTGGTTTACTCTTTGTAGAACAACTAAATGAATTTCGTCTAGGTGGTTACAAACTAGGTTTCTGGTTTGCACAGCAAGGTTCTATTTACACATTCGTTGGGTTAATTTTCTGGTACGGTAAGAAAATGAACGACCTTGATAAAAAATATAACGTGGAGGACGCGTAATGGATGAGTTAAAACTCTATACGTGGATCGCCGTTGGCGGTACCTTCTCACTATATTTCTTTATTGCTTGGTGGGCTCGAGCGGGTTCAACAAGTGAATTTTATGCCGCTGGTGGTGGTATTACACCATTACAAAACGGTATGGCAATTGGTGCCGATTGGATGAGTGCAGCGTCGTTCATTTCAATGGCAGGTTTAATTGCTTTCTTAGGTTACGGTGGTTCAGTGTTCTTAATGGGCTGGACGGGTGGTTACGTATTGCTTGCCTTGTGTTTAGCGCCGTATATGCGTAAACATGGTAAGTTCACGGTACCTGAGTTTATTGGTGATCGCTATTATTCAAAAACAGCCCGTATTGTAGCGGTTGTTTGTTTAATCATTGCGTCATTAACCTATATCATTGGTCAAATGAAAGGTGTCGGTGTTGCTTTTTCTATGTTCCTTGAAGTTGAATACGATCACGGCTTATACATTGGTATGGCAGTGGTATTTGTTTATGCAACATTAGGCGGCATGAAAGGTATTACTTACACACAAATAGCACAGTATTGTGTGTTAATCACTGCTTATACCATTCCAGCGGTATTTATTTCACTGCAATTAACGGGTAACCCAATTCCACAACTTGGTTTAGGTTCAACACTTGCCGATGGCAGTGGTGTTTATTTATTAGATAAACTCGACCAAGTAGTGACCCAGTTAGGTTTTAAAGAATATACGACAGGCTCTTTAGGCGATGTTGAAATGTTTGCCTATACCTTATCATTAATGATTGGTACGGCAGGTTTACCTCATGTAATTATGCGTTTCTTCACAGTTCCTTCAGTGAAAGCAGCACGTCAGTCAGCAGGTTATGCACTAGTATTTATCGCATTACTATATACGGTTGCTCCAGCAGTTGGTGCTATGGCGCGTTTCAATTTAATGAATACCATTGAACCTGCTGCAGGTCAAAACCTTGAATATGCTGAGCGTCCACAATGGTTTAAAGACTGGGAAAAAACTGGCCTTCTTAAATTTGAAGATAAGAATGGCGACGGTAAAATGAAATATACCGCAGATAAAGCAACTAATGAAATGGTAAAAGTTGACCGTGACATTATGGTATTAGCTAACCCTGCTATTGCGAACTTACCAAACTGGGTGATTGCCTTAGTTGCTGCTGGTGGTTTAGCGGCTGCACTGTCAACTGCTGCTGGTTTATTACTCGCCATATCCTCAGCGATATCTCATGACTTAATGAAGGGGGTAATATTACCTGACATGTCGGAGAAGAATGAGCTATTAGCCAGCCGAATTGTGATGGCCTTATCGGTGGGAGTTGCAGGTTTACTCGGACTCAATCCGCCAGGTTTTGCCGCAGGGACGGTCGCACTAGCCTTTGGTTTAGCTGCATCCTCTATCTTCCCAGTATTAATGATGGGTATATTCTCTAAGAAAATGAGCAGTAAAGCAGCCATTGCTGGTATGTGTTCTGGTATCGGTGTAACTATGTTATACGTATTCCAACACAAAGGCATAATGTTCATCCCTGGTACTGACTTCTTAGGTGGTATGGAACCAAACTGGTTCTTCGGGATCTCTCCAAATGCCTTTGGTTCAGTGGGTGCGTTTGTTAACTTTGCAGTAGCATTTATTGTATTGAAAGCAACAGGTCCAGCACCAAGCCATATTCAAGATTTGGTTACGAACTTCCGCACACCTCACGGTGGTACAACAGAAGCTCACGCTCATTAATTGAAAACGGCAAGAATCGCTATTTAAATAGCATATAAAGGCTCCTATTCTTACGAATTGGAGCCTTTATTTTCTAACAATTACATTACTAATATTTTGCTTAATTTATTCATTTACTACACTATCACAGCATAAATTAAGCAAAATATTATAAAAGCATAACTCTCAATAAGCATTACAGGATACTTATGAATAAACACACTAAAATCGCCATTCTCGTTGCCCCAATTTTGACTATTTTAGGTTTTGCTTTAGCCGATTTATGGGAAGAAAATGAAGCACAACAAAAACGTGCTTTTGAATTAGTACCGTTTGGACATTGTGACGTTCGCCATCAAAAATGTGTACTCAAATCAGGTGAGTTTGAAATTAATGTTATGGACGAAAACGGCATTACCACCGTTAACTCAACCTACCCGCTTGATACCGCAACGCTCTTTTTAGTCGATAAAGACAATCAAGCAACGCCTTATCAGCTAGGTATGAAAGACAGCCCTTATTATTGGAAACGCGAAACACCGCTTGGCAGTTTAGTTGCTAACAAAGGTGATAGTGCTAAATTAAGGGTGATCATAGAAATAAAAGGCGGCAAGTATTTCGCTGAATTTTATACTCAAACGACAAAATAGCCCTCATCACAAAAGTTCATCTTTATCGGCATTGGTGATTTTCTGTTTGGAATGAAAATTTACCATAAAAATTGATAATAATAGTTGCGAGTCATACCATTCTTTCGCATAGTGCGCGTAATCTTTTGATACTTGAGGAGCGCACTTGCTGATATTAAAAAATGTCGTTAAGTTTTATCAAGATAATTTAGTCATCGAGCAATTAAGTTATCACTTTGACAAACAACGTTACTGTATTGTTGGCCCAAATGGCAGTGGCAAAACCACATTACTGATGCTGGCAGGTGGCTTAGAGTCGGTGACCGCTGGCGAAGTTTATTATAATCATCAGGCTGTTGAACTCAAAGAAACTAAACGTCAACTCGGTATTTCTTCAGACAAAATTATTTTGCCTGAATTTTTAACCTCTCAACAATTAATCACATTTCATTGCACGCAGCATGACTGTAATTTTCCTCACCCGTTAATTACATCGTTAAATTTTACTCAACAACTCACCACTCAAGTAGCGGCGTTATCATTAGGAAGTTTAAAAAAACTCTCATTGATCATCGCATTAGCGCATCAACCAAACTGTTTATTATTAGACGAACCCACAACAGGATTAGACCAACAAAGTAGAATTTGGCTACTTGATTATATTGACCGTTATCCAGGGCAAATTATTATCACCAGCCACGAAGCGTGCTTTACAGAAAATGAGCATTTTCAACAAGTTTTATTGGCTGAATTACAACAGGCTAATGTAGCCTGATAATGAAAAATTACCTGCTACTTCGACAGAAAATATACCTTAACGAGCTTAAACAAATGCTGCCTTCTTTGGGGCAACTTTTCACGTTTTTGATGTTAATTTTATACCTTGCGATCCCTGCCGCTATTCTCACCGCTTTAATATCATTAAGTGTGATTGCTGATGTCGAAACCCCGATGGAACAACGTATTATTTATCAGTGGGCTTATTTCATTCTTGTTTATTTTTTGATCCGCATTCAAAAGAAGGCCATTTTAGCCCAAACATATCAGCACTATTTAAGCAGCTTGCCAATATCAACAGCACTTAAAACCGCCGCAACATTATTGCTGACCATAGCGGCAGGTAACTTACCGTTAATTGCGCCCTTATTTCTACTCGGGTATTTACCTGATTGGACAACCCTAGTTAAGCAATTACATTTTCCATTATTTTCTTTATCGGTTTTAACAATTGCTTGGCTTAGCCTTAAGCATAATTCAATCCCTGTTATAAGCCTGCTAATTGCCCCCTTGTTAAGCTACCTAGCTATTAATGAATCAATCGTTAGCGCGGTAAATCTTAATATTGGCTGGCTTTTTATCTTAATCATTGAACTGTATTTCGAGCCACTTGCCCAATTAAAAAACAAGCAATGGCAACTTCGTTCCTATTGGCAAATTCGTTGGATTTCAATCATAAAGAGTCCAGCAACATTTTTTAGTCGATTCTTTTTTTGTGCTGTATTTGTTGGTTTAGTTGCTTATGTGCAATACCATGTTGGCGAAGTGGCTATCCTTGCGCTGCAAATGCTCTCTGGTTGGGTATTGGCGCTAATCATTGGCTCTTTCCAATTTGATAATGAAGCGTTTTATCAGCAGCACCCACACTATTTGAAGAGTTTATTTAATCACGCTTATATTCGCTATTTATACGACAGCTTACCCGCTTTACTACTAACAACTATTGTCTGCTTAGCCTTAAATATGTGGTTAGGCTTTTCCCTAATGAGCATTAGCGTTTTTCCTTTAGCCGTAATGATCACCATTATCAGTGTCAGCAAATATAATCGTAATTTTTTTATACTACCCAGTATTTTTTATAGTGTTGTACTTTTTTCAATGATTTAACTTTTATAAACAGTCGGTTAAATTTAATTTGAAAATTCACTTCACCTATTAAAAAATAGGTTTACGCCTCACGCGTCCTCATTTTTTTAGTTCACATGACACAATAGCTAATTGCTTACGACTAACTTAATATCTAAAGCATAAACATATAACAGGTTCAACAATGCAACAAGAATTTGAACAAGTGATTATCAATAACCAAGGGCGCATTCGTTATATCGTCTCTCGGTATTGTCATGCGGGTGAATTCGACGATATGTATCAAGAAATTCTTTTACAACTTTGGCGAAGCTTTTCATCGTTTCAGGGCGAAGCCTCAAGAGGTACATGGGTGTATAAGGTAGCATTAAATACAGCTTGTACTTTTGTTAGAAAAACGATGAAGCAAAGAGAAGTTCAAGAGGCTGTGATTGGTCAAGTTAACTCTGACAGCCAGCCTGGGCAAGAAAACTGTCAGGCTGATATCCTAAATCGTTTTATGGATACCTTAAATGATACTGATGCCAATATATTAATGATGTATTTAGATGGCTTATCTTCTGATGATAGTGCTGATGTTATAGGTATTTCAGCGAATGCAGTGAGATCAAGGATTAAACGAGTAAAAAGCGAATTTGAAAACCAGTTTATAGGAGAGTGCTCATGAAGCTAGATGATTTAAAGCAAGAGTGGCAACAAACAGTCAATACATCATGCACTGAGGATAATTTAACAGAGGTAATAACTGCGTTAAAAAAAGAAACCACAAAAATTGATAAAGAAATTAAAAGACGTGACTTTTTAGAAATTTCCATTTCAATATTCTTAACACCTTTTTGGATCTTTGGGTTAATAAATAGCGTTAGTACGATGCAAACTCTTGGTTGTTGGATTGCCCTTATCACCAGTTTTTATATTCCTTATAAACTGGTCAAAGCGAAACAAGTTCCGCCAACAAAAAATACCAGTATTAAGGCCTTTTTGCTACAAGAAAAACAAAAGCTTTTGCAGCAAAAACAGCTTTTAGAATCCATTGTTTGGTGGTATATCGCACCGATAACCACCAGTATTGTTTTGATCACACTCGGGGCAACCGTTGATAGTTCAGGCAGCCCAATGGTAAATGAGCACCTTACTTTTTATTATGGCTGCTTAATATTATTAATTGTCGGCATTTATTTCTTAAACAAGCGAGCAGCAAAGAAAAAATTTACACCTATGTTAAATAACGTTGAACAACGCATTGCTGAACTAGCAACACAGTAACAACTAACCACAACAAAATGCAATTATGAGCACTTTCCGAGCAACTCTTATGAGGTATGCCTTGAGGAAGTGCAACTTAAAATTACACCTTTTATGGAAAAACAATGAAATCACATAAAAAATCAAACAGCACTATAACTACCCTAATGATCACGTTATTCATTTGTATTATCAGCTCAGCTAATAGTCATGCAACTAGTGACTTAGAAAAAATCAGCACTATTGTTAACCACAAATTTTATCAAGAAAATCTAGGAGTTGGGGTAGCTATCGCAATAATTGATGGCGATAAAACCGAATTTTTAAATATTGGTGTCGCCGATCAAGTATCAAACCAAGCGGTAACCTCTGCAACACTCTTTGAAATTGGCTCAATCACAAAAACCTTTACTGCTACAGCGCTAGCCAGCATGGCTATTGAAGAAAAAATTAATCTGTCTGATCCAATTGCACCTTATTTAAAAAGTTCAGTATCGTTGAGTGAGAGTAATGATAAGCCCATTACATTTTTATCTTTAGCAAATCACAGTTCTGGCTTACCTCGTTTACCTAACAATATGCCATTTTCAGATCCATTAGACCCTTATGCTGATTATAGTATTGAGATGATGTATCAGTTTTTAAATAATTACACACCAACAAGAGGCGTTGGTGAGCAAGCTGAGTATTCTAATTTAGGTGCTGGTCTATTAGGGCATTTACTGTCATTGATTGATAATAAAAGCTACCAATCAATGTTGAATGAACGAGTACTTAAGCCACTAAATATGAGCAATACCTTTATCGATGTACCTCTTCAAAGGCTTAAAGAATTAAGTGATGGTCATAATGAGCAATTAAATAAAACTAAACATTGGCAACTTCCCGCGCTTGCTGGCGCAGGAGCAATTAAGTCAAACACGATAGATATGGTAAAATACCTACACGCTAACATGACAAAAGAACTACTCAGCGAGCAATTTACCTTAACACAAACTGCCACTTCCCCCTTTGGCAGTCCAAACACAAAAATTGGCTTATCTTGGATAATAAACAATGGAAAAAGCAATTCATTTTATATGCATAATGGAGGCACAGGAGGCTTTCGCTCTTTTATAGGTTTTGACCCGAAACAACAAAAGGGTATCGTAATATTAGCAAATTCTGTATTTGATATGGATGATATTGGCTATGCTTACTTGACCAATACACTCGATAAAATCGTATTAAATAAACCGGTAAGCGTTGATGAAAAACAATTAGCAAAACTTAATGGAAAATTTGAGCTTGTACCGAACTTTGTTCTAACCGTTACGCATGAAAAAGATCAGTTATTTGTTCAAGCTACGGGACAACCGAAATTATCTCTCAAAGCAGTATCAGCAACTGAGTTTATTAATCAAGCCGTTAAAGCGAGAGTGGTGTTTGAGATAAATAACCAAGGAGAAGCCCAATCATTAACTTTATTCCAAGGAGGGCAAACCCTACCGGGCAAAAAGTTATAATATTCTAAGAGTGATAGATAATTAAACTTTTACATGTAAAAGTTATTCAAATAATTTCCCTACTGACACCATGCTGTCAGTAGGGGTGGTTTATCCTTTGTTTGTCTTAACAACAATAAATCAGTAATAAAACAAGGATAAACACATGACAAACGTTGTCGAAATGGTAAATTTCAAACTATCAAATGGCTTCACAAAAGCAGACTTCTTATCTTCTAATGAGCAAATGAATCAATTTCTTGATGAGCAAGAAGGTCTTATCTATCGTTCGCTATGCGAAAAAGACGATGGGGCTTTTATTGATATTATTTATTGGGAAAATATCGACATGGCCAAAAAAGCTCAAGAAGCCTTTTATGAATCACCACTTTGTGAAAAATTTGCTCAGGGAATTGAAAAAGAATCAGTGCAGTTGGAGTATGTAAAAGTAGTAGCATCTTTTGGTTGCGACGGTTCATAATAGCCACTAATAACATAAAAAGCTTTTTGGAAAATACATGCGCAAGGCCGAACGATTATTTCAATTAATCACCCTATTAAGGGGAAGACGCCTTGCGATCACAGCCAATAAATTAGCCGAAATGCTCGAAGTATCAGAGCGGACAATCTATCGAGATATTCAAGCACTCATGCTTTCAGGCGTTCCTATTGAAGGAGAAGCTGGCGTAGGTTATTTACTTGATAGGTCCTTTGAGTTGCCCCCGTTAATGTTTACCGTTGAAGAAATGCTCGCACTGCTCGTTGGCAGTAAAATGGTCGAAGCTTGGGGTGATAATTCACTGGCTGTCGGTGCCCATTCAGCCTTTGAAAAGATCACGGCCATTTTGCCGGATAAATTAAAGTCTTTGAGTGAACGCTCCCCTATTTTTATCCCACGGTATTTTCGCAATGAACAACAAGCTGAATTAAATAAGCAAGTGCGTAACGCGATTGAAACACATCATCAACTTAGCATTGATTATATTGATGCAAAGAATACTCGCTCAAAAAGAATTATTGAGCCGTTAGGCTTAGTGTTTTGGGGTAACAAATGGACAATCATCGCTTACTGTCAATTGCGGAATAACTACCGAGAATTTCGATTAGACCGAATTTCACAATGTGATTATTTAGAGACAACTTTCACCGTTAGCGAAGTAAAAAACATGAATCATTATATTTTTCTCATGGAAACCACAAAATGCAGCGAGTAAGTTAAGCCAAGGCAATGTCATATTGTTGATAAAAGCGTTTCAAGCCTTGAGGCGTAAACTGAATAATTCGAGAGTCTAACTGTTTAGTTGCCCAGCCTTTTTTCATAATATCGTTTAACATCCATTGACCTAACTCACCTGCAAGATGATTACGCCGCTCACTCCAGTCTAAACATGATTTACATAGTGGTCGTTTTGATTTCGACAAGGTGTCAAAATCAACCCCCAACGACTGAAAAAAAAGCCGCCCTTTTGCTGTTAAACTCGTTTCACTACCGTTATCAATCAACAAGTTTTGCCCAACCAGTGCATCATAAAGAGTAACACCAAATTCTCCAGCTAAATGATCATAGCAAATACGCGATTTTCTTAAGGCGGGATCGCTAGGGCCAGTTGTCGTCGGCGTTTTATTACTTGCACTGATAGTTAATAGCTTTTCCAATAATTCAGCAACTTCAACCCCCTTGAGTTGAAAATATTTATGGCGGCCTTGTTTTCTTACCACAAGTAAATTGCCATTGACCAGTTTTGTTAAATGACTACTTGCCGTTGATGAACTTATGTCGGCCTCTACAGCTAATTCTGTTGCTGTTAGTGCTTTTCCTGCCATTAACGCCGTTAACATTCGAGCACGCGTTGCCTCACCAATTAAGCCAGCAATTTCAACAATATTGGGTTCCACACTCATTCATTCCTATTAAGTCATTGCAGTATATCTGCATAGTTTGATAGCCATCGAAGTATAACATTTTGAAAGCGTTACACTGACTTAAACGCTAACCAAAGGATACAAAATAATGATCACATGCTTTATTGAATATAAAATCGACCCCGCTAAAACCGCTGAATTTGAACAATATGCCAATAATTGGGGGACAATTATTCCTGCTTGTGGCGGTGATTTACTCGGCTATTTTATGCCCCATGAAGGGACAAATTATAAAGCATATGGCTTGATTTCATTTAACAGCTTAGCGGATTATGAAAACTATAGAGCCAAATTGAAACGTGACCTCGCCGGCAAAGCAAATTTTGCTTTTGCTCAACAAGAAAAATTTATTGTTAAAGAAAAACGCTCTTTTTTAAAAGTATTACCAGAAACGCACCAACAAATAGCCAAGGAGGTCTTATGATTGCCGTTATTTTTGAAGTGACACCAACGACACAAGGGAAGGCAGAGTATTTAGCTATTGCTGCTAAGTTAAAGTCACAACTAGAGAAAATTGAAGGATTTATCTCAATTGAACGTTTTCAAAGCTTAACTAATGAAAACAAAGTCTTGTCATTATCTTATTGGCGAGACGAGCAAGCCGTTATCGCTTGGCGAGAGCAATCAAACCACCAACAAGCACAAAGTAAAGGGCAGCAAAGTTTATTTGAAGATTATCGAATTTGTGTTGCTACGGTTAAGCGTGATTATGGTTTGACAGATCGAATGCAAGCTCCTCAATAATAGGGTCAAGATGTGGTGAAACTTATCAATTATTTACACAATAACTTTTATACAGAACAGCAATTACTTGAATGCAGTAAAATAAGTCTCAATGAACTCACCTTATGGCAAGAACACCAATTAATGCCTGCTTGCTCTTATCAATTAAATTTACAATTAAGCTGTGACTCATTTATCAGTAAACATAAGGGATCACAGCAATATAAATTTTATAACAAAGGCTATGTCAGTTGGGCAGCTTTATTAAAGTCAGGCATTAATCAAAGCGAATTATTTAACCTATTTTCAACTCGTTATAACAACCAAGTCAGCCTATTAAAGAAAAGAGGCTTTACTTGTCTAGAAAAGAAAATGAATGAAGGATTGCCTGAGCATATTATTCAAGAATGGCAATACTTTATTGATGGCGTATATGGATTGTGCACCCAATCAGGTTTACCAGAAGATATCGCCACCAAGGAGTTAGCGATAGCAATAATCAATGAATTAATTACCAATACTCATTTAAATGGTCAACAAAAAGCACACCTTGCTATGACAATAACGCTTTTAGATCATGCCAGTGCAGCATTTGCGCCCCATGAACTACCATTAAGCTCAAGAGAAAAATATATTAACCAACTTAGAATGAAATATAATTTATACGGATGGGGGCTGAGCTAAACTGTCTAAAATAGGGCAGTCAGGGTTATCGTCACCATCACACTGATCAGCTAGCTTTTGTAATACTGTTTTCATTTGCTCTAGTTCTACAATTTTGTCATTAATCTCAGTTAAATGACTTAGCGCTAGCTGCTTTACCTGCCGACTTTCTCTATCATTATCCAACCAAAATTTAAGTAATGACTGAATTTCAGGGATGGAAAACCCTAAGCTCCTCGCTCGGCGGATAAACTCTAGCTGTTGTAATTGTGCTTGGTTATAAAGTCGGTAACCCGCCTCTGTTCTACTGGCTTTTTTCAACACACCAATTTCTTCATAATATCGGATCATCTTAGCCGATACTCCGGTTAAAGCAGAGGCTTTACCAATAGTCACAAGTTTGTCCATGTTATTTTACCTTTATCGAATAACGTTGTAATAACAACGCATTACTGATCACAAATAAACTACTAAAGGCCATTGCTGCCCCCGCAATAATAGGGTCAAGAAAACCAAATGCGGCGAGCGGAATGCCGACGGTATTAAAAATAAAAGCCCAAAAAAGATTTTGCTTTATTTTACGATAGGTCAGCCTTGAAATAGCCAAAGCTGTAGGAACAAGGCTTGGCTCACTACGCATTAAGGTGAAAGAAGCTGCGCTCACCGCAACATCCGTACCTGTAGCCATTGCCATACCTAAATCAGCTTGCGCTAATGCTGGGGCATCATTAATACCATCTCCAACCATAGCAACCTGATAGCCTTTATTTTGATAGGCTAAAATATACTGCGCTTTATCCGCTGGCAGCACTTCTGCTTTAAAATCATCTAACTGTAATTTTTCCGCTACCACTGTTGCATTGGCTTGATTATCTCCGGTTAGCATAGCGACTTTTATGCCTTGTTGTTGCAAACTTGTTACCGCTGATAATGCATCGGTTTTCAGTTGATCACTAAAGCAAAAAAGGCCGAGTAATGTCATGTGTTCGTACTGCTTTCTTGCTAACCAAGACACAGACACCTCTTGGGTATTTATTTTTTCAGTTGGTAAGTTTACCCCTAATTCGCGCATCCAGTGACTACTGCCCATAAAGCATACTTCATTCGCAATACTCCCTTGTACGCCATAACCAGCAACGACTTGAAAATCTTTAACAGGAAGCGCTTGTGTACTTTGGGATAGGGCTTTTTCCATTACCGCCTTGGCTAATGGGTGATCGCAGTTTTTTTGTAACGAATAGGCAAGTTGCAAGACTTCATCTTCATTGCCTGTAATTGCTGTCATCTCACTTACAACAGGCTTACCTTGAGTTAAAGTGCCTGTTTTATCAAAGACCACCAAATCGATTTTTTTTGCCTGTTCAAGTGCTACGGCATCTTTAACCAACACTCCCATTCTTGCAGCTGTTCCTGTGCCCGCCATAATTGCCGCAGGTGTTGCCAACCCCAGTGCGCAAGGACAAGCAATAACTAACACCGCAACCGCATTAAGAATACCAGTTGTCCAATCATCGAAAACAAGTCCTATCACCAGTAATGTCGTCAGGGCGACTAACAGTACGATTGGGATAAAAATTCGGCTAACTTTATCTACAACAGCTTGTACTGGTGCTTTTGCTCCTTGAGCTTGCTCGACGAGTTCGATGATTTTAGACAACGTTGACTCCGTGCCAACATTTGTCGCTCGAACAACCAACACACCGTCTAAATTCAATGATCCTCCCGTGATATCATCCCCTTCAGTTTTACTGACTGGCACTGATTCACCAATAATTAAAGCTTCATCGACATGGCTTTTTCCTTGCAAAATTTTCCCATCGACCGGCACTCTTTCACCGGGTATCACTTTTACTTTTTCATTTGATTGTACCGATGAAGCCGCCACTTTTTGCCATTCCCCTTCACGCTCTACACTCGCTTCAATGGGTTGCAGGCTTTCTAATGCTCTTAGTGCATCGGTTGTTCTACGCTTTGCCCTTTGTTCTAAATATTTACCTAACAACACCAAGGTGATCACGGCACTGCTACTTTCAAAATATAAGTGCGGCATACCAGAAACGCTTTGATAGCTCCACCACAGAAACAAAGACAATCCGTAGGCTGCACTTGTGCCAATGGAAACCAGTAAATCCATATTACCGGTTCCAGCCTTTAATGCTCCCCAGCCTGCGCGATAAAAACGAGCACCAAAATAAAACTGTACTGGCGTAGCGAATAACCATTGCCAAAGTGGTGGTAACATCCATTGTTGATCCGCTAACATGCCCAACATAGGTAAAACCAAAGGTAAGGTAAGAAAACCAGCCCCTAATACTGGCCACCAAGCCTTTTGGTAAAAAGATTCTTTTTGGGCAGAGGGACGTGTCTCACTTTTATTATCGTTTGGAATATAGAGATAACCCGCCTGAATCACTGCATGCTCAAGTTGTTCAGTTGTTACAAAAGATAAGCTTTTTACCTGTACGTGCTCAGTCGCTAAATTTACAGATGCATTCACTACACCATTTACGTTAAGTAATGCTTTTTCGAGCCTTGCCACACAGGATGTGCAACTCATTCCACCGACACTAAATTGGTTTATCTTTGTCGGCACTTGATAACCCGACTCGACGATAGCATCAATTAATTCGTTATAACTTGCAGTGCCTTTTATCGTAGCAGTTTCTGTGGCGAGATTAACACTGGCATCTGTTACTCCAGCAATACGATATAACGACTTTTCGACCCGTCCTCCACATGAACTACAGGTCATGCCGTCAATTTTGAGTTGTATTATTTTATTCATTAGTCACTCACCTCAGCTGCATTTAACACTTAACTGATGCTAAAGCTTACCACGATAGGAAGGTCAACTTATTTTAGTACAAAAAAGTGTTAAAGACTGTCAGCCAGTTTTTTCTGCCTTAGAAACGGGTCTGAACAGTAAAAATACCGAGTAAAATCGCTACAATAGTATTGTGTTGTGTAGACTATCCCAAGTTTAAGTGACTAATCGATACCTCAATGACTGCTGTCAGCTCTGCTAAGGCCATACCATTTCTACCTGCTATTGCTAAGCCAAACTGTAAGGTAATAATGTAGCTTGCTAATACTTCTGGAGATAAACCTTTTAGTTTAAGCGAATCTTTTTGCTCATTTTTAAAAAATTCTTCTAACGATATTTTTGTTTGCTGATTAATGGTTTCTATAAGGTGAGATGAGCTTTCAGGTATGTAATCCCCTACAAGCTCTGCCGTTGTTAAAGACACAAAGCACCCTTTGGGTAAATCATGATCTGTGACCATTGTGGCAATAGAAATAAGGTAATTTCTTATTTTTTCTTTTGTCGTCAAACCTCCTAAAAATAAATGGCTTGCGTGGTATTGGCCATGCTCATGCAAATAAAATTTTATTGCCTGATTAAATAACTGCTCTTTATTGCCAAACGCTAAATATAAACTCGGTTTATTAATATTCATCGCCGACGTTAAATCACTTATTGAAGTACCCGTATAGCCATTACGCCAAAATAGCATCATCGCTTTACGTAACACGTCCTCTTTATCAAAGCGTCTTTTTCGACCCACTGTCATAAAATTCACCAACAAATAATAGTGTTACATTTTTGTACCGACAGTTAAAAATCATCTTTTTTACCTACCAGTATAGAACAAGGTATTACTAGTAAAGGAGTAAAAATGGCGATAGTCAATGTCACGACTAACACACTTACTTTTTATTTAAGATAACGGCTCCATGCGCTGTCTTACCCAACTTATCCTCGGGATTATATAAAGGGCAAGTTTTCATCGACAAACAACCACAACCGATACATCCGGTTAAGTAATCTCGTAACTTTTCCATATAGCGAATATGTTCATTAAGTGACTCTCGCCAAAGGCTTGCTAATCTTTCCCAATCTTTCGTCGTTGGCGTTCTATTATCAGGTAATGAGGCAAAAGCGGCTTTTATTTCACTCAGAGTTATTCCCATTTTTTGAGCGGCCTTGATAATGGAAATACGTCGTAATACTTCGGTTTTATAACGACGTTGATTACCTTGATTTCGCCAACTTCGAATCAAGCCTTTAGCTTCATAATAATGTAATGTCGACACTTTCACGCCACTTCGCTTAGCAACAAAGCCGACCGTTAGTTTTGCCTCTTCCAAAAACTGCTCCTTCAATATTTATTTTAGGTGTATTAAAAAAAAACCTTTACCTCAAGCAAACTTGAGGTTTTACAGTATAGCCCAGTTATGAATATTCAGGCAGGTATGAATGAAAACAATGAAAAAGCTAAAGAACAGAAATTATTTTGCCTACCATCAAATATTCAATAACCCGAGATACTTGAACTAAACTTTCAGTCATAACAAAAAAAATTGGAGTCCATATGTTACATTTAGAACATCTAAACTTAGTTGTAAAAGACATCAAAAAAGCCCTTAACTTTTACCAAGCGGCCTTTCCACATTGGAAAATTCGCAGTGAAGGACAGAGTGAATGGCATGGAAAATCTCGAAATTGGGTACACTTTGGTGATAATTATCAATACTTAACGTTTAATGACAACGGTATAGACGAAAATAGAGACTTATCGGGTCACCAAGTTGGTCTTGCTCATTTTGCTTTTGTCACCAATAACATCGAACAAGTTATTCACCGCTTAAAAACGGCTGGATTTGAAATAGCAAAACCAGGGGCTAAAGACCTTCATCGTAAAAATGTCTATTTTGTCGATCCGGATGGCTTTGAAGTAGAATTTGTGCAGTACCTGAGTGATGTACCAGATGAACGTAATCTTGATTCGTAAATATAAGCCTTATCTTACAGAATAAGGCTGTTTTATTTTCAGTTCAGAAATAAGCGTTAATCTATATTTATTAATGAATTAAATGTAAAATGTTCTAATATACGGTTTATATAATATTTTTATCATTGAAAATTATATAATTTTCAATGATAAAACGAACTAGCAGGTGATATGTCTCAGGGAATTACGCATAACAATACTCTTTCTACAGATGCGCTAAATACAGACTTTTATGATGCTATGTTTAGTACCATAAATACTTATGGTGGGTTGAGCTCACTTGAGCAAAATACCCTTAGCCATGTAGTTAAAATTTTAAATAGTCCTGAGCAGTTAAGTGGCCATATTCCTAACTTGCCTGCGATGCTGATTCAACTTTTAGATTCGTTAAAAGATCCCCACACTGATTTTTTTACCTTTGTTGCCATTATTGAAAAAGATCCTTCTTTTGCCGCCGAAGTATTAAAAGTGGCCAATACTGCTAAGTATAATCGTAGTAATAAACCCATTGTACATTTAAGTAAAGCAACCTCTTTATTAGGCGTTACTGGATTAATGAAGATAGCCAGTACCTTATTACTAGCAGAGGTTATTCCATGTAAACCTATTCATTATCAACTTTATGGCCGACTCATTTGGACCCACTCTGTACAATGTGGAACCCTATGTGAGCTTATCGCGAAAAGTGAGAAAAAAAATGTTGCTGATGCCTACTTTATTGGTTTGATCCATGATTTAGGCAGAATAATTATCTTCAATTGCCTCTCTGAAGATATTGGTAAAAGCATTTCGTCATTAACCCCTTGTAGTAGAGAGTACAAAACACTAATGACAGAAATGTCGATGGATATGACCTATTTTATCGCGAGAGAATGGCAACTCCCGTCGGTATATGTTGACGCACTTAAACAGCAAAGAGAAAATCATCGTTCTTGGTTAGGAAACCTACTGTATAAAGCTAATCGTTTGAGTGAAAATTATATTTTATTTGCCAAAAATGATATCAAAGAAGAAGACTATTTAGCCCTGAAAGATGAATTATCAATCACTGATAAAGTATTTGATGAATTTAATGAATTAGCGCTAACCATAGCACAGAATATCGATTAAATAAGACCTCGTCTTTAACGTCACCTTGGTAAAACAGAAAAGCCACTTAATTTTTAAGTGGCTTTTGGTATCACAGCACTCAATGTTAAGGTTGAATCGCCGGTGTTGGGAATTTAGGTGGCTTAATTGGTTTAGGTTGATTGCCTGCTAATTGCGCTAAAAGTTCAGCAACAGCACGTTCCAATTGAGGGTCTTTTCCTTTAGCTAAGGACTTAGCATCTTGATATACTTCAATATCTGGCGCGATGCCAATATTTTCTCCGACCCACTCATTAGCTAGTGGATCAAATACTGCATTATCAGGAGCTGTTAATGCGCCACCATCAACTAATGCATAGTGTACTGACGATTTAACTAAGCCTCCCCACGTACGAGCACCAATGAGTTTTCCAACGTTCTGATGACGGAATGCCCAAGGAAAAAAGTCGCCACCCGAGCCAGCTAACTCATTGATTAATAGAACTTTAGGCCCTTTAATGCCTGCAGGTAACTGTAAAGGTTGTCCATTCGGCACTTCATTTGTCAGGCTTGCTCGTAATTTTCGCGTCATTAGGTCGACCATATAATCATCTAACAGCCCGCCACCATTAAACCTATCGTCAATAACCGCGCCTAGTTTGTCTTGTTGAGCAAAAAAGTAACGATTAAATGATACAAATCCAGGTGTTGAGGTATTAGGTACCCAAACATATGCCAGCTTGCCATCAGAAAGTTCATCAACCAAACGGCGATTATCTTCTACCCAAGCACGTTGACGTAATGAATTTTCACTTTTAATCGGTTCAACAATAACTTGCCAAGCATCTTTAAAGCTATCTTCTTTATTAATATGCAGAACAGTTTGTTTACCCACTGAACCATCTAAATATTGATAAGGATTTTCATTCTTAGAGATCTCTTGCCCATTTATTCCAACAAGGTATTGCCCTTGTTCAATTTTCATTCCTGGTTGATCGAGCGGCCCTTTTAATTTTGGATTCCAACTTTCTGCTGTGTAGATACGCGCAATTTTCCAATGATTGTTACTTTGCACAAGATCAGCACCTAACAAACCTGCGCTGGCTTTCTCCACATCGGGAAAGTCACCACCAAAAACAAAACTATGACCAACCGATAATTCACCATTCACTTGATCAAGCAGGTAAGTAAGATCAGCGCGATGTTTAACATGAACGACTTGTGGCTCATAACGCTCAAAAACTTCATTCCAGTCACGCCCATGCATATTAGGATCATAAAAATAATCACGTTGATAACGCCATGCCTCAACAAACATTTGACGCCATTCTTGTGCGCGATCTAATTTCATCTGTAATGCTAATTTTAAAGGTTTTTTAGTTTTTCCTTTTGGCTTAGTTGCATCAAGTACATGCCAAGCCCCTTTGGTTTTAACTAACAATTTTTTACTATCGGCAGAAATAGCGGCAGAATTTATTCCGTCAATAAAAGGCTTACTTTCGCGATCTTTTAAGGTGAATTTATGAAGTGTCATCACGCGACTATCAGGTTTCCTTTCAGCAATAAATACTGAGCCTTTAGGACCGTGAACAGTAAAGCGGTAATTAGCAGCCGGCATAGGTAAAGCGACTATACGTCGTTCAATATCGGCAAAATCGATAACAACAGGTTTTATTTCGTCCTTTTTGTCTTTATCTTTTTTATCCTCTTTATCTTTATCCTGTGTATCCCCTGCGGCATTTTTATCTTTATCTTCATCGTTCTCTTTATCGTCCTTGTCTGCTTCGTCTTTAGCAACGTCTTCTTCATCACTGCGCGCAACAAAAGGTGACTTTTCATCTTTCGTTAAATTAACAATGTATGCAGCGTATTCTGAGCGAGCACTCATCGAACTAGTATTAGCCCAGCCACTTTGTAAACCATAATCTGTGCTAGCAAGAAAATAGAGCTGTTTACCATTTTGATCCCAAGCAGGGGTATGCGAGTCGGCAAATTTATTGGTTAAGGCGGTCACCTGATTATTCTTCGCTGACCAAATCATTATCTGTCTAAAGCTATTGCTAGCGGTTTTAGAATACGCTAACCATTGTGAGTCAGGCGCCCATTTCAAACCATTTTCCCCTCGCTCAAGGTTATTACCGCCGATATCGATAGTTTTAATTTCTTCTGTTGCTAACTCAAGTAAACGAATTCGCACATCATCATCGACAAAAGCAATGTACTTTCCATCTGGAGACCAAGTAGGCTCCCAAGCCATTTTAGACTCACCTATCGACAAGGCTTTTGCGGGTGTTAATCCGTCTTGATTTTGCAACATTAAACGATAGCCTTGGCCGTCATTATCTGAAAACCATGCAATTTTATCGCCTTTAGGAGACCAGATTGGTGCGCGATCCGCTGCATCAGAACTTTGAGTGATGTTACGTGTAGAGCCATGTTCTACAGGAACCGTAAATACCTCTCCTCGAGCCGAAAACAACGCCCTTTTTCCTGAAGGTGAAAGTGAGGCTGCTCTTGCCGATTTACTGACATCTTGCCATTTAGTTTCAGCCCAAGGAAAGTCGCCAATCACTTCAATAGCTAACTTTTTATGTTTTTTCTTTTTAACATTGTAGGTATGAATATAACCATTTTGCTCAAAAGCCAGCATTTTGCCATTGGATGCTAATTGTTTGATATCGCTCTTTTTAAAGTGAGTGATCTGTTTGAGTTTTTTACTTTTAGGGGAGTATGACCAAATATTAGAAACCCAATCTCTATCCGATAGAAAATAAATGTCATCGCCAAGCCAGACAGGCTCTATATCAATGGTTGATTCACTTGGGATTTGTGTTTCTACAAGCGTTTTAAGATCAAGTAATACTAGCGGGGTATTTTGACCTCCGCGATAGTTACGCCACTCCACATCCCAACGTGACATTCTATCAATCACCATTTGTTTACCATTTGATGAATATGCGCCATTAAATGCCCATTGTTCACTCACTAAACGAGACACTCCACCTTTGCTTGGTACGGTCCATAAACGGTTATAGTTCTTTGGTGCCGTTTCTCGTGAGGATGCGTACAGCACTGATTTACCATCAGGTGTCCAGCCTCTAGCAAGGGCTTTATTGGCATGCCATGTGAGCCTTGTCACTTGGCCGCCTTTACTCGATACCGTATAAACTGATGTTGAACCTGAACGGTTTGATGAAAAAGCGATGGTTTTACCATCGGGGGAGAAGTGTGGGTTACTTTCTACGGCGGCGGTGCTCGTAATACGCCTTACCTGTTGACTGGTTAAGTCAGAAACCCAAATATCACCACCATAAACAAATGCGACATGACTTTCACTGATGCTAGGTTGCCTGAGTAATTGAGTTTCTTTTGCCAGTGTAATACTTGAGAGCAGTAGCGATAATAAAGCTAAATATTTGAGAAATATATTCATTATGCGTTTCTTATTGTTATAGATGGATGAGCATGAAGGTTAAATATAGCGCAAATTTTTTCTGTTGAAAAATGACACTATGATTATGAGATGTTTTATTAAACAAAATGGAAACTTTTACATACTTTAGTTTTCATCCTTATTCTAGCTTGATATCTTATAGGGCAAAGCAATAATAAAAGCCACATACGTATGTTTCCTAATTGGCAACTCACTTTCATTAGTATCAGTTACATTGGTTTATTATTTTTAATTGCCTATTTAGGTGATAAATACCGCCATCGTTTAGTAAAAAAGAGTCAAAGTATTATTTATGCACTTTCTCTTGGCGTATATTGTACATCTTGGAGTTTTTTAGGGACAACAGGACAAGCATCGAGTAATTTACTTTCTCATCTTCCTATTTATCTTGGGCCTATTTTATTATTTATTTTTGCCTGGCCTTTTATTCAACGCATTATCCGTACTAGCTTAAAACTTAATTTAACTTCAATTGCCGATTTACTTGCTGCAAGGTTTGGTAAGTCACATAACCTCGCCATATTGATCACCCTTGTCGCGTTGATTGGTACTATGCCTTACATCGCGCTACAACTTAAAGCAATCGTCTATTCTTTCCAACAACTGCAAGCAACTAATACGGTTAGCACTTGGGGATTTGGATTAATTGTGAGCTTTGTATTAGCAGGTTTTACCATTGTTTTTGGCATCAGAAATATTGACGTGACAGAACGTCACCCTGGGGTTGTTTTAGCCATTGCCTTCGAAAGTTTAGTAAAACTAGTCGCCTTTCTTGCCGTCGGCATTTTTGTCACCTTTTATCTTTTTGAATCACCTAGTGAGATTTGGGAAAAATCTGGCGCGAGTGCTCAATTGTACCAAAATTTTAATACGCCTAATTTAATGTCAATGACAGCAATGTTGGTGATTGTTATGGCTGCATTTTTATCATTACCTCGTCAATTTCAAGTGATGGTTGTTGAACTCAAAGATGAAAAAGACACTTGGCTCAGCCGGAGAGTTTTTCCTTTATATTTATTAGTATTTGCCCTGTTTGCAGCGCCTTTAGGTATTGCTGGTCAATTGATTTTAGGCGACACAGTGCCTGCTGATGCCTATGTCTTATTCTTACCTTGGTCCCAGCAACAAACTTGGCTGACGCTGATCGCTTTTTTAGGGGCAATTTCCGCAGCAAGTTCTATGGTGATCATTTCATCAATCGCATTAAGTACGATGTTAAGTAATGAAATAGTTTTCCCATTTTTATTCCGCTCAAGTAAAGCGAACCAAACCGAATATAATAAATTTAGGCATCGACTATTAAGAATTAGAAAGTTTCTAGTGTTATTGGTTATTTTATTAGGCTATAGCGTATTTTTAATGGCTTCTCCTGATACTTTAAGCTCATTAGGCGAAGTTGCCTTTGGTGCTTTCGCTCAACTAACCCCCGCGTTAATAGCAGCCTTTTATTGGCGCAGGGCAAGTTTAACAGGAATATATGGCGGGATATTAGTGGGTTTTATGCTGTGGTTAATGCTCAACTTTTTACCGCAATTTGGTTTATATGAACAACCCTTTAATGACGGTTTGATCCCTGCCAATAGTCTTTCAAGTTTATTGAGTTTAGCCGCCAACATTTTTGTTATGTGGTCACTGTCACAAATCAGTCGTCAAACTGTACAGGAACGCGTGCAAGCGTCATTGTTTTTAGAATGGCAAACGCCCAATTTGTTATCAAGTGGTAAGCATCGTCGTATTGATTATCGCGAGTTAGAATTACTGGTTTCTCGATTTGTTGGCCTTTCAAAAGCATCGGCTAGTTTTGAAAAATTTCAACGCAAGAATATCAAAAAAGAATTAGGAGCCGTTGGCTATAATCAGTCTTTGATCCAGCATACGGAAAAAACGTTAGCTAGCGTAATGGGAGCATCTTCTGCACGCTTAGTATTATCTTCCGCACTTGACGGCAGAGACATTGCTTTAGATGATTTAGCGGTATTGGTTGAAGATGCCTCAAATCAAAAACTTCAATATAGCGAAAACTTATTACAAAGTGCTATTGAAAATGCCAGTGAAGGCATTTCTATTGTCGATAAAGAACTAAATTTGGTGGCATGGAACAAAAAATATATCGACTTATTTAAGTATCCTAAAGAATATATTTATAAAGGTGCCCCCATAGAAAAGCTAATCCGCTATAACGCCAGCAAGGGATTATGTGGAGTGGGAGACATTGAAAGCCAAGTAAGTAGGCGCTTACATTATCTAAGAGATGGTAGTTCTCATAGTTCAGAACGACAACAAGATAATGGTCAAGTGATCCGTATTGAAGGTAATCCATTACCTGATGGCGGCTTTGTTATGCTGTTTTCTGACATCACCGCCTATCGTCAAGCAGAGCAAGTATTGAAAGAAACTAATGTCGACCTTGAAGCCATTATTCAAGAGCGTACGAATAAGTTAGAGCAAGCAAATTACGCACTTGAGTTAGCTAAAGAGAAGGCCGAACAAGCACATGTTAAAAAAAGCTTGTACCTTAAAGCCTGTAGCCATGATTTGATGCAACCATTAGAAGCTGCGCGTTTATACACTTCGGCTTTAACGTCTCAAAACAACCTTAACGATGCACAAAAAAGGCAAGTGAAGAATATTGACCACTCGTTAAAAGTTGCCAATGATTTGCTTGCTGATTTAGGCGAAATTGCCCGAATAGAAAGTGGTAATATTAAACCCCACTTCACTGCTTTTTCATTGAACGACCTTTTTAAAGATTTACAGCAAGAATTTTCGGCATCAGCCATTGATCAAGATATTGAGTTTCGGCTGGTATCAAGCTCAGCATGGGTCTATTCAGATCGCCATTTATTGCGCCGTATTTTACAAAATTTAATTGGCAATGCATTTAGGTATGCGAGCCCCGGTAAAGTATTACTTGGTGCCAGAGTGATTAATCAAAAAGTGATCATTCAAGTTCTTGATAATGGCCCTGGCATTCCTGAAGAAAAACAATCTTTAGTCTTCGAGCAGTTTACCCAATTAGACACCCCACAGGCACAATCGGGAAGAGGCCTAGGTTTGGGGCTGAATATCACTCAAAGTCTCTCCAAATTATTAGCTCATCCATTATCGTTAAAGTCGAAAGAATCACAAGGCTGTAAATTCACGGTGACCTTAAATAAAGTCACACCAGTCTTACGTCCTAAAGTTGAAAAGCCAATAATTAATCTCGGCTTTAGTGATATCACGGTAATGTGTATTGACAATGATCCAGATGTTTTAAACGGCATGGTCGAATTATTGTCCGCTTGGCAATGTAATGTGTTAGCCGCAGATTCTTTCGAGAAAGCGCAAACCATTTTTGAACAACATGGTAATGATGTTCAAATTTTACTGGTGGATTATCAGCTTAATAATAATCATGACGGCCTAAACCTGATCGCTTATTTAAGAAAGCAATCTAATCATGAAATTCCTGCCATATTAATTACTGCAACGACTGACGCCGATATTGAAGATAAAACGAAAGCAGCAAACGTCGGTTATATGCGAAAATTAGTGAAACCTGCGGCGCTTAGAGCAATGATGAGTTCATTATTAGCCAAACAGTTACATGATAAGTACAGATAATGGCTTATTAGATAATAATTTATTTTCTAAGGCGGGTAATCAATACAATCAGAAAGTAAATTAACGAAACACGTTTATAAACGCCAGACGCGATAAAGCGCACTAATTTTAATATCTGTGCGCTTTAAACTTCCACATTAGCCTTCTGAAATATTAACGTCGTTAATATCCAGCTGACTAATAGCAATAACCGCTTGGGTTCGATTTCGCACATCTAACTTTCTAAAAATTGCGGTAGCGTGTGCTTTTATGGTCGCCTCTGAAACATTTAAGTCATAAGCAATTTGCTTATTAAGCATCCCTTGAGCGAACATCATTAATATACGGTATTGCTGCTGCGTTAAATTAGCGACTCGTTCTGCAATTTCGGCATGCTCGGCATTATCCGCGTTCGCTTGAAAGGCTTCAGGCACCCAAATATTTCCCATTAATATTTGTTGTATTGCTTTAAATATCACGTCTACTGGTGTCGATTTTGGTACAAAACCCGCCGCGCCAAATTCAATTGCTTTCGCAATAGTTTCTTGATCTTCATGCGCGGATACAATCACAACCGGAATTTGAGGGAAATGGTTACGCACATGGATCAAGGTATTAAAGCCATGGGCACCAGGGATGTTTAAGTCTAATAACAACAGGTCACTGTCAGTATTATCACTAAGCTGCTGCTCTAACTCAGCGATAGTTTGTGCTTCAACCCACTGTGTTTGCGTCAGTTGTGCTTTAAGCGTATTTAATAAAGCTTGCCTGAATAATGGGTGATCATCAGCTATTATTATTTTTTCTGGCTGGATCATAGTTGTGTTTCCTATACTTGCTCCATTTCAGTATACATCGAACATCAAGAAAAGCTTCTACGACTAAAGTCTAATAGAAGCTAATTTGATCTAGTCGTGATTATTTAACCGGAATGTTGTTCAATACCGCCACCAATAATTGCCAATACTGCCCAACCGTTTTTACATCAACTTTTTCATCAGGTGAATGTGGAAACTTAATCGTTGGGCCAAAAGACACCATATCCCAATTTGGGTAAGCCGTTTTAAATAAGCCACACTCTAGGCCCGCATGAATAACCATAATTTCAGGCACTTTATTAAATAAATGTTGATAAGTATCTCGCACTGTTTTCATAATGCTTGAAGTAGTATCAGGTTTCCAACCCGGATAAGCGCCTGAAAACTCTATCTGGGCACCTGCAAGGCTAAAGATAGAGTTCACCATTGTTTGTACTTCTAAGCGCCCATCATCATGTAAACTTCTAATTAATGTCATTGCGACAAATTTTTTCCCTTTAGAGCGTAAAACGCCCATATTTAATGAGGTTTCAACAATACCTTCGATATCGTCACTCATACGGATCACGCCATTAGGGCAAGCGTTTAGTGCTCGCAATATTTGCGTTTGTGTTGATTTAGTCCAGCATTGTTCAAATGTTTCAGGTGAAATCAATAACATCTCGATAGCTGTTTCTATCGACTTTAAATTCTCATTGATGGTTGCTTGATATACCGACAAGGCTTCTTCAAGACTTGCTACATTCGCAGAGGGTAAAACGAAACTCGCATCGGCTTCACGAGGAATGGCATTACGTAAACTACCGCCATTGAGTTCTGTCAGTTGTAGGTCAAGATTTTCACTAGCGTCTAATAAAAATCGAACTAACAACTTACAAGCATTCGCTCGACCAGAATCTATATCTACACCAGAATGACCACCTTTTAAGCCCGAAATAGACAAATTAAAGGCTTGATAGCCAGCAGGAACATTTTCATTTTCGATGGTAAATGTTGCGGTACCGTCAATACCACCAGCACAGCCCATGTAAACTTCGCCTTCTTGCTCAGAATCAGTATTGATTAATATCTCACCTTTAACCCAAAGAGGTTGTAGGCCAAAAGCACCAGTCATACCGGCTTCTTCATCAATGGTCACTAAGACTTCTAAAGGACCATGAGCAATATCATCGCTGGCAAGTACAGCGAGTGCTGATGCCAAACCAATACCATTATCAGCACCTAAGGTTGTTCCATTAGCCTTAACCCATTGTTCGCCGTTGTCATTAATGATTAATGGCTCAATAGGATCAGTTAAAAAATCATGATCGTTGTCGGCATTTTTCTGTGGCACCATATCCATATGCGCTTGCAAAATAACACCTTTACGGTCTTCCATACCTTGTGTTGCAGGCTTTGAAATTAATAAATTTCCAACAGTATCTTCTTTTACGGTTAACCCTTGCGCTTTTGCCCATGATTGGATCCATGCCGATATTTTTTCTTCATGTTTTGAAGGGTGCGGAATAGCGCAAATGCCTTCAAACATTTGCCATAATTTTTGTGGTTGTAAATGAGATAAAGTGCTCACGATGTTTCCTTGGTGCTTGCTGATTTAATAGGGTCTGTTGACCTTTTTATTCTTAAATAAATAAACGCTGACAAAGCCAGCGTTTATTTAGGGTACTTTTACAATGAACTTTATTTACTAGCCATTAAAAACTGCCATTGTTCATTAAAATTTTCACTGGGTTTTTTATCAAAAGCCGAGCGAACATATTGGCTGATTTTTCCTTCGGCATAAGCGACTAAAATATTAGCTAAGGCCAGCTCATTGATTTCAAAACCTTTGCCCTCGCGAAGTTTTCGCTCTCGTAATATCTGTTTAAATTGAGATTCTAATTTTTCAAAAAACTGATTAACTCTCGTTCTTAAGCGCTCATTTTCACCCATTAATGCATCGCCTGATAATATGCGACACATCCCTGGGTTACGTTCAGCAAAAACCAGTAAGACATGCAAAATATGATGACAACGTACTAACGCTTCTTTGTGATCTGATAAAATTAAATTTACACGAGAAAAAGTAGACTCTTCAATAAATTCAATTAAGCCTTCAAACATTCGTGCTTTTGAAGGAAAGTGACGATATAGCGCCGCTTCGGAAACACCCACTTCTGCAGCTAACTTTGCTGTTGTAATCCGTTGACCAGGACTTGATTGCAGCATAAGCGCTAAGCATTCTAAGATTTGTTGTTTACGGTTTGGCTTTTTATTAACCGGCATATCACCTGTTCTCTTTTTATTAACATTGTTTTGTAATGAAGTGCGCTAAGCTCAAGATTGTATAATGTTCTTTAACGTTTTTCATCTAATTGTTCGGCAATTATGCTGACTAACTGCATAGCAACGCCACTTTTATTCTCTAAAGGTATCTCATGCTTTGCATTAGCAGTAAATACCGTTAACGCATTCTTATCGCTGTTAAATCCTTGCCCTGAAATAGCCACATTATTGGCGGCGATTAAATCTAAATTTTTACGCGTCAGTTTCGCCAAGGCATACTGCTCGACATCTTGTGTTTCAGCGGCAAAACCAACCGTAAAGGGTTTATCTTTTAATCCAGCAACGTCGGCAACAATATCAGGATTTTTCACCAAATTAATTTGCATCTTGTGATTATCATCCGTTTTCTTAATTTTTTGATCGGCAATATCTTCGACCCGATAATCAGCAACGGCTGCACACGCAACAAAAACATTGGCTGAATTTGCACAAGACATTGCTTGAGCATGCATTTCTTTTGCACTTGTCACCGGAATAGTATCAGCCAAAGCTGGGGGGGATAGATTCACAGGGCCAGAAATTAATGTGACCTTGGCTCCAGAATTTATAGCGGCTTGAGCGATGGCATACCCCATTTTTCCAGAACTATGATTTGAAATATAACGTACGGGATCAATAGCTTCTCGAGTGGGTCCAGCCGTGATCACCCAGTGTTGACCCGCTAAGGGTTTATCTTGATACAAACGACAAACCTGTTCGACCAATTCAGGCACTTCCAATAATCGTCCAAAGCCAATATCGCCGCAGGCTTGCTCACCCTGTCCAGGCCCCCAAATATGAATATTTCTTTTAGCAAGTTTTTCGATATTTTCTTGCGTTATTTGTGCATGCCACATTTGTTGATTCATCGCTGGAGCTACTGCGATTATAGCATTTGTTGCTAACACTAGCGTACTGAGTAAGTCATTAGCTAAACCATGAGCAACCTTGCTAATTGTATTAGCACTCGCAGGAGCAATTAACAAAATATCAGCCCATTTAGCTAATTCAATGTGTCCCATTGCTCTTTCAGCTTCGGTATCAAGTAACTGATCTGAAACAGCATGTCCTGAAACAGCTTGTAAAGTTAATGGTGTAATGAACGCTTTAGCACTATCAGTCATGACTACACGCACATTGGCGCCTTGATCAATAAGTCGTCTGACCAACTCAGGCATTTTATAAGCAGCAATACCACCTGTGATCCCTAGTACAATATTTTTACCCTGTAGAATTTGCATAACCTGCTAGTCTTACTAATCAATATTTGTATTTCTTATACGATACCATTAAACGGCATTGATGAAAATTGACATTGCAGGAAGCAAAAATGTTAAAGGATTGGCCAAGTACGGAAAAACCGAGAGAAAAATTAATACTAACCGGCGCACAGAGTTTATCTGATGCTGAATTATTAGCAATATTTCTTCGCACTGGCGTAAAAGGTTGCCATGTCGTTGACTTAGCAAGACAACTGCTCAAGCACTTTGGCAGTATCGCTGCAATTTATAATGCCTCGGCCGATGAATTTTGCCAAATGCACGGCCTTGGCATGGCAAAATTTGTTCAGCTACAAGCTTGTTTAGAAATGACGAAACGTTTTCTTGCTGAAGAGCTTCAACAAGGGGAGGTGTTAACGTCTTCACAATCAAGCAAGAACTTTTTAATTAGCGAGCTACGTAATGAGGTACAAGAAGTATTCGCCGTGTTATTTCTTAACAATCAACATCGAGTCATTCAATTCGAACGCTTATTTTATGGCACCATCAATGCCTCCGCCGTATACCCTCGTGTCGTTATAGAAAAAGCCATTAAGTATCAGTCGGCGGCAGTTATCTTTGCTCACAATCACCCGTCAGGAATAGCAGAGGCAAGCATTGCGGATAAAAATATTACCGCCCAGCTACACCAAGCCTTAACTCTGATTGATATTCGAGTGTTAGACCATATGATTGTCGCTGGGCATCAATGTTATTCATTTGCAGAGCATGGACTACTATAATGAGGTAACTATTTAAGTAAAAATCTTGCAAGTCTTTGAATTGGAAGTTAGGTTTAAAATACGATGAATGAAAATAAGGATTGATACATGACTGATAGCACTCAAGAAGGTACTGATCAAAATGGCAGCGAACGTAGACAATCATTTAGGTTGGATATGGAAAAAGAACTGGTTGATATAACGTGGACAACAGAATCAGGCCAAGAAGCTAATAAAAAAATTGTCTGTGTTGATTTTTCCAAAGGCGGTTTAAAACTTGATTGCGATCAATCCATTGCGATTAATACTGAAGTTACGTTAAGATTTAAAGCCGCAGCAGAAAATAGTCAACTGTTGAAAGGTAAAGTTATACGCTGTATTCAGCAAGATAACGGCTGGTTTGAGTTAGCACTGAAACTAAACGATTAGGCCAAAAATTATAAAATTGATTTTTTAGACTATAATAAAAGATCGATATAATAAACATGTTAATAGTTGTAGTAGAAGGAATTGGCAATATGATGATTTTAGTAGGTGGTGAGAAAGGCGGCAGTGGTAAAAGTTGCCTTGCGCAAAATCTAGCAGTTTATTTTGCGCGTGATAAGAAAGCCATCGTTTTAATGGTTGATTGTGATCCACAACGAACCACTTCTGACTGGATACAGGCGCGAAACACCGACCCGTCATTGCCTTCAATTAATTGTATTCAGCTGTATGGAAAAATTCGCAATGATCTTTTAAGTCTCACTCAACACTATGATTATGTGATTGTTGATTGTGGCGGGCAAGACAATTTAGCATTACGTGCTGCCATGTCAGTCGCTGAGCATGTCATTATTCCACTTCGTCCTAAACGCCGTGATTTGAAAACAGTACCTCATATGGAAGATATGCTAAGCACGTGTAAAATGGTCAATCCCAAAATGCTCGCTTCTTTTGTTATTACGCAATGTCCTGCTTTACCCTCTCAAGCTAATCGCATATTAGAAGCAAAAGATGTGTGCCGTTCTTATGGCATCAACGTGCTAGATTCGGTAACCTATAGTCGTAATATCTATGATGACAGTGAAGAGCAAGGTTCTTCTGTTATAGAAATTGATCCAGAAGGTAAAGCTTCAACAGAAATGAAAGCAATCGCCGAAGAATTATTAGCCATGAAACCGGACAACTCACATGAGTTTATCTGACCTTAAAAAATCCAAGGATGGTAAGCCGAGAAAAAAAGCTTTCACAGTGGATGAATTTATCGCTGATGCCGATAACTATGCCAAAGGTAATCCTGAGCTAGTCAGTCAAGGTAAAAACCAGCCTGTAAACTTAAAACAAGCATTAGCGGCGGCTAAACAGTTTGAAGTGAAGAAACAAGCAGAAAGGCGAAGTTCTAAAGAAAATACACCTTTTAGGCACGCTACCTTTACATTGAGTGAAGAAGCCATTTCGCAACTGCAAGAATTAGCCAAAGACACCCAATTAGCCAAGTCTCACATTATTCGTATTTTAATTGATGAGTTGTGCAATAAAGAACAACAACAAAAATTGAATAAACTTTTAGACTCTAATGTGAGCTAATTTTGGTTAATATCTCAACTTGACGATGATAAAAACAGCAGCCACTTGCTGTTTTTTCGTTTTAAATGACCACTTTTATGCTTTTAACTCGCTAATTTATAAAGATTTTGCAAAGATATGCAAGAGAATAGCGATTAAGGCTAGATTTCGTTTTTCACTTTCTCTATAATATGCCACCTTTTTCAGGATCCCGAGGCGACGGTCTTGGGGAAATATAGCTCGAGCTGAAATTAATTTTGGAGTGACTCAAATGTCTAAAGTTTGCCAAGTAACAGGCAAAAAGCCAGTCGTAGGGAACAACCGTTCTCACGCAAGAAACGCGACTCGTCGTCGTTTCTTACCAAACCTTCAATCTCACCGTTTTTGGGTTGAGAGTGAAAATCGTTTCGTTAAATTACGTTTAACTCCGAAAGGAATGCGTATTATCGATAAGAAAGGTATTGATGCAGTATTAACTGACATTCGTGCCCGTGGCGAAAAAGTTTAAGTACTTACCTAGGAGAATATCATGCGTGATAAAATTCGTTTAGTTTCTAGTGCTGGCACAGGTCATTTTTATACTACTGATAAGAATAAAAAGACAATGCCAGAGAAGATGGAAATCAAAAAGTTTGATCCAAGAATCCGTCAACATGTAATGTATAAAGAAGCTAAAATTAAATAGTTTTAGTTTTATAATATTTAAAAAACCCAGCTAAATTGCTGGGTTTTTTTATGGCTCACGTTTATCCAAATTTATCACACCCTATTCAAACAATACTGCCCGTCTTGAGCTTTAACATAAGACATCGTATTCTTTATCATTTTAAAATAATGTAGGCGTCAACACATGACTATCCCCACAGATGAAATAACTATTCGACAGGCGAAAGAGACTGATCGAGCTTTTATTTTTTCACTTTCTCCGCGATTATCAGAAGTCGCCAAACTAGCATGGCATACAGACGCTCACATGCAAAAAATGCAAGATGATTACATTACCGAAGTCATCGATAACAATACTGGTGCGAATATTACCTTCATTGCAGAGCAAAACGGGACAGCCTTAGGGTTTATTCATGCCTGTGAGCATAAAGACAGTATATCGAATGAAACTTGCGGATTAATCCCTTTACTGGCGGTATGTCCGGCAGCACAAGGAATGGGTATAGGTCACCAGCTAATGAAGGCAGCTGAAACGTGGGCAAAGCAACAAGGGTATCGTTTAGTGCATCTAGAAGTGTTTGCCAATAATGGCAAAGCGCACAATTTTTATCAAAACCTCGGCTATGAAGCAGAAATGATAAATATGGTAAAACCTCTTTGAGAGCAATAATTACAGCCCGTTAATTTCACTGTTTACTGCGCGAGAAATCGAAGTTCTCTGAATAAGTGTTGAAAAATACATTTGAATGATTGACTGACCCACTTTTAGATAAAATATCATTAAATGATGGGTTGATTGTTTTTATAGCGATAAAAAAGGCCATTAACTGTTGTCAATGGCCTGTAAATCATTAATAAGCAATTTATGGACGGATAATTATATCAGGAGAAGAGTCTATCTCACCTTCATCGGTAATAGTGGCGGCATTGCCATCACATAATAAAATCGCAAGACTTCCTGCCTGACTATGTCGTATAAAAGCAATATCATAACCAAATTGCGTCAAGCTGCTTGCTGCGAATTTCTGCGCAAGTGAAAGCTTATCCCACAAAGTCGATTGCTCTGGGGAATAATGCCTTCTTTCTAACAATACTTCTCTATTTAAGCCCGCTAACACTTTCGCCTCTTATATTCGATTATCTAATGTAAACTTTATCGGACATTATCTTAATTAGTCTTTTTTTTCAACAAATGTGGTGTAATTACAGACAAAAAGATACGGGTATAAACAGTTAGTTCACTTCACGCCTATTTTGCTTATATAATCATAAGTATGATCCCGTAAAAAGAGCCTGCTATGAGCCAAGTATTAAAAGATTTACTCGCCCTGTTATCCTTAGAAAAACTAGAGCAAGGCTTATACCGAGGACAAAGCCAAGATCTAGGGCTTAAAGCGTTATTTGGTGGTCAAGTAATGGGGCAAGCGTTATCAGCAGCGCAAGAAAGTGTCGCATTAGATAGGCATGTACATTCTCTGCACTCCTATTTTTTACGCCCTGGTGATGCTAAAAAGCCTATTATTTATGAAGTTGAAAATATTCGTGATGGGCGAAGTTTTAATACTCGCAGAGTAAAAGCTATTCAAAATGGCCAAGCTATTTTTTATATGACCGCTTCATTTCAACAAGAAGAAGTGGGCTTTGAACACCAAAATATCATGCCCAAGGTGACCGGCCCAGAAGAGTTATCGTCTTTTACTGATTTCATATTTGATAATCAACAATATATTCCAGAAAATGTTCGTGGGAAATTTCTCTCAGAAAAGCCGATTGAATTGCGCCCTGTTGAGCAATATAACTGGGTTAAGCCAGAAAAGTCTGAACCCATTTGTCATATGTGGATAAAAGCAAATGGCCAGTTACCTGATGACCCTCGTATTCATAAGTATATGCTAGCGTATACCTCTGACTTTCATTTTTTACCCACAGCACTCTTTTCGCATGGCGTAAGTCATTGGCAAGCCAATTTTCAAATAGCAACCATTGATCATGCGATGTGGTTTCATCGACCTTTCAAATTTGATGAATGGTTATTGTATGTGATGGAAAGCCCAACCACGATTGGCGGGAGAGGGCTTGTAAGAGGACAAATATATAACCAAGTCGGTCATTTAGTCGCGACAACCATGCAAGAAGGCGTGATCAGACAACGCTAATCAATAAAACAATGACTACCGTTGACGCCAATCACTGCCTGTAGGGTGTTGAAAAATACGCAAATCAAATATCGGAGCCATGGCAAATAAGTGGTCAAAAATATCGGCCTGAATGGCTTCATAATTCACCCAGTTCTGATCATTACTAAAAAAGTACAACTCTAAGGGCAAGCCTGTCGCTGAAGCAGGTAATTGCCTAACCATGCAGGTCATGCTGTGGTGTACTTTATCATGTTGTTTTAAATAGGCTTCTATATATGCGCGAAAAGTGCCTACGTTGGTCAGTTGCCTTTGGTTAACATAATCCCCTTCTACCAATGCTAACTTCTGAGTATGCTCGGCAATTTCTTGCTGCTTTGTCGCTAAATAGTCTTTTAATAAATGAATTTCACTCAGCTTTTGAATTTTATCCGCTTGATAAAAGTGGATGCTGGCAATATCAACAATAATGGTTCTTTTGATGCGTCGACCACCAGATGAAAACATATCACGCCAGTTTTTAAAGGAGCCACTAATTAATGCGTACGTTGGCACAGTTGTAACGGTGCGATCGAAGTTTTGAACTTTAACGGTATTTAAACCAATTTCTAATACATCGCCATCAGCCCCATATTGCGGAATTTCAATCCAATCACCCGGTGCTAACATTTTATTTGCCGAAATTTGAATGCTCGCCACAAGTCCTTTGATGGTATCTTGAAAAACCAACAATAAAACTGCCGTTAATGCACCTAAGCCACTCAATAAATAAATAGGTGATTTATCTAACACAAAAGAGATAGATAAAATGGTTGCCACTAAATACACCACTAACCTGATAACTTGCAAGCTAGCATTTAGCGGTAAATAACGTTGTTTAGCCGTTTCTCTCGACAGATTTTTCACAACATTGAGTAATGCGCCAATAATACGAGCCACTTGAAAACAAATTGCAACTTTCGCAAGCACCAATAAAAAATGCAGCGTTAGAGTGTCTTCTGCAACAAAGCGAGGGATCAAAAACCAAAAAATAATAATTGGGATAAGTAAGGCAATACGATTAAAGACATGTTGCTCAAAAATCAAATCATCCCAAGTATTTTGTGAATGAACCACCAGCTTTTTTATCGCAGCTAAAAACTGGTGCTTTGCCAAATAATAAGCAACTGAAGATAAGATTAAAATTATTGAACAGCCGAGTAATAATGTAACAATAGCTAAATTTTCTTGTGGTACTCCTTGCTCAGTAAGCCAAGATGAAATAATCGCTATCATTGAAATTCCTTATGTATTTTTTTGATGAAAGCTTGCTAATTTTTCGTCTTTATCAAGCCAAAGCTGATTTACCCACTTTTGAAACTGTATTTTATGCGCTCTATCATTAACATAATCTCCGGTAAGAGATTGATCAATATCTTTAACTTCAATATCAATATAAACTTCTTTAATTCGGCCACATAAGAAATCAATAAATGTCGGCGTAGTCTCTGGATAATAAATCGTGATATCCAACACCTTATTTAATTGATCACCCATAGTCGATAATACAAACCCTATACCGCCAGCTTTTGGCTTAAGCAAATGTTGAAACGGAGAGTTTTGCTTATCATGCTTTTCATGGGTAAAACGTGTACCTTCAATAAAATTCATAATACTAACGGGTTTATGCTTAAATTTTGCACACGCTTTTTGTGTTGTTTCAATATCTTTGCCTTTTAAATGGGGATTTTTCTTAATAAAACTTTGGCTGTAACGTTTCATAAATGGAAAGTCTAATGCCCACCAAGCAATGCCTAAGAATGGCACATAAATAAGCTCCTTCTTTAAAAAGAATTTTAAAAAAGGAATTTTACCCCGAAGAATACGCTGTAAAACAACAATATCAACCCATGTTTGATGATTGGAAATCACTAAATACCATTGTTTTTTCTCAAGGTTTTCTAATCCCGTCACAACGAGTTTAGTTTTATTAAACAGCTTTTGAATCAAGGTATTGACTACCACCCAATTACTGGCCATTCGATCAAGTAAGTAACTAAATATTTTGCGCCATAAATCTATTGGCACCAGCGCTTTTAAAATAGAAAAAACAACGATAGGTAATAACCAAAAAATCGTATTGATGGTATAGAGAATCATCGACAAAAAGCCAATGAGCTTTGAAGGTAAAAAATTTAACATTAATCTGCCAAAACAATCATCTTATTATTGCGCACTATAATAAATCGAATTGATCGCGCTTTCAGCTAAAATTTTCACCTTTTCATTCCTTGATAAATGTCAGTGGTTAAATTTTTACCTTTTTTATTTCTACTGAGGAATATTCGTTGTATTTCCTTAAGTAAATATAAAGAAACATAACTTTGCGTGCCGTTATTGCCTAAACGTACTAAAAAGAGCAATCTCTTCTAATAAAGCGACAAAATCTCATTGCATTTTCTAGCGCTTTCAAGGCATTCTGTAGGTAATAATTTTAGGGGAGAAAAGATGAACTTTAATCGAGCTGTCATCAAAGTGGGTAGTGCCTTAGTATCACCCGATGCTAATGGCTGTAGTGGTAAATATTTATTAGCTATCGCTCGCTTTATTAGTGAATGCCAACTGGCAGGCAAAGAAATAATTTTAGTCTCTTCAGGTAGTGTTGCTGCAGGGCGTCAATTAATTCAACATGGCTCTCCGACCCCTTCAATTCCTACTAAACAGGCAATGGCCTCGGTTGGTCAAATGCAAATGATGGCAAATTGGCAACGTTTTTTCGATGTGCCTTGCAGCCAGTTATTAATCACTCATGGCGATTTAAAAGACCGCCAACGTTATATCAATATTAAAAATACTTTACGTATTTTACTCGCAAATGGCGTGATCCCAATTGTTAATGAAAATGACACGGTGGCAACCGATGAGCTAAAAGTCGGTGATAATGACAATCTTGCCGCATTAGTCGCACTAGTGAGTGAAGCCGATTGCTTATTTATTCTCAGTGATATTGAAGGCGTTTATGATCAGGATCCCCGTCAACACTCAGATGCGGTATTAATACCTGAAATTGCCGAAATTACGGATGAAATTTATGCTATGGCAGGAACAACCAATAATCCCATCGCAACAGGCGGCATGAAAACTAAAATTCAAGCCGCAGAAAAAGCAGTAGAAAATGGCATTGAAACATACATATTAAATGGCAGAAATAGCAAGGTGTTTGACGCCTTACTTAAAGGTAAAAATCCTGGCACCCGATTTAGCCCTAAACAAGGCGCAATTAAAGCAAGAAAGCATTGGTTAAAGCATACTCTTAAAAGTAGCGGGCAAGTAACTCTTGATTTAGGTGCAGTTAATGCTGTTCTTAAAAAAGGCGCATCGTTATTACCTTCTGGCATCATTGAAATAAGTGGCAAATTTTCAGCTGGCGAGTCAATTAATATTCTAGATGCACAATCGCAGAAAGTAATTGCTAAAGGTATTTGCCAGTATAGCCAGCGTGACTTATTACGCATCAAAGGTTGTAAAAGTGAACAAATATCCGAAATTTTAGGGTATTGTCCAAGTAAAGTGGTGATCCATAGAGACGATATGGTTATTTTATAATTAGCATCATAAAAACGTTAAGCTTAAGTAAATCGACACGGGAAAATAAAGAGCACAGCATGACACAATTAACTCAAACCACATTTAATATGACAGAGAATGCCAAGCAGGTTAAAAAAGCTTCACGTATAGTCGCACAACTGACAACATCGCAAAAAAATGGGCTTTTAAACGCGATGGCAATTAACATAGAAGCCGCCAGTGATAAGATAATTATTGAAAACAGCAAAGATATTCAAGCAGGAAAAGACAAAGGCTTGAGCGATGCCATGCTAGATCGCTTGTTACTCACAAAACAGCGTATTATCGACATTGCTAATGCTATTCGTGAAATTGTGACATTAACAGATCCGGTAGGTGATATTGCCAATTTAGTGCTTCGCCCTAATGGTATGCAAGTGGGTAAAATGCGTATTCCTCTGGGCGTTATTGCAATGATTTATGAGTCACGTCCCAATGTAACCGCAGAAGCCGCGGCCTTATGTATTAAATCAGGCAATGCCGTTATTTTACGGGGAGGCTCAGAAGCTATTTTTAGTAATATCGCCATAGCTAAGTGTTTACATCAAGTATTAGATGAACAGGGCATCGATAAGAATATTGTTTCTGTTATCCCTGACACGAGTCGAGAAATTATTAACGAGCTTTTGCAGCAGAGTGACAGTATTGATTTAGTGATACCTCGTGGCGGAGAAGGCCTTATTCGCTACGTTACTGATAATAGTAAAATACCAGTGATCCAGCATTTTAAGGGGGTTTGTCACTTATTTGTTGATAAATATGCAGACGTTACCAAAGCGATAAATATATTAGTGAATGGTAAAACACAACGACCAAGTGCTTGTAATTCATTAGAAACCCTATTAGTGCATCAAGATATTGCACAAGAATTTTTACCACTAGCGGCCAAAGCATTAGCAGAGTCGGCAAAAGTAACAGTGCACGCCTGTCAAAGTAGTATGCAGTATTTTGAAAATTCAGTATTAGCCACCTTAGATGATTATCATGCCGAATATTTAGCCCAAGAAATTGCGATTAAAATCGTTAATAGTTTTGATGCCGCTATTGATCATATTAACGAATATTCGTCTGATCATACCGAAGTCATCGTCAGTCAAGACACCAGCAGAACGCAGCAATTTGTTCGTGCAATTAATTCATCAGTGGTGATGGTAAATGCTTCATCACGGTTCTCCGATGGTGGTCAATTAGGTTTAGGCTCTGAAATTGGTATATCAACCAGTAAATTACATGCCTACGGCCCTATGGGATTATCATCACTAACCACTGAAAAGTTTGTCGTTTTAGGTGATGGGCAAGTCAGAGAGTAATCAAGCAGATAATGCTGGTGATCATTAATGAGTGCTTATTCACAGTAATAATGTTCTGATCACCCTTAAGAAAGATCAACAGACCCTAATGTTTAAATCGATTACTCTTTGTCGGCTTCTGTTTAGAGATGCTAAGCTTTAGCCGTTCATCCCACTGTCCTTGATGTTGAATTTCACAAGCTTCTTCGCTGTCAAAGTGAATGTTTTTATCCATATTTTTTATAATAACGCCGACTTTTAACAATTGCTTTTGGATATTTTTTTTAAAACTCGTCGCTAATGGGCTCTCTTTAATGTTTTCAATATCTCTTTGTGTTTCAAAGACACAAGTGACAACTAAACTTGCGGGAAAATTAGTGTAATTAGCTCGATGGGTTAGCCAGCAAAAACCTTCAATGGTATGCAAGGACTCTTCACAAGCAATAGTTAATGCCTTGCATATATTATTATCAAGTTTTTGTGTAGTTTTAGTTAATTTCATTTTTTATTGGCTATTATTTATGGGCTGTTAAGTGTGAAATAATGATCATAACGCAATTTGCTAGATATAAGTAAATTACTACTGATCTCGAGTGACTAATATTAGGGGCTGATACCGACTCCCCATTATTGACCAACTTACCAACAAAACCATCTTGGATAAAGTCGCAACGACTTGCACGCCTGATAAAATTACGCCACTATGCATCTTCACTTTATTACTGATACTTGCTGATACTTTTATGCGGTTTACCCTTAACGATATTGAGCTTAATTTGACATCAGGCTTGCTCATCAAACAAGGAAATGTCACTAAAATTCGTGCAAAAACGCTGTTAGTTTTAAAGTATCTTATTACTCATAAAGAACAGGTAGTGACCAAACAAGCGTTACTCACCACTATTTGGCATGACGTGGTTGTGCAAGACCAAGTGTTAGTGCAGTCTATTAAAGAAATACGCAACTTGCTGGGTAGTGATGTGATAAAAACATACCCAAGGCAAGGTTATCAATGGACAGCTGAACTCGTCCCATGTGATGAAAAAAAACCTCACTATAAACAGCCTTTATTTGCTTTTGCCATCATAGCTATGGCGGCATTGTTTATCATACTCGGTACTCTTTTTTTACCAACGTCAGACATTGACACTAACGGCGTAAAGGAAAGTCAATTTAGTGTCTCATTTCTACCGATTAAAAATGATATGCCCGATAACATTCATGATTGGGTACCACTTGAGGGAAAGAAATATTTATCTCACGCATTAACTCAACAAAGCGACCTCAAGGTTATTGAGGATCAAGCGTTATCGACTTCTGCTACAGGCAGTGATTATGTCACTTTGGCGAATATTCATCCAAATAGTCGCATCGACCTCTTTGTGCAAACACGCCTGCTAGGTTATCCGCAAGACTTCCTTCTCGAATACACGCTACACCTTAAGCATAATATTGAACGTGGCGTCATATTTTCTGACAATATTCAAAATACTTTTGACCAACTCGTACAACTTATTAAACAACGCTACAGTAATAACCTTTCTGATCAAGAAATGACGCCAAATACGGTGAATAAAAGTGACTTTAGTAGTGAAGCATTATCAAGAGGTATCGCCTTTTATCATCAACGAGAGTACCAAAAAGCCATCCCATTTTTTCGTTCCGCACTACAAGATAATCCAAAACTATTAGCGGCACGTCGCTCCTTAGCGGCAAGTTATGTTAATAGTGGTAATGTTAAACAGGGTATCACTTTGATGCTTGAAAATATTGCTCAAGCAAAAAGCAGTGGTGCGCATAGAGAGGAAATACGTAGTAATTTAATGTTAGGGGTTTTACTCATTAACTGGTATCAACACCCCAGTAATAATAATCTTGATAGTGAAGCGTTTACGAACCAAAGTGACCATTTAACGCTGGCGAGTCAATATATTCTTGTTGCCAAAACATTGGCTGAACAACACCAAGATAAGCTGTTTATCGCCTATGCTCATGAAGAACTTGGCAAAATAAAACGTATACAACAGCATTACGAACAAGCAATTTCGCTACAAAAACAAGCGTTAACAATTCATCAAAGTTTTGCAGGCAAATACGGTCAAACGAGTGCCCTAATTGAATTAGCTCGTATATCAGCCGCACAACATGACTTTCAGCAGGCAAATAGCTACTTTACACAAGCCCAAATAATTGCTGACAAAAATGGCGTAACGACCAATAAAGTTAATATTTTATTAGCAAGGGCCGATATTCAACAATTACAAGGGGCAACAGAGCTCGCTAACCAATTAGCTCAACAAGCAAAACAACTTGCTGAACAGGCAAAAAGCGATTATTTAATCGCGCAAATATCAGCGTGGTTAAGTGATAATAAACATTATGAAATTAACTAAATTCATATGAGCTTAGTCACTGTATTTTCAATTACGTAATATTTCTTCCATCACCCAGCTAGTATGTAAAGCAGTAATGCCTGTTGATGGGTGAGGTCTGTTGTTAACTAACTGTTCTCGCATGTTGTTCACATGAAAAAGCTGAATATTTTCAGGGTTATGAATATAAATTTCTTGGCTGGTAGCCGCTTTTTTTAAGGTGATAGCCCTGTCATCAAAAACGGAGAAACTTATCTCTCCTTCACTTCCATAAATGGTCACATGATCATGTCGTGCATTGCCACCAAAATTCCAACTTCCAGTTCCTGTAATACCATTTTTATGCTGCCAGCAAGCAGATACTGCATCAAATGCAGAATATAACGCCTGCTGATTCAAAGCAATGCCCTTAACTTGCTGATAATCGCCTAATAAATATGCAAATAAATCAAGACCGTGACTTGCTAAATCATCAAAATATCCACCTAAAGCAATGTTTTTATCCGTACGCCAGTTATAGTCACCTGACAAATCAAGATCATTAGCAGGCTTACTCAAATGCCAACTAACGTGCCTAATTTTACCAATCTCATTCGCTGATAATAAGGTTTTTACTTTATTAAAACGAGGTAAAGAGCGCCGATAATAGGCGACAAAAAGCGGCAAATTTTTTGCCTCAAAGGCATTTACAATTGACAAACTCTCTTGATATGTGGGCGATAGTGGCTTTTCAATGCAACATATTTTACCTGCCTCCGCAACTTGTAAGGCGTAGTGAAGATGGCTATCTGGTGGTGTCGCAATATAAATGGCATCAATATTATCATCATTGATAATAGCATTGGCATTATCAGTATATTTATCAACGCCATGACGATCGGCATAATCTTTTGCGCGAGCAAGATTTCTGCGCATTACCGCATCAAGTTTAAAGTCATTGGTTTTTTGGTATGCCGGTCCACTTTTAACTTCAGTTACCTTGCCGCAGCCAATAATTCCCCAGCGAATACTTGATGTCGTAGGTTTTAAACAGTTTGTAGACATAATTATTTTTCTATTGATGGTACACGCATTTCATTGCTTGATAGAGTAAGAAATAATCTTACTCTATCAATCATTCTCTTGTACACGTATCAGGTTATAAACCGCAATAACTTTCGTGTTTAGGCTGCCAATCAGGTACCTTATCTGTTTGTTTTATATTCGCAGAACGTAAACTTGCTACTTCACCAAGGACTTGTAAATAGGATAAATTTTGATCCGCATTAAAATATACCCAATCTACGTCTTGATGATATTGGCGCATTTCAGGGTATTGCACGAGTTGCTCTGGGATAAACCATAAATTAAAGTTTAATGACATCGCTACCTCAGGATAAACATCACTGCCATGTTCAGAATATAATTCACCATTAATATAGTATTTAATTTTATTATCAAATACTTGTAACACTAGTGTGTTCCAACCTTGTAGGCTTTTTTTATAGGTGTCGTAATCATTCACTTTTGTCCAAGGTTCTAACTGAAACGTTTCCCATGAAGTTGACCACAAGGCTGTTGAGTTAACGCCCCAACCACCATTGGCTAAGTATTCGAAATCCATCTCACTATAATTTTTATCCATCGGCGCTTCCAATGGACTAATGGTATAAAAGGTTTCAACAATACCATCGCCATCAGGACCAAAATCTGGCTGATCATTAAAATAGACTCTAGCGGCATATGTCCCTTCTTTATATTTCCTTTGATGACATATTTGCGTATGACGCGTATTGGTCGCATTACCATCAGTTTTGGATGTTAAACGCATTACTTGGTTATCTAGATCGAGCTTATCGGGGTGAAAGCTAATACCTTCTCGCCACCATGTCGCATTTTTTATTCCTGGATGTCCTGTTTCCGTTCGAACAACCCAACCATTTTTTTCTGCATCCGCTAACGTTTGATAATTAAAATCATCAAACATCACTCGCCTTTCTTTCGCAGCAATAGCGTCAGTGGCTGTGAATCCAACCATTCCGAGACAAAGAGCTGATATCGTTAGTTTTCTTGTTATCATGATACTTCCCCATATAAAAAAAATTGATTTGCTAATTTGTAGGGTTAATGAATCATTTCAACGCAATTATTGCTAATTAAATAATATGAAATGTCATCAATAATGTGATGAAAAATTATTAAATTGCAGCAATGAAGAAGATAACCACGCGTTATATAAATTTTAATTGGCAAGCACTTAATAAAAATGCACACTACAATAGCTGTACAAAATTTAAACAAAACTTACAGAGGGATTTATGAAAAAGTTACTATTTATAATGCTGACACTCGCTTTTCCTATCATTGTCTTTGCTCAAGCTAACAATGAGATAAAACAAATTGAAATGAGTAAAATTGCCTTTTTACAAGGGCAATGGCAGGGAGAGGGTTGGTTTTCATCTAAAGGCGCGCCAAAGTCATACTTTAACCAAACAGAAAATGTTCAATTTGAAATGGATGGCTTAGCACTCAGTATTCAGGGTATTGGCCGAGATAAAACATCTCATTCTGTCATTCATAATGCCTTTGCTGTCATTTATTATGATGTCTTGAAACAACAATTTCGCATGCACTCTTATAAAGATGGCGGATTTTTAGATGCCTATGCAAAAGTGACAGAAGACCAACGCTTCATTTGGGGCTTTACAATGCAGTATGGAGAAATTCGCTTTACCATAGAAATTAATGATAAAGGCCAGTGGCATGAGATTGGTGAGTTTTCAAAAGATGGCAAAAAATGGTATCAAAATTTTGAAATGACACTAAATAAAGTCCCTGAGTGATCATCAAAAAACCTCAAAAATATAATGCTAAATGTGTCAATCGCAATTTAAGGTCTGCTTAGCGCAAAGTTGTTTACTTAAACAGTGATATATTTTTCAATGAAAGAAACTATTTATCAGGAAGTATTTCATTGAAAATTAACTGTCATCCCCTAGTAAAAGTCATGTGTTTGCTCAGTATCGTCTTTTCATCTTTAGGACATACCGAAGCCGTGACAAATAATGAATATCAACAGGTTGTTGATACGGCATATAGCTATTTTAATGGGGCAGCAAATGGCGATCAGGCCTTACTCGCTAAAGCATTTGATCTAGAGTTTGGCCATGTCAAAATGATCAGTATAGATAAAGAATCTAAAGAAGAAACCATACGTTCATTGCCTTTAAGCGAATTTGCAACCTTCTTTAATAAAGTCACTCAAGAGACTTGGCACGCCAAAATTTTATCGGTAGATATTGTTGAAAATAAAATGGCGATGGTTAAATTAGATTTTGATACACCAAAAAACCACTACATTGATTATCTTGTGATGTATAAACGTAATGGTGAATGGAAAATTATTAATAAGACGTTTTACGCTGAAGCTAAATAGCGCGTCTATACATTTAATTTACAGCATCATGAATGAGAAACTGAGTAAATTTTCAGTTTCTCATTGTTTGCTAAAGATAAGAACAGCAGTAATCAACCAACGTGTTGGCTTTCACTTTAAAGCTCACATTCGCATCGACATTAAATGACTCACCACCTTTGATGAGCTGCCATTGCTCACTTTCTGGTAATAGTATTAAGAGTTCACCCGATGTGATCTCCATTAATTCAGCCGCTTCAGTGCCAAATTGATATTCCCCGGGCATCATAATGCCTAAGGTTTTATACGAGCCATCAGCAAAGGTTACCTTTCGACTGGTCACCTTACCGTCAAAATAAACATTTGCTGCGATACCTACTGTTACATTATTAAACTCAGACATATTAAATTCCTATATTTTTCAAGTTTTAGCCAATAAAAAACCGATATCAGCTCCAGAGAGAAGACCGATATCGGCTTTTGACCTAATTTAATATCTCACTAAATAAAAGCTAAACTAGGTCGATGCGTTCTTTTGTGCAGTCTATTTTGAATTACAAATTCGACTCTACAATACGTTTCATATCTGTCATGTAACCACGTAATTTTTTACCAACGCTTTCTACACCGTGACTGCGAATGGCTTCATTTACTTCGATTAGACGCACGTTATCTACGCCGTTTGACGTTTCTTGTAAGCCTTCACCCAATTCTTCAAGTGATAATTTGCTTGCGTATTCAGCTAATAATGGCTGAGCAGCATGAGTAAACAAGTAGTTTCCGTATTCAGCAGTATCAGAGATTACAACGTTCATTTCGTATAACTTATTACGGGCAATACAGTTAGCAATTAATGGCGTTTCATGAAGTGACTCATAATAAGCTGACTCTTCAATAATACCGGCAGCAACCATAGCTTCAAAGGCTAGTTCAACCCCTGCTTTAACCATAGCTACCACGAAAATTCCTTTGTCGTAGTACTCTTGCTCTGTGATCTCAATATCGCAATCTGGCGCTTGTTCAAATGAAGACTCAGCGGTTTCTTCACGCCATTTTAATAAGTTAGCATCGTCATTCGCCCAATCTTCCATCATAGTGGCAGAAAAACGACCTTCAATGATATCGTCCATATGCTTTTCAAATAATGGACGTAAAATCACTTTTAATTCTTCCGACATATCAAACGCTTTAATTTTTGCTGGGTTTGATAAACGGTCCATCATGTTGGTGATACCGCCGTGCTTAAGGCCTTCGGTTGTCGTTTCAATACCGTACTGTAATAATTTACGCGCGTAAGCAGCATCGATACCTTGAGCAACTAATTGCTTATGACCTAACACTGCAGCCGTTTGTAACATGCCGCATAAAATTGTTTGCTCACCCATCAAATCTGACTTAACTTCTGCGATGAAAGATGACTCAAGAACACCAGCACGGTCACCACCTGTAGCACTTGCGTACGCTTTTGCGATGGCTAAACCGTTACCTTGTGGATCATTTTCTGGGTGAACCGCGATAAGCGTTGGCACACCAAAACCACGTTTGTATTCTTCACGCACTTCCGTACCCGGACACTTAGGCGCAACCATAACCACGGTAATGTCTGAACGAATTTGCATACCTTCTTCAACAATGTTGAAACCGTGCGAGTATGCTAACGTAGAGCCTTGCTTCATGTGAGGCATAACCGCAGTAACAGCAGAAGTATGTTGCTTATCAGGCGTTAAGTTTAAAACTAAATCAGCTTGTGGAATTAATTCTTCATAAGTACCAACGGTAAAACCGTTTTCAGTCGCCCACTGCCATGATTGACGCTTCGAAGTAATGGCCGCTTCACGTAAAGCGTAAGAGATGTTTAACCCTGAATCACGCATGTTTAAACCTTGGTTCAAACCTTGAGCACCACATCCAACAATCACAATATTCCAATCTTTGATGAAGTTACAACCATCGCTGAATTCTTCACGCTTCATAAAACGGCATTTGCCTAATTGACCTAATTTTTCACGTAAACTTAAGGTATTAAAATAATTACTCATGATCTTTCCTCGTTCAGCCATACGTGCTGAACATATTCTATGTGGTGTCAGTGTTTCTGACTTGCAGGCATAGTAACCCAACAATTACATTGCTTAAAATGATATATTCGCACCATTACGTTGCAAAATGTGCAACAATAGAAAAATTGCTCAGCAAAATAATTCGCTACGCCGAAAACTCACGAGATAAATTATGGATTTGAAGTCATTAAAAATGTTTGTCGACTTAAGCCAAAACTTGCATTTTGGTAAAACTGCCGAAGCTAATCATGTAAGTACATCGACATTAAGTAGAGTCATTCAAAGGCTTGAGCACGAAGTTGGTAATTCAATATTACACCGTGATAATCGCAGTGTTGTATTAACCGAGGCAGGGAAAAAATTTCAACACTATGCCCAGCAACAACTAGAACAGTGGCAATTACTCCAGTTATCCCTCAGCCAAGAACAAAACCAACTTCAAGGAAAACTCAATATATTTTGTTCTGTTACTGCCGCTTATAGTCATTTACCCCCTCTGCTTGACCAATTTCGTCAGCAGCACCCGTTAGTAGAAATCATGTTGATCACTGGTGATGCCGCTGATGCTTTTGAACAGCTAAACTCTCAAACTGTCGACCTTGCCATTGCAGTTAAGCCAGACAATATTTCTCGGCAATTTTATTTTCAGCCCTTAGCGCAAATCCCGTTAACGGTTATAGCACCTAGCAAAACCTGCCGAGTACAACAACTTGTTAATCAAACAATTATTCCTTGGAATGAAGTGCCAATGATTTTGCCAGAGCATGGTGTTGCACGTAAACGATTTGATTATTGGTTTCGCCGCAGGCAACAAGGTAAACCTAATGTTTACGCGACGGTGTCAGGGCATGAAGCGTTAGTAAGTATGGTCGCATTAGGTTGTGGTGTCGGGATAGCACCTCAAGTAGTGGTGGATAATAGCCCGGTTAAAGACCGCGTACAGTATCTGGTGAATGCTGGCGAAATAGAGCCCTTTGATTTAGGGATTTGCTCATTAAACCAAAACAAAGAGCATGCTTTGATCAAGGCATTTTTAGAAGCTATTTCTGAAATAAATTAATGATATATCCAAGCCATTTTAAGATGCAGGATTCAGCTGAGACCTGCATCTAGAGGTCGTTTTGATCTTTTTATACGGAAACTGCTTCTGTTAAATGGCGTAAAATTCTATCCATAGCACGATATGACAATGCCTCAATGAGCTGTTTACGATGAATATCTTTGTCTCCTTCAAGATCAGCTAATGTGCGGGCAATTTTTAATATTTTATGATGTGCTCGTGTCGATAAACCAAGCTTTTCAACTGCTAATTCTAAAAATTCATTATCTTCTTCGCAGAGTTGACAGAATTTCCTCAGCTCCGCACTGCCTAACTGTGCATTCGCTTTACCTTGGCGTTGCAGTTGAATCATACGAGACTGCTGTACGCGTAGACGAACTTCTGCACTAGACTCATTCTTTTGTGAATTATCACTCCACATCCCCTTAGGCAAACGAGTCACTTCAATCTGAATATCAATACGGTCGAGAAATGGACCAGATAAGCGATTCAAGTATCGTAAGACCTGTTCTGGTGTACTACGTTTATCATTGTAAAAGCCAGTTGGGCTTGGGTTCATCGCAGCCACCAGTTGAAACTGAGCAGGATACGTTTGTTTGCTCAAGGCACGCGAAATAGTGACCTCTCCTGATTCCATCGGCTCACGTAAAACATCCAAGACTTTCCGCTCAAATTCAGGGAGTTCATCTAAAAACAATACCCCTTGATGTGCTAAAGAAATCTCTCCTGGTTGTGGCTGACTTCCGCCACCTACCAGAGCTGCAGAAGATGCCGTATGATGTGGAGCACGAAAAGGACGCGTTTGCCAAGACTTATCGCTTATTGTCTGCTGGCTAATCGATTGTATCGCCGCCACTTGTAACGCTTCTTCTTCTGTCATCGTAGGTAAAATCCCCGGAAGCCGACTTGCTAACATCGTTTTACCTGTGCCTGGTGGGCCAATAAACATCAAGTTATGTCCACCAGAAGCCGCTATTTCTAGCGCTCTTTTTGCTAAAGGTTGGCCTATAACGTCACTGATATCTGATGATGTTTGCTCAGTCACTTTTGTAAAATCTTTTGCCATAACAAGGGGTAATAATTGTTGCTTCAAAAGATGAGGATACAATTCAGTGAGATGCCTTAGTGCGTAGATATTGGCTTCTTTCACCCAGCTGGCTTGCTCAGCATTTTGTGCCGGAATGATCAGCGTTCGCTGACTGTTTGCACAAGCCATTGCCATAGGGATTTCACCAATAACTTCCCGCAATTTACCCGATAACGCTAATTCACCAGCAAATTCATAGTTTAATAACTCTTGATGCGGTATTTGTTCAGACGCGGCAAGAATACCTACCGCGATAGGCAAATCAAAGCGGCCACCTTCTTTAGGTAAATCGGCAGGAGCTAAATTTATCGTAATGCGTTTGGCAGGAAATTCATAACCGCAATTGATGATGGCGCTACGAACACGATCTTTTGCTTCACGAACGCTCGTTTCAGGTAAACCGACAATATTGAATGCTGGGAGGCCATTCGCTAAATGAACTTCAACAGTGACTAAGGGTGACTCTAAGCCAACACGTGCACGAGAATAAACACAGGCAAGCGACATATAAATCCATTTATTGATGACTCCATATCGTTCCAGTGTAGTTAGCTTTTTTGTATTTGCTATTTAAAGTTATTCCAATCTAGCAAGAATCGTCAGTTAACGGAAAAAATGGTGATTACATTTTGTGCAAACTTACATCAAAATATTGGATTACAACAACGAGCACTGCGAAATTTATATTTCCGATCTTCGCCGCATACCAGCAGAGCGTTTGAAGAGCATTTTAAGAATGCCAGTACAGGCGAATATCACCAAAGAATATTTACAATAATCTTTGGCCATATAACCAAACTTTATATTCGGAAGTTAAAAACGCTAATAAAAAAGCTTGCACAATGAATTAGAGCTATGGTACTAATTTAAATAGGCAGACAACAGCCACAAAATTTTATTAGTTTTATTTAGGTTTATTGAATAAGTATGCAAACATTTAGTTCAGTGATTATTAACATTCTCGTCGTGGTGATTATTATATCGTCGCGGGGTCGTTTGTTGAGCTAAAGAAAAGCTAAGAGTTACAACAAACCCCTCGCTCCGAAAGGACCGAGGGGTTTTTGCTTAATTGGCTATGGGGTTTGTTTACCACTAAGAAAGCATACAACCAAACATACAATTTTTGACTTTAAAAGGAGCAAGCTAACTGACCTTTTTCATTTTATCCGAAAGATTTAAAGTGAATATTTGTCTGATAGTTTTATATAGCACATGACAACCGAGAAAATACAAACAGGCGGTTCAGTTTTATTCAATGTTTTACAACAACATGGCGTTGAGCATGTTTTTGGCTACCCCGGTGGCGCGATTATGCCAATTTATGATGCGTTGTATGACAGCGATGTCCAACATTTTCTCTGCCGTCATGAACAAGGTGCGGCTTTTTCAGCGGTTGGCTATGCTAGAGCCTCAGGTAAAGTGGGCGTTTGTTTGGCCACTTCCGGGCCTGGTGCAACCAACTTAATTACCGGCTTAGCCGACGCTTTAGCCGATTCAATTCCTGTTGTTGCGATCACAGGGCAAGTGCCTACCTCTGCAATGGGCTCTGATGCGTTTCAAGAAATTGATATTTTTGGTTTATCACTCGCGTGTACAAAACACTCTTTTCAAGTCACCGATGTCAATGACTTACCTAAAGTTTTACATAAAGCCTTTGCTATTGCGCTTGAAGGTCGCCAAGGACCAGTATTAGTTGATATTCCTAAAGATGTTCAATTAGCCGAAGTAACTAATAGTCTTGAAGATTTTTCTCAATTACGTAATAAAGTTAAATTACCGCCCGCGAATGTCGGAAGTGCTATCGCCTTATTGAGCAAAGCCAAAAAACCTGTGTTATACGTTGGTGGCGGTGTAGGCATGGCAAATGCCATTGATGAACTCAGAGAATTTGCCAATATCACTAAAATACCCAGTGTTGCTACGCTAAAAGGCTTAGGCGCAATAGACCCAACAGATGAAAACTATTTGGGCATGCTTGGCATGCATGGCACTAAGGCATCGAATATTGCCGTGCAAGAATGTGATTTACTCATTGCTGTAGGCGCTCGTTTTGATGACCGAGTCACAGGTAAATTAAATGAGTTTGCTCCTAATGCCAAAGTTATTCATTTTGATATTGATACTGCAGAGATCAACAAGCGTAGAGCGGTTGATGCCGCCATTTTAGGTGACTTGAAAATCAACTTACCTGCGTTAGCCATACCGCTATCCATTTCTGACTGGCAGCAAGAATGCCAGAAAATGAAAGCTGATTTTGGTTGGCGATATGATCATCCAGGAGAAAACATCTTTGCGCCTGCGGTATTGAAAGAAATCAGCGATAAAATGCCTAAAAACACCTGCGTAACAACAGATGTTGGTCAACATCAAATGTGGGCCGCACAGCATATGTTATTTAATGACCCGAGTAACTTTCTTACCAGTGGCGGCATGGGCACTATGGGATTTGGTGTACCGGCAGCGATTGGCGCCCAAGTGAGCCGACCAACAGATTGTATCATCGCCGTTTCGGGTGATGGTTCTTTTATGATGAACGTCCAAGAGTTATCAACCATCAAGCGCTTTCAACTACCCGTTAAAATATTACTTATTGATAATGCTAAGCTGGGCATGGTTCGCCAATGGCAAGACCTATTTTTCAATGGTCGTTTAAGTGAAACCGATTTATCCGATAACCCTGATTTTATTATGCTAGCGAATGCTTTTGATATTAAAGCAAAGCAAATTACCAAAAAAACGGAAGTATCGGCGGCAATTGAAGAGATGCTTGATCATGATGGCCCTTATTTATTGCAAGTAAAAATTGATGCAAAAGACAATGTTTGGCCTTTAGTACCACCAAACACTGCGAATGACAAAATGATGGAGAGCATATAAATGAATCAATACCAATTAACTATCAAGGCCGATGATAAACAAGTCGTACTTGAACGGATTCTACAAGTGACTCGTTATCGTGGTTTTTTAATCAATGGTATAACAGCAAAAGTTAATACCGGTACCAATATTGGCACCATAGATTTGATGGTACGAAGTGAACGACCTATAGAACTTTTAGTGGATCAAATTAATAAACTGATCGACATCAAAGAAGTCAAAGTAGACAATAACGCAGCGCAGTAATGCGACGTATAAAGCGTTATAATAAATATGTAACAAGCACCCATAATAAAATGAGCTTAACTAGAATCATAGTTAAGCTAAAAAATATAAAATTTAGGAAAAGAAAATGGCAAAAGCAAATGCAGAACTCATCTGGTTTAATGGCGAACTTATGCCTTGGAAAAACGCTACGGTACACGTAATGAGTCATGCCTTACATTATGGCTCATCGGTTTTTGAAGGTATTCGTGCATACAATACCCATAAAGGCACTTGTATTTTTCGTTTAGAAGAGCACATAAAACGCTTATTTGATTCAGCAAAAATATATCGAATGAATATTCCTTTCACACAAGAAGAAGTCATTCAAGCATGTAAAGATGCCGTCGCTAAAAATGGTTTAGCATCAGCTTACTTACGCCCATTAGCCTTTTTAGGTGACATTGGTATGGGATTACGTCCACCTATTGATGCCATTGCAGATGTCATGATTGCGGCATTTAGCTGGGAAGCCTATTTAGGTGCCGATGCTATAGAAGATGGCGTTGAAGTAGGTGTGTCAAGTTGGAATCGATTAGCACCGAATACGATGCCAACTGCAGCAAAAGCAGGCGGAAATTACCTTTCATCACAGTTAATTTCAACTGAAGCAGCTCGTCATGGTTATGCCGAAGGTGTTGCCTTAGATATTAACAATATGGTCAGTGAAGGGGCAGGTCAAAACTTATTCTTGATCCGTAAAGGTATTATTTACACTCCACCTGGAACAGCTTCAATTTTACAAGGTTTAACGCGCGATACCGTGTTTTTCCTTGCTAAGCAATTAGGTTATGAAGTACGTGAAGAGCCTATTGCACGTGAATCATTATATCTAACTGATGAATTCTTTATGTGTGGCACCGCAACAGAAATCGTGCCAGTTAAGTCCGTTGATGGCATGCCAGTAGGTGAAGGTACTCGCGGACCTATCACAAAAGCATTACAAGATGCATTTTTTGGTATTTTTGACGGCACGACTAGCGTACCAGACAACTGGTTAGACCCAGTAAAGTAAAAGCGCATTAAACCAATAACAGCCTATGAAAATGGGCTGTTATTTAATTCGCTAAGTTCTATTTTTAAAGCAGCTATTGAGTATGCTTTCAAAATAAAATTTTCCAACATTATCAATCGGAACTAAATATCATGCCAAAATTACGATCTGCAACTTCGACTCAAGGCCGCAACATGGCTGGTGCACGTGCATTGTGGCGCGCAACAGGAATGACAGATGGCGATTTTGGCAAACCCATTATTGCGGTTGTTAACTCCTTTACGCAATTTGTTCCCGGTCATGTGCATTTAAAAGATATGGGACAGCTAGTCGCAGGTGCAATTGAAGAGGCCGGAGGCGTTGCCAAAGAGTTTAATACCATTGCAGTAGATGACGGTATTGCGATGGGTCATAGCGGGATGCTTTATAGCTTACCTTCACGTGACTTAATTGCGGATTCGGTTGAATATATGGTCAATGCGCATTGTGCTGATGCGATGGTGTGTATTTCAAATTGTGACAAAATTACCCCAGGCATGTTAATGGCGGCAATGCGTTTAAACATCCCAGTCATTTTTGTCTCCGGTGGCCCAATGGAAGCAGGTAAAACTAAGCTTTCTGATCAGATTATCAAACTTGATTTGGTTGATGCCATGATCCAAGGGGCTGATCCAAAAGTATCTGATGAACAAAGTGATCAAGTTGAACGCTCTGCTTGTCCTACATGTGGTTCATGTTCAGGCATGTTCACCGCAAACTCTATGAATTGCTTAGCGGAAGCATTAGGGTTAGCACTACCTGGTAACGGCTCTATGTTAGCGACTCATGCTGATCGTGAACAATTATTCTTAAAAGCAGGCAAACAAATTGTTGAACTGACTAAACGTTACTACCAAGATAACGATGAATCTGCATTACCACGGAATATTGCCAGCAAAGAAGCACTTCATAATGCGATGTGTCTCGATATTGCCATGGGTGGTTCAACCAATACTATTTTACATCTGCTCGCCACGGCACAAGAAGCTGAAATTGATTATACCATGGAAGACATGGACAAATTATCACGCATTGTCCCGCAATTATGTAAAGTTGCCCCGTCAACACCTGATTACCATATGGAAGATGTCCATCGCGCTGGCGGCGTTATTGCTATTTTAGGTGAGTTAGCGCGTGCTAACCTGCTTAATACCGACGTGCCGAATATTTTAGGGACTACATTAGCAGATGTCATTGCAAAATATGATATCAAAATCACGAATGATGAAGACGTTAAAAAGTTTTATCGTGCAGGCCCGGCCGGCATTCGAACCACCAAAGCCTTTAGCCAAGATTGTCGTTGGGACACCTTAGATGACGATCGTGAAAACGGCTGTATTCGCTCGATAGATAATGCCTTTTCAACCGAAGGCGGCTTAGCGGTATTATCAGGTAATATTGCTGTTGACGGCTGCGTGGTAAAAACGGCAGGTGTCAGTGATGACAACTTAACCTTTACCGGCCCTGCTCATGTGTTTGAAAGCCAAGATGATGCAGTAGCAGGTATTTTAGAAGGTAAAGTGGTTGCCGGTGAAGTCGTTGTTATTCGTTACGAAGGACCAAAAGGTGGTCCTGGTATGCAAGAAATGCTCTACCCCACGACATATCTTAAGTCGATGGGCTTAGGCAAAGCTTGTGCACTATTAACTGATGGGCGCTTTTCTGGCGGTACGTCTGGCTTATCTATTGGTCATGTGTCGCCTGAAGCGGGCAGTGGCGGCACGATTGCTTTAGTAGAACAAGGCGATATTATTCATATTGACATTCCTAATCGCAGTATTTCATTACAAGTGCCTGATGAAGAGCTAGTGCAACGCCGAGCAGCAATGAACGCCAAAGGCAATAAGGCTTGGAAACCACAAGCACGTATCCGCCCAATAAGTTATGCTCTTAAAAATTATGCCATGCTAGCCACTAGTGCCGACAAAGGCGCAGTGCGTAATCGAGATCTATTAGATGGTGTAGTCGGCGGTGAAACACATGACTGAAACAGAGCAAAGTCAATTATTACATCATCAAGCGATGCAAGGTGAAGGACTCGATTATCTTCGCCGTATTTTACTTGCTCCAGTGTATGATGTAGCCGTTGAAACTGACTTAACACCATTAACAAAGTTATCTGCTCGTTTAGGTAATCAAATATGTTTAAAGCGAGAAGATCAGCAACCGGTACATTCGTTTAAATTGCGGGGGGCTTATAATAAACTATCAAACTTACCTGAAGAGCAATGTATACATGGTGTTATTGCCGCATCAGCGGGTAATCACGCTCAAGGCTTAGCGCTTGCGGCGCATAAACTAGGCATTAAAGCGACTATCGTCATGCCGATCACCACCCCTGATATTAAAGTGGATAACGTTCGTCGGTTTGGCGCAGAAGTTCGCTTGGTAGGGAAAAGCTTTAATGAAGCCCAAACCGCTTCAGTTGAGTATGCTAAAGATGAAAATAAAACACTGATCCATCCTTTTGATGATATCGATGTTATTGCAGGGCAAGGCACTGTTGCTAAAGAGTTATTGCAACAGCAACCTAAATCTGATGTGGTGTTTATTCCCGTCGGTGGCGGTGGCTTGTTGGCGGGCATGGCGGTTTACTTAAAACAGTTACAACCAAACGTCAAAGTGATTGGCGTTGAAGCAGAAGATTCAGCGTGTTTAAAAGCAGCATTAGCTGCGGGAAAACCTGTTGATTTAGAGCAAGTAGGCTTATTTGCTGACGGTGTCGCGGTAAAGCGTATCGGCGAGAATACGTTTAAACTGATCCAAAAGTACTGCGATGAAGTGATCACTGTTTCTACTGACGAAATATGTGCCTCAATCAAAGATATTTTTGAACAAACGCGGGTGATAGCAGAGCCTGCAGGTGCATTATCGTTAGCAGGATTACAAAAATATTGTAAAACCAGTATAGGTAATGAAGCCTTAGTAGCTGTACTTTCTGGCGCTAATATGAACTTTCATACTTTACGTTATATTTCAGAACGTTGTGAATTGGGAGAACAAAAAGAAGCGGTACTTGCAGTTACTATTCCCGAAGAGAAAGGCAGCTTTCGTAAATTCTGCCATACCCTCGAAGGTCGCGTCATTACTGAATTTAATTATCGTCATGCTAAAAAACACAATAGCAGCAAAAGTGCGAATATTTTTGTTGGTGTAAGGACTGGCGGCGAAACTGAGCGCGATCAATTGCTTAACTTATTGTCAGAGCACAACTATCAAGTTACTGACCTGACCGAAAATGAGTTAGCCAAGTTACATGTAAGATATATGATTGGTGGGCTGAACGCTAATAATACCCAAGAGCGAATTTTCCGTTTTCAATTCCCCGAATACCCAGGAGCATTAGAAAAATTTCTCGATACTTTAGGTGAGCATTGGAATATTAGCTTATTTCATTATCGCAATCATGGCGCGGCTTTTGGACAAGTTTTAGCTGGCTTTGAGGTAAAAAATGATGACCAACTCGACTTCTTTAATCACTTAAAAGATCTCGCTTATGAATGGCAAGAAGAAACTCAAAATAAAGCTTATCAAGCCTTTTTATCCTAACCACTACTAAAAAATACTATTAACAAGCCATTTCAAATGAAATGGCTTTTTTCATTATATAACCAGATCATCCTTTTGATTTAGCGTATATTTCTGCTAGGTATAAAACACACTTGACATAATATGTCTCTAGTGACATATTATGTCTTGCCAATTAAGACAAATAATTCAACAAACGGCAGATATATCAGGAGAAAATAATATGAATAACGGATTAACTCCAAAAACTATTGATACAAAGAATATCGGTAAACATTTTAGCAAAGGAGCGCTTGGACTTGTAATAGCGATAAGTCTTTGGAATGCCTTTTACACCATTGATGAAGGCCATGTCGGCATTGTTAAACGCTTTGGTGAAGCAACGACACAAGAGAATCCCGGACTGCATACTAAAATACCTTTCGCAGACAGCGTTGAAGAATTAGAAATTCGTACGCGGAAAAATATAGAAAACCTCAAAGCATCTACCTTTGAACAAATGCCAGTAACCGCTGAAGTATCAGTAAACTGGACGGTTAATCGCAGTGAAGCATTTGAGCTGTATAAAGGTTACGGAGGTTTAGATCAATTTGAAAACAGAATTCTTGATCCTCGACTACGTTCAGCAACGAAAGATGCATTAGCAAGATTTAAAGCAGAACAAATTATTCAAAACCGCGGACAAGTTATTCAAAAAATTGAAGAAACTTTATTGTCTGCAATGAATGATTTCCCAGTAAAGCTTGATAGTGTGCAAATTGAAAATTTAGTTTTACCACAAAAATATTTGCAAAGTATTGAAACAAAACAAACCGAGAAAAACCTAGCCGCTGCTGAAAAGCATCGTTTAGAACGTCAAAAACTTGAAGCACAACGTGAAGTGAATACCGCAGAAGCCAAACGTGATGCAGAAAAAGCACGTGCTGATGGCTCTGCCTATGCGATAACAACAGAAGCAAAGGCAGAAGCGGAAGCGATAAAGCTTAAAGGTTTAGCCGAAGCCGAAGCAATGAAGAAAAAAGCTGAGGCAATAAAAACCAGTAAAATATTAGTTGAATACGTTAAGGCGCAACAGTGGGATGGTAAAATGCCAACCACTGTTATGGGTAGCGGCCAAGATATTTTATGGAATATGAAAGAAAAATAGTAACTTCCAACCTAGCTAAGCCACCTCATGCAGAGGTATCCTAGCCCTTTTGCCCATTGTTGATGCAATGGGCTTTTTTGTTTTCATGATGGAAAAGCATAAATAATCGACAAGTTTAATGAATACTTGTATGTTTAATGTCATCAAAAAGACAATCAAAAGGATCCACAATGATAAAAATATCAAAGGCTTTAGTAGGCTTTTTGTGCTTAATAAGCTTTAGTTCATTGGCTTTAGCAGACGTGAAGGCAGACCCACGCGCAGAGCATATTCGTAAAAATTACAGTAAATATGAATACAAGATTCCAATGCGAGATGGTAAAAAGCTCTTCACTACGGTTTATGTTCCTTATGATAAATCAAAAAAATACCCCTTTTTAATCAAACGAACACCTTATTCTGTAAGCCCTTATGGTGCCGATAAATACAGCAAAGCGCTTAGCCCATCTGATAAGTTTGAGCAAGACGGATATATCTTTGTGCAACAAGATGTGCGAGGACAATTTAGATCCGAAGGGCAATATGTCAATATGCGGCCACAAGATGCTTATAAACGTGGAAAAAAAGCGGTTGATGATGCCACCGATAGCTATGATACGATTGAATGGCTGATCAAAAACATTCCCAATAATAATGGTAAAGCAGGTATGTGGGGAGTTTCCTACCCTGGTTATTACACCTCTGTTGCGTCAATCAATAGTCACCCTGCGTTAAAAGCCATTTCACCTCAAGCACCGATTGCCGATTGGTTCTTTGATGATTTTCATCGTAATGGTGCATTCGTTTTATCGATGGGGTTTGCCTTTATGGATACTTTCGATAACTTTCCTAAAGAAAAACATAATCATTGGCCAAAAGGTTCAGATATTCCACTTTTTGATGGCTATCAATTTTATAAAGACTTAGGGCCACTTAGCCAAGTGAATGAGACGTATTTTAACGGTACACGACCTTTTTGGAATGACCTAATTGCCCACCCAAATTACGACAGGTTTTGGCAAGAAAGAGACTTACTTCAACATTTGAATAAAACGAAACCAGCCACATTAGTTGTTGGCGGTTGGTATGATACCGAAGATCTATATGGGCCACTGAAAACTTATCAAACCATGTCAGCTAATAATAAAAAAGAGCATGTAAAATTAGTAATGGGTCCTTGGTTTCATGGCCAATGGAACAGAGCTGACGGAAGTAAAATGGGTGAGGCTGAATTTGGTTTTAATACCAGTGAATGGTTTCAAAGCAAAATATTATTACCCTTTTTTCAAAAGCACCTTAAAGGCGTAACCACTGAAATTGCTACCGCTACTGTTTTTGAAACGGGGGCAAATCGTTGGCGTTCATTTGAGCAATGGCCACCGAAAAAAACCGTGAAAAAAACACTCTATTTTTCTGAAAATGAAAGTTTAACGGCTAAACCTCAACCAACCAAACAAGCCTTTAGTGAATACGTTAGCGACCCAAATAAGCCAGTTCCTCATTCGAAAAAAATTGGCCGTGGTTGGGACAGGGCTTATATGGCTGAAGATCAACGTTTTAGCGCCAGACGACCTGATGTATTACTCTTCGAAACACCCGTATTAGAAGAAGACTTAACGATTGCCGGCAATCTCGACCTAGCATTACAATTTTCTACGTCTCAAACAGCAGCTGATATTATTGTTAAGGTAGTGGATGTATTTGCTAAAAAAGACTTAAATACTAATAAATTTGATAAAGAAAAAGGAAACCGTCATGAGCTCGTTCGTTGGGGAGCAATTAGGGGCAGATTCAGAGAGTCGATGTCAGCACCAATACCTTTTGAACCAAACAAAATAACCCCTGTAAAATTTGAGCTATACGATATTTTTCATACCTTCAAGCGAGGGCATAAAATTCAGATCCAAGTACAAAGTTCAATGTTTCCATTTTTAGATAGAAACCCACAAAACTATGTTAAAAATATATTCGAGGCTAAGGCAAGTGACTTTGTTAAAGCAGAGCACCGTATTTATCACACCAATAATCACTTAAGTAAGATCAGCTTTAACGTACTTAAATAATTTTTTATAAAGAATACTTATAAACAATGTGAAAAAACCAGAGCACTGTCGCTCTGGTTTTTTATCTCTTATTTTTCACCATCAGAAAATTGTGCTTCTAACGCGGACACTTTAGCTTCTAATTCCGCTAATTTCTCACGTGTTTTTAATAACACTTGTGTTTGAACATCAAACTCTTCTCGAGAAACTACATCTAATTGCGATAGTTTACGCTGTAAAACCGTTTTCGTTTTATCTTCAAAATCAGCGGCAAAACTCTTCAAACCTGGTGGAATTGACTCGCTAACTTGCTTGGCAATATCTTCAATTTTTTTGGCATTAATCATCATTCTTAACCTATAACTCACGTATCTTGTCATTGTAATGTATTTAGCACTTTTGCCAATGGTTAATTCACTATACGACTTATAACAAACAGGGTAAAATCACCGCCCTTAAAAAATTCACTCGGTAAAATAGTTAATAATAATGAAACTTAACCCCGGACAAAATGAAGCAGTCAAGTATGTTACAGGCCCTTGCCTTGTATTAGCAGGCGCAGGTAGCGGAAAAACAGGGGTTATTTGTCAAAAAATTGCGTACCTTATCCAAAAGTGTGATTACAAAGCGCGAAATATTGCCGCTGTAACCTTCACAAACAAGGCCGCAAGAGAAATGAAAGAACGCGTGGTCAACATGCTTGATAAATCACTGACGCGTGGTTTAACCGTTTCAACATTTCATTCTCTGGGTTTAGATATTGTTCGCAAAGAAATTAAAACATTAGGTTACAAACCTGGCTTCACTCTTTTTGATGATCAAGACACCCTCGCTTTATTAAAAGAGCTTACCCAAGAAGAGCTTGATGGCGATAAAGATTTGTTGAGCAAACTGCAAAGTATGATCTCCAATTGGAAAAATGATTTACTGCTACCAGATACCGCGATAAAAATGGCCAGTGATGCAGACACTAAAATGTATGCCGAATTTTATGCGATGTATCAAAAGCATATGAAAGCCTATAACGCGCTTGATTTTGATGACTTAATTCTGATCCCAACATTATTACTTAAAAACTTCCCCGAAGTAAAAGAGCGTTGGCAGAAAAAAATACAGTATATGTTGGTTGATGAATACCAAGATACCAATGCCAGCCAATACGAGTTAGTTAAGCTGATCACAGGAGAAAAAGGCTTATTAACCGTCGTAGGTGACGACGACCAATCCATTTATTCATGGCGTGGTGCTAAACCACAAAACTTAGTGTTATTAGGTGAAGATTTTCCACAATTAAAGCTGATCAAACTTGAGCAAAATTATCGTTCAAGTGGCCGAATTTTAAAATGTGCCAATGTGCTGATTGCCAATAACCCCCATGTTTACGATAAAGCCTTATTTAGCGAATTGAATTATGGCGTTGAGCTACGTGTGGTACAAACAAAAAATGAAGAGCATGAAGTTGAAAGAGTTGTTGGGGAGCTGATAGGGCATCGCTTTTTGAATCGTTCGAAATTTAAAGACTACGCAATTTTATATCGTGGCAATCATCAATCTCGCTTACTTGAAAAAGCGTTAATGACAAACCGAATTCCTTACAAAATTAGCGGTGGTACGTCATTTTTCTCACGCTCTGAAATCAAAGATATGATGGCATTTCTCCGCGTATTGGTTAACCCTGACGACGATAATGCTTTCTTACGGATTGTCAATGTACCACGAAGAGAAATAGGGCCAACGACCTTAGAAAAGCTAGGAAGTTACGCCAACATGCGGCAAATAAGCATGTTCGCAGCAAGTTTTGAATTAGGGCTAGAACAGCATTTACAGGGGAGAGGTTTAGCGGCAGTGCAACGTTTTACGCAATGGATTGTTGAAACAGCCGATCATGCTGAGCGCGGCGATACCCCGGCGGTATTACGTGCCATGGTACGTGAAATTAACTATGAAGACTGGCTTTACGATACATCTCCCAGTGCCAAAGCGGCTGAAATGCGAATGAAAAACGTCACTCAACTGTTTAGCTGGGTGCAACAAATGCTCGAAGGTGATGAAGACGAAGAGCCGATGACCTTAGCCCAAGTCGTTACACGTTTAACCCTGCGCGACATGATGGAGCGCAATGAAGACGAAGAAGAAAGTGACCAAGTTCAACTGATGACACTACATGCATCAAAAGGCTTAGAATTTCCTTTCGTTTTTTTAATTGGTATGGAAGAAGGTTTACTGCCCCATCAAACCAGTATGGATGAAGGCAATGTCGAAGAAGAGCGTCGACTAGCCTATGTAGGCATAACGCGAGCCCAACGTGAATTAATCTTTACTTATGCTCGCGAGCGTCGACAGTTCGGCGAAGTTTCCCGCACTGAAGCAAGTCGATTTTTGCATGAATTACCGCAAGATGATTTGAGTTGGGAATTAAGTCAAACCAAAAAGAGCCCTGAGCAAAAAGAGCAAACAGCGAAAATGGGCGTAGCAAACTTAAGAGAAATGCTTAAAAATAAAAAATAATGTCTCGTCGCCTTAGATCGGCATTAGTTCTTAGTATCAGTGTCTTGGGGTTTATCTAACTCAATAATCATCGCCTCAAGAAAAGACACGAAACCATTGATATTATTACTGCCCCATGCACGTTTAATGTGAGCTTCTTGTTTTGCAATATGCTGCGTTAAATGTTTATAACTACCTTTTTGATAGCTTTCACAACACTTTTGGGCGATTTTATGCATCATACCTTTCCCTCGAATACTCTCACGAAAGATAGCGGCATAATTTGTCACAAGGGGAGTTAATAACTTCACTAACTCATTACCTTTTTGTTTTTCTTTTTCTTTTTCTTGAATTTTTCTAAAACGATGCGTTATAAATTCTTCATTTTTTTTAGCAATAACGGCTAATGAATCTGACATTATTTTAGATTCTTGCTTGAAATTTTTCACTTCTTTTTTTAGTGAGATAAGCTCCACACGCAACTTTTCCGCTTTAAAATAGAAGTAAATACTTACGCCAACAAAAATAAAAATAATAGAAAGACTAAATAACATGAATATACCTACGTTTTATAGCTACTATATTCCGCACGGGTCGATTCACTGAGCCGAGACAAAAAAATGTAAGGGTCAATATCTTGAATATTAGGTGATTGATAATCATAGCTAATTTTAATCGAAAACTCACCTAAATTGGCAAAGAATTGTACTTTTAATGCATTTGTTAGCTGTTCAAATACCTGTTTAATATAATCAGGTGTTTGATGGGGACATAAAAATAAATATTCCCCATGATTTATCAAGCCAACTTGATCGAATTCACCACTAAACCGGTTCACCAGGGTTGAAATAGTTCGTGAAACTTCTCCAACTACTTTCTTGCTAAACTGGAACTCTAACTCTTGCCAATTATCAATTGAAAAATAGCCTACCAGTAAGGGATATTCATACTTTCTAGCCATTTTAAAATGATGTTGATAGAATTTTTTTGTTTGTGAAGGGCTGGCAATATGATCCGTTGGCTTTTCAATTTCTTCATACTGTTGATTTAATCTTAACGCCCTCGCTCTAAACCACTGAATTAAAGCTAATAACGTCATTAATACAACCACTAGCGTTAAGCCAATTATGGTATTTTTCTGTCTTTGATACTTTTGGCTAAACTTGTTTTTTAAATCGATCTCTTCTGTCATCCCCAAAGAAAGATCGCGCTGTCTTTCCGATGCCATCACATCAATATCTTGAGCAACAAGCGACTTTTGATGTGAGCGAGAAAACTTCTTATATAACTGCGTATATTTAATTTGGTTTAATAAGGCGTTATTTATTGAGCCCTTCTCTTGATACATAGTTGAGAGTAATGAGTACAATTCTATTTGCTCACTCGTTAGCTCAACCCTCAAAGCCAGCTTTTCAGCTTCAAGTAAATACTGAAAAGCGTCATCTTTTCTTGCTAATAATAATGTCACTTTGGCTAAACCAATTAACGTTGTTAGATAAGGATGGGTGAGGTTTTTACCGTACAAAAGCGTTTTGGCTGTCTCAAATTCATTAAGTGACAATTCTACTTTATTTTGCTTAAGCAATACTTGCCCTAACCCCATTTTTGCATAAGCAATATTGATCGGAGCATTTTTTTCTTCGGCATGCTTTATGGCTTTCCAAAAGCCATGATACGCATCATCAAATCGCCCCAAACTTAAATAAGATCTGGCCAAATCATAATATGTTCGTTCAATATTATTTTTTTTAGCTAAATCATAACGAAGTTTTAAGACCCGGTTATAGAGTGTGATTGATGTTTGATAATCAGCAATATAATAATGCGCACTAGCTAATACATTTATCAGTGAAATATGATCAGAAAATTGTTGATTGTCTGCAAGTAGTTGCTCGACTTGCTTTAAGTCTAAAAAAGCTTGTTGATGGTTTAAATTCAGCGCATTGGTCATTGCGCGATAACTAAGTGCTTTTATCAATAACTTAGGATCATTTAATTGAACGGCTAAACTAACTGATTGTTCTGCTGTTTTCTGCGCTTGCTTAAACTTACCCTTAAAATAATAGCCCGAGGTAATCTTTAACATTAATGAAAGCTTTAATGCATCTTCAACGTCATTAAGGCTTTCGCCATCTAAAGAAAATTGCATAGCTCGTGATAAATCCCCTTTATTTATTGCTGAATCCGCTAATAAGCTAAACATTTTGGCAATGGTATTATTATTATAAAGGGTTCGGTTTTTAACGATGTCTTGTGATAATTGTAATACTTCTGTGTCTGGTAGTGTTTCAGGATCAAGCAAAAAAAGCTCGTTAACACGAGCGATATTGTCATCAATATCGCTCATTTTTTCATTACTGGCATGGCTATTTGCCATAAAGCAAGTAGAAAACACCAGAACTAATAAAAAAAATCTCATGATTACGCTCAAATTTTCCCTTTTATAACAAAGAATTAATCTGTCATTGTGTAAAAAATAAATATTAGTTAACTATTATTCATGATAAAGGTTTACAAGCAAGCTTCATAGCTTATAATGATTTTAGAGCTTCTAAAGCTCGATAAGGGCAAATCTAGTGAAAACTAGAGACGCAAAGTTACCGGTCTAAGGGGAAACCTATGATAGCGGAACTACCGAATTTAGATATAGTGGGGGCTTGTCTATTTTTAGCAGACTCTATCTATTTCCTTCTGTGTGCTTTGCGTGCTTCCCTTGTCCCTTACCGATATTGATGCTTGTAAACGTTTATCAACACCTGTTCACATCAAACTATACAGCTACACCTTTCATAATTTGCTGCTAAATAATGTGGTAACTGCCTTATTTTGAACAAAAAACAATCGATATTTACAAAATATTAATATAAATCGCCTTTTTACTGTAGATGTTTAGCTAAAATTACTAGAGAATAACGGTATAACAGTCATAAAGCTTTAGCGTTAATCGAGGTTTGGAAGTAGTGAACTATCATGATTCCATTAAACAAGCAGATCAAAAACTAGCACTTGCTACTAAGCAGATGCAACTTTGGCACCTCCCTGCTACCCCAATTAATTACGCTGTTGCTTATGAATACGTCAATGGAAAAAATTCAGCTCTTATCAGTCAAATTAAAGAGCACTTAAGCCTAGGCAAAAAGCTTGACAACTTTTTTATTAATGAGCTTTTTCAGCTTCATGTTTTAGGGCAAGGCAGCTTTAGAGATGAAATCATTACTGATATTGATGAGTTAATTACCGACTCGCAACAAAATAATCGCAATTCAGTAAAATATGCCGACAACTTGATCCAAAAAATTGACGACAATGTTGATGCATTAAAGTCCAAAGAGCTGAATAAAATCAGCCACGCTATCCACCAAATTGAGCAAGCCTCAAAATCATTTAAACAAAAGCAACTGCAGTTATCTAAGCAATTACTTATTTCGAAAAAACAGTCTATCTCATTAAAAAATGAGCTTGAAGAAGTTAAAAAAGAAATTTATTTAGATCCTCTCACTGGACTCTATAACCGAAAAGCCTTGAGTAAACATCTCGAGCAATGGTCAAGCGAAGACCCACATAAAAGCATTGCTGCTATTGTGGTGAGTGTTGATCAATTAGCCCAAGTAAACCAAAAATTTGGCCCTTTGATCAGTGATGTGCTCTTATCAAAAATTGCCAGTAAAGTAGGGAGCTACGTGGGTGAAAGTGGCCTGCCAATTCGCTCTGGGCATGATGAATTTCTCATTCTACTTCCCGAGATGGAGCGTTCAATTGCCGGAGAAATTGCAGAAAAAATACGTCAAGGCGTTGAAAAATTAAGATTTGTCAGTAGTAAATCAGGTGTTAGGTTACCTCAAATGACTATTTCATTGGGCGTTAATGACTTTAAGCTTTCTCAAAATGCACAAACTGTGATCAATTACACAAGAAGTTTAGTTATTGATTTGCAGCGTAGCGGACAAAATAGAATCACGGTTGCGAGCTAAGTTCATCAAGCATTTTTGCTAATGCGTTAATTTGCTTTTCTGAAAATACCTGAATGCCATTTTTTCTTAATAATGCCGATGTAATACCTTCCCCGCTAATTTTTGTTTGAGTAAATGTCCCGTCATAAATACTTGTGCTGCCACAAGAAGGGCTCGACTCTTTCATTAATGCATAACGAATATCAAATTTTTGGCACAACGCTAGCGCTTGGTTAGCTCCCTTGAAAAATTGCTGAGTAACGTCTTGATCAGTACAGGTGAGTACCTGTCCACTTTCCTGTTGAATTTCTGCAGGCTGACGAGGAATAGCAAGCCCCCCAAAAACTTCAGGACATAAGCTTACCAAACGACCTTGTTGTTGCCACATGTGTATTAGTGAGCTAGTTAGCCGTTGGCTGTTACCATCATAACGGACTTTTTCACCAAGAAAGCATGCACTAATGAGGATCTTTTCCATATTATAAATCACACATTGCTTGATATAATTGAGCCAAGAGAGCTGTTGAATTTTCTTCCGGACTTTCCAACCAAATAGATTGTCCATAGCATTCAAAGTTCAAACAATAATCATGTCCCTGCCATTTTATTCTTACTACCTCTAAATCAGCACCTTGTATGCGCTCAATTTTATTAAGCATTGGAAACTGCAAAAAAAAATGTTCTATTATTTCGGGCAGCTCTTCCTGAAACCAATCCATTTTATAGGTTAAAATAATTGAAGCTTTGGTTAATTCGCTGCATTTAAAGCATATTTTCACGATAGTCTTTACCTAAATCAATAAATTATTACTTTCATTCATATAATACAAAAAAAGCAAGGACAGTTTCGTTCTTTTCTCATATAATCGAGCAAACGATTAAGAATTTAAAAATAAACTAAGAGAGATAGAGTTATGAAAAAACTTACGTTAGCTATTGCTGCTACTGTGATGATCGCATCTCCTGCATTTGCTGGTGATGTTGATGCGGGTAAAGCTAAATCAGCTACTTGTGCTGCTTGTCATGGCGCTGCAGGTATTTCTGCAATTCCTATGTACCCAAACCTAGCTGGCCAGAAAGAAGCTTATATCGTTAAACAACTGAAAGACTTTAAAGCCGGCAAACGTAAAGACCCAGTAATGGGTGCAATGGCAATGCCTTTATCTGATGCAGATATTGCTAATCTTGCTGCTTATTACGCAAGCATTAAATAACAAGGTTTTTTACCTTAACTAAAGCGCTCAATTGAGCGCTTTTTTATTCTGTAATTTTCAGTGCGCGCTTGCTAAATTTTCACGAATTAACGCCAGAAATGGCTGGCCGTACCTCGCCAGTTTTGTATCACCAATACCATTAATGTTTAACATTTCATGTGAGGTAGTCGGTTGATATTTCGCTAGTTCTGATAACGTTGCATCATTGAAAACAATGTATGGGGGAATGTCTTCTGCATCAGCAATTTCTTTTCTAAGAACGCGTAACTTAGCAAAAAGTTTTCGATCATAACTCGCTATTTGACCGGACTTACGCCAGTAACTCGCTTGTTGTAATCGTGGTGTCGCCAACATAAGAACCTGCTTCCCTTTTAAGATAGAAAGAGATGCTTGGGTTAAACACAGTGCGGATTCACTCGCAATATCTTGCTGTAAAAAGCCTAAATGGATGAGTTGACGAATGATCGCATGCCAATAACTCGGTGTTTTTTCTTTTCCAATGCCAAAAGTTGAAACACTTTCATGCCCTTGCTGTTTTATTTTTTCATTACTTTGACCACGTAAGACATTGATCGTATGTTCAATGTCTCCTTGCTGTTTGATACGATAAACGCAAGACAATACTTTTTGAGCGACTTCTAACCCATCAAATTGACTAGGAGGATCTAAACAAATATCACAGTTACCACAGCCTTTATCTGTATATTCGGCAAAATAATTCAGCACCAGTTGCCGACGGCAGGTTTGCGCTTCAATAAAGCCAGTGACGGCATTGAAACGTTGTAATTCGACTTGCCTCCTTTGAATGTTTTCTCCTTCTTCAATGCGTTTGTTTATTCGATGGGCATCTTTTTCATCATAAAGAAACAATGCTTCAGCAGGTAAGCCATCTCGTCCTGCTCGTCCTATTTCTTGGTAATAAGACTCTAAGGTTCTCGGTGGTTCAAAGTGTATAACGTATCGAACATTCAGCTTATTTATCCCTAAGCCAAACGCCACTGTCGCTATCACTACCTGAATATTATCTTTTGCGAAACCTTCTTGCACCATATGACGAATTTCAACTTCCATCCCTGCATGATAAGCAGCGCAGTTAATGCCGGAATCCGCCAATGATTTTGATAGCTTTTCAACTTGCCAACGACTGTTACAATAAATAATGCCGCAATCTTGCTGACGCTTTTTTACATAACTGATAATTTGCTGTGTGCCTTGATATTTATCAGCCATCGTTAAACGAATATTTGGTCTATCAAAGCTATCCAAGTGAATCAGGGGATGAGATAAGTTTAACTGTTGGAGAATATCTTTACGCGTCGTGACATCTGCCGTAGCGGTGAGCGCTAACACAGGAACATGAGGGAATTGCTGTTTGATAATAGCTAAACGAGTGTAGGCAGGTCTAAAGTCATGTCCCCACTGCGAAATACAATGCGCCTCATCTATAGCAAATAATTTGATCGGTAAACCATGCAAGCCTTGCATAAAGTAATGGTTATTTAATCGTTCTGGTGCGATATAGAGCAAACTAATTTCACCCGCCGCTAAGTGCTGAAAAATAGTATTTATTTCATCGGACTGTAAGCTTGAATTAACATAGGCAGCAGCAATACCTTGTCTTTTTAACTCATCGACTTGGTCTTTCATTAGGGCAATCAGTGGTGACACAACAATTGTAATACCTGAAAGTATCGTGGCTGGCAGTTGATAACATAAAGACTTACCTCCACCTGTCGGCATTAAAACAAGGCTGTCTTGTCCTTGTAAAACACCTTCAATAATCGTTTGCTGACCTTTTCTAAACGCGGTATAGCCAAAAAAGTGCTTGAGTTTTTCCAGCAATAAACTTTGAGGTATTTCAAGAGGGTCGTTATTCAACAGGGTATCATCATCAACAATCAGTACAGGTATTTTACCTGATTGATTAACGAATAAGATAAATTTATTTTTTAAAAATTCAATGCTATTCTGAACAACACACTCCTCTGACCAGACAAATTATGAATCAAGAACAAATTTTTAAATTAATAGCGGGTTTCTGGAATAATGATATGCCATTTAATCAATTACTTGGCTTGAATATCACCCACTTTGATACCCAACATTCAGAAGTAAAGTTTATGTGGCAAGAAAAGCTAATTGGTAACCCTATCCAAAAAATTCTTCATGGTGGCGTAACTGCATCAGTGTTAGACATTGCTGGTGGTGTGGTCGCCGCCGCAAACATTATCGATCAACTTGATGATTTATCCCCACAAAACATCCTAAAAAACTTAAGTGTTCTTAGCACTATTGATTTGAGAACAGATTTTTTACGCCCAGGCAGAGGAGAAGAGTTCATTGCTACCGCCCGAATTATTAGAAGTGGCCGAAAAGTGGCCGTGGCACGCATGGAGTTACACAATGAAAAAAATGATCATATCGCCTTTGGCACAGGAACCTACATGGTTGGCTAAAGATTAAATATTTAATAATGAGTGTACTTAAGTTTACAATTGAACTATGCGTGTTTTTATACAAAAAAATAGTCCCCTATAACTTCGTGGTACAATGATGTTTTAAACTATTAATTCATTTTATCTATGACTATTCAAGCGACTAATGAGAGCCGTAAAGGGGTCTTAAATGCCATCAGTGCATATTTTCTTTGGGGCTTAGCACCAATATACTTTAAGCTCATCAAAGACATAAGCCCCGATGAAATTATGGTTCACCGTGTTGTTTGGTCGTGTGTTTTATTATTCGTGATTGTATTACTCACCAAAAAAATTCACCCCCTCATAAGCATCATAAAACAACCCAAAATCATTACTCGCCTAACCCTTACCGCTTCATTTTTAGGCGTTAATTGGTTTTTATTCATATGGGCTGTCAATAATGATCATTTACTTGATGCGAGCTTAGGTTACTTTATTAACCCTTTATTTAGCGTTGCGCTAGGTGTCATTTTTCTTAAAGAACGTTTAAGAAAATGGCAACTTATTGCGGTTGCTTTAGCGGTTATTGGTGTGTTAATTCAATTGGTGTTTATCGGTTCATTACCCATTATTTCTCTTGCTTTAGCTGGTACATTTGGCATTTATGGTTTATTACGGAAAAAACTGCATGTTGACTCTTTTATTGGTCTTTTGGTTGAATCCGTTTTGATGCTACCTATCGCTTTAATCTACTGGCAATTCTTTGTCGGTAGCGATACCAGCAATATGTTCAATAATACGTTATCACTTAATACCACGTTGCTCTTTGCTGGCATTGTTACTACCGCACCATTGTTGTGTTTTACCGCAGCCGCAAAACGGTTAACGTTATCAACGGTTGGTTTTTTTCAATATATCGGGCCAAGTATCATGTTTATTTTAGCAACCGTTTATTATCAAGAAACATTAGTGGCAGAAAAGCTAATCACCTTTATTTTTATTTGGCTTGCGTTGTTTATTTATAGCCTTGATTCACTCAAAGCACATAAACAAAAGAAGTTATTGGTAGGGAGTTCATGACGAACAAGCGTAGCTAATTTGTCGATGAATAAGAAGGCGAGATAACGTTTTCTTATTCATCTAAAACGCTAGGTAAGGTAATAATAAACCGTGCGCCTTGTCCTTCTTTGCTTTCTATCTTAATACTGCCATGTAGTTTTTGGTTGACAATATTATAAACAATATTCATTCCAAGACCTGTTCCACCGCTGTTGCGTTTAGTGGTAAAAAATGGTTCAAAAATATTCTGCAAAACTTCTTGCCCCATACCTTGCCCGTCATCTGCATAGGTAATTTGAATTTTATCACCCACAGTTTTTGCATCAATAAAGATATTGCCTGAATTTTGATTTTCAAAACCGTGCTTTAACGAATTAGTCACTAAATTAGTTAATACTTGCGCGATAGCCCCCGGAATAGTGGTAATTTTTATACTTGCTTCGCCTCTATATTGATACTGCACTCGAAAACGTTTTAACTCCGCAGAAAGAGTTTGCATAATTTCATTAATATAATCAGTACAATTTATTTCTCTTAATTCTCCAACCACCTGATCAGCAGCAACTTGCTTGAAGTTATTCAGTAACTCAATCACACGATTTAAAGAAGACATGTTCAATTCAGCAGCTTGTTCAATGGCTTGAAAATATTTACTCATTTGAGATTTAGAAATATTACCCGTTTCAAAATCCCCTTTGATTTTTTTGGTTGCCTCTAAAGAAGAGCTAGTTGAGGTTACCGATATCCCTAAAGGGGTATTTATTTCGTGAGCAACACCTGCAGTTAACTTGCCCAACGATGCTAATTTTTCAGATTGCACCAATTGGTCTTGCATATTTTTTAAATTGGTTAACGTTTGAGTTAATTTTCGCGTCGTTCTTTTATTCTTGATAAATAACCAAATCACCAAAACACCGACTAAAATAGCGGTAATAATTAGGACGGCCAAAATAGTAATATATGAACGTTGCTGATCAATTTGCTCTTTACCTTCGGCTAATTGCTCATTTTTTTTAATCAGCTGTATTTCTTGCTGGTCAATTTGTGACTGTTGTTGATTGAGAATACTCTTATTAGCCGCAATACGATTCGCCATCTCTTTATTTTCTTGTTCTTTATCTTCTGCCGCTTTTTGTTTTGCTGCCAAATTTGATTTTGCCGTTGAGAGTTGAGTAGCCACATCTTTCAGTTGCTCTTCTTTAATGGATATTGATTGTTTTTGTCGATCAATGTCTTTTTTCAAGGCAATCAATTCAACTTGTCGCTGTTCTGCAATTGCTTCTCTTTTTTGTAGCGCACTATTTAAATTGTTTAAACGAGAGGTTGTCTCTGTAATTTTAGCGTTTTGTTTAATTAGCTCTTGCTGCAAGTTGACTTCACGTCGCCTCATTTTTTGCATTGCCACTTCTGTTTCACGATAAAGTGCTGCAACATCCAATTCGGTGCCACCAAGCAATAAAAGCTCTGAAGACATAGTCAGTTGCTCAAAGACAATATTGGACTTATTAACTTCAAATGCTATTGCCTGTGTATCTGGGTTAAACACTAAATTAATCATAATATTGTGTTTATCTAAGCTATTATCAGTGACTAATAATGTGTTAGTTTTTCGAAGCTCTGATGCAATAGTTGCTATATCAGTTTCTGCATCGACACTGACAAAAACAACATCAGCTTTTTTAGCCTGCAAAATCTCATTAACGAAAATAACTGAAATGGGTTTATTCTTAATAACACGATTATTTAATGTATTAGCTACAACATCAAAGAATTCTCTTTCTTGATATACGGCAACAATATAGTTTTTTTTATTGGCTTCTTCAGGCCATTCAACATGTTTTATAAAATTAAAGAGGTAAGCAGATTTTATTTGAGCACTATCTAACTGTTGAGCAAAACTACTCAGAGTCGAAAGCCCGATCAGGAGAGTAAAAATTGTTAAACTACATAAATATTTTAGCAATTTCAAAAGCATTAACATCAAGATTTGGTTGCAATTAATATACTTTACTTTTTTTTGAAAGATAAAGCACGTGGTAATTTTTATCCCCGTTCAACTAGACTAATACCATGAATAAAATGAAGTTTTTTTTAGAATATATTTTTACGCTATTTATTTAACTATAGAATGTAGCTTTAGAATGATTTTGTTTTGTTTTGTTAATGGTTACTCTGCAATCACTATTTGATTTCTACCATTTTCTTTTGCGTTATATAAAGCATTATCGGCTTCATTCAATAACTCAGCTAAAGCTTGTTTCCCATTAAAAACAACTCCCATACTAATACTAAAATTAATGTGGTGTTCCTCATAAGTGATCGGTGAAACAGCGATTTCTCTGCGAAAATCATCAAGGCGATGATAGATTTGGTCGGTGTCTGTCCCTGGTAATAAAATTGCAAATTCTTCTCCCCCTAAGCGTGCTAAAAGGCCATTATTTAAATGCTTTTTCATATAAGATGCTAATGTCTTTAAAATATGATCTCCGGCATCATGCCCGTAGGTATCATTCACTTTTTTAAAGAAATCAATATCTAACATAACTAAACCGAAAGGAACGTTTTTTTCAATGTACGCGGTAATGCACTTTTGAGCATCAGTGAAAAATGCTCTGCGGTTTGGTAGTTCCGTTAAATAATCGGTATTCGCCGCTTTTTGAATCTTTTCAATATTATGTAAATTCTCAATATTTTGGGTGATACGACAATAAAACTCTTCTGGGCAAAATGGCTTGCGTAGAAAATCATCCGCGCCATTTTTAATAAATCGCGCAGAGTGCATAACATTGCTTGCCCCTGAAATACCGATGACCACCATTTGCTCTCGGCTATAGCGTTTACGTATTTCATTCGTTAACGCAATGCCATCCATACCCGGCATTTCTAAATCGGTGATCACTAATTTAATATTATCATTTTTTTCAATGACATCGAGGGCTACATCCCCACCATCGGCAATATAAACAGTAAAATTACGTCTTTTTAATAATTCAACAATATGATTTCTAGCGGACCTAGAGTCATCAACAACTAGCACTCCGGTGCCCGCATTAGCCATTTGCCAATACAATATGCGTTTTAAATACATAAACGCTTGGCTGTTTTCTTTTGGAATATAATCAATAACCGGTTGGGCAAGAATTTTTTGGCGTGTAGCTTCATCCATTTTCCCTGTCATAACAACGCCAGGGACGCCATGTGATAATACCGTTGCAATTGCTTCACCGTTTTCAGCATCAGGTAAAGCATAATCAATAGTTGCGGCAAAGAACTCATGATCTCCCTGCAATACAGTTTCAACATCTGCTAAACAAGTCGCAATTGTCACTTCATATCCTAATGCTTTACCTATTTGCTCGATAATTCTAGCAATAGATTTACTGTCTTCAACAACCAACAATTTTTTTTGCATTTAATCTCACTTCATTTTTTATAACGCCTGTAAATTAGCATAGGCTACCACCAGCCATTTGCTACCTGCATCGGCAAAATTTACTTGAATTCTGCTTTGAGCGCCATTTCCTTCATAATTTAACACCACTCCTTCACCAAATTTTTGATGTAAAACATTTTGTCCTAACTTAAAACCCGAGTTATCGAATGACTCTAATGTAATGGTATTGGCAAATCGTCCGGTACTTGTAGGCCTTGAAACTTGATTTTGTAATCGAATTTCCTCCACACATTCACTCGGTAATTCACGTAAAAATCGACTCGGTTTATGATATTTTTCTTGTCCGTATAAACGACGACTTTCAGCATGGCATAAATAGAGTTTTTGCATCGCTCGCGTCATACCGACATAACAGAGACGACGCTCTTCCTCTAAGCGTCCTATTTCTTCAACTGATTGTTGAGAAGGAAACATGCCTTCTTCGAGTCCAGCAATAAACACTAATTTAAACTCAAGACCTTTAGCTGCATGCATGGTCATCAATTGTACAGCCGATTCATATTCATCCGCTTGAGATTCCCCTGACTCTAACGCCGCATGCGTTAAAAAACCGGTTAATTGGCTTTGCTCATCGGCTAACTCAGGATCCATTTCAAATGTTTGGCAAGCGGTGACCAATTCATTTAAGTTTTCAATTCTCGCTTCTGCTCGCTCACCTTTTTCAGCTTGATACATGGCTTTTAAGCCACTGTGCTGAATTACAAAATTAGCTTGTTGGTCTAAATCTAAATTTTCAGAATCGTCTTCGAGTTGATCAATCAAGTGAATAAAGTGTTGAATAACTTTGGCACTACGCCCTTTTAATTCTTGATTTTTTAACATGATCTGACAGGCTTGCCATAAAGTGACTTCCAAACTTCGCGCAGCATCACGCACTAAAGCAATGGTAGTATTACCAATACCGCGAGTAGGTGTATTAAAAATTCGTTCAAAAGCAGCGTCGTCATCACGATTGTTGATCAAACGTAAATACGCTAAAGCATCTCTTATCTCTTGTCGTTCAAAAAAGCGTAAGCCCCCATATATGCGATAAGGTAATTTAGCTTGTAATAATGCTTCTTCTAATAAGCGCGATTGGGCGTTGCTGCGATATAAAATGGCCACATCATCAAGTGAATCATCACTCGATGATAAATCTCTTTTGAGCCATTCGGTAATTCTTCCGGCGATAAAGCGTGCTTCATCGATTTCATTAAACGCGGTATAAACCGATATTTTTTCGCCGGCATCGTCTTTTGTCCATAAATCTTTGCCTAAACGATTGTTGTTATTCTCAATCAATTTATTCGCTGCATTAAGAATGTTAGCAGTAGAACGATAATTCTGCTCTAAACGGATGGTTTTCGCATCATCAAATTCTTTAAGAAACCGTTGAATATTTTCTATTTTTGCACCGCGCCAGCCATAAATGGATTGATCATCATCGCCAACAATCATCACTTTACCTTGTTCGCGGCCTAGCATATTCAACCAGGCATATTGAATCGCATTCGTATCTTGAAACTCATCGACTAAAACATGGGAAAAGCGTTGCTGATAATGCTTTAACAAAACGGGGTTATCTAACCACAATTCATGGGCACGTAATAATAACTCAGCAAAATCAACCAAACCTGCACGATCACATGCGTCTTGATATCCTTGATAAACCTTAACGAAGGTTTCTTCAGTGGGATCATAATGCGTTTCAATGTGCTGAGGACGCAAGCCTTCATCTTTTTTACCATTGATATACCAGAGCATTTGCTTTGCTGGCCAACGTTTTTCATCTAAATTCATCGCCCGAACGATGCGTTTCACTAATCGTAATTGGTCGTCTGAATCAAGCACTTGAAAAGATTGAGGTAACTTAGCTTCTTGAAAATGCATGCGCAATAAGCGATGCGCTAAACCATGAAATGTACCAATCCACATGCCATGGATATTACCATCGACGGTTTGCTCTACTCTGGCACGCATTTCTGCTGCGGCCTTATTGGTAAAAGTAACTGCCAAAATACTATGAGGTGAAACATGCTCAACTTTCATCAACCAAGCGATACGCTGAACTAAAACACGCGTTTTGCCACTTCCAGCCCCAGCTAAAACCAGCATATTTTGTAAAGGTGCAGCAACAACATCGCGCTGCTTATCGTTTAAAGAATCAAGTAATTCTGAGACGTCCATAGAGATCAGCTCGAAATGAAAAAGTTAGAAGGATTATATACGCGTTATCAACCGATGTAATTCAACAACATCAGATAATTCAATATTTGGTAAAAGTGTTAGCGGCTTACCTACATCATAGGTTGATATCCAAGCAGTTTGGCAACCAAAACGAATGGCGCCTAACACATCATTTGCTCCACAATCACCAACATGTAAAAGCTGTGCAGGCTGCAAGTTAAATTGCTGACACGCACGGTTGTACATATCTGCATCAGGTTTTTGTTTTAAAGCCTTACCATTGTGAAAGCCTGCATGGAAAAGCGCATCAAAATAATGATCAATACCAATTGCCTTAGTATCTACATTTCCATTACTTATTGCGATAAGCGGCCAATGCTGTTTGAGTTTTGTCAGTAATTGATGAACTGAATTGGGTACCGTAAAATCACTCCGCTGTTCAACGAAATAGACTAAGGCTTTTTCTGCCATGACCATCGAAATTTCAGGTGAATACCCTAACGAATGTATGCCAAGAAAATAGCTCTGTAAACGCAGCTCGCCCACATCATGGATTAATTGTGGATCTTGCTTTAGTGCTTGTTCTCGAAAGGTAAACCAAAATTTATGATTATAAATACTGTTTTTATTGGGGGGTAAGTGCTGCGCAAAGTAGGCAACCATTTTAGCATCGGTTGCCATCATCACAGGGAAGTTGCTATATAAAGTGTCGTCAAGATCAAAGCTAATCGCTTTAAAAGGAGCTAATCGACGATAAAACCTCATCATAGTTAGTCTGTATTATTGTTCAAACAGGTGCTGGTGTAATAATTTTGCCACTAGCTTTCTAAATTGTCCTAATAGTAACGTGTCCATACGCGGATCAAAATGCTCTGCATCACGGCTACTAATCGCTAAAAATCCAATCACTTCTTCATGATGTTGTAGCTTAATTAATACCACAGAACCTTCACAAGCTTCTGAAAAAACTAATGCTTGCTCACTTTGCTGAATACGACCGAAATAATACTCATCTTTGGTTAAGCGATTTTGTAAAACGCCACCGCAATCTTTTTCAATCAAACTATGATGTGAAATGTTTACCGCTTGGTTTAACCATAATTTAAAATCTGATAATGAGAGCAATTCTGTTGTTGCTTGATACAAACAATCCAACAACTCACTGGCAGAATCACAATCGAGCAAACGCAAATATAAGTCACTATACAGAGCAAATAGTTGTTCATTTTGATTGGCAATCGCCATTAGCTGAGTAATTTCTTCCTCTAAGCCATGCACTTTTTGACGTAATTGTTGTTGTTGTCGTTCAACCAAGGATACTGTGCCACGTTGAGTGTCATTTAACCGTAGAGAAGTCACGACTTCTGGATTACGGTTAAAAAATTCAGGGTTATCTTCTAAGAAATTGACAACAATATCATCCGATAACGTGAGTTCTTCATTTTGTAAATGAAGGTTTTCTTTTAATGCTGTTTCGTTTTCATTGCTCATATATGTATCTGTCCATCAAAAACATGTACTGCCGGCCCTGTCATTTTTACTGGGTTACCGGGTCCCTTCCAATAAATGCGTAACTTGCCACCTGGCAATTCAACGGTTACTTGTTTTGCTAACTTTTTCTGGGTTTGTCCAATAACAACGGCCGCACAAGCACCACTGCCACAAGCAAGAGTTTCTGCTGCGCCGCGTTCATAAACACGTAACTTTATGTACTCAGGTGAAACCACTTCCATAAAGCCAACATTCACGCCTTTAGGAAATCGTTCATGTGCCGTTAATTGTGCGCCTAACTCATTAACAGGTGCGGTTAAAACGTCATCTACGGTTAACACACAATGCGGATTCCCCATGGAAACGGCACCACAAAGCACGGTTTCTTCTTCACTTCGAAGAATGTAAGTTCCTTCAACTTTTTGTGCTGAAAAAGGAATTTTTGCGGGTTCAAACTGCGGCACAGGCATCGTCACAGTAACATTACCATCACGCTCAATAAACAAGGTCATTTTACCCGCATGTGTAGACACACGTATTTTATTACGATTGATCAAGCCTTTCATACGAACAAAGCGAGCAAAACACCGAGCTCCGTTGCCGCATTGACTCACTTCACTGCCATCAGCATTAAAAATGCGATAATGAAAATCTAAATCGGGATCGTAGGGTGGTTCCACCACTAATAATTGATCAAAACCGATACCAAAATTTCTATCACCAAGGCGTCGAATTTGATCATTAGGAATATAAACGTTTTGGGTGACATTATCTAACACCAAAAAGTCGTTACCTAAACCATGCATTTTTGAAAAATTTACTAACATTTATAATTCTCTGTCACCACACGAATAACATGGTTTAAGGCAATAAGTTTTCACCTTGCCATAAGCTTTCTATTGTTTCTCTTTGACGAATAACATAACAGTTTTCACCATCAACCATTAACTCGGCAGCTCTAGGGCGACTGTTATAATTTGAACTCATCGTAAAACCATAAGCACCTGAAGAACGAACCGCTAATAAATCACCCGCCTCAATCGCTAATTCACGTCCTTTTCCTAAAAAGTCACCAGTTTCACAAACAGGGCCGACAATGTCATAAGATTGAGTCGGTACATTAGCCTTCTCTTCAACAGGAATAATATTCTGCCATGCTTGATATAATGACGGACGGATTAAATCATTCATCGCGCCATCGACAATAGCAAAATGCCTGTCTTGATTGGTTTTTAAAAACTCAACTTCAGTCACTAAAATGCCTGCATTGGCCATAATTGCTCGACCTGGCTCATAAATCAACGAAATGTCACGACCTGCAAGTTTGTCGGCGATAGCTTTCGCATATTCATTGGGGTGCGGAGGCGTTTCATCATCATAACAAACCCCTAAACCGCCACCAACATCAATATGGGCAAGTATAATTCCTTGCTCTGCTAGATTATCAACCAGTAAGAGAACACGATCTAGCGCATCAAGAAAAGGCTGTATTTCAGTTAATTGGGAGCCAATATGACTATCAATGCCTTTGACATCAATATGTGAATAACTGGCGGCTTTCGCATAAATTTTATAAGCATCATCAATACTGACACCAAATTTATTTTCTTTTAGTCCCGTGGAAATATAAGGATGTGTGCCTGCATCAACATCCGGGTTCACTCTTAAGGAAATAGGCGCAACTAAGTTTAATTTTTTTGCCACTTGCTGAATACGATCCAGCTCAGCTTCAGACTCCACATTAAAACAATGAATACCTTGCTCTAATGCATAAATAATTTCTTCTGACTTTTTACCTACCCCTGAAAACACCACTTTTTTAGGATCACCACCGGCCTGCAAGACACGCGCTAACTCACCTTTTGACACAATATCAAAGCCTGAACCTAATCGCGCCATGACATTAAGCACAGCCAAGTTACTGTTAGCTTTCACGGCATAACACACTAGATGAGGACGATCTCCCGCGGCTTGGTCAAATGCATGCCAATGACGTTCTATCGTCGCACGGGAATAGATATACAAGGGGGTGCCATACGTTTTTGCTAAGTCTGCAACTGAGCAGTCTTCCGCATATAGGTGATTTTGTTTACGATTAAAAAAATCCACAACTATTGTTCCTGTTGTTTGGTTAATTGGTCTTTTTTATTAGAATCTATTGATTTATTCGTTTGTTTTTCAGTAGGTTGATATAATGGCCCTGGCATACCACAACCAGACATATTAGCCAAAATCAATAAACAAACGAAAATAATTGAATTTAGTTTACGCATTTTTGATTAATTCGATTTTTTTCCCATGATAGACGTTTTATAATCTGCTGACTATAAAATACCAGTTAAACAAAAATTATTAGTACATTTTTTACTAAAAGGGCGAATAAATGAACGATACACAGTATAACTTAATGGCCGAAGATTTACTCTTAGCACTTGAAGAGGCGATTGAAGACTGTGGCGTCGATATTGATTATGAAGGGGTTGGCGGCATGTTAACACTGACCTTTAAAAACGCGTCAAAAGTCATCATTAATAAGCAAGCCCCTTTGCATGAAATTTGGGTAGCTACAAAGTTTAACGGTCATCATTTCCACTATGAAAATGAACAATGGATAGACAAACGTGGCGGAGATGAATTTTGGCATTTTATTTCACAGGCCGTAAGCACCCAAGCAGAAACTCAATTGACACTTAACGCAGAATAATTAGGAAACATCATGACTCAAACAACGGTAAGAATAGCCACGCGTAAAAGTGCCTTAGCTCTTTGGCAAGCCGAATATGTAAAAGCGCAACTAGAACATTTTCACCCGAACGTGAAAGTTGAACTTGTGCCTATGACAACGAAAGGCGACATTATTTTAGACACGCCTTTAGCAAAAGTTGGTGGTAAAGGGCTATTTGTTAAAGAGCTTGAAGTAGCGATGTTAGAAAATCGCGCTGATATTGCCGTACATTCAATGAAGGATGTGCCAGTAGAATTTCCAGAAGGTTTAGGACTTGAGATCATATGTCCACGTGAAGACCCTCGCGATGCGTTTATCTCTAATACCATCAAAAGCTTTGCTGAACTACCTCAAGGCGCAGTTGTCGGTACATCAAGCCTACGACGCCAATGCCAAATTAAAGCATTACGCCCAGATTTAGACATTCGAGATTTACGTGGCAATGTAAATACTCGCTTAGCAAAATTAGATAACGGCGATTACGATGCCATTATTTTAGCCGCCGCTGGCATGATCCGTTTAAAAATGCCTGAACGCATTCAAGAATTTATTGAACCAGAAGTAATGCTGCCAGCTAACGGTCAAGGGGCGGTAGGAATTGAGTGTCGTACCGATGATGAAACAATCAAAGCATTACTTGCCCCATTAGGTTGCGAAACCACTCGTATAAGAGTGCTCGCTGAGCGAGCGATGAACCGTGCATTAGAAGGGGGCTGCCAAGTACCGATCGGTAGTTACGCCGTTATTGACAATGATAACGTTTATCTACGTGGATTAGTTGGCGCTGTTGACGGCTCAGAAATTATTACCAATGAAGTCACGGGTAAGTCTGCTGATGCAGAACAACTTGGTTTAACCTTGGCTGAGAAATTACTTTCCCAAGGTGCTGATGTCATTTTAAAACAGGTTTATGAGCAGCAATAAATGTCTGATGAGTTAAAGGTAGCGATAACTCGACCAGAGCAACAAGGCTTACAACTTCAACAAGCTTTGACAGAGGTTGGCATTGCTTCAATATGCCAACCGCTCTTTACTTATCAACTCAACACCACTAAGCAACTTATCAACCAGCAAATTGAGCAGTTTTATCCTGATAGTATCATTTTCATCAGTTCCGCTGCGGTAGAGTTTGCCAATCAAGCCTTACCATTAAAATATTGGGTAAATAACAAGCACACTGTAATTGCTGTTGGTCAAACAACCTTACATGCTTTAGCCAACTTAGGTATTCAAGCGATATGCCCCGACAAGCATAATAGTGAGGGGATACTTGCCTTACCCCAGTTTGATCACGCACCATTGGATCATAAAAAAATACTCATCGTTAGAGGAGATGGTGGACGAGAGTTTCTTGCTGAACAACTTGGTGAAAAAGGAGCAGCGGTAAGCTATTTAGAAAGCTATCAACGCCAATGGTTACCTGTTTTAGCTGAACAAATAGAAGCTTGGCAAGAGAAAAAAGTTAACGTGATAGTGATTACCAGTAACGCTTTATTGAAACGTGTAGTAGACTTAATTAATATTACGGATAAATACTGGCAAAACACATGCTTATGGCTAGTTGTCAGTGAGCGTATCGCACAAACAGCACGACAAATGGGATTACAAAAAGTGGTCAATACTCATGGTGCTAATAATCACTCAATTATAACAACATTGCTGAAAATGGAATCAAAGAATGACTGACACCACTCCCCCAAATGACAGCAGTAATTCATCAAAAGATGCAGCAAAGGCGTCAACTCCCCCAGAAAGTACCCAAGAAAAATTAGCCAAGCTTTCAGCGAGTATTGACACCAATAAAACTAAAGAAAAAGTAACTTCAGTAAAAAACAATGAAAGCTCACAAGAAAAACAGGCCGTTCAAATGAAAAAAGCGTCTACGCCACCGATAAAAAACATGAAAAGTACAAATACAACGCCTCTTTCTAAAACAGCCGTATTCGCTTTATTCATTGCTTTAACAAGTGCCGCGGGTGTTGGCGGTATGTATTATTTACATCATTTAGATAATAAAAAGCAAACGGAAACCATTGTCGAACAATTAACCGCGTTAAATAAAGCAAGTGAACAGCGCATTAAACAATTAGTCACTAATCAACAATCGGTTATTGATGACAGAGTTAATCAAGCCATTGCAGATATCACCAACACCAGCCAAACTCGCATTGAACAACTAGAACAGCAGCTTAATACACTCAAACAAAATCAACCCAGTGATTGGTTAATTCATGAAGCGGAATATCTTATTCGAATTGCCAGTCGCACCATTTGGCTTGAACATGATACGAGTGCCGCCATTAATTTATTAGCTGATGCTGACGCGCGCATTCATGAACTAAATAACCCACAATACTTACCTCTTCGTCAACTTATTAGAGAAGATATTGAAGGGTTAAAGCTTATGCCGACACTAAAAACGGAAGACGTTATCTTAACGTTATTAGCGATGAGCAAACAACTGCCTCAACTCAGTTTCTCAATGGCCAATATTCCTGATAGCCAAAGCAAAAGCGAGAACCTTGAATTAACAGAAGACGCTAAAGATTGGCGAAGTAACTTAGCTAAAACATGGCAAAGATTTTTAAGCGACTTTATTACAGTGAGAAGAAGAGTCGGCGACGTTGAACCACTAATGTCGCCAAATCATCAACAAAATTTAAAAGAAAACTTAGCACTGAAACTTCAACAAGCTCAATGGGCGGCAAGTGAAGAAAAATCGGCTTTATTCACGCAATCATTAAATGAAATACAACAATGGCTAATACAGTATTTTGATATGGGCCACCTTGAAACAGCAAAGTTTTATCAAGGCATTGAACGGCTGAAAAGTGAAGTGATCAGTTATGACTACCCGTCGAAATTACTTTCGTTAGACGCTATTCGAAACGTTTTAACCAATAAGGTCACCGCTGATAAACTTAAGCTAAATAGTGAGGATATTCACTCTGAGAGCAAAAAGGACTTAGCGCCTAAAGAGACATTATCAACGGATACCCCTCCCTCAGAACTTCCTCAGGAAACGGATATAGAGCAAAAAACTGAGCAAAATATTATACGTGAGGATGTCTAATGAAAAAGATCATTCTGCTCATTGTGTTATTTTTTTGTGCGATCGCAATCAGCCCTATGTTAATCGGTGAGAAAGGCTATATATTAATCGCCATGGGTAACCTCACCATTGAGTCAACGGTTGTTACAGCCTCGATGATGTTAGTCACTTTATTTTTGGTCTTGATTATTGCGTTAAAGGTTATCCGGGGAGGATTAAATTTAAGTATTGGCACATGGCATAAAATTGCTTTTGCGAGTCAACGTAAAGCGCTTAAAAACTTACAAAAAGGCATTGCCGCTTATATCCTTGGTGACAACCAACAAGCCGAGCACTTATTAGTAAAAAGTGCCGAGCCAAGTAACTTCGAACAAATTGCCTACTTATTGGCAGCAAGTGCTGCTGATAAACAAGGCTTAAAAAGCAATACCACACATTATCTTGCGCAGTTGAATGAAAGTCAGCAAAACCTCAAAGAAGTAGGCCTAGAATCAGTATTGATCACAGTACAATTACTCCTTAATCATGAAGAATACTCACAAGCTCGCGAGTTAATAGATTCACATCATAAGCTAATTGGCCACGATGATAGGTTACTTGCAAAAGAAATAGAGTTGAGCCTCATAGAAAAACGCTTTAGTTATGTTATTGAGCAACTCGTTGCCGCAAGAAAAAGTAAAATACTTACAGATGAAAGCATTGAAAAGTGGGAAGCTACTGCTTTTTTTGGCGCCTTCAATGAGCAGATCCAACAACACGATAACGATACCCTAAATAGCTATTGGAATAACCTTTCGCGAAAAGTAAAGCAGCGAGAACAAGTTATTTTTGCCTATTGCCAAGTATTAGCCGCACATAATATCAACCAACCTTTAAGTAAAATTTTATTGCCCGTTGTTAAAAAGGGAGCAAATGAAAAGTTACTTAAACAAATGCGTACACTACCATTAAGCTCAACAGATGAATTAATTCAGGCCGTTCAAAAGCACCTGCATCACGATCAGCACAATAGTAAATGGCTAAGTTGTTTAGCGCATTTAGCTGCTTGCTCACAACAATGGTCAATGGCTGAAAAAGCGTTTAACTCTTTAGTTCAGCTAGAGGGTGAACAGTACGATAAAGTTGACTTAATCACCTTTGCCCGAGTACTTGAAAAACAAAATGAATTACCAAAAGCCATAGAAGTATTGCACCGTGTAATTGCACAATAGTTTCAGTCTAGGTTTTGAATTTACTGCTATAGTTTATCTAATAGAGTAATTCAATTAACTTAGCTGGTTGCTATGAGTCATGAAAATAAAAGATGCGATATTCCAACAGGAAGAAAAAACTAGAACAAAAATTGAGCTAGTAAATTTATTAAAACAACCTTCGGATAAGCAGGAACGTCCATGCCCTGGCTGTCGTCTGACGTTTCCAGATGATCCCTCGATAACCTCTACCGCCCATTGTTCTATCGATTGTGCTGAGGCAGGTCGAAAAATGTCCAGTGATCCAAACAAATTTCCTATTGAAGAACATGTTGTGCCAATTGTTTATGCAATTTACACCTTAAGATTATTAATGCCCTGCTGGAGCTGTGAAGGTCATGAAAATGACAATGATGAATTAATTAAAGTACCAAAAATTTGGTTTTATTCTGTCTCCCCATTTTATGCCAAACTGATTGCCCAATCGTTATCAACCATAAAATATAAAAACAAACTGCACTTTGAGTGGTCAATTAAAGTTCTGCCTTTTTCGCAATCTATGTTCACATTAACTTACTCTATGGAACCAGAAATTAGCACTAAAGAAACTTTTGTTCTGAAAAATTTGCATCATGATATGCGAGTGATTGGCGAGAATTTACGAGAAAATGTACTTCATGAAGCAAAAAAATATCTAGATTCAGCAGATAACTCACCTTTTACGACTAAATGAGTGACAATAATCCTATGACTTTTTTAACTGATAGAATGCACTTTAATCGCATCCGAAATACCCTTTACTCTCTGGTCGGTTCAAACTCATACCGACTTGAAATTGGCATAGAAAATTACCCCGCTAAGATTATTCATCATTATCAACAGTTTCTTTCGGGTGATCTCGTTGCTCAATGTAATAAAGCCGAGATCCAGCACGCCTTTGGCTTTGAAAATTTTGGCCTTATTGTTCATTTTGAAAAACCTACCACTTTAAAACTGCACAGCCAAGAAATGGAACTTTGCCTACCCATTAAGAAATTAATTGAAGAGTTTGGGGTGATATTTTTTAGCAATGCGTGTTTAAGGGCTGAAATCGCTGATATGGGGCACAAAAATAACTTTCCTCACTTAAATTTCCACCGTGATCGTCATGACACTCATGAGAATATCTATTCACTTTACACCCGTAACCCTGACGATCCTGAACAGCAGGAACCAAGAAAAGCCTCAACGTTATTTATAGATAATGCTGTAGCCTATCTTCAAGCAAAAGTTGAAAATAAACTTAACCCTGACGAAAAAGGTCGTCGTGGTACCTATGATATTTTTAAAAATACAGAAATTGACAAGCTATTTGGCACGGTATTGCTAGAGCAAGCCTGGAGTGCTCCCTCCGGATACGGTGAAGTTGGCGCAATTAATAACTTTACGGTGCTTCATTCAAGCTATAAGCATGGTTTTGATCCAGGCTATAGAATAGGCGCAAGATATTTAAGTTAATAGCATCTCGTTCATTAGTAGTCTCTCTTTACAGTCAAAAAGACTACACACTTTCGCCCCTTCATCACATTTTTATTATGAATATGAGTGACCATTACAATCCCGAGAATGCCTAATGAGCTAGTAGGTAAGTCTTCTATTATAAGAGAATCATATGGAGAAAGGCAGACTAAGCGGGGTCATCAGGGAAACATGAGGCTATTAATCTGCAAATATTATTAAATCGATATTGCCTCATTGAAAAAAACCTTATTTAATTTCTACTTCTTAAGCAGCCATTAAATAAGGCTCTTGCCCTTTATATTTTGCTTTACGTTTAAACGAACCTTTTCCTTTTTTCGCTATAACGATTTGCTGCCTATATGCTTTTGATGTTACTAGAGCAGCTAGAAAGTTATCGTTAATTACACCCCGTCCAATATCTGTTTTGCTGTCTTGCAAATGTCCAACATTCATTTTTTGTTTTTTCTTAGTCATCTTTCTACCTTTTTAATTAATGAAACGTTACCAATGTTACTCTCTTACTAAATAACCTCAACTCTATGCGTGGGTTGTCTTTTAAATTAACGGAAATTCTAAAGAAAAACCACCTAAATATAGGTGGTTACTTACTTGTTAGATGAATTAAATTTGATTAAATATAGGCAAATGCATCTGCATACATATGGTTTATATCGGCACCTTTTACGACAAAATCATCACGTACAATACCCACCATATCGAAACGTCCAGCAATGTATATATCATAATCAGCTAAGTTTTTGATATCGTCCATAACTACTTTATGCACCATACCTACACGCCCCTGCCAATTTTCATCTGGTGATTCAACAACAGGAAAAAATTTACCATTGGCTAACGCCTTAATAGTGTCAGTTGTTTTAGCTAATTCATAACATGCACTCGGTTCACGTAAGCCCCAATAAACAACCACTTCTTGATTTGATTTTTTATTAGCTAAATATTCAAACATCGACTTGATATATGAAAAGCCTGTACCACCAGCAAGTAATAATATAGGTCGTTGGCTGTCAAGTTTTAACCCCGCATTACCGAGTGGTATTTCAATAGTAACAGTACTATTTTCTTTAATCCGCTCAATCACCTGCATTGGATAACTGTCAGCACCAAAAGCACCTATCTGCATTTCAATAAGTTCATCACAAGGTGAACTAGCAATAGAAAATGGCCGCTTATCTTCTTCACTCATGACAAAGTTTAAGTATTGTCCTGGCACAAAATCCATTTTTTGCTCAGGCTTTAATAATACTTTATAAACATTCTCAGTTAGTGGTGTTATTGACTGAACCTGGCATTGTATTTCTTTCATTTATTAACCTATTTCTATGACAATATACTATCGTCTTTTCTTGCTCTAATTAGTTTGAGTTACTCAACAATATTGAGTTCATTCCATATTTCATCAACGGCGATTTTAATGTCTTCATCCATAACAATCGGCTCTCCCCATTCTCTATTGGTTTCGCCGGGCCATTTGTTGGTGGCATCTAAGCCCATTTTTGAACCTAGGCCTGAAACCGGTGAAGCAAAATCTAAATAATCAATCGGGGTATTTTCTATTAACACCGTATCTCTACTTGGGTCCATACGTGTTGTCATCGCCCAAATCACATCTTTCCAATCTCGAGCATTCACATCATCATCACAAACAATCACAAACTTAGTATACATAAATTGGCGAAGAAATGACCAGACTCCCATCATTACGCGTTTCGCGTGTCCAGCATATTGCTTTTTTATCGTCACAACAGCTAAACGATAAGAACAACCTTCTGGTGGTAAATAAAAATCCTGAATCTCTGGAAATTGCTTTTGTAAAATAGGCACAAATACTTCATTCAAAGCAACACCTAGAATGGCGGGTTCATCAGGTGGACGGCCAGTATAAGTGCTATGATAAATAGGGTTTTTACGTTGTGTAATATGAGTGACGGTCATCACAGGAAAGTCATCAACCTCATTATAATAGCCGGTATGATCCCCATATGGCCCTTCTGGCGCCATCTCTTCAGGGTCGATATAACCTTCTAAAATAATTTCTGCGGTTGCTGGCACTTCCAACTCATTGCTGATGCATTTAGCAACTTCAGTTTTAGCACCGCGTAATAAGCCTGCAAAGGCATATTCTGACAACGTATCGGGTACAGGTGTTACTGCCCCTAAAATAGTGGCTGGATCAGCCCCTAATGCCACAGAAACTGGATACTTCTCACCGGGGTTTTCTTTTTTAAATTCTTGAAAATCTAATGCACCACCACGATGTGATAACCAACGCATGATAATTTTATTTTTAGAGACAAGTTGTTGCCGATAAATACCTAAATTTTGACGTTCTTTATGAGGACCGCGAGTCACGGTTAATCCCCAAGTAATCAAAGGTGCAACATCACCTGGCCAACACTTTTGAATGGGTAACTTGCTTAGGTCAACGTCATCACCACTGTAAACTTCTTGCTGGCAAAGTGGCTTTTTAATGACTTTGACCGGCATATTTAATACTTGCTTATAAAGCGGCAATTTATCCATCGCATCACGAAAACCTTTAGGAGGCTCTGGCTCTTTTAGCCTTGCTAGTAATTTTCCAACATCACGAAGCGCATTAACGTCTGACTGTCCCATGGCTAATGCTACGCGTTCTGGGGTACCAAATAAATTGGTCAGAACAGGCATACCACTTGGCTCACCCTCTTTGTTAACGGGATTTTCAAATAGCAATGCAGGACCCGCCTTTCGTAAGGTACGATCGCTGATTTCGGTCATCACTAAGTCCGTAGATATCGGCTGAGATATACGTTTCAACTGCCCCAACTTTTCAAGCTGAGTAATAAAGTCTCTTAAATCAGTGTATTTCATAACGTTGGTTTCAATATCTTTGTAAGTCGCGAATTTTACATCATTAATGACATGATGTCGTATAAAAAGACAATCGATGTTTATTCAAAAAAGGCGTTAATGACATAAAATATTCACACAGTAATGTCACTTTACTTAAAAAAAAGCGCCAGCAAAATTGCTGGCGCTTTCTCAATTTATGGTAATTTATTTCCGCTTCATTGAATCGAAAAAGTCATTATTCGTTTTTGTCATTGCTAGTTTATCTATCATAAACTCCATCGCATCTATTTCGCCCATTTCATGCACTATTTTGCGTAATATCCACATTTTTTGTAGTTCATCAGGCTTAGTTAATAACTCTTCACGACGCGTACCACTACGATTAAAGTGAATAGCAGGGAAAACACGTTTTTCTGCAATTTTACGAGAAAGGTGTAATTCCATATTACCCGTACCTTTAAATTCTTCGTAAATAACTTCATCCATTTTAGAGCCAGTATCAACCAAAGCAGTCGCTATAATCGTTAAGCTACCACCTTCTTCAATATTACGTGCGGCACCAAAGAAACGTTTTGGTCGATGTAATGCGTTAGCATCAACACCACCGGTTAGAATTTTACCGGAAGAAGGGATCACCGTATTATAGGCACGTGCTAAACGTGTTATAGAATCAAGTAATATCACTACGTCTTTTTTATGCTCAACTAAACGTTTTGCTTTTTCAATAACCATTTCTGCTACTTGCACATGACGATTTGCTGGTTCATCAAAAGTCGATGCAACCACTTCGCCTTTAACTAAGCGTTGCATTTCAGTTACTTCTTCAGGACGTTCATCAATAAGAAGTACCATCAATTCACATTCAGGATGGTTATGAGCAATACTTTGTGCGATGTTTTGTAACAATAATGTTTTACCGGCTTTTGGCGGTGCAACGATGAGCCCACGTTGTCCTTTACCTATTGGAGACGCTAAATCTAAAACCCGAGCAGTAATATCTTCTGTTGAGCCATTACCACGTTCCATCGTAACGCGCTGGTTAGGATGAATTGGCGTTAAGTTTTCAAAAAGAATTTTATTACGGGAATTTTCAGGTCTGTCAAAGTTAACTTCAGCAACTTTTAACAAGGCAAAGTAACGCTCACCTTTTTTAGGTGGACGAATCTTTCCATGAATGGTGTCCCCCGTACGCATACTAAATCGGCGAATTTGGCTCGGCGATACATAAATATCATCAGGACCGGCTAAATAAGAGGAATCGGCAGAACGTAAAAAACCAAACCCATCTTGCAAAATTTCTAAAACGCCACCGCCGAAGATATCTTCTCCGCTTTCAGCATGTGCATTTAATATTGCAAAAATAATATCTTGCTTTCGGGTTCTCGCTAAATTTTCAAGCTTCATTTCTTCAGCAAGTTTCATTAACTCACTAATGGATTTTTCTTTGAGTTCGGTAAGATTCATAGTTGAGGTTCTTAGGTATTTGACGTTGTTAGATTATGCCAATCGGCATTTTTTGTGAATAGGGTATAATTTTAGAAATGTTATTTTCTGTTGAAATATAAAGTTAGCACTAAATATTCGCTACGTAAAGTAACAAAAACTAACTATTGCATGTTTTTCAAACAAAAAGGCTCGTTTGTAAGGAGCCTTTTTTATCGTTATAAGTTGTTATCAATAAACTCTTTTAATTGAGTTTTCGATAAGGCACCTACTTTGGTGTCGGCTACTGCTCCATCTTTAAATAATAATAACGTTGGGATGCCACGAATACCATATTTAGGTGGAGTCGCATCATTTTGGTCAATATTTAATTTACCAACAGTCACTTTATCTGCATATTCTTCTGCAATGTCATTTAGCAAAGGGGCAATCATTTTACATGGGCCACACCACTCAGCCCAAAAATCAACCAAAACTAGACCTGACGCATTAATTACATCAGCTTCAAAGCTGTCATCTGATAACTGAACAATTTTATCGCTCATTTCTTTCTCCGTTAATTATGGCATTTATCGCCAAACTGAGCAGGATTATACCCCCAACGAAATTAATTACCAATACTGAGATCAATACTCTTTGGTTTTTTACGAAAAAAATGAGAATAAAAAGGTTTTTATTTGATAACATCCATAATTAGCAATAATTACCCTTAACCCATTAGATACAGTATTTATTAGCCACATAACCTGTTAAGCTAGCGCCATGAATAATACTCACTTATCAGATACAAAGTTCACAGAGCTTAATTTAGCGCCGCAAGTCGTTGCTGGATTAAATGCCATGGGCTTTGAACAATGCACTACCATACAAGCAAAATCTTTACCTGTTTTACTTGAAGGTAAAGACATCGCAGGACAAGCTCAGACAGGTGAAGGGAAAACTATCGCCTTTTTAGCTGCAACTTTTCACCACTTATTGCAAACACCAGCTAAAGTTGAAAAGCAGCCTAGAGCGTTAATTATGGCGCCTACCCGTGAACTTGCGATTCAAATTCATCGAGATGCCATTGAGATGGCAAAATCCACCGGACTGCGCCTTGGCGTTGTTTATGGCGGTGAAGGCTACGAAAGCCAACGACAAGAACTTGAAGCTGGCGTTGATATTTTAATTGGTACATGTGGTCGTCTACTCGACTATATGAAACAAGGTGTATACAACTTAACGAATATTGAAGTTGTCGTACTAGATGAAGCCGATAGAATGTTTGACTTAGGTTTCATTAAAGACATTCGTTACATGTTCAACCGCATGCCTGCAGCAAAAGACAGGTTAAGCATGTTATTTTCAGCGACGCTATCATTTCGTGTCAAAGAACTTGCTTTTGAACACATGAATGACCCAGTAAGCGTTGAAGTAGAACCCGAGCAAAAAACCAATATTAGAATATCTGAAGAATTATTTTATCCTTCCAATGAAGATAAAATGAATCTGCTGCAAACCTTGATTGAAGAAGACTGGCCAGAAAAAGCCATTATATTTGCTAACACTAAACACAGTTGTGAAAATATTCACGCTCACTTGGATGCCGATAATATTCGTGTTGGATTATTAACCGGTGATGTCATCCAAAAGCGCCGATTAAAAATTCTTGAGCAATTTACCCAAGGTCATCTTGATATTTTAGTCGCTACTGACGTAGCTGCGCGTGGTTTACATATACCGCAAGTGACTCACGTATTTAACTACGACTTACCGGATGATTGCGAAGATTATGTCCACCGTATTGGTCGTACAGGTCGAGCAGGTGCAACTGGCCATGCAATTAGTTTTGCTTGTGAAGAATACGTTTTTAATTTGCCAGCGATTGAAACTTACATTGAGCATATCTTACCTGTCAGTAAATATGATCATGAATCATTAATCACTGACTTTCCTAAACCTAAGCCTCGTCAACGTCGCCATAAGCCTCATAATGGTGGGCAGAATCGCGGCAAAACCGGTGGCTATCGCAACCGTAGATAATAACTAGGGTTAACGTTGATTAGCACTAAAGTAGCAAACTCACCTTTTTATGCCATCATCGATTTAGGCTCAAACAGCTTTCATATGATGATCACTCGACAGCTTGCAGATAGTGTGCAAGTTGTCGACAAAGTGAAGCGAAAAGTACGTTTAGCTGCCGGCCTTGATACAACAAATACCTTAAGTGAAGAAGCCATGGCTCGTGGTTTAGAGTGTCTAAGTTTTTTTGCTGAGCGCCTCCAAGATATCCCCTCTGACAATGTCCGTATTGTCGCAACCGCTACGGTAAGGTTAGCCAAAAACGGTGATGAATTTATTCGCAGGGCCAATCAAGTTTTAGGGCAAAAAGTGACTTTGTTGTCCGGTCAGCAAGAAGCTGAATTTATTTATCTTGGTGTCGCACATACCAGTTATTGCCAGCAAAAGCGCTTTGTGATTGATATTGGTGGGGCAAGTACAGAGCTTATTGTCGGCTCAGGCCTGCAATCTAAAATAATCACCAGTGTTGATATTGGCTGTGTTACTTTTATTAAACAGTTTTTTTCTGATGGTTTACTTAATCACACAAATTTTGGACAAGCCATTGATGAAGCGAAAAAAATATTAGCACCACTGGTACCAAAATATAAGCAAATGGGTTGGCAATCAGTGCTTGGTGGCTCGGGTACTATGCAAGCATTAGCTGAAATGTTGATGTACCAAAATAGTCCGACAGTGATAACGCATACTTTTCTTAAAGACGTGCAGCAGCAACTGATGCATTGTCATTCGATTGATCAAATCAATTTGAAGGGCTTAACCAGCGAAAGAACACCCGTAATTGCCAGCGGACTGGCCATTTTAATTGCCATCTTTGAATGTTTTTCTGTCAAACAATTACAACTTTCTAGCGGCGCATTACGTGAAGGCCTGCTCTATGAAATGTTACCTAGTGATAGCAACATTGCCATCAGGCAACGTACCATTAACTCGTTAATGCAACGTTATCATGTAGATAAACAACATGCCCATCAGGTAAAATCTCAAGCCAAATTTTTATTTAATAGCTTTTCATCAAGTTGGCAGCTTAAGAAAGATAACAGCTATGAGTTATTACTCGCTAGCTGTGATCTTCATGAAATTGGCTTGTTATTAGAATTTAAGCATCATCAAAAGCATAGTGCTTATATTATTGAAAACGCCGAACTCCCCGGATTTTCCCCGGCGGATCGTCAACTACTCAAAGCCTTTGTCAAGCTTTATAAAGGCGATATCGATACAAGCCTACTCAAGCAATCGGTGACCGACAGTCAAACAGCCAGCTGCCTATTAGCGATAATTCGCCTATCAGTGATTTTATGTCGCCTTAGAAAAGATGACATTCTGCCGAACTATCAAGCATCGGCTCAAGCGGGTATCACTTTATACTTACCTGAAAAATGGTTAACCCAGCACCCTTTAATTACTGATGAACTGAAGTTAGAAGAAAAGCATTTGGCTATGCTAGGTTTTAATTTAAATATCCAGAGTGATCAGTAAGTTAACCTTTAATGACTTTTCAACGCCCAAATATTGGTGGCTAAAACTATCGTCCCCCCTAACACCATCATCAAGGTTATCGACTCATCCAATAGAAAATAGGCTGCAATAACGCCATAAATAGGCTCTAAGCTCACGGCAATACTCGCAGTTTGGGCACGTAGTGTTTTTAACGAGTGATTAAATAATGAATGAGCAAAAGCGGTAAAAACTACCCCTAATAAGATGATTATCGCTAACTGGTCAATTGATATAGCGACTGGGTTTACAACGATAAAGGGAAGAATAAAGAGTGCAGCAAACATATTTTGATAAAGAGCAATTTTTTTAGCCGAACTTTTACTGACAAACTTCCTGTTTAATAAGGTTAACAAGGCAAATGACAATGCTGAGGCGATCCCCCAACAAGCTCCTTCAAACACTGCTAGCTGTGAATGCTCATCCGGTAAAATTAAACGGATACCAACAATGGTTAATAGTGCTTGGATTAGTGAGCGATAGCAAAATTTTTCATTAAAAAACAACGGCTCTAAAAAACTGACAAAAACAGGAAATGTCGCGAACGTTATTAAACCTATCGCAACGGAAGAGACTTGAATTGCTTGAAAAAAACTTCCCCAATGAAAAGCCAATATACCACCAGTTAGCGCTAAAGCTAACAGCGTTTTTATTTCACACTTTAATGATTGTTTTTTAAAAAACCTGACAAAAAACATAATAGTGAGCGCAGCAAAAAACGCTCGACCAAAAACAATCACTACCGCAGGTAAGCTCAGCCATTTGGCAAATAAGCCAGACAAAGCAAAAAGCAAAACTGCACTATGAAGGGCAAGCAATGCTTGATGGTTTTTATGCCCTTTGGTTGCTTTGCTCAATTACTTGGCATCTTCTCGTAACCATCGAGCCACTTGTTTCGCAAAATAAGTCAGAATACCGTCAGCACCCGCCCGCTTAAATGCAAGTAAACCTTCCATAACACAAGGTTTTTCAGCTAACCAACCATTTTGAATCGCTGCCATGTGCATCGCATATTCACCACTCACTTGATACGCATAGGTAGGCACTTGAAAATTATCTTTCACTCGGCGCACAATATCTAAATATGGCATACCGGGTTTAACCATGACCATATCTGCCCCTTCGGCAATATCTTGCGCTATTTCATGCAGCGCTTCATTACTATTAGCGGGGTCCATTTGGTACGAATGTTTATTGCCCCCTTTAATATTTCCTGCCGAGCCAACTGCATCTCTAAATGGTCCATAATAGTTAGAAGCATATTTTGCTGAATAGGCTAAAATACGGGTATTTACAAAGCCGTGCTTCTCTAATTCTTCTCTAATGGCACCCACTCTGCCGTCCATCATGTCAGATGGAGCAACAATATCAGCCCCCGCTTGTGCGTGAGATAATGCCTGTTTGACCAACGTTGCTTTAGTGACATCATTGAGCACGTAGCCTTCATCAACGCCATTAAGGCCACTGTTCTTTGTACCTAAAATACCATCTTGACCATGTGTGGTAAAGGGATCAAGTGCTACGTCAGTGATCACACCTAGTTCAGGGAATTTTGCTTTCAAAGCGCGTACGGTTCTTTGCGCTAAACCTTCAGGATTATATGCCTCTTCAGCTAATAGTGACTTTTGCTCATCTGGGGTCACAGGAAATATTGCGACCGCTGGAATACCAAGTTTTACAAGCTCCTGTGCTTCTTCCAGTAAAAGGTCAATACTTTTGCGCTCAACCCCTGGCATTGAATTAATTGCTTCTCGTTGATTTTCACCTTCAAGCACAAAAACAGGATAAATAAGATCATTCACGGATAATTGATGTTCAGCCATCAAACGTCTAGAAAAGTCATCTCTTCGCATTCTACGCATTCTACGTGCAGGAAATTGACCAAATTCGTTACTCATATTTTTCTCCAAACTGCGGGGTATATTACCGCTTAAATTTCTGCTATTTGTACTTGGTTTCTGCCATTAGCCTTCGCCTGATATAAGGCTTTATCCGCACCGTCAAAAAGTTCAACTGGCGTCATATCTTTTTCTTGTTGATAGGTACAAACGCCACAGCTAATCGTTAAGTTTATTGACCGGTTATCAAACATAAATGCAGTAGACATGACTAATTCCCGTAATTCTTGCGCAAATTTAACCGCGCCTTGACGATCAGTTTCAGGCAAAATCAAACAAAACTCTTCACCACCATATCGACAACCAATATCACTACTGCGACGTAAGACTTGCTTAATTAATTGACCCAGTTTTATCAAACATTGATCACCCACTGAATGACCATAGTTATCATTCACTTTTTTGAAATGGTCAATATCGATAACAACTAAACTTAGCGGCGTTAAATTTCGTCGACTGCGTCTTAGTTCAGCTAATAATTTTTGATCATAATAACGTCGATTAAATAAGCCTGTTAATTCATCTAACGTGTTTTTTTGCTCAAGCTCATGATTAGCTTCTTCTAATTCTTGTAGGGCAATGTTTAGCTCTAAAGTGCGCTCTTGTACTCGACTTTCAAGATGCTCCTTACTGGCTTCCTGTTGAGCAAGCAACTCTTGATAAGCTAATTTATAATTATCACTACGTTTAATTGCTTGGCTCTCGGCGATATTCTGCTTTTCAGCAGTAGAAATGATTTGATGGCTTAATAAATAAAATAACAGGCAACCAGCCAACCAATAAGCCATAAAAAACGAATGACTGTTAACCGAAGACCAACCGAAGGCCACAATATTGGTGATAAAACAAAGCGAATACATCAACAGTATCGCAATGAAAACCCGGGTATTAGAGTGCTTTATAGTCACGCAATAAAAACTAGCGATAGCCAATAATAAGACTAATTGTAGATGGGCAACATAAGTAATGATAAAGCTCAACGTATCGGGTAATAATAGATAGACAACAAAAGTGAATAACACGCCCCCATAAGTTATTAAGGTGACTTTTTTATATTGATTTACCTTGAAAAAAGCTCTTAAAAATAACGTCATAAAGAGCACAGACAAGAGTAATAAAAAGGGCAGTTCAGTTAAAAAATGAAAAAAAACATTGTCAAAAAGGGCATTCGACGCTGTTGTTTTCATGACAGCTAATATGATTGACTGAATAAAAAAATACACCGCTAAGTATAAATATTTATGACTCTTTTTTATTAAATACAGAGACAGTAGAGTTACTGCCAGGGTTAACATGCCCCCGGTAGCTAAGTCATCTAAGCCGTATTGCGAAAAAAAAGTCATCGACTTCCCCAATTAAAAACACTTTGGGTATTCTTTAGGGTTTGATTGATGAGCTCTTTTGGAGAGCAAGCGAATTCATTCGCAAGTATATCAACAACATAGGGCAAATAGCTTGGTTCATTACGGCTACTTTTAGGCTTAGGCCTAATAGTTCTTGGAGTAAGGTATGGGGCATCAGTTTCAATCAATAAACGATCAAGAGGAATATACTTCACAATATCCCGAAGCGTTTTTCCTCGGCGTTCATCGCAAACCCATCCCGTAATACCTATATACATACCGAGATCCAAACATTGCTTTAATTGAGTTAAATCTCCAGTAAAACAATGGCTGACCATAGCGGGTACTTTATCAATATAGGGTAATAATATTTCAAGCCAAGTTGTAAATGCATCTCGTTGATGTAAAAAAAGTGGTAAATTCAATTCACTGGCAAGTTCGACTTGTTCACTAAAAACCTGTTGTTGGTTTTTCGGTGTCGAAAAATTTCGATTAAAATCTAAACCGCATTCACCAATTGCTAGCACGTTTTTATCAGCAGCTAATTGCCGTAACTGAACAATATAATCCTCGTTAACATTATCCGCGTCGTGTGGGTGAACACCCGCTGTACAAGCTAAAAAATTCGGGTTCTCTTGACAAAGTAATAGTGCTTTTTGACTCTCGGCAATATTTGTACCCGTCACTAACATGCCTTGAATATGAGCTAATTTAGCTCGTTCAATGACTGCTGCTCTGTCTTTATCAAATCTAGTATTTGTTAAATTAACACCAATATCTATCAAATGACTATTCGCTAATTGAGTATTGTAGTTTTATTCATTTTCCACTTCTTCTGACGTCTCATCATTATCCTCTTTTTTAGAGTAGATAGTTGAAATCAGTACCCCAACTTCAAACAATAACAGCATAGGAACCGCTAGCAAAGTTTGAGATATGATATCAGGAGGTGTCAATAACATACCTATAACGAACGCACCAACGACTACATATGGCCTTTTTGTTCGCAGGCTTTGCGGTGTAGTAAAACCTGTCCAGCACAATAATATAATGACGATTGGTATTTCAAATGCAAGACCAAAAGCAAAAAATAACTTTAAAACAAAATCGAGGTAGCTACTAATATCTGTTGCAATATTTACCCCTTCAGGTGCCACTGAAGTAAAAAAAGCAAAAATGATCGGGAATACCACATAATAAACGAATGAGATGCCACTATAAAAAAGAAAGCTACTTCCAAACATTAATGGCCCAACTAACTTCTTTTCATTTCGATATAAACCGGGCGCAATAAACGACCATACCTGAAACAAAATATACGGCATAGCAATGAATATCGCTAAGACTATGGTCAGTTTAAACGGTGCAAAAAAAGATGAGGCGACATCGGTAGCAATCATTTGCCCACCTTCAGGCATTGTTGCTAATAATGGTTTTGAAACATATTCATAAATATCATTCGAAAAATAAACCATCGAACAAAACACGATCAAAACAGCTAATACCGCTTTGAGTAATCGCGAACGTAATTCTAATAAATGATCGAATAATGTGTATTGCTTAGTGGGTGAACTCATGAATTATCGTTTTCTTTTTTACTGTCAGACTCAGTGCTCTTTTTTTCAACTGAGTTCTCTTTTTTATAAGGATGATACACAGATTCTGCAGCTTCTTGTAATGTTTTCAATGACTCAGCAACTTCAGGAGATAGATTCTGCAAATTAGAATCTTCCGCTTTTTTTAAATTTGAATGAAGTTCTTGAATACGTAATTCTTCACTTAATTCTGTTTTAACACTGTTACTAAAACTTTTAACGCCACTTATCCAACCACGCACTGTTCGAATTGCGACGGGCAGTCGCTCCGGCCCTAAAACGACCAAAGCAATGATAGAAATTAACAACAGTTCCCAAAAGCCAATATCAAACATCTGTTAGACTTTATCTTTTTCTTTAACGTCGGCTTCAACACTTGCTTCATTATTTGAATTATCCGCTAAGGCATCATTTTTTTCTGCTGTTTTATCATCATCAGAAACAGATTTTTTAAACCCTTTTACTGCCGAGCCCAAATCAGAGCCTAAGTTACGTAACTTTTTCGTACCAAATAATAAAACAATAATCACAGCAACGATTAATAATTGCCAAATACCTATGTTACCCATAAAAAAAACTCCTATAATTCAAGTAAATCTATTATAAAGTTAAATGAAAAAAAAGCACCACTTAACCACGCAAAATATGAGGTAGAGCAAACTTTGCAAAAAAATCGGCTAAGACATTCTTATATTGCTATTTTTATGACTCTGATTAGCTTTATTTCTAAAGATGCACTTTGTTATCAAGAACAATCAGTTAAGCAGGTCGAAACGCCTGAAAATACCACGCATTCACTACAAGAGCCTTTAAAAAACCCTCTTATTGATGATAATGATTACCTTTGGATGCAGGATATTCATGAATCTATATCTGATTCAGTTTATCAATCTGCTGTGTGGTTTGATAATTTTTTCCTTGAAGAAAATACTGAGCAAGCCTCACCGAGAGTCAGTGCCCGAATTCGTGCAGGTTGGGAGCCTAAAGCCCGCGATTTGACTAAAGTAAGAACTCGTTTTCGCATTAAAGTTAAACTTCCACACTTTAAAAGTAAAGTCGACATCATTTTGTCTGATGATGATGATGCGAACCAAAGCAACTTGCCGCTAGATTCCGCTTATACTCAGACAGAAACTGACAATGAAAGTTTTTCTGCTGCGCTACGATATACCCACCGCAAAGAAAACAATCGCCTTTTAGAATCTAGAATTGGTATTTCTAGTGGTGATATTTTCATTAGATCTAGGCTTAAGCGTCGTCATACATGGGATGAACTTCATAGCTTAAAATTTGAACCCTCTGTCTATTATTTTTTAGATGATGGCTTAGGAGCAAAACTATTACTTGAATATGATTATCAGCTAGATGATACATCACAATTTAGGGTCAACTATAGTATTCGAGGATCCGAGTCTTTTACCGGCATACGTTGGAAGCACGGTTTTTATAAGTTGAAACAACTTAAGCATAATTCAGCGTCAGTTTTAGGTTTAAAAGTGGAAGGGGAAAGAAATGGTAAAAAAGGCTTTATCATTGATAAATATACCTTAAGCTATCGCTATCGTTTTAATGCACTAAAACGCTGGTTATTTTTTGAAGTAGAGCCTTTTTTAGAGTGGCCAGAGCAAGAAGACTACCGTGCTACCCCCGGTATCGCTTTGCGAGTTGAGGGCTATTTTTATAAGGGATAAATCTATTTATGCCCTAGCTTTGGAAGCTTCTTGCTTAATTTCAGATTGATGGGCTATTTTGGCAGGGCGGCTAATATGGTACCCTTGACCAAATTCACAGCCAACTTTTTGCAACTTATCGAGCATTTCTTGTGACTCAATGCCCTCCGCCACGAGTCGATAGCCAAACTTTGCACCTAAATCATGTAATGCTTTTACCAACGACATATTGTTTTCATTAGAATTTAACGAACGAATAAATCCACGATCTAGTTTAATAAACTCAAAAGGGTAACTGTGGAGAAAATTCAACGATGATAATCCCGCGCCGTAATCATCTAAGGCTAATTTAACCCCAAACGCTTTCAGTTTTTTTAACCCTTTCAAGGCTAATTCAGCTTGCTGACCAAAAGCAGACTCATTAAACTCTAAAATTAATCTTTCGGGTTCAATGGTATTCACTTTAATTAAATCAATTAAACGTGTTAATTGATTAGCTTGCGTTAAATGTCGACCTGATAAGTTGATACCAATATACGCATGTTCATATTCATTACTTGACTGCCACTCTTTAAGCTGAAGACATACCTCTTCAATCACCCAAGTTTCTATTTCAAGTATCATGCCTGTTTCTTCAGCCATAAACAAAAATTCACTTGGCGTTAAGAGACCTTTAGTGGGGTGCTGCCAACGAAGTAGCGCTTCAAAACCAATGGTACTGGTTAATTCGAGATCAGAAATTTGCTGATAGTGAAGTTCAAACTGTTTATTTTTTATTGCGATACGTAACTCTTGCTCTAATGTCATACTTGCAATGAGTTGCTCACGCATACTCTCATCAAAAAAGACATATCGGCCACGCCCTAAACTTTTAGCTTGATACATTGCTGCATCAGCATCTCTCAATATTTCGTTGGCATCATTATAATGGCTAGCGCATCGAGCAATACCAATGCTGGCATTAGAATATAAGGTGTGCCCCTCTAAATCAAAAGGCTGCTCTATGGCACTTATGATCCTTGAAGCAACTTCTTCAACATCATCTTGAGATTGTAATGAATCAAGTAAAATCACAAATTCATCGCCACCTAATCGCGCTAAAATGTCATTATCGCGAACACAATCAGATAAACGAGCAGCTATTTCAATTAAAAATTCATCACCCGCATGGTGACCTAAAGTATCATTAATAACTTTGAAGCGATCTAAATCGATAAATAGTACGGCAAACCTATGATTAGGATGACGTTTTAAGTGAGTTAACGCATAAGATAACCGATCAGAAAACATTGCTCTATTCGGTAATTTCGTTAAAGCATCATGGTGCGCTTCAAAATATAACTGTTCTTCAGCCTTAATGCGTTCTTCAATTTGCATACGAAGATTTAAGTTAGTGGCTTGTAGCTCTTGAGTGCGTTGATTAACGACCTTTTCCAATTTTTCATGACTTTGTTGTACATCTTCCTGTGCTTTTTTACGCATAATCGCTGAAGCAATATGCTGGCTAACAAAGCGGATTAACTCCAAATCACAATATTGGTATGCATGAGCGTCTTGATAATGTTGAATGGCTAATACACCAATAATTTTACCATTTTCAATTAAAGGTGAGCCCAACCATGCTTTTGCTAATTTGTTATCAGGATACGAGAGCGTAAATTTTTGTTTATTTATTGTTCCTTGCTCTGACAAAATGCAAACATTTCCCTCAGTGATCAACATGGGGAGACCAGTTTTTATTGCAAGTTCGGTCACACCATTTGCTAAAAATCTAGGTTTGGGGTTTGATGATTTTTCATCTTGATAATACGGAAACGATAATTCATCCCCCTTATCAGATAACAAGGCAATATATAAGTTTTCAGCCGGCAGCAAACTGTTTACTTCGCCATGCAAGGTTTGATAAAAACTATTAATATCTTTACCAGACGCTGAAAGTTCAGAGATAGAGAGTAGCGCTTTATGCATTTTAACTGCTTTTTGGCGCTCTGCGATTTCTTGCTGTAATTTGGCATTGGTCGCGGTAAGTTTTTGAGTGCGTTGACGAATATTTTTTTCAAGTAATTCTCTGCTGCTGACACGATCGATGGCAGTCACAAGATGCTCAGCTATAAACTCTAATAGTTGGCAGTCTCGGTCATCAAAATACAGTTTTTTATCATAGCTTTGCAGGGAAATAACACCAATAGTTTGATGACCACGCTTCAGTGGTACTCCTAACCAATCAACACAAGGAGAGCCATAAAAGTCAATTTTTCCTGCTCGTGCCAAAGCCATTCTTTCTGCTGAGCTGCAGTGAATAGGATCACTTTCAGTAAAAACAAGTTCAGTTAAGCTTTGATGCCAATGATTACTATCTAGATGCTCTAATAGCCTTTCTTCTTTAGAGTTATGGCTAAAGGTAAGAGATAATTGACGAGATTTGTTTAATAAAACGATGTGAAAACTATCAGTAATTAATAGGGTTTTAATGACTGATTCAAGCGCACAATAAAATGACGCCATATCTGTTACTGTGCTTGCCAACTCCGACAATTGCAGTAATCCAGATTGCATCGTTTTAATTTGACGATATTTTTTCAACAATGACTTCAGTTTAGGTAACTGATGCACTGCTTTAATATCTGACTTTGCCTTTACTTCCATCTAAGGCTAACCTATCTTACCAATATTATTATTAAGCCAACAGTCTACCAAGTTCCTATCGCTTTACTAGTGTTTATGTGCAAAAAACACACTGTTTTTTACATTATTGTAACGTTTTTTTGCCATACATAAAAAAACCGGCCTAAGCCGGTTTAATTTTAAATAAATAGTTTAAGCTGCCATGCCCAACTTTAATTTATTCAAAGCATTTTTTTCTAATTGACGAACACGCTCAGCAGATATTTCATACTTATCGGCTAATTCTTGTAACGTACTTTTTTCATCGCTTAACCAACGCGTTTTTACAATATCTTGGCTACGATCATCAAGTGTAATTAACGCATTCATCAAACGTTGATTGGCGTGATCTTCCCAATTTTGATCTTCGACTTCAATTGCTAAATCTGATTGTTTGTCTTCTAAATACTGTGCCGGAGAAAAACTACCTGACCCCATCGCATTATCATCATCATCAGAAGAAAGCTCAAACGCCTGATCTTGGCTGGTCATACGAGATTCCATTTCTAGAACATCTTTCTCACTAACACCAAGTGTTTCTGCAACATTAGTGACTTCGTCATTACTGAACCAACCTAAACGTTTTTTATTTTTACGTAAATTAAAAAACAACTTACGCTGAGCTTTAGTGGTCGCTACTTTTACAATGCGCCAATTTTTCAAGACAAACTCATGAATTTCTGCTTTGATCCAATGAACAGCAAATGAAACCAAACGAACCCCTACTTCAGGATTAAAACGTTTAACCGCCTTCATCAAGCCAACGTTACCTTCTTGAATTAAATCTGCTTGAGGTAAACCGTAACCAGCGTAACCTTTGGCTACATGGATAACAAAACGAAGATGCGACATGATTAATTCTTGCGCCGCTTGTAAATCATTCTCTGCATATAAACGAGTGGCAAGATCATGCTCACGCTCAGCGGTAAGCATAGGAATGCTGTACGCTGATTGCATATATGATTCAATACTGCCACTTTGCGGAACTGTTAGCGCCATTGATTGCATATTATCACCCATTTATTTAAACCCTTTTTAAATCTAGCTCGTGATAATAACACGAACGATTTATTCGATCGACTATTTATTATTTGAACATAACTTACTAGACACGAGGTTACAATAAATGCTTTCATAGCCTCAAAGGTATTTTGTATGATTTTATATGGACCAATGAATTATTTGAATAAATAACAATAAGTTAACTAAAGCTTAACATCTTAATTAAATTTTTGTTAATGGGAGAGATATTTTGTATTCTTATGTAGCAAGACAACCTATTTTAGATATTCATCAAAATGTAATTGCATATGAACTGTTATTTCGTGATGGAAAAAGTAATAGTTTTCCTAATATTGATCCTAACCAAGCTACTTGGACTCGATATTAATTATTGTCTCGATTCTCACCAAACAGCATTAGCTTGGGCAGATGACATGTTAGCTAGTTAAAAACCACAAATATTCATCACTTTAATCTGCGGTTGGTTCTATTGCTCTTATATGTTTTCTTACTGAAATATAACTGCCCGCTAAACCTAAAATTACGGCAAATGAAATTAAACTGAGCATTTCAAAAAACGTTAACCCCATTAGTTGAAAGTTACTTTGGTATAAATCGGTTAAATTTATCAAAGCTCCGGTAAAGTATTGCGCTAAAATTGATACACAAATAACGGCAACCAGTCCCCCGAGAACGCCGTACCATACGCCAGAATACAAAAATGGGCGCTGAATAAAGCTATCTGTTGCCCCCACAAGTTTCATTACTGCAATCGCATCTTTTTGATTTAAAATAGCTAAACGTATGGTGTTACCAATAATCAACACGACCGAAAGACACAATAAAATGGCAATGCCAGTGACAATATCTTCAATGAGCTGTGTTATTGCTTCTAGCCGTGTTAACCATTCTACGTCTAGTTTACCTTGTTCAACTTCTCGTTCATTTTCTAATTTTTGTAAAAGCTCTCGAGCCGCTTGTGGCTGACTCGCATGCTTGGTTGGTGTCACTAGAAGTGTGGCGGGTAATGGGTTTGACGATAAATACTCAAGCGCTTGCCCTAAACCGGATAATTCTTTAAATTCTTTTAAGGCGTTTGCTGCTGAAATATATTTAACCTCTGCCACTTCTGGATATAGACGAATACGTTGGACAAGATTTTTAGCTGATTTGTCATTCACCGACAGTTTCAAAAAAAGGCTAATTTGGGAAGCAGAATCCCATTGTTGTGAAATTGATTTAGCATTTTTAACAAATAAATGCAGTGTAGCAGGTAATGTTAAGCTGATCCCTAAGACCAAAACAGTCATGGTTGAGGTAAATGGTGTTCGCCATAAATCACCTAAACTACCAATTCCTTGCTGTAAATGACGAATAAACCGTGCCGATATTTTAGCGAGTAAACTCGGTTTATCAGACGAGTGCTGTGAAAAATTACTCGTTGAGAATTTAGCCAATTTACTCTCCCCCTAACCCTTCAATCAAGCCATCGTTGATCATAGCGCCTTGTTTTAACGTTAACGTTCGATATTTTAAACGAGCAATTAACCCCAAATCATGGGTCGCAATTAATACCGCAACACCAATATCATTAAACTCTTCAAAAAGCTTAATAATATCGAGTGACAGTTTAGGGTCGAGGTTCCCTGTCGGTTCATCTGCCAATAAAATAGGAGGCTTATTTACTAAAGCGCGAGCAATACCTACGCGTTGTTGCTCTCCGCCAGAAAGCATATTAGGAAAACAACGAGACTTGTCACCTAAATGCACTTTATCCAGGGCTGCATCAACACGTTTTTTAGTTTCTTTATGGCTATAACCGTCAATGATTAAGGGTAAAGCAACATTGTCAAATACTGTTCTGTCCATCAAAAGGTTATGATTTTGAAAAATCATCCCAATACCACGGCGCACATAGGGAATTTGTTGATATTTAACGGTGGAAAGATCGGTACCATTAATATAAACCTGACCACTGGTTGGCTTTTCCATTAAGCTCATTAATTTTAATAAGGTACTTTTTCCAGCCCCAGAATGTCCGGTTAAAAACGCCATTTCACCGGCAGCAAGACTAAAACTCACATTATTTAATGCGATGAAGCCTCCTGGGTAAGTTTTATTGACGTTTTTAAAACGGATCATTAATTAACTCTCTTCTTATTTTTTCGTTTAAGATCTGTTGAATAACTGCAAATAACAACACACCTTAACTATCGTGATTATTGTCAGTAAATAGCGCATCAATAAAGTCTTCGCCATTAAAAGGACGTAGATCATCAATACCTTCACCCACACCCAAATAACGAATAGGGATGTTATGTTTATCAGCAACAGCAAAGACAACCCCACCTTTTGCTGTACCATCTAATTTAGTTAAGGTTAAACCGGTTAAACCAACCGCTTCATCAAATAGCTGTGTTTGACTTAATGCATTTTGGCCTGTTCCTGCATCAATGGTGAGCATCACTTCATGTGGCGCATTAACATCAAGTTTTTTCATAACTCGCACCACTTTCTTTAATTCTTCCATTAAATGACTTTTATTTTGCAAGCGGCCGGCAGTATCAGCAATCAAAACATCGACACCGCGTGCTTTTGCAGCACTGATCGCATCAAAAATAACAGAGGCGCTATCTGCTCCGGTATGCTGAGCAATTACCGGGATGTCGTTTCGCTCTCCCCATACTTGTAGTTGTTCTACCGCTGCAGCGCGGAAAGTATCACCCGCGGCTAACATAACCGATTGACCTTGGGCTTGAAATTGTTTTGCCAGCTTACCTATAGTGGTTGTTTTACCCACACCATTAACACCAACCATTAAAATAACAAATGGCCCGTCTGTTTTTGGCAAGATTAAAGGTTTACTTACCGGCTCAATGACTTTTTTAAGCTCGGCTTTTAAAAGCTCATAAAGAGATTCAGCATCTTTAAGTTGGCTACGTGAGGCAGATTCGGTTAATGAGTCGATAATTTTAGTGGTTGTTTCAACACCAACATCGGCTAATAACAGATGGGTTTCTAATTCTTCAAAAAGATCATCATCAATTTTTTTACCGCGAAATAAATCAAATAAACCGCCGCCTAAATTTTGCCGAGTTTTACTTAGGCCTTTTTTCAGACGAGCAAAAAATCCAGCTTTTGGCTCTGGCTCTGGCTCTGGCTCTGGCTCTGGCTCTGGCTCTGGCTCTGGCTCTGGCTCTGGCTCTGGCTCTGGCTCTGGAAAAATATTTTCTTGCGGCGGCTGCTGTTCTGCAACCACTTCTGATGATTTTTTGGCGGTTTCTATAGCCGTTTCGGTCGCTAAAAGTTGCTCACTTTCTTTAGGACTTTGTACTTCGGGCTCTTCGTTTTGGCTTTCTTTTTGACCACCAAGGCCTAACCAAGAAAACATACCTTTTTTCTTCGACATAAATCTAATCTTCTTTAAGCCAACAATTTAATGGCAATAATAGGGTAAACAAGGATAAAATTGTCGCTATCTTAACACCTAAATTGCTGACAAAAAAACTAAAGTAGCCTAACTTATGCGCAAATCAAGAAATCATTCGTCAAAAGACCATAAGAAAGTCAAAGCTACGGGTAATATTCGCATTATATCGGGTAAACATCGCGGCAGAAAACTTCCGGTGTTAATGGCTGACGGCTTGCGTCCTACGACGGACAGAGTGAAAGAAACCGTTTTTAATTGGCTCATGCCTTATATTAACCAAAGTCACTGTTTAGATTGTTTTGCAGGAGCAGGTAGTTTAGGGTTTGAAGCGCTTTCTCGAGGCGCAAAAAATGTAACATTTATCGAACTGGATAAAAATGCCGCTCAACAATTAGAAAAAAACAAGTGCTTGCTACAAGCAGATAATATCGATATTCATCAAACAAACGCTCTAAGCTATTTAAAGAACTCACCGGAAAAAAAATTTGATATTGTCTTTATCGACCCACCTTTTCGAAAAGGCTTTACCGCACAAGCCATAAGTTTACTCAATGAAGATTGGCTCGAAAATAATGCGCTTATTTATATTGAAATGGAAAACGAAAATGACCAATTATCATTACCTGAAAATTGGTCATTATTAAAAGAAAAAAGTGCCGGACAAGTCAGTTATCGTTTATTCCAAGTAACGACTTAGGCAAGGTTACACTGTGTTATTTTTTCGGCTTCAATTTTAAGTCATGAAAATCAAAACTAAAATCAGTCATGCGCGAGACAGCTTTCATCGTTGCATAATGAATTGAACCGTCAGCATTTAGATTAAAATTAACAAACGCGTCGGCCTCTAAGGTTTTATCATCCCAACGAACAATAAACGTATTATGCTGATAATGCTCTAAAGTCCCTTTCAATTCAGGTGTTTTGCTAAACTGCATCTCAAGCTGATTATTAGTGAGGGTGACATGAATATCTCCATACCAATCATCACGATAAGTTTGCGCATATTCAGCTAAAGGTAAAGATGGCTTTGAATTGCTATCAACTTTACTTGCTGCTTCAGCTAAACGACTTTTTTCGCCCGCAGTGCGTTTATCTTTAATCGCTTTATAATGAGCAACCCAATCGGTATTATCTATCGCTAAATAACGATGGATAATTTCATTTGCTATGGCATTAAATGCATAGCCTGATTGTTGATTGGTCAGAATAACCACGCCTAAATTTTCTTCTGGAATTAAGACCACTTTTGACAACATACCCAAAATTCCACCGGTATGATGAATCAACTTTACGCCATGATAATCTTTCATAAACCAACCCAATCCGTAGGCCGAAAAATGTGTTTTATCGGTTTTAGTCGCATGGTCTGACACGGGAAGAATTGTTTGCGCTTGCCACATTTTATGGCTTTGCTTTTTACTGAAAAGCTCTTTTTCTTGACCTTCCTGCTGGTAAGCTCCTTGATTCAGCTGCGCTTTTAACCACAATGACATGTCATTTACGCTAGAAGCAACCGATGCTGCCGCCGCAAATTTCTCAATAAAATTACCACCAACCACATTAATTTTACCGTCTAAAGGCACGTGAGCTCGCGCAACATTTTTATTGCTTGCTTCAATCAGTGAAAATTTTGCTCTTGTCGTCGTCATACCAAGAGGTTTAAAGATATTATCTCTAATCGTGTTTTCCCATGAATCATTGGTCACTCGCGCAATGACTTCACCAGCAATGACGTACATTAAGTTATCGTATGCAAATTCACTTCTAAAACTCGATACAGCGGGTAAATATTTCATGCCATGAATAATATCGCTCATCGTATGCGTTGTTTCAGGCCAGATCATTAAATCGCCAGCCCCTAATCCCAAGCCACTGTTGTGAGCGAGTAAATCTAAAATAGTAAATTCACGGGTAACATAGGCGTCTGGCATTTGAAATTCGGGAATGATATCAATAACTTTTGTACGCCAAGAAATTTTACCTTGGTCAACGAGTTGAGCAATTAATGCCGCAGTCATCGCCTTAGTATTAGACGCAATCCCAAATAAGGTATCTGCATTCACTTGCGCTGGCTTGCCATGTTCAATCACACCAAAGCCTTTACTCATCACTACTTTGTTATCTTTTACGATAGCAACAGCAACGCCGGGGACTTGAAACGTTTCCATCGCTTGAGTGATCGCCTGACTAATTTCACGATTGTGTTCATCAGTAGACTTAGCAACACTATTAATGGATGCAAGCAACACCATTAACATGGATAATAATTTGAATAACTTCATCGTATTTCCTTTATTATTTTTAGTATTAGCAAATTAACCAAATTTTATACAAAAATCTAGTGAATTATATTTGCTTTGTAAATACTTAAGTAAAGAATTTCATACGCGATACTACGATTATTGCCCCACATGGCTTAATAAAGATAACAACCGCTATGATCAGTTAATTTCAATACCTAAATTAGATAGGCCTTGCTCTGATATTTCTTGTTTCAGCATTTTTATTGTTGTCATGTTTTCTGGAGCGCTTTTCAAGAAATCAAACAACTCATTTTGAGTATCTTTTTCCCATTGCATTAAAGGGTGTTGATTAATTTTATTCTGTAAATCCTCTATCGATTCCTCCTCATGATGTTCCTCTTGATCTTCTGATAAACACAGCTCTACATAAAAATTAACACTGTTCACAGAAAGGCGTGAAATATTATCAAAGCCATGACCTTCGTTATCTTGCATTGCTTGCAGTAAAGACATCACAGCCATTGCTGTATCTAATGCAGGGTAGACACCATAAGTATCAAAAAGTTGAGGATCGGGAATTTGTTCTTCTAATTTTAATAATTGCGCATCGTAATTTATTTTCACTTTTTGGCTTTTATCTAAACGTTGCCAAATTAAGTTAAGTTGATTTCTAATTAACTGATAATTACCAAAACCTGAACTCTGTGAAAACATTTCATAATTAGGCAACATACGTTCAATAAGGGCGGCACAAAATGCGATTTTCTGCCATTGTGATAATTGAGCAAAGGGAAGGTGAATAGACACAAGGGATTTCCTTACAAATAAAACTGGCTAGATTATAACGAGTTAATAGATTTTTTATTGCTTTTTTGCCAACTCTTTTTGTGCATATTCAAAACGTAAGCGATATTCGGTTAATTGTGTTTCAAGCTCGGATACTTGTTGTTCGAGTTTATTAGTGAGTTCAGTATTTTCATCACGTAAATATTTAATGGTATCTCTCGCTTTATTGTATTCGAGTTCTTGTTTATCTCTTTTCTCAATTTGTGCAGTATATCGTTGCTGATTTTGTTCAATATGTTGCGTGACGTCTTCAATATCTTTTGTTAATTGCTTGTTTAGCGACTGATAATGCTCAACATCCTTATTTGCTTGCTCAAACGATGCGGTTAACTCGTCATGGCTTTGCTGTAACTCAACCAAAGCTTGAGAACTTTGAGTTTGCTGTTCTTCGCTCGCCTCCATTCGGTTGGTGATGTCAGTTATCTTCGCTTGAGCGGCTTGTTGCAGCTGATTATTTTTAGCTGACTGTTCATCTAATTGTTGCAGTTGTTGATCTATCGTTTGTTGTAGTTGAGCGTTACTTTGTTGTATTGCCAGATGTTCTTCTTTAAGTTCGTTAACTAATTGCTCCTGTGCATTTTGCACATTGATATTTTCTTGCAATTGATGTGTTTTTTCTTCGAGTTGTTTCTTTAATAATTGCTCACGCTGTTGATATTCTGTTAATGCTAATTTATTGGTAGCGGCATGCTGGGTTTGTTCCGCTTTATTATGTTCTAATTCTGCCGAGGTGACATTGAGCTGGTTTTGCAATTCGGAAATTTGTTGATTTTGTACATCGAGGGTTGCAGATTTTGCCTTATCATTTTTTGCAAGGCTTTGTTCTTTATCACTTAACTCTTCAATTTGCTGTGCAAATGCCTCAGCTTCTTTTTCATATTGGGCCAATTGTTCTTTTGCCTGTTCATTTTCACGAGTCAGCAACTTAACACTTTCGACCAACTTGGCATTTTCAACATCTGTTATTTTTTCTGTCGTCAATTCTGAGCTTTTAGCAATAACTTGTTGCTGTTCTTTAATTTTTTCTTCAAATGATTGAGATGCTTGTTGGTATTCTTGAGAAATAGTTAATATTTTCGCTTCTAACTCTTTTGTTTTACTTTCATTTTGATTGTGTTTTTCAACCAGCTTTTGGTAAATAGGGTGTTGTAAGACTTTGTCATCAGTAAATGCATTATCTGAATAATGGGCCGATACCAGCTGAGATACTTTTTCTTCTATCTGATTAGAGAGTTCTCCTACAAGAGATTGTATTTTTTCATCGATATCTTTTGATATTTTGTTTTTTTCGGCCATTTAAGCCTCTGAAAAAGTAAATGCTTACCTTAAAGCTAGCATAGCTTTCTCTAATAAAAAAGGAGCCTAAAGGCTCCTTGATCATCTTAACTAATTTCAGTTATGAATTATTTGCTGTCTTCTTTAACAATGTGGTATCTAATACCTGCAACTTTATTGCTATTTTCACTGGCATTTCGCAATTGTGCTAAACGGTTTACTTGTCCAGAAGAGGCCAACATTGCATGAATAGGCATAAAGATTCCTGACTTATAGAATTCTAATGCTTTCTCATCACTTAAACCCTGTAGTTTTTCTTCATTAATGCCGTATAAGCCGACTAACTTTTTATTTTCGTTGTTGCTAAAACTAATATGAAGTTCTAATTCTTGTAATAAATCATTATCAACAAGCACTTTAACAAAGTTTTCATTTGCTACTTCATTATCATATAAACGACCTAGCTGCTCTTGAATACCTTTAAAGTATTCAGTGTCTTTTCCTTCGGCATCAAATAATGCTTGGTCTTTATCTTCACCAACAAAAGGACTGTCTAAATCAAGACAAGCCGTTAATGTTTTTTCTTTTTCAGGATCTAAACCTAATGAAAATGGCACTAATGAAATAGATTGTGGGATATAAATTGCCTGCCATTTATTTTCTTCATGATACAAGTTTTCACCCGCTTCCAAGCCAAGCATAGCGACAGTACGATAGCGTTCTGAATCTGGATCTTTTACGAGAACGATTGGGTAACTTGTTGACACTTGACCAAATTCACGCACGTTAATAGGTGCAATATGTTGATTTGCAACATGTGATAAATCACGTTTATTGGCAACTTTTAAGTTTTGATGTTGCTCTTTTTTAATGGCTACGATATTCATTTTTAATTCACTCTAACTTTTATTTAATATTATTTATGTGTATTAGGCCTGTTGAGCTAATTTTTTAGTACAGATCTATAATGTGAAATAAGTAATGGAGACGTTGTTTGATGCTTTCAATGGTGAAAGATATAAAAAGCGTAGAATAAGTGATATATTTTTAACTTAGCCTCAAAATTTATTTTTTGTTTCTTTAGCTAACCTAGTGAATTAAAATGATTTTTAGCATTAATACTTTACAATGTAGTCGATTTACTTTATCCGCATTATTTATTGGTTTAATTAGTGTTTTACTTTTATTAGTGTCCTTTTCGGCAATGAGTAAGCCAAAAATTAAAGTCATTCATGGTTATACAGTGGATGGTTTTGCCCGTGTGCAAATAAAAAATGAAACCAGCAAACAACTCGCTTGCTGGGTGGCTATTGATGGCTTTAAACAAAAGTTTCGCTTACCTGCGCTCTCAACCTCTCGATGGTTTACCGCCAATGATAAGCGTTATAATTATACAAACTTTAGCACTTGGTGTGACAACATCGATTTTTATCCACAATACCTTGAATATCCTCGAGGCTAATCATTATTTATTTCATAAATTTTAATAAATAACCTAAGCCAAAACATCCACTTGCTAACATGATAAAGCCAAATATTTTGTACAGGTCTTTCCATGGTGATTCAACAGGGCGAACATTAGTTAATTCAAAATATCGCCTTTGTGGGCCATAGCCTTCAACAAAACCTTCGCCTTTATAGGAACGCGTTAATAGCAGCTCTTCATTTATGCGCGGGATATTTTTTTTCATACGTTCAATCGATTGCTCTCTGGTTTCAGCTATCTCTCTTAATTGATGTAAATAATAATGATTATTCAATTCGCCTTTCTTGATCAACCCCATTGATTTGTATTCATAGACACTTTCAGGAAAAATAGTATTCGACTCACCTAAAATAACCATAGCGATACCAAAAACCACCAAAAATGCTGACAGAATATAGCCTCGCCTAAATTTAGCTCGGTGAAGCAGCTTCCTTTCTTCAAGCTTAATTGCGATTTCCGGTAAATGTGCAAAGCTTTCATGAAGGTATTTCATATCTAAGCTATCCACTAAAGCCATTGTTTCCATATTGAATGCGGCAGCAATTTTACTGATCACTTCAAATGAAGGTGTACCTTTTTCATTCTCTAGTTTTGACAGATAAGATTGTTCAATTTGCGCTTTGTCAGCCAATTCTGGCTGTGTTAAACCAGCATCGTTACGCAATTGCTTTATTTTTTCACCGAGTTTCATCGTATTCCCTTTTTGCTTGATGTAATTGAAGTTCAAGCGAATTCTTGTCTATCATATCAGGAATATAAAGATGAATATGATGATATATTAATGAATATTAGGGTCGCCTTTGCTAAAGCGTTGAATATTTATTATCAACACCTAAAGAGAGCAGTAAAGTATTTAACCGTTACGGGTAAACTGGCTGCCATCATTCATCATCGTTTGCTGAATACTTAGCATGTTTTAGCAGCCACTGATAGAAATCATCACTGGAGTAAACTCGCTTCCATGCATCGTGTTCCAGTTCTTCATGAATGGTCAACCTAACATTGGTATGCCCTAGCTCTCTTAACCTTTCTATGCCGGCATAAAAATAAGCTATTTCTACAGAGCTATCTCTTCCACCAGCAAATTGCCAGACAGGAATTTTATGCTGAGCAACGGGGTCCATTAAGCTTGGGTGCCCCCAACCAACGACGGGAGCAATAGCCGCAAATTTTTCTGGATATTGACTGGCCAAAAACCACGTACCAAAGCCACCATAACTTAAACCCGTTAAATAAGTTTTCGACGGTTCAACACGATACTTATTAGACACGTTAGCTAACATGGCCATTAAGTCTGTCTCTACTTGTTCCCAGCCGAGTGGTAATAATGGCGGTACATCAGCCATATCATTTATTGACGCGTTGCGCGTGATTTTTTTCTCTGAAATATAAGGTGCTGATCTTGGTGGAACACCATTAAGCATACGCTGAGGAATTTGGCTTAACTGTCTGTTATCAATATATCCTATCCCTTGCTGATCAAAATCAAACATATGTAATTGGGGTGAAATAATAATAAAAGGCAGATCTTTTTTCTGTATCCAAGCTTCATACAGCGGTCCATGAGTTAGCACATAATCAAGTTCATCCTTGCCATTGCCACGCTCACCATTACCATGAAGAAACAACATGACTGGCCATTTTTTCTCAGACTGAGAATGATAGCCTTTAGGTAAATAAACAAAATAACTGCGTTCGGTTTGATCGTTATTGCTAACATAATTAACACGATGTAATTCTTCTTCAGATATTGTGTCTTTTGTCATTAAGCAGCCTGTCAACATTGTCATAACAATCATTAAAAAAACGCGCATGTTACTTTATTACCTACTGATTATATTGAGTTATTATTTAACTGTTAGAGTACCTTAGCAAGGCTTGACCAAAACACAATAAAATAATCATTGATAAATTCAGTATTCATCCATTAGCTTATGGTGATTGAGAAGCGCTCACTTGATTAATAAGAAACATGCCATCCCAGTGATTCTGCCAATCATTACCTCGAATATAATGTTTGTATTCATGGCCAAAAAAATGCTTATTTCTAATTAATTCCGCATTTAAGTTATGCTCATCAATGAATAAGCTTTCTTTTTTTTTCGAGGCGTTTTTAGGGAAATACGCTAATAAATCTTGCTCAATACTGTGTTCGGATAACGGCTCAATAGCCTGAACAGATAAATCTCTAAATTCGCGATAATGCCCTTTAGCGCCAGCAATATGAACCGTATAAATATCATCGCCATGGCTTTTGGCGAGTTCCGTGCCGATATTTGCATAACGATTGATTTCAGCGCCATTGGCATTTAAATGGATATAATGTCCTAGCACAATGACTTTTTTATTCGGGTAAACTGTATCTAAAAGCCATGCCATATTCTCTGCCATTGGAATATCATTTTCATCATGCCTTCTTGTACCCCATCGCTCTTCAGCACTAAATAGCAGACCTTTTACGAGTAATGCGAGGTATTGTGGGGAGTCAAATCCCGACTTGTTTGATTGATGAGCGAGTAGGCGATCATATAAATAATAGCTTTGCTGAACAAACTTATTTTGCATTTCCTTATTGGGTAACTGTTGGCTGTAAGCTAAGTTTTTTTTAATTTGTATTAAATAGCTCGACCAATCAAAATCAGCAATCGCGTCCTTTAAGAAATACTTTGTTGATTTTTTAATATAATCAGCCACCTCTTTTGAGGCATATTGACCGCTTAGCCGGCCATCAAAACCAGACAATGCGAGCGGAAATGATGCATGTCTTTTTTTATCGATATAGTTAAATAACGCTTGGAACCCTTGGCTATTAGCATACATATAGAAAATATTTCCTGGAGCTTGTTCATTTATCGTTGATTTCGCGTTTTGCCAAATACGATGAACGTCATAAATACTCCCTTCTAGCAGCAACACCTCAAAACCCTTTTCTTGATGTAAATATTGCACTAAACGATTTTTCAACTGAAAAACTTCTTTTTCGCCATGAGAAAGTTCATCCAAAAAAACGATACGTTTATCGCCAAGGGCATCACCAAAAATAGCTAAATCAGAAAAGTCATCATTGACCAGCTCAACAGGATGTACTTTTTTTAATAGTTGCTCAGCATAGCAAGGAGGCGTTAATACACTGATCGCTAAAATAAAACTTACCATCAAAATCTTCATAATACTGCCTTAGTTGCTTGCTCTGCGCTCTGTGCTCTGTCGATTTAACATTCTATTTAGCGTGTCATCTTTATCGATAAAGTGATGCTTTAAAGCGGCCCCGACATGCAGCAATATAAACGCGGAAAAGATATAGCCATTTATTTCATGTAAACGTTTACCTAAGTTAGCTATTGCGCCATTAAATGCGATCACTTTTCCTGATGGGTCAAAATTGCTTGGAATGATCTCCAAACCAAATAAAGAAATGCCATAGCCACCAAAACCACTATTAAGCATGCCTGAAATGGGCATTAATAAGAGCAAGCCTAATAATAGCCAATGGACGATGTGAACAAGTTTTTCTTGTGAACTACCTAGCGAAGAAGATTGCCAAGGATTTTTCAGTCTTGCATATAATCTGAACAGTATAAAAACAAACGCAATAACCCCTAAAGATTTATGCAAGGGATATAAAGCAAGATCATGAACATATGCCATATAAAATCCCATCACAATAATGGTGATAGTTAGTATTGCCATTGACCAATGAATAGCTCTAGTAAATAAATGTTGATTGTTTTTCATCGTGAATTCCTCGTAATTTGAGAAATATCATATTGAAGGAGAACCCCATAAACTATCACTTTGGGATGAAATGACCAAAAATGGGCTCAATGAAATGCAAAAAACTTATCACGTTTTATATTAAGAATCGTTTCAGTTCTGGCTTATAGGTTTTACTTACAGGAAGGTTTCTATTATTCATTAAGGTTATTAAGCCAGCACCTGTTTCTGTATTGTTCAAACGCGCTATTTTTGCAACATTAACAATATGACTTCGATGAACTTGCATAAAAGTCGTTGCTGGCAAAATATCTAATAATTGTTTAAGTGTTGCTCGCTTAATATACATGTCATTTTGACAATATATTTCTACATAATTACCTGAAGCTACAATCGAATAAATATCTTTAACCGCTATGTCTACGCTAAGTCCTCGATGCTCAACAACTATGCTTTGCGCTTTTGATTGTTCATCCGTTTCAGCAAACGTTTTTGTATTATGACTAAAGACCTTTAAATACCAGGACAACATGATGATTAAAAAAGTCACGGTATATTTGGGTAACAGTGAAACGATCACCATAGGCAAATTGATGGTGTATTCTTGATAGTCAATTAAAATTCTACAACCAATCGCAAGTATGAGGCTCGCAAAACCGAGTAATAATGTCGTATTCATCAAAGAGAGTTTTTTAGCTGAGTGCTCAACGCTTACTAGCAACAACGGAGTAAATAATAACCACATACTCCACTCTTTAACCCACCAAATAAATGAATCTATAAAGCTATATTCTAGATCAATGGCATATTCACGCCAAAAAATGCAATAAATATTAAACACGAAAAAATAGACAAGCCAAGCAAAATAACTGTTCAAAATTAATTGCTTAAGTTCTTTTGACAATTTAAATTGCTTGGGAATTTCCATATAATTATGACGAAGTAACTATTGACTAAAAACGAGCTTGAGGCGTGTTTTATCATCAAATAAAGAAAATGCCAATAATTATAACGATTGAGTAAGTCATTATTTTAAGTTAATTAAGGTACCAATACAATGGGGATATCCACCAAGTGAGCAAGTTTATTTGCCACACTCCCAAGCAGTATATCAACAATACGTGATTTTCCCTGCCGCCCGACAAACAACATAGTAACGTTTAAGTCTTTAATTTGCTTTTGTATTTCAACAGCTGGATCCCCCCAAAGTAACTCTGTTGAGATATCAACACCTGCATCATTGTATTGCTCTATTAATGGCGCAAGAATATGATTAATGGTGTTAAGGGTTTCTGTTTCTTGGTCAAGTATCTGTGGCGCAATCCCTTCAACCACTGCAGGCTGTAAATAAGACCAATCTCTTACGGTGAGAAATTTTACCTTAGCATTGGTTATGGTTGCTAAATTCATCGCATGTTCTACTGCTCTATTACTGCACTCACTGCCATCAACAGCGACTAAGTATAAAGGTGTTCCCATTGTTCCTCTCTCCATTATCAACTTATTGTAAAAAGAATATATCAATAAAAGTATAGTCACTGTGCATTTTTCAACCAATGAGTTCATTGATTGAAATCAAGTGACTCACTGATTAAACAATCTAAGTGCTATTCATCTACCGTAACAATATTTGTCTTGTTCAATAGAGCTTCGCAACTTATTATCTTTATCTTATTCATCAGCAATTGTAATGAGTTATCATGTCTAAGCCGCAAATATTGGTTGTCGATGACAGTCCAGAAATTCGTTTAAGTGCCGCCTTTATTTTAGAAGATCAAGGTTTTTGTGTACTTGAAGCTGAAAACCACCATTATGCTCAAACAATATTGGCCGAAAACAACGTCGATTTAATTTTACTGGATATGAACTTTTCCCTAGATACTACCTCTGGTGAAGAAGGTTTGCGCTTTTTAACTTGGCTGAATAAGTCCGACTTTGTAATGCCAGTTATTGCTATGACGGGATGGTCTAATGTTGATTTAGCCGTAAGTGCTATGCGCTTAGGTGCCTGTGATTTTGTTGAAAAGCCTTGGAATAATCAACGATTACTTCAAATAATCAATCAACAGTTAAAAATGACGGGTCTGCAAGTACAAAATCAAAAGCTTAAACAACAGTTGGAAACGACTAATGAGCCAGACTTTCTCTGGCGATCAGAAGTAATGGAAAAATTACTCAATCAAATAGATTCAGTTGCAGCAACTGACGCCAGCATCCTACTAACCGGCGATAATGGCACGGGGAAAAGTCATTTAGCTCAACGAATACATCAACAATCAGCTCGTTCCTCTAATGCCTTTATTTCAGTCAACATGGGAGCAATTTCTGAATCTTTATTTGAAAGCGAAATGTTCGGGCACAAAAAAGGCGCATTCACTGATGCTAAAGAAACTCGTATTGGTCGATTTGAACTTGCAAAGCAAGGCTCACTATTTTTAGATGAAATAGCCAATATTCCTCAATCTCAACAAGCAAAATTGTTACGTGTTTTAGAATCTGGAGAGTACGAAGTCTTAGGTTCGAGTCAAACTCAACATGCAGATAGCCGGATCATCAGCGCTACCAATGGTAATATCAGTCAGTTGATAAGTGACGGTATTTTTAGGGAAGATCTGTATTTTCGCCTAAATACTATTGAACTTAGAGTGCCCTCATTAAAAGAACGGTTTAACGATATTATCCCACTCGCTAACCATTTTATTGCCCTGCATGGTAAAAAATATAATCGTGAAGAATTAACCCTAGCACCTTGTGCATTAAAGGCATTAGAAGAATATCATTGGCCTGGAAATGTGAGAGAAATGAGCCATTTAATGGAGCGTGCAGTATTATTAGCACAGAGCAGTAATTTGCAATCAGAAGATTTACACCTTTCTAACCTTAAACAAAATAATAATCTTCCTATGATGACATTAGATGAAGCAGAACAAATACTTATCAAACAAGCGCTCGAATTAAATCATAATAATGTGCCTAAAGCAGGGATAATGCTAGGATTGACAAAATCAACCATGTACCGTCGATTAGAAAAATATGGCATTAAAGAGCACCTCAAAATTCATGAATAATACTCAACTAGTGGTTGGTGTTCACCCATCAAAAGTGAGCGAACAGCGTGTTAGACAATGAAAATTTTGACCTTTAAATCGCTAGAACAGCTATTAAAGACCGGCTTTATTTTCACCAGTGTTTTAATTGTCTGTTTATTGGGAGTGATAGGGCTAACACAACAATGGTCATACCTAAATATTGGCCTATCAAGCGCTGGCATCACCTATATTTTGTGGCTGATCTTTTCTTATATTTACAAAAGAACCCTCATTGCCTTTAAACGTGCCAGTATGCATCTTGAGGCTGTCCATAATGATGATTATTGCCAATATGCAAAGCCGGCTTTTAGTGAAGGTAAGGTCATCACATTTCATCATGATCTTGAAAATTTAAGTACTCATTTACAATTACTCAAGTCGCGTTACGATCAACATATTTTTCTTGTTTACCGGTTAATAGAGCAATTAGACAGCCCCATTTTAGTCTTTGACCAACAACCACAACTGACTTATGCAAATAGTGCCTTTAATGAATTATTTCCTCAACCTTGGCAAATTTTTAGACACTCTTCACCAGGGTTATTAGGGCTTGAGTTTGTTGATAACGATTGGCGATTTAAAGAAAAACAACGTGATAAAAAATGGCAAATTCGTCACAGTGAATTTATCGATCAAGGTCAAACTCATCTATTAATGGTATTTGTGAATATTGAATCGGCATTACGAGAAAATCAACTCAATGCATGGCAACAACTCATTAGGGTGCTTGGCCATGAGATCCGCAATTCATTAACCCCTGTCTCAGCATTAGCACAAGGATTGAGCCATAAATCAGAATCACAAAGAGATAAACAGGCATTAACTGTGATCAACGAAAGGTGCCAGCACTTACAAGACTTTGTTAGTCGTTATGCATCTATCACTAAGCCATTTCATTTAAATTGCCAAATGCTATCAGTGAACAACATCACCAAGCGTATCCAAAATTTACTTAAAGATATTCACTTAGAAGTAGAGATAACAACTCATAGCTTTTGGGCAGATCCCGCTTTTATTGAACAAGTGTTATTAAACATTATCAAAAATGCATATGAAGCTTCTCAACCGGACGACATAATAAAACTGAAATTTAGTGAAAAAGACAACAGAACGCTCATTGAAGTAATCGACAGTGGGCATGGCTTCGCGAATATGGATAATCTCTTTGTGCCTCTTTATTCAACTAAACAAAATGGCCAAGGCATCGGATTAAGTTTTTGTCGTAATATCATTGAACACCACAAAGGTACAATAAGCCTAGTTAATAATACAAACTCAGCCGGGGTAACCGTTTCTATCTACCTCCCTATGAAAACAGTAGATAAATGATGATGGTTTTTTAACAAACGTTTCCTTATTGTGATCGCCACCATCTTGTCATGCCTAAACACAATAATAAAATTTCTGCTCTTTTTTAACACCTGTCTCAATTTGAATCAAAGTAGTTCACCTGCGAACTAATTCCATAGCACTTATGTCAATTAAAAATATAACCAACTGTATTTAAAGGTTATTTTAAGTTGGCATAAAAATAGCTACTACCTTGTCACGAACGCTATAAATCAAATATTTAATCAAGGTATCTGTTAAATGGATGTGAAAAAAATCAAACCTAAACAAAATAAATTCAAAACAATGCCGATGATTGGTGGGATCGCGGTTTGCTTGCTGGCTCTGCTAACTTGGTATGTCAGCACTCAAGCAGGCAATACTTCGATTAAACGCAGTGATCTGCTTTTTGGCACAGTAAAACAAGGAGATTTACAAGTAGAAATTGAAGGCTATGGTGCCTTACGTTCAGACAAACAAGTGCTAGTGACTTCGCTCACCAATGCCACCGTTCAAGAAATAGTGCTTAAACCTGGCGCGCTCGTTACTGCTGGCAGTGTTATTGTGCAACTAGCTAATCCTGAATTACAGCAACAGGTTGATAGTGCCACTCAAGAGCTTTCACAACGTAAAGCTAACCTTCGCCAGTTAAAATTGAACCAAGAGCGTGAAATTCTCAATGAAAGTGGCAATTTTGCCGAAATGGAAGCTCGTTACGAAACAGCAAAGGTAAAATTAGAGGCACAATCAGGTTTAATTAAATCAGGCATAGTCTCTGCGTTAGACTATAAAGAGAGTCTTGTACAAGAAGCGCAACTTAAAAAGCGATTAAAAATTCACCAGCAACGAACTGCCGCGCTCAAATTAGTGAATCAAGAAGCCATTAATATTCAACTCGAACAAATTAAACAACAAGAAGGGCAATTGGAGATAGCGCAAAATCGTCTTGATCGCTTAACAATTAAAGCAGGATTTGACGGTGTGTTACAGCGCCTTTCGGTTGAACTTGGTCAAAGCTTAGCTGCAGGTCAAGAAATTGCCCTGATCGGCAGTGTTCAAGACCTTATCGCTTTAGTTAGAGTGCCGCAAAGTAAAGCACAACAAATATTCATCGGTCAAAAAGCCATCGTAGATACACGTCGTGACGAAATTATTGGCTCAGTTTCACGTATTGACCCCGTCGTAGTAGACAATACGGTAGAAGTTGAAATAGCATTGCCTGATGTTCTTCCCGCCAGCGCTCGTCCACAGTTAAGCGTTGATGCCGTTATTATTACCGACACGCTTCCCAATATCACTTATATAGAGCGACCAGTTAATAGCCAAGAAAATTCCAATACCAGCTTATTTCGACTTGATGACTCAAAGAACTATGCCAATAGAACCCAAGTAACGTTCGGTAAAGAAGCGGGTCGCTATATAGAAATTATTGAAGGTGGCAAAGTTAATGATACGTTCATTGTGTCAGACATGTCATTACTGAAAAAAGCAGAATTAACCATAGAGAATTATTAAATACGACTTAACGTTTAACACTAATCAATCAAACGTTAAAAAAATAATACCCGAGAAAGGAAAAAATAATATGTCAGATATAAAGATAGAAATGAAAAATATTGGTAAAGTTTTTGAAACAGATGATGTTGAAACTCACGCACTGAAAGATGTCAATATTATTATCCGCGCGGGGGAATATGTCTCTATTGCGGGGCCATCTGGCTGTGGTAAATCGACCTTACTTTCTTTATTAGGCCTATTAGATATGTCGAGCTCAGGCAGTTATTCTATTGAGGGCGTTGAGGTCAGTAACCTTTCATTAGACGACGCTGCTCGTATTCGCAATGAAAAAATTGGTTTTGTTTTTCAATCATTTAATCTTATTGATGAACTATCAGTCTTTGATAACGTAGCATTACCTTTGCAATACAAAAAGGAGCTACCAACAGAAGAGTTTATCAAAGAAAGGGTAGAGGCTTGCTTAAAAATGGTCGAAATGAGCCATAGAGCCGATCATAAACCCAATCAATTGTCAGGTGGACAACAACAACGTATTGCGATTGCTCGCGCTTTAGTTGCCGACCCTGCGATATTACTTGTTGATGAACCAACCGGTAACCTAGATTCTAAAAGTGGCGACACCGTCATGGCGGTATTAGCTGAACTGAATAAAAATGGCACCACCATCTGTATGGTAACTCACGATGCACGTTATGCAGATATGGCAAATATTCAACTTAAACTTCTTGATGGCCAAATTATCAAAGACGAAACGTTAAAGGTGGCAGTATGAGAACATTCACCCGTCAACATAAACAGGCTTGGGCCAGCCTGAAAAAGAAACCTGGCTTTATATTAACCGTATTAATGACAATGGGTATAACCTTAGGTGCCTTGTTATGTGCTGTCACCCTTAATTATTTATTACTCGTTGAGCCATTACCCTATCCAGAACAAGATCGCCTATTTGTTGCCGAACATGAACTGATCGGAGCCAAAAAAGAAAGCAAAGCTGTTGCTTATACTTATCCTGGATTAGTGCACTTATACAAAAGCAAAGAAGCTTTTGAGCAGGCAGCAATGCTAAGCTATGGTCAAGATGTCATTATCTCGCATAGTGGCCAACCACTGGTAAATATCACGTTTGTAACGCCTGAACTGCATCAAATTTTAGCTTCTCCTATGGCACTAGGAAGAGTATTTGAAGGCAGTGAAGCGCTAGAAACCAGCAACCCTGTGGCATTATTGAGCTATAACACTTGGCAGAATGAGTATCAAGGCAGTGCTGATATACTTGAACAGAAAATTAATTTAAGTGGTATTAGTTATCGCGTTATTGGTGTATTAGCTGAAAATTTTGTAGAACCTGAGTTGGCTGAAACAGGTAGAGAAACACACGTTTGGTTGCCATGGGACTTCAACCATGCAGGTGAGCGCCAACGACAAAGTTTTGGTAATATTAATGGCGGACTTAAATTTATTGGTAAGTTAAAAGACGGTCTTAGCCCAAGCCAAGCAAAACAAATTTTAACCCCTTTGGTCAGTGACCGCTGGCAAGAAGGTGTTGCTGAAATTGGTTTTTTCAAAGGTTGGTCAATAAAAATGGGGGTTCGCTCAGTTAAAGAAGTCATTTTAGGTGACAGTGAATCAATTGCGGTAATGTTACTCGCAGGTGTGATTGGTTTAGTGCTTATTGCTTGTGCCAATATATCTAATTTATTTATGTCGCGTACCGCTGAAAAACAACGCCAGATGGCAATTCAAGCGGCCATTGGTGCAACCAAAACACATTTATTTAAAGGAATGCTTGCTGAGACGACAATATTAATGTCTCTGTCGATCATACTTGCCTTAGTGATTGCCCAAACAGGTTTTTATGTTATGCAGCAATACTTAGGGGCTGTTCTCCCTCGTGTTAATGAATTAGCGCTTAACCCGTTCACCTTTTCCTGTGCTGTTTTAATCACCATAATTTTTGCATTATTTTTTGCAAAATTAAGTACTTGGATGATCAATTACCGTGCATTAAATTCCATGCTACAAAGTAGTGGTAAGGGCAGTGGTTTACAAGTATCTAAGAAGGTTCGTCAGGTATTAATTGCCAGCCAAGTTGCCTTAGCAACCGTATTGGTATTTGCCAACTTTAGTTTGCTCAAAGATGCTGTAAAAACCATTAACGCACCAATAGGTTTTGAAACTAAAGATATTTCAACGTTAATCTTAAATTTTTCATCCACTAACTTTCCTAGTCAAGAAGAAGCTATCCCATTGATGGCTGAGATAATGGAAAAATTAGAAGCTTTACCGCAAGTGGAGTCTCTTGCTCAGGGCAATTCACCTCTTGATGGTTTTAGCGTTAGAGCATTAACAAATGTAGCTGACAATGAAAGATATACGCCATATTTCAAAGGGATAGATCATAGGTACTTCAATATGATCGAGCAGCAAATAATACAAGGCGACAATTTTACATTGGCCGATCGCAAAGATAATAATAACTTGATGATTGTTAACCAAGCATTCGCCAAGCAATTAAAAGCTGATGGTGATGTATTGGGCATGCAAATTTCAACAGGCCGACCTGATCCATTAAAAATAATTGGTATTGTTAAAGATATCTCTATCCCAGGAGATACCCCAATAGATAGCAAAGATGCTTCTGCAGGCGTGCCGAGAGTCTATGTACCAAATGGTCTAGGTGGGCAAAGCTTTATGTTGAAACTTAAGCCAGGCCAGTCTGTTAGTCGTGAACAACTAGGTAAAATATTAAGCGATGTCGATGCAAGATATTCCGTTTTTAGTTTCGATGCAGCATCAGATATTCTTACGCAAAGCTTATTTGCTGAAATAACTACTGCTGTCACAACCGCTATTTTAGCCAGTTTAGTATTTTTACTTGCGGGTATCGGTTTATATGGAATTTTAAGTTACGGCACTCAACTAAGAAAATTTGAGCTAGGTGCACGAATGGCAATTGGTGCGACACGTAACCATCTAATCTCATTAATTATTACCGATAATACCAAAGCAGTATTAGTTGGCTTTGTTGGAAGTGTTGTATTATTTGCTCTAGCCTATATCAGCTTGAGTGAATACATACAGCCATTTCTTTCATGGCAAGTATTACCTATGATCATAGCCAGTTTAATACTAATTATTTTAGTGACCTTGTTTGCCTGTTACTGGCCATTAAGGCAGTATATTAACAAACCAGCGATATTTACTTTGCGCGGTAGTGATTAGCAAATAAGCCGTTATTATTAACCGTAACAAAGGTGGGCTTAGCCCACCTTTTTATGTACAGGATGTACGGTATTTTGAAATTGCAGGAGCCTCATTTCATGTATGTACAGGATGTACGGTATTTTGAAATTGCAGGAGCCTCATTTCATGTATGTCGATAATACAAGTGTATAATCTCGTATAAGTGTAGGAACTAATATTGATGACAGTATCAAGAAACGACAATATCGAGGTTCACAACTACAGCTAACCGCTAATCACCTAATTAACTTAGATTATGCTCATATTAAAGGAAGACTAAACGTTCAATGACAAACCCTATTATAAAATTGCAAAAGTTGGATAAAATATTCACGACCAACGACATGCTGACCCATGCTTTGCAAGGCATAAATATTGAAATTCAACATGGCGAATACATCTCAATTTCTGGTCCATCAGGGTGTGGAAAATCTACCTTATTATCAATTATGGGGTTATTAGATTTTCCTACTACAGGTGAAATTTTTTTCGAGGGTCAAGACATTAGCCAACTTAGCCTTGAACAAGCCGCGGCGATTAGGAATAAAAAAATAGGTTTTATCTTCCAACAATTTAACCTAATAGATGACTTAACTGTTTATGAAAATGTAGCCCTACCATTGCGTTACGCAAAGCAACCGCCAAGTGATAAAGAAATAAAAGAAAAAACCGAAGACTGTTTAAAATTAGTCGGAATATCTAACTTAGCGCGCCGAAAGCCAAGACAACTTTCAGGAGGGCAACAGCAATGTGTCGCTATTGCTCGCGCCTTAATAGCTGAGCCCTCTATTTTATTAGTAGATGAACCAACAGGTAACTTAGATTCAAAAAGTAGCGACTATATAATGGCACTGCTAGAACAATTGAATAACCAAGGAACAACGCTTTGTATAGTCACTCATGATATAGAATATGCTGAAATGGCAAAACGAAAAATCTACCTGCTTGATGGGCAAATATTAGGTCAAACACATTTAAATCATTAAGATCTAATGAGCTTTATTTTACGGTCACTTGAGCATGACTAAGTGCTGTTCAATTGTTCTAATAGAACAAGATAAAATCTCGAAAAATCAACAGACCTTAATAGTCACTTCAATATTTTTACTATTGCCAGCGAACCATTTCTGTACATAGAGACTTCCAACGACTGGAGGCATTCCATCTTCAGGCACTTCTTTATAACGAATACTATTTTTGTTTTGCTTCTCAAATTCAAATTTTACTTTTTTCTCAGTCATTAACGTTCCTTTATCAATTTATCTAGCGCTTCCCTTTAAAAAATAGCTTCTTAAAGAGTTGATAATGATTCTACTGGTTATTGTAATTTTTTTGTAGCCGAGAATGTTTATCAGGCAGAAATGCGTTTCTCGCTAATATTTACGTAATATCAACCCTATGGAAGAGTCATAAAATATCATACTCAAGATTCGGTTATCCCGTTTCAGCTTTTGCCACAAAACCCTGCAAATTTACCGCTATAAATAGTCCGCTTAGCCACCAGAGCGGTCATTAATCGTTTTAATGATATCGGCTACGCTCACTGTGCGCGTATTACTGAGAGTTCTTAGTAACCTCTATACTTCGCAGAAACTAATTCAAAACATAAGGATTAACAGTTTGAAATATAGATAGTTTAGTGTAGGTTATTGAGCATGCAAGTAGATGAGGATTACTGAGACGTCTACATAATAAGCTGTTAAGTGTATTATTTAACTATTAGAGTACTCTGATAGAATCAATTAAAAAATTTAGGGTATTGAATAGAATGCTGCTGTATAACTTGAAAATGGCTTGGTGGAATACAGCATTATCCCCAGCAGCACGAAGTGCAAGAACAAAAGCTAATAGCGAAACATATACAACTATATGTGAACACATCAAAAAACTAATTACAGAGTTGTCTTGTGATTTAATAGCTATTTGTGAAGTATCTACTGAAGATGTTGCATATATAAATTCATACTTAAATTCACATTTAACCAATTTAAAAGTGCTCGATTTAACGTGCAATATTGGATTAACAAGATTTGATATTGCTGTAATCTATAATGCGGAAAAAATTCACTTAAACCACCAACATTATTTATCAAAACCTCTCACTGGCAGTACGGTTAAAGCCGCCCAATTGGTAGAAATAATTAATTTAGATGACAATAAAACAATTCAATTGTTCTTATGCCATTGGGCAAGTCGACTTCGTGGTGATGGAGAAAAAAGAAGAAAGTCAGCTGCAAGTATGGTTTATACATCGGCTCGGGAACTAATGACCGAGAATGAGGATGTAATTGTAATGGGAGATTTTAATGATAACCCATATGATGAGAGTATTTTAAACAACCTAAATGCGACTCGTTGTCACGATGCTGTCAGGAAGTATCCGAATGAGTATTTTTATAATCCATTTTGGAGAAGTGTTGTGTCAGAGAAAAAATATAACCACCTGGCTGATAATGATACGTTTAGATCTGGCACTCATAAATATAAGCAGTTTCTAGGAACAGTATGGCATTCATATGATCAAATAATGTTTTCTGGAAGCTTTTTAGGAACTGGGACTTGGCACCTAAATGAACAAAGTACGAAAGTCTTAGATGAAGCTGGCTTTATTAGTGACTTTGAAAATAAGAAAAATTTAATTGATCACTTGCCTGTCATGTGTGAAATCACAAGACCATGAGGAATAAAAAATGAACTTTAACTTCGACGAGCTATTGCAGCAAGGTAAAGGTGCTGCTGAAAATGTTCTTAAAAACAAAAGAGAAATAAAAGCTGTTCTCAAAGATTTGGAAAACTCTTTAAGTCAGTTTTTAGAAATGCCAATTAAGTTTGAAGAATACATTGGATATGTTAAAAATGATAATGACCCATTTACTAGGCTAGCTGGCTCATTTAAACCAAGAGAAAAAACAGGATTTAATGAGGTTCATATTGTAAGTGAACAAGTGGATTTTTCAAAAGAGGTCTTTCAACTTAAACGTTCAGATGATGTATATCCCATTACTATAGTTAGAGATCGGAACCACTCTGTCGCTGATGATCAAAGTGAATTTGCATCTGCAGTAGGCCAAATTGTATCGAACTCTCAGTTTCATTTGCAATTAAATTCGTTCAAAAGGCAAGTTGAAGAAAAACTAAAAGAAAAACCTCAGGACGTTCCTAAATCGTAGTAAATACACTTAACAAGTCACTAAAGTAGGACTCGTAACAGTTGGCTCGGTTCCGCTTCGCTTCACATTTTAGCCAACAATTACTCGCCTCTTAGTGAGGCGTTAGTACTACTTAAGGATGAGTCGCATAATGAAATATTTTTATATACCTCTAATTCTCTTATTTACTTCCTTTGGTACGAAATCAGAATGTTTGTTTGTTGAAGATAAATCCAAAATTAGTGAGCTTTTGGACTTAAGAAAAATGGCTAACTTGGTCATGGATGCTGAAGGGAAAAATTGCGATGATATTAAGGACACTATTTTGCGTAGTTCGTGCCAGTGTAAGTATCGTAAAACGCCATTAATTCAATTTAGAGCAGATTATGCATCTTTGCTTAAGAATAACCCTAACTACAGTAATAGAATGGTTTGTTTTTCAAAGGGCAATAACGGAATATCAATAAATTTCATTGGCTATGAACACATTAGCAAATGGTGTAGGTAGTACTAACAAGGCAATAAAGCAGGAAAATTTACAGTTGGCTGTTTTCACTGCTTTCAATATTTTAATCAACTATGAATTTCCCCTTATTGGGGCATGAGTTCTACTCAGGAGGAGTCGCATGTCAAAAAGTCCAATCAATCTATTAAATAAATTTTCAAAGTTTTCTGAGCACTGGTCACCAAGAGTTGTAGCTGAAATGAATGATTATCAATTTAAGCTAGCTAAAATTCAGAATGATTTTACCTGGCACTCTCATGAAGAAACTGATGAGGTTTTTCTTGTCATAGAGGGCTCGATGAGTATCGACTTTCGCGATGGTAGAGTAGATCTATCTGCGGGAGAAATGTATGTTGTTCCAAAAGGAGTTGAACATAAGCCTTACGCAAAAGATGAATGCAAAATAATGTTTATTGAACCTCGTGGTGTCGTTAATACTGGCGATGCAGGCGGTGAATTAACGGCTAAAGATGATGTTTGGGTGTAAGTACAACTAACTCGAATTTAAAGCGGGACTGCTAACATTTTGCTCGGTTCCGCTTCGCTACAAATTTTAGCAAACAATTATCAGCCTCTATTGGGGCGTTATGAAGATATTTTATTGAAAAGGAAGTCGTATGAATTATTTAGAAATTATTAGCTTTGTTCTTTTTGTGTTGTTTATTAGTTTAGGTTATAAAAAAGAAAATCGTAATTTGATGTTGTTTGCAACAGCATGTCTATTTGTCAGTCTTGGTGGCGTTGAATATATATCAGACTTTTATGTTGGTTTTAATGAAGGCTATTACGGTACTAAATCTTCATAACACGTCACTCAACAGGTCGTTATGTTTTAAGCAGGTCTAGCGTAATTATATATGGGAGTTAAATTATGAATAAGGCTGTGACAAAAATACTTGGTTTAGTATTTTCCATTGTATTTGCTTTTTTTTTACTTGAAAGTTCAGGAATCGACGTTACAAAAGCTAATATCCTAAAATACGATTATTTTTCGTTTCCAATTTTTATTTTGCTTGTTATTTGCATACAATTTTTTGATAAGCTAACGGTTAAGTTTATTGATTTAGTGTCAATATTTTTCAAGAGAAACTAGCTCAAGTAATTAAAAGCATAACAAGGAAATCAAACAGGAGAATATTCACTTGGCTGGTTTCACTGCGTTCAACAATTTTAGCAAGCTATTATCGGCCCAATATGCGAGCGTTAGCGATAATGTCAGTAGTGTGGCAAAAGTTAACGTTCTTGCTTGAAGTTCCAGCGTCGGCTTTGAGCTTAAAACCGACATGAGCCATAACCATATAAACCCAAAAGAAAATATCATACTTATATCCATACTGTTAAATATCAGCTGGTAGTAAAGTGTATCCCCTAACTCAGTTTCTCAACATAGTGGTGTATCATATCTCTCTTATCTTTCAGCAAAAACACCTATTTAATTGCAAATAAATGTTCAAAAATATAGCGCTTTTGATAATTTAACGTTGATTTTCTACTGAGCTTTACCAGCTTTGACGTTACCTTGATTAATAAGCTTATTCACTAACTGCTCAGGGATGGTTTTGTCGTAGTTGATCACAACATCTGGCTTAACTGGATTATGATTGTCTCCGCCTTTTGGTCGTTCAAGGTAGAAAAATGGGCTAACCACTTTAAGCTTTGAGTGTGTTAAGGTAATCGCTCGCGTTCCGCCAGTTTGACCACTTTTCCCCCCTGTCGCTTCACCAACGAGTTGGCCAAATTGATGATCTTGAATCACATTGGCAAACAAAATTGCTGATGAATAGGTAAAGGCACTGATTAAAACCGACACTTCACCTGTAAACTTTTCAACGCTGTTATCAACGTCCCTGAAACTATTTTCGCTTTCAATAATATCGCCTACCTGACGATCTTTATTCGCTCGTCCTTTTAATACTCTAAATTTATTATTACTTCCTGTTCGCCATGTTTTATCAGCAATATAAGGCAAGATCCCCTCTATCCAAATGGCGTCATCACCCCCACCATTTTCACGAACATCTATAATGATATGTTCAATGTTATTCTGTTGAATTTTGGCAAAAGCCTTGTGCAAAAAGGCAATTACCTCTTTATATTCTGCACCCCAGCTAAAAGTATTTATTGTAATGAGCGCATTGTTTTTATCTAATATTTCAAATGTAAATTGTTCAGCGAATGGTTCATCTAGGTTAAATTCTTCAAAGCTTGCTGCAAATACTTTTGTTTGCTGCTGACCATACTTAGTTAAGGTTAAATCAAATGCTTTAAAATCACCGTAATATAGCCAAATGTACTCAGCTAAACGTCGTTGTAGAATGGCTTTTCTGAATCGTTCACTATCACCATGAGTACGTTGTAAAAGTGGCAAGATAAAATCACTGGTTTTGTGACCATTGATATGGGTAATTTCGTTGCCTCGATATTTAGTCACTGCACCGCCAAATTTTGACTTGATCACCAACTTGTCTTGATCAAAAACGACGTTAAATGGAAATAAACCACCACCATTTTTCACATGTTGATTTGCTAAGACTTTTAACTTAGGAAGTTTAATGACCGTATGACCATCGTTTAATACAGGATTAAATACCGCGATTTTTTTCCAAAATTCCTGCACAGATATTGGTGTAGTTATGCTGCTTTTTAGCTTTTCAATATCAGCATAAAACGCATCAACATTGCTGACCGTATAAGAAAGCTGCGGATGTGTATTATCAAGAAATGCCAACCATTGATCTAAATCTTCACTTATTTGCTCTGGTTGAAGCATCAAATTTAAACTGTCTTCTGCTTGAGCTGTTTTGTTAAATAAGCCTAAGCAAACGAGCAACATTAATAGTATATATTTGTTCATGGTTGTCCTTCATCGGTTATGTATTTTGTCTAGCCAAAATCATAGATAAAAGAACACAAAAACAATTCAGGAAAACCCTTGGAAAATCCTTGGAAAACTAAAAAACAACAATAAACTTTATTTTTCAGAAAGTTATAGCTCTAGACCAAATCTGACGATTTCTGATTCAGCACGTTCTCTCAGTGAAAATGTACACATTAATCGCGCTTTATGACACTTTAAAAAGCCAACATGACCTTCGTAAGTTAAACTTTCATCAAGCAATTTAGCCGTATGCAAATCAAATATTTTTAATCGATTATCTGTTGCCCAAATAAGGGTATTGTTATCCCAAATATCCCAGAAGGTCGTAAACTTAATATTGATATCTTCAAATATTTTTTCAACACCCCCCGTGTGCAGATCTTTTTTCCAAAGCCCTTTTTCATGAAACTTAGTAAAATATAAATTTCCATTATATTGCCGCACAGAAAAAGCGTTAATACCTAAATTGGTTATTTTGAGTGTGAATAAATCTAATGACTTTAACGTCCAATACTCTTTGCTCCCTTCTGAAAAAAGCAATGTTCCGTCATCTGAAATACTGAAATTGAATACTTCATGCTGCTCCTTTGATAACCACTCTAATTCACCTAGGCTAAGATCATATCGAAACAAACGCTTTTCAGATAAACCATATAAAGTATTCGTCTCAACTGAAAACTCTACTTCTCTAGCATGTTTAGGCAAATTCACATGTTTATGTTGCTGAAAACCTTGCTGTGTTTTTTGCCAAAGCTTCAATTCACCTGAACGATCGGAGAAAAAATACAAACTATTGTTAGGGCCAAACATCGCATTGAAGTCATAATACGGACTGTCAATTAATGGCTGCATGGCAAATTTATCACCTTCACCCTCTCCTTTAGTTAAAGTCCAAATAGCATTTTTAGTGCTCACTTTTTTAATCGCATACAGCTGCTTATCAGCAACGACGGGATAATGGCAAGAAAAGCTTAGTTGAGCCAACTTTGTTTGTTTTTTAAGAGTAAGATCGTAAGACCACAGCCCTTTATTTTTATCACAGTAAAGTAGGTGTTCATCATCTAACCAAGCCACCTTAGCAATAAGGTAAGGCAGCTCAAGTACCGTTTCTGATTGGTTATCTAGGGTATTCATTAATACAATATGACTTTCTTGCCAAAGCACATTACGAACAACGGCTAAACGCTTAGTATCAGGTGATACTGAAAAGCTATAATCACCTCTTCCAGAAGAAGTGGGAGCGGTAATACTACGCTCAAACAATGTTCTTAAATCTAATTGGTAAACTTTAAAAGGATCGGTTAATGCATTAGCACGAGAGAAAAAAATATGATTGCCATCTTGTGAAAAAGCCGTCGTTGACCAAAAGCCTGCTTTTCCGCAATCTGTTAGTTTTTTGGTTTTACTTGGTTCAAGGTTAAAAGCACTCAAATCAGCTAACCAGACTTCACAATGCTGCTCTGATTGTTTATGAAAGACTAATTGTTTAGCATCACTAGAAAAAACTGGAGAGCCAAAATAGTAATCACCACTAGCCACCAATGTTTGCTTACGTCCAGAACTTAATTCTTGCACAATTAATGAGGGCTTAACATTGGGCGCTTTATTTACATAGGTTATCCAACGCCCATCTCGACTGACATCAAATTCGTCCTCTCGACCAGTTTCATGAGAAAGCACTTCATAATGACCAAACGAATCAGCAGCTACTTTTTTTACTGAGGAAGCATTACTGAAGTCGAATAGCGAAGTGATGGTAAATACTGTTGCTAAGAGTGCTACAAAGGCGACCAATATAATCCATTGCTTATATTTAACGGGATTATTGTGCAGATCAGATTCTGTCGAAGATGTTGTGTCTTTAGGAATTGTCGAGCTTTGTAAAAGCGGCGCTTTTTCTAGCGGTTTTATTCTTTTTTCTAAGTTGTGTTCATTATCATGGACAACTTGCGCCCACTGTTCATCATCGACAATATTTACAGGTTGCGTATAACGATAACCCCGCTTAGGCACGGTAACGATTATTTTGATCCCGCCTTTACCACAGCCAATAAGTTTTCTTACTTCCGATATAACCGATGAAATGGTACTCGCATCTTTATGTGTAGTTCCCCAAACCTTTAGCAACAACTCATCATAACTAACCGTTTTCCCCGCAGAAGAAATCAAGGTTAATAGGCAAGCACTTATTCGTGAAGGGAGCTGCTGTTTGTGTCCGTCATGGTAGATTAGCTCTTGGCTGTCTGAAACAAACGTCCAATTTTCGGACTGATATACTGTCATTTATGGAATATATATTTTATTAGTAATTGCAATAATTATCCTATAAAAACATTGAAGTTCAAAGGTATCAAGCAGCATTAGATGGGTATAACTTTTATTCGAGCAAGCTTTGCTTATAGAAATATACATTGAATATTTATTGAGCAAAAAAACGTCAACCAATATGAAAATGAAGAAAAACCGTTTTGATGATGATGTTAAACAAGCAACGCTAAAAATAGCTAATTAATTCATATGATTGTTATAAATAAACTCACTATTTATGGCAAGTGCTCAACTATACATCAGCAGAAAGCTCAGGTATATTCTAACGACTAGTTATACCTTTAGAGTTTCCCAAAGTGAAAGTAAAAGCGACTTCGTTTGATATTGCCCACCACGCTGGTGTATCTCAGTCTACCGTTTCTCGTGCATTACGAAATAGCCCACTGGTGAACGAAGAAACCAGAAGAAAAGTACAAGAAATCGCTAAAAAGTTAAATTATAAAGTTGATAAAAATGCCAGTAATTTACGGTCACAACATAGTGACACATTAGCATTGTTACTGTTTGAAGATCCCACCAATGATGATTCGGCAATCAATCCTTTTTTCCTATCAATGCTTGGTAGTATCACACGTGCTTGTGCTGATAAAGGATACGATTTATTAGTCTCATTTCAACAAGCCAGCAATGATTGGCATGCCGATTTTGAAGACAGCAATAAGGCAGATGGTCTAATTTTACTTGGTTACGGCGACTTTGTTGATTTTGAAGAAAAGCTGCAAAAACTGCATGAACAAGGCACTAATTTTGTTCGCTGGGGTGCTGAAGTTGAAAACTTACCCGTTGCTTCAATTGGTTGCGATAACTTTCTCGGCGGTAAAGTTGCCACTGAATATGTACTAAAACAAAACCGAAAGAAGTTAGCATTCCTAGGTACAGCTTCCTCTCACGCACCTGAATTTTTAGAACGCTACAAAGGCCATTGCAACGCCTTAGAAAATAACAATATTGAGATAAATAAAAACCGGCAGTTTAATGCTTTATATACTGAAGAAGCAGGCTATGATGCTGCTTGCAACTTACTAAATTCTGGCGAAGCCTTCGATGCAATTTGCGCTGCGTGTGATTTAATTGCCATAGGCGCAATACGCGCATTAAAAGAACGTGGTATTAAAATTCCTGAGCAAGTTTCTGTCATTGGCTTTGATGACATTGCCATAGCCAGTTTTACTTCCCCGGCATTAACCACTGTCAAACAAGATACTAAATTGGCGGGTGAATTATTAGTTGAAACCTTATTGAAGGCGATTCAAGGTGAAAAGGTGTCAACCACACTGATCCCCCCTGAACTTATTATTCGTCAGTCTGTTGATAAAGGCTAACCTGATTCCTTTATCAACATTTCCCATTAAAAATCAAACTTATTGTTCGGCACTCTCTTTAACAAAACAGACTGAAATTGCAGCTAAAACCATTGAAATACCCGCTAACATTAAAATATAAATCGCTTGATTATTTAATAGTGCAGTTAAAATCCAGCCGGCAAAAATACCTGAAATAATTTGCGGTGCGGCAATGGTAAAGTTAAAAATCCCCATATAAACACCTGTTTTTTTCACTGGTAGAGTACCCGCTAAAATTGCATAGGGCATAGCCAATATAGCCGCCCAAGCTATACCAACACCGATCATAGATAGCAAGAGTGTAACGGCGCCATAAGGCACTGCAATTTCCGTTATATATAAATTAACGAGTACAAGCTCTTGATTTTGCATAAAAAAGATACTGAAATAACCAATACCACCCGCCGCTAAGGAGATTGCATAGGTTAATCTTCGTCCAAATTTATTCGCAACTTTCGCCATAAATAGTGAAGCAATTGCGGCAAACAATGAGTAAGCGGCAAACATAATACCCACCCAATCACCCGCAGTACCTTTAGCTTGAGCAATGTGTTCAGGAATTTCTTTTATCGAAGACAAAAAGTCAGGATCAAACCATTTGGCCTCTACTTGCCATATATGCTGAGTAATCGCAGGCATGGTATAAACCCACATAATAAATAGTGCAAACCAAGAGAAAAATTGCACAATAGCTAACTGCTTCATGGTTTTCGGCATTGTTTTCATTAAACCAAAAAAGTCTTTTAGCTTTTCAGATAACGACAGTTTTTCATCTGTTAAGTCAAGATCTGCTAAGCCGTGTTTACCCGGTGCATATTCTTTAGTTTTGAACACAGTCCACAACACTGAACCTAACATAACCGATGCGCCAATATAAAAGGCCCAAATAACTGAGGGAGCAACTTTTCCTGCCGCAGCTGTATTTTCTAAACCAACAACATTAGTTAATAAAAAGGGTAAAATTGAACCAAAAACTGCACCAATATTAATTAAAAACGATTGAATAGAATAGCCAATATTACGTTGCTCTGACGGTACCATATCTGTAACAAGCGAGCGAAATGGCTGAAACGCCAAGTTAAATGAGGCATCCATTATGGCCAGCATCATTGCACCAAAAAATAATGGTTTCATAAAACTAGCTAATGTCGCTGAGTTAGGCATTAACAACATACCTATGGCGGCAGCAATACCGCCAGCAAGAATATAAGGATTACGACGACCTAAACGGTTCCATGTTCTATCTGATGCAGAGCCTACAATAGGCTGAATAATTAAGCCCATTATAGGAGCAACAAGCCAAAATAATGAAAGCGAGTGCAGGTCAGCACCTAAATCAGACAAAATTCTACTGGCGTTAGCATTTTGTAATGCAAAACCAAACTGTACGCCTAGAAAACCAAAACTAATATTCCATATTTGCCAAAAACTTAAACGAGGCTTATTAGTTGTCATCGTCGAACTTGTCATAGTTAAAATACTCTTATCATTATTATGGTGAAACTCTCGTCAATATACAGAGTAAGCTTTTCAACAACCACTGACTACATACGTATTCAGCTCTGTATCTTTTAGTGCTGAATTACGTATGCTGCGGCACCAAGTAAACCGGGCTGACTTTCAGTGATCACATAAGTAGGTGATTGTCTTGCCAAATGTGACATGCGTCCTTTACTTTCAAAACGCGACCTAAAAGCACTGGCTTTTAAAAAATCGACGAAACGAGGAACAATACCACCAGCAATATAAACGCCACCTAAGCTGTTATTCGTTAATGCTAAATTACCAGCAAAACTACCTAATACCCGACAAAAAACGTTCAATGCCGCATTGCATAAACTACAATCTAGCGATAAGCCACGCTCAGAAATTTCTTGAGCAGTTAGTTTCTCAGTATTCGATTCATTCTCAATAGCGGCAATAGCTTGATATATTCGCTCTAAGCCCATACCTGACAATAAATCTTCATAAGAAACACGTTGTTCCATACGATGTAAATATCGCCAAATATCAACTTCTAGTTCATCAACAGGGGCGAAATCAACATGACCACCTTCACCGCTAACACAATGCCATTTGTTTTCAATATTCACTAAGCTAGCAACACCCAAACCTGTACCCGGGCCACAAACCGAAATTGTTTTTTGTGGACGAGCTTCCCCACCCCCTATTTTGATTTTTTGTTCTTCATTTAACAGAGGGATCGCCATTGCAATCGCTTTGTAGTCATTAATTAGCAACAGATCGTTTAAACCGAGTTCCTCTTTCAATAACGATTGAGAAAACTGCCAAGGTAAATTTGTCATCGAAATTAAATCATCGTCAACCGGGCAAGCAATCGCAAGGCAAGCATTTAAGCTATGATCAGATAATTGTTTTTGCACAATATATTGTTTTAACACCTCAGCAAGACCGGTAAAGTTTGCACATTTATAGGTTTCTAATTCAGTAAAATATTTATCGCTATCAGGACGCACAATCGCTATACGAATATTCGTGCCACCAATATCAGCAATTAAGCTCGTGGTTTTAGTTTGAGTCATTTTTATAAGACCTTAATAGTTATATTTTGTGCTTGCCATTGAAACTTAACGGTTAACGTTTTATCACTTTCATTCCATAAAAAATCTGATCGTGTTTTACCCGCAAGCATGACTTTTTTAGGTTGAGCATTTTGATTATGAATAACCAGTGACACCTCGCGTTTAGCCGGCATACCTTGATAGCCCAAACCAGTTTGATTTAAATGAATAGTTAATGCTTGCTCACTGTTCTTCGCACTATACTGGGCACTAAAATTAAGTAACTGATATTGCTTTGCCGATAACGCATTCGCATTTTTGCCATCATCGTCATACATCTGCCCTTGCGATGAAGCGACTGATTTATCAGCGTAATAATGCAAAGTTAATTGGCTATTATCGTAATGCTCAGTGGTTGGCATATCACTCGCCATAGGAATGAAAGCGCCAGCTCTAACCATCACTGGAATGGTCGCTAAGCTAGTTGGTAGTTGATATTTTTTTCCGCCTAAATAACGTTTACCTGAGAAATAATCAAACCAAACACCTTTTGGCACTTCCACCGCCATCGTTTTTTCGCCAGCATTAACAATAGGGTGGACAAAAAACGCATCGCCCCAAAAATAGCTCTGACTGTTCTCAAATAATTGTTCATCTTCGAAAAATAACGGGCGCATTAAGGGCATACCGGTAGTGCTATTTTGGTAAGCCATAGTGTAAATGTATGGCATTAAACGGTATCTTAATTTGATAAATTCACGAAGTATGCTTTGCGTTTTTTCATCATGAAAAACTAACTCCGATGGAATATGTTCTTGGCCATGCGGGCGATAAATCGGCTGAAACACACCGTATTGCAACCAACGTGTATAAAGCTCAGCATCAACACGTTCACCGCCAGCAAAACCACCTAAATCTGAATGTGTGTAAGCTAACCCTAAAAGCCCCATTTGCAGACTTAATTCAACCTGCGGCTTTAACCCACCCCAGCTACGATTAACATCACCCGTCCAAGGCAACATACCGTAACGTTGCGAGCCAGCAAAACCAGAGCGCATCAAAATAAAAGGACGTTCATTTGGGTGCAGTTGTTTTTGTTGGTTATAAACCAGCTTCGCCCACTCATGCCCGTAAACATTATGAATAGCATCGGCATTAACCACATCGCCATTATCAAGCTTGTGCAAGGTATCACTCGGGTGAACTTCAGGCTCACCTAAATCTCCCCACCAACCTTTAACACCTTGCTCATCCAGTGATTGATAAATACGATTAAACCAATTTCGACCTTGTTGGTTAAAAATATCCACCAAGCCCGTATTACCAAAATAAAAATCAAATTGCTTGGCGTCGCCTTGTGCGTTTTTCGCTAAAGCATGTTGTTTAACCGCGTCATTCCATCGTTTTGAGGTTGATAACACAAAAGGCTCAGTGATCAATACCGTTTTAATGCCTTTGGCTTGCAAGTCTGCCATCATTTTTTCGGGTTCAGGAAAAGCTTCTTTATCCCAAGCTAAATTCCCCATATGCCCTTTGATGTCTTTACCAAACCAAAATAGGTCAATGATCACCGCATCAAGAGGAATATCTAACTCAAAAAATTTATTAACGGTTTGCTCTACTTCTTTTGCGCTGTGATAGCCAAAGCGCGAAGCAAAATTACCCAATGCCCAGCGCGGAGGCAATGGCTGTTTACCGGTAACATCAACATAATTATTGATTAATTGAGGGTAGTTTTTTCCGGCAAATACCACATAGGCGTTACGCCCTGAAACCGCTTCAAATTGCATCACATCGGCTTGAGTTTTGCCTAAATCCATCCAGCCTTTTGCGCTATTATCAAACAGCAAAATGTACTTTTTATTCGACATAACTGCCGGCAAGCTAAAGTTCATTTGGTTTGAATGGGTTTCATAACCATAGTGGGCGCGGTTATATAACGGCATACGCTGACCTCGGCGATCCATACCCAATACACGTTCACCGCCACCAATCAGTTTTTCATCATCAGCGAGTGCAAAACGAACGCCTTTTATTTGTTGTTTTTCCTCAGTGGTTTGCTCAAAGAAACCACCGCTTTCGGCAAGTAATAATTTTTCATCTAAGTAGTAGCGAATGATAAAAGGCGACTTTTGTATTTTGGCCTGAATTTCGCCAGCCGAAATAATAATGTTTTTTGATGATTCTTCGATGGTAAGCACTTGTTTAACGTTACTGTCTTCAATAGCAAAAGAAGGCAGGTTATCTGCCGCTTGCTTAAATGATGAGGACTTATTCACCACTTCCATTGCATATGGGCTTAATGCTGACAGCTGAACCTTACCGCGAGAGGTTGTCAAAATGACGGCTTCTACTTTGCCATTTGTTGTTACCCTTTGATGGCTAATATAGTTAACAAGTTTTTCGGCATGATTTGCCGCATAAACGCCATAACTCCAAAATAGCAAAGAGAAAAATGCAGTGACTGCGAAATTAAACCGCTTAAATACTATAACCCTTGAAGACACCATATTGCTTTCTCTCTTACTTAGCGAAGTTGACTGAATCTTAACCCTATGAAAATAACAAGACATCCTGAATACGTATGCAAACACTGTCGCCCAAAAAACTATTTGCGTATGCTTAATTTAGTAAAAAGAAAACGCGTATTTATAGTATGCGACAAAATACAGAGTAAATCGGGGTTTAATGATGACAGAACAAATTTGGTGGCGTGGCGCAGTAATTTATCAAATATATCCACGTAGCTTTAATGATGCCAATAATGATGGCATTGGTGATTTGCCTGGTATTATTAATAAGCTTGATTACATCGCTAGTTTAGGTGTAGACGCTATTTGGATTTCGCCATTTTTTAAATCTCCTATGAAAGATTTTGGCTACGATATCAGCGATTATCGCGACATAGACCCTATATTTGGCAACTTAGCTGACTTTGATGAATTAATTGCACAAGCGCACCAGCGTGGCATAAAAATTATGATTGATCAGGTATTAAGCCATACTTCAGATCAGCATGCTTGGTTTTTAGAAAGTCGTGAAAATACTACGAATGACAAAGCTGACTGGTATGTGTGGGCTGACGCTAAAGAAGACGGTACGCCGCCTAATAATTGGCTGTCTATTTTTGGTGGTGTCGCTTGGACATGGGAACCTCGTCGCCAGCAATACTATCTACACAATTTCCTAACCAGTCAGCCTGATGTTAACTTTCATAACCCTGATGTTAGAGCCGCCGTTTTAGACAATATTGAGTTTTGGTTAAAACGTGGCGTTGATGGCTTTAGACTAGATGCGATTAACTTTTGCTACCACGATGCTCAACTGAGAGATAACCCAGCAAAAGCGAAAGAAGATAGACAAAGCATTGGTTTTGATGAAAAAAATCCATACGCGTATCAATACCATTATTACAACAATACCCAAGATGAAAACTTAGCGTTTATGGAAGATATCCGTACGCTATTAAATAAATACCCGGGCTCTGTTGCCTTAGGTGAAATTTCATCTGAAGATTCGTTGAAAACCATGGCGGAATATACTCAAGGCAATAGCCGTTTGCATATGGGGTATAGCTTTGATTTATTAACGGACGATTTTACTGCCGGTTATATTCAACAAGTGGTTGAGTCGTTAGAAGCGCGTGTATCAGACGGTTGGCCTTGTTGGTCTATTTCAAATCATGACGTGCAACGTGTGGTTTCTCGTTGGGGCAGCACTCAAAATGCAGAACAAAATAGTGATTTAGCCAAAATGCTTTATGCGCTTATTTCATCATTACGTGGCAGTGTGTGTAGTTATCAAGGTGAAGAATTAGGTTTAACTGAAGCCGATATTGCTTATGAAGATTTACAAGACCCATACGGCATTACTTTCTGGCCACAGTTTAAAGGTAGAGATGGCTGTCGTACACCTCATCCATGGCAACACGACAAAAATAATGCCGGTTTTTCAGAAGGTAAGCCTTGGTTACCAGTGTCTGCTGATCATTTTGCTAAAGCAGTTGATATACAAGAGAATAATAAAAATTCTGTGCTTAACAGTTTCCGACATTTTAGCCAGTGGCGCAAAGCGCATACGGCTTTAATACAAGGCGATATTAAGTTTATCGACTCACCTGAGCCTTTATTAACCTTTAATCGTTTAGGTAACAACAAACAGTTAATGGTGTGTTTTAATTTATCATCCGCTAAACAGGTTATTAAATTATCATCGTTAACCACCAAGCCAATTGAAGTGCTTAATGATCACCAGCTTATTTCGGGTAATATTGTTGATGGTGAATTACATTTACCGCCTTTTGCTAGCTTTTACGCTTACCAAATCACTGAATAAGGAAGACTGATGAAATTAACTCAATTAATGTCCTTAGCCTTCTCAGGCATTTTATTATTAAGCCAATCAGTGCAAGCTCAGGAAGACAAGCTAAAAACAGAAGACCTTAAACGAAAAGCACAGCTGCTTGCGCCATATAAAGAGCGTAGCTTTCAAGATGAAGTGTTTTATTTTGTTTTACCTGATCGCTTTGAAAATGGTGACAAAAGTAATGACTTAGGCGCAAAAGCCAATGATAAAAAACGTGCTTTATCGCGTGGCGGTTTAGATGTTACGCACAAAGGTATGTATCACGGCGGTGATTTAGCCGGACTCACACAAAAGCTACCTTACCTAGACAATATGGGCGTAACGGCCATTTGGTTAACCCCTGTCTTGCGCAATAAAGCGATGCAAGCGAGTACGTCGGGTTATCACGGTTATTGGATCCTCGACTTTACTGAGATTGATCCGCACTTAGGTTCAAATGCCGAATTAAAGCACTTTATTGACCAAGCGCACCAACGCAATATTAAAGTGTTTTTCGATATTATCACCAACCACACCGCTGATGTGATCAAATACCAAGAATGTCATGGTAAACAAGGTAACCAATGGCTAGTTGAAGGAAAAGACTGCCCGTTCAAATCACAAGCGCAGCTAGCAAAAGGTGATAAATACACGCCTTTAATTCCAGCTGGTGAAGCAACAATTAAAACACCATCATGGCTTAATGATATAACCTTATATCACAACCAAGGTGATTCCTTCTGGCAAGGTGAAAGCTCGTTAAGGGGTGATTTCGCAGGCTTAGACGATATTGACACCAACAAGCAAGTAGTTGTTGACGGTATGATTAATATTTATAAAGACATCATCGATGAATTTAAACCGGATGGTTTTCGTATCGATACCGTTAAGCACGTTAATATGGAATTTTGGCAAGCATTTTCACCTGCGTTAATGGCTCATGCACAAAAAATTGGCATCAATAATTTTATGATGTTTGGTGAGGTCTATGACTTTAATTCACAATCTTTAAGCAAATTTACTCAGCAAGGAAAGCTGCCTTCAGTATTAGACTTTGCTTTACAAGGTACGATTGAAAGTGTGTTAGTGAATCAACAAGGTACTGATAACTTAGCCAATTTATTTGCTCAAGATCATTTTTATCAAACCGATACTAAAGAGAACTTTAACGCGAATCATTTAGTTAATTTCACTGGCAATCATGATATGGGCCGCTTTGCATATAAGTTAAAACAAAGTGAGTATAATTACAGCGAGCAAGCTTTAGTGGCGCGATTAAATTTAGCGCATGCACTTATTTACTTTAGTCGCGGCATTCCTGTTGTGTATTACGGTGATGAACAAGGGTTTGTTGGCGATGGCGGCGACCAAGCATCAAGACAAAATATGATGCCTTCTTTTGTCGACAGCTATAATGATGATGATTTATTGGCGACAGACAAAACCACCGCGGATGATAACTTTGATGTTAACCACCCGATTTATCTTGAGTTGGCGAAATACGCGCAATTGTATCAGCAATATCCTGCGTTACGTTTTGGTCAGCAATCAACCTTATATTCGCAAGCTGAGGCAGGGTTATTCGCGATAAAACGTGAATACTCAACAGCAGATAACTCACAATCGCTTATTGTGGTATTTAATACCGATAAAGCCGCTCATCAAACAGATGCAATAATGCCGCTAAAAGAGGCAACATTACTGTTTGAATCAACAGAAAATACTAACGGCAATATAGCGCCATTAAGCTTCGCTATCTATCAAATAAAATAGCTTTACGCGTTTCACGAATAGAGCTGAGAGCATACCCCTTAACGTGCTCTTGGCTCTAACCTCATCACTCAAATTTTCATCATCGACTTTTACTTCGCAGCTAATTACTGCGCTAACGCCTCAAATATGAAGTAGAAAGCGATTTTCAGAAGTTGGTTTAGGATATTTATAAGTAACAAGCGAGGGTAATTTCCCCCAACAGTTGCCCTACAGTTAAAAACACTAAACGTCGGCTTTTAGTTAGCAGTAGACTACCAGAGAATAAGCAGTCCACTTCTCATAGTAAACAGCAATTAATGGACTATCTATGCACTGAGTTTCTATCATTCCTATTGAGCTATACCCTAAATATACTACCGCAATTTTTGTGTTGAGGTTGAAAAATGCTATTTCATGTATATTTCCGCAACGTTAAAGTTCTTGTTTTTCTCCGTTATTAAAAACCCTATAATATTTATCGCCTACGATTAGTAATCCTTCAGATTTTCCTTCTGGCCATAACTTGTGATCATCATTCGGATGCGAAACGTCAATTCCAATGACTTTGTCATCGTAGAGTCTATTCACTTTTGCTTGAAGAGTATGGCCGACAATAACTGACTTCGCATTGAATTTATTCAACCCTAGTTCGACTTGTTGCTGCGTCAAACCATCCTTGAAGTAGCCTCGGTACCAACTAGGACCTGTCTTATTTGAAATTAACAGTTTGTCTTGTATTTTAGAGCTCTCTGGGTCGAAAGCTTGATAATAACTGGCTCTCATAACTTGATTCATTTCTTCTAACGTTAGTTTAGATTCAGCCAAGTCTGGATGTATTCCACCATGAACAAAAAGGTTACCGTTAATAAGTTCTATAGCATTTTTACTTGCTAGCCATGTTCCAATAAGTGAATTTTTGCTATATAAATCTATTTCATTTTTTCCAATAATTGATGCTATATCTCGGTACTTATGATCGGTAGCTCCATAATTTCCATACATCATCTTTAATTCATGATTTCCGATAATGTAGTGTACATTGCCTCCTTGTTTTTCAGCCTCCTGCTCTAATTTATAAATAAACCAAAGTACCTGGGTGGTAAAATAACCTCTGTCTATAAAATCGCCCACCAAAACTAAATGTCCCTTGCCGAAAGTCCAGTTCAAATTGTGATCAATCACTTTATTATTTTTTAGAAAATCCCGGAAGGTTTTATAGTTACTTTCAATGTCAGAAATTGCTAAAATTTTATTATTGTCATTGTATATGCTTTTAGGTATTTCAAAATCAGTTTTGATTTCGACATCGAAACTTGTATTGTCCAATGGATAATAACTGGTAGCTAAAACTAAAGAATCAATTGGATAGTCTTGGCGTTTCGAATAATATCCGCCATCATTATTTCTTTTGATGTAATAGACATCTAAAACACGATCGTTTTTAAAAAATATATAAGGCCCTTCATTGTCCCAATTTAGCGCTAATGGGTTGTCGCCATAGTGAACTCTGGCTCCCATCGAAATACCGAAGATAATCGCTATTGTTAACATTACTAAAATAATTAACAGTGTGTACTTTATATATTTCAAACTCTTTTTCCCCATTATTGATTCTTGATTGGTCGTAAACATCCACCAAAAAACGAAGTTAGATTGCCATTCGCCCAATTTAAGCAGAAGAATACTCTTCTTTTATTCGCCATTACTCCCAGAACATTATGCCGATCACGCCAAAATAAAGTAGATGAAGTGCTATCAGGAAATGAACGACAGATGAAAAAGTGGAATACCAGTAATTAAATCGATTCATAACCAACCGTCGGGCTTTATATACCGTAATAACGGACATTAACGAGACACATGCGAAGACTACAGTCATCAGCGCGATCCCGACTGACACCGGAGTTGGTCTGGGCATGTATTGATATGGATTAGTTGAAGCCACGAGTAAGAGCAAGCCAATTAACAAAACAGAGGTTGAAGCCAAAAAGGGCCAAACTCGCACGCGTATACTCGCTCCAGATGGAATTTTACCTGCTAGTCTGCGTATGAACCAGATAATGAAATAGACAAATGAACTGATAATAACCAGAATCCAAGAAATCGCAATGACGAGCTGCAAGTAACCAAACAAGCTATTGACTCGCTTCAATACGAAATTATTCGCTGCGCCGTTCTTGTAGGCAAGATGGATCACTTCACCTTCCAAGGGGTCAATGACTTTTGATAGAGAGATCAGTCCAGTCAGTTCAGACCGATAGGAAGAAAGTGAAACCGGATAAAAGTAGTTTTTACTGGTACCAAGGGCTTTCCCTAGAACGAGAGTGTCACCTTCAAATGACAAAGTCTTCATACCGGTTATGTAAAATAAAAAGTCAAATTTTTGTACACGCGGATTCAGCGGATAATAGAGTCCTTCAATTTCTCTGTACTCCAAAGTGACCTCTCCTTCGTTTTTTACCACTTTTTTTGCAAGTCCTCTCGTTTCATAATCACGTATCAGCTTTGAAAGTTTTTGAAATGCTGAGACATTCTTGGAGTTGATCAATATGACGTGACCTAAATTCGCTTCTGGGAGGTAAGCAAATTCACTTTGAGCACCCTCCATACCACCGTTATGTTCACGATAAACCCAGGATCCATGGGCTGAACTATAATTATTCAAACCGTACCCTGTCTGCTGGCCAGTCACCGAGGCCCCAGTAGATTTAACTTGCTCCATACGACTAATGGATGATGGCGAAAGGATCTGTTGATTGTTAGCGCTTCCCCGGTTTAGATAAAATTGTAGGAACTTCGCCATATCGGTCGCAGTGGAGTTAATTGACCCTGAGGGCCGCATTAGCAGATGCTTATATTCGAGAGCATTATTGTCATTGCCGTAACCCTTTGCCCCTCTACTGAGAAAGTCTTCATTCATGTAAAACGTCGTGCTTGGCATGCCGATCGGTTTGAAAAAATGCTCCTCCACATAATCTTCAAAATTTCGTTTTGTTAGTTTTTCTACGATGTAAGCGGCTACCGACGGACCAGAATTATTATAGGCAAAACGGGTACCTGGCACCCAGCGAGCGCTTCGAGAATGTGGATGAAAATTGAGCCCTTGCCTTAACGATATTGGCGTTGGGTCATTGTGGGCGAATTCAGGATAATGCTGTTCATCCCAGCCGGTAGTGTGCTCTAAAAGATGTACCAGCTTAATTGGATTAGTTTTTTCCCACTGGTTTTCAAACGCAATTTCCGGTGCCAAATCAGACAATCGATCAGTTAGTTTCAACTGACCTTGTTCAACTAACTTTAAAATCGATAAGCTAACAAACATTTTGCTCGTTGATGCGATACGAAATAAGGTATTTTCATCGGCATTGGTATTATTTTCCAAATTTGATTTACCCAAAGCACCAACCCAGACTGGTCCATTTTTATCCACCATGGCAATAGCAACTGCCGGAATATTATATCGCTTGATGACCTCGGCAACGGATTGCTTCAGTTCCTCTAGATTTTTCGGTTTGGGTGCTCTGTCTCTGGCGTTGGCGTGCAGGCAACAAAAGAAAGTTAAAACAAAGAGGGCAATTTTCAGTAAACTATTTTTTTTCATATTTTCCTCGAAATTGGCCAGTCAATTAAAGCGCCAATAACATTAATAAATGTTTTTGGTTGCATCAAAGTAGATATCATCAGGCATGGCCGAGCTGTCGGTAGGCGATAGATAAATCGCAACCGCTATTTAAATCAATTTTTTAGTATGAGGTCGCTAATGCGACGGCGAGGTTCGCTTAAATTTTCAGCCGCTTGATTGTGGTTCGGCAACTTTTTTTGCGGCGAATAACCGCGTGATTTCGTTTCTCGTCAGAATTCGATATATCCAAAAAACGACCATAAAATTAAGTAGGTATTCGAAAACGAGTGAAAATTTTATCGGCGTCGAATTTAATATCGATATCAAATGCGATGCTAGTAAAAAGCCATTAATAAAAAAGAAGAACCAGCATATTACCAACATCAACGATCGCGCCCAGTTTTTTAGTTTAAACAGTGGATAAACGACTCCAGCGTAGATCGCAGAAAATAAAATGACTAAGCCAAATAGGCCTAAATTTCCAATGCTATTGAAGTTCTGCTGAGGCTGATCGACCACCAAGATGAGCGTATTGATCAAAGTAAAACTGGCTGAAAAACTAAGTAAGGCTAATACCGCAACTAGGCTATTCGGAAGCTCTCTGTCGTCGGCTGGCATGAGTCGGCGAGTAATCGCCAATATTAATAGTCTTAACTCAAGTAATACAGGACCAAAATCTATTTTATCAGTGGTGAACTCGAGACTATAGGCTTCGACATCGAGCACCTTGGCGATGGCGTTGAGGGTTCGTACTGACACGGTTCCTTCATTTTCAACTCTCTGGATTGTTCGAGAGTGAATACCAGACATTTCAGCAAACTTTTCCTGAGTCCAAGATTTTTTTGCTCTCAATTCTTTAATGAGCTCTTTTTTGACTTTTACTTTCATAAGCATTCCTATCACAGCAATGGGGTGATTTTTGCCGATAATCCATAGTATTGTCCACGACATGAACACGACATAGCAGTATTTATTTAATTATTTATCGATTATTTGCATATTTTAGTTAAAATCGCTGTTATTTATTAGTCGAATGGGTTGGAATCTTATTTTTAGACTGACTTGTTGATTTTTAATTATTTGAAGTAGGCTGTCGGACACTTTGTAGTGGTCAACTAATCCCAGACAGTGTTACCTGTATTAGCCCAGTAAACATATTTAATCGAGTAAAATACTTATAAAAGCTTAATAAGTTATGTGCTCCATTTATAAATTGAAAAAAACGAAGCCTTCATTCATTACTAAATCAGCAAAGGTCACTTTGTAGGCTTTGCTAACACCAATTAATCATTTTTCTTTAGGTCAACAATTAGCCAAAATATGACATTAGCTTTCGAGTTACTATCATCAGATCAAGCTACTCTTATAATTTAACTAGTTTTGTTAATTGGTACTCTTAAATGACACTTATTGAGATAAAAAATGAGAGGCGTCAGCTTTATTGATATAGCTGATGCCTTTTAATTTGTAATATTCAATATAATGCAAACTATTAATATTTAATGAAAACTTGCCATCCTTGGCATTAAGTTAGATGTAATAGAAAAACTAACATTACTTATTACGCATAGGCTTCTTCATAAATAGCGTTAAATGAAAATTCATTATCTATTTTTACATTTATATGAAGCTTTCTGGCAATATCACTAGATGAAATAACACCGCGAATATGATGGTTTTTACTGTCTAACACTAAACAATGTCTTAACTTATTATTCTCTAACGTAAAAACAATATCCTCTACTGTTGTCGTTAATAGATCATCAAACTCAAATGCTTGTAGTTGATATTTTGGGATCATTAAATCTTTTACCAATATGTCTTCTCTGTGGATGCCTTTTGACAATTAGAACAAATCGACTTTCATAGTTAAACAACTTAAAACGAACCTTACAATGAACAAGCTTAACTTAAACACGCATTAAGATAATGCTGGTGAGAAGGTACTTTTGAGGAGGTTTTTGCCATGATCTCTTTTAAACTGGTTAACATTTCGTCTAACTCTTGTGGGGAGAGTTGATCTGCAGTGCGATGGTAATCGTCAGGTATTAAATTTTGCCCGATACACACTTGTTGCCAAGCAATTTTAGTAAAGAGTTCATCGTTTTCTCGAAACATTAAACCGGATGATTTAAACACATCTATTTTATGTTTTAAGGTCTCAGGAATATCTGCACGCTGACAATCTAACCAAAACTTACTGTCTGTGCGTTGATTAATTTTATAATGCAAAATAATAAAATCACGGATCCGTTCAAATTCGATTTTTGATTGACGGTTATATTCCGCCACCATCACTTCATTAAACCCTTGGTGAGGAAACATTTTTGTGAGGCGTACTACGGCACTTTGAATTAAATGAATACTCGTTGACTCTAAAGGCTCTAGAAAGCCACTCGATAAACCAATACTCAATACATTCTTATTCCACTGCTTTAATCGTCGACCGGTTTTAAATTTGATCACTTTTGGTTCAGCTAACGGTTTACCGTCTAAATTCGCTAATAGCTTATTTGTGGCTTCTTCATCTGTCATATATTTGGAAGAGTAAACAAAACCATTACCTATGCGATGCTGCAAAGGAATGCGCCATTGCCAGCCTGCTTCGTGCGCGATTGATTTAGTATAAGGGGTGATCGGTTCTACTGACTCACACGGCACTGCAACTGCGCTGTCTGCTGGCAACCAATGTGACCAATCTTCATAACCAGTATTGAGAGTTTGTTCGATTAATAGTCCTCTAAGCCCTGTGCAATCAATAAACAAGTCACCCGAAATTTTCTTGGCATTATCTAACGTTACAGCCGTTATATTGCCTGTTGTTTGGCACTGCTCAACATCTATAACTTTGCCTTCAGTTCTTACCACACCTCGTGCAATGCTATATTTTGCTAACATTTTAGCGTAAAGGCCGGCATCAAAGTGAAAGGCAAAGACTAAGCCGGGTAAATTTACCCCAGGAATTTTATCTAACGGTGCAAATGCATTTTTTTTTGCCGTTTGATAATTAAGTGAGAAGTCCCAGAAATTATAATCTAAGCCTTCTTTTTTTCCTTTTAACCAAAAGTGATTAAAATCACACAACGGGAAGCTTTTACCAATGTCGCCAAAGGCATGCATATAGCTTTCGCCAATATTTCCCCAGTTTTCAAACTCTATTCCTAGCTTAACCGTAGCTTTGGTTTCTTTAATAAATTCTCTCGGGTCAATGCCCAATTCATCATTAAAATGAATAATTGGAGGAATGGTCGCTTCACCCACGCCAATGGTGCCGATTTGGTCGGACTCTACTAACTCAATATTGAGTGTTGAACCAAAGGTTTTGATCAATAACGAGGCTGTCATCCAACCTGCTGTACCACCACCAAGAATAACAACTTTGTTCACTTTGCTCATATTTAATCACTTAGCTATTAAAAAATGAAATGCCCCAATAATTAACTTATTGAGGCATTGAATCGATAACTTATCAAGTTTCTAATGTCTTTTGGCTATTAAAAAGCCAATAGCTTAAAACTTATAAGTAAAGCCCGCTTGATAGCTACGACCATAATCGAAATATTGGTCAGTGGCGTAATCAGCATCATCAAACTTGGTTTGGAATGCTTCATTCGATAAATTTTGTCCTTGAATATAAACATATAAGTTTTCACTAATGTCATAGCCAAGTTGTGCATCAAATAAGGTTTCACCTACACCGAAGCGTTGTTCAGTTGTTAAACCAATGGTTGAGTAAATAGACGCGGTAAAGTCAGAACGCTTACGCATAGAGACACGGGCTTGGAAGCCATCTTTTTCATAATAGGCAGTAAAAGTTGATACGCTTTCTGATAAGCCAGGTAGTGTGTAATCATCACCGTTGAAGTCTTTCATATCTTGCTTAACGCGCGTATGACTAGCAAAGATACCTAAGCCGTCTAAGCTCTCATCAAAAATCTTGAACGGTAAAGTAACCGATAGTTCAACACCTTGTAAGTCGCCTTCACCACCATTTTCTTTCGCTGAAACCGTGGCAGTTTTATCGTTAAAACCGTCAATATTGCCTGCAACTGGGTGCGTGGTAAGTGAATTATCATCTAAAGGAAGCTCTGTTTCAAAGACGCTATCAAAGTTCCAGTTTTTGATCTTTTTATAAAATAATGCAACAGAGAAGTAACCTTCATCTGAAAAGTAATTTTCGTAGCTTAAATCAAAACCATCGGCTTCACGCGCTTCTAACTGATAGTTACCACCTGACGCTTTCCAGTAATTACCGTTAATATCGGTTTCATCTGGGTTACCACTCCAACTGGTAGGTTCAACTAATAAGCCACCTTTCATGTCATCCATTGTTGGGCGGGCAATTGTTTTTGCGTAACCTAAACGTAAAACTTCACTTTCACTGACATCAATGATCACGTTCATGCTAGGTAAAATATTTGAATATGAATGTGCAAAATCTAGCTTGGTATTAATACCACTCCAACCAAAGGTATCACCAATAGAGCTTTGTTCCGTTTTAATATAACGTACACCTACGTTACCTCGAACCGAAAATCCAGCCACTTCGGTATTAATATTACCTTGAATAAAAGCCGCTGAAACTTCTTCACTGACTTGGAAAGCTTGAGCAATTTTACCCCAAGAATAAGTCACATCAGTTTCACTATATACATTACCACTAGCAAGCATGGCTTCTTGATCAAAAATAATCGAGCTACCCATATTCGCATGTGATAAATCAACAGAACCAATAATATATTTAGGGTCGATCGCCGCCACATTACTGCCAGAGATCATCGCTTCAGGTAATATGTCTGTTTTGGTGTATGAAATTGTTTTTTGCTTATCGCGCTCACGATATGCAACACCAAATTCAATTGAATCTAGTAGATCATTTTCTAACATCAATTTCGCAGCGGCTTTAAATGATTTAATTTCATCAGTTACTTTAGGGTTAGAACGCTCACCTGATAGTCCCCAGCCCATAATATCACCTACACCGATAACACTTGGATCGCTATAGTCTTGTGACGTAGTAAAGTTGCCACCTGAGCCATCTTTATTGATGTCATAAGTCACTTCGTTACCAGCAAAAGATGATGCGCCACCAAATGAAGCATGTTGGTATAAGTCACGATCAACTTCTGATGAACTTGCATCAAAAGTTAAAGATAAGTCATCATTCACTTCGTATTTAATATTAAAACCAAGATTTAATAAGTCTGCAGTACGGTGTTCTTGGTTATTCTTTACGTAGAATGGGAAATTACTGTAGGTTGCGCTGGTAACAAAGCCATTATCAACATTGTTGATTGTATATTCACAATCTGGGAATTTACCTTCGTCATCACAATTGTTAAAACCAAATTCAATGGCACCAACTGTACGCTCGTCGCTGAAATCTACATATAGCGCATCAAAGGTCATTATTAATTTATCATTAGGGGCATACTCTACAATCCCCATAATAGAATCACGAGATAACTCTGATGAACGGCCTTTAATATTAGCGCCTTTAATTCCATTGTAAGTATTTCCTTCATCATCAGATAATTCATAAAGGAATGGGTCACCGTGACGACCAAACTGCTTTTCCTGACCTGGAGAACGCATTGTATTTGCCGATATTGCTACACCTAAAGTGTTATCAGCAAATTGATCAATATAAGAGAAATTTAAACGATGGCCAGTATCATCGTAACCACTGACAACTGCATCATGACCATTTTTTTCCAACTGGCCATTAACCACCATAATACGTTCTGCTTTACTTAGCGGGCTGATCGTTTGCATATCAATCACACCGGCAATACCTTCACCTGTCATCGAAGCATTAGGGGTTTTATAAACGCTGACGCCGCTCATAATTTCAGATGGATATAAATCAAACTCAACACCACGACCATCGCCAATCGAAACTTGTTCACGGCCATTTAATGTTGTGGTCGATTCGTTTTCACCAAAGCCACGAATACTAATAACACTTGCGCGGCCTTCCAAACGTTGTGCGGCAAGACCTGAAATTCTTGATAACGAATCGGCAATTGAAGAGTCTGGCAATTTACCTATATCTTCTGCACTAATAGCATCAACCACATTCGATGAAAAACGCTTGGTATTTATCGCTTCAATAATACTGCCACGAATACCTTTGACCTCAATAACTTCGATTTTTTCAGCTGCTTCTTTTTTATCTTTATTTTCAGCTTCTTCAGCAAACGCATAAGATGAATGACTTAGCGTTAATAAACTCGCCGATAAAATCGCAAGTGTTAACTTATTCTGTTTGAAATTAACCATATCTGTTCTCTCCCCAAGCTATCCCTGATAATTCTTATGGGTGAATATCCTTTCACCGGAATATAATTGTGTAATTGTTTATATTTGTTTCATGTTGTAAACAATCTTAATATAAGCTCGGCATGCCTAGATGAATAGCTGATGCATACGTATTCATAAAGCCATTCCTGCCAAATCAAGGGTTGAATACGTATGCAAAAAAATTGCCTACCTGTTTAATAAAACCATTACCAAGTATGTTAATAATTATTAACTCAATGCATTAGGGTGTGATATTTCACTATGAAGATTTTAACTCGTTTTACGGCGACACCTTTACCATCTTTGTTACTACTTTGCTCATTATTGCTTGCATGTGGTAACGAGAAAAAAAATGAAAGTATGCAAGCCAATCAATTTATTGGGTCTAAAAGTGACTTTGTCAATTTACCCAGAAATAGCGCTGCTCATTGGTTGAATGTAAAGACCATTTTATTACCCAAAAACAATCATAAGCTGAATTTTGTATTACGTAGCGTTAATAATAAGCATAGTCATTATCTACCATTAACGGCTATTATTTTGCCAAAAGCGCTCAGTGAACGATTTCCTCACCTTGCCCAATTTGATGCGTTTCAAATCAATCTTACTGACAAAGATGCAAAGCAGTGGCTAAAAACCCAATTAATGGTTATTGGCTATGATGATACGCAAACTGCACAAACCGTTTCGTATGTACAAACAGGTGAAATAATAGATGCACTATATACAGCACAAGCTAATGATGCTGATGAAGTGACTGACTTAGGCGCGACGATAACAGCTAATGAAGTCACTTTTAAGCTTTGGGCGCCAACAGCAACCAAGCTTTCGGTGTTACTTTATCAACCAACAGAAAGTTCAAAAAGCGAATTCACCTTATCCGCTAATGTTGAAATGGTAGAAAATACGGAAACAGGTGTTTGGCAGGCAACTATAGGTAGTGAATTTATCGGTAGCTTTTATCAATACCAAATTAATACTTATCACCCACAATCAAAACAATTTGAACGATTGATAACCACAGACCCCTATTCGTTAAGTTTATCAATTAACAGCGAATATTCTCAGGTGGTTGATTTAAAAGACATAGCCACCATGCCAATTGGTTGGCAAGAGCATGCTGTACCAACTATCAAAAATGCCGAAGATAATATTTTATATGAAACGCACGTACGTGATTTTAGCGCTAACGAACAACAATTATCTGCTGAAGCTTACCGTGGAAAATACAAAGCGTTTTCTGAAAAAAACTCAGATGGTATTAAGCACCTTAAAGCCCTTAAAAAATCGGGTTTAAATAATATTCACCTTTTACCCAGTTATGACTTTTCAACTGTTAATGAACAGCCAGGAAAAGCAATTTCACTTGATGATAACCTTGAAAAAGTGTGTTTAACGGTTCCTTCGGTGAGTATTTGTAAACACGCTAACGAGCAACAAAAAAAGCAATCATTAAGAGCGCTATTATCACGTTACGATGCTAATACCGAACAAGCGCAAGCGGTGGTAAGTGAAATTCGCCAAGCTGATAACTTTAACTGGGGTTACGACCCATATCATTACACCGTACCAGAAGGCAGTTATGCGGTTAACCCCAATGGTCTTGCGCGTATTGTTGAGTTTCGAGAGATGGTGCAAAGCCTTCATCAACTGGGTTTTCGCGTGATCATGGATGTGGTTTATAACCATACATTTCAATTTGGTTTAGCAAAACACTCCGTGCTTGATAAAATCGTGCCTAATTATTACCACCGCTTAAACCCGCTGACGGGTATTGTTGAACAATCCACTTGCTATACCTGCGGCAATACTGCGACAGAACGCACAATGATGGCAAAACTGATGACTGACTCGTTAGTTATTTGGGCAAGAGATTATAAAATTGATGGCTTTCGTTTTGACTTAATGGGTCATCAACCTAAACATGCCATGCTAAAGGCTCGCGAAGCGGTTCGTGAAGTCGATGCAGATACCTATTTTTATGGCGAAGGGTGGAATTTTGGCGAAGTGGCCAATAATCAACAATTTGTTCAAGCTAGTCAGCTTGAATTAGGCGGTACTGAAATAGGCACTTTCAGCGATAGATTACGTGATGCAGTGCGCGGTTTTGGTAACAATACTCGCGCGAGTCAAGGGTTAGGCAATGGCTTATATCTTCATCAAAATGAACAGCAAACATCAGAAAATGCAAAAGCCGATTATTTCCAACAAATGGATCGTTTACGTATCGGTTTAGCAGGCAATTTAGCAGAATTTCCCTTATCAACAGATCCGCACGTATTAGGGAAAGATATCCCTTATGGCGATCAGCCGACCGGTTATGCTTATGATCCTGCTGATACCATTAATTATGTTTCTAAACATGATAATCAAACCTTATGGGACAATAGCCAATATCGGCTACCTTTTAGCACATCAACCTCAGACAGAGTCAGAATGCATGTGCAAAGTTTATCTTATGTCATGTTTGCTCAAGGGATCCCGTTTCTACATATGGGTGCTGAGTTTATGCGATCTAAATCTTTCTTACGTGATAGTTACGATTATGGTGATTGGTTTAATGCCGTCGACTTTGCCAAACAAACGAATAATTACAATGTTGGCCTACCACCAGCGGATAAAGACGAAGCAAACTGGCCACTAATTAAAAAAGTATTATCCGGTCATAAGAATAGAGATAAGGTGTCACCTAAAGATATTCATCTCAGTGCTGAACAATTTAAAGAAATGCTTAAAATTAGAATGAGTACGGCCCTTTTTAGGCTTACCACTGATGAGCAAATAAAAGCGAAAGTACGTTTTTTAAATAGAGCGACAAAGACAAAGCCGCACCAACTAGGCCTGTTAGTAATGGAAATTGATGATAGCCAAGGAGAGAGTGTTGATAAGGAAATACAACGAGTATTAGTATTTTTTAATATGGAGAACACCCCACAAAATTTCAGCTATGCCGATGCTCAACACTTCGAGCTTCACCCGGTACACCAACAAAGTGCTGATAGCACAGTGAAGCAAAGTAAGGTATTGAAAAACGCTTTTATAATTCCGCCACTCACAACAGCCGTATTCATCAAAAATATATAATTAAAACTTTTTAAGTACCGCTAGCAAGAAAAATGTACCCTCTTGCTAGTTGCTTAACCCCTTAATAAAAACATCAACTGAAGAAAGTATTATTGATGAGCCTTACTCAGAGGATATTTGAGATCCCTTACAAGCTATGAGATTAATCGCTAAAATTATAAAACATAGCTAGCCAAACGTTATTAATACCCAGTGAGTTATATTAAAATTTTCAATAATCAAAGAACAAAAAAGCGACCACTCAAAAGAGTAAGTCGCTTAATAATTAATGGCTATTGTAGTAATTTTTCTTATATCATTATTATTCAGGTCTGATTTCGTCAAAACGAATTATAGAAGGTACGTTTTAAAGAAATCTATTTAACCCCTTCGGTAAATGATACTTCTTAATATTCGTCCTTGTTTGTGTTTTTTTGATGATGACACTTTGAATTTTTAATATATTGCTATAGTCCTCTTAATTAGTATTTTCCTTTATCAATCATTTGCGGATCACAGACAATTTGTTCATGGGTATGGCGATTTTTAGCGATAATGACAAAGTTATAATCTTTTGGCTCTCGCTCATTGTCAAGATCAATTAAGGTGACAATTCGAGCAGCATCGCTACCCTCAATAGTTGCAGTCACGGTTTTTTGATCGCAAGGTATTAAGCATTCGGTAATGAAATAACCGGCATTGGTTATATTATTTAACTGCACCGTTACTTTGGTTGCTTCTGTAATAATCATCCCTTCTAAATTCACTTGAACACCGTTATCCATTCGGCATAAATACTTGTAACTATAAGTGTTGTCGCTATTTTGACTTATGTTTAAAAAAAGGCTGATGTTATTTTTTATCTTATGTTTGCTGTCGCTTTTATTGTCTTTCTTAGTTGTCATTGTCATGTTCCTTTTAGACGTTTTTATTATTTATTGGTTTAATAAATGAGCGATTAGCTAATCGCATGTAAATTTACTTATCTTTTTTTTCTTTTGTTATGTTTTTATTCTTCTCATTTATATTCTTAATATTAACTATTGCATTGTTCATTGAATAGTCCGGAATATTATAGTCAGATCTTTGATAAAGTTTCAGCCATACGTTATCAGCTTGTAATTTATTTGTAAATTCAAGTGCGAATTTAAGTGTAGTTAAGTACATTGAAATCACTTTATAATCAGGCGTATCTTCTTGTAACTTGCTTTCTAGTAGACTTTCTATTTCCAATACTTCATTTTCTAAAGCGGCTTTATCACTTTTACCTATAACCTTTAATATACGCAGCTTTGTTAGCATCAGGCTAGCATAAAGTGAAGCTTGGTTATTTACCGATAAGTGTTGCTTAAAAAATTTAATTGCCTCTTTTATCGCCAACAGCGCACTTTGTTGTTGCTGTAATAAAAACATAGCTTGAGCTTGAAATTGTAATATAGAAACATTTGCGTGCATTAAATCTGAGGTACTTTTCGCAGAGTTATTAAGTAAATTCACTAATGTTCTAGCTTTATCAATATAAATCAATGCTTGATCAAGCTTATGCTGATTAATAAAAAGTTGAACTGATAATACATGACTCCATAATAAATCTTCTTTAAAGCGGTAATTATCTTCATCATTATTGACTAATTTAACTAAATTAGCTTGAGCTTTAAAAGTGTAATTATTGGAATTATCTAAATCACCTGCATTGTAATATAACTTCGCTATTTTATGCTCGAATGAAGAGATAAGTTCGATGTTTTTAAAACTAGAGTCGACGGAGTTTATTTTATTTACTTGCGAGAGCGCTTCTTTTAAATAATCAATCGCGGTAAATAGTTGCCCAGATTTGGCTTTGATATTACTTTGCCAAGAACGAGTGCCTGCTAAATCTGATCTTATCACTGAATTATTTGGCTGTTTTTCCAATAAAGCTAATTTAATTAATGCGGATTGTTCAAAATAGTCGCTTGCCAGATCCAATTGGTTATTTTTCTCAGCTAATGATCCTAAGTTATTTAACGCGTAAGATTTTTCTAAATGCCAGTTGTCCTTAGGATAAAGTGAAAATAGGATGTCTGCATAGGTTAAATATTGATAAAAGAAAGGCTCTGCTGCTTTATAGTCGACTTGTAAAAAAGCAGAGTAACCCAACCAGTAATTGGTGAGCATGTATAATTCTAATAATTTTTCGTTAGTTTCATCTTTTTGTAACGCATACTTTAAGGCTGCTTCTGTTTGCTTAAAGTAAGACTCGGCTACGGTAAAGTTATTCTTGCTGATATTGACCTCGCCCAATATATGAAGTGATTCTGTCCATTGCATTAAGGCTTTGCCCGTTAAATTCTCTGTACCTGCTAATTCAAAATAGTTAAGAGCTTTATCTGCGACTATATTAAGTAGTTCAAGTTTACCCAATGGCTGAAGTTTGTCTTTTAAATCGAATAGAATAAAAGAAATAAGATTTTCAGCGTTATTACGCGTTGTATTTACCTCTTCATTTTTTTGAATAAGTGACACAGACAACCAAGACAAACTTAAAAAGCTGATAAAAAATGTAGCTATAGTGGCTTTTTTAACACGATTCAAACGTTTAAGTTTGTTAACTGATAAGGTAATGAGACATTTTTCATCCGCGCTAAGTGTGAAATCGTTATCTACGAGAATACTATTAATTTTTTTTATTTTTTGGTTTGAATGAATCAGTAAATGGCTACTTTGTTCATGATAAAGCCAACGTTGGGTAGCAATTTTCAAGTCATAACGAAGATATAACTTTGAAATATTGGCCTTAATCCATAAACTAATTCTGGGCCAAGACTCTAATAAGCTATCATGGGCAAGGCGAATGCCTATTTGGTTATTCAAACACGTTAATTGAAAAATTCCCACATTAATAAATTGATGAATAACCAACAATTGAGTTTTGTCAGTAAGGTCACTAATAAAACAGCATTGCTCACTTTTAACTATCTGGCCACCAGCATCTAACGTTAAAATGCGCAATAAAATTCGCTCAAAACTTGCTTGCTCATTTACGGTTAACTTTTGATAGTTCTGTTCTGCAATAGTAACGAAGCATCCAGCAATACCGCCCATTTTATTATACGCTTTATAAGTCATTATCTGATTGAATTTTTCGGCATATAATCCACTAAGTAAATATTGCACAATAGCGATGGGTAAAAAATCAACATGTAATTGATGAATAATAACGCTATTTAAACGCTCCCTATTCTCACCGTTGTATTCAAAATGAATACCAGAAAATTCGGCGGGTTTTTCAACAATATCAATTAATTCAGTATGACTAAAGTTAGGTATTTGGTACTGAAATGCATGCACATCTAACTGTGCTGTTTGTACTAAAGCCGTTAGAAATTGTTCGCGAATAGTGGTAATTAAAAAACATTCTTTTGAATGAACTAATAACTGTAACAGGCGAAAAAAATATGTTTGTTCTTCTTGGCTTATATTAAGTGTTGAATAGGGGTCAAACAGCATTTCAAGGTGATCAATAAAGAGTACAAAACGGCTATGACCTTTACCTGTAATAAGGGTTGATTGAAATAATGCTATTTGCTGGCTATCCGCAGGGTTTTCTATGTAGTCGGTTATTATAGTTTCATAATCTTGCAAGGTAAGTATTGGCGAGAGTTTTTCTTTTTTCAATAACATTTCTAATAAGTAAACATGGAGCTTTTGTGATGTTACAACTGATGCTAAGTCGACAACATTACAAAATTCGTGATGTACTGTGCTAATAAAAGAATGCGACATTAACATGGGTAACAAGCCGGCATAAACCAATGAGCTTTTACCTGCACCCACAGGAGCAGCAAGTGATAACCAAGCGGTGTCTTTTTCATCGAGTTGAGATACCCAATTGTTTATCTCTTCAATCACTTGTTCTCGACCAAAAAAAATATCGCTTTGTGCAAACGTAAAAGGCTTTAGCCCTGGGTAGGGTGACTCGCCTGTCCAATGCGACATAATGGGTTGAGGTGCTTTATTTAGCCCTTTGATTTTTGCAATAAACACGTAACCTTTTTTCGGCACAGTTTTAATAAAATGTGGCTTTTTAGGATCGTCAGATAGTGCTTTACGTATTTGAGCGATGCATTTATGCACCGCTCCGTCGCTAATATATTGATTTGACCAACACGAGTTAATTAGTTCCTCGCTAGAAACAAGCTGCTCCGCTTTACTGCAAAGGTAAGTTAAAACCTCCATAACCTTTGGCTGAATATGTAATGTTACATTATTTTCAATAATGATATTTTGCGCAGGATCTACATACACCCCTTCAATATAATATGATGCTGTAATAAAGTCGTTCGAATTACTTTTGGAATTGCTCAAGCTTAATACCTGTTATTTTTATTATTAAATACTTTTTACTTCACATAAAAAATTTTTCTAACAATTTATAAAAAACTTACAACAAAACCTCTAACAAAAACTATAGCCAATGTTTGCACGTTTATTGCCTTTAACTCTATTCAATTAATATTGCTTACATACATTGTGACTCGATTTCTTATTTTACCTATTTAAATACCCAAATAATACTTTTTACATAACTCTATGATTTATATTTATTTAAACTCGCGGTAAGGGTTTAGTAAGAAATTGTAAACTTCACGTTAGGACTCTTTAATCATTTCTATTTATTGTGATCGTGCCTTCTGAGTGTAAATAGCAAAAGCCGGTTTATTTTTGCCAAAACATTTTAGAAATACAGTATTTATAACAAGGAAGAAATATGAATAATACGAAAAGTAAAATAATGGTGCTTTCATTAGCTGTTGAAGACTCTACGCGATGTACTCAAATTCTAGAAGATAATGGCTATCGAGTAGAAATACATAAAGGTACAGGTTCACCTTACGATATCAACAATAATGTTAAAGGGTTAAACCTTAATATTGATAAATATATTAATTGTAATAAAGACGATCTGCTGGTGCAAAACACTTGTCGTTATTTAACACAGAATCTTTATAACAAAATTAGGCTTGACGATATTGCGATGTTCATGGGCTCCAACAGAAGTAAGCTCGCTTCAACCTTTAAACGTGTTCTAGGTTTAGGGGTATTTGAATGGCTAAGGAAGCAACGGATGCTAAAGGCTAAGTCATTATTAATACATTCTGAACTTTCAATTCAAGAAGTGGGCTTTGAAGTGGGCTATGAGAATAGCGCCAACTTTTCAAGCGCTTACAAAAAACAATTCACAATATCTCCTCGTCAACAACGAAATCTATTAAAAGTTGAAGTAGTTACTAATTCAAACGTTTTTCATACGCAATCAAAAGAATTTACTTTATCAATACTCTAAATTTATATAACTAAAGAGAAACACAATACAAATCCAAAACACAAATAAGGAAGAGCAATGTCAATTCAAGCAACAGCAAAAGATGTGGTATTTAGTGGTCACGGAAAAGTTGAGTTTAACGGTGAAACCATCGTTCCTGCGGGATTTAAATTAGTAATGTTGTCACCTGTTGGCGCTTCAATTTCTGACGATTTAGGCGGTCAACTAGAAAGTGGTAAGCAAATTAGCGGCCTAGAAATTATCAGCCCTAAAACTGGAGGTGCAAGCCCAACTCAGCCAATTATTTATAACGCTGGCGATAGTGCACCTAACTTAATTCTGCAAAATCCGAATAAATTAAAATTACAACCCGGTGTTCCACACATGATTGGCGCGTTCGAAAATATTGAACTTAATGATTTATGGCGACGTGCTGAGAAATTTTTAGAGCCGGGGAAAACTATAACCTGCTATTGGGCTGCATGCACAGTATTAAGAGGGGCAAGTAACCCTGTTGTTGTTGCTGCATAAACTCATTTCATTGTAATAACGGTGTGATTTTCCCACCGTTATTCAGTGAATAACATTCATCTCAGACTTAAGCGAACTATAAAAATGACTATTACTAGTTTATCACCAAGCGATCAAGCCATCCTTCAAAAAGTGATTGCGAAATATCAAAATAAAGGGGCTTTTGTTATTGAGCCCAACGATAAAGATTTAGTCTGTTTTTATGACGGTCAATTAGCATTGGCAGGTGTTGCACAAACCAATTACCAAAAATTTTTTAATGTTTGGCAAGAGACAAAATCAGCAAAAAAAGTTGCTAATACCGCTATTATTCCGCAAGGAAAATTTGTACCTGTTCATTGTATTGCTTCATTTAATTCTAGTGACGGTATTACTTACAACACAACGGCCGTATCTTCATTACCCAACACAGCCACCAATGTGACACAAACGTTAGGGATATTTAACAATAACGCTCAGCCAATCGGCAAAGTGGCATTGAAGAAAAATTATCAGGATGTTACCGATTGTGTGATCAATGCTAGCGGTCAATGCTCAAACAAAATGACACCGTCAAGTGAAGCATTAACCGTTATTTATACTTACAGCCAAACGGTTAATAGTAATACCGTATACTCCGCCGAAATAATGACCACAGTTGGCTACCCTAAAATAATTAACAATATCGCGCCAACGGATGTTAATAAAAACAGTGAAATAAAAATATGTTTAACGCGTGTGGCTGAAGATTGTGATTACACGCATGACTATAACGGTGTAGTAAGCGTTCCGATTCAAGGAAGTATCGAATATTTTGACAATATTGATATGGCTGACAAAAAACCAATCAACGCAGCTTGCGCTATTTATTTAATTAAAACGACTGATGGTGGTAGTCCAATAAGACCATTAGACGCTTTTGAATTTTTTGATAACCCCAATACCGTTATAGCAGACCAAACACTGTCCTGGAACCTAGACTGGTTATCGTTTAAGCAACCTGATTTTAAGTCTGGAGAAATGGTTTATTACGTTTTTCAAGTGACGGTTCAAATTAATGGTAATCAAGTGGTTAGCTTCATTACTAATGCACCAAAATCTGTGGTTCCCGGTCAGTTATTATTAAATACCCTTCCGATAAAACCTATGCAGATAATTTATGGCTGTTTAGGTGAAGACAGCGAAATATTGATGCAAGACGGTTCGCTGCAAACAATAGCTAAGATCACACAAGGTGACTGGGTTCGTTCACAAGATGATAAATCTTTGCGAGTTGAAGATGTTATTTGTGGTAGTGAAGACGAATATTGCGAAATAACGATATTAGATAAAAAAGAACAAACCATCAAGGCTAGTTTAGGGCATCCATTTTGTACAGACAAAGGGGTTTTATTGGCTAAAGAACTTAGCGTAGATTGCCAATTAATAACCCCAGATGGCTTCGTTAAAATAAAAAATATCAGTTATCAAAACAAACCCCTAGATGTGTTTAATCTGCATTTGTCTTGTGATGATTCAGGCGAATACTTAACGAATGAGAATCGCACTATGTACGCTAATAATATGCTAGTTGGAGACAGTGTGATGCAAAGAATATGGGAAGATAACTATAACTTACGCCCTGAAAACATAATGAAATTTCTAGATCCTGCTTGGCATCAAGACTATATCCATTACACCATGCAAGCACACTAGGATCGTTGACCATGTATCAAGAGATGCCTGATTTTCAAAAAATAACTAAAATGCAAGATTTACAGTTAATTGCTGCATTTGGTCAAAACAACTTTCAATATTCATACCCTAATGCGGTAGAAATATTAGATCAGCCGTCTCTTGAATTTTTATTAACGATAGTGAGAAGTTACACAAGTGAAAGTATTTACGGCACGTTAAACTTTACTTCATCATTTGTTTATTCAACTGAAACAGTGCCTTCAACAACGCTAAGCCCTCTGCCCATAATACCTTACAAGCTTAGCTTTCAATCGCCATTAATGACAAATGCATTTGAATGTGCTTGGAATACAGCCACCGATGCTAATTTTGTTGTGCAGTTAAATACAGCACAAACTGAGTTAATGGAACAAACATTAACTAGTAATGTAATAGGCTTTAATGCTCGACTAGATGGTTTTGTAAAAGGTATATCACCTCGTTTAGCGTTTCAGCTGGAATTTGATCCGGGGAGGCTGATTAACAGCTTTTCATCAATTGCTTTAACAAACCTCGAACAGTCAAAAAACACCTACGGCTATGATGATCTGGTTAATTATTTAGCCAAAAACATTAGCAGTTTAGCAATCAACTCGACCCCAAATTTATCTACGTTGGAGGTTAATAATAAAGTCACTTTTTGTCAGGCGTTACTAGACCGTTTATATAGCCACTATGGCCAACCTGCTATTGGCGATCCTAGTGATAATAATTGTTATCTTACCTTAGTACCGCCTAAATCAACGGGTCGTTTAATGATAGATCTAAACGACACAGTTTTGGTCTTTAGGCCAATATGTTACCTGTTTAACCCATTTATTGCCGCACAACAATTGGCAAGAGTGTCGGTTGATAAAATAATATCTCGGGTGACCGCACCAGAAATTCCAAGCGGGCAGAAAATGATTGACGTGTTATACGCCTTACCTTCTGGGTTAAGTTTGGATGTGTCAATTGATGTGCAAATAAGCTTATTGGCGGGTAACATTTACCCACAAACACAAAAGAAAACGATAAGACTCTCCACTGACAAACAAAAAGAAACGATTGCTTTTATTAACAATAACATCTCCTACAATAAAGATTTTACTTATCAGGTTATTGTTAATTATCTTGATAATGGTGTTAATAAGCAGTGTGTTGGTGATATTTACAATGGCACTAACAATGTGGTGTCTATTACGCAGGAAATCTTTCCTTGTGAATTTTTCACCTTAACATTAGCGAAAGAATTAGCTTCGAGTTGTCATATACAAGGCACTTATTCCTCAGGATCGTATGTATCAACATTTGATTTAAGCTCTGCCGTTCCTTGCATTAGCAACCCCATTGTAGATAAAAAAACCTACGCGATGATTAAAGCCGTATCTTTATCAAAGATTGAAACCATTGACCTGCCCAACGCTATTAATCAATCAACTCAAATAGGAAGTTATTTATTTAAAGAGTTTGGCGCACAACAAGCAACTATTACGGTGAATTTTTTACCTGAGGTGGACAAGGAAATTGTTCATTTTGAAACTCAAGATCTTCAGCTTACCGAACATATGTTCATTAGCCCAAAAAATCACTTTTTATATCAATGGAATGCTCCGTCCATTTTCAAAAGCAAATTTAGATACAAAACAAAAAACTCGCCATGGTCAGATTATTTATCGGGCGATCAAACCATCACATTAGGGACAACGTCATGAACATAAACTTTATTAACCCAAAAGCATGTTTAACTAATTTTTTTACAATCAATAATTTATTTGGCTTTCATGATCAAACACAACCTGAAAACAACTATAGCTATGGTGTTTTTGGCCAAACGTTTATGGCAAGTGAACCCTTAAAAAATGATAAAACATTTCATTTAACCACCAGCACTGAAGGAGCGGCTTTCACCTCAATTATTCCTAATATAATGCCCAATGAAAGTAATATTGAGCAATACATTAATACGCATTTTTGCGCTCAAACAAGGGCACTAAAATTATCATATACACCTCCTAATACTGCCTATTCATTGCAATTTATTGCGGATAACGAGAAAGATAGCTACCAAGTTGCGCTTCAAGGTTCAAAAACTGAATTAACCCATGAAGAAGCAAATCAAGTGGTTAAAGCGATTCAAGGCACGAAGAATACGGTTAACTTAATTTGTGAGTCAACCTTCACAGTGAGTAGTAAAATTACAGCTTCATTAACGGCTGATTGGTTAGCGTTACTAACACTTTGTATTGAGAATAAATATTCCCAAACAACTCAAATACAATCATTTTTAGCGAAAGAAATTGTCGCACAAAAACTGGCGAGAGAACCAACAATCAGTCAACAACTTAGCTATAAGAATAAGCCTTCTTCTGAATCTATCGCGTCTGTTTCTGATAATTTATTGCACACTGCGGCTACCTTGATGAGCAATACTTTACAAGGAATAACCACGGTTCATGAATTACCTGACAAAGTCAGTTATAACGTTTGCTATAGCAATTCCCTACCACAAACATATCAGATACAACGGTCAAAAGATTTTACCGAGCTATTTAGCCAGTTAGATTATTCAAAAGTTGTTAGCAACACAACAACGCCATTACCTGAACCCAAAAGAAAACCTATTACACCTGTTGTGAAAAAGAAAAAGTGCGAAATAAACCTAGGCTTTGATGTTACACATATCAACATAATGTCGATTGAGATCCAATCAGATAAAACAAAAGTGGCTATGTCATGGCCAAATTTTAACGCAATTACCATGATGGTTGATGACACAGTCACCGAGCTTACTGTTGAAACAAAGTTTTCAAATTACCGCACTTTAAAAACGGTCATTCCATTTCAGCCGAAGGTTTTGCTACAACCTAAAAGCTTAGGCTTTAACCTAATTACCTTTGATGCTTGTTCATTAGAAGAAGGTTTCAAGAAAATTTCAGGTAAAGCGACCTTCATTCCGCAAAGAAACAATAATAATCAAACCTTTGAGTTTAATTTCCCTCGCGATGCTAATACTGAAAATAAATGGAAAACAAGCTGGATGGTCAATACCTTCGCAGCCGATTTTAACGGTCATATCGAATATGAATGGCAAGGTAAGAAAAAATCTTGGGGCTCATCAAAGTATGAATCCCCCTCACTAACATCAACTCAACTTGATATAAAACTAAATTACCCACTCTAATAAAATAAGGAAATACCCATGTTAACTACTGCCCTACAGCAACCTGTAACAATAAAAACTGATGCTTATTTAGGTCTAACTCAATACTCATACACCTGTTACGGTGATGATACTGATAAAAATGTCTATTATGTTGTACCTGAAACACCTGTTTTTTCGGCGAAAGGTAAAGATCCTGTCTTTATGTTTTATAAATACCGAAGCGAAGATCAACAAGGTGGTTATGCGATGTTTACGGTTGAATTACCACAACCAACGGATGCAATGATCGCTGAAATTAAAGCGGGATTAATTCCAGGTTTAACGCCTCAGCTAACTGCTAAATCTACCCTTATTGTCGAAATGATAAAAGCACATCAAGCATTTATCAAAGACCCTAATGATAAAGCAAAGCAAACGGCTTATCACACAGCATTTCAATCGACAAGCTTAAGTGAAAAACAAGCTGCTCAATATGAAGCCCTTTACGATAGTTCACTTCCTGACGATCAGTTTATAGGTCAACTCTTACCCGATGGTGGCAAAAAAATTAAACTGTTAGCACCAAATTATAGCTCTGCAAGCGCCTCGCTAATTATTGACAGCAATAAAGGTTTTTATAGGGAGATTCCTACCCCAGTAGTACCTTCAGGACTTGGTAATAACAACACCGTTTTTAGTATGTCGTTAACCGGTGAAGGCGCAACGCTTTTTCAAAATGTCTTAGAAGGTACTGATAACAATTCTAGTATTGGAATTCGTTTTGACTTTGGTTTGAATGCTTCATTACCCGCGGCAAAAGTAACTGTAAAATACGACAGTAAAAAAATGAAAAGTGTTTCACAAACCATTACTAGGCACACGTGGTCTGCTGATGAGAAAAAAATTACCCGCAAGTTCACTGAAAGTGGTGCGGTAGACATTAATGTTAGTACCGGCTTAACCGCTGTTCAAATGGGGATGAGCCAAGATCAATATAACACTTGGAAAGAATCATTGAGAGCATGGGGACAAAAGCAAGTTGAACAAATTTTAAGTAGCCAAACCGGCTTAGACATGAGTATGAATTTACTTAATGATGCGGGCAGTTTTGACAAATTTTCAGAGTCATTAACGCAAACTGAAAGTTTTACGCGAGTATATGAAGAAAACTCAGTAGTGCCATTCACTATTGTGCCACAGACTCAATTACCATCGATAAAGTCATTAGTTGGTGCTACAAAACTACCTGATTTCTTTAAGGAATATGACTTAGATGACCCTTTCTTTGAGACCCTACAACCGACTTTCTATGCCTCTGGTAGTCTTGAAAAATATAATATTAGTAGCATTGTGGTTACCGCAAAGTATGGCAGTAAAAGTAGCACGTTAACCTTCGATTCATCAACTAAAGGACCATTAAAAACAGATAAATGGTTTACCGATGCAAAAATAGGGATTAACTACAGCTATCAATATACCGTTAACTTTATTGGCATGCATGCTAAGCCTTATGTATCTGAAGAATTTAAAATAGCGGAAACGTTAGTACAGTCTATCAATTTAGCAAAATGTGGGATTGTCTACGCAGATATCAATTCTTTAATTCCTGAAAATGCTTGGGATACTCTTGCCACCGTAGAGCTGACAACTGAATATTCTGATGTAGAAAAAAACATTGAAGCTAAAATTGATACACAAGTACTGAACAAAACAACCCCACCAACACCGTATATTTACCCAATTGGCGCTCTTCCTGAAAAACCAATTTATTTCAAAGCGAAATACACAACGACTCAGGGACAAAGTTTCAATTACCTACCAACAGGGTCACTGACAGATTCGGCTTATCCTGGTTTTGCCGCTACCCGAGCAAACCAAATTGAAGTGGCTAACGCGTTACCTATATCAACATTATATAACATTATTATTATTCCAGATATTTCTGCAGGTGAACTTGAGTTTTTAGGATTAACGATGGAGGTTAACTACCCTGACATTAACTTTAAACAAACTCAAAACATTGCAATAACAAAAGATTTAAAAGACACGATTAAAGAAGAAATGACCTTTCATTTCTTACCTCAAGCCAATGATAAAAACGTTAACGTGAGTTATTCACTTCAAGGCGCTTATAAAGATGGTAAAACGATTAACAAGAAAGATATCTCTATTGATAGCCAATTCGTTGTTATAACTCTCTAACGTAAAATATGCGGCTTTATTTATTAAGCCGCTTAAATTTTTTATCAAAAAGTACGGGTAAGATATGGATAATCACAACGTAACAGACAATGTTTTCTTTATAAGCAGCCCTAATAAAGGTGTTTTTTATTATACGTCTGCGGTGCCCAGTGCGGTTAACAACGAAAAAAAACACCCCAATATTTCATATAATGTTTATCAAAATAATAGTGCAAATAAGCAACAGTTTTATGCAACATTATCAATCGAGGCTGAATTATCAATCAGCGTAGAACAAGCTAAAGCAGCTGCAAAGAAAAACAGCAGTATTCCCGCAGATACAACTTTATTGCCCTTACAAGTGATTAGCTCAAAGGCGACACTATCTATTCCAGGAGTTAACCAAACTTGCAGAATTACCGCCTCCTTAGGGAATAATAACTTATCAGTAACACAGCTTTCTTTTACTGATAAGAACCAAATTGAAATTTTAGATGCACTCTTAAAAAAGCCAGAAACCGCGCCAATTGCGCTAATTTATCAACAAGATTACTTACTTCAAGTTCCGCCGTCGACCTTTGAATTACAAGCCAACTGGGCAAGTGTTTATACCTATATTGAAAAAAAGTATGGCTTTAATATTATCTTGTTTTCAATAGATATAACCAATATTAGCCAAACATTAATTGAAGATAAAATGGTTACTATCAAAACCCGAGACACGTTGCCAGATAGCCATATTGAGGAGGCCGGAAAAGAACTAACCAATATATTATTAGCCGAATTTTTCCAGCCTGTTTTGTCCAATAAAATACCGGCAGATAATAAACCAAGCTTTGGCTTTATCTTAAACAAAAAGATATCGCTCGTCGAAAATAACAATCGAACACTAAGTGCTCGTATTGATTCAACTACGGTGGTGAAACGATCTTTTTTCCCACAAGCGCTTTTTGCTCAGTTAGTTGAAAATAGCCATTACGACGCAGATAAAGTGATTACTCAAAAAAACATTGACGATAACTTTTTTACCCAACGAAAAGTAAAAATATCATTACTAAACCCGGTATTAGAACCCGGAATCTCGTTAGTAACAGTGGTATTAAAATATAATGGTCAAACCAAAAGCTTCTCTTTTAATGCGGACAATTTAACAGACAAAAATTTCTCTGTAGACAGTGAAATAACAGGTGCTTCTGGCTCGATTATTTGGCCGGTTGATTACTCTTACACCCTATATTTTACCGAGAGCATCAACGGGATATCTCATGTAAGCTCTGAAAATAGATCCACAACACTCGAACAACTATTTATTGATGTTAATGCGTTATATCAGCTTTATACATTCAATATAAAAACGGTGAATAGTTTTAATTGGGATTGGTATAAGTCAGTCATCGTCACCATTGATAGTGGCACATTGCAACAACCTAATCATACTTTTTCACAAACTTACCTTTTTGATAAAAAGATGTGTACGGCACAATTAACGCTCTCTTTACCTAAGCCTGAACAATTCAGTTTTAGCACAAAATTAAAATATGTAGTGAATGACAACTCACCACATTTACCTGTCGTTATTACCCAACCGTCAGCACAAGACACTTATTTATATTCAACGGTATATCCGCAAAGAAAACTATTACTAAAGGCTAGTTATGATTGGACAATAATCAAACAGGTATTGGTGCACCTTTCATATAATTGCCATAAACCGAATGAAACTAAGCCATTAAATCTAATACAAAATTTAATATTTAATAAAAAAAATACCGTACAGTTTTTTAGTGCCGATCAATTATACCCTGATGTAAAAAGTATCGACTTAAACCTCATTATCACTGATCAAGATAATAAAATAATACCCAAGTACTACACCACAACCGAAGATCAATTAGAACTAACTGACATTTAATAAGGAATCACAATGTTATTACTACGAGAGAAAACCGCTACCATAAAAAATATTACTTTTTTTGCTGATGATAGTGACGACAGCCAGTTTTGGTATTTACCAAACGACATTAAAATAGCAATGAAAAATGGCAAACCGATATTTTCATTAATTAAATATACTGGTAATCAAGATGGGCAACAAGGTGGCTATATTAATTTTGAAGTTAACACAGCACTGGATGAAAGCGACTTAAGTTCAGCTTTTAACACGTATTTATCACAACTCGAAATTAAGCCAAAAAATCCAAGAAAATCTCCCGTGCCATTTAATAAAGGTACAGTAGATTTTTTTGTGTTGGATGCTGAAAAGAATGGAACAATAGTTTCCGCTCAGAGCCCTAGTTTAATTGGTGATAACAGTGCTATTTTCAGTGCTAAATTAACCCCTGTACAAAGTTCTTTGTTAGAAAAATCTTTTAATGAAGCACAAGCCCCTGCAGCGGTTGCTTATAATTTAGAATATACCGGAATTACGCCTGCATTAAAGATAAAAGTTACCGCTAATTTTAAAAATGTTTACAACGAATTTGATACTAAATTTGGCATTAACATACCTATTCCTGTGACACCACCAGCCACCTTTTGGCTTGGCTTTGATAGCGTAATTAAAAAGCTACAACAAACTCAAGATCTGGTCATCGAGGTAACAGAAAACTTACCAGATGAAGAAGCTAAAAAACAAAAAGATTGGGCTTTACAATATGTTAAAGAAGAAATCTTAAAGAGTTTCTTCACTGCAACTATTAGCCCAAATGAAGAAAAAAATGAACAAGCTAAATCAGCTAGCGAATCTATTCTTGATACGTTAATTGAAGCAGGCAAAGAGGCGGAGGGTTTAATGCCGTCAGCTTCTTTAGAGTTAAAATTGGTGCATATTACCGAAACCAAATCTCTTAACTTTAATTATAAGTATTCAAGAGCAATCACTCAATCGGCAGTGCCACAAAACTTTATTGGCTCAGACTTATTGCACGTTGCACCCAAGCCACCTTATTTTCTTGAGGTAGACGTTAACGATCCTTTTTATCAACGTTTTGATTTCACCATTTTGGGGCCAGATACCTTTAAAGAAGTCGGGCTACGAGCTAGTTCGTTTAACCTTGAATATGATAAAAAATATTATACCGCAGATGCATTTATTGCGCCTGACGGTTCTACAAAACAACCGTTAGTACGTTCAAAAAATAAAGATGCCTTGTTCAACATTGCCAGTGAATATACGTTCAAATCAAGCATATCTTCGGGCTGGGAAGGTGAAACGTCCTATAAAAATGATGTTACAATTGGCGCTACAACTTACGTTTTAGAGCCAAGTAATTTCTTAAGTTTTAAAACGATCAATATGATGCTCGACCGGAATTTTACTTGGGATAACTATAATCAAGTCGTTATTGAATTAGAGTATGAATATCAAGAGCAAGGTAAGGATCAACCAATTCAGCTAAGTAAGAGCTTCACTTTTAATGCCGAAAATGTGAAGACACAACAGTTTAAGTATCGTTGTTTAACGGAGCAACCCTGGAAAATAAATTATAACGTTATTTACTACAAAGTAGGCGGTGAGAAAGTCACTAAGAAAGGTGATGCAAACCCTGCGTCTATTGTTATTTCTGAACTTGAAAAAGTATTAGAAAGTGCTTAATTTTCTAAGCACATATCCAGCAGCGTTAAAAACTGTAGTTGATACACTTTGTTTGGGAGCGCCATCTTTAATGGTCTCCCTTAATAAAGATATTCAGAACTTTATTAAACAACGCGCTAAGTCAGGTCATTTAGCTAGCGCGTATAATAGTAGCCTGTTGGCCTATAATGGAGCCCCTATTGAATTTACCACATCAAGCTTAAAACCGTCGTCTTTGTATTGCACCATTGACCCTTTTGTACCTGAATATCCACCTAAATTAGATACAAATACATTTCAATCTCGCATCAATTTATATTTGCCAACCAATCAACAGGTAAATTTAAAACACACGGCGTTATACCAAGCCAAGAATCAATTAAAGTTTGGTTCTTGGCTTGGCATAAAGTATCACACCAACAAAACGAACTATAAAATATATACTGAAGTGCCAAACACTAAAGCCGCCATAGCTTGCATTTTTCCGCAACAAGAATTTAATTTTGAACAGCTTGAAAAAATAGGATTACGCTTATTAATGAAAGGGATAACTACGCAATCTAATGACAAGGAGTATTATTTTCAGTGGCATAGCGGTGAAATATCGTTTGATGATATTAAAAAAGTTGCCGCCTTTTTTAACTGCCAGCATTTATACGGGCAATTAAAAAATATCCTTGAGAATGCGTTAGCGTTAAATGACAGTAACGACTTTCCGGTAACCACGTATGGATTTAGTATTGTTTATGGCGAAGATAATGCTCTGTCTGTATTTAGCCTTTTTACCATGGCACCAACTTTTTTTGACGATAATGCGTTAGTTAGTCCTAAAATTGAACAATTAATGACAAACTTAAATATTGTCATGCCTTTGTTTAGTAGCCTAAAAGAAATTCAACCTCATATTCAGCATAATGTGGTTGGTTTTAGTATTGCCCAAAACGGGATGACTGGTATTAACTGTACGTTTAGCCCACAAAATATAGCGTTCAATACCTTGTCGATGAAGCCTTTTAAAACGGACACCTGTATGACTTCCTTTAGGGACAATATTGAATTATTACAACCTCAGCAACTTGGTAGTGGCGCGTTTATCAGCCATGTTAGAACACCTGACGGTCAATGTTATGTTGACGGTAATGCCTTTATCACCGCGCAAGTTTTACGCAATTTAACAGACAATAAAGCCACCCGCCCCATCATAGATAAAGCCCTAGATTTTCTGCTTGATTGCATGATAAAACCAGGGCACTTTTCTTACTGGCCCGTAAATAAACACCCTACCTGGATGGGAGATAACACCATTGCGGCAGATATTGACGACACTGCCATTATTACCGAAGTGCTTTATCGCTATAAGCGTATAACACTAAAAACAATGCGCGAAACCTTAGTGGCGATGAGTGCTTATAAAGTCAAAGCGGTGAATACATCAGAAAATTCATGGGCCGAATGCAGTACTTACTTCACATGGATGAACGACACGAATAACCTTAGCCAGCTTGATTGTTGTGTAAATACCAATGCCCTTATCCTATTGTATTTAGCCAATAAACAAGAAACACCTACTTATTACTACATAGTAAAAATGCTAAATAACGCCTTAAGTTGGAGTGATGGTGACTACAACAAAATTAAACTATTAACACCCTATTATACTCATCCAAATGAATGGCTTGAGACATTAAAATATGGGCGCTCATTAGGGATGACAGTGCTAACGCCTTTCATTAAGCAATTATCAGCATGGGCATTATTACCTGATTGCAAATCAGCACCAATGTATTGTCGACATGACGGAAAATTTTTATGGACATCGAATTATTTACACAAACTGAGAACACAATATTTGCCACATAAAAGGGAATAAAATGACTATTAACAACGAAATATTACAAAACACTGTAACTCTCAATGAATCAATTGTGGCCAATGCTAAACAGCAATTTTTAAATACTGGTATTGAGAAAACGTTTGCTTTGAAACATTCCTATAATAACTTACAAACGGAGGCCACGTTAGAGGTGGATCCGCTAACGGCAAAAGTAGCGACTCAAGTGATTTCAGGACAAATTCAATACCAAATTTCAACCACAGGTTCAAGTAAAGGCTGGACATTGTCATTGGTGTTCGATTTGAATAAGAATGAAAATACGATTCCCTATGTTGTACTAAGCTATTCAGTTTTAGATAAAGTGCAAGAATTAACGTTTCAACAAGTAAACAAAACATCAATCACCAATCAATATAAAGCGACACTGACAATAAATACCTTAGTACAAAGGGATACATTATTAAATGCATTATCAGATATCCAGTCCAATACAACATTAGCTATCGCATTTAGAACAGATTCGTCATTATTAAATACCATTACCGACCCGCAAACATTCCTCTTTGCACCGAAGTTATATCCTTATATCTACAATGGCATTTTACCACCACCACCATCACTATCATTGAAGAAGTTTCCTATTGAATTTAATGATTTTTGGTATAATTACTATCAAAATGTTAACAACAGTGCTTATTTATATTATTTACCTGATAGTTTTAACTTAGCATTGGATCCTGAAAAGTCCCCAATGCTGTCAATGTATTTTGAAGCCACCAAAAATGCTACATCATTAAAAGATGTTAATGTAACGTTTAATTATCTTGTAGTACCAAAAATAGACAAAAAACGTATTAGCAAGGCGACAGAAGTTTTTCAAAAAACACAAAAAGGTGGTCAACTAATTCCGTTGTCTAATTTTAAAAGTGCCTCACTAAGCTTGTCATTACCTTCCGGAAAAATCATAGAAAAGAATGCACTAATTGATTTACAAAGTGGTATTGTTGACTCATTTACCATACCTTCAGCGGACTTTGCTAAAATATGGGATGCCTTATTTGATACTTCACCACAAAGTATATTACTTAAAGGAAACTTAAGCATAGCCTTACAAGGCTTTAATCCTAACAAAATTCCTGTTTCATTAAATCTTCCCGCACATTACAAAGACATGGCAAAGCAATTAATAAAACAGCCTACCCCGGTAGATATTCAAATAAATATTAAATTTACCAGTAACCCCACATCGTATACACAAAAAAACGACAATGGTGTTTTGATAACAAGTATCTTAGTGAATGTCGGCAATAAAACCATTGAGCTAAACAAGAAGGCACCAACAAAAGACGTTATGATTAACGTTTCAGTGTTGGAATTGATTTTAACACCAGACCAAGGCACTACTTATCACTATGATTTACAAATTTTCTATTCTGACAATACCAGTAGAACACTTAACAATTTGTCTTCTACGTTTGAAATCATCCATGTACCGTAAAAGGCAATAGATTCAACATGAATACTAATAATAAAGTAATGCTCGTAAATGAAATTGATAATAACCTTCATATCATGGATTAATTATCCTTCATAAAAGTGTGCGGTGTCATTAAATCAGATCAAACTGTTCACAAATATAGGTTACAGAAGCGTTGTAATCTAAAAGGATAAATACTGCGAACTCAAGGTCTGATAACACATGGTGAATCCGGCCAGTAAAGTGAGTGTAGACCCGCTGATATCGTCCTTTCGATGGAACCTCGTTAACATATAGGAACCCCTTCCAGAACCACGACCATCTTTAATTAGTTTAATGATTTGCTTTTCAGTTAGGAGGTACTTTAATTTGCCATAAAAAAACCTGTTAGCTTTTGATCAGCTTAACCGGATTTAAAAGATTTTTAACTTAATTGTCCTACGACAAATGCACAAATCGATAGTGAATTTTTATTCCACTGTAACACTTTTCGCTAAGTTTCTCGGTTGATCAACATCGGTACCTTTAATAATGGCTACATAATATGAAAGTAGCTGTAACGGTAGTGTATAAACAATAGGCGCAATGATCTCATCACAGTGAGGGACATTTATCACCTTCATCGTTTCATCACTTTCAAATTGGGCATCATTATCAGCAAACACATACATTAAACCACCACGAGCACGTACTTCTTCAACATTTGATTTTAATTTCTCAATTAAATCATTTTGAGGTGCTACCACTATGACTGGCATTTCAGCATCAATAAGTGCTAATGGACCATGTTTTAATTCACCAGCAGCATAGGCTTCAGCATGAATATACGAGATTTCTTTGAGTTTAAGTGCACCTTCCATTGCTATGGGATATTGATCGCCACGTCCTAAAAATAAAGCATGGTGTTTATCCGCAAAATCTTCAGCTAAATCTTCAATAGAACTCGCTAATGCTAAAACTTCGTCTAACTTGTTAGGCAAGGTCATTAAGGATTGTGCTATATCATTTTGTACACTTTCACTCATGCCATGATGTTGACCAATGGCCAGTGTCATCATTAATAAGCCAACTAATTGTGTAGTAAATGCTTTGGTTGATGCCACACCGATTTCAGCGCCTGCTTTAGTCATAAAAGCCAAATCAGATTCACGAACGAGGGATGAACCGGCAACGTTACAAATAACTAAGCTTGAGCGATAACCTAATTCTTTTGCTAATCTTAACGCCGCTAAAGTATCAGCAGTTTCACCTGATTGTGAAATAGTCACGATCATGGCATTTTTCGGTACATGCGATTTTCGATAGCGAAATTCACTGGCAATTTCAATATTACAAGACACACCCGCTAAAGATTCTAACCAATATCTTGCAACCATGCCTGAATGATAACTGGTACCACAGGCTATGATTTGTACATGCTCAATTTCTTTAAATATATCATCAGCACCATCACCAAAAGTGTTTTTATCTAGCTGATTACCAATTAAGCGACCTTCAAGTGTATTTCGAATAGCCGTCGGTTGTTCGTAGGTTTCTTTCAACATGTAGTGACGGTATTCACCTTTATCACCAATGTCTTGCGCTACTTCTCGCTCTTTTGCTTCACGCTCTACTTCATTGCCATCAATGTCGAAAATACTAACGTTATAACGTGTTATTTCGGCAACATCGCCTTCTTCTAAAAACGAAAACTTACGCGTAACAGGTAAAAGCGCCAACATATCTGAAGCAATAAAGTTTTCACCTAAGCCATAACCTATCACCAATGGGCTGCCTGAACGAGCAACTACTATGCGATCTTTGTCATTACAATCCATGACAACAGTACCATAAGCACCGTCTAGCTGAGTCACCGTTTTTTGCACAGCGCTAACTAATGAGTCTGCCGTTTTTAGTTCATGGTGAACAAGATGAGCAATAACTTCGGTGTCGGTTTCAGAGACAAAAACATAACCTAATGATTGAAGCTTTTCTCTTAACTCTTTGTGATTTTCAATTATACCGTTATGAACAACGGCAATATTGTCACTAGAAACATGAGGATGAGCATTACTTTCACTTGGTGCACCATGAGTTGCCCAACGTGTATGAGCAATACCTGTCCCACCAAATAATGGTTGCGTCGATAAAGCATCATCAAGCTCTTGTACTTTACCTAATCGACGAGCTCTTTTTAATTGCTTGTCATTATCAATAATAGCGACACCAGCAGAGTCATATCCTCGATATTCAAGACGCTTGAGTCCTTCTACTAAAATATCTGCCACATCACGTTGTGCTACTGCACCGACGATCCCACACATAACGTTATCCTTTTATATTAAGGCCTGTTGACCTTCCTATCTATTTTTCTATTATTGTTAAAAAATTAATATTACTTAGCACAAACTAAATTAACACCTTGTTTTATAAGTTTATTTCTAACATCTACCGCTAGATCATCATCAGTAATCAAGGTGTGTATTTGTTGCCAAGGTATTTCTAAGTTGGGTATTTTACGGTTGATTTTTTCAGACTCTATCATCACTATCACTTCACGAGAGACTTCTGCCATGACTTGGCTTAAGCCAAGAAGTTCATTGAAGGTTGTTGTTCCTCGTTCAATATCAATGCCATCAGCACCAATAAATAACTGATCAAAATCATAAGAACGCAACACGCTTTCAGCTACTTTTCCCTGAAAAGATTCAGACAAAGGATCCCATGTTCCACCTGTCATCAGTAATGTCGGTTCATTTTCTAATGCTTGAATATCAGACGCTATCGATAATGAATTTGTCATTACCACTAACCCCTCTTTTTTGCCTAACTCTTTGACTAAAGCTGAGGTTGTACTGCCACTGTCTAAAATAATGCGATTATGATCTCGAATAAGTGTCGCTGCTTTTTCTGCAATACTAATCTTTCGCTTTGAAAGTTTTTCACATTTTGGTTCGATTAATTCAGAGGGTAATGAAACAGCTCCTCCGTAACGTCGAAGTAATAAGCCGCTATTTTCTAATGCCGCTAAATCTTTTCTGATAGTGACTTCAGAGGTCTCGAACTTCTTGGATAGTTGGTCAACACTGACTTCACCTTGAATATTCAACTCGGTAATAATAATGTGTCGACGTTGCTTGGTATTTCTTTTTGACATAAGTTTCGATTTACTTAAATTAAGTTTCGGTTTAAAACTTAGCTATTTAAGCAAATGTGAAGCAAAAATACAATTGCTATTTAGAGGTAGGGGATATTAACGGTCTAAATTTAACCAAATAATGGTATTTATCAGTTTTATTGATGACTTGTTGAGCAGCTCTTAATTTAGCGACTAAGTTACTATCAGAGTCTTTACTCAGTGCGATATAACTTGATCTTTTAGTACTTTGAATTGAATTAACATTAATATAATCTTCACTTTTAAGCTTTTTTTCTCTGAAGTAATAATAAAACAACGAAGGATCACAAAAGACTAAATCGACTTTTTTATTAAGTAATAATTGAATCGCTTTTTCTGTATTACTCACTAAGTAAAGATTTTTATTTTCTGAAAAGCCATTATTTATTAAAAAGTTAACCGATACAGAGCCACGAACTACAGCAACAACCTTTTGCTTAAGCTCTTCCATATTTGTCACCTTAAGTGAGGTATTTTCTTTTAATGAAATAAAGGACTTGATCGTATCACTTACTTTAGAAATCCAATGAAATTTTGCTTCTCGAGCCGGATTCCTAACCATAGACATGATTAAAGTATTAGGCCTTGTTTGGGCTATTTGAAATGCCCGCGTCCAAGGCATAAACTTTATTTCAGCCGTCAGGTTTGCTTCTGTTAATAACATATTTAGAATATCAACACTTGGCCCTACTGCTTTGCCATCTTGCTGATATTGCAACATATTGCTATTAGAAGTCACCACAGTTAAAGAAGACTCCTGAGCATTTACACACTTAATAAAGCTTATCGTTATCAGCAATAACGAGAAAAATATCTTCACTAACTTTCCAATTTAACTGGTCGTTGCCAACCACTGACATTTCTTTGCTTACTTCGAGCAACAGCAAGATCACCATTTTCAATATCTTTTGAAATGGTTGAGCCAGCACCAACGGTTGCACCTGCTCCAATATATACTGGCGCCACCAATGAACTATTTGAACCAATAAAGGCATTATCATCAATAGTAGTATGGGACTTATTCGCACCATCATAGTTGCAAGTGATAGTACCTGCACCAATATTAACGTTTTGGCCAACAGTTGTATCACCTAAATAGGTTAAATGACCAGACTTACTACCACTACCTAAGGTAGTTTTTTTCATTTCTACAAAGTTGCCAATATGGGAATTTTCATTCATAACACTATCTGGGCGGATACGCGCAAATGGGCCAGCAGAACAATTATCACCAATAACAGCACCTTCAATTATCGTATTTGGCTTAATTTGTGTATTTTCACCAATAGTACAATCTTTTAAAATACAATTAGCCCCTATTGTCACGCCATGCGCTAGCACCACCTCACCTTCAAAAATACAATTAATATCAATTTGTACTTCTTGACCAATGATCATTTTTCCGCGCACATCAATTCGATTAGGATCGCGCAAGCTTGCGCCAGCAATCATCAATGCTTCGGCTTTTCGTAATTGATAAGCTCGCTCTAACGCAGCAAGTTGTACACGATTATTTGCTCCCTCAACTTCAATTTCTGTCTCGGGGTGTGCAGTGGCAATCATCTTACCTTCACTATGGCAAGCGGCGATTATATCCGTTAAATAATATTCACCTTGGGCATTATCACTTGATAAGTTTGACAACCAACGTTTTAAGTCACCACCATTGGCTAAGAGTATCCCTGTATTCGCTTCGTTAATTAACAATTGTTCAGGTGACGCATCTTTTTGCTCGACAATACCAACAACAGACTCTGCTTGTCTAACAATACGACCGTAACCGGTTGGGTTTTGCAAATGAACCGTTAATAAAGCCATGCCATTTTCAGGTTTTGCCGCAATTAACTTTTCTAACGTTGATACTTTGGTTAAAGGTACGTCACCATAAAGCACTAACACATCGTCATCATCTTGCAAAAATTCATTTGTGACATTTACGGCATGTCCTGTACCTAATTGTTCTCGCTGTTCAACAAAAATGAGGTCATCACCAACAATTTTTTCTTTTAGCACTTCGCCACCAAAGCCGTAGACAACATAAATATTTTCTGCATTAAGCTGTCTAGCCGCATCAATGACATGACTCACCATAGGTTTATCAGCAATGGGGTGTAATACTTTAGGTAGGGCGGATTTCATTCGGGTACCTTTACCCGCGGCTAAAATAACAACTGATAAACTCATAATTTTTCCATAAAAGTTACGTTAACAACATTGTAACTAGCAATCGATCAAATATACAAAACTTTATTTATAAAGGTGATCACTTGTTCGACCAATCTAAGCGAATATCCCAATCATCAATCCTAAATTCTTCTTTTAAGGGAGTAATCGATTCATCTATTTTTTTATGGACATTTTTCGCGGGTGTTATATTAACATCACGACCATGGATAAAACTTTGGCTTCTGACTATTTGGGTATACGCCTTATTCAACTGCAATGCGCGTTTTTTCGATGGCATAAGCAATTCATAAACGTCAGCTGATTTAACTTTCTCTTCATTGACTAAACCGTCTAAACCATACCACTTTGATAACATTTCATCGTTCTCTCTAAATTCATTACCACCACCATTAACTTTTAGGTACTGCAATATTTCGCCTTCACTCTGTCCTTTAGAAGGAACGTCTTTCATTCCTTTTAAATTCACATAACCCCAGCCAGCCTTACCGGTAACCTTACGTGGCAATGAGAAGGTTTGGTCTATGGTTGTGCCAATAGCTGAGTGACACCCCATACAATAAAAAGTTTCTTCATGTGATTGCGGCCTTAACTCGCCTGCATAATCTTCAATAAACCCCTGTATTAACCAACCAAACTTATTATTAAAACCGTTATCTTTTATTTTTGTATAATGGGGTAATTGTTCATCAAGTTTTTCTTTCCTTTCTCTGCGGTAAGCACTATCAATATCAGCTTCACTTAAATGCTGTGTCTTTTTCATATAACGCAGTTCTTTCATCCGTTGTGGAATATATATTTCGCCATTGTCTTTCGCCCCGATGTATCTCACAGAATGCATGATTTCGGTGCCAACAGGGTATTGTTGATGAGGTATTTTCAGGTGTTTGGCATCACCAATAAAATTATCTCTTTTCTTCACACTAGCAACACTTGGGGTGAGTTTTCCATCCTGATTTAAATCGTGATTAATTCTTAATTCATTTGCCGCATAGATATCCATTTGTGCGATGGCTTTAATACTCATTTCAACTAATGATAAATTGGTTAAATACACTTCCTGATCAAATTCCCCATTAAGCTCTCTAAACGCTTTAGGCAGTCTGATGAGTACATCATCAGTAGCACCATTGGTTGGCCAAAACGTCCCAGGAAAAGGTTTGTAATTGAATGCTACCCAAGCACTACCATCTTTTGCTATACCATTATGATTAAATGCTTTTGCACCGAGATGATAATTTTTTAAGTCAGGTATGAACCCTTGCCAATCTAGAGCTCTTAACCTAGTCGACAACTTGCTGTAATTATCTTGATCGACATACTCGGTTATTTGCTTATCACTAATTTTCGCTATCCAAGGTTTGCGATTTACAAATAAGTTTTTCCAACTATTTATCTCACCTTCATCAGAAAAGTTATACAGCCCTTGATTAGCACCATCATTTCGTAAATTTGCTCGTGCTTCAGTATATGGTTGCGGTTGATATGATTGATGACAGGTATAACAGGGATTATTTATCCCTTCAGTTTTTGTATAACATTGTGATGGAATAGGGGCTTCTTCATTCAAACTACCATTAGCTGTCGGCACTAAAATGTTTGCTTTATCGACATGTGGTAGTAAAGATATCTCCTCTGTTTTTTTGTCAAAAATACTGCCTTTAGTCATAATACTCACCACGACAGCTATAGTTAAGCACATATATATTAAGTAATTTTTCATAACAACCTCTTTATTCTTTACCTAAATTATACGAACCATTTATTACAGTTATTTGACGTAGTGCTATTAATCAAACCGTCACAATTCCTTAAAAAAGCAGTCATTTTTTCATCATTTAACTGTCACAAGAACACTTTAGTTTTGTTGAATAACTCAAATGATTAAACGGAAACTAACATGTTAAAAACACAAAAATCACCGATTGCACTTTTATTAGCCACAATGCTAAGCACAACTATGCTAACTGCCTGTAATGGCGATGATGGCGCCAATGGTAGTAATGGAGTCAATGGAACAAATGGTATCGACGGTCAAGACTTAACTTCACCCGCAAAATTAACACGTTTAGCAACCGTTCCTGTTGGTGCAGAAATCACGGGGATGTTCTTAACAGACAATGACGAACTGTTTTTTAATGTTCAACACCCTGCCGATTTATCAGGCAATAATACTGCCGCTCAGGTTGGTGTGGTAACAGGTTTTGATTGGAGCACTCTTGACCCTAAGACTGCTGACTTACCGGTACCAACAACAGATGAAGAAAAACTGGCTGTTCGTTTAGTCGCGGGACAATATCAAGTAATTGGTAAAGCTGGAGATACTTTTAATGATCAATTAGCGTTAGGTTTAGGTGCTATTTCTACCCCAGATGGCCTGAGTAAAATCAAACAATCTCAAGATCCAGATTTTAATGCATTCGTACCTACATCGGCTAATGGTAGTAGCGGTTTCTTATTCACAGCATGGGAAGATCGCCCAGGAGCAATGAGTCGGATAGAGTTAACGAAAACTGAGTCGGGTAATTGGTTATCAGGTGATGTTATCAATGTTGATTTTAGTCCTGTATTAGGCACTATAATTAACTGTTTCGGCACTTTATCTCCTTGGAATACGCCATTAACATCTGAAGAAAACTATGAAGCTGAGAATACTGAGCAATGGAATAATGTTAATTATACTGATGGCTACCCAAGCTACCCTGACATTCAAAATTTACAAACTTATCTAGGTAGCTCAACCTTACCCAATCCTTATGATTATGGTTATATTGTAGAAATTACCGACCCAACATCAACCAGCCCAACACCAGTTAAACATTTTACGTTAGGTCGAGTCGCCCATGAAAATGCCGTAGTAATGCCTGATTGGAAAACCGTTTACACCACAGACGATGGGTCAAATAAAGCCTTCTATAAATTTGTCGCAACACATGCTGGTGATTTAAGCTCAGGCACATTATATGCGGCAAAACTTACGCAAGATGCCAGCAGTGACCCGGCTAAAACAGGGTTTGATATACAGTGGATTAAATTAGGCACCAGCAATAATACTCAAATAAAAACGTGGATAAACGAATATAATGGCATCACAGAGTCTGATTATGTTGAAGGGGAAACGAGTTACATTACCCAAGATGAAATAGATGATTGGGCAAATAATGGTAATGGCGATGATCGCTATGCTTTTATAGAGACACTTCGAGCTGCCAAAGCTAAAGGTGCCACGACTGAATTTAGGAAAATGGAAGGGGTTGTTATTAACACAGACGGCGCTGCCAGTGGCACTATTCCCTATATGTATGCAGCTATGTCTGAGGTCGGCAAAGGCATGGTTGATTTAACGGGAGACATTCAGCTTGATTCTTCTGCTAAATGTGGCGCAGTTTACCGTTTTGGTTTAACCACAGATTTCAATGTTACTCGAATGGAGCCTGTAGTTGTTGGCGGTGAATACAATTCTGCAGGAGATGATCAAGGTAATAAATGTGATGTTAACGGTATTTCAAATCCAGATAATTTATTAGTAATGGACGATGGCCGTGTATTAATAGGTGAAGATACTAGCAAGCATATCAATAATGCTATCTGGATTTATAACCCAGAAGGCAAGTAGTTTGTTGCCTGAACAATCTAAATAAAAACCAATCTCTATGATTGGTTTTTATTTAACAACATTAAAGTTAGCTAAAAGTATTCTAGCATTATTTACTCTGTAAAATACCAACGGGCAACGCTTCGAACCAATCTAAAAAACGTTTAACATCATCCCCTTTAAATATCCGTCCATGTTGTGGACACATCATATCAATATCTAATGCACGTACACGGGCTACCCAATCATTTTTGGCTTCATTGGAAGGCATCCAACGTTGGTGAAACATCTTCATTTTTGGGATATGTTCATCAAAATTTTCAACGAATAGTGGCGCATCTATACTTTCAAGTGCAGCGCCAATATCTCCGGACATTAATATTTTTGCCTCTTTATCATAAATATTAAAATTACCTGAGGAATGTAAATAATGCGCTGGTATGTATTCTAATACCACAGAGTCTAGTTTTAATATTCCGCCCTCATCAGGAATAGGATCATAGATTATATTTTCCATACCAAAATGTTTAATGAATCCCTCCCATATCCACGGAGAATGAAGCGTTGCGCCCTCAAGCGCCTGATCCCATAACCCTAAGGATGAAATAATATCGGGATCTTGGTGTGAGGCAAATAAATGGGTAATTTGTTCAACAGGAATTTGTTTAATAACCGTTGCGAGCATTGCTGAAAATAACTCTATACCGCCTGGGTCCATTAATAACGCATTATTCTTACTCACAACAACATACTGATTTGTATCAATAATTGCATCTGGTTTATCAATATCTCTCCCCATCATAAGCCACTGATGTGTTCCATTTTCGAATATTTTATGTGTTTTCATAACTTTCCTAAGCTAATGATGAGACAAGCTGTTGCGATGATTGGATATGTTTTTTAATTATCGTTGCAGCATTTTCAACATTATCTGCAACGTTATGAAGTGATTCTTGATATGCCATGCCGGCTTGCGATGCTTCAACCCTCGACAAGGTTGCTAAGATAACAGCGGTTCTTAACTCACCGCTTAATTCTTCGAGTTCAAGGTTGAGTTGCCGGATCTGTTTTCCATAAATCCGTTGGAGTCTTTCTTGATTAATTTTCGTGCGATTAAATGCTGTATTTAAACTGGTGATATTAGGGTAATCTTTTGCTTTGTTATAGACGATACCAAATCGTTGAAGTGCTGAATCTGATCTAAATTTTTCCGCCGCTATCTTACTTAAATTGGCAGCAAGGCTATTTATTTTCTTAGAAGAGTTAACCGTTACATCAGCTAAACGGTCAATAAAGTCTGTTAACGGTCGAAATCCAGCAGCGCCTTCACCTGCTCTTAATGCCACAGCCCTCGCATTACTTGCAGTTAAAGATAATTGTTGAGCAACTTTCGTGGCTTTGTCTAACTTTGCAGCAATAACGGCCGCTGACACAAAGTAGCTATATTCAGGTTTACTCATAAACTATTATTATTAAATTCCATATAAATAATATAGTTACATTATTTAGTTTTGGTAATTATTTTTTTGATTTACATCAAGAAAACAAAAAAGCGACGATTACCGAAGTAATATGTCGCTTTTTTAATCACTAAAACTTTAAGAAAGTCTTTCGTATGGGTTTATTTTTTACTCATTGCCTGAATTACGCGTAACTGTGCAACAGCGCGAGCTAATTCGGCAGCAGCTTCTGCATAGTTAACATCGTCACCATGAGCATTTAAATGCTCTTCAGCGCGTTGTTTCGCTTCTTCTGCTGCTTGTTCATCTAAATCACCACCACGCACCGCAATATCTGCTAGTACAGTGACATGATTTGGTTGAACTTCAAGCATACCGCCAGAAAGATAGATAACTTCTTCGTCACCGCCTTTCTTAACGATTCTAGCCATACCAGGTTTTAGTGAGGTCAGCAAAGGTGCGTGACCAGGCATAATACCTAATTCACCTTCGCTACCTGTGATCTGTAATGATTCAATAGCACCAGAGAATAAGCTTTCTTCAGCACTCACCACATTCAGATTTACAGAAAGTATTGCCATGTTGACCTCCAAAATAGGCGGTTAGTCGTTTCTAGGAGGAAATCCTAAAAAGTTAACCGCCAGCCTTCATTACATGTTTTTAGCTTTTTCAGCTGCTTCTTCAATAGAACCAACCATGTAGAAAGCTTGCTCTGGTAAGTCATCAAATTCACCAGCAAGAATACCTTTAAAGCCAGCAATAGTGTCTTTAAGTGATACATACTTACCAGGAGAACCTGTGAATACTTCAGCAACGAAGAACGGTTGAGATAAGAAACGTTGGATCTTACGTGCGCGAGATACTGTTTGCTTATCTTCTTCAGATAACTCATCCATACCTAAGATGGCGATGATATCTTTAAGTTCTTTGTAACGTTGTAACGTTGATTGAACGCCACGAGCTGTTTCATAATGCTCAGCACCAACTACTAACGGGTCTAATTGACGCGAAGTAGAATCAAGTGGATCGATTGCAGGGTAAATACCTTGCGATGCGATATCACGAGAAAGTACAACTGTTGCATCTAAGTGAGCAAAGGTTGTTGCTGGAGATGGATCGGTCAAATCATCCGCTGGTACGTATACCGCTTGAATTGAAGTGATTGAACCTTTCTTCGTTGACGTAATACGTTCTTGAAGCACACCCATTTCTTCAGCAAGTGTCGGTTGGTAACCTACCGCTGATGGCATACGACCTAACAATGCAGATACTTCCGTACCAGCAAGTGTGTAACGGTAGATGTTATCTACGAAAAATAATACGTCACGACCTTCGTCACGGAATTTTTCAGCCATAGTCAAACCAGTCATCGCAACACGAAGACGGTTTCCTGGAGGCTCGTTCATTTGGCCGTAAACTAACGATACTTTATCAAGTACGTTAGAATCGTTCATTTCATGGTAGAAATCGTTACCTTCACGAGTACGCTCACCTACACCAGCAAATACTGAGTAGCCGCTATGCTCAATCGCGATGTTACGAATAAGTTCCATCATGTTAACGGTTTTACCAACACCAGCACCACCGAATAAACCAACTTTACCACCCTTAGCGAATGGACATACTAAATCGATTACTTTGATACCAGTTTCAAGTAGTTCATTAGACATCGCTTGCTCTGCATATGCAGGTGCTTCACGGTGAATTGACCATTTTTCTTCTTCGCCGATTGGGCCAGCTTCATCGATAGGCTCACCCAATACGTTCATGATGCGACCCAAAGTTGCAGTACCTACTGGAACTTGGATGTTATCACCTGTGTTTACTACTGTCAGACCACGACGCAAACCGTCTGATGAACCCATAGCGATAGCACGTACAACGCCACCACCTAATTGCTGTTGTACTTCTAGTACTAAGCCTGAAAGGTCACCTTCAGTTACATTTAATGCGTCATATACCTGAGGTACAGCATCTTGTGGGAATTCTACATCCACAACTGCGCCAATGATTTGGACGACTTTACCTGTACTCATGTTTAATCCTCTAATCTGTGCTCTTATTTACTAAAAAATAAATCAAGAACCTTTGCTTATACCGCTGCTGCGCCTGCACAAATCTCACTCAATTCTTGAGTAATACTTGCTTGACGAGCTTTGTTATATACCAATTGTAAATCATCAATTAAGTCACCCGCGTTATCGGTTGCAGCTTTCATTGCAACCATACGAGCGGCTTGTTCACATGCGAGGTTTTCAACCACACCTTGATATACTTGAGATTCTGTATAACGAACCAATAATTGCTCTAGTAATGCTTGAGCGTCTGGTTCATATAAATAATCCCAGCGATGCTTAATTGCGTCATCATCTGACTTAGGCAAAGGTAAAAGTTGATCGATTGTCGGCTGTTGCGTCATGGTATTAACAAACTTGTTATATACAATGAACAACCTGTCTATTTCACCGTTGTCATAGGCATCTAACATCACTTTCACACTCCCAACTAAATCAGTCAGTGAAGGTGTGTCACCTAAACCTGAAATTTGTGAGACAACTTTTGCACCCATATTGTTAAAAAATGCAGTGGCTTTAGAACCAACCACAGCAAATTCAACTTCGGCGCCTGCTGCTTGCTGTTTACCAGCATCAGCTAAAGCTTGTTTAAATAAGTTAATATTTAAACCACCACACAAACCTCGGTCTGTTGAGACAACGATATAGCCTACGCGCTTAGCTTCACGTTCTTCCATATAAGGATGACGGAATTCTAAATTACCAAGCGCGATGTGACCGATCACATTTCGCATATTTTCAGCGTATGGACGAGATGCAGCCATGCTATCTTGCGCTTTGCGCATTTTGCTCGCTGCAACCATTTCCATTGCACTGGTGATCTTCTGTGTATTTTGTACACTTCCGATCTTTGATTTAATCTCTTTACCACCAGCCATGACTATTCTCCGCGAAAAGGTTAACTAATTACCAAGTTTGGGTAGCTTTAAAAGCTTCAATCGCTTTCGCTAAACCAGACTCGATATCTTTGTTATAGTCGCCTTTTTCGTTGATTGTAGTCATCAACTCAGCGTGCTCATTGTTTACGTATGAACGTAATGCTTCTTCAAAATCAACAACTTTGTTGATTTCCACATCGTTTAAATAGCCTTTTTCTGCGGCAAATAACGATACGGCTGTTTCAGCAATTGACAATGGGCTATATTGCTTTTGCTTCATTAATTCAGTAACACGTTGACCATGCTCTAATTGAGCACGCGTCGCGTCATCTAAGTCAGAAGCGAATTGAGCAAACGCTGCTAGCTCGGCATATTGTGCTAATGCTAAACGGATACCACCACCTAATTTTTTGATGATTTTCGTTTGAGCAGCACCACCAACACGAGATACTGAAATACCCGCATTAACAGCAGGACGTATACCTGAGTTAAATAGGTTAGATTCTAAGAAGATCTGACCATCGGTAATTGAGATAACGTTTGTTGGTACGAATGCAGAAACATCACCCGCTTGCGTTTCAATAATTGGTAATGCTGTTAAAGAACCTGTTTTGCCTTTAACTTCACCGTTTGTGAAACGTTCAACGTATGCTTCGTTTACACGAGCAGCACGTTCTAATAAGCGTGAATGAAGATAGAATACGTCACCTGGGTAAGCTTCACGACCTGGCGGACGACGTAATAGCAATGAAATTTGACGATAAGCAACAGCTTGCTTAGACAAATCATCATATACGATTAGTGCATCTTCACCGCGATCACGGAAGTATTCACCCATAGTACAACCAGAGTACGCTGATAAGTATTGTAATGCAGCAGCTTCAGAAGCAGATGCTACAACAACGATAGTATTAGCTAATGCGCCGTGCTCTTCTAATGAACGAACTAAGTTCGCTACTGTAGAAGCTTTCTGACCGATTGCTACATATACACACTTAATGCCAGTATTTTTCTGGTTAATAATTGCATCTAATGCGATCGCTGATTTACCAATTTGACGGTCACCGATGATAAGTTCACGTTGACCACGGCCAATTGGGATCATTGAATCGATTGATTTAATACCCGTTTGTACAGGCTCATCAACAGATTTACGATCGATTACACCAGGTGCAACAACTTCTACAGGAGAGAAACCATCATTTTCGATAGGTCCTTTTCCGTCAATTGGCTCACCTAATGTGTTTACAACACGGCCTAATAAGCCGCGTCCTACTGGTACTTCCAAAATACGGCCAGTACCTTTAACTTTTACGCCTTCGGCTAGATCCGCATAAGGACCCATAACTACCGCACCGACCGAATCACGGTCAAGGTTTAGCGCTATTGCGAAGCGGTTGCCAGGAAGTTCGATCATTTCGCCTTGCATTACATCAGCAAGACCATGGATACGAATAATACCATCTGTTACAGAAACGATAGTACCTTCGTTACGAGCTTCACTAACTACGTCAAACTGTTCAATACGATTCTTGATCAGTTCAGCGATTTCAGTGGAATTCAGTTGCATGCTCTGTTCCCCGTTAAGATTGCATTGTTGTTGCTAAGCGGTTCAATTTACCTCTAACTGAACCATCTATCACCATGTCACCAGCTTTGATCACCAAACCTGAGACTACGTTTTTATCAACACTACAATTGAGCTTTACTTTTCTTGCTAAACGCTTTTCAAGCGCGGCGCTAATGACTTTCTGTTGTGCTACTTTTAGTTTCACAGCAGAGGTAACATCGACAGATATTTCTTTTTCATATTCAGCTTTTAATTCACCAAATAATGTTAATACCTGTGGTAGCGCCAACAAGCGTTGATTTTCTGCCATAACTTTTATTAAGTTTTGGCCATTACTATCTAATTGAACATCACATACCTTTAAGAAAAGGTCTGTGGCTTGTTCAACTGATGCACCACCTGAAAGATATTCAGTAATAGTTGCATCTTTAGAAACTTCAGCTGCAAATACTAGCATTTCATGCCAAGTATCAATTGCTTTAGCTTCGACAGCAAAATCAAACGCTGCTTTAGCGTAGGGACGAGCGACGGTTGTCAATTCAGACATAGCTCTATTCCCTCTTAAAGTTCAGCTACAAGTTTATCTAAAATGTCGCTATGTGCAGCGGCATCGATTGAACGCTCGAGAATTTTCTCAGCACCAGCTACCGCAAGAACAGCCACTTGTTGGCGTAATTCTTCTTTCGCTTGGTTACGTTCTGTTTCTATTTCTGCATGACCTGCAGCTAAGATTTTTTCTTTCTCAGCTTGTGCCTTTTCAGCAGCTTCTTCAACTAATTGCGTTTCACGCTTTTTCGCAGCTTCAATAATTTCAGCCGCTTGCGCTTTCGCTTCTTTTAGTTGTGCTGTTGCTTTTTCTTGAGCAAGCTCAAGATCTTTAGCGGCACGGTCTGAAGCAGCAAGTCCGTCAGCAATAGTTGCTTGACGAGCTTCTATGGCACCACTAATTGGTGGCCATACATACTTCATACAAAAAACTACAAATACGAAAAATGCGATTAACTCACCAACTAAGGTTAGATTAATATTCATTTATGTATCTCCTATTAATGTTTGTTAAAAAGACCAAATTCTTAGTTAAGGCCAACAACAAACAATAGGTACAAGCCAATAGCAACACCGATCATCGCGATAGCATCGATAAGACCAGCAACAATGAACATTTTTACTTGAAGTTGTGGTGCTAATTCAGGTTGACGAGCAGCAGATTCTAAGAATTTACCACCTAATAAACCAAAACCAATAGCGGTACCTAATGCACCAAGACCGATTAGTAGAGCAACTGCAATAGCAATCATATTTATCTCCGATTATTTAAAGTTAAGTTAAAGTTAAAAATTTTTAGAGCTTCCTTGCCCTCAACCATAAGGTTGAAAATTAGTGATCTTCGTGAGCTAAACTAAGGTATACAATAGTTAACATCATGAAAATAAACGCTTGTAATGGGATTACCAGCAGATGAAACGCTGCCCATAAAAAGTGTACTGGCAATTGGAACAAGCCAATTGTCGCAATGAGTAAGAAAATTAATTCACCTGCATATAAGTTACCAAATAAACGTAATGCTAATGATAACGGACGTGCTAATAATGTTACGGTTTCAAGAATAAAGTTCACTGGGTATAAAGACCAATGTCCAAAAGGTTGAGTCGTTAATTCTTTAATAAAACCACCGATACCTTTAACTTTGATTGAATAGTAAATAACTAAAGCAAATACCCCTAACGCTAACGCGAACGTCATATTTGGATCGGTTGTTGGTACAGCTTTCATATAATGAACACCGAACAATTCAAATATTTTTGGAATTAAATCTACTGGAACCCAGTCCATTGCATTCATCAATAATACCCATACGAATATGGTTAATGATAAAGGAGCAATTAACGGGTTTGAACCATGGAAGGTACTTTTAACGCTATCGTCAACAAACTCAACGACCATTTCAACTGCACATTGCAGTTTACCTGGAACACCTGTTGTTGCTTTTTTCGCAACAGAGCGAAAAATAGTTAAAAAGACCAAACCTAAAAACACCGACCAACCAATTGTATCTAAGTGAATTGCATAAAAGCCTTCACCATAAGTTAAGTTGGTTAAATGATGTTTAATATACTCTTGGCTGGTTAATTCAGCAGCTGCAGACATATTAATATTCCTAATGATTAAAGTTTAAAATTTTAATGTTTAATAAAAAACGGTGTTAATAATGGCATTGCCACCACTAAGCAAAAACTTGTAAAAAATGGTACCGGCAGTATCGCTAAATATTTAAAGGCTAGCGCAAACAAAATGGCCGTTAATACTATTTTCATTTTTTCGCCACTATAAAATGATTCCATCACTTTCTCTGACGATCTTGCTCCTGCATATCTAAACGCTTTTAAAGCAAAAAAAATATTGGGAATTATCGTTACTGCGCCACCTGCTAAAACTGATATTGCGTAATCTTGTCCCCAATATAAATATGTAACGAAAGCTAATAATAAAACAGACACTAACATTGCTATTATCTGTTTAAATGCGAAGCGTTTGCCAACCTTTGTAAGTTCATTATTTTGAGTGGAACTCACCAGATTCTCCAAACGAAGCTTTTCGTAATACATAGAGTTTTTTAAAGTGTTTACTTTAACTTTAAAAAGCCGACGCAAGTATACTTAATTACAACACTAATGCAACAAAAGAGGGCGACAAGCGCCCTCAAAATGTGTGATATATCACTATTTTTTAAATTATCTAGAATGAATGGTTAAAATGAGCCAAAACGAGCAACAATACCATCCAATTCATCTAAGTTCGTATACGATATAACTAACTTACCTTTACCTTTGGTATTATGTGATATTGTCACTTGAGAACCTAATTTCTCAGATAAATTTTGCTCTAATGATTTGGTATCAGGATCTTTTTCTTTGACTTCTTTTTCTTTAATTGGCTCTTGTATTTTCTTAATGAGCGCTTCTGTTTCTCGAACGTTTAATTCTTTTGCGACAACAGCTCTTGCAGTAGTTGTTTGCTCATCGTTTTGTAAAGCAAGCAGGGCACGTGCATGTCCCATTTCTATATCGCCATGTTCAAGTAAGGTTTTTACTTCATCATTTAAATTATTTAATCGTAATAAATTAGTGACTGTAGTGCGTGATTTACCTACTGCTTCAGCCACTTCTTGATGCGTTAACTCAAACTCAGTTAATAAACGTTGTAAAGCAATTGCTTCTTCCATGGCATTGAGATCTTCCCGTTGAATATTCTCAATTAATGCAATAGCAACCGCGGCTTCATCCGGTACATCTTTTATTAAACAAGGGACTAAATCAATTTCAGCTAATTGAGCAGCACGCCAACGTCGCTCACCAGCAATAATTTCAAAGCTATTTTCACCTAAAGGACGAACAACAATCGGTTGAATAATGCCTTGTGATTTTATTGAGTTTGATAATTCATCAAGTGCATCAGGTGACATATCTTTACGAGGTTGATATTTACCCGGTTGTAATTGCTCAATAGGGAGCTTTTGTAATTCACTTTTATCAAGCGGTTTTATTTCAGCATCCGATACCGACTCTTGATCGCCATCACTTTCTTTCTTAGGTGCATTAGTTAATAGTGCATCTAGACCTCGACCAAGTCCTCTACGTTTAGAAGGGCTCATAATTTTCCTTGCTGATTTTCAGTTTGATTTTTATTGTTTATTGGCGTTGAGTTTTTCTTGTTCTGACTTTCGTAGCATTTCACCAGCTAGTGCTAAATAAGCTTTAGCTCCTGTTGATGATTTATCATAATACATTACAGGGGCACCAAAACTTGGCGCTTCTGCTAATCTAACATTCCTAGGTATTACTGTACGATATACTTTATCACCAAAATGTCTTTTCAATTGTTCTGACACGTCATTCGCTAGGCGGTTTCGAGGATCATACATAGTTCGTAATATCCCCTCTATGTGTAAATCGCCGTTTACTACAGAAGTTAACTGTGAAATGGTGTCCATTAATGCGGTTAATCCTTCTAATGCGTAGTATTCACATTGCATAGGAACTAAAACAGAGTCAGCTGCTGTCATGGCGTTAACGGTTAACATATTTAACGAAGGAGGGCAGTCGATAATAATATATTCATAGCTATTTTTTATCGGTGCTAAAGCATTTTTAAGACGCTGTTCTCGAGCATACACTTCCATCAACTTAATTTCTGCCGCTGTCACATCAGCATTAGCTGCAATTAAGTCATAGACACCTTCGGTATTTTTACAGACAACTTGCTCAAAAGGTAATTCGTCTACGAGTAATTCATAACAAGTCGCAGGCACTTCATATTTATCAACCCCACTCCCCATAGTAGCGTTACCTTGTGGATCGAGATCGATAAGTAATACTTTTCGTTTAGTTGCCGCTAATGAAGCTGCTAGATTTACTGCTGTTGTGGTTTTGCCAACACCACCCTTTTGATTAGCAACCGCAATAATTTTTCCCACTAGAACCTCGAACAGTTTATTGTTATTAGTTTTTCTTAAGCTCTATTACATGCCGTTCACCAATGAGGTTTGGCACTGTAATTTCATGACTTTTTACCAATAATACATCATTTGGCAGTTGATTTAATTCATCTTTTGGAAATTGACCTTTTAACGCATAAAATCGACCATTTTCATCAATAAGATGTTTACACCAAGTTATCATATCTTCTAATGAAGCAAATGCACGACTTAATACACCATCGAAAGGAATTTCAGGTTGATATTTTTCAACACGAGATAATAATGGCGTTACATTAGCAAGTTTTAACTGAAATACAACTTGTCTTAAAAAAGTAATACGTTTTCCTAAGCTATCTAGTAATACAAATTGTCGTTCAGGATATAATATTGCTAGAGGTATCCCTGGTAAACCGGGTCCTGTACCCACATCTATAAATGTATTTCCGTTAAGCACTTTACCGACCGATAAGCTATCCATAATATGTTTAATAAGCATTTCGCTAGGATCACGAACAGACGTTAAATTATAAGCTTTATTCCACTTATCCAATAATTCAACATATTGAATTAATTGTGATATTTGCTTTTCATTAAGAACGATATTTGACTTTTCTATCAATGAAACTAATTCTGATGTTAATGACATATTGCTAATTTACCTAGGCTCTATTGATCTTGATGGTTACTTGTCTTTGATTATGCCAAATTCATATTAATGACAGGGGATACATTGTAAATATCCCCCTCATGCATGTATTTATGCTGACTTTCTTAAAAGGCCATGTTTCTTTAAATAAACCAGTAATAACGATATTGCTGCTGGAGTTATGCCAGATATTCTTGATGCTTTGCCTATCGACTCAGGTTTTGCATCTGACAATTTAGCAACCACTTCATTTGAAAGCCCGGATATTTGGCTGTAGTCAAAATCAAATGGGATTAAGGTATTTTCGTGACGCTTTTTCTTGTCAATATCTTCTAGCTGACGATCAATATAACCGGCATACTTAATTTGAATTTCTACTTGTTCAGCGGCTTGTTGATCACTAAGTGCTGGACCAATGTCGTCAATTTTCATTAAATCTTCATAACGCACTTCTGGACGACGTATTAAATCTTCTAAACTATTTTCACGACTAATAGGATTTTTCAGTAACGGATTAATTTTTTCTGCTGCTGGATGATCTTTTTGGATCCACTTAGATTTCAAGCGTTGACGCTCAATTTCAATATTTTCCATTTTCTCGTTAAAACGACGCCAACGAGTTTCATCCACTAAACCAAGTTTATAACCTTGTTCTGTTAAACGTATGTCAGCATTATCTTCACGCAATAATAACCGGTATTCAGCACGAGAAGTAAACATACGGTAAGGTTCTTTAGTTCCTAATGTTGCTAAATCATCAACTAAAACCCCCATATAAGCTTGATTACGCCCAAGCACTAATTCTTCTTTTCCTTGAACACGTGCTGCTGCATTGGTTGCCGCAATTAGCCCTTGGGCGCCAGCTTCTTCATATCCAGTAGTGCCATTAATCTGACCAGCAAAATATAAATTCTTAATTAATTTACTTTCTAAAGTTTGCTTTAAATCTCGAGGATCAAAAAAGTCATATTCAATCGCATAACCTGGCCTTGTAATATGCGCATTTTCAAAGCCTTTGATTGAACGAACTAATTCCATTTGCACATCGAAAGGTAAGCTGGTTGAAATACCATTGGGATAAATTTCATTTGTTGTTAATCCTTCAGGCTCAACAAATATTTGATGGGAGTTTTTCTCTGAAAAGCGATGTATTTTGTCTTCAATTGAAGGGCAATAACGTGGGCCTATACCTTCAATAACTCCTGTATACATAGGAGATCTGTCTAATCCACCACGAATAATTTCATGGGTTTTTTCGTTTGTATGAGTGATATAACAAGAGACTTGTTCAGGGTGCTGATCTTTTGATCCCATAAACGAAAATACTGGTCGAGGATCGTCACCCGGTTGCTCTTCCATTACTGAAAAATCGAGACTTCTCGCATCTAAACGCGGTGGCGTACCTGTTTTCAAACGATCAATCCTAAAAGGTAAATCTTTAAGTTTATTCGCTAAATTAACACTTGCAGGATCACCGGCTCGACCACCTTGATAATTATTTAAACCAATATGTATTTGACCTGCGAGGAAAGTACCAACGGTTAAGACCACTGACTGGGCTTTAAAATTTAAGCCCATTTGTGTTTTAACGCCAACGATCTGATCATTTTCTAAAATAAGATCATCACAAGGTTGTTGAAAAATAGTTAGGTTTGCTTGATTTTCTAAATAATTCCTTACAAAAGAACGATATAGTGTGCGATCAGCTTGTGCTCTAGTGGCTCTTACTGCGGGTCCTTTACTGGCATTTAGTGTTCTAAATTGAATGGCTGAATGATCTGTGGCCATTGCCATCAATCCACCCAAGGCATCTATTTCTTTGACCAGATGTCCTTTACCAATACCACCAATCGCTGGATTACAAGACATTTGTCCTAAGGTGTCGATATTATGCGTCAGTAAAAGTGTTTTACAACCCATACGTGCTGAGGCTAGTGCAGCTTCAGTACCTGCATGTCCACCACCAACAACAATGACTTCGTATGAGTCTTGGTACCACATAATTCAAACCTTAAAAAACATTTAAAAATAAAAGGGCACGTATTTTAACTTTTTTTTAGGCTAAGTGAAACGATCATTTAATGAAAATGATCTTGAACGGATCGTTAAATAATATATAAGATCTTTAAAGAGATCTTATTATTATTACTTATTAGTAAATCGATTTTCTGTGGGTAAGTGCTTTTTTACTATATAAATCAGAATATTATTTAGGATCCTTTATTGTGATCAAACGTTGATCAATTGCCAAATAACCTATGATCAAAAGACTGTTTTATCCACAAACAATATAATAATTATTATTATAAACTGGAAAATAACGGTTAATTAAGTGGTTATTTTATTTTTATCCACATTTTCTTGTTATTGTTTTTATCTATGTGAATAACTTCTAGTGTTTTTTATTTATAGTCGATCTTTATTTTTTATGATCCAAAGTTTCGCTTCTTCTTCAGGATCCAAATCATCTTGCATATCAAACGTTATTATCGGTAATGTTTCTTTAGAACCTTTTGATTTTAAAAGTTTATTTATTTTTTTTGCGGCCAAACAAAAGGTATCATAACTAGAGTCCCCGATCCCTATAACGAAAAAACGAAGTGATGAAAGATCAATACTTGTTTCAGTTAACTTATTAACAAAGGGCTGAATATTATCTGGGAATTCACCAGCACCGTGTGTTGAAGTGCAAATAAGCCAAACTTGATCTTCGCTGGGAATTTGTTCAAAGTCTGGCGAAAAATGCAGTTGGGTCTGATGATTGAGTGAGGTTAATACTTCTTCACAAGCCTCTGCAACATATTCGCTGCCTCCTAACATACTACCGACGATTATTTGAAAACTTGCCATTTTATTTATCCTTTACTTATTATTTACCGATACAAAATGAGGAGAATATTTGGCCCAGTAAATCATCATTGGTAAATTCACCGGTTATTTGATTGAGCGCTTCTTGGCACAGTCGCAATTCTTCAGCCAATATCTCACCTGCTACATAGGCTTCTAATTGTTCTAACCCGATAATTAAATGATGATGGGCTTGTTTTAAAGCCGACAAGTGGCGTCTTCGTGCCATAAAGCCACCTTCTGTATTACCTTGGTAGCCCATGATGGTTTTTAGGTGCTCTTTAAGCTCTGCGACCCCATGACCAGTTTTTGCTGATAAAGTAATTGTTGGTAAAGATATATCGGTTTCAATGCCTGTCGTTTTTCCTGACAAATCGGCTTTATTTCGTATGACACTTAGTCCAATATTTTTAGGTAGCTTTGCGAAGAATTCAGGCCAAATCTCTTTAGGATCTTGGTAGTTATCTTTGGTTGAATCCACCATAAGTAAAACTCGGTCGGCTTTATTTATTTCTTGCCAAGCTCGCTCTATACCTATTTGTTCAACCTTGTCTGAGCTTTCTCTTAAACCTGCGGTATCAATTATATGTAAGGGCATACCGTCAATATGTATTTGCTCTGTTAATACATCTCTTGTGGTACCTTCTATCTCTGTTACTATGGCACTTTCTTTACCGCTAAGTGCATTAAGTAAGCTTGATTTTCCAGCGTTAGGTCTGCCAGCAATAACAACGCGCATACCTTCTCTGATAATACTGCCTTGTTGTGCTTGTTGTTGTACTGTTTCTACTTGCTTAATCAGTTTCTTTAGATCACTCACTACTTTCTCATCGGCAAGGAAATCGATTTCTTCCTCTGGAAAATCAATGGCGGCTTCTACATACATTCTTAAGTGAATAGCCGATTCAACCATTTGATTTACGAGTTTTGAAAAATCGCCTTGTAATGAATTCAGTGCACAACGTGCTGCCTGCTCAGAGCTAGAGTTAATTAAGTCGGCAATAGCTTCTGCTTGTGTTAAATCAAGCTTATCGTTTAGAAAAGCTTGCTCACTGAATTCACCCGGTTTAGCCATTCGTATTTTATCAATGCTCAAGATCTCTTTAAGCAACATATCTAAAATAATAGGTCCGCCATGCCCTTGAAGCTCAAGTACATCTTCGCCTGTAAATGAATTTGGCCCTTTAAAATATAAAGCGATACCTTGATCGAGCACCTGTTTATTGATGGAATGAAATGGTAGGTATTCTGCTTTTCTAAGTTCTGGCACTTTCCCTAGAATAGCTTTAGCAACATTTTTAACTTCTGGACCTGATACTCTAATGATACCAACACCGCCTCTTCCTGGTGCCGTTGCTTGGGCTGCTATTGTATCTTTTTGTGCTTGTAATGACGTGGAATAACTCATTTACTAACCTAAACTTTTTAATACCTTAATTGCCGTTATTATAAACGGTTAATAGTTGAATGGGTATTCTCGACAATATTGTTTTTGAGCGATCAAAAAAGCGACACAAAGGCCGCTTTTTATTGGTGGGATAATTTAAAAATTGGTTAACTATTTTTCTTTTTTTCTATCCCTGCAAATATAATTTTCATTTGAATAATAGAAATAACATTACTCACTAACCAGTATAATACTAAGCCTGATGGGAACCAGAAGAAAAATACTGTAAACATCACAGGCATATATTGCATTATTTTTTGTTGCATTGGATCTTGTACTGTCATCGGCTGCATTTTTTGCATAATGAACATACTGATACCCATTAGTATAGGTAAAATAAATAATGGATCTTTTGATGAAAGATCTTGTAACCATAAGCCAAAATGTGCGTGGCGCAATTCAACACTTTCTAAAAATACCCAATAAAGCGCTAAGAAAATTGGCATTTGAATTAATAATGGTAAACAACCACCGGCGGGATTTACTTTTTCTTTTCGATACATTTCCATGGTGGCTTGCGACATTTTTTGACGGTCATCGCCAAAGCGCTCTTTTAACTGAGCCATTTTTGGTGCAAGTTCACGCATTTTTGCCATTGAGGTGTACTGCGCTTTGGTTAATGGATACATTACGCCTTTAACAATAATGGTGATAATGATTATCGCAATACCCCAGTTAACAACTAGCGCTTGAATTTGTAATAATAACCAGTGCAATGGCTGGCTGATCATAAACAAAAAGCCAAAATCGACAGTTAACTCTAAACCGTCTGCTATTTCTGCAAGTGAGTCTTGATCTTTTGGACCAACATAGAAAGTTGCCGATGCCATTTTTTGTTGAGCTGGCTCAATGATCAAAGCAGGGGATTTAAAACCTATTACCGCATTTTGGTTATTTGAAAAACTGGTATAAAGTAAATTTGCTTCTGTTTGGTTTGGCACCCAAGATGAAACAAAATAGTGTTGTAACATCGCAACCCAACCACCTTGAGTTGTAACGTTTAATTTTTCTTCTGAAAACTCATCAAATTTAAATTTTTCATATTTATCTTCTTTTGTTGAGTAAGCAGCTCCACGATAAGTTGGTATTAACGCACTTGATTGATCTACTAAAGTTGATTGTTTAAGTTGTGCGTATAATTCGACGCTGGCTGCTGAATTTGAATTATTTTCAATAAGGTAATCTACAGCGACTTTGTAACTTGATTTTTCAAACGTAAAACGTTTAATAACAGCCAAGCCATTGTCAGTGGTATAAGATAAATCTATGACTAGGGGTTGTTCACCTGATAATTCATAGTGCGTATTATCTACTTGGTAAATTGGACGCCCTTTAACCGTTCTATCTATCCCTTGTGCGCCTGTTAATCCACTTTGAGCAATGTATTTGAAGTTTCCATCTTGCATGATAGTAAATGGAATTCCACTGCCTTGTTCTGTTTCATAGGCAAGTAGGGTTGCTTCTACAATATCACCACCTTGCGTATTTATTTTTAACTTTAAAACATCAGTGGTTACTTCTACTACCGCAGCACGAGCTATTGTTGGTTTAGCTATTGGTGTATTAGTAGTGCTTGATTCAGGGACAAAGTCATCATTGTTAGACGTTGCATTTGGTACTGTTGAATCAAGGGTATTTGAATTTGCTTCTGGTTGTTGAACAGGAGAGTTATCTAACTGCCATTGTTGGTATAACAAAAATGTTACTACCATTAGCGCAATGAACAGAAAACTGCGTTGAGATTCCATAATATGTTATTTCTCTTTTTTTAGTGGTGGTACGGGATCATCTCCACCCGCATTTAATGGATGGCATTTTAGTATACGTTTGCTTGCTAACCAACAACCTTTTACGACTCCAAAGCGATTAATTGCTTCTATAGCATAAAAAGAGCATGTAGGATTGAAGCGACAGTTATTGCCAAGCAATGGACTAAGCCAGCGTTGATAGGCTTTTACGAGTGATATGACTATTAGTTGTGGCGTTGAATTATCTTTCGCCATATTTTTTCTAATTGTTGTCTAATTTGCTGGTTATCTAGCTTATCAGTTCCTGATTTAACCATAATTACCATATCAATGTTTGGTAAATCGTGTTGGTTTAATCTAAAACTCTCTCTAATTTGGCGTTTTATTCTATTTCTTTGAACGGCTAATTTAACGCGTTTTTTAGCAATAGCTAAGCCTAAACGATTAGTTTTATCTGGATTGGGAGAGACTAGAACAGTAATGTGACTTGAACCAAAACGAATTGGTTTGCTAAATACTGTTTGGAATTGACCGGGAGTCAACAAACGTGACTCCCGAGTAAATTCGTAAGTAACCATTTTGGTTACCTTCTTTCTATTGATGATTCAACAAAAAGATTAAGCGCTAAGACTTGCACGGCCTTTAGCACGACGACGTGCAATTACAGCACGGCCGTTCTTTGTTGCCATGCGAGCACGGAATCCGTGATTACGTTTACGCTTTAATACGCTAGGTTGAAATGTTCTTTTCATTACGCTATCCGTCGGTTGTTGTTGCCCTGGCATAACCGCCGTTTTGAGCACACTGGGTCTAAAAATGAGGCGAAATTCTATATATATTCATAATAATTGTCAACGGTTAATATTAATAAAATATCAGAGGATCCTTTATTGATCGTTTGTTGATCTGTGTATATCCACAGTTTGATAACAAAATTATATCACCTTGTTGATTATTTGAACTTTTTACTCCGTGAAATAGTAAATTAATCTAGCAATTTTTTTTTAGGTAATATTTATTATATAGTTTTTTTAGGTAATAACCTCAGTATGTTATGGTTTTTTAATTGAGTTATTTATATTTATTTTTGTTGTACATATTGATGTTGTGGATAACTAAGGAGATAATGGATCAACTTAATAAAAATAATTATGACTATCAGCTACTTTTTCATTAAATTAGTAGCGAATTAGTAGTTAGGAGCTTTTTTCTTGGATCACACTTTGTGGCAGCGTTGCCTTTCTATTTTACAAGAAGAACTTCCTGCTCAACAATTTAGTATGTGGATACGTCCCTTACAATGTGTTGTTGATGATAATATTATGACCTTATATGCACCTAATCGATTTGTGCTTGATTGGGTTCGTGACAAATATGTCGCAAGGATTAATGAATTAGTTTCTTTTGAAGAAAATGATAATCCACCTTTATTGCGTTTCGATGTAGGAAGTATTCCAAAAACCCCTGTTGCACCTAAACATGACAACAGTAGTTTTGCCCCCTCTATGAGAACGAATGCCTCCCAACAATCTGTCGATCCTGTGCCCAATATTCCTAAAAAAACCAATGTTCGGGTTAATTATACTTTTGATAACTTTGTCGAAGGTAAATCAAACCAGTTGGCGCGGGCTGCTGCTTCTCAAGTTGCTGATAACCCAGGATCTGCGTACAATCCACTCTTTATTTACGGTGGAACTGGTCTGGGTAAAACCCATTTATTACATGCTGTTGGTAATGGTATTTTATTGAATAAACCTAATGCTAAAATTGCCTACATGCATTCAGAACGATTTGTACAAGATATGGTGCGAGCGCTTCAAAATAATGCGATGGAAAAGTTTAAGCAGTATTACCGTAGTGTTGATGCTCTCCTGATTGATGATATTCAATTCTTCGCAGGTAAAGATAGAACTCAAGAAGAGTTCTTTCACACATTTAATGCTTTATTAGAAGGTAACCAACAAATCATTTTAACGAGTGACCGTTATCCTAAAGAAGTTGATGTAGAAGACCGACTCAAGTCACGTTTCGGATGGGGACTAACCATTGCTATAGAGCCTCCTGAACTTGAAACGCGAGTCGCTATTTTAAAGCGTAAAGCACAGGAAAGTCACATTAACTTAGCTGATGAAGTTGCCTTTTTTATTGCTAAACGCCTACGTTCAAATGTTCGTGAACTAGAAGGTGCTTTAAACCGTGTTATTGCCAACGCGAATTTTACTGGTAGAGCAATAAATATCGACTTTGTTAAAGAAGCTTTAAGAGATTTACTTGCCTTACAGGATAAGTTAGTTACTATCGATAACATACAAAAGACGGTCGCTGAATATTATAAAATTAAAGTTGCTGATTTACTTTCTAAAAGAAGAAATAGATCTGTTGCTAGACCTAGACAAATTGCAATGGCATTATCTAAAGAGTTAACTAACCATAGCTTACCTGAAATAGGGGACGCTTTTGGCGGGAAGGATCATACAACTGTGTTACATGCTTGTCGTAAAATTAAGACGTTACGAGAAGAGTCACATGATATAAAAGAAGATTATTCTAATTTAACTAGAACTCTTTCATCCTAATATTAAGGTAAAGAACAGTAGGTATACATGAAGTTTTCACTCAACAGAGAATTATTATTAAAGCCACTACTCCTTGTATCTGGAGCAGTAGAAAGAAAAAGTACATTACCCATTTTAGGTAATATTCTACTTAAAGTAAGTGAGCAATCACTAACCCTCACTGCCACTGATCTTGAGTTAGAAATGGTTTCTTACGCGACGGTTGATAATCAAGGCGAAGATGGAAAATTAACCATTCCTGCACGAAAACTTTTAGATATTTGTAAGAGCTTACCAGATGGTTCATTGATCAATTTCGAAGTATCTAATGAATCAGTCACTATTTCTTCTGGCCGAAGCAAATATTCATTATCTATTTTACCTGCTGCAGATTTTCCTAATATTGAGCAGTGGAAAGGTGATGTAGAATTTAAGTTAGGTAAGTCTGATTTATTACGCTTAATAGAAAGCACCCATTTTTCTATGGCCAATCAAGATGTCCGTTACTATCTCAACGGTATGTCAATTGAAACTGAAGGTCATGAAATACGTTCAGTGGCAACTGATGGACATCGTCTAGCTATTTGTAAATTATCTAATGACGCTCTTGAATTACCTAATCGACAAGTTATTGTTCCTCGAAAAGGAATTTTAGAAATCATTCGTTTGCTTGATCCCGTAGAAGAAGATGTTCAAGTCTTTCTAGGTTCAAACCATATTAGAATTATTGACCAAGAGTTTTCTTTTACTAGTAAATTAGTGGATGGTCGTTTCCCTGATTACCGTCGTGTCTTACCAAGAAATGGTGACAAAATTTTAAGTACCGATAAAGATCAACTTAGACAAGTTTTGTCTCGAGCTTCTATCTTGTCAAATGAAAAGTTCAAAGGTGTTCGCCTCAACTTTTCTAATTCAGAATTAAAAATTACTGCCAATAACCCAGAACAAGAACAAGCGGAAGAAGTGTTAGAAATTAATTTTCCATATGATGAAGTTGAAATTGGTTTTAATGTTAATTATGTTCTAGATGTGCTTAACGCGATTAAAGACCCTATTGTGAAATTTACTCTTGCTGATGCAAATAGTAGTGTTGTTATTGAAGGTGAAAACTCTGGTGAAGCAATTTATGTTGTTATGCCAATGCGTTTGTAAATGAGTGTTAGTGAACTATATACTGAGAATTTTAGAAATTTAGCAAGCGCAAAAGTATTTCTTCATTCAGATTTAAATTTTATTGTTGGTGATAATGGCAGTGGTAAAAGTAGTTTATTAGAGTCCATTTTTTATCTGGGGCATGGTAAATCCTTTAGAACTAGTAAAGTTGAAAGTTTAATTAAGCACAACTCTAATGTATTTGTTATTAGCGCAAAAACGTTTGATAATTTTCAACTTGGTATACAAAGAACCATCACTGGTGAGAGTAAAATAAAAGTTAATGGAGTTAATCACTCTACATTATCAAGTTTGGCTAAAAATATTGCTGTTCAGATTGTTACTCCTGAAAGCTTTAAACTGTTTTTTGGTGGTCCAAAAGAGCGAAGAAAATTTGTCGATTTAGGGTTGTTCCACGTGGAACATTCTTTTTCTGGTGAATGGAAATTATTTCAACGGATATATAAGCAAAGAAATGCCTGCTTACGAACAAGAATGAATCTTGATCAACTTAGCTATTGGACCGATGAATTTTGCCGCTTATCTGAAAATATAGCCAAATTAAGAAATAGCTATATTGAGATATTACGAGCTGAACTTTCAAATTGGTTAGCAGTAATGCTACCTAACTTGGTAGATAAGATCACTATTCAGTATTTGCAAGGATGGAATAGTAAAAAAGAACTTTCAAATATTCTTAGTGAGAATAGGCGAAAAGAAATAGAAAAGGGGTACTCATTATTTGGTGCTCAAAAATTCGATGTAAGGTTTCTTATTGGTAATTCATCATTAGAACATACATTATCTAGAGGTCAACAAAAGTTGTTTTTACTCGCGTTAACTTTTGCACAGTCAAAGTTAATTGAACAAGTTAAGCGAATAAAGCCAATTTTACTAATTGATGATATTGGTGCTGAGTTGGATCATAGTTCTCGAAAAGCTATGTTTCGCGCAAATCAGCTATTAAATTGTCAAACTATAATTTCGGCAATAGACAGGGTCGCTTTGGAACCCCTCATTCCAATCGATAATAATTACAACATGTTTCACGTGGAACATGGAAAAATAAAAGCAATGATTAAGTAGGCTAACCGCTATGACAGTAGAAAATGAATATGGCTCGGATAGTATAAAGGTTCTTAAAGGACTCGATGCTGTACGAAAAAGACCAGGAATGTATATCGGAGATACTGATGATGGAACTGGTTTACATCACATGGTTTTTGAAGTGTTGGATAACTCTATCGATGAAGCTTTAGCTGGTCATTGTAGTGATATAATTGTCACAATTCACTTAGATGGTTCTGTTTCTGTGAAAGATGACGGTCGTGGAATTCCAACTGATATGCATCCAGAAGAAGGCGTATCTGCAGCAGAAGTTATTATGACAGTGCTTCATGCCGGTGGTAAATTTGGTGGTGAAGATTCTGGATACAAAGTTTCTGGTGGTTTACATGGTGTAGGTATCTCAGTTGTAAATGCCTTAAGTAGTAAATTAAAACTTAATATTCGCAGAGGTGGTAAATTATATGAGCAGATTTATCATATTGGTGAGCCAGAAGCACCATTAGCCGTTGTAGGTGAGAGTGATAAAACTGGCACAGAAGTTAGATTTTGGCCAAGCCCAGAAACATTTTCAGATGTACTTTTTCACTACGATTTATTAGTAAAAAGAATTAGAGAACTGTCTTTCTTAAACTCTGGTGTGTCAATCAGACTGATAGATGAAAGAGAAGAAGGTAAAGAAGACCACTTTCATTTTGAAGGTGGCATTCAAGCCTTTGTTGATTACCTAAATACAAATAAAACTGCAGTTAATGAAGAAATATTTTATTTTGATTTAGAAAGAGAAGATGGCATTGTGGTAGAAGTAGCAATGCAATGGAATGATGGCTTCCAAGAAAGTATCCATTGTTTCACTAATAATATTCCACAACGTGATGGTGGAACGCATTTAAGTGGTTTTCGTACAGCTTTAACTAGAACACTAAATAGCTATATGGTTAAAGAAGGACTGAATAAAACTAAAAAAGGCGGTAGTACAGAGACAAGTGCTTCAGGTGATGATGCCCGTGAAGGTTTAACCGCAGTCATTTCAGTGAAAGTGCCAGATCCTAAATTTTCATCTCAAACAAAAGATAAGCTAGTTTCTTCAGAAGTGAAAACTGCTGTAGAACAAGCAATGGGTGAAAAATTAGGAGAATACTTACTCGAAAAACCTGCTGTTGCTCGCACTATTATTATGAAGATAGTCGACGCAGCTAGAGCCCGAGAAGCTGCTCGAAAAGCACGTGAAATGACGCGTCGTAAAGGTGCGTTAGATATTGCTGGCTTACCAGGGAAGTTAGCAGATTGCCAAGAAAAAGATCCCGCACTTTCTGAACTTTATATAGTGGAAGGGGACTCTGCTGGCGGCTCAGCCAAGCAGGGACGAAATCGGAAAAACCAAGCAATACTTCCACTTAAAGGTAAAATTTTAAACGTAGAAAAAGCACGTTTTGACAAAATGATTTCATCGCAAGAAGTGGGGACATTAATCACTGCACTAGGTTGTGGAATTGGTCGAGATGAATATGATCCAGACAAGCTTCGTTATCACAGCATTATCATTATGACTGATGCTGATGTTGATGGCTCACATATCAGAACCTTATTATTAACATTCTTCTATCGTCAAATGCCTGAAATAATGGAAAGAGGCTATATCTATATTGCACAACCACCATTATATAAAGTGAAAAAAGGCAAGCAAGAACGTTATATTAAAGATGATGAAGCATTGACAGAATATTTAACCTCACTTGCTTTAGATAGTGCAGAGATACATGTTAATGAATCAGCACCAGCGATATCAGGTGTAGCATTAGAAAAGCTCGTTAATCAATTTCGTGATGTTACAGCAACGATTAAAAGACTATCAAGACAGATCCCAGCAGATATACTGGAAAAAATGGTATATAGCTCTACGATCAGTAAAGCAGAATTTGCGGAAAAAGATAAAGTTGAAGTATGGGCAGCAAATTTACTCGCACAATTAGATAATCAAGACGGTAATGGCTCACTTTATTCTGTTGTTGTTAAGCAAGATAAAGAACGTAATGTTTACTATCCAAGCTTTATTGTTCGTAAACATGGTATTGATACAGAATATAATTGTAGCTACGAATTTATCGAGTCTAGTGAATTCAAAGCAATAGTTGAATTAAACGCTGCGATAAATGGCCTAATTGAAGAAGGTGGTTATGTTCAGCGTGGTGATAAAACCAAGCCAGTTTCAAGTTTTGAAGAAGCGCTTAATTGGCTAATGGCAGAATCGAAACGTGGTCAATATATTCAGCGTTATAAAGGGTTAGGAGAGATGAATCCGGATCAATTATGGGAAACAACCATGGATCCTGAAACGCGAAGAATGTTACAGGTGACTATTGAAGATGCAATTGCAGCCGATCAACTATTCAATACCTTAATGGGTGATCATGTTGAACCTAGAAGAAACTTTATTGAAGAGAATGCACTTAAAGTATCAAACTTAGATATTTAGAACTAAAACTCTAATTAAACGACCCGGACATCATATCCGGGTTTTTTATTTGTAAATGAGAAAAATAATTGAGTTTTTACTCAAAAAAGTACATTAGCTAACTAGGCTAATAAACAGACAGGCGGTATACTAGCAGTATTACCAATTTAACAAAGCTATAAAATCGGAAGAAAATGAGCACGTTTAACAGTAAAACATTTCAAGGTTTAATCTTACAATTACAAGATTATTGGTCTCGGCAAGGATGTGTCATTGTGCAACCTCTAGATTTGGAAGTTGGCGCAGGAACATTTCATCCGATGACATTCTTACGTGCAATTGGACCTGAGCCAATTAGTAGTGCATATGTGCAGCCATGTCGTCGTCCAACAGATGGAAGATACGGTGAAAATCCGAATAGGCTACAGCACTACTATCAGTTTCAAGTAATGCTAAAACCATCTCCTAAGAATATCCAAGAATTGTATTTAAACTCACTAAAAGAGTTAGGTATCGACCCACTAGTACATGACATTCGATTCGTAGAAGATAACTGGGAATCGCCTACATTAGGGGCTTGGGGACTGGGCTGGGAGATTTGGCTTAATGGCATGGAAATTACCCAATTTACCTATTTCCAGCAAGTAGGTGGCTTAGAATGTGCACCTGTTACTGGGGAAATTACTTACGGCTTAGAACGTCTTGCTATGTATATTCAAAACGTTGATAGTATTTATGATTTGGTTTGGACAGATGGTCCAATGGGTAAAGTGTTGTATGGCGATGTATTTCACCAAAATGAAGTTGAACAGTCTGCCTATAACTTTGAGCATGCCGATGTTGATGCGTTATTTAATACCTTCGATCAATGTGAAAAAGACAGCCAAAAATTAATTGAAGCAGGTTTGGCATTGCCTGCCTACGAACAAGTAATGAAAGCATCACACGCGTTTAACTTACTTGATGCAAGACATGCCATTTCAGTAACGGAAAGACAAAGATATATATTACGTGTTAGAACATTATCCAAAGCATGTGCACAAGCATATTATGAAACACGTGAACAACTAGGCTTCCCTATGTGTAAAACAGAAAAGAAACGAGGGGAGTAAGATTATGACGACAAATACTCTAATAATTGAACTAGGTACTGAAGAGTTACCACCAAAATCGCTAAAAAAATTAGCCACGGTTTTTTTCGAACAAATAACTTCACAAATAGAAGCTGCCGAACTTGCTTATGAAAAAGCAACTTGGTTTGCAACACCAAGAAGACTTGCTGTTAAAGTTAACGGCCTGACAGCTAAGCAAGAAGATAAAGAGATTGAAAAGCGCGGCCCCGCTATTAATGTCGCGTTTAATGAAGCAGGAGAGGCAAGCAAGGCTGCGCTAGGTTGGGCACGTTCAAATGGTATTACTATCGAACAAGCACAACGTTTGAAAACAGACAAAGGTGAGTGGTTATTACATAAAGCACTTCAAACGGGTCAACATATTTCCGACCTGTTACCTGCGATAGTGAATAACGCAATCACAAAATTACCAATACCTAAGCCGATGCGCTGGGGAAGTGAAAGAATACAGTTTATTCGACCTGTTCATACGTTAACTATGATGTTCGGAAATGAAGTGATTAATGGTGAAACATTAGGAGTTTCATCAAATAACTTACTACAAGGTCACCGTTTTCATCATCATGGTTTAGTGAGTTTAGATCATGCGGATAACTATGAAGCGGTATTAAAAGAAGCATTTGTTATTGCCGATTATCAAGAAAGACAAACACTCATTAGTGAGCAAATAAAAAATGCGGAACAGTCATTATCAGCTGAAGCATTGATTGATCAAGAGCTACTAGATGAAGTGACAGCACTAGTGGAATGGCCGGTGACATTAGTGGGAAGTTTTGATAAAGAATTTTTACAAGTTCCTGCAGAACCACTAATTTACTCAATGAAAGATCATCAAAAATATTTTCCGGTTAAAGATAAAGCAGGAAATTTACTTAATAAATTTATATTTGTCGCAAATATTGAAAGTAAAGAGCCAGAAAAGGTTATATTTGGCAATGAAAAAGTAATTCGTCCACGTTTAGCTGACGCTGAGTTTTTCTTTAAAACAGATAAAAAACAGACGCTTGAATCAAGGCTAGCGAGTTTAGAAACTGTATTATTTCAAAAACAATTAGGCACGTTGAAAGCTAAATCAGAACGTATAGCTATGTTAAGTGAGAGCATTGCTAAACAATGTGGAGAGGATGCGTTATTAGCGTATCGAGCGGGATTATTAAGTAAAACAGACTTGATGACAGATATGGTCTTAGAGTTTCCTCAAGTACAAGGGACTATGGGGAAATACTATGCAGAGCATGACGGCGAAGAAAAGGGTGTAGCTCAAGCACTAGAAGATCAATATCGTCCGCGTTTTGCTGGTGATACACTGCCAGAAGGTAATATTGGTTGTGCCGTTGCTATTGCCGATAAAGTTGATACTTTAGTTGGAATATTTGGGATTAATCAACCACCTAAAGGTGATAAAGACCCCTTTGCGTTGCGTCGAGCAGCCATAGGGTTAATTCGTATAATTATCGAAAAGCAATTAGATTTAGATATCGCCGAGTTAATTGATGAAAGTATCACTTTATATGGTGATAAGCTGTCAAATGACAATACACAACAACAAGTTATTGATTTTGTTTTAGCAAGATTTAAAGCACATTATCAGGAACAAGGTGTGTCAATCGATGTTATTCAAGCAGTATTAGCTAATGCGCCTACAGCGCCGCTAGATTTTGACAAACGTGTATCTGCGGTAAGTCACTTTAAAGCAATGGCTGAATCTGCAACATTAGCGGCAGCAAATAAACGTGTTGGAAATATTCTGGCAAAATTTGATGGTCAGCTGTATGCAGAATTTAACAGTGAAATAGCCTCTGAAGCAGCCGAAATAAATTTAGCAACTACCTTTACTAAAATTAAAAGCAACATTAAGCCATTACTTGATAGAAGGGATTACCAAGCAGTTCTCACTGAATTATCACAAGTCAAAGAGCCAATTGATGTATTTTTTGATAGTGTGATGGTGATGGCAGATGATGAGAAAACAAAAATAAATCGCTTAACATTGTTAAATGAAATTAGAAATAGCTTTTTAGCAATAGCGGATATTTCAGTCTTACAAAGTTAATACATGACTCAGTAAGTCATAGTAAAAAGGTAGCTTATAAGCTACCTTTTTTTTAGCGTGAAATTGAAACTAACATTTCCTGATCAGATATTGAAAAGGGATGACTGTCGATTGCTGGGCAACTAACTCATGTTCCATAAAGCGACAAAAGCTAGGAATGTCTCTTGCTGTGGAAGGATCGTCAGCAATCACACAGAGTGTTTCACCACTGGCTATCTTACGAATATTTAATCTCACCATCATTACAGGCTCTGGACAACGGAGTCCCATAGCATCTAAATGATGATCTGCTTGTGAAAAAAGCTCATTCATAATACAACCTAATTAATTTGCACTCAGGGTTATTTTTAGCACATAACCAGTAAGGTTATCCTGGGTTTTAATTAATTGTGCATAGTCATCAGCACGTTGTTTTGAAGCAAAGCCACCCGTGATAATACGATAATAATTGTTGTAATTAATAAGTGAAAAATTAATTTGCGGATAGGTTTTCTGTAATTGATTTATCGTTTTTTGAGCATTATTAACATTAATAAATGCGCCTAACTGCACGAACCATTCTGGTGTTTTATGCTGTTTATTAATGTTATTGACAGGGTGGGTGGTTGTTTTTGTCGTGCTAGCTTGCTCAACAATGGGTTTAGCTTGAGTATTTTGATTGGAAATAATAAGCGCAGGCTTTGGCGCCGGTGCCTGAAAATCTATGAAGCTTTGGCCAAAATGATAACTAAAAGATAAGAACAAGCTATGGTTGGTATCAAGTAATTGGCTATTAAAATGGCTAAACTGACCAAACTCAATTGCAACATTTTTAGAAAACTTATAAGTGGCAGACAGCATAAAATAAGGTGAAATACTTTGCTTTTCTACGACCAATTCATTTGAACTACTTGTAACAAACCCTAAACCCGTACCAGCTTTAATAGACAAGTCACGATTATATTGTTTGATAAAATTTGCGCCGATAGAAAACTGGTCATAGTTAGCAAAAATATCCGTATCATTGGTTTGAAGCTTTATCTGATTATTGTCAAAATATCGTGACTCAAACTCAAACGACTCTGCAAATTGCCATTGATAAAATAAATGAGTGCCTGGGCTACTGTCTTGGTCAAGTTGATAATTTAAACCGACACCTACTTTATGTGTTTCTTCAGCAAAGGTAAAAGTAGAGAGTAATAAAGTGAGCGATAAAGGTATGAATAAGTTTTTCATAAATTTAATTCTGATATTTTTTGTTAATCTTAACAGTAAATAGCGGTAACTAACAATTGCGTAATGATGGCAAAAATATGTTTTTTAGCAAATATGCTTGCTTTGTTATCATGGGGTGAATAACCTTAAGAGAGATAAACATTTTAGGCTTTTTTATGTATTCATTTCTTCTCGCTATCGCCTTAACATTGAGTTTCGCCGTTTCATCAAATGCTAGTGAAGGAGATCATCTGCGACAAACCTTTGAAAAAGCTGAAAAACAACTATGGAAGTCAAATTCTTCTACCTATCAAAACCTTTATCAACAGCTCCATTTTTATCCGTTACAGCCATATTTAGATCAGAAACGTTTAATCCACCGAATGAGATTGTCTTCTGCAAAAGAAATTGCGAGTTTTTTAGAAAAATATCAAGGCTCGCCATTAGATTGGCCATTAAGAAAAAAATGGCTCAATTATTTGATCAAAAGAAACCGACAGTCACTCTTTATCGAATTTTTCAAACCAACAAATGACGTTAAACTCACGTGTTATTACTATCAATACCAACTGAAAAAAGGGATGAAAGAGAGTGTTGTATTACCTAAAATATCGGCCTTATGGGTGGTAGGTAAATCTCAGCCTAAAGCATGCGACCCGTTATTTGAGCGCTGGGAAAAAGCTGGTTTAAGAACTGAAGAACATGTTTGGCAACGTTTAGCTAAAGCAGCAAATGGTGGGAAACATACCCTGATCCCATATCTAACAGGCCTACTACCAGAAAAAGAACAATACTTAGGTAAACTTTGGCATAAAGTGAGAAAAGATCCCGCATACATTACCAAGTTATCTCGTTTTCCAAATAAAAATAGCAAAGAAGCGGCGATATATACCTATGGGATCAAGCGATTAATTTGGCGTGATCAAAATAGAGCTCTTAAATCGTATCAATCAGCCCAAGATATTTTTTCTTTTGATGAAAATCAGCAACAAGAAATCGCATTGAAATTTTCATTGGCATTGGCCAGTAAAAATCATCAGGCAGCGAATGAGTGGCTTAAGCAAGTTGACGATGAAAACTTAACTGAAAATATTGTGCAATGGAAAATTGCCGATGTGTTAAGAAAACAAAACTGGCAGACAATAAAAACAGAGTTATTGTCGCTACCTTCATCACAAAAAGACAGGCAGCAATGGAAATATTGGTATGCGCGAAGCTTATTAGCAACTGACGAAAAGCAGCAAGGTCAGTTAATAATGGAAAAACTAGCAGATAGTCGTCATTACTACGGGTTTTTAGCGGCAACATATAGCGACAAACCAATAAACCTGCAAGATAAGCCCTTACAAATCACAGAAGAAGAAAAAATAGAAATGTTTAAAAATGCTGCAGGAAAGCGCGCTTTTGAATTTTTCCATTTAGGGCGATATTATCAAGCAAGACAAGAATGGAATTATTGGCTAAGACAATTAACGGAACGACAAAAGCTCGTGGCAGCAAAACTAGCCAATGAAATTGGTTGGTATGACAGAGCTATTTTTGCTTTATCACAAGTCGGATATCTCGATGATGTTGATTTACGTTTCCCATTAGCTTTTGATGAAGAGATAAAGAGTCATTCAGCTAAATACGCTATCAATCCTGCTTGGGCGTTTGCAATTACTCGCCGAGAAAGTTCATTTATGCCTGATGCAAATTCATCGGTTGGGGCAAGAGGTTTAATGCAATTAATGCCTAATACCGCAAAACAGCTAACACGTCGAAAAAAATTATCGAAGAAATATTTACTGGATAGTAAGAATAACATCAATTTAGGGACCAAATATTTAAAAGCCTTGTTAGATAGACACAAAGGGAACCAAGTGCTTGCGACTGCGGCGTATAATGCCGGTCCGTACCGTGTGAAAAAGTGGTTAAAGTCTGCAGCAGAGCTGCCCGCAGATATTTGGATAGAGACAATTCCTTTTAAAGAGACACGCGAGTACGTAAAAAGTGTTTTGGCTTATCAAGAAATTTACCAGCATAAAGCTGGAAAGGAATCAGATTTATTTAATCAATTACATAGCTTAAATATTACTCAGTTGTAACGAAAGTTAGTATAGCAATAGACAAGAGGTGATATCGCTATGATACAATGGATAAAAAATTTCATCCGGATGATCAAATGACTAAATTATCAACATTATATCCTGCTCATGTTGCTGAGCTTCAAATTAGAGCAAAAAATGCGCTCAAAAGAGAAAACTTGCAAGGGCTTGTTATTCATTCGGGACAAGAAATTAAAATCTTTTTAGATGATATGAATTATCCCTTTAAGGTCAATCCTCATTTTAAACATTGGTTACCTTTGGTTGATATCCCTAATTCATGGCTCATTATTAACGGGGAAGATAAACCGACATTAATATATTATCAACCTGTTGATTTTTGGCATAAAGTTGTTCCTTTAACTGATAGCTACTGGAATGAATTCTTTGAGATAAAAATACTGACCCAACCTTCAGCGGTCGACAAATTATTGCCTTACGATAAAAAAGGCTACGCGTACATTGGAGCACATATTGAAGTTGCTCAAGCGTTAGGTTTTGACAATATTAACCCTGATACGCTATTAAATTATTTTCATTTTCATCGCGCTTATAAAACCGCCTACGAACAAGAATGTATGCGTCAGTCAAATCGTCTGGCTGTTGCTGGTCATAAGGCAGCAAAGGCCGCTTTCTATGCGGGGTCTTCTGAGTATGATATTCAACAGGCGTATTTAAAAGCGACACAACACGTTGAAAGTGAAACACCTTATGGCAACATTGTTGCTTTGAATGAAAATACTTCAATTTTGCATTATACGGCTCTTGAAAGAAATGAACCCCAAGTTCACCGGTCGTTTTTGTTAGATGCTGGCGCAAACTTTAATGGTTATGCTTCGGATATTACGCGAACTTATTCTTATAAACGCGATAAGTTTGGCGAGTTAATTACCCGAATGGATCAACTTATGTTAAAGGCGGTTGACGGCTTACAGCCGGGTAAAAGTTATGTCGATTTACATATCAATACCTATTATGAAATTGCCAAGGTACTTTCTGAATTTGACTATATAACTGTAGATGCGTCAATAGCGGCAGAAGCCGGCGTAGTGAGTACATTTTTCCCACATGGACTTGGTCATCACTTAGGTCTTCAAACTCATGATGTAGGTGGATTTATGGCGGATGAACGAGGCACGCATATCAATACGCCTAAAGAACATGCTTTTTTAAGAACATCTCGCATTATCGAAAGCGATCAAGTCTTTACTATTGAACCGGGTTTATATTTTATTGATTCATTATTGGGTGATTTGAAACAGTCGGATAAAGCGGACATGATCAATTGGAAAAATGTCGATGAAATGCGTCCGTTTGGTGGCATTCGAATTGAAGATAATATCATTGTCCATCAATCTCATAATGAAAATATGACCCGTGATCTCGAGTTAGACTAGTCTCTAGCTATAGACTAACCGTGTCATTACCCTATCAAATAGCGGCAGAGGAAGTGATTGATGAGTCAATCATTAATCGAAGCCGCTTTATTTGTTATTTATCACCTTGCGATTCGAATGACGCAGCTAAAGCCTTTTTAAAAAACATTCAACAATTGCATCCGCAAGCACGACATCATTGTTATGCGTTTGTCAGTGGGCATCCAAAAAACAGCCAATGTTATGGGTTTTCTGATGATGGTGAACCATCAGGCACAGCTGGAATGCCTATGTTAAAAGTACTTCAAGGCAGTGGTATTGGTGAAATATGTGCAGTCGTTGTGCGATATTTTGGCGGTATTAAACTCGGTACAGGTGGTTTACAGCGCGCCTACGGTGGTAGTGTTAGGCAAGCCTTGGAGTTACTCACAACAAAAACTAAAATTCCGATGGTACACAAAACGTTAGCATGTCAGTATACTCAAGTGGATGATATCTTACACTTAGTCAAAACGATGGGTGGGCAAGTGATTGAACAGCACTATCAAGAGCAAGTGGTGTTAATTTTGGCTATTCCAGAAGAAGGCTTGCAAAAAATGGAAACACAGTTACAAACATTGTCTTCAGGGCAGTTAACATTAAAATCAATTAAGTAACATTAATAATAAGAAGCATAGTTAGTCGTGCAATTTAAAAATATTATCCGCATATTAGGCCTGTTAGTGACTTTATTAAGTGTCACTATGCTGCCACCTGCATTTGTTTCATTAATTTATCGTGATGGGGGCGGTGTTTCATTTTTAATGGCCTTTGTTTTTTGTTTAGTGGCAGGTATTTTTGCTTGGTATCCTAACCGAGATGAAAAAGGTGACTTAAGGGCTAGAGAAGGCTTTTTAATCGTTGTACTTTTTTGGACCGTATTAGCGAGTTTTTCCGCCGTACCTCTTATGCTATTAGAGCAACCTAGCTTAAGTGTTGCCGATGCTTTTTTTGAATCATTTTCCGGTTTAACAACAACGGGTGCCACCATACTGACCCAAATTGACGGTCTACCTCATGCCGTTCTTTGGTATAGACAACAGCTGCAATGGCTAGGGGGAATGGGGATTATTGTTTTAGCCGTTGCCGTTTTACCTATGCTTGGAATTGGTGGTATGCAGTTATATCGCGCTGAAACCCCGGGGCCTGTAAAAGATTCAAAAATGACCCCACGGATCGCCGATACCGCAAAACATCTTTGGTATATTTATTTGTCATTAACGATCGCTTGTACCTTAAGTTATTGGGCTGCGGGAATGAACTTTTTTGATGCTATTTGTCATGCGTTTTCAACGATTGCTATTGGGGGATTTTCGACCCACGATGCCAGTATGGGCTATTTTAATAGTCCAATGATTAACTTTGTGTGTGTTTTCTTTTTACTTATTTCAGGCGTTAACTTTGCGCTGCACTTTGCCGTTGTTCATAGCAAATCATTGCGGGCGTATTTCTATGATCCAGAATTTAAGGTTTTTATTTTTATCCAATTGGCACTAACACTGATTTGTTTTGCTGTACTGATGTCGGTGGGTGTTTATGAAAATGGTTTTGAGTCGTTTAACCAAGCATTGTTTCAGTCAGTGTCAATCAGTACCACTGCTGGATTTGCGACAACTTCGTTTGCAGATTGGCCAACGTTATTGCCCATTTTATTGATTTTCTCAAGCTTTATTGGTGGCTGTGCGGGGAGTACTGGTGGCGGAATGAAAGTTGTGCGTGTTGTATTACTATACTTACAAGGCATCAGAGAGCTAAATAAACTTGTTCACCCAAAAGCTATTTTTACCATTAAGTTAGGCCACAAAGCTTTGCCTAATCGCGTTGTAGAAGCTATTTGGGGGTTTTTCTCTGCTTACGCGGCAGTATTTGTAATATGTATGTTGGCACTATTAGCTGCTGGGGTAGATGATATCACCGCGTTTACTGCGGTTGCGGCTTGTTTAAATAACTTAGGGCCAGGCTTAGGTGAAGTTGCCGCTAATTTTGCTAGTTTAGGTGATTCAAGTAAGTGGGTACTAATTGTTGCTATGTTGTTTGGTCGATTAGAAATATTTACTTTACTGGTCATTTTTACCCCAGCATTTTGGCGGTCATAAGTTTTTATTACGAAGGTATTCTGCAAAAACAATTCTTTTAGCTAAACTTAGTGGTATCAATTTATAAGCGTTGATTCATAATGCTCTCTCGCCGAAACAATATGTATCATAAATATTTACGGTTTGCTTTTTTAGCCATGATTGCATTAAGCATTAGCTGTAATACAGCTTTTGCAAACGTTGAATGTGAAAACCCTTTAGTTTTATCTTCTACTATTGATTGGTATCCTTATATATATATAGATTCATTCGGCGCTAGTACCGGTGTCGATATTAATTTACTCCGAATTATTCTTAAAGAGATGGATTGTCAGTTAAAAGTGATCCATTTTCCTGAGCGTCGTTCTTTATATGAATTAAAAAAGGGAAATTTCGATATTTGGCTAGGGGCTAGTTTAAATGAAGAGCGTTCGATTGACTATTGGTTCAGTCATCAATATCGCCATGAAATCAATAAGCTTGCATATCGAAGTAATGACATTGACATAGCTGCTTCAACAAACTTTTATGACATAGTAAATTTGAACAAAATTATTGCGTTAAACCTTGCTGGTTGGTACGGAGATGAAATTGAAAAAGCAAAAGCTGATCATAATAACTTTGTATATAGCGATACAGTAAAAAAACGTCTCAAAATGTTAAGTTTTAAACGCGTCGATATCGTGATCGACGATAGTGTTGTTTTGTGTAGTGAATTAGCGAACTTAACGAAGAAAGATATAGAAATACATTCCTTAATTCTTTATGAAGCACCCATCTATTTTATGTTTAATAAAAAGAATATTTCGCACAATTTTGTTGTTAAATTTAATAAAATTTTAGACAGAATGAAAAAGAATAATATGATTAAACAACATTATAGCGATAATTTACCCATCAGTTGTCAATGAAATAGTTGCAATTTTACGTTTAAAAAAACTTAAGTGGGTCAACATAAAAAAGTTTTTCTACATCAGAAATGTATTTCTTATTCACCAAAAATAAGATGACATGATCTTCCGCTAAAATCTGGGTATTAGAATGGGCAATAAGAACTTCTTCATTTCTAACAATTGCGCCTATGGTTGTACCCGGAGGAAGTTTTAATGATGAAATTGTTCTACCAATTACTTTTGATGAGTTCTCATTACCTTTCGCAACAATTTCTATTGCTTCAGCTGCGCCGCCTCGTAAGCTGTATACATTATCAATACTACCTTTGCGTACATGTGTTAACAGCGCCGAAATAGTTGCATGTTGCGGTGAAACTGCAATATCGATATTACTGCCATGGACTAAATCAATATATGCACTGCGTTGAATTAGTACCATAGCTTTTCGAACGCCAAGACGTTTCGCCAAGAGGGATGACATAATATTGGCTTCATCGTCATTAGTAACGGCAATAAATACATCAAATTGATCAACATGCTCTTCCATCAATAATTCTTGATCGGAAGAGTCACCGACAAAAACCAAGGTATCGTTTAATTCCGAAGCTAAATAGGCTGCTCGCTTCGGGGTGTGTTCAATCAATTTCACTTGATGATTTTTTTCCAGTAAGCGAGCTAAACCGGCACCAATATTACCACCGCCTGCGATCATTATACGTTTATAGGCAGGTTCAAGTTTTTGCAATTCGTTCATTACTGCGCGTATATGAATAGTTGCTGCAATAAAGAACACCTCATCATCTGCTTCAATCACTGTAGTGCCTAAAGGACGAATAGGCTTACCATTTCGGTAAATTGCCGCTACACGTGTATCGACATTAGGGATATGTTTACGCAATGTTGACAGAGCATGACCAACTAATAAGCCACCATAATAGGCCTTAACGGCAACTAAACTAACCTTACCTTTGGCGAATTCTAAAACTTGCAATGCGCCTGGGTAATCGATTAATCGAGCAATATCTCTTGTCACTAATTGCTCTGGCGCAATAACGTGATCAACAGGAATATTGTCGTGTTGAAATAATTCATTTTGGTATTTTAAAATTTTTGCTGAGCGTATACGGGCAATTTTTGTTGCGGTATTAAATAATGAATAACATATCTGGCAGGCGATCATGTTGGTAGCATCATCACTGGTCACCGCAATAATGAGCTCAGCATCTTCAGCGCCCGCTTGTTTTAATACATCGGGGTGTGAACCATGGCCGACAACAACTTGCAGATCCATTTTATCCTGTAATTCACGCAGGATCTCACTATTGGTATCAATCAAGGTGATATCGTTTCTTTCGCCAACCAAATTTTCAGCGAGTGTTCCACCAACTTGTCCTGCGCCAATGATGACTATTTTCATTTATCTATTACCAATGTGCTATTCGTTATTTTTCTTTTTTAGCTTAGCGTAATAAAAACCATCCATAGACTGTTCGTTGGGTAAAATTTGCCAGCCTATTTTCTGTTGGGTATTTTCTATAGCTATGAGCTCAGCGTCATTATTTTTTGAAATAAAGCGCTGAATTTGTTCACAGTTTTCTTCTGGTAAGATACTGCAAGTTGCATAAAGCAAAGTACCACCGGGTTTAAGCAAAGACCAACTATTTTTTAAAATTTGTTGCTGTAACTCTGTTAATACTTCGATATCGCTAGCTTTTCTTAACCATTTGATATCAGGATGACGCCTAATGACACCTGTTCCTGAGCAAGGAGCGTCTAGCAATATTCGATCGAACTGTTGGTTGTCCCACCATTCTTCGGGCTTTGAAGCGTCAGCAGCAATAACCTTTGCAGTCAGGTTGAGCCGAGTTAAGTTTTCTTTAACTCTTACTAGCCTATTTTCTTCAATATCAATGGCGGTCATTGATTGTATTTTGGGGGCTATTTCTAAAATGTGACAGGTTTTTCCACCAGGGGCGGCGCAGCAATCTAGAACAATATCATTTTCTTGACAGTTTAAGAGTAGGGCGGCTTGCTGGGCTGCACCGTCTTGCACTGAAACATGCCCTAGCTCAAACCCTGGTAGTTTGTTTACGTCAGTCGCTTGTATTAGTTTAATCGCACCGGAAAACTCATCAATCAAATCAACGTCAATTTTTGCTTCTTCAAGTAAAGTTAAGTATTGAGCTACGGTATTATGTTGCTGATTCACTCTTAGCCACATTGGAGGTCTTTCTTGATTGGCGAGCAAAATTTCTTGCCAATTATCAGGGTATCCCGCCTGTATTTTTTTGATAAACCAACTTGGGTGATTGAATTTTACAGCATCTGGCAGGTTTTCTGTTAGCGTGTTTTCTTTGCGTTGAAAATTACGTAATATGCCATTTACTAATGACTTCAAATAGTCATGTTTTAATGGTTTGGCTGCGGAAACTGTTTCACTCAATGCGGCGTGGTCTGGTATACGAGTATATTTTAGTTGATATATACCGACTAAAATTAAAAAATGTATAACCCGTTGTTTAGCAACTAAAGGTTTTTTAATATGCTGCCTAGCATCATTTTCTAGTTCGGGTAAATAACGTAATACCCCATAGCATAACTCTTGCAATAAGCCCTTATCTTTCCCTTCAACTTTTGCTTGAAAAGCGGGTAACTCGTCAGCGAGGCTTCGTCCTTTATCTATTACTGCGAATACGCACTTAGCGGCAAGCGCTCTAACATTAGCTGCCATATATTACTCACTAACACCATTAATTGATTGACCCACTTGAAACCAGTCGGCTCGGCCATTGAGTATATCCGCACAAGCTAACGCTTTTTTCCCCGGTAACTGTAAGCTTTCTAACTTTAAGGCTTGGTCTTCAGTGGCTATGATGATGCCTGTTTTATCTACCGATAAAATTGTGCCGCTTTTTTCTTGGTGGGATGATTCAATCACACTGGCTTGCCAAACTCTAATTCGATGTTGTTGGTTCTTTTCATCAGTAAAGGTAAATTGTGCAACAGGCCAAGGAATATAAGCTCTAATTTTTTGATGAAGTGATTGGGCTGATAATTGCCAGTTTAACTCAGCTTCATCTTTATTAAGTTTTGCTGCATAAGTGGCAATTTCATTGTTTTGCGGCTCTGCTTGATGAGTATTATCCGCCATCGATAATAATGTTTCTAATAAAGCCTGTGGACCTAGTGCCGCTAATTTTTCATAAATAGTCGCACTGGTGTCTTCTTGGCTTATTTCACAAGTGGCTTTGAGGATCATATCGCCAGTGTCTAATCCTTCATCCATTTGCATGATAGTGACACCAGTTTGCTGATCTCCTGCTTCAACTGCACGTTGAATAGGTGCAGCACCACGCCACATAGGTAATATAGAACCATGAACATTGATACACCCCAATCGTGGTGCGTCTAATATGACTTTAGGTAGCAATAAGCCGTACGCAACCACCACCATAATATCGGCTTGGTAATTGATTAAGGTTTGTTGATCTTCTAAGGCTTTAAAATTGTTCGGTTGCTCTACCGGAATATTATTTTCAAGCGCCAACAGTTTTGTTGCGCATGCGGTGAGTTTTTTGCCACGCCCAGCGGGCTTATCTGGGGGACAATAAACAGCGATAACATTGTGATGAGATTGTATGAGTGCGGCTAAATGTTTTGCCGCAAAATCAGGTGTACCTGCGAAAATAATATTTAATGGTTGAGACATAAATGGATTCTATTGGTTATTTTGATTATTAAGCATCAGTTTTTGCTAAGCGAGCTTCTTTTTCTAATTTAGTTTGAATGCGCTTTCGCTTCAATGGAGATAAATAATCAACAAATAATATCCCATTAAGGTGGTCTAGTTCATGTTGAATACATATCGCCAGTAACTCATCACCGTCTAGCTCAAATTCATTGCCGTTAATATCAAGAGCTTTTACGGTAACCTTAGTATGACGATCCACTTTTGCGTAGCAACTGGGCACCGATAAACAACCTTCTTCATTGATCATCATATCATCATTTTTTTTGATGATTTCAGGGTTAATCAAAACATAGGATTGTTCTTTATCTTCGGAGACATCAATCACAATGATTTGTTGATGAATATTGACTTGAGTTGCAGCCAAACCAACGCCTTTTTCTGCGTACATAGTTTCAAACATATCATCAACAATTTTTCTAATATCATTGTTTACTTCAGCAACGGGTGCTGCTTTAGTTCTTAGTCTTTCATCTGGGAATTTTAAAACGTCTAATATAGCCATAATTTTTCAAAAGAATTCGCGAAATTTCGCATAGAGTGTTATGTTTCAATTTTAGCCATTAAATATAATTAATCCTAGTGCTTTAGGGTAATTGAGATAAGAATAGGCGGTTTTGTATGCTAAAAAGGGCAATATTAACGATATTTTGTTTGGTTTTACCGTTGAGTGTTGTTGCTGACGAACTTCAGTTAGCAAAAAATGCTCCCAAATCTTATGTGGTGAAGAAAGGAGATACCCTTTGGGATATATCTGCCACATTTTTACAACAGCCTTGGTTGTGGCCAAAATTATGGCGAATTAACCCTGAAATAGAAAATCCACATTTAATCTATCCCGGTGAAGAATTGAATCTTGTCTTTGATGATCAAGGTCAACCAATGCTAGTGAAAGGTAAACCTACCCTTAAAGGTAAGCCTGCACTTAAATGGTCTCCTAAAGTCCGTTCTTCATTAAAAGAGCAAAGCCCAGTTGAAACCATTTCACTCAGCGTTTTATCACCGTTTGTAAAGTATGACACTGTGCTTTCAGAAGCGGAATTGAGCAATAGTCCTTATGTTTTAGGTAGTGATGATGGATATAAGTCAAATGTTGATGGCGTAAAATTATATATTAATGGTGATTTATCTGTTGGAGCATCATATGCGGTATATCAAAAGGGCGAAAAAATAATCTCTCCAACGACCGAAGAAATTATTGGTTATCATGCACGTTTAGTTGGTACAGGGAAGGCGACTAGCCGAGGTAATACTGCAGATAAAACACCTGCTACTCTCTACGTTCAAGGAGCTCTTAGAGAAATTCGTTCAAGTGATATTGTGAAACCAGTAAATGAAGGGCAAATATTACCGTCATTTTTTACCATGCAAGCAGCTGATGACTCAGTTAAAGGTAACATCATTAAAGCGTCAAATGGTATGCGTGAATTTGGCAAACTAGAAGTGGTGTTTATTGATCAAGGTTTTACTCATGGTATCAAGCAAGGGGATGTTTTATCGGTAAATAGATTAAGCCCAGGTATTGTTGAGACTAATGATGGGCCTGTTTACACTAAAGATGCGTCCCGTTGGAATAGGATGGCAAATGATTCAGATTCTGATTACAAGATGCCAGAAGAGCCGATTGGAAAAATGATGGTCTTTAAAGTGTTTGAACAAGTGAGTATGGCATTGATACTTAACTCAGAAAAACCACTTAGATTGCATGACTCGGTGACAGCACCATAGCACATAAGTTGAGTGCTACTGCACTGTTTTAAGGAGAAACAGATGGTTAACAAGGATGTAAAAGCAGAAAAGTTAAAGAAATAAGCCAACCAGAACTGTCAGATGATGTTCGATTTTGGTTGGCGCTTAAATTTATTCCCCGATTATCCGTTCAAAAAAAATTAGCGATACTCAAGCAATATTCAATTGCAGAGTTATTCACCCAGCCACCGATAAAAAGTGTCAGTCCTTTTACAGATAAACAATTTCAAGCAGTGGTTTCTCCTGATTGGCTACGCATTGATGAGATCATTCAACAAGTCGCAGATATTAATGGAAAAATTATTCCTTATAGCCATGCTGATTATCCCGAAAAGCTTAAAGAAATATATGATCCACCCTTAGTGCTTTTTATTAAAGGGGATAGTGAGATTCTAAATCATCGACAAATGGCAATTGTTGGTAGCAGAAATGCCAGTATTCATGGGCGAGAAACTGCCTATCAGTTTGCTGGTGAATTATCAGAGCAAGGTATAGTTGTTAATAGCGGTTTAGCATTGGGCGTTGATGCTCATGCTCATAAAGGCGTGGTTGATAAAAAGGGCATTACGATAGCCGTGGTAGCAACTGGACTAGATACATGCTACCCAGCGCGTCACAAGCAATTAGTCAAAGACATTATTGCCAATGGCGGGGCAATTGTTAGCGAGTTCTTACCGAATACACCGCCTAAAGCCGGCCACTTTCCTAAGCGAAATAGAATTATTAGTGGCATGTCTGCTGGTGTCCTTATTATTGAAGCAGCGATTAAAAGTGGTTCACTCATTACTGCGCGGTGCGCGTTAGAGCAAAATAGAGAGGTTTTTGCTGTGCCGGGCAATATCAATAACCCACAAGTTAAAGGATGTCATTGGTTAATTAAACAAGGCGCTAAATTAGTTGATGAACTTGCCGATATAATAGATGAAATGAGATTTGATACAAAAATTGGTCTAAACTTAAATTGTAGGGACAAGATAAAAAGGAATAGTGAAGAAGAGTCAAAAAAAAGTTGTGATCAGGACTTGTTTAACGATCCATTGTTAGCTAGTGTGGGATATGAAATCACTCCCGTAGATACGGTGGTTTCTCGGAGTAAACTACCCACAGATGTAGTGCTAACCCGATTAACAGTGCTTGAGCTTAGAGGTCTGGTGTCTGCGGTACCAGGGGGCTACCTTAAAAACTAATAGGGGCTAATTATGTTTGATATCTTGATGTACCTTTTTGAAAATTATATTCATAGCGAAGCTGAGGTAATGGTAGACCACGACATACTCACTGATGAATTAACCCGTGCAGGATTTCACCAAGACGAGATATACAAAGCGCTTGCTTGGTTGGAAAAATTAGCGGCTTTACAAGACACTGACAGCTACCCGTATTTTTCGAGAGAAACAAATCGTTCATTTCGTATTTATACGGATGAAGAGAAATTGTTGCTTGATATAGAATGTCAGGGCTTTTTGATGTTTTTAGAACAAGTTAACGTACTTGACTTTACCACTCGCGAAATGGTGATAGATCGTGTTATGGAACTTGATACTAAGTTTTTCTCAATAGACGACTTAAAATGGGTAGTATTAATGGTGCTATTTAATGTACCTGGTAAAGAGTCAGCCTATTCTCAAATGGAAGATTTAATCTTTGATGAACAAGAAGGGCCGCTTCATTAGCGGCTTTTTCATTTATCACAAAGATGCCATTTATTCACCACTAATGCGTTAATATTGCTTATTGGCCGTATAAGCACTTTGCTTGATTAAACTCTGACAGATTTTAAAAAAGTGATCCGGTTAAGCATTAATTATTGCATCATCAACTATCACTATGACGCATTCACTTCGCTTTATAATCATTAGCAATATCGACTGTTAACATGCTGATAAAAAACGCATTATTATACAATTTTTTAGGAAAGATGGGTTGCGATGCATTTGGCAATGCGTTGGGGAACTAGATAAGTATGTGGTTTTTCTTTCATCGTCGCTGCTTTTTCTAATACATCCAATTAAATACCGACCAAAGAGGTGAGCAAAGTGCTCACCTTATTTATATTCAGGATAAAAGATAGGTGACAATTACATGAGCGTACCGTTAAGTATGGTAAATACACCCATTGAACTTAATAAATGATTGGTTTTAAAGCGCTTCTTTATTGAGTAATTCCATTAACCCAACTAATGCACCAAAAAGTACAGCACCTACAGGCCAAATAATCCAAGTGACGGCCCAATCCATTGTCCATAAACTCCAACCAAGAAAAATCGCAGTTAATAAAGGCCAGTAAAATGCAGCAAGTTTCTCAACACGTTTTGTGCGCCTACTTTTTTCAGTCTCTATAGTATGATCTTTTAGAATATGATTGTAAGCATCGTATTGAGTTGACACTGGGGCAACAATGTAAATTCCTATGGCTATCATAAGGAGTAGAACAATTAGCATTAATAGAATGATTTCTGAGCCACTGTAAAACAAACTCACAAACATTAGTGGCACAAAACTGATAATAAACATGAAGATACCTAACGATAAGCGTAGGTTGTAGCTAGGTCTGAATTTTTGTAATTTTTCTTTGAAAATGCTGTGAACCCCATAAGCGAGCTCAAATTTTTCATTTTCTATCAGTTCTATTTCACTTTTATACTGGTTTGTTCTAATAAAAAAGCTAACGCCAACAGCAACCATAACTAATATACTTGCTACCCCAATTGCGGCTGCTGTACTGCTTGTTAAGTTTAATCGGTGATTTTCTGCCATTGCCAACAAGAAAAAAAGCGGTACGACTGAGCACACACAAAACATAACGCCTTTAGTAATAAGAGCCGATGTTTTTATCTTATTATCAACATATTGTTTTGCTTGCTCTAAACTCATTTGAATAATGCCAGGTTCTTTACCTTCATTAATAGTGTCATATGCTTCAATATCATCTTTTAAAAGATAATCAGTTGAAACATCAAAAATTTCGGCTAATTTTATGACTTTGTTTAAATCCGGTATGCTGTTAGCGCTTTCCCATTTTGACACTGATTGCCTAGAAACATTCATTTTTTCAGCGAGATCTTCCTGCGACCAGCTTAGCTGTTTTCTAAGTGTAATAATTTTATCTGCTAATATCATAACGTTTATTCCTGTTGGGTTACTGAGTGGTAAGCATAGGAATTCAGAGGGTTGCAGACCAGCAAGTTAGGTTGTTAATTTGTCAACCAGCGGTTGCAATTTCGATTATTTAGCTAAATTTAACGATTTCTTTGATTGCTAGCAAGAGTGTTTTTCAATATTGCCAAGTTATTTATGTAGAGCAGGAATAAGTTAACTTATTTAATTTCACAAAAAAATTTTAACTTTTTAAAAGTATTAAGGAAGAGTGAGGTGCTTCAGTTAACGTTTTTACTGAGCAGGTTGAGCTAAGTAAAGATGCATTAGGCGATGCTAATAAGCCTTTCATTTTATAGGTACGACATCAATAGGTTTTTATGCGATAATCTTTTTAACGTTTTTTAAATTTAGTAACTCATGTCTAACGACGATTCAATCTTTACTCATCATGAGCATGCGCTTGAAAAAGCTTATGAGATTTGCCCTGAATGCGGCAGTGAATTAACCATTAAACACAGTAAGTCAGGTGCCTTTTATGGCTGTGCCTCTTATCCTACTTGTCAATACACTCGTCCGGTTGTTGAGCATGAAAAAGTTGACGATCAAATACTTGCTGGCAGTAAATGCCCTGAATGTAGCCATGAGCTTGCGGTGAAGCAGGGGCGCTACGGTATGTTTATTGGTTGTACTAATTTTCCTGACTGTCATCATATTGAAGATACAAACCCGCATGAAAGTGCTGGAGTTACTTGTCCTAAATGCCACAAAGGGGAGTTAACTGAACGTACCAATCGCTATGGAAAAACCTTTTATTCTTGTGATGCCTATCCTAAATGTAAGTATGTAGTGAATTATGAGCCTGTTGAAGGTGAGTGCCAAGAATGTGGTTTCGCTTTATTGCTTAAACGCCACATGGCGGCGGGAGATAAATTACAGTGTGCTCAGAAAAAGTGTGGTAAATTTCAGCAATAAATAATAAGCAAAGATCAACCCCCTAGAGAGTATTGATTTTTGAACCACCAATGGTATGCATGCAACCTATGATAAGCACAGCAGCTTTTAATTTTTAGACGGCGTGTTTTTCTTAGTCGTAATAATCTTATAACATCAGTTCAGCTTTTTTAAAAATAGCCAAATTCGTCATCAAAGGTCAACACGCCTTAGTTTAAGAGACTTTTCCTAAATAGTTTTGAGCAAAATCGTCTAAATCAGCAAACGCATTTTTATCTAATATGCTGGCTAATTGTGTTAATCGTTGGGCAAGCTGTAACTCATCTTTACCACAAAGATTAATATGACCCATTTTTCGACCGGCACGTTTTTCTTTCTCGTACCAGTGCAAGGTCAAACTGGGTATCGTTAATACTTCATCAGGCACTGTATCTTCACCCAAAATGTTGACCATAGCTGTCGGCCTGACTAAAGCACAATTGCCTAAAGGAAGACCACAAATGGCACGTAAATGATTTTCAAATTGGCAGGTGTCAGCACCTTGTTGAGTCCAGTGACCAGAGTTATGCACGCGTGGTGCAATTTCATTAACTAAGAGTTGTTGGCCTACTTGAAAAAATTCAATGGCGAGTATGCCAACATAGTCGAGCTTTTCCGAAAGCTTGGTAAAAACCTCATGTGCTTGTGCCTGAAGTGCGTCATCAACCGGTGCTGCAACAGAAACACTTAACACACCACCTGTGTGATGGTTTTCGGTTAATGGATAAACGGCAATTTCACCTGTGGTACTTCTAGCGCCAATAAGCGACACTTCTCGATCAAATGGAACCATTTCTTCGGCGATAATACCTTGCGGTACAGAAGAGTTAGACTCCTTGATAAAGTCATTCATCTCTTGCCAAATACTGGCTGATTGCTCAAGTGATTTTAATCGCCATTGGCCTTTTCCATCATAGCCATCAAGTGCACTTTTAAAAATAATAGGTAAAGTGAGTGACTTTATGGCATGTGCAAAATCGCTTTCATTATGAATGATAAAGTGCTGAGCATTAGCGACATCACAAGATGCGAGTAATGTTTTTTCAAGTCGGCGATCACCACCAATTTTTATTGCTTGGCTATTTGGTAAAAGTTTACCTGAGTCTTGGCATTGCTTAAGTACATCATGAGCAACATGTTCAAATTCAGCGGTGATAACATCAGTTTCAGCAATACCGGCGGATAAATCCCCATAGATATGTTCTGGTGCAATAGGGTGTACCACTTTATTAGTGCGTACATCAAATGCTTTTATATCCATATTTAAAGGGGAGCCCGCTAAATCCATCATTCGGGCTAATTGTCCTGCACCTAATACTAAAACTTTTTTCATTAATTTCGGCCTATTCAGCGGGATTTGGATTATTTAAAATTGTTTCCGTTTGTTCCTTCCTGAACGCTTCAATGTTTTCCATTATCTCTGGGTTATGAGTACCTAGAATTTGTGCGGCAAGTAAACCTGCATTTGCAGCGCCAGCGGTACCTATTGCCAATGTTCCAACAGCAATACCTTTAGGCATTTGTACAATAGATAACAAAGAGTCTTGGCCATTTAAGGCTTTTGACTGTACAGGAACACCAAGCACGGGTAATGGCGTGAATGCAGCCGCCATACCTGGTAAGTGAGCTGCACCACCAGCACCAGCAATAATCACTTTGATGCCTCTATCTTTAGCACTTTCTGCATATTCGGCTAACAAGTGAGGGGTTCTATGAGCAGAAACCACTTTTGTTTCATACGAAACCTTTAATAAATCTAACATGTCTGTTGCGTGTTTCATTGTTGGCCAATCAGATTTTGACCCCATGATAATACCCACTTTCATGATGTTTCACCTTGCTTTAATAGTTACAGAAATAGCGGCGATGCTCGCCAATTAAATAAGCCGCGTATTATACCTTTGTTTGGATAAATACGGAAATATTAACCTGCGATTCTTTATGTGAAAGAAGTAAACGCTTTTCGTTTTATTTTGTAGACAATTTAAACGGAATTTAAGCATGGGGTTTCATTTTATCTAAGGTTTATATATTTATTGTCGACACTGTTAGACTAAAGGAGGATATGTAGATTTAAAAATGTACGTAAAATAACCGAATATAAATGAGAAAAGATAGCCAATGTTGCTGTCTTCACATGATATGAGGAAAGGTTATGAGTAATATTTATAATCAAGGGTTAGATAAAGTCGCTGCAAATAATCAGCCATTATCGCCTATCAACTTTTTAAACCGCACCGCTGATGTTTACCCTAACAAAGTGGCCATTATTCATGGTCAGCAAAAAATCACTTACCGAGAATATCGTAATAATGTCAATAGACTCGCATCTTCATTGGTACAACGTGGTGTTAAGAAGGGAGATACTGTTAGTATCATTGCTGCAAATATCCCTGCTTTTTTAGATGCGCACTATGGCGTGCCATTAACTGGCGCCATTCTTAATTCGATTAACATTCGTTTAGACGCACAAGCGATTGCCTTTATTTTAGATCATGGCGAATGTGACGTATTACTCACCGATACAGCTTTTGCACCCGTCGTCAAAAAAGCATTAGCCCTGTGTTCACGAAACCCTTTAGTCATTGATATTGACGATGATGTTGATTGTGAAGAAGCTGAGTGTATCGGCAGTATTGAGTATCAAGCATTATTAGCTGAAGGAGATGAGCACTTTCAAGGAAGTTGCATTGACGATGAATGGCAAGGACTGGCTTTAAATTATACTTCGGGCACTACTGGGAATCCTAAAGGTGTGGTTTATTCACATCGTGGTGCTTATTTAAATGCGGTGGGTAATAATATGATTTGGCCATTAAATAACAAATCAGTGTATTTATGGACCTTGCCGATGTTTCATTGCAATGGTTGGTGTTTTCCTTGGACGGTAGTTGCCATGGGGGGGACACAAGTTTGTCTGCGCCAAGTTGAGGCGAACGCTATTATCAATAGCTTAATTGATCACAATGTGAGTCACTTTTGTGGTGCTCCCATCGTCCTCAACATGATCTTAAATGCAGATGAAAGGCTTTTAGATCAAGTTCCTCGTGGCATAAGTATCATGACAGCTGGTGCTCCGCCTCCAGCGGCGGTAATAAAAGGTATGGAAAGTAGAGGCTTTGATATCACTCAGGGCTACGGTCTTACCGAGGTTTACGGCCCTTGCGTTGTGAGCGAGTGGAAAGAGGAGTGGAATGATCGTAGTGATGATGAGCGAGCAGCGTTAAAAGCAAGACAAGGAGTGCGCTATCCAACGCAAGAAGACGTTGATGTGCTTGACCCTGATACGATGGAAGTTGTTCCTAGTGATGCTGAAACCATAGGTGAAATTATGTTTCGCGGTAACACCACTATGAAAGGGTATTTGAAAAATGATACCGCAACCGTTGAAGCGTTTAAGGGGGGATGGTTCCATTCAGGTGATTTGGCGGTAAAACACCCGGATGGCTTTATCGAAATTCGTGATCGATCAAAAGATATTATTATTTCTGGCGGGGAAAATATCTCCTCGGTGGAGGTAGAAAGCGTTCTTTACCAACATCCTTCAATAATGGAAGCTGCGGTGGTTGCACGTAAAGATGAAAAATGGGGTGAAACACCTTGTGCTTTTGTCGGTTTAAAAGAAGGTAAGTCATTAACGGAGCAGGAAATTATTGATTTTTGTCGTGAACATATGGCGAACTTTAAAGCGCCTAAAACGATTGTTTTTAGTGAATTACCCAAAACATCGACTGGTAAAATTCAAAAATTTATATTGCGCGAAAAAGTAAAAGAGCTATTTGCTGAATAAATGGCTATTTCGATCAAATAAACGAGCAAAGCAACCTTTGCTCGTGTTTGTTTAATTTATTCATTAACATCCGCTTTAAAAACGCCGTATAATCCTTGCTATCTTAATTCAATTTACTTTTTATTATGACAACAGCAGTCGATGCTTTTTTACAGGGAGGGGTAATTGCTTATCCAACCGAGGCGGTATTTGGTTTAGGTTGTGATCCTGACAATAACGAAGCCGTTAAAAAACTATTAGCGTTAAAAAATCGTTCTGCTGAAAAAGGGCTTATTTTATTAGCAGCTAATTACACTCAACTATTACCGTATATTGATGATCAACAAATCCCTCAAGATAAACGGATAGCAATGCTATCTCGTTGGCCTGATGGTATTACTCAAGTGGTACCCAAAAATAAAAACTGTCATGATTTCTTAACGGGAAAATTTGACTCTATTGCCGTTCGTATAACAAGTCAGCCTGACGTCGTTGCTTTGTGTAATCAAGTGAATAAACCGATTGTTTCAACTAGTGCTAACCTGTCAGGCGAAGAGCCCGCCAGAATTTGGCAAGCACTTTCCAGCAAGCTAACACATCAAATAGATTTTATTATTAAAGGGCAAACCTTAGGGTATACTCAGCCATCAACCATTATTGATGCTTTAACCGGAGAGCAGTTTCGCGCATGAGCCAAGTAAACATTAATCAAGTTGTCGATTTTCTAAAGCAGTTACAGAACACTATATGCCAAGCACTCGAAGTAGCTGATGGCAGTGGTAAATTCGTTGAAGATAATTGGAAACGTGCAGAAGGCGGCGGTGGTCGTACGCGCGTTCTAACTAATGGTAGCGTGATCGAACAAGGGGGGGTAAATTTTTCCGAAGTTTCAGGTGATAAATTACCTCCATCAGCAACTGCTCATCGCCCTGAATTGGCTGGGAGAACATGGAAAGCGTGTGGTGTGTCTTTAGTGATCCATCCTAAAAATCCTTTTATTCCCACATCTCACGCCAATGTGCGTTTTTTTATTGCGGAAAAAGACGGTGAAAAACCTGTTTGGTGGTTTGGTGGAGGCTTTGATTTAACGCCCTTTTACCCGTTTAAAGATGACGTTGTGCATTGGCATCAAACGGCGAAAGATTTATGTCAGCCTTTTGGTGATACCCTTTATGATGAACATAAGAAATGGTGTGATGAATACTTCTATTTAAAGCACCGTGATGAAACACGTGGTGTCGGAGGCTTATTTTTTGATGATTTGAATCAGTGGGATTTTGAAACGTGTTTAGATTATATCAAAGCGGTAGGGCAAGGCTTTATCGATGCTTATGTACCTATAATCAATAAGCGAAAAGACACTGAATTTAATGACTCACATAGACAATTTCAATTATATCGCCGTGGCCGTTATGTTGAATTTAACTTGGTTTTTGATCGAGGCACCCTGTTTGGTTTACAGTCAGGTGGCCGCACTGAGTCAATCTTAATGTCGATGCCACCACTGGCGCGTTGGGAATACAATTATCAACCGGATGCTGAGAGCGCCGAAGCTAAGTTAGCGGAATATTTAGTCCCTAGAAATTGGTTAAAGTAATATCTTCACTAGTCAGTAACACACACCTGGTTGCGGGTAGTTTTCGCTCTATAGAGTGCTTTATCGGTGCGTGCGTACCAGTCTTTTAGGTTCTCTGTTTTATCTTTGTATTCGGAAACACCGCAAGAGATAGTAATAGGGTGGTTTTCAATAAAACAATAAGCCTGAATTGCAGCTCTTATTGCATCTGCTAGTATACGTGATTGTTCTAAATCAGAATGGTGTGGAAGAATAACAAACTCTTCACCACCGACTCTAAATAAGTGATCACTCTTTCTCAACCTAAGCATTATACATTCACATAACTGTTGGAGTACCTCATCACCTTGCTGGTGACCAAATTGGTCATTGATTTGTTTGAAATAGTCAATATCTAATAAAATCATACTAGTAGGCTCAGGATGACGTTGAAATTCATCTAATTTAGATTGCAAAATTTCATTAAATGCTCTGCGATTGTATGCTTGAGTAAGCGGGTCGGATCTTGTTAAACGAATCAGCTCTTTGTTTTGCTTGTTTGTTTCATAGCTAAAAGCAAAGGCACAAGCTGCGGTTACAACTTGGGTGATGACTAAAATAACTGTAGTAAACAATGAGACTAGTGGAGACATTAAAACGGTGTAACTTATGATTGAGATGATAGATACAATGAATGCTAGTTTTACTTTTAATAGATAAAATATGATAGCTATGGTTGGAAAACTCCAGTAAATTTGCCCAGCACCTTTGAGGTGTATAGTGGCTAAAGTTCCTGTTATTGCGAGTAGACAAAAGAGTTTTTTTAATTTATCAATATTGTTGTTTTTAAATGCGTTATAACCGATTACTAGCATCAGAAAAAACAGACAAAAATCTAATGTTGCAATCATCCAGTCGGCTTGAATTACTCTATAAATAGCGATAGGTAATATAGTGATTGCCGCAAAAGCAGGTATTACACATAGAATTTTGCGGTGAAGTGTACTTCTAGTTAACATTATAATATTATTTGACTGTGTATATTCTGATAGTAGGAGAATGACACTGATTCATTCCTTACTAGTATTAGAAAGTAATTCATCTTTATTTTGAGCATAGACAGGATTAATGTTTTGTCAATAAATCACCCTCCCACTCAACTTGGTCGACTTGTTCCAGCAATTCGCCATAGTTTACTGGGGCTAAAAGCAGCTTATCAGTACGAAATAGCCTTTCGACAATATGTTTGGCTAAGTATCGTATTGGTTCCTTTATCTGGTTATCTCGCCGTGAGTGTTGCAGAATTTGCTGTGTTAATTTCGGGCTTATTTTTGATTTTAGTTGCGGAGTTACTGAATACAGGGATTGAAGCGGTAGTCGATCGTATCGGCTTAGAGCATCATGAATTAAGTGGGCGTGCGAAAGATTTAGGCTCTGCGGCAGTTTTTATTGCGATTGTTTATTTTTTTGTAGTATGGGGATATAAAATATTCACCATGTTATAAAGTAATATTTCTTCTCTTTGTATTGATATAGTCCCTACGGTTATCGCTGTGAAGCTTTGCTACAAATTTTAAGTTGAATATTTTATAACACATAACAAAAAATACAGGTTCTATCCTTAACTAGCAGCTGTTTTTTTGTGTTTTTATTGCTCTCATTGTTATACCCTTATTTCATACATCATTAACTTGTCAGCAGTTATGGATCAATATCGCGTTTTTGGTAATCCTATTAAACAATCCCGATCACCCTTTATACATCAAAATTTTGCAAAACAAACACAACAAGCGATGCATTATCAACGTGAATTTGTTGAGTTAGGTGAATTTAAACAAGCTGTTGAGCATTTCATAAAAGCTGGTGGTAAAGGAGCGAATGTCACCGCGCCCTTTAAAGAAGAAGCGATGAAACTTTGTCATCATCTTACCGATCGTGCTCAGCTTGCTGGCGCTGTGAATACCTTATCGTTTATTGATGGAAAAATTTACGGTGATACGACTGATGGGGACGGCTTAGTGAATGACCTATTAACGAATGATGTTGAACTCTATCAGCAAAAGATATTATTACTCGGGGCAGGCGGAGCAGCTAAAGGTGTTGTCCTTCCGTTACTAGAACAAAAGCCTACAAAACTTGTTATCGCAAATAGAACAGTTTCAAAAGCACAGCGCATCGTTGAGCAATATCAAGAACAACCTCTATCTTCTTGCTCTTTTGACGAAGTTGCTGATCAATCTTTTGATGTTATTATCAATGCGACCTCAGCAGGATTGCATGGCCAAGCTATACCTATATCTGCAAGCGCGATTCAACCAAATGTCACATGTTACGACATGACTTATAGTAAAGAGTTGACGCCATTTCTAAAGCTTGCTCAACAATGCAGTGCTAAAAAAACAATTGATGGCTTAGGTATGCTAGTTGGTCAAGCTGCAGTGAGTTTTGATATTTGGCGTAAAGTAAAACCTGACACTGCAAGTGTATTGTCATTATTACGAAAAGAGATGTTAGGGTGAATCAAGCCATACTATTTAATGATGATCTTGTGTTTAACAGCGAACATCAGGCCTGGTGCTTTACAGCAATATTGTCAGGACAAACTATCACAATCTACTTCCATTCATTTTCTTTGGGTCGTTTACAGGAAATAGATAGTTGTACTAAATTTGATTTAGAAGACATTGCTGAACTCTGGCTCGAAAAAAATGAGCCAGAAGGAACAGAGATACATATCAAACTGAAAGACTGAGTGGCTTAGGTACTTTCAGCGAGATATTCATTTTTTAAGTTAACATAATTTACTGCGGACTCTTTCAAAAACGCTAACTCACTGTCTTTAAGTGGGCGAGCCTCTTTCATCGGATTGCCTACATACAAGTAGCCACTTCTTAGCGTTTTATTGGGTGGAACTACCGTGCCTGCACCAATAAACACATCATCTTCTACCACAGTACCATCCATAATGATGGCACCCATACCAACTAAAATTCTGCTGCCTAACTGACAACCATGTAACATACAGTGATGTCCTACAGTGACATCATTACCTATAACTAAAGGGAATCCTGCCGGTTGATGCTTTGAATGTCTAGTCACATGTAATATTGTGCCATCTTGAATATTAGTTCTATCTCCAATAGTGATTTTGTTTACATCACCCCTGGCGGCAACTAAAGGCCAAATACTGACATCGTCTCCAATCGATATATCACCAACAAGAATTGAAGACTCATCAACATAGACATTCACACCGACTTTAGGGCTTATATTTTTATACGAACGAAATTTTGTTTTATTCATAATGGCTATTAGGTTATCAATTTGTTTGTTTATCTTAACAAATAAGCGTTATTGAATAAAAACATATTGAATATAACGAATGTTTGGTGAAGTGAGAAAGAGAGGAGCAAGTAAGTCGTTGCTCATTCAACTGGGTAAATTTTATCTAAATTGAATAAATAAAACCCAATAAAAATAAGGCTTGTATGATAAATGACCGAACAAACGAAATATTTCAATTAAATTAAAAAACTTGTTGACGTGAGCTGAAAAATCCCTAAAATGCGCTCCACTTCTTCAGGGAGACCTGAGAAGCGAGTTTTACACGGTTTAGTTATCAGTATTGATGGATAAATCGCGAGATAATGTTTTAAAACGTTTTTTCAATCTTCTGCAAAGAAAGTTCAAAAAACTTTAAATAAAATGTTGACATTAAAACTCAGGTGCGTAGAATGCGCATCTCGCTTGAGGCAAGGCCTACAGCGACACGTTAAACACGAATGAGATGTTTAACAGGTACCTTCTCAAATAAGAGTCAAAGTATCGTTCTTTAACAATTAGTTATCATGCAATTTGTGTGGGCACTCACATTATGTTGATTTTA
>JBFONU010000029.1:0-15930 GCA_040779345.1 Colwelliaceae bacterium 6441 | reverse complement strand
TGGTGGACGATACTGGGCTTGAACCAGTGACCCCCGCCTTGTAAGGGCGGTGCTCTCCCAACTGAGCTAATCGTCCATCTCTGTGGTGGCGTATTATAGGGAGATCGTAATAACTGTCAACTAAAACTAAAGCATTTTTTTGCTTTTTTTCATTAATTTAATTCAACTGCTCTAATATTCATCATCTTGATGATTTTGTACTCTTTTATACGTTTGTTTTACGCAATTGATGTTTTCATTTTAATTGCCTGATAAAATGCCGTCAATTTTTAAGACATCATTAAATTAGCATTTGGAGCTTTCTACGTTATGAGCTTCCTCTTGTTGAAATTATAAAAGCGAGACCTTTATGAGCTTAACAACTCGATTTGCACCAAGCCCTACCGGATATTTACACGTGGGTGGTGCACGAACTGCACTTTATAGCTGGTTATATGCTAAGAAAAATGGCGGCGATTTTATTCTTCGTATTGAAGATACTGACTTAGAACGTTCAACTCAAGCGTCAGTAGATGCCATTATGGATGGCATGAACTGGTTGAATCTTGAATGGACACAAGGTCCTTTTTATCAAACTCAACGCTTTGATCGTTATAAAGAAGTCATTGCTCAATTACTTGAGTCAGGTAATGCCTATAAATGTTACAGCACTGCCGAAGAAGTTGAAGCAATGCGAGAAGCCGCTCGAGAAAGTGGCGCGAAAGAAAAGTACAATGGCATGTGGCGTGATAGAACCGATCACCCTAGCGATAAACCTTTTGTTATTCGTTTTAAAAATCCGATAGCGGGCGAAGTTGTTATTAAAGATATGGTAAAAGGCGATATTACTATCTCTAATGAAGAATTAGATGACTTGATTATTGCCCGCTCTGATGGCACGCCAACTTATAACTTAACGGTTGTGGTTGATGATTGGGATATGAAGGTTTCTCATGTTGTTCGTGGTGATGATCACATTAGTAATACCCCAAGACAAATTAACATATTAAAAGCGTTAGGGGCTACTGTTCCTGAGTATGCTCATATTCCAATGATTTTAGGTGATGATGGTAAACGTTTATCGAAACGCCATGGCGCAGTCAGTGTGATGCAATATCGTGATGATGGCTATTTACCTGAAGCGTTATTAAATTATTTAGTGCGTTTAGGTTGGTCTCATGGTGATAAAGAAATTTTCTCTCGTGAAGAAATGATCGAGCTATTTGACTTAAGTGACTGTAATCGTGCTGCTTCTGGGTTTAACACCGACAAGCTTATTTGGGTTAATCAGCATTACATGAAAACCATGGCGCCTTCTCAAGTTGCTGAACATTTAGCATGGCACATGGCTGATCAGAATATTAATATTGATCATGGTCCTGCATTAGAAGAAATCGTTAAAGTGCAGGCAGACCGTGTGAAAACATTAAAAGAAATGGCTGAAATTTCTCGTTACTTTTATGAAGATTTTACTGAACTCGATGCTGCAGCCGTTAAAAAGCATTTACGCCCTGTTGTTAAAGAGCCGCTTATTTTAGTGAAAAAGAAATTAGCAGAATTAGCTGATTGGTCACCAGAGCTTATTCATGCGGCTATCAACGATACAGCAACTGAATTAGAGGTTGGGATGGGTAAAGTTGGAATGCCATTACGTGTGGCTGCAACAGGTGGTGGTAATTCACCTTCACTTGATGTGACTTTAGCTTTATTAGATAAAGACAAGGTATTAGCGCGTATTGATCATGCCCTTGTTGTTGTAGAAGAAAGAATCGCCAATAGTTAGCATTCAGCTGACAGTAACAAAAGCCAATGACCATATAAATGTCATTGGCTTTTTTGTTTGTTATAAATACATCAACCGTTTTTAAGTGATAAATAGGTTTTATATGAAGGGTAGTGAACTGATAACATTATTATCAAAAGGAAAAAGTGAAGCCTACTTAGGCCCTCAAGGTTTTAAAATTCTAGCATCGATAAAAGCATTAGAGCTTGGGCAACTCGGTTATTCGCTTGATAAAAATGGGGCAAATATTGCGGGAAATACGCCAGGTTCATGGCAGAAAAATTGGTATGTGATCGCAAAAGATACCGAACTTGGCGACCCTTATTATATTGATCAGAATGATGAAAAATTACCTGTTTATACTGCGATTTACAATAAAGAAAATAACCAATGGCAATCTACGCCTGTCTCTTGTACGTTAACGGCATTTATTGAATGTATTGATTTACTGCATCACTTTACTAAACAAAAACAGCCTCAATATATCCCTGATAGCTCGTCAATATTTGATCTTGAAAGGTTAGAAAATTTCGGAATGCAACTTGCTCACCTATCGGAAGAAACAGCTTTTTGGCAGTCTTTTTTTGTGAGTTATGTTGATTGGCTTACCGACGATACTGTTTAAGTTCCGCTACACAAATTAACCAAAATTTTAATTTTTATAAAGGAATGTTCATCAGATAACATCACTGCCTGATAGATAAATTAGCCATTATTTTTTCAAGAGCTACACTAATATTATCAAACAAGGAGATTATTGTAGTGGTTTTACCAAAAGTTATATATGAGAATTTACCTTATATTTATTTTTTGATCAGTGGAGGCTTACTTGTTTACGGAGATGAATGGACACTCATTTTTTCTGCGGGAATATTTTATACCGTTGCTTGTATTGTGCTGGTAACACGGTCAGCCCACCGGCGGTTAGATAAACAAAAGAATAAACCATCAAAGTATTATTTCCCTGACTTACTATATGAGTATTTGCCTTTTATTTATGGCGCAATAGGTATTTTTATATTGATGAGTTCAGACAAGCCTATTTACCAATTCGGTGCCTTTTCTTTGTTTATTTTAGGGTTAAGAAATTTACTATGTAGAAGAAATAATCGTAAAAAAGCCCCCTCATTATTCTAATGGAAGGGGGAGAAAGCTGAGTTAATTAATTGTTGCCTTCAGTTTCATTGTTTATTGGCCAACCGCCTAATGCTTGCCATTTATTGACAATATAGCAAAATAGCTCGGCTGTTTTTTCCGTATCATATAAGGCTGAATGAGCTTCTTTGTTGTCAAAATCAATGTTGGCTGTTAAACATGCTTTCGCAAGCACTGTTTGCCCTAAAGCTAAACCAGCTAGTGTGGTGGTATCAAAACTAACAAAGGGGTGAAATGGTGAACGTTTAATGTTACAGCGTTCAGTGGCTGCATTGACAAAACCAAGATCAAAGGCGGCATTGTGCGCAACCATTATGGCACGTTGGCAACCGGCAGCCTTCATTTTCTTACGGATCAGTTTAAAAATAGCTTTAAGCACTTCGTCTTCACTTTTAGCGCCTCTTAACGGATTTTTGGGATCAATACCGGTAAATTCGAGCGCGGCAGGTTCCAAATTAGCGCCTTCAAAAGGTTCTACATGAAAGTGTATCGTCTCGTCTAAAGAAAATAATCCCGATTCATCATCAAGGTTTAATGTCGTGGCGGCAATTTCTAACAAGGCATCTGTTTTTGAATTAAAACCTGCTGTTTCAACATCAACAACTACTGGGTAATAGCCTCTAAACCGTTGTGCATAAATTGTTTTATCTTTTGATTTTGATAAATCTTTTTGTTTTTCGCTCATTCGTTTATAACTTGTTGCTAACAATACGCCGGCTATTATCGCAGATTATTATGGTGAAACCTAAAGTCTTTCTAGAAAAAATGGTAATGATCAGCCAAAATGGTTAAATAGTCGTTAAAGTTATTGTGTTTTTAGTCGATAAAACTAATGAAGCTCAAGAATCAGATAAAATAGTTATGAAAAAAACCTTAATAGCCATAAGCTTAAGTATTTTTGTCAGCCAATCGGATGCTGGGATCAGGCAATATCACGCTGATTTAGGCAGTTCCCAATGGCAACTGACAAAAAATTCTCGACTAAAATGTACCTTGTCTCATCAAATTCCAAATTACGGTGAAGCAAAGTTTTATAGTACCGCTGATCGTAAAACGAATATGGAATTTGAATTAGACATGCTTCGTTTACCTGATAATTATTCATTAGCTCAAGTACGTGCCGTTGCACCTAATTGGCGTCCAGGTGTTGCGAGTAGAACTTTGGCTGATATGAAGTTGCATAAACAGTTTGCTCCAGACTTACCAAAAAAAGTTGCTTGGACAATGTTAACTGAGCTTGAGCAGGGGATGAGCCCAACTTTTTATTATGATGATTGGTATAACGATAATGATCAAATAGCGGTAGGTTTGTCTACTTCGCGGTTCCATAAAGCCTATCAGGAATTTGTTGGCTGTGTGGGAAGTCTACTTAATTATAGTTTTGAAGATATAGCTTATACGGTGCTCAATTTTGAGTTTGGCAGTGATAAATTTACTAAATCCTCTCAAAAAAGAATAGCGATGATCAAAGAATATTTAAGTTTAGACACTGAACTTGAACTTGTGCTTATCGATGGTTTTTCTGACAGTTATGGTGCCAGAAATATTAATCAAAAAACGTCAGAAAAACGCGCGAATAAAATTCGTGAATATTTTGTCCAAAACGGTATTGATTCGGCAAGAATTGAAGCTAAGGGATATGGTGAAAAACGTCATGTAGCGTCGAATGAAACGGTACTTGGACGAGCAAAAAACAGACGTGTGGTTATCCGCATGGATAAACCCTAAACGTCATTTCTAAACGTTGTATTCATTATGCCAAATAACACCATTATTTGGCATTTTTCATTTTGTTAACACAATCTGCAATAATAAAAAATACCACGCCGCTGATCAGACCCCAAAGGTGTGCGTCTATCGCGACGTTAGCATTGATCAGCATGGTTACATCTTCACTAGCACCATAAATTTGCTCATGTGCCACTTTAACTATGGCGCCAATCAATAGCAGGTAGCCAGTTTTTTCACTGTGCTGAATATCCTTTAAGGCTCCCCAGATAAAAACGCCATGTAAAACGCCAGACAAACCGACATACTCGTTCATTTCAGGGGAGAAATTAAATATTGCCAAGCTGATGGTTAAACTACTAAACAGAAACAGTAGCGCATATTGTTTTGTGGAGTAAAATTGTCCATGCAGTGCCCAAAGTAAAACTAATGCGAGCGTATTTAATAATAAGTGGGCATAATTGGTATGAAAAAAGTGGCCAGTGAGTAACCGCCAGTATTGATGCTCAATGATAAAGACTCTGTTGTATATTAAATAGTCACTTATTTGTGCATTAAATATGAAACACAATAGTGAAATTAGTAAGAAAATGAGTGGGGCTCGACTGTGTTTTGTATGCACAGGTAATGTTTTCAGCTGGAACATATTATTATATTTTAAATAGATAGCGTGATTATTTTATGTCTCGACCTTATTGTAGCTCATGTCAACGTCCACAAGTTAGTTGTATTTGTCATTTAACTTTTTCCACTAAAAATAATGTTCATGTGGTTGTTTTACAACACCCAAGTGAAGAACATCAAACAAAAGGCACCGTAAAACTATTGGAACAATCGTTATCCTCTTGCCAAGTATTTATTGGTGAAGATTTTTCTCAACATCAGGGGCTTATTGAAGTATTAAACCAATACAAACGTAATACAGTCTTGTTATATCCATCTGATAAAGCAACCGTACTTCAAGGTGAGCTTAATGAAAATATGACGAAGATTAATCAAAAGATTGAATGTATCATTTTACTCGATGGAACATGGAAAAAAGCTTATCGTTTATATATGATGAACTCGGCTTTACATAAAATTCCTCATTGTGTTTTACCTGATAGTCTTAAAGGAGAATATCAGATAAGAAAAACTAAAAAGCACGGCGCTCTGTCAACGCTTGAAGCATGTTGCTATGGATTAGGGATGATAGAAAAACAACCTGAAAATTATCTAGGTTTACTCGAACAATTTAAAAAATTTAATGTAATGCAATTAGCATTTTTACCAAACACTCCCCGACAATAAAAACCAAGGAATACTATGTTTAAAAAGTTTTACCTAGGCAGATTAATCGCACTGTTGCTTTTTTTTAACCTTTCTAATGCTACGGCTAATACTCCTATTCAAGAAGACAGAGAGCCAGAAGCTGCAACGGGGATAAATCAGCAGCAGGCTGTTCGTGCAAAAAAATTTATGGTAGCTGCGGCAAACCCTTATGCCAGTAAAATTGGCTATAATATTTTAGCCAAGGGAGGTAGCGCGATAGATGCAGCTATTGCAGTACAATTAGCGCTTACACTTGTTGAGCCGCAATCTTCGGGGATTGGTGGTGGGGCATTTATTCTTCATTGGCAGGATAAAGACAAGAAACTCACAACGTTTGATGGCAGAGAAACTGCACCTAGCCTTGCGACATCAGACCTTTTTCTTGATAAAAATGGTACTGCTATCCCTTGGATAAAAGCGGTTGTCGGAGGACGTTCAGTTGGTGTTCCCGGTGTCTTAGCCGCATTAAAACAAGCGCATCTTCAATACGGTAAACTCCCTTGGGAAGCTTTATTTGAAGATGCGATTAATCTGGCCGAAAGAGGTTTTCGAGTTTCTCCTCGTTTAGAAAAGCTCGTTGCAATGCAATACAACCCGGGGATCATTGAATTACCGGAAATTAGAAACTATTTTTTTCCTAATGGTCAAGCGATTAAAGCAGGGGATAAGCTTAAGAATCCGAAACTGGCACAAGTGTATCGAAGTATATCTAAAGAGGGCACGACACCTTTTTATCATGGCTGGATAGCTGAAAAGATTGTTAATGCCGTGCAAAAATCAAGTATTGCTCCTGGAAAACTCAGCCTTGAAGATATGAAAAATTATCGTTCAAAAGAGCGAGAGGCGGTTTGTGGGCCTTATCGTATTTATCAGGTATGTGGGATGGCACCACCCAGTTCAGGAGGCATTGCCGTTATACAAATCCTCTCACAGTTGGCACCGTTTAATTTTCAGCAACGTGACTTTGAAAGTGTACAAACTGCTCACTTATATACGCAAAGCTCTCGTTTAGCGTTTGCTGATAGAAACCGATATATTGCCGATGATGATTTTGTTCATGTGCCAGTTGCAGGCCTGCTTAATGCAGATTATCTCGCGGCACGCTCAAAATTAATAAGTATTCATCAAGATATGGGGAAGGCATCTCCTGGTAAACCTGAAGGTGGTGAAACACTCTCAGATGATTTAGCCATGGAACTACCTTCAACAAGCCATATCTCTATTGTTGATGATCAAGGTAATGCTGTGTCAATGACAACCAGCGTAGAAATGGCATTCGGCTCTGCGGTAATGGTTGAAGGCTTTATTTTAAATAATCAGTTAACCGACTTTTCATTAGCGCCCAAAGTCAATGGCAAGCTTGTTGCTAATCGATTAGCACCTTTGAAAAGGCCTCGCAGTTCAATGGCTCCGACGATGGTTTTTAAAGGAGACAAGTTAACCTTGGTGGTTGGCTCGCCAGGTGGCAGTCGCATTATTAATTATGTTGCACAAACTATTCTAGCTGTACTTGATTGGCAGCTTGATCCGCAGCAAGCGATAAACTTGCCTAAGATCACTAATCGCAATCGTATAACAACCCTAGAGAAAGGGACATCAATAGTCAGATTGAAATCTGGTCTTGAAGCGAAAGGTCATAAAGTGGCAGTGAGGGATTTAAATAGCGGCATTCATGCGATTAAAGTGACATCATCAGGTTTAATCGGCGGTGCTGACCCTCGCAGAGAAGGCAAAGTAATGGGGAATTAACAGGTATTTTTCTATAAAAAAAACGGCTAGTTTAGGCCGTTTTATTGATCATTAATTTAACGTTTAAAATGGGTCTTTCAATATTTTATCAATTACCCATTTATCATCTATTTGCAGTAAAGAAATCCGCTTAACATCTTTTAATTTATTTTCATTGTATTCACCATCAAAGTAGACAGTGATCACCGCTTTATTTTTAAACTGTTCTCTTACTTTGACCCCAGTATCATCTGGGCTTATTTCAACCGAGTCATAAGACATATTAAATAGATGGCGAGCAACAGCTTTGGTCGATTTATAATGGAGAATAATACGAGCTAACTTTGGAGAGCAGACAGACGCAGCTTTTGTTAGATTTTTCTCATTGTATAAGGCATGAAAAAAGGCAACAGTCACTAATTCAGGGTTATCGAGTTCACTGATCGGATCTTCTTTTTGTTCACAAGAAAATAGCATGGTAAGGCTGATCAGTATAAAAATTTTTACGTATTGAGACATATAAAACATTTTCTTGTCCATTATTTTCAATATCATACAATACTTTAAAGAGAAAATTCTATGGCTTTTGTTTAGAGAGTAAAAATATTATTTTCTCACATTTTATTTACATTGAACATGAGGGGCTGTTGACCTGTGTATTATTTTTGCAACAGGCTAATTATTTAGTCGTAAATAAATGAAGTTTAATGACGTTAAGGACTAAAATAGCCACTTGTTTAGGGGCTGAGGCGAAAATTATAAACAAAGTTCAACGGCCCATAAGCAAAAATAAAGGCGCATAATGCGCCTTTATTAAAGAAAGAATCATTGCAAATTATTGCACGAGTTCTTTATCAGAAAAGCTATCTGAGAATAAAGCGCTTGATAAGTAACGCTCTGCTGAACTTGGTAAAATAACAACAATATTTTTCCCTTCGTTTTCTGGTTTTTCAGCTAAACGCTTCGCTGCAACCACTGCTGCACCTGATGAAATACCGGCTAAAATACCTTCTTCTTTCATTAAACGATGTGCCATCGCCATAGCATCTTCGTTAGAGACTTGTTCAACGGCATCAATCACGTCTAGATCAAGGTTACCAGGGATAAAACCTGCACCAATTCCTTGAATTTTGTGTGGACCCGGCGTTAAATCTTCACCTGCGAGTTTCTGGGTAATAACAGGTGAATCAACAGGCTCTACAGCAACTGACGTGATGTTTTTTCCGGCAACATTTTTTATATAACGACTCACGCCTGTGATTGTTCCGCCCGTGCCGACACCAGCGACAAAAATATCAATATTGCCATCTGTATCTTCCCAAATTTCAGGTCCAGTAGTTTTTTCATGGATTTCAGGGTTAGCTGGGTTGTCAAATTGACCTAACAACACAATATTGTCTGGATTAGCATCTTTAATTTCTTGTGCTTTTGCGATGGCTCCGCCCATACCTTTAGCTCCATCTGTCAATTCAACTTTTGCACCTAAAGCCACTAATAACTTTCTACGCTCTAAACTCATTGTCGCAGGCATAGTTAACGTAATACCGTAGCCACGAGCCGCAGCAACAAATGCTAAGGCAATACCCGTATTACCACTGGTCGGTTCAACTATCTCTTTACCTGCAGTTAACTCACCACGCTTTTCAGCGTCCCAAATCATATTGGCGCCAATACGACATTTAACACTAAAACTAGGGTTTCTTGACTCAACCTTGGCAAAAACATTTCCACCGGTTACGCGATTAAGTTTAACAAGCGGTGTTTTGCCTATTGCTGTAGAATTATCTTCGAAGATGTTGGACATTTGTCGTTCCTTTAATACGTTAGTTATTATAATAGCGAGTTTTACTTATATGACTAATACTAGCTATTATTTTGTTAAACAGAAGTGACTATTCGTTATATCTTATATTCTAAAATGGAATAAGGAGGATTTATGCTGATTTCAAAGGTAAAACATTGAGATTGGCAAGGTATCGATGTTTATCAATGTAAAAAGCACTAGCTTGCCTAACGTACTTTTTACATTGAGACTAATTTAAATTTGCGTGAATTAAGGCATCCACGCGTAGCTGATTTTAGTAAAAAAGGTTCGTTGTTCTCTTTCTAAATGATTTAAGTCATCATTTTGATAACTATTATCAGAGTAACCTAAATAAAACACCGTTTGCGGATTTAATTTATATGCATAAATAAGTTGGCTAGATAAGTTTTTATTTTTTTGATAAACCGAAATGTATGGGTTGTTATCAGGGTTTCTTTCAATATCACTGTAAACGAGATTTAACTTTAAATAGCTATGAACATTAAACTGATAAGAGATACGCAGCTCTGTTAAGTCTGCTTGATAAACATTGCCTTCTGCCGTATCAAGTTTCGAGTTGGTGTAATATAGCTCTGCTTCTAAATGGCGAGTAAAGTTGTATCCAATGTTGGTATAAATTTCTCTATAGTCACCTAATCGATCGTTACGGTAATCTATTTTCTCGCCAATAATGAACTCGCTCATAAGCGTTAACTGAGACGTAGGTTGAACCGTCGCATAAAAAGTCGCTAATTTTTCTGTAAACCGCGAAGTATTACCATCTATTGCTAAGTTTGACTCATCATGACGCAAGCCAACTTTATCAGCGTACGTCAACATAACATCAAATTTTGACAACATTGGCCCATCAATAGTAAAACTTGTCGCGAGTGTTTTATCTAATAATTCACCTTTTTCGTTTTGCTTAATTTGCCAAAGGCCAGATAATTTTGCTTCTTGCCAAAAAGTATCATCTTCACCATAAAATAATCGGTCTAATAATACTTTATCTGATTGATAATCGGCTCTTGGCATATAACCTAAATCGGCACGAAATCTTTTACCTATGTTTTGATGTTCAGCCGTGATATTCCAGTATTCTGAGTTATGTTGATAAGTCGCTTTAAAGGCTTGATCAGAAATTTCATCATCAAATTTTGTACGATGTACTTGCTCTGTAAATGAGCAGGCGCCAAATCTACATTCAATTTCTTTTGCTTTGTCACAATCGCTATTATTTTCGCCGTAGCAAAAATGTTGATATAAGGCTTTTGGATACTGTGTATTTGAGCTTAATAATTGTCCTGACAGGGTATTCGACTCATCAAGACGAAACTTACTATCAATACCAACAACAGAGTTATGATAATCATCCGCGGTTCTTAACGTACTAATGGCGCCTAATGAAAAATCATCTGTAAAATCATATCGATACTTAAAAGCGGCTGAATGACTTTCTTGCTCAAGATTTGCTAGACTAGAACTGATATTTCCAGGGATAATAAAGTTTGTTTCTGAGTCATTGGTAATAAAAAAACCATAACTATGGGCTTGTTTTGTGCCTGTTAATTTAGCGCCGTAATCAGGATCGGCAATATTACGAGTATAAACTAAGTCATAATTACTAGAAAAGTAATCAGCATTTTCTAAAAAGAATGAGCGCTTTTCATCATAAAATAATGAATCAGTTTTATTAATGCTTAGCTGACCTGAATCAACTTCAACAGTGGAGAAATCTGGGTTTAGAGTAACGTTTAATAAGGTATTTGCGTTGATCCCCCAACGAATATCGACGCCAGCATCAATGTCATCATCACTATGCCAATTGTCATTAGGGTTATAGATATCTCTGGTTTCATCTTTAGTGGCAACTAGCGCAGGAGTTACCATGAGGTTTTTACCTGTTTTAGCCTGTTTAAACCCTTCTATTTCTGGGTATTGACATAACCAGCAGTCATTATTTCTGTCTAATGGGGTATGAGACATACGTAAACGAGTATCTCTTGGATAAGAACGTATTAATTCAAATGCCCAGGTTTTTATATTATTGTTATCTTCAAAATTTAGAATGCGGTAGGGGATAGCCATTTCCACTTGAAAGCCGCTTTCGGTTATTTTTCCATAAGCATCCCAAATACCATTCCAAGAATCATTAGCGGTTCCTGTCATTTCATTTTTTATACTATCGTGCTGTACACCAAATGGATTGACAAAAAATTCATAATTTAATCGGCGATTGTTATAAGTATCAAACTTAATACCTACTATGTCGTCTCCCCAGCGGGTGTCTCGGTCACCAAGAAAAGCTTGGATGTCTTCTGGATTAGGATCTTCTGCTAAAAAGCTAATATAAATATACTCACCGTTCTCAATAATTTTAGCGGTGGTTTTCACGGGACTTTTAGTATTGTTTAATGGGTAATTAACAATGGATAAATCGAAGGTTTTAGCTTGTTGCCAAATAGGATCGTTCAGTTCGCCATCAACTTTCACTGAAAGAGCAGAATATGGCATAGAATATTTCTCATTGCTTATACCCTCAGCTAATACAAGCTTTGACTCGCCAAAAAGTATGATAGTCACGAGGTAAAAAAATAAAGCGCAGTAACGGCTTAAAAACTGCATTTGTTCCACTCCAAATTATTATTATTATTATTATCTGTTATTTTTAACAGTGATCCTTTAGGACGAATTTTTACAAAAATAGAGCGTTAATACAACGTAATTAAAAAGAAAGCTTAATAAAAACAATCAATACATAAGAAATTTAGTGATTTTTGATGAGGTTAAAAAATAAGATAAAGCAAGACCAAGGGATTTTACTATTTAATAGTCGAAAGTTTTTATCAACTGCTGCATAATCTAGTTATAGCTGAATTATATCTTGCATTATGCCTATATCTTTATTGAACATTGTTGCCTTAAGTTGCTTTTTTATTTGTTGGTATGGTTACACTTTTATTGCACGGAAAAAAGCCAAAACCACGAATTGTATTGCTAAGTGTCTGCATCAGCATAGAATTCACTGGATGTATGAAGTGATCACGCGAGAGGTTAGAGTTGGTGACGCAGCATTATTAGCAAACTTAGAGCGTAATATCGCTTTTTTTGCATCTTCCACGTTACTTGTTTTAGCTGGTGTTCTGACATTATTTTCGCAAGTCGAAAAGTTAGAAGCGGTTATCCAAACGATCCCTTATGCCGAATTTCCATCTCATACGGTTATTCAACTTAAATTAGGCTTGCTGGCATTTATATTTGTATTGGCTTTCTTTCAATTTACCTGGTCAATGCGTCAATATGGATTTTTGAATGTCATGATAGGGGCTGCACCTATTGATGAATCAGGTACAAATAAAAATCTTCGTCGTTACGCCAAACAAATGGCTGTTGTACAAGATCAAGCGGCACATTCATATAATTATGGTTTACGTTCATACTATTTTTCTATTGCCGCAATTTGTTGGTTTTTTCATCCAGTATTATTCATTTTAGCGAGTTTATTTGTTGTTTATACATTATTTAATCGAGAGTTCAGATCTAAAGCAGTAAAAGCGATAACTGCGGGACAAGAGTTTTTAGAAATAGAGCGAAAAGCTCGTTATTCATCACGAGAACAATAGGATTTAAAATGCGTCATCAATACGCAGGTTATTTACCTTCTGATTTTGACAACTATGATTGTTTAAAAGTATCAAAAGTCGTGTATTTTATTTTAATTTTTGTGCTAAGAGGTTACCTTGTTTGGATAATGTCTGTGACAAACATGCGAGATAAAATTGGCGTTATGCAGTGGGTGTATCCTCAGCCGAAACTTTTTTATTTAAGTTTATTATCCGGTAGTTTAGGCTTGTTTGTCTTACTAGTGCTAAGTTTAAGAAGACCCAATGCCAAAAGTTGGGTGAGAAAAAGTTGGAGAAAACTAAGAGTTATTTTGATTATTTCTTTAGCTTTTGATTTAACAATTAATAGTATTGGTTACTTTTATTGGCAATTACAATCGTCTACTTGGCTTATAACAAATATTGTTGTGGTATTGGCATTTTGTTTTTATTTACTCACCAATAAACGACTAAAAATTAATATTGCTGAGTTTCCAGAAGAAGTACCTAAATAGCGCTTTACTCCCATATAATTACAAAGAAAAAATAGGTTATGTTTTGATAAATGAAGATATAAAAGAACAGCGTTTGGTGATTCTCGATACAGAGACAACGGGGATAAACCCGCGTGAAGGTCATCGTATTGTCGAAATTGGCTGCGTTGAAATGATTAATCGTCAACTTACAGGACGTACTTTTCATGCCTATATAAAACCTATGCAACATGGCATGCAAATGGTGATGGAACAAGAAGTTATTAATATTCATGGTTTAACCGATGAATTTTTAAGTGATAAGCCACAATTTATTGAGGTTGCCCAAGCGTTTATTGATTTTATAAAAGACGCTGAACTTATTATCCATAATGCGAAATTTGATGTCGGGTTTATGGATCATGAGTTTGCGATGGCCAAGCGAAACTTCCCGATGACCAATGATATTTGTAAGGTAACCGATACATTAAAAGTGTCAAAAGACGAATTTGGCTCACCTAAAACCCTTGATTTTTTAGCAAGGCATTATCGAGTGGATAAACTTGTAGATAGAACCTATCACGGGGCATTAATTGATGCACAGTTATTAGGTTTTGTTTACATTGAAATGACCCGTAAACAATCGACATTAAATTTAATGAGTGGCGATAATGACTCTGGCGGAGCAGATGAAAATGCGATCAGACGATTACCCTCATCACGTGAAAAATTAAAGGTTATCTATGCAACTGCCGATGAAGAGGCAGAACATCAAAAAAGATTAGCAATTGTCGCAGAAAAAGGGAGCAAGCCAATATGGCAAAATTGAGTTGGTTGAAAAAATGTTTAGTGATCTTTTCCTTTTTTTTACCGCAATTATTATGTGCTCAAACACAGCAAGATCTCGTTAAATATTATGAGCAAGATGACATAACTAATCAGATACCATACTTTGAAAACCGCTTTCATATTGATGCCCAATTAGATGAAATCACGTTATTGTTTTATCGCAAAAGCGGAACACCACCTATTATTCTTGTCAGACCTGACGGTAGTAAATTAAAAGTTAATAATTTGCCGAAAGAAAAAGTTCAGTGGTTTGACGATAAAACCTTTGATTTAATTACCATTAAAAAACCAATGCCAGGTCCATGGCAAGCGATTGGCGAAATACTACCTAAAAGTAAAATAATGGTCGTCTCTGAAGTGACGCTCAAAGTAGAGCCTATGGCTGAAATAGTTTTATCAGGAGAAACACTTAAAATTAAAGGGCAGATATTTAACCAAGAAAGTGTGGTTGATGACCCATTATTTAATGATGTGATCAACCTTCAGGTTGATTTTTTTAGTACTAACAATACTAGCTTTGATAATTTTGGTGCTGAACCTGTCGAGATGGGGAAATTTAGAGATGACGGTTATGATCTTGATGAATATGCTCAAGATGGAATATTTACTGCGGAATTTGCCTTAGATTTTTCTCCAGGAGAATGGCTCCCTGTTTATAAAGTGATCATGCCTATGGCTACTCGAGAACTCAGGCAAAAACCCATTATTTTGCAACCGAATCCGGTTACCATTTCCGTTGAAACCACAGTAGAGCCTTTAGGTTTTCATCAGGTAACTATTCATATCGATGATTCTTATGTGGATCCTGACAGTGTGATTTTTCAAGGAAAAATAACATTTCCGGACAGACAGACAGAGCCTTTTGCCATTATGGAAGGCTCAGGAATTACCCGCGATAAAAAAATTGGCTATACCGAGTCAGGTATTCATCGAATTAGCCTTAAAGCATTCGGTAGCACTATTAATGGTCGTGAATTTCGTCTTGTCGTTCCGGATTTTACGTTTAATGTCGAACGAAAAGATGGTCCTTTGGTTCCGACAATCTCAGATCCAAATGAGCTTGAAGAAGGTGGCTCAGAGCAAAAAGCAATCGCTTTAGCTGAAAAAATAGCTGCGGAAGAAGCCGAATTTCAATTAGAGCTAGAGCAAATGAAGGCAGAAAAAGAAGCCGAGCAAGCAGCAGAGCAACAGCAAATGTTAATTATTATTGGTGTCTCAAATGTTATTGTTATCATCATTGCACTTGTCATTTTCATTTTATTAAAGCGTAAAAGGAAGTAATTCATCGATAAAATTGCCAGTAGATGGTGTGTTTTTCAGCTTATTGGTCATCTATTGCTCATATAGCAAAAGATTGTAAAAAAGTGGTTGACGCATCCGATTGTTAACCGTATTATTCCCGCCGCATTCAACGACTTGTTGTTGAAAGCAGCGATTAGATGCGGAGTGGTAGTTCAGTTGGTTAGAATACCGGCCTGTCACGCCGGGGGTCGCGGGTTCGAGTCCCGTCCACTCCGC
>JBFONU010000028.1:0-17222 GCA_040779345.1 Colwelliaceae bacterium 6441 | reverse complement strand
CTCCTCAACCTGGACTTGAACCAGGGACAAACGGATTAACAGTCCGTTGCTCTACCAACTGAGCTATTGAGGAATAACATTGTTGAAACATTAATTTGTTTGCAACTCGTTAACGGGGCGGAATATTAATAGCAGCCAGCCAAGCTGTCAACACAAAATTTAGAAAAAAATCATTTTATTGATTGTTTGCTTAAATTACACTCAAGCTGGCGTTAATAACACCGTTTATCGATGGTCAAATATCCAGTGATTTGTAAATAAATATTTTGATACAGTTATCCACTTTTTCTGTGGATAACTGTGTGGGTGGAACTGTAATAAAACGTAATATCTAGCTATGGAGTCAGTTGTAAGAGATATCTTAGTTAGTATTTGTTTTGTATTTAATCTATATATATTAGTGGGTTAGGTTTTGTTTTTTGTAAAATAAATACTTGGTGGGCGTTTTTTGTTCAAGCCCATGTTTTTAATGTTTTTGTGTGAATTACAATAGGAAATTATATATTTTAATATTTGAGCTCTCTCTATTTTTACTAATTACAGCAAATTAGCTATAAGGATGGTGAAATTAAATATTTACATAGCGAGTCTTCTTAGTATCTTTTACAATATCACACGCAAAAGAGCTCTTAATCAGTAAGTAATCTATTTATGAAAAATACAAAAAATAAACATCAAATTGATTTATTGGTAGATCCTGTCGGTCAAACTCTAAAACAAATGACGATACCAATGATTTACGGCATGATTTTATTAATGACGTTTAATTTGGTTGATACATTTTTTGTCGGTTTATTGGGGACTCAACCTTTAGCGGCAATTAGCTTTACTTTTCCTATTACGTTTACCGTGATCAGTTTAACGATTGGCCTTGGCATTGGTACCTCAGCTGTTATTGCTAAATCTTTAGGTAAAGGTGATAGTAAATTTGCAAAATGCTCAGGTACATCAGCATTAATTTTAGGAGCTACCGTTGTAGGGCTTCTATCTTTTTTGGGGTATTTATATTCCGATGAGTTATTTACTTTATTAGGGGCAAGACCAGAGTTATTACCCATAATTCGTGATTATACGGATTATTGGTTTATTGGCAGTGTCTTTTTAATCGGGCCAATGTTAGGTAATTCTATTTTAAGAGCCAGTGGCGATACAAAAACCCCGAGTATTGTCATGGGAGTTGGTGGAATTATTAATGCCATTTTAGATCCTATTTTTATTTTCGGCTTAGGTCCTATTGAAGCAATGGGCATTAAAGGCGCAGCAATAGCCACATTAATATCATGGCTCGTTGGCACCGCTTATATCCTTTATGAAATCGGGTATAAGAGGCGCTTGATACATACCTCTTTGATTTTTATTAAAACATTTGCTCAATCAAGCAAAGCTATATTACATATTGGCTTACCAGCGGCCGGTGCAAATATGTTGACGCCAATTGCTGCTGCCGTGTTAACCGCTATTGTAGCTACCTATGGAGACTCAGCCGTTGCAGCGTTTGGTGTGGGTTCAAGAATTGAATCTATTGCTTGTCTTGTGGTGTTAGCGATGTCGATGACTTTACCGCCGTTTATTAGTCAAAATTTTGGTGCCGGAAATATGCAACGTGTTGAGGAAGGTTATAAAACCTCAGTTAAATTTGTTTTAATGTGGCAAGTGCTTATCTACGTCATTTTGGTACTCATTGCTCCATGGATTGCAGAAGCTTTTTCAAAAGAGCAATCGGTGGCAGATATCATTAAATTATTTATTTGGATATTACCTTTAGGCTATGGTCTACAAGGGATCATTATTCTAACTAATTCATCATTTAATGCTTTACATAAACCTATGGTGGCATTGATGTTAAGTGTGATCCGTTTATTTGTTTGTTATGTGCCGTTAGCTTATTTAGGAAGTGTTTTATTCGGTATTGAAGGCTTCTTTTTAGGTGCTTTGTTAGGTAACGTATTAATGGCAATGATTTCGTATCGATTATTTGCCAAGCAGTTTGACGAAAATACACTTGAAGCAAAGGCGGTTTCTTAATGAAAGTGATGGAGTTAGTTTCAGATTACATACCCAGTGGCGATCAGCCAAAGGCTATTGAAAAATTAATGGAGGGTATTGAATCAGGTTTAGCGCATCAAACCTTATTAGGTGTCACAGGATCGGGTAAAACATTTACCGTCGCTAATGTCATCGAAAAACTCAATCGTCCTACTATGATGCTAGCACCGAATAAAACATTAGCCGCCCAACTTTATGGTGAAATGAAAGAGTTCTTCCCTAATAATGCGGTCGAATATTTTGTCTCTTATTATGATTATTATCAACCCGAGGCCTATGTCCCAACAACGGATACATTTATCGAAAAAGATGCGTCAATTAATGAACATATCGAACAAATGCGCTTATCAGCGACTAAAGCGTTACTTGAACGAAGAGACGTTATCATTATCGCTTCAGTGTCAGCAATTTATGGTTTAGGAGATCCAGACTCCTATTTAAAAATGATGTTGCACCTAAGGCAGGGCGATATTATTAATCAGCGTGATATTTTAAGACGACTAGCTGAGCTGCAATATACCCGAAATGATGTTGCCTTTGCACGCGCCACTTATAGAGTTCGCGGTGATGTTATTGATATTTTTCCTGCTGAGTCTGACAGGTTAGCCTTACGGGTTGAATTATTTGATGAAGAAATAGAACGCATCAGTCAATTTGACCCTTTAACAGGTCAAGTCGAACGTACATTAGCACGTGTGACGGTATATCCTAAAACACATTATGCAACGCCACGAGATAAAATTTTAGCGGCTGTTGAAAACATCAAAATAGAATTAAAAGACCGTTCTAACCAATTAAAAGAATTGAATAAATTAGTGGAAGAACAGCGCGTCGTTCAACGAACACAATTTGATATTGAAATGATGACTGAGCTGGGGTATTGCTCAGGTATTGAAAATTATTCTCGCTATTTATCTGGGCGAGAGTCAGGTGAAGCGCCTCCAACCTTGTTTGATTACTTACCTGATGATGGCTTGTTAATTATTGACGAATCTCATGTTACAGTGCCTCAAATCGGCGCTATGTATAAAGGAGACAGATCAAGAAAAGAAAACCTCGTTGAATATGGTTTTCGCTTACCTTCAGCACTCGATAACCGACCGATGAAGTTTGAAGAGTTTGAATCATTGGCACCTCAAACTATTTATGTTTCTGCAACACCTAGCAACTATGAAATGGAAAAATGTGCTGGTGAAATTGCTGAGCAAGTCGTGCGTCCAACTGGATTATTAGATCCAACGATTGAAGTGCGTCCTGTTGAAACTCAAGTGGATGATTTGCTTTCTGAAATCAATAAACGTGTTGCTATCGGGGAGCGCGTTATAGCAACAACCTTAACCAAACGAATGTCAGAAGATTTAGCGGATTACTTGGATGAGCACAACGTTAAATCAAGGTACCTTCATTCTGACATAGATACAGTTGAACGGGTTGAGATCATTAGAGATTTTCGTTTAGGGCATTTTGATGTATTAGTGGGGATTAATTTACTTCGTGAAGGCTTAGATATGCCAGAGGTTTCACTAGTCGCGATATTAGATGCCGATAAAGAGGGGTTTTTACGATCAGAGCGTTCACTTATTCAAACTATTGGTCGTGCTGCGCGAAATATTAATGGTAGAGCCATATTATATGCTGACAGGATCACCGGTTCGATGCGTCGAGCGATTGATGAAACAGAGCGACGCCGCATTAAACAGCAAGAATATAATGAAATAAATAACATCACGCCTAAAGGGGTAACCCGTAAAATTAATGATGTTATGGATGTTGGACATCGTCCTGAAGAAGCACTGATCAGACAAAAAAATAGAGCGGCTGAGCCTGACGCCGATTACCTCGTGATGTCTGTTGCTGACATAGATAAAAAAGTCAGCCAGCTAGAGAAAGCGATGTTTGATCATGCTCAAAATTTAGAGTTTGAGCAAGCTGCTGCTGTACGTGACGAGATTGGAAAATTACGCCAACAACAATTATCAGCGTGATTTCAGTGTAATGTACAAAAGCTATTATGTTTATTTATGATTAATTATGTTTGATTCAATGCAATTCAAAAATTGTGTATTTACTAATAATGCCAGCTATCGCATCACTATTGCAATGGGTTAATCGACTAATATCCTCAATAATTTTGTCCTGAATGTCGACGGGGAATAGCATTAATTGCTCTAAATATAAATGTGCTTGAGTTTCATTATTGGCATTAATAAACTCAGCTAAACGTTGGGCATGGTTTATCCATATAGCACTCATAAACAACTTCCTCATACTTAAACAAAAGCCGCAGTGTATCTACAACTCAAGTAAATTAAGTCTAGGACAAGTGTTGTTGTTTTATTATACAAAGATATTCTAAAAAAAAATGTTTATTAAATAACTAATCTATAAAAATTTAACTGCTTGTTATTTGGTATTTTTCTAAACGGTATAAAAATGCTTTATAGGACATTTGTAGATATTTTGCCGCCTTTGTTCGGTTTCCTTGATGTTTTTTTAGCACTTCTGATAGGCAAAAACGCTCAAAATTTTCCCAATTGAAGCTTTCATTTGGTAAGTGGAACTCGGGTAATTGAGTGTTATTTGAAGCGACTAATTGAAAATTTAATGTCAGTTCTTCTTCATCTTCAAGTAAGACAAATCGCTCTATTCTGTTTGATAACTCGCGGACATTTCCTGGCCAATGATACTCTAATAATAGTCGGTATAAATCTGGCGTAAGAGAAGGGGGATTTAAGTTGTGCTGTTTGGCATGGACTTGAATAAAATGATCGGCTAACAAAGGAATATCTTGTTGCCTTTCTCTTAATGGCGGCATAAGAATAGGTACAACATTTAAACGGTAATATAAATCTTCCCTAAAATTTCCTGCTTTTACTTCACGCTCTAAGTTTCGATGAGTTGCCGCGATAACTCTGACATTGAGGTGTATTTCTTGGTTACTCCCTAAACGAGTAATACAGCCCTCTTGTAAAAATCTTAATAAATGGGTTTGTAATGAAGGAGAAAGTTCACCTATTTCATCAAGGAAAACAGTGCCATTATCGGCAGCTTCAAATCGTCCTACTTTCGTTGTGTTTGCCCCTGTATAAGCGCCTTTTTCCGCGCCAAATAATTCTGCCTCTGCGATATTTTGCGCAATAGCACCACAGTTAATCGCAATAAATTTTTGAGTCTTTCGCGTTGAATTTTCGTGAAGTGCTCGTGCAGCTAGCTCTTTTCCTGTGCCACTTTCTCCTAAAATTAAAACCGTGGCATGGGTTGCTGATATTTTATCAATACGCTTATACACTGCTTGCATTGCTGGTGTTTTACCAACCAAACCCACCAATTGTTTTTGTTCACTGAGTTGCTCGGTGAGTGATTTATTTTCACCACGTAAGGTTTTCGCTTTGAGCGCTTTATCAATTGTTAATAATAGCTCTTGGCGTTTAAAGGGCTTAGGGAGATAGTCATCAGCACCGTTTTGCAATGCTTCTACTGCATGATTAATCGTGCCATATGCCGTGGCGATGACAAAGCCAACATCAGGAAAGTGTTTTCGAGTATATGCGAGCAGGTCTAACCCAGATAAATTTCCGAGTTTCCAGTCTGAAAATACTACATCAAAGTGATTATCTTTTAATAATAGAATCGCTTGCTCTACACAATCTGCGGACAATATTTGAAAGTGACTTAGCGTTAAAATGTCACATATGAGTTTACGTTGCTCTGGGTCATCTTCAACAACAAGAATTTTAGCTAGATGATTATTTTCCATGAGATTATTTTCCGTTACTTGAAGTGGGAATAACAAGGGTGTTGAAGTTAGCTTGAGCACAACAGCCAGTGATTTTTTGATGCTCATCCAGTATGTTATTTAGGGATAAATTTCCTTCATAATGTAATGTGATCAACCTGTTAGCTATATAAAGCCCCATACCAGCACCTTCTGGTTTTGTCGATACATGCGGTTCAAATAATTGTTGTTGAATGTGAGGTTCAAGCCCTCGACCATGATCCTTTATTATTATCTCAAGACAGGTCTGTTTGGGATGTGCACTGATAGTCACAGTGGTATTTTCATCGCTGGCATCACAAGCATTGTTAATTAACGTATGAAGAATACTCCTAATTTCAGATTCGGCGCCTATTAGCTTTAAATCATCTTGAATATCAATGTCAAAATCAATGGTTTTACTCGGGCTTGATTTATACTCTAAAACAATATCTTGAACTACGGCGAGAATAGGAATGTTATCATCACGCCTAACACCGGTAGTGGTTAATGTAAGCAACGCTTTAATGCTTTTATCTATGTTTTCAATTTTATGCTGAATGGTTCTGATTAATGTTTCTTTATAGTCATGATCAAGTGAGTTATCCGATAACTGCTCAATAGAAAGGCCTATGGTATGAATGGGGTTACGCAGGGCATGTGCTAAACCTCTACTGACTTCACCAAGCTCAGCTAAATGAGCAATTTCTTTGTGTTGTTTTTCAGCCTGAGACAATTGAGCTAATCGTTCAACCATATTATTAAAATGAGAAATGGTTTCTCTAATTTCTTTAACGCCTTCTTCTTTTACTTGGTGTTGATAATTCCCTTTAGCAAGCAGGGTAAATCCATTAGTCAGACTTTTAAGCGGTTTATTGAATTTAATACTTAACCAGTAGGCAAAGATTAACCCTAATATGCCAACTGTGATGAGTGTTATTTGAATTTTTTGAAATAAGGCTTTAGAAGTAGGGGAAATACGATTATTAGTGATCCAAGTATGTTTTATCGTATTTGGTGATTGTACAACTAAGGTTTGAATATCTTTATTATGTAAAATTTTTGCTTTTTCTTTATGGATATTTTCAACTAACGTTTTAAACTCTCGGGTTATTATTTTTCGTCCTAAGGCTGTTGATTCAATCTCTTGTTCAATAACATGAGTTTGGTTTTGTTCTTGGGGCTTATTTGCTAAAGCTTTTTGTAGCTCTTTTAATGCTTGCTTATCTTTTACCGTAAAAAGCTCAATGTTATTGTTGAGTACCTTAGCTTTTTCTTTTGCCGTCGATTGTTTAATTATAATGGATGGCGCTTGGTTTTTATCAAAACTTTTAACTGCTAGGTCAATTACTTGATCACTGTAATGCCTGGCTTGATAATCCACCTCGTCAGCCAAGTTGTTTTCAATCCAATTAACAATCACCAGTTGTGTAACGGTTAATAGGGTGATTAAACAACCAATTAATATAAACAAATAACTGCGTAACGACATAAAACCTCAATAAAATGATGAAAGATAATTCTTAGCAATCTCATTACAAGTATAATGCCAAGTTAAGTGTAATAATAAAAGCAGTAAAAACATTGGGTTAGTCATTGCATTATCCACAATCTAGCAAAGCGAGAATGATTATTCCTGATATCAGGAAATATGCCTCCCTATATGGGTAAACTTTTATGCTGGCTATGACGAAAAATCAGGGCTGTTTTTTCTATTTTATTGATAATGTTGATGAAAAATAATTTGGTATGGAAGTCGCAATGAGACAGATGATAAAAATACTTTTGTCATTAACTTTAATTGGCATACAAATTAGATATTAGGAAAATACAATGAAAACATTATTTAATAAAACATCACTAGCGTTAGGATTTTCTCTTTTAGGAGCAATAAGCAGCATGTCGGCTATTGCTATGGCAAGTGATGTTAAGCATCAAGTTCATGAAATAGAAGTGATTGCAAAAGATAGCGACGATGTGAAGGTGTTTGTCAGTGTTGATGGTGATGTTACTGACTTAAATTTTCCAAAATCAACATTAGAAGACAAAGCACAATTAGAGAATGCCTTAGCGGATGTGCCCGAAGAGATCCGTGAAAAACTTCTCAAAACACTTAGCGCTATTCATCATGATGGCGACGTCATGAAAATTGAAATGCACGGTGATAGCACTGACCATTCATCATGGGTAAGTGATAATGAGCAGGTTTTTGTAATACATGCAGGTGATGAAAATACTAGTGACATTGCACAAAAAGTGATCACAAAATTTAAGCATGGTGATGGTGATGTCAGCTTAAATAAAGTGTTTAAATTTAAACATGGCGGTAAATTGGGCGCTGACGGTGTTATTCGCTTATTAAATCACGGTAAATTTTCAGCAGACGATTTAGATAAAATTCAACAAGCACTTGATAAAAAAAGATAGGCGTTATAAACATGCGGTAATTACTTTTTATGAGTAATTATCGCGGTAAATTTATCAAGTAGTGTAGCGTAAGTTGAATTAGCTAAGATCTAACCTGACAACCTGAGCGATAGGTTTTAAGCTGCTCTTGTAGTCAGCAGCGATAAGATTGCTGACATAAGTTTTTAGTTATCAAGCGGCATAATTTACGTAAGTAATCTCTAAATTATAGGCTTTGTTAGTATGAATTGATAATTAACTGCGTGGAGTGGCGAAGCTTTATGAACAAAAAAAGCATCTGCCAGTCTGGAAGATGCTTCTTGATGCCACTCTTATTTAAAAAAGCGGCGACAACATTGGGTTAGATGGCTTGGCTAATATAAGTTAAGGCATACTGTCGTCGTTAATTAATTTTAATACTGAATCAGTAAAAATTAAGATTGTTTTTTAAATCGACGCGATGCTAAACCAATCATTCCTAAAGCAAAAATTGCTAGTGTTGATGGCTCAGGTACATCAGTTGGTGTTTTTATTGATACACTAGGTCCACTTAGCTTTAACGTATCGAGAGTGAAATCTGCTCGGTTAAATGTTCTATTTCCCATTCGGTCTGCGCTTGTTACAAATGTTCCTTTGTAATTTAAAATTACACCACCTAAATTTGTGACCCCACTTAAGTCGATATCAATGCCACTTATTGCTCTGTCTGACTTCGTCAACGCTTCTAAGTCAAGCCACTCCAACTTACCACCTATATTAATGTTGTGTATGTTCTGAACTATTTCCATGTAATTTCCACTCGTGCAAGTTTCCTGACAGAAGGACTTTTCCTGATCATCCACGTATAACCAATCGTAACCACTATCGTCGTAATCAAAGTATCGAACCATATCAGCATTAATAGGCAGGGTGTTCATCAGACGATTCGAATCTACAAGTCCGTTCGAGTGATATATTCCGTCCGCATGACTTAATACCAGATCATCAGTGTCAAACTCCAACCATCCAACTATAGAGTCGTTGGTGGAGTATCCATACCCGTGACCTTCAATAGACGTTACTGTTCCTGTATAATCGAACTTTATGATAGACGCGTTTACTATGCCACTTAGAGTTACAATTGAAACTACAACTGCCAATATTTTAAAATTCATTTATTGTTCCTATTAATCCCTTTCCATTGGTTTGGTCAGGTAATCGTTAAAATAGTTAATGATCTAGATTCAAAAATCAGCCCACTTTAATTTTTAAGCTTTAGGCGTTTCTGAGATTGCGCGCATTATACTTATACATAAATAAGAAAATATGACTAAAGTGTCCACTTACAGCATATAGTGCCTATATATCAGGATATCCAACAAGTCGCTGTGGAATAATAAATGGAGGGATTTGTTCTTAAAGTGGTGCACGTCAAGGTCAATGTATGACTTGTTAATGCAAACGACGGTGAGTTCATCATTACAGTTTTATAGAAAGTTTACGGTTTAATGAATAAGGTTTGTATTTCATCAAAATTATCGACATTGAGCAATTTTGCCTTTTGTGACAATTGACTAAAATTATCATGACCAGATGCTGAATAATATAAACATGAAAGCATAAAGAGCACCAATTCGTCTTGTTTACTTACTTTTATCTGCGACAGACTTATGTTTTCTATATGATTAAGCTGTTTTATCAATTTTGCATCAACATGCCATAACGATAACATGAGCGCCGAAGCCGAAAATATACTGATAGCCATTGTCTCTCTAATGTGACAGTTTAGATAGTGTAAATCATCAATGCCGCGTAACGAAGAAAGCACTAACTGATGTTTATGGAAATTTTTATGGCTGAGTATAAAAACACCTAACAAGGCAAACATAAGTATTTGCTCGGTTAAAGTGATATCGAATTTAATACTTGAAGGTAATGACCTGCGAATTTGTTGAAACATTTTGGGTGCAATTAAAAATGCTCTGCAGTATTGGTTAATCACTAAAATGTCTACATGATCTTGTAAAGCATCTTTCATGGCATAAACGATTGCAAAATTAACGACGCTACTAACACCTAAATTTCGACTGACAGCTTCGTCAAGGCTTTTAGGCGTTTTACCATAAATTGCTTTACTCGCTAGCCCCATGATACGAGCAGAGAAAATTGCATCTTTACTCACTATTTTAACAACACGTTGTAAATCTAGGCTGCATTGTTCTTTTTCTTCAATTAATTGGCGACAACTCTCGCTCATCGGCGGCATGTTTTCAGCAATTGTGGTTAGCTTCTTAAAGTTACTACCAGTGCTAGTTGTATGAGCAAGAGCGCGAAACTGAGCGGGTGTTATACCGAATTTTTGGCGAAAGGAACGCTCAAAACTTGCTCTTTCTGAATAGCCTAATTTTATAGCAAGATCGTCGATATCGGTTTGTTTCGTTAATAAAGCTTCTATACAAAGCTCATTCAGATACTTACTTTGAATAAGTTTGAAAGTGGTTTCTTCCTTAGTCAGCTTACGTCGGAATGAAGTAATACTCATTAATAATATTGAGGCACATTGTTCTATCGTTAATGTAGAGGGGAAATCGCTTTTATGTAGCAAATCATTAACAGCGATTGTTAACGTCAGCGAGGGATGAACATTAATCATTTGATAATAGGAATACCGAAGTATGATCATGGATGTCTATCAAAAATAAAATAACGGTTTATCCCCATTTAGTTTAGGCTAGCCTAAGTATAGGAAAAGTAGTTTAAAATTGAAATTTATTGTCGATGAAAGCTAGCTGTTCAGAAAAAATTATTGGTCATGATGCTCAAAACATGGTTAGCATGATAGACAATACCGACTGTTATTTCTAAATTTCGCTATACGTTCTTGTTTAACTTCTAATAGCGCATTATGCTATGAAATGGCGTTATTTACTTAATGCTAAGGCTAGATCTCGTCACACTTTACTTTAAAAATGGAATTATTGAGTCATGACTAATTCATCAAACATGTTGCTGAATATTATCTATTAAACTATCAAGATCGTGCTTTAGATGAATTAACTCATCCTTTGACAAGCCAGTTAACATAAAAAGTTTTGCTGGAATAAACTTGGCTTTTAATTTTAATTCTTTGCCATGAGCCGTTAATGTAACTAAAACTGAGCGTTCATCTTCACAATTTCGTGCTCTTTTAAGTAAATCTAATTTTTCCATGCGTTTTAATAATGGCGATAATGTGCCTGAATTCAGTTCAAGTATATCGCCAATTTCTTTGATTGTTTGTGCTTGATCATTTTGCCATAAAATTAACATCACCAAATACTGCGGGTAAGTTAGCCCAGCTTCTTTTAATAAAGGTGCATATAGTTTGGTTATCGATTTATTTAACTGATATAGCCTAAAACATAATTGGTTTTCTATGTGTAAACTCTCGTTCATAATAACTTTTCAATATCGTGCGCAATCGCTTCAGGTTTTGTTATTGTTGCGATACGTTTAACAACATCGCCATTTTTATTGATTAAAAATTTAGTGAAATTCCACTTAATACTTTTAGAACCTAAAATGCCGGGCGCTTGGTTTTTAAGATAGTGATAAATCGGATGCGTGTTACTTCCGTTAACATCAATCTTACTGAATAAATCAAAGCTAATGTTGAAGTTGAGATCACAAAATGACTTAATTTCACTATCCGAGCCTTTCTCTTGTTGCTTAAATTGATTACAAGGAAAAGCCAAAATTTCAAATCCTTGCTCTTGGTAACGCTGATATATGGTTTGCAAACCCTGATATTGAGGGGTAAAGCCACAAGCACTGGCGGTATTAACAATTAATAAGACTTTACCCTGATATTTTTCCATCGAAATATCATCGCCTTTAAAGTCTTTTGCTATGAATTGGTAAAAATTGTCATGACTCATCATTAGTTACTCAGCTGTGTAAATTAAGTTGTGTGAAATTAAGTTGTGCACAATATAGTTTGCTTTTGATGTTTTATCAACTTCCAGCGGCTTAGCGCTGGGTTGAACAGTAAAATTTTAGTATAGTGATCCGATTAACTTTTTAGTGTTTAAATCGAAGTAGCAAGGATAAATTGTGAAAAAAGTGGCATTTATAGGCTTGGGTGTTATGGGATACCCGATGGCAGGACATTTAGCAAAAGCTGGTTATGACGTTTGTGTGTATAACCGCACGACTGAAAAAGCGCAAAAATGGGTTGAAGAATTTGGTGGCCGTTATGCACAAACCCCCAAGTTAGCATCCGTGGCTTGTGATATTGTTTTTTCATGTGTAGGTAACGACGATGATGTTAGAAGCGTTGTCTTGGGTGAAGATGGTGTTTTTGCTGGTTTATCAGCAGGAAAAATATTAGTGGATCACACGACGGCCTCCGCTGAATTGGCACGTGAACTAAATGACATTGCTATATCGCAAGGCAAGCAATTTATCGACGCGCCTGTGTCTGGTGGGCAAGCAGGAGCCGAAAATGGCGTACTAACCGTTATGTGCGGTGGCGAGCAAACTAGCTTTAATAAGGTAAAACCTGTGATGGACGCATACGCTCGGTTTAGTCAATTAATGGGGGAGGTTGGCTCAGGGCAACTGGCTAAAATGGTCAATCAAATTTGTTTTGTTAATACCGTTCAAGGTTTAGCAGAAGGATTAAACTTTGCACAAAAAGCAGGGTTGGACACAACAAAGCTTATCGAAACTATCTCAAAAGGTGCCGCAGGCTCTTGGCAAATGGATAACCGTGGCGAGACAATGTGTGCTCGTGAGTTTGATTTTGGTTTCGCCGTTGATTGGCTGAGAAAAGATTTGGGCATGGCATTTGATGAAGCTGAAAAAATTGGTGCAGATTTAACGGTGACCAAACAACTTGATGGCTTTTACCAAGAAGTGCAGGAGATGGGAGGTAATCGTTGGGATACCTCAAGTTTAATTGCCCGTTTTAAAAAATAACTTTTAGATGTCACAAGTGGTAAGGCCGCTCTTATCGCTTGTGATGGTTTTGTCAGTGCTAGGGTTACGAATTAACCAATCTAATGCCATTTCATTGTTGTCAAAATTCTTTACATTCATTAATTTATCTTCAGAAATTGCTTCTATCAGATCATTTTTAAAGTTTGACATACAAACAACGCGAGCGATTTTAAAGCCAAATAGGATCGGCTGTAGTTTTTGCATTGATTTAAGGATTTCGCTACTACTATAAGTCAGTAATACAGAAGAAATATTGACTAGAATATTAGCGATATTATGTGCTTTACCAAACAAGGTTAAGTCATTATACATCTTGATAATAGCTTCTGGCGTTGCATCTCCAGTTACTTGTACATGGAAATAATTCTCTTCGGTAAAAAGAGATATTTGATAATTTAATGGGTTGGTCATGAAAACTTAGTCTATGTATAATTTAGGGTGGATGCTGTCCTTGTTTGCCACTTGTCTGACCAGTATATTAGCAAAAACTAATGTCAATTCATACTAAAGACGTCTCAAGCTATAGACTATTTTGTTTCCGATATGTAACTCAACCTTTATGTCTTTGAACTAATTGTTGAAATAGTTATTGAAGTTAAAATTAATGTTAAGATTGAAGGTATTGATATAAAGCTTTTAATACCGTCATCTTCGCTTGATCTGTTTCATGTTCATGAACTAAATTTTCTATCTTGATCATAAACTCATCAGCACTTAATAGTCCTTTACCGCCAAACTGAATTTTATTTTGGCAAAACTGTTGCCACTTTTGTTGTTCGTCATTGGTTAAGGTAAAGGGAAAGTTTCGCGCACGATATCTAAATAATAACGTTGATAACCGTTCATCTTGAAAAGTAAAAGGGTGGCTAGCAAGTTGTTCTGGAGGTAATTTATGTAATATTTCCATTTGTGCTTTATCAGCATGAGAGAAAAAATTACCGCCATAAAGTGCGTGTTCCGCATCTGGCTTTTCGTCTTCGTCAAAGTTGTTTTGCGTAAACACTTCCACCAGTTTATCCCTGATCTCCAGGTGCTGCTTTAATTTTGCTAAGTTATCTAAACAAAGCTGACGCGGTATGTTCAATCGCTGAGCATTTTCAGGTAAAAGCGTTTTAGCGGGAGCAACAACTGGGCACTTATTAATATGAATAAGCTTCACTGGAATAGGCAATTCATCTTCAGCTAATTCATCATAACGCGTGTATAAGCGCGCGCTAATTTCATCAGGCGTTAAATCAAAAAGCGGCTGAGGATCACGAGCCAAGTCAACGCATATCACGGCATTTTTATTGACTGGGTGATAGGACACAGGGGCAAACCAACTTGTACAGCCATGCGCTGAAGACACCTTGCTAGAGGTATGAACTACTGGGGTCATGCTATACACATCAATTAGTTCAGCGACTTGTTTTTTATTTTTTAAATTAAAAATAAAATCATAAAACTTCGGCTGTTTTTCTTTAATAAGTTTTGCCATTGCAATTGTCGCATAAACATCACTCATTGCATCGTGAGCCGCTTCATGCGCAATACCATTAGCTGCGGTGAGCAACTCTAAACGGAAACTCACGACTTCAACACCGTCTCGCTCAACGGTGGGCCAATTTATCCCATCAGGGCGCAATGCATAACATGCCCGCACCATATCGATAATATCCCAACGGCTATTACCATTTTGCCACTCACGTGCATAAGGGTCATAAAAATTACGATATAAAAGGTAACGAGTGACTTCATCATCAAAACGAATATTGTTATAACCTGCGACACAAGTATTAGGGGCACTAAAAAGCGCATGAATACGATCGGCAAACTCAGCTTCAGACAAACCTTCGGCTAATGCTTTTTGCGGCGTTATACCTGTTACCAAACAGGCTTCCGGGTTTGGTAAATAATCTTGTGGTGGCGAGCAATAAAACATTTCAGGCTCACCAATAATATTTAAATTAAGATCGGTTCTAATACCGGCAAATTGAGACGGTTTATCTAACTTAGGGTTTATTCCCCAAGTTTCATAATCGTGCCACAAAATACTAGGTTGTTCGCTGGTGTTCGTTGGTGTTTTTTTATTCATAGCTTTTACTGTTTAACTCTATGTTTTATAGCCATTTAACTTTATTTATTGTCCGTAGTAATCCACTAGTGTTTTTTGTTCTTAAATCCAAAGTGTGCATCATAAAAATGTAAGATGTGCCCATAGGCGGATTTTAATTGTTGAGTAAGAACCTATGTCATTATCAGATAGCAAACTAAGAAACATTAAAGCTCCTTACGAAGGTAAAGCTGAGCTAGCTGATCGTGATGGATTAACCGTTAGGATCACACGCAATGCAATCATATCATTCAATTATCGCTTTAGATGGCGCGGTAAGCAACAACGAATAAAAGTAGGGCGTTATCCTGATATCAAACTATCAGATGCTCGAGCTAAAGCTTGTGAATATCGGCAGGCCTTACAAGAAGAGCTTGATCCTCGTAGTTATGCTACTCGCAATCAGGAAGGGCGGCTGTTAGGTGAGCTCTGTTGTGACTTTATGGATAAATATGCACTCAAAGAGTTATCGCCTAAAACAATTATTTTATACGAATCATTTTATAAAAAATATGTAAAGCCAAATGCCAATATCGATGTTGAACGCTTTAAATATTTAGACTGGATAAGGTTCTTTGATGATATTAGAGATGCGACTAGCGCCAGCAATGCTGGCAGTATATTAAAACGAATCAAAACGATTGTACGATGGTCAAAAGCTAGAGGTGAAATAGAAAACTCACACTGTTTAGATATTCCTATAAAAGCCATAGGAGCTCACCAAACAAGAAGAGAGCGCGTACTTGAATGGAAAGAAGTTGCTGAGTTGTGGCGACAAATTGAATCCAGCAAATCCACACCAAAATGTAAAATATGTGTTCAGCTACTCATCTTAACAGGAGCTAGAAATAGTGAAATTCGTGAAGCAAGCCGCAGTGAGTTTAATTTAGATGATGCGTTATGGATTTTGCCTAAAGATAGGTCAAAAACTAAAAAAGCTATCAGACGTCCACTGAGTGATAAAAGTGTTGAGTTAATTAAACAGCTAGACCTTATTTATGGTAAAGACCGTAAACACCTAATAGAAGGTGATAAAAAAGGCTCACCGTTAACGCCCCATTCAATTAATCGTTTTGTACAGCGAATGAATAATCATCTGAAATTTGAGCCATTCGTGCCCCATGATTTCAGGCGTACGATTTCTACAAGACTTAGTGAAAATAAAGTTCACCCGCACGTAACTGAAAATATGCTGGCTCATGTTCTCGGTGGGGTAATGGCTATTTATAATAAGCATGACTGGCTAGATGAACAGCGTGAGGCTTATCAGCTTTATTGGGAGCTTATCAAAAAAGCTTTAGATAAGTTGTAGTAGCTTATATCTGCTCTGACACTTTTTAATTTTGGATTTGACCTAATCGTACAGTTAATTAGGTCAGCAAGGATACGAAAACGGACCTTAGACTTGGCTTATCTAGCGACAAGTGAACTGACGCAAATCAGCCCTGCGTTAGATAATGAAATTGTTTTAAATATCATCAGGAATCTGTAAATTCAAAAATTCTAATTTGATTAAAAATACCAAAAGCTGACTTTAGATTAATATGATTTTAGGTATTAAAATTTTTATGATTCAATGGCGCTTAGGGGCACAAACCGAGATAGGTTTTATGATAAGTCTGTGCTTTATGCGGAAGCTTCGAATGCCTAAATTAATACTTCTGCTCCTAGCCAGATCAGGTCTGAGCTACTACAAGTTATGCCACTAATAAATTAAGATCACTTAGTGCGCATTATTGACGTTAGCTATTGTTTGTTCTTTAGGTCAAGTGTTAGCCAATAGTCGACATTAGCTTTTATAAAATAATAGACAGATTAGTGGCAATTCCAACCAAAAATAAAAATACATTTTTGAAGGGCTGCTATAAGCTCTTTGTGAACATTAAGCTTTGGACTTCCCAGACATCACTAGACAGTTTCTAACTCAGAAAAATACGCTTTCTCAAATTTAGCAGGTGACACACC
>JBFONU010000027.1:0-18556 GCA_040779345.1 Colwelliaceae bacterium 6441 | reverse complement strand
GCATTATCGATTTGGGCGAAATCTTTAACTTCACCACCGTGAACTTTTGTTAATACCGCAGAGATAGCAGCTGTTAAAGTTGTTTTACCGTGATCTACGTGTCCGATAGTACCAACGTTTACGTGTGGTTTCGAACGTTCAAATTTTTCTTTAGCCATTTTTCAATTACCTTAAAAATATTACGTTAAATTAAAAGTTTTCTCTCAGCGAGAGTTAAAAAGATAAAAGTTGATTTTGAAGTTTATTCAGGCTGCCCCTTAAAACCTCTATCAATTTATCATCTTCAAACAAACTCACTGGGAGTTTGTCTTATATTGAATAATTGAATACTCTCGATTCAATTATTCAAAATGCTTTACTTTAGCGGAGCAATTAGCAGTTAAAACTAATAAATTGATCCACCACGCCCTTCAATAATCGATTGTGCTACTGCTTTTGGCGTTTCATTATATTGCTTGAATTCCATTGAATACGAGGCACGCCCTTGGGTTGCACTTCGTAAATCGGTAGCATAACCGAACATTTCAGATAGCGGGACTGTCGCATTGACGATTTTAGTATTTCCCGGACCTTCATCCATACCATCAATCATGCCACGACGACGATTAAGGTCACCAACAACATCACCCATATTTTCTTCTGGTGTGGTGACTTCTACTTTCATTACTGGCTCTAGCAATACCGGTGAAGCAGCCATAACGCCATTTTTGAAACCCATAGAAGCCGCAACTTTAAACGCGATTTCATTAGAATCGGTTTCATGGAATGAACCGCCAGTTAATGTGACTTTAATATCAAGCATCGGATATGAAGCCAATACGCCTGAGTCCATTTGCTCTTTAAAACCATTTTCAATAGCGGTAAAGTATTCTTTAGGAATTTCGCCACTACTGATGATCTCATTAACAAAAACAAAACCTTCACCTTCGCCTGAAGGTTCCATAGTCAAACAAACGTGGCCATATTGTGCCTTAGTGCCCATTTGACGTTCAAACTTCCCTTCAACTTGTGCTGACTTAGTAATGGTTTCTCGGTATGACACTTGCGGATTACCAATATTACAATCCACTTTATATTCACGCATCATACGATCTGTGATGATATCTAAATGCAGCTCACCCATTCCTGAGATGATCGTTTGACCCGTCTCTTCATCAATAACCACATGGAAAGAAGGATCTTCAGCAGCTAGCTTCGTAAGTGCATTTGATAATTTTTCTTGATCGACTTGTGTTTTTGGCTCAACGGCGACAGAAATGACAGGCTCAGGAAATATCATTTTATCTAAGGTGATCACATGGTTTGGATCACATAAGGTTTCACCTGTGGTCACATCTTTTAGTCCAATAGCTGCAGCAATGTCACCTGCGTGAACTTCTTTAATTTCTGCTCGATCGTTCGCGTGCATTTGTACAATTCGGCCTAAACGCTCTTTCTTACCTTTTAATGGGTTAAAGACCATATCACCAGTTTTCACGACACCTGAATAGACTCGGAAAAATGTTAAGGTACCAACAAAAGAGTCTGTAGCTATTTTAAATGCTAGCGCTGAAAACGGCGCTTTATCATCAGCCTCTCGAGTCGCTTCACTTTCTGCTTTATCGTTATTAATCCCTGTAATAGCAGGAACATCAATCGGAGAAGGTAAATATTCTATTACGCTGTCTAAAACAGCTTGTACACCTTTATTTTTAAAAGCAGAGCCACATGAACATAAGACAATTTCATTGTTTATTGTACGTTGACGAAGACCAAATTTAATCTCTTCTTCTGACAATTCACCTTCTTCAAGGTATTTGTCCATTAATTCTTCATTAGCTTCTGCTGCCTCAGATACCAAGTTTTCTCGATATTCTTCTGCAAGGTCTTGCATATCGGCAGGAATTTCTTCATAAGTGAATGTCATGCCTTGATCAGCTTCATTCCAATTAATGGCTTTCATTTTGATCAAATCGACAACGCCGGAAAATTCTTCTTCAGCACCTATTGCTAAATGAATGGGTACAGCATTTGTGCCTAAACGTTCTTTTAACTGCTCTACAACATTAAGAAAACTTGCACCAGTACGGTCCATTTTATTAACGAATACCATGCGAGGAACGGAATATTTTTCCATTTGTCGCCATACGGTTTCAGTTTGTGGTTGAACACCAGAAGAAGCACAAAGTACCAGTACCGCACCATCAAGAACACGTAAAGAACGTTCAACTTCAATGGTAAAATCAACGTGACCCGGGGTATCAATAATATTGATACGGTGATCATCAAACTGGCCATTCATCCCTTTCCAGAAACAGGTGGTTGCGGCAGAAGTGATTGTTATACCACGCTCTTGCTCTTGTTCCATCCAATCCATAGTCGCAGCACCATCATGTACTTCACCAATCTTATGAGAAAGACCAGTGTAAAAAAGTACACGTTCTGTTGTTGTTGTTTTACCAGCATCAACATGAGCACAAATACCAATATTTCGATAACGCTCAATTGGGGTAGTACGAGCCACTTATTTTTCCTTTGTAACTTAAAGAGATATATTTAAATGATTTTATTAGTAAAGCCATTTAAATACATTCTTTTTCAAATGTATCTAGAGTAGAAAAGCGCAGTTGCTGTTCTAAAACAATCAACTGCGCTGTTCAATTTTTTACTATCGTGCTTACCAGCGATAGTGTGCGAACGCTTTGTTCGCTTCGGCCATACGGTGAACGTCTTCACGTTTCTTAACCGCGCTACCTTTGCTATCTGATGCATCAAGCATTTCGTTAGCAAGGCGCTGAGCCATTGATTTTTCACCACGTTTACGAGCTGCTTCAACTAACCAACGCATGGCTAGAGCATTACGACGAACTGGACGAACTTCAACTGGTACTTGATAAGTAGAACCACCAACACGACGAGACTTAACTTCGACTTGTGGACGGATATTTTCAAGTGCAACTTCAAAAAGCTCTAAGTGAGTTTTTTCAGTATTTTTTTCAGTTAAAATGTCTAATGCACCGTATACAATTTTTTCTGCAGTAGATTTTTTACCATCAACCATAAGGATGTTGATGAATTTTGCTAAAAGTTCATTATGGAACTTAGGATCTGGCAATATTTTACGTTGCCCAACGACGCGTCTTCTTGGCATCTTAATTCTCCGTTGTATTCAGGAATAACCCAAAATGTAATATTTTATTTGGCCTTACTTAACGTTTCTATTCATTTGCTTCACAAGAGAAACAAAGAAAGGGAAACTTAAGATTTAGGTCGCTTAGCACCGTATTTAGAACGGCCTTGTCTACGGTCGTTAACACCTGAACAATCAAGTGCACCGCGAACAGTGTGATAACGTACACCCGGAAGATCTTTAACACGACCACCACGGATTAAGATAACACTATGTTCTTGTAAGTTGTGACCTTCACCACCAATGTATGAAGTAACTTCAAAGCCGTTAGTTAAACGAACACGAGCTACTTTACGTAAAGCTGAGTTAGGTTTTTTTGGTGTAGTTGTATACACACGAGTACATACGCCACGACGTTGTGGACAAGCTTGTAACGCTGGAACGTTACTTTTTGCTACTTGTCTGACACGTGGTTTACGTACCAATTGGTTAATAGTTGCCATTATAGCTCCTGATTAATTAAAACAATGGGTAATTCTAAATGACTAAGTTTGCCAAATTACCCGCTTATAAACGTGAAAAACCGCGACCTTTTAAATTCAGTGTTCTAGGCACAGAATAAAAGGTCGCGGAATTCTAATGGTCAAGCTTTAACCTGTCAAGCTTTACTCGCATAAGACAGGTGAAAACTGACATTATTTACATCTTTAGTGGTTTTTATTCCACATCGAATGTTTAGTCTGCATTTAAAGCATCCGTTAAGGCTTGAGCTGCTTCGTCTGCTGATACTGTTACTTCTTCTTCAACAACTGCATTCTTAGCACGAGCGCGTTCTTGATGATAAGCATAACCAGTACCTGCTGGGATCAAGCGACCAACGATAACGTTTTCTTTCAGACCACGTAACTTATCTTTCTTACCAGCAACAGCTGCTTCAGTAAGTACACGTGTTGTCTCTTGGAAAGATGCTGCCGAGATAAATGACTCTGTAGACAATGAGGCTTTAGTAATACCCATCATCTGCATTTCATATTCTGCAGGCTGCTTGCCTTGAGCTTCAAGTTCACGGTTAGCGATATTCACATGAGCAACTTCTAACTGTTCACCTTTAAGGAACTCAGAATCACCAGCATCAAGGATCTCACACTTGCGGATCATTTGACGAACGATAACTTCAATGTGCTTGTCGTTAATTTTTACACCTTGTAAACGATAAACTTCTTGTACTTCGTTAACAATGTAATTAGCAACAGGGGCAACACCACGTAAACGTAAAATGTCATGTGGAGATTCAGGACCATCGGCAATAACCTCACCTTTAATCACTTGCTCACCTTCAAACACGTTTAATTGACGCGTTTTAGGGATCATCTCTTCGTATACATCACCACTTGGTTGAGTAATTAATAAACGAACCTTGCCTTTCGTTTCTTTACCAAAACCAATAACACCAGTTTTCTCTGCAAGAATGGCAGGAAGTTTAGGCTTACGTGCTTCAAATAAATCAGCAACACGTGGAAGACCACCAGTAATATCACGAGTTTTAGAAGACTCTTGAGGAATACGTGCAAGCGCATCACCAATATTAACTTCTACGCCATCTTCTAAGTTAACAATTGCATTACCTGGTAAGTAGTAAAGTGCAGGTATATCTGTACCCACTATATTTACATCATTACCTTTTGCATCAATCAATTTAACAGCTGGGCGCATTTCTTTACCCGCCGCGTTACGTTGACCAACATCCGTCACAATAATGCTTGATAAACCAGTTAGCTCATCTGTTTGACGAACCATAGTTACGCCATCAACAAGATCTACAAATTGAACTTTACCTGCCACTTCCGTAATAATTGGATGCGTATGAGGGTCCCAATTTGCAATGGTTTCACCGGCTTTAATCACACCACCATCTTTCTTAGAGATGATTGAACCGTATGGCACTTTATAACGCTCTTTCTCACGACCAAGTTCATCGATTACTGTCAGCTCAGAAGAACGAGACGTAATAACAAGGTGTTTTTCAGAATTAGTGACAAACTTAGCGTTCTGAAGTTTAAGCGTACCAGTGTTCTTAACTTGTACGCTATTCTCTGCTGATGCACGAGATGCTGCACCACCGATATGGAACGTACGCATGGTTAACTGTGTACCAGGTTCACCGATTGATTGTGCTGCCACAACACCTATCGCTTCACCTTGGTTGATCATATGGCCACGAGCCAAATCACGACCGTAACAATGAGCACAAATACCAAAGTCAGTTTGACAAGTAATAATTGAGCGTACCATCATTTGATCAATTGAGTTTTCTTCAATGAAATCACACAAGGCTTCGTCAATTAGTGTATTACGAGCTAATAAAACCTCATCAGTACCTGTTTTTAATACATCTTCAGCAACAACACGACCTAGCACACGCTCTCTTAATGGCTCAACAACATCACCACCTTCAATTAACGGTGTCATTAATAACCCGTCGTGTGTACCACAATCATGCTCAGTAACAACCAAATCTTGTGCAACATCAACTAAACGACGAGTTAAGTAACCCGAGTTAGCTGTTTTAAGTGCCGTATCGGCCAAACCTTTACGCGCACCGTGAGTTGAGATGAAGTATTGTAATACGTTCAAACCTTCACGGAAGTTAGCTGTGATTGGTGTTTCGATGATTGAACCATCTGGTTTAGCCATCAAACCACGCATACCCGCCAACTGACGAATCTGAGCGGCACTACCACGAGCACCAGAATCGGCCATCATGTAGATAGAGTTGAATGAGTCTTGCTCTTCCATCTCACCGTCACGATTTAAAATTGATTCTTTTGATAAATTGTCCATCATCGCTTTTGAGATTTTCTCGTTAGCAGATGACCAAATATCAATAACTTTGTTGTATTTTTCGCCTTGAGTTACTAAACCTTGTTCAAATTGAGACTGAATTTCAGAAACTTCTTCTTCAGACTCTTCAATGATTGTGTATTTAGCATCAGGAATAACCATATCATCGATACCTACTGACGCACCCGCGATCATCGCATAGTGGAAACCGGTATACATGATGTGATCGGCAAAAATTACTGTGTCTTTTAAGCCAAGATTACGATAAGCATGGTTAATCAACTTAGAAATAGGTTTTTTACCTAAAGGTTGATCAATCAATTCGTAAGGCATACCTTTTGGACATACTTGCCACAAAATAGCACGACCAACAGTAGTATCACGTAAATTAGTATGAGCCACTAAGTCACCTTCAGCATTACGAATATGCTCAGTAATACGAATTTTTACACGTGCATGCAATTCAGCTGCACCTGTGCGGTACGCTTTTTCAGCTTCTTTAGTGTCGGCAAATACCATGCCCTCACCTAAGCCATTTACACGATCACGTGTTAGGTAATATAAACCTAATACAACATCTTGTGATGGTACGATGATTGGATCACCGTTCGCTGGAGAAAGCACGTTGTTTGTTGACATCATCAACGTACGAGCTTCCATTTGTGCTTCGATTGTCAACGGTACGTGTACCGCCATTTGGTCACCATCGAAATCGGCGTTATATGCCGCACAAACTAATGGGTGTAAATGAATCGCTTTACCTTCAATAAGAACAGGTTCAAATGCTTGGATACCTAATCTATGAAGTGTTGGTGCACGGTTAAGCATTACCGGATGTTCACGAATTACTTCGTCAAGTACATCCCAAACTTCAGCGCCTTCACGTTCAACTAATTTTTTAGCCGCTTTAATCGTAGTCGCTAAACCACGAGCTTCTAGTTTTCCGTAGATAAATGGTTTGAATAATTCAAGTGCCATTTTCTTAGGTAAACCACACTGGTGTAAACGTAATGTTGGACCAACAGTAATTACAGAACGACCAGAGTAATCAACACGCTTACCCAATAAGTTTTGACGGAAACGACCTTGCTTACCTTTGATCATATCGGCAAGTGATTTAAGAGGACGTTTATTTGAACCCGTGATAGCACGACCACGACGACCGTTATCTAAAAGTGCATCAACAGACTCTTGTAACATACGTTTTTCGTTACGCACGATAATGTCTGGAGCAACTAAGTCTAGAAGACGTTTTAAACGGTTGTTACGGTTGATTACGCGACGATATAGATCGTTCAAATCAGACGTAGCGAAACGACCACCATCCAATGGTACTAACGGACGTAAATCCGGTGGTAAAATGGGTAGTACGTTCATGATCATCCACTCAGGTTTGTTACCTGAAGCGGCGAATGCTTCCATTAATTTCAAACGTTTAGTAATTTTCTTGCGTTTAGTTTCACTACCAATTTCAGGAAGCTCTTCACGCATTTGCGCTACTTCGCCATCTAAATCGATTTGTTTGAGTAAAGCTAATACCGCTTCCGCACCCATAAGTGCGTCAAATTCATCACCGTGCTCTTCTAACGCGTCAAGATATTCTTCTTCGGTTAAAATGGCACTTTTTTCTAACGTTGTCATACCTGGCTCGGTCACAACGTAAGATTCAAAATAAAGCACACGTTCGATATCACGTAAGGTCATATCAAGTAATAAACCAATACGCGATGGTAATGATTTTAAGAACCAAATATGCGCTACTGGGCTTGCTAATTCGATGTGCCCCATGCGGTCACGACGAACTTTAGTTAATGTAACTTCAACGCCACATTTTTCACAAATTACACCACGATGCTTTAAACGCTTGTATTTGCCACAAAGACATTCGTAATCTTTAACTGGACCAAAAATACGCGCACAAAATAAACCATCACGCTCAGGTTTGAACGTACGATAGTTAATCGTTTCAGGCTTTTTAACTTCACCAAAAGACCAAGAACGGATCTGATCTGGTGAGGCTAGTCCAATGCGAATACCATCGAACTCTTCTGTCTGATTTTGTTGCTTAAGAAACTTAAGTAAATCTTTCACACTCTTCTCCTGTCGGAGTTAAACTTTGAAGAGAAAGCCGTTTGACTGGCTTTCTCCGCGTACTGAGCTTTATAAATAAAGCTCAGCAATACCGTTTTATCAGCTAATCCTGATCTAATTCGATGTTAATACCTAACGAACGAATTTCTTTCAACAATACGTTGAATGATTCAGGAATGCCTGGTTCCATTCTGTGATCACCATCGACTAAGTTTTTATACATCTTAGTACGACCGTTAACATCATCAGACTTAACCGTTAGCATTTCTTGTAGGGTATAAGCTGCACCATATGCTTCTAATGCCCATACTTCCATCTCACCGAAACGCTGGCCACCAAATTGCGCTTTACCGCCAAGTGGTTGCTGTGTAACAAGTGAGTAAGAACCAGTAGAACGTGCATGCATTTTGTCATCAACTAAATGGTTTAGTTTCAACATATACATATAGCCAACAGTTACTGGACGTTCAAATTCACGACCTGTACGACCATCAGTTAAGGTAAATTGACCACTTTCTGGCATATCAGCAAGTTTAAATAAGTCTTTAATTTCACGCTCACTTGCACCATCAAATACTGGTGTAGCAATTGGAAGACCTGCACGCAAGTTATCAGCTAAACGCATGATTTCATCATCAGTGAAGCTGTCAATATCAACTTCTTGACGAGACTCACCTAATTCATACACTTCTTTTAAGAAGCCACGAAGTTTAGCAATTTCACGCTGTTCTTCTAACATACGGTTAATTTTTTCACCGATACCACGAGCAGCCATACCTAAATGCGTTTCTAGGATCTGACCAATGTTCATACGAGATGGTACACCCAATGGGTTAAGTACAACATCTACCGGAACACCGTTTTCGTCATAAGGCATATCTTCTACAGGTACTACGTTTGAAATAACACCTTTGTTACCATGACGACCCGCCATTTTATCACCAGGTTGAATACGACGCTTAACCGCTAGGTATACTTTGATGATTTTAAGCACGCCCGGCGCTAAGTCAGCACCTTGTGTGATCTTACGGCGCTTAACTTCATATTTCTTATCAAAGTCAGCTTTAATGTTGTCGTATTGTTCTGCTATTTGTTCAAGTTCAGACTGTTGAGCTTCATCACTCAAGTTTTGAACTAACCAGTTAGCACGCGACATACCATTAAGGTCTGCATCATTTAACCCTGCAGAAAGAAGTAATTTTTTAGCACGTGCATAAATACCATCTTCTAAGATGCTAAATTCATCGCCTAAATCTTTCTTAACTTCTTTTAATTGTAATTCTTCAATTTCTTCTGCACGTTTATCTTTTTCTACACCGTCACGGGTGAAGATTTGAACATCGATAATCGTACCTGATACTGAATTTGGAACACGTAAAGAACTATCTTTAACGTCTGCAGCTTTCTCACCGAAAATTGCACGTAAAAGTTTTTCTTCAGGTGTTAACTGTGTTTCACCTTTAGGAGTAACTTTACCCACTAAGATGTCACCACCGTTAACTTCAGCACCAATGTATACAACACCAGATTCATCAAGTTTTGACAGTGCTGATTCACCAACGTTAGGAATATCTGAAGTAATTTCTTCAGAACCTAATTTAGTATCTCGCGCAATACAGCTTAATTCTTGAATATGTATAGTAGTGAAACGGTCTTCTTGAGCAACGCGCTCAGATAACAACATTGAATCCTCAAAGTTGTAACCATTCCAAGGCATAAATGCGATACGCATGTTTTGCCCTAATGCTAATTCACCCATATCCGTTGACGGACCATCGGCTAAAACATCACCACGAACAACAGGTTCACCCATACGACAATGTGGACGTTGGTTGATACACGTGTTTTGGTTTGAACGTGTGTATTTGGTTAAGTTATAAATATCAATACCTGCTTCACCAGCATGCATTTCATTTTCATTAACTTTAACAACAATACGTGAAGCGTCTACATAAGAAACTACACCACCACGCTTAGCTACGGCTGTAACACCAGAGTCAACAGCTACAATTTTTTCCATACCTGTCCCAACAAGTGGCTTATCCACTTTAAGCGTTGGAACCGCTTGACGTTGCATGTTCGAGCCCATCAAAGCACGGTTAGCATCATCATGCTCAAGGAATGGAATAAGTGAAGCCGCAACAGAAACGATTTGCTGTGGTGAAACGTCCATATATTGAACTTGTTCAGACGACATCAAGGTAAATTCGTTTTTATGACGACAAGGTACTAAGCCTTCAACGAGTTTACCAGCTTCATCAACTTCAGCTGTTGTTTGAGCGATAACAAAGTTACCTTCTTCAATGGCTGATAAGTAATCAACTTCGTCAGTTACTTGTCCGTCTACTATCTTACGGTATGGTGTTTCTAAGAAACCATAATCATTGGTACGTGCATAACACGACAACGAGTTGATTAGACCAATGTTTGGTCCCTCAGGTGTTTCGATAGGACATACACGACCATAATGCGTTGGATGTACATCACGAACTTCAAAACCGGCACGTTCACGCGTTAAACCACCTGGGCCTAAAGCTGAGATACGACGTTTATGCGTCACTTCTGATAACGGGTTGTTTTGATCCATAAACTGTGACAATTGCGAAGAACCAAAGAATTCTTTCACTGCCGCAGAAATTGGCTTAGCGTTAATTAAGTCTTGCGGCATAATCGCATCTAAGTCACCAAGACTTAAACGTTCACGAACAGCACGCTCAACACGAACTAAACCAACACGGAATTGGTTTTCTGCCATTTCGCCAACAGAACGAATACGACGGTTACCTAAATGGTCAATATCATCTGTTTCACCTTTACCGTCACGAATGGCGATAAGCGTTTTCATTACAGAGATAATATCTTCTTTTGATAAAGTGCCTTCACCCACTTCATCAGCATTACCCACACGACGGTTGAACTTCATACGACCAACAGTTGATAAGTCGTAACGCTCTAATGCGAAGAAAAGGTTATTAAATAACGTATCAGCTGCATCTTTTGTTGGTGGTTCACCAGGACGCATCATACGATAAATTTCAACAAGTGCTTCTAAACGATTCGTTGAGCTGTCAACACGAATAGTGTCAGACATATATGAACCAACATCAAATTCGTTCATATATAAAGTTGAAAGTACTTTATGGCCTGCTTGACTTAATTCAGCAAGTAATTCTAACGTTAATTCAGCATTGGCTTCAGCAACAACTTCACCTGTTGATTCATCAATATACGCTTTAGATAATACTTTACCGATAATGTATTCTGCAGGTACTTCTAATTTGTCCATTTTCTCTTTTTCAAGAGTACGGATATGACGCGCAGTAATACGACGACCTTGTTCAACTAACACGTCACCATTTGGCAATTTAATGTCAAAGGTGGCTGTTTCACCACGTAAGCGTTCTGGAATAAGATCCATTACTAGCTTATCGCCTTTAATTGTAAAGTCAGTCGTATCGTAGAAAATATCGAGAATTTCTTCTGTAGAATATTCTAATGCACGTAAAATAATTGACGCCGGTAATTTACGACGACGATCGATACGAACAAAAAGGTTATCTTTAGGATCAAATTCGAAATCTAACCATGAACCACGGTAAGGAATAACGCGTGCGTTATATAATACTTTACCTGAAGAATGTGTTTTACCTTTATCATGATCGAAAAACACACCTGGGGAACGGTGTAATTGTGAAACAATAACACGCTCTGTACCATTAATAACAAACGTACCGTTGTCTGTCATTAACGGGATTTCACCCATATATACTTCTTGTTCTTTGATATCTTTTACTGTACCTGCTGCCGCTTCTTTATCATAAACGACTAAACGCAATTTTACGCGAAGAGGTGCAGAGTATGTAACACCACGTATTTGACATTCTTTCACGTCAAATAATGGCTCACCTAAGCGATAGCTCACATATTGTAATTCTGAACTTCCAGAATAGGCTTTAATTGGGAAAATAGAACGAAACGCGGCTTCTAAGCCTGTTTCACCTGTCGGATCAATATCAATAAACTTACGGAAAGATTCGAGCTGGATAGATAACAAAAATGGATAATCCATTACTTGTACACTTTTACCAAAGTCCTTTCGAATACGTTTCTTTTCAGAGTAAGAGTAAACCATGGGGTTCCTCAGCTTGCTGGTTATGGCCGAATCTGCCTAAAAATACCAATTGGAATAAGTAACTGATCATCATATTTAACTACTTTGACCACTTATCTAATCCAATTGGTATCAGACAGGGTATTGCTGTGATGTTTTAATATTACAAGCATCAAATAATGCACTGTTTTGGTTTAAAAAAAAACCACTTTCTTTAGCGCAAAAAGGCCGGTGACGTTTAAATCACCAGCCATTGCCTTTTCAGGCAAATAATCTGTTTAAAAACAGATTATTTGATCTCAACAGAAGCACCTGCTTCTTCAAGAGCTTTCTTAAGTTCTTCAGCTTCAGCTTTTTCAACACCTTCTTTAAGTGCTTTAGGAGCTGATTCAACTAAGTCTTTAGCTTCTTTTAAGCCAAGACCTGTAGCGCCACGAACAGCTTTAATTACTGCAACTTTCTTCTCACCGAAACCTGTTAAGATTACGTCGAATTCAGTTTGCTCTTCAGCAGCACCACCAGCGTCACCGCCAGCAACAGCAACAGCTGCAGCAGCTGATACGCCGAATTTCTCTTCCATTGCTTCTACTAATTCTACTACGTCCATTACTGACATTTCAGCAATCGCGTTTAGGATATCGTCTTTAGAAATAGACATTTTAAATTTCCTGTTTCAATTAACAGCCGTTTCACATTAAAAGGACCGTTATAAATAACTATAAATACAAAAAGTGCGAATTGTGCTCTGCGTTTCATTAAGTAAGTGCAGAGGTAAACAATTATTATGCAGCTTCTTGCTCTTTCTGATCGCGTACTGCAGCAAGTGTGCGGGCAAGTTTGCCTGCAGATGCTTCTTTCATAGCGCTCATTAAACGTGCAATGGCTTCGTCGTATGTTGGTAGTTTTGCAAGTACCTGAACATCAACTAAGTCACCTTCAAATGCTGCTGCTTTTAATTCAAAGTTTTCGTTAGTTTTAGCGAAATCTGTGAATAAACGTGCTGCTGCACCTGGGTGCTCGTTTGAAAATGCAATTAATGAAGGACCTTTTAATGTGTCAGTAACACACTCAAAAGCTGAACCTTCTAATGCGCGACGTGCTAATGTATTACGGATAACTTTCATCCATACGCCATTCTCACGAGCTTGTTTACGCAAAGTTGTAATTGCTTCAACTGTAACACCGCGTGAATCCGCGACTACAGCTGATTGAGCGCCAGTGGCAGCTTCTTGAACTTCAGCAACAATTGCTTTTTTGTCATCAAGATTGATAGCCATTGGCTTTAACTCCTGGTTCACCGGTAATAAAACCGGTATTTACTATCCCTAAAAATCTTATATATAAGTTATTTAGGCCGTTACGGCGAGGACCAGAATTGGAAATACTGGGTAATCACCATCTACGTAGGAAAATTAAGCAGTCTATGAAGGATCATATCAGCACCTACGGTCTTTGACGGGGCTGTTCAATTATTTATTTTGGCAAAAAACCAAATAAAAAGAACAACACCTACCAAAATTTAAGGGGGAAAATTATAGTTTATAACTTTGCCCTTGTAAAGCATGTAAAAACGAATAGCTTTACTTGAAAATTAATCTGCTAAGCTAGATGCGTTAACCGTAACACCGGCACCCATCGTAGTTGATAGAGAAATTTTCTTAATGTACTGACCTTTAGCATTCGCTGGCTTAGCTTTCTTTAAAGCGTCCAATAATGACTCAAGGTTTTGTTGTAACTTAGCATCGTCGAAATCAGCCTTACCAATCGTAGTATGGATGATACCGTTTTTGTCGTTGCGGTAGCGAATTTGACCCGCTTTAGCATTGTTAACAGCTGTAGTAACGTCTGGAGTTACTGTGCCAACTTTAGGGTTAGGCATTAAACCACGAGGGCCTAAAATCTGACCAAGTTGACCAACAACACGCATAGCGTCTGGCGTAGCAATTACCACGTCAAAGTCCATATTACCGGCTTTAACTTGTTCTGCTAAATCGTCCATACCTACAACGTCAGCGCCAGCTGCAGTTGCTTTTTCAGCGTTAGCGCCTTGAGTAAAAACTGCAACACGAACATCACGACCAGTACCGTTAGGTAAAACTGTCGCACCACGTACGTTTTGATCAGATTTTTTAGCATCAATGCCAAGGTTAACTGCAACATCTACACTTTCACGGAATTTTGCTGTAGCAAATTCTTTTAATAATGTTAATGCTTCTGAGATGTCATATTCTTTTAATACGTCTACTTTTTCACGGATAAGACGAGCGCGTTTTGATAATTTAGCCATTGATTAGTCCTCTACCACTAAACCCATTGAACGAGCAGAACCCGCAATGGTACGCACTGCAGCTTCCATAGAACCAGCAGTTAAATCAGGTTCTTTAGTCTTAACGATTTCTTCAAGTTGAGCTGTTGTAACAGTACCCACTTTTTCAGTGTTAGGACGACCAGAGCCGCTTTTAATTCCAGCTGCTTTTTTCAATAAGTAAGAAGCAGGTGGTGTTTTTGTATCGAACGTGAAAGAACGGTCAGCATATACAGTAATAACTACTGGTACTGGAGCGCCTTTTTCTAAAGAATCTGTTTTTGCGTTAAACGCTTTACAGAATTCCATGATGTTCACACCGTGTTGACCTAAAGCAGGACCAACTGGCGGTGACGGGTTTGCTGCACCAGCAGCAACTTGTAGCTTGATTAAAGCTGTGACTTTTTTAGCCATCTTTAATATTCCTATGTTTGGGTACAAACGCTCTGCTTAACTTAAATAAGAAATAGCAATTAACCTTATCGGTTGAGCTCCCCGTGGATTAAATATCGCCTTTATTTGACTTACTTTTCAGCAATACAAATAAAAACGGCAGCGGATTATAAATTAATCAACTCCGCCGTTTCAAGCTTTATTTTAATTAAATGAAAAATATACTGCTGACAAAACAAAAAACGCCTGCCAATGGCAAGCGTTTTTTATCAAATATCAGGTGATTAGCCTTTTTCTACTTGACCAAACTCAAGATCAACAGGCGTTGAACGACCGAAGATCAGTACAGAAACTTTAATACGGTTCTTCTCGTAATCTAACTCTTCAACAACACCATTAAAGTCAGCAAATGGGCCATCAATAACACGAACAACTTCGCCTGGCTCAAATAACGTTTTAGGTTTCGGCTTATCACCATCTTCTAAACGTTGTAATATACGGTCGGCTTCTTTTTGAGTAATTGGAGCAGGTCTTTCTTTTGTGCCACCAATAAAACCAAGCACGCGTGGTACACTTTTAACTAAATGCCATGATTCATCATCTAGTTCCATTTGCACTAATACGTAACCAGGGAAAAACTTACGCGCACTTTTACGCTTTTGTCCTGCACGCATTTCAACAACTTCTTCAGTAGGTACTAATATTTCACCAAACTTGTCTTCTAAGCCATGAATACCAATATGCTCAACTAGAGTCTTTTGAACACGAGCTTCATAACCAGAAAAAGCTTGTACAACATACCAACGCAACTTTGGATTTTGATTAAGTTGTGGTTCGTTATTTTCTTCTGGTGAGATTATTTCTTCAGACATAATTAAACCTTTAATCCTGTTATAAAACCTACAAGTTCAAATAACATAGAGTCTAAGCCCCACATAACTAATGACATAATTAATGTTGCAACAAGTACAATTCCCGTAGTTTGCACAGCTTCTTGGCGCGTTGGCCAAACAACTTTACGAGTTTCAGTGCGTGCTTCTTTAAAGAAAACGAGCGTTGTACGACCTTTTTCTGTTTGTCCCGCAACGATACCTGCAATAACAACGGCAGCAACAATAGCAACAGCTCTAATTAATACGGATTGATCACCATAAATATAGTTACCAACAACAGCACCAGCTAATAGTAATATAGCTACGCCCCACTTTAAAAAATCCAAAGAACCGCTAGGTTGCTCTTCTGTATTTGCATTCATTTTAATAACCTGTAATTACATGTCTAATCTAAAACTATACACTCGACTTAACGAGGTATTAATCAATAAGTATTGTGCCAATACTCATTTAAAATATGGCAGGGGTAGAGAGATTCGAACTCCCAACCGTCGGTTTTGGAGACCGCTGTTCTACCAATTGGAACTATACCCCTTTAAAATTCAGTTGCACTTGTCGGGTGAGTCTTAGTTTGTTTGGGAAAATTAAGAGTAACACGAGAAGTGAGGGGCTATTATACTGATGAAAGTATTTTACTCAAGGGATATTTCGTCAACTTTCTTGTTAGGTAAATCAAACGGCTGAAAAGCTCGCTTTTAAATATTAACTTAAGCAGATCTGATCTTGATCAATACCGCGTTTTCTCAATCCTTTATTCTACGAGAAATTAATCATTTTGGAGAAAAAAGATGGGATGTTGTGGTGGTTGTGGTGGTGAAGGCCATGAAGCAAAAAAAGAAGATGAACAGAAACAAGTAGAACAAACGACAGAGTCTACAGAAGAAGATTAAAATAATTTTTGCCCAAAAATTATTGAGAAAGGCGCTGAGGCGTCTTTTTTATTGCCTGAAGCTTTCTTTGATACTCAGGCATAACTTTCTAATTGCAGTAAAATACTTTCATGTGTAGGTTTTCTATCAACGTTATATTGTCGCGGTGGCGACCCCACCCAAAGGGGCGCTAGCGCCACTGTCCCCTTGGAACCCCATGGCTCTGCTGCAAAATGTTTAACTTCATAAAAAATCAATATTCGAGCTAACGCTCAGAATGCACACCCATGTGCTACTTCGCTTTACTGGCGTCCTGCCAGTAATAGCTGATATTGATTATTCATTCAGACATTTTTAAAAGCAGAATTTATGCTCCGTTCAGCACTCTTATATAGCAAGGGCTAAATTCGCTGTTAAAGGTTCGAATGAAATTTAAAACAAAAAAAGAGCAGAGAGGTTTGATTAATACCCATTCCCATCTCAGTGAATAAATCACCATTTTGTAAAGGGAGCAGTCAAGCTGAGCCATGGATGGCGAAGACTGCCGCTTTTCATGGACGAATATCGGCAGGTATTGACTATTCACTCAAAATGGTAATTTATGTTTTCACTGAGTTGGGCGTCGGAGGGGTTCCAAGGGGAGGCACGGCGGTACGCCGCCCCTTGGGTGCTGTCGGCACCCCGACAATATAATCTGGATAATAAACTTTATATTTAAAAGTATTTCACTAAAAATAAATCGCTCTGATCTCAATAATTAATCGTCACGATTAACCTCGAAAAGGAATACCACTTGGCTTGATAAATATATCAATTTGTTCATTTGTCATTTTTTTGTGATGCTTGAGATAATGCCTTAAACCTTTATCTGCAAATTCATCGTGAGATGTTTTTCGTACGATTATTTCTTTAAAAAGCTTATCTTCAAAACAAAACCTGTGATATGGAATAAAAATTCCTTTCTTAACGCGATAACACGGTTCTTGCTTGTAACGATTATTAAATGTAATAAATAACCTATATTCATCTTCTTCTTGAAACGACTCATCTTTAAAGAGACAACTATAATAAATATACAACTTGAACCACACATTTACATTACTCAAATAATTGTACAAATCCTTCAACTCTTGAGGAGTTTTAGGTAATTCAGAAACAATTTTTCTGATATTATCTGGCATATTAGCGTAGCTATTTTCCATGTCTTGAACAAGGCTCTCACATATTTTTTCCTTTTCTTCGTCAAGGTATATGCACTTTTCATAATTTGAAACATGCCAAGTTGCATGAGATGAATCTACGTTTGGTTTTTCTTCACCTCTAAAGCAAGCTTCACCTTCAGGGTTTAATAAGGTTTTAAAACTTTTTGGTTGATGAAACCCAATTGAATAACCTTCACCATCAGGACAATATCCTCTCCACTGACTAAGCAAATCACCATTTTTTGAAAAAGAACAAATATAAGACTCAAAATTGCTATCGATGTAATCTAAAATTTTGCAAATCTCAGGATTTAAAAGTGCTTTATTCAGATATATTCGTAACTCTTTTCCCTCTTGAGTATCATTCAAAAATGAAGTGTGAGTCATCCAAAGTTCTTTTTTGGTTAATATTTTTAACGCTGTTTGTGCATCAGTATAGTGATAGAAACAATCTGTCATTTAAGCCTCCATTTGCATTGAACTATTATCACACAGTTATAGCGTTCAGTCATGAAAAGGGAGGTTCCTCTATTGGAGCACTAACTAAACTTAAATTTTAGACAACAAAAAAGGCGCCTAAGCGCCTTTTTTAATCAGATTAGATGTTAATCTAAATCAGGAATTAATCCATAATTTTTGAAACAACGCCTGCGCCTACTGTTCTGCCACCTTCACGGATAGCGAAGCGTAAACCTTCGTCCATCGCTACTGGGTTGATAAGCTCAACAACAAACTTAAGGTT
>JBFONU010000026.1:0-21927 GCA_040779345.1 Colwelliaceae bacterium 6441 | reverse complement strand
TGCCTTTACTCATAAACACCTCTAGTTGAAGTTACAATGTAACTCATTGGGTGTCTAGCAAAGTCTGGGAAGTCCACAACACTCTATAAATACTACACCAGAAATATATTCTCATAATCCTCGTATAACTTTGGAACGTATATTCAGGAGTTATCATACTCAGAATTGTTCAATCAACTGCTAGGCCGGATGTTCCATCGTTCTGATGATCAATTTACTCGCCAACTGTTGACAATTATAGGGCGTTAAATCTAAGTTGTAGTTTCGTTTCTAAAATAAATCCTCGTTTATATAACGAGGATTTTAATTATCTAAAGAATAAAAGGGGTCGTTGACACTTGAGAGCTATTCTCATTTGATTAAATTGCAGACACTCACTCAAAGTGGCTTTTCAATTGACTTAACTAAAATGCTTAAATCATCGAGGTAATTTATATGTTTTTTTACATAGAGTTGTAGGCAATATTAGCTTGTGTTCTGTGGTAGAGGTATTCTTTATAAAAACCAACTTTCGGTTGTTTTAAAAATACGGTTTTTGTTGGTGAAATTTTATACAAATCGCTTCTCTAATCAACTCAGTTTGACGTACAATAAATTCACTTAAAACCGCCATGCGACAAAATCTTCACATATGGTTTGATAACTTATCGCTATTCAAAACAGCAGGGTTTATCAAATGAAGAAAATCATCTTTCTATTAGTCTCAATATTTATACTTACGGGTTGTCAAAAATCTCATCTGGAAATCTTTCCCGAACTTACAGATGAAAAACTAATGACTCAAAAGCTTTCAGTTGAACAAATGCATGCAGATATCGATTCGTTTCTCAAAGAAGCGCTTGTTCGCCACCCTGATATTGAAGAGTATGCAAATTTGACTGAGTTAGCAGAGCAAACTGTTCAGCTTAAAAAAAGTATCACTGAGCCACTTAATCGTATTGAGTTTTATCGGGTAGTAGGAAAGTTAACACCATATTTTCAGGATGGTCACTCATTTTTAATTTGGCCCTACCAAGAACTAAACCAAGCTCGCGAAGCAGGACATAAAACCTTTCCGTTTGCAGTTCGAGTCACTGACAATGGGTGCCTGGAATTAAAACACGCTTATCAACTTGCTGAGCAAAAAATAGCAATTTTTTCAGAAATCGTATCAATCAATGGTATACCTAGTGAAGAGATTATTAGCAATTTAATGCAGTATGCAGGTGGAGAAACTGCATTACTGCGTGAGCACGCCGTGGCAATGCGTTTTGGAATAGCACTATGGGCCGGCTATGGGTGGCTGGATAAATTCAAACTAGAGTTATCTACACCTAAAGGTCTTCAATCTTTAAATTTAAGTAAAGATGACAATTGGCCTGTGGTGGATGAGCAAGCACAAGGTTTTGTTGCTAGCTACGCTAAAAAAGATCATTATTATCAGCAACTATCAGAAGATGTTGGTTTTATTTATCTAGCGCATTTCGATATTGAACCAGAAGAGTTTGAAGATTTTATCGACCAAACATTTTCAACTATTCGTCAACAAAATATTAAACAGCTTATTATAGATATCCGTGACAACCCTGGTGGCAACACTGATACGGTTACTTATTTAGCAAAGCATTTAGCGAATGAACCGTTTAGATTAATTTCTAAATTAAAGGAAAAGCTAAACGCTGAAAATAGAGGTTGGTTCAACTATAAAGGCGATATTGGTGATATCTTAGTTTCAGATTGGGATGATTATGAATCTCCAATGAGTGAAGATGCGCGATATATGGGCGAAACATTTTTACTTATCGGGCCGGTTACCTATTCAGCGTCAATAGTATTGGCAACAACACTTAAGGATAATAATATTGCTACATTAGTCGGCGAGACAACCGGTGGATATGCTAATCAGTCCGCACAAGGTAATTTATTTAATCTGCCTCACTCTGAATTACGCGCCTACATAACAACGCGTATGCTGGTGAGACCAAGTGGTGATTTATCGCGTCATGGAGTTGTTCCTCATTATAATATAAATGATTACAACATAGTGTCATGCGAACAACCGTTGAACGATAGCGCCTATAAGTTTGCTAAAGCAGATCAAAGTGATAAGTCACTAAGGTTAATTGGTTTGCTTTTAGCTGGTGAGCTTGAACATTATAAAAAGGATTAGAAATGTAATGGAACTCTACAATAGTTCAGTGTTAGTAGTTGAAGATACACGCGATATCGCTATTCAGTTATGTGATTTTCTAGAACATAAAGGGTTTGCTGTTGATTATGCGGCGACAGGCGAACACGCTATTCGTTTAGCAATGACACATCATTATGATGTGATCATTCTTGATTTGATGTTGCCTGACATCGATGGTATTCAGGTGTGTGAAAAAATTAAACAATCTTGCGATACGGCAGTGCCTATTTTGATGTTAACCGCACGTGATAGCATTGAGCATAAAGTCGAAGGTTTTGGTGTCGGCGCAGATGACTATTTAACCAAGCCTTATGTGCTCGAAGAAGTGTATTTACGATGTATTGCTTTGACTAGGCGTCATCGTTTACACCAATCTAAGGTGATGGAAGTAGGCGAGCTAAAAATTAATGTCAGCACTAAAGAGGTTGAACGCCAAGATCAGGTTATCAATTTATCGAGTAAAGACTTTCAAATTTTATCGTTATTGGCAGAAGCATATCCTAACGCTGTGAGTAAGCGTCATATCCAGGAGAAAGTATGGGGCAACGATGCTCCAGAAACTGACGCGGTAAGAAGTCATATGTATACCTTGAGGAGCGCACTTGATAAACCCTTTGAGTCGGCGATGATAAAAACGGTTCACGGTATTGGCTTTAGGTTGGTAGTCGATGAATAACAAAGTAACACTATGAAATTTCGAGCTAACTCACGGATATCATCGGCAATCACTAAATTAGTATTTGCCGTCACGCTAATCTTAACCTTGTTATACAGTATATTTGTGCTGGGTTACTCTTGGGTAATTGAAGATAATATTTTTAATCGATTGGTTGCCCAACAAGTTAGTGCCATAAAAAATAAGTATCAAGCAACAGGTGAAGTAGGTATATCAAGGAGTCAAATTTATGAACTATTTAGGGGGTGGGAGCAAATACCTTCAGAAATAAGGACGTCATTTGACCAAGAGCCCAATCGTGTCGAGTTTTCGATGGCAAATGGCAAAACCTATCACTTGGCGCGGTTTTATTTAGGCAATGAAGAGTATGTGCTGCTGGCTGACGTAGATGGATTTGAAGTCAGCCGAGACTATTTGAGTAATATTATTATCTGGTTAATCGGATTTAGTTTTATTTCTTGTGCGTTAGTAGCGTTTCTTGGCTGGCGTATGGGGAGAAAAATTGCAGAACCGATTGAGGATTTGGCGATCAAAGTTAAAAGTCTGGATGCAGGTGATACAAGTTCGCTAATTCAACTTACCGCGCAGGTGCCAAATAATGAAATTAAAGCCCTGGCACATGCTATTGAGCAAAGTTTTACTCAGTTAAATGAAGCACTAGCCAGAGAAGTGCATTTTACCAAAGATATCAGCCACGAAATTAGAACACCAATTAGCGTGTTACAAAATGCGCTAAGTCAAGGAGTTAACGCTAGCGTCGAGGCTAACCAAAATGTTAATTCTATTTGCTTTTCAGCGAAGTCCGTTAAACAAATGCGAAGTGCTGCAGTTAAACTTACTCAAACTACTCATGTGCTGCTGGCATTAGCCAGAAATGAATCTTCGATTACTGAGGAAGTTTCTTTAAATCAAGTTATCGAACAATGTGTGTTGAATCATTTTGGTTTAAACCACACTTCAAGAGGTAACCAACTTGAGTTAGATGTGAATATGCCTAGTGATGATGTAGTGAAAAACGTCAATCGCAACTTACTAGAAATATTAGTAAATAACTTACTGTCTAATGTCGTCGCTCATGCAAGTGGCAAAACAGTAGAACTTTTATTGAACAACTCGAGTATTAGAATCACCAATGAGTTTAGTGAAGTATTACCTGATAATTTTCAAAGTAGCGGTATAAAGGCTGATGTAAGTGAAGGTATTGGGCAAGGTTTAAGCTTAATTGAACGTATATGTAATGTTGTTGGTTGGAAAGTTAATGTTGAGATAGATAATGAGCTGAAACTATTCAAAGTGCTAATTACATTTGCACAACAATAAAAATTGTTGTGCTTCACATGAGCATTTTATTTGTCACTGATTTATTCGGATTAGTGTTTAACCCCTCTTTAGTGAATTATCGAACTAGCTATTAGCTCTGAGATAAGGCATGCTGCTCAACTACTTATTAAACCACCTTAATACCAATAAATAATCTTAGATAGCTACATGATTTTTAGTTTTAACGGTTTTCAATTTAATTGCGAGCAAATGCTTCTTACCAGAGATGAACAGGTTATTCCTTTAAGTGATAAGCCTGCACAACTGCTGCGTATTTTTTTAAACGAGCCGAATAAGATACATACGAAGTCTTCGCTACTGGAGATAGTTTGGCCAGATCGTGTTGTAACAGAGCAAGTGGTTTTTCAAAACATAAGCTACTTGAGAGCTAAGTTTGGTGATGATGCGATTAAGACCTTCCCTAAAAAAGGTTATCAATGGCAATTACCTGCAACTATCGTAGAAAAAACGATTGAAGCGCCAGAATGTTTGTCAAAAAATAGCTCGCCTAACACTGCTACTATTAAGACAAAATTATTTACTCGATATTCTAGCAATAAGAAGCCTATTTATATTGTAGCGCTTGGTTTGTTGCTTTTATGCCTGCCATTACTATCATTCGTACTTGTAACAAATAAGCAAAATATACAGAGTAGTGTAGAGTCTTCCAGCATAACGTTGGTTAATGCCGCGCAATCCTTGGACAGTGGAAAAACCATTTCGTTATCAGGTAACCCCAAAGCACTTTTTGATTCACCCGATGTCATATGGGCAAAGTACACTTCTGAGCCCAGCCAATTGCTGATCGCGACAATGTTTTATAGAGTTGGTCAGCAAGTAGCGCTTAGGTTTCACATTCAAGGCGGTGAACGTGGCTGGCAAGATTACTTGTTAGCAAATAGCCGTGATGAGGCATTGTCAAAACTTGAACAACTGTTATCCCAACTATCGTCAACTCGTTTCTTTCAAACATCGAAAGCTTATACGGGACTTGCTGAGTTAATGACTATAAACGACGACGAGCAGAATTACGAATTAGTCAGTAATCAGCGAATTAAACTGCTCTTTCAACTCAGTGATTTTGACAGTGCTAATACACTTATAGACCAATTGCTGATCGAAAACCCTTCAATGTTGAGGGAAGGGTTGCTGTATTTATTAAAGGCGAAGATAAGTTCTTGGAATAGAAAAGATGAAACCGCACAAGAGAGTGTAATCAAAGCTCTGACTATTTTTAAGACCTTAAATTTAGCTCAACTTGAAGCACAAGCGCTTATTGAACAGGCATGGGTTCACCTTGCCAAGCAATCGTTTCGACAAGGTATACAAGTACTTAATCAAGCGGTAAGTCGAGCAAGAAGTACAAATGAGCCATTGATTGAATTTAAAGCACATCTAACTCAAGCTTTTATGGCGTCTAAGGCAGGATTGACAGAGCTTTCTTACGCACAAGTTGGCTTGGCTAATGAGTTGATGAAGCTTCATCAACTTGCTCGCGTCCATCAAACACAAATCGATAATACGGCAGTCTGGATGGCACAATCATCAGAAGAACGCTTGTCACACTATGAGAATATTTTGAGTCGACCTTTTTCCCTGCAATATGAACAATACTTTTATGTCGCTGCGAACGCTTTGCGAGATTACTTCATCGATGAGCGAGATTGGTCAGCGGCAAGAGCGACTGTTAAGCCATGGCAAAGGGAGTCGTTTCAATTACTCAGTCAAGCTCGTATTAGCCTTGCTGAAAATAATCAGCAGGGAATAAATATCGCAGAAAACGCATTTAGAGTTGCACAGCTCGATCACTACAACGTTGATGCCTTAGATGCAGCGCTACTGTTACTGCAACAGGGTGACAAAATTAATAATGAGGCGTATCTGGAATACATTATGTATATCAAGAAAAATGCGAGTAACCGTTGGCTATCGCAAAATCGACAAGCATGGGCACTTGTTAGTGAGGACAGTCGCTAAGCAACTGTCCTTTATCCAGAAATTTTAATTGTTCAATTCAGGTGCTGTTGTTTCAGTTAAATTGAGCCATCCTAAGCCCCACCGATCAAACTTGTCGCGTAAAACGGTAATTTGTAACTGATGCTCTCCGGCTTCAAGATAAACCTTGTGGCGAGTAGAGCTTTTGTCGTCTACCTTTGCATCAAATCCGATTGTGCCTGCCAAGCGATTACCTTGCCATAACTTAAAAAACTCTCCCTGTTGGAATGTCCGCCCACTGTAGTTCAATTGATACCAACCCGTCTTAGCTATCTTGGTGTTGAAGGTAATGTTGACCTCAGTTTGATCGAAGTTTTTGTTTGTTTTAAATATGTTATACGCGGCAGGCCGAGTATTTGTTGCAGGAAAGTAATACATAGGTACGTTTTCTAGTTGTGTTGCATGCCTCAGATCAATCCTGCCCGGCAAAGAAACGGTAGTTTTTGACCCAACTACAACAGCTTTTGGCCCCGGTAAACTCATAGTGTTACTTGAAAGTGCAACTACTCTATAGCTACCGCCTTCTTTGGGTAGATTAACTGTTGTGGTGTATTGTTCAGCAGGGACAGATTTAATTTTCTGATAATGCTTTTGGTAGTATCCGCCATAAAAATGTGACTGAGGTGAGTTCGATTGGTAAATAGCATAACCCGTTACTCTTTTGTCCTTAACGGGTTGCCAATTTAGGCTAAAACTTCCATTACCAAGGTCAATTAAGAATGAAGCTTTAGGTGCAGCTAATAGCTGTTCCCTTTCTGTCAGCCTTTTTGATTGTGCTTGCGCTAACTGTTTTTCAAACCCTGCTGTTGTAGCATCTAGCACAGGCTTACTGCCTTCAATAACAAGCCTAAACCCAATACCGGCGTCTACATTCCAACCCGACTTTTTAATACGGCCTCTAGTTGACGTCGGTGATGCTGGGTAATGCCAATTGCCGCCTCTATGGACGGTAAATTCGCATGATTCATCGGTCAGTGAGGTTTTTGTTTCATAGCCGTTAGGGGTGTAACAAGTATTTAAGAATTCAGCAACGTTACCAGACATATCGTAAAGGCCAAATGGATTGGGTCGATAAAGACCAACAATGGCATTATATGCTTCGCCATCGTCACAGTTAACAGTACCAACGAACCCTATATTGCTTAATCCATAAAGCTCATTGTTGGTATGTTCACCGGTATAGTCAGCGAAATTCCCGTATTTACAGGCTTGTGTCTGCAACGGATCGTCGCCCCAGAAATACTTGGTTGTTGTGCTTGCTTTAGCCGCATACTCCCACTCTATTTCAGTAGGTAAGCGATAGTGGCGACCTGATTTTTCACCTAACCATGCTGCATAAGCATTAGCATCTTGCCTACTAATACACACTACCGGTTGATATTCACTATAGGTGTATCGATGGCTGTCCCATCGGCCACTGCCTTGGTGTGTCGGGCCTCTTAAGCCTTCTTTATCAATAAAGTCATTGCAGGTTGAATCTCTTTTAAATCCAGTTTCTTCTGCAAACTTTTTAAACTCAGCCACTGTGACGGTATATTTGCTCATTTGAAAAGCGTTAACTGAAACTGAGTGGATAGGTAGTATTGCCGGGTCGCCCCCTTCAGCACCCATCATAAACGTTCCTGCAGGTATACTGACCATTGGCGGTGCTATATAGTCTTGAGCCCAAGCTAAGCTTGAAAAGTTAGCCAATAATAGTGTTGTCAGAGCTGTGTTAATAGCTTTGTTTCGATAAAGCATTAGGTGTCCTCATGTTGATTTCTCATCAAAATAAGAACTAACAAGAAAAGAGTCTTAAAAAAGACCTATTAAAAATCTATTAAAAATATAGTCTTTATAATCAGTACCTTAAAAAGTGTGAGTTTTAATTTAAAGTAACTCTTACTCAGGTGAGTTTGGTGGCTTTGTTTAGACTTTCTACTTAAAAAGGATGATGTAAGCTAGGTTAAATGCCTAGTTGTTATTTCTTCACAAAAGTACGACGTACTGGTTAATAAAATATCACTCAACATAGAGGAGATAACTGATGAAGAAACTATCTACATTATTAATATGCAGCTTAATGGCTGTATTTACTACTTTCGTAGCCATTAAGGCTCAAGCAACAACGCAGGCGAAGAGCAATCCACAACCTCATAAAGTAGCCATGTTAATTTCTGGCTACGGTAATACTGATGCAGCCTTGTCGTACGATCTAGAAGAGTTAGTACAAGGCTATCTAATCTTTGCCCGCAATAAAGTGGACATCGATATAGTAACGCCGAAAGGCGGTGCAGTTCTGGTTAAAAGCAATAAGGATGATTTGTCGTATGTAGTCGACTTTAAAACAAATACGCCAGGATTGTCTCAATTAGCAAATACTTTGTCAGCTAAACAAGCAAGTAAAAATACTTATGATGCACTATTTATCGTTGGTGGTGATGGCGCAGTATTCGACCTACCATTTGATCAAGATACACAGCAATGGATAACCTCATTTGCTCGGTCAAACACACCTATAGCGGCAGTATGTCACGGGCCTGCTGCATTGATTGACGTAAAGCTTGAAAACGGAAATTACTTTGTCGCCAATAAATTTGTTAATAGTTTTACGAGCGTTGAAGATCATGCCTTTAAAAAAGAGAATATTGATAAGTATCCCGTCATTGTACAAACAGAACTGGAAAAGCGTGGTGCAAAGTTTATATCTAACCGCCCGATGCTGCCGTTTGTTCAGCGCGATGGTAATCTAATTACAGCACAGAACCCAACCTCAGTAGCTAAAGCGGCAGAAGCGCTATTGATTCAGCTGGGCATGACGCCTGTTGAGCGTAACGCTTTTAAAGACGAGGCATCAATGGAGCTTATCGCTAAGGCACGCACCATGGGGGTATCGCAAATTGATATAGCAATGAGCAAAAACCCTGAAGACTATGACATGATGTACTTAGCACTATACGGCTTATATGCTTATAAATTAGCTGAAACAGAGCAAGATAAATCGTTGGAGTTACAGCTCATGGAAAAGGTTGGCGAGTACTTCAAGCATCCACAATACTCAATACACATGATTAATACCTATTTAGCGTTGGATAATAAAACAAAAGCTCAACTACACTTAACGAATGCACAAAAACAATTTAAAGATTTCACATTGCCCGAGGCGCTTATTCAGAAACTAGGCGGATAGTTTGCAATTGATCATTTTAATATAGAGCAGATGCCGTAGGGCGTCTGCTTTTTCATTTATTACCGATTGATGAATTGTACCAAAATGTTACTAACTCTTTTATTTCTTATCCCTTAAATAATATATTGTTTTTTTATACTGGAAATATGGAAATATGGAAATATGGAAATATGGAAATATGGAAATATGGAAATATGGAAATATGGAAATATGGAAATGTGCGGTGTATATACGAAAAAATTTAATAGTAGAAGATGAATAAGTTATTACGGAATTTATAGATAATTTTGGTTTTGGCTTACTGATATCGCCATCACTTGAAGCAACACACTTACCGCTGGTATTTAAACCAGCAGAAAATTCAAAAGGTGTGCTATATGGGCACTTTGCCAAAGCAAATAGCCATTGGAAGGAAGTCGAAGGAGAGCGTGCATTAGCAGTGTTTAGTGGTCCTCATGCTTATATTTCACCTACTTGGTATGACAGTAAGCCTGCAGTACCCACGTGGAATTATGCAGCAGTGCATTGCTACGGCAAAGTAGAGTTACTAACGGAAGAAGATACGGCTAAGTCAATGGATGAATTGGTGGCAAAGTATGAGCCAAACCTTAATGAAGAATATGAAGTTATGCCCCGTGAGTATAAGCAAAAACTTGCACGAGGTGTGGTCGGTTTCAAAATTATACTTGATAAGATTCAGGCCAAAGAAAAGCTTGGTCAGCATAAAAAGCTGGAGGATCAAGTTGGCGTATTTCAAGCATTAGTAAACAGAGAGTATTCAGACGCAAAGTTACTTGCTGGTTACATGAAAAAAGAAATGTGGGTACTGGTAATTAAACAGAGTTTATTTACTTTATTGGACAGATAAACCATAAACAAGAGGAAGTGGAATGAGTCAACTATTAAAATTACTGGGAGCAGTAAGTCTTTTATTAACATCAAACGCTTTGAGCGCTGCAGAATGTAATGTGACTTGTCAGTTAGAGCAGGTCAAGTCTTACTTTGCAGCACTAGACAAAGTCGCTAAGAAAGGCTCAGCCGTTAAAGATATAGACAATCTGTTAACGATTACTCATGATGATATCAAGTATATCCATGTAGAGTATCAAGCAAATTTCACTAAGGATGCTTGGCGCAAGGCGTTTTTGAGAAACCTTGAATTAGGTCGATATCAAAAAACTGAGAAAAATCAAATACGCATCTTAAGGTCTATACCTGGTAAAAACCATATTGCTATTGAATACTCTCATGGCGTTATTGATAAAGATGGTCAATGGAAACAGACAGATAACTATTTAGCAATTTTTGGTTTTACCGATGGTAAAATATCTCTCATCAAAGAACTGTGGTAAATCGGTCTAACAAAACAAGTTTAATCAGCGCTTCTTCTTGAAGCGTTATGTTACTTAGAGTATCGCATGTTTTTAGAGTGAGGCGTTGCACCTTAAATTTTTAATGTAATGGTACTTATAATTGAACTATTGGCTAGTTGACCGTTGGTTAGTTAACTTCAATGAACGTGTAGAGCAGAGTCTTTGGTTCTACTTTATGTCTACTGCGATTGTATTTATGTTGACTTGGATAACTGTTGCTTCTGTTGCGTATAAAGTCGCAAGTACTAGACCTTCAATTATTTTGAGGTATGAATAAGCTAATTAAATTGAGGGCAATGAAGAGATGTTAGACCAAAGCATTTGTTCATTGCCAGCTAGATTGCTGCTAAATTACTGTGGGGGATAATGGAACGCTCAGCTTTTAAAGTAAAGTATTGTAATTTAAATCCTCTATGTAACGTTATTTATAATTGAGTATTTAAAGTTTTTTGCATTAAATATTTCCATGATTCTAGAATTGTTGTTGACAGTGTAAAAAACAACATATAGACTCCTCAACTATGAAAATAGACAAAGCAGCTACGCAACTTGCCGAACTAGGGCACGTGACTCGGTTAGAAGTATACCGCATATTGGTTAAAGCAGGGCATGCAGGACTACCTGTATCTGCAATTCAAGAGCGGTTGTCCATTCCAGCCTCAACATTATCACACCATATATCACGCTTAGTGAGGGTGGGGTTGTTGTCTCAGACAAGAGAAGGTCGGGTGCTTAGGTGTAATGCGCAGTATAAGGAATTGAATAGCTTAGTTGCATTCCTTTCTGAAGAATGCTGCACTGACAGTGAGTAGCTATTTTTTTGTTTTTACATTTCGGTGTTTCTAGAATAATGGTTTTAATGGTGGGTTATGAAAATGTCTAATCAAGCAGAAGAAGCAATCAGTTTCTTTATATCGACGATTGCAGAGCTTGCAATTTTATTTGTACTGGTAAGTTTCATTGTCAGTATTGTTAATTTTTACTTTCCTGCAAATAAGGTGCGTCAGTTGTTATCAGGAAATAGAGGTTATACGACTGCGATCTCTTTGGGGGCGCTAACTCCGTTTTGCAGTTGCTCAACTATTCCGATGCTGATTGGTTTGTTAAAGGCAAGGGCGCAATTTGGTCCGGTAATGGCATTTTTGTTTACCTCACCATTGCTCAATCCATTTATTGTTAGCTTGTTTTGGATCACCTTTGGCGCCCAAATTACTTTATTGTACTCTTTCTTTGCCATTGCTATGGCAGGTATTGCGGGTTACCTACTGCAACATTTTCGATTTGAACAATACATTAAACAAGATGTGTTTGCAGAGAAGCATTCATGTGCATCACCATCTTGCAGTGATAATGAATCTGAGCAAACTTGTAATACTCAACCAGTTTCTTGTTGTGGCTCCAAGTCGCAAGTGCAAAAAATGAGTGTGGTTATGCAGTTGGGTAAAGAGACGTTGTCACAGTTAAAAGTCATGCTGCCATATATGCTACTTGGTGTGGCTGTCGGAGCAATATTGCATGGCTTTGTGCCTACTGAATTTTTTTCTGAAATGTCCAGTTTTAGCATTTTTGCACTGGTTCCTTTATCAGCCATCATCGGTGTGTTTCTCTATGTGAGAGCGTCAACTATGCTGCCCATCGCCGCTTCGTTGGTAGGTAAAGGCATGAGTATTGGAGCGGTAATGTCTCTGACAATCGCAGGTGCCGGCGCCAGTTTACCTGAAATGATCATGTTAAAACGTTTGTTCCACTGGCAACTATTAGCTGCCTTTATCACAACAGTATTTGTTACTGCATGTGTTAGTGGTTTTGCCATTGAGTTTTTGGTTTAGGAGTAAAGATAATGCGTATAAATAGCGAATTTTGTGGTGGTGCGATAGAAGTACTTGAAGCCTGTCGTGCAGATAATATTCAATTGAACATCACTAAAGATAATCAGTCTTGCACACGGCAATGGTTTTACTTTTCGGTAGAAACAAATCAACCTGAAGCGCATTATATTGACATAAAAAATGCAGGTAATGTGACCTTCGCTAAGGCGTGGCAAGGTTATAAGGTGTTTGCTTCGTATGATAATAAGCACTGGTTTACATTACCCACTCAGTTTGATGGGCAATCTCTGACATTTGGACATGAGTCGACATCGACTATAGCCTATTACGCCTATTTCGTACCATACTCGCTTGAAAGACAAGCCTCGCTTGAAGCGGAACTGGTCAATCATAGTGATATTAACATTGAGACAATTACGACGACTGCAAATGGTAATAGCATAAATCTTCTCTCTATTGGCGAGATAAGCCCAGATAAAAAAAATGTGTGGATAATCGCTAGACAACACCCTGGTGAAAGTATGGCGCAGTGGATAGCAGAAGGAGTTGTTAGATCTCTTAGTGACGCTGAGCGTTTTGAAGCGCTTTTGAAGCAAGTTAACTTGTTTGTAGTGATGAACATGAACCCCGATGGCAGTCAAATAGGTAATCACCGCACGAATGCTGTTGGCCAGAATTTAAATCGTTGCTGGTCAGCGTCCAGCAAAGAAAGCTGCCCTGAAGTTTATGCAGTACAAGCTGAAATGAACAAACGAGGCGTCGATTTTTTTCTTGATATTCATGGTGACGAGTCTATTCCTCATAACTTTATGATGGCCTATGGCAATAAGTGTGTGGGCAAACAATTTAAGCAACTACTTGCCGAAAAAGAACCGCGCTTTCAACTTAAATATGATTACGACACCTATCAAAGCTCATGTACTAGTGCATGTAGTGCCACAACTTGTGGTAGTGGACAAACGGCGACAAGCTATGTTGCGCAAACGTTTGACGCAACATCGCTATTGCTAGAAGCGTCGTTTAAACAATTGGAAAATCGTCCAAACAGTGAAGTGTGGGATCAGGTATCCTGTATTGAGCTAGGGCGCAATGTTGCTGAATCTTTAAGTGAATTTGTACCCGAGTTTCTTTCCTAAGGTAGTATTGATAGGGTATTTAAGACTTCGTTAGATAATTGAATTTTTCTCTAACGAAGTCATAAATGTACCATATTGTTACCGCATTTAATGACTTTGACTCTTGGGCCATTTCCATGCGTACCAAGCAATTACTAGCGTTAATAATGATTCAACTGCGGCAAACACTTGGTAGAAATAATATCCTGACTTAAATACTAATATCGCTAGAAATACTGTCATAATTAATCCAACGACAATGTTAAGCCATTTGTTGATTATTGGCGGTAGCAAGATAGATAGGCAAATCATAAGGCTTGTCACTAACATAAAAGTGCTTAAGCCCATCAGCATTAATTGGTCGCCAACACCAAAAATGGTGGTTCCATCTAGCATTGCCTGAAGCTTGCCTGGTACATAGAGTTGAAAATAGTCACAGTAAATATAAAGAGACATAACAGTGCCCCACAAAGCACTTAGTTTTATATTTATGTTGTTGTCGAAATGTTGAAGTTGAGTCATCGATATCTCTTACCTTTTCACGTAATTTATTTGAGCGATATTTTTACATTCAATGTAAGTGGATGACTGTCGTTTTCTAAAATCGATCCATGATTTATTTTAACTTTATAGGTTTGTTAGATTTGACTGATTTGTTGGCAAGAAAATGCACAGGTAAACTGGCAAAATTTTCGCAAATTAACCTAATACTAATACATGGCAAGGTACACTCGACTAATTGGTTAAGTGTTGCTTTCGATATTGTCCGGGTGTTGAACCTGTAAACTCTTTAAATGCGCGTGTAAAGGGGGCTACAGAAGCAAAACCACTTTCAATGCCAACGACAAGTACTGGCCAATCACTTTTATCAGGTGCGCTCAGCAAGGTTTTGGCGTATTCAATACGCATCTGGTTTACATAGTGGTTAAAATTTTTGGCGTCGAAATGATTCAACATGATTGCGCGTACACGGTACTCGGGAACATCTAATTCACGAGCAATATCGGCAACGCGTAAACTCGATACCAAAAAGCGTCTTTCCTCAACCAACAATGTTTGGATTTGTTGAGCGAGTAGCCCTTCTTCTTCAATAGTTGAATCCGTGCTTTTTTCTTTTTGTTCAATCTGCTGCTGGCGAAAGCAAATTAATCCATGCGTGCTAGTTAATATGACAAAAAAAGCGAAAGCCGAGAGCCACTCACGCCCTGCACCAGCTAAAAAGTCTGTAGGAAGTGTTTCCCCTATTACCATGACACTAACAACGCAAAAAATGAGTGAAGATAAGTATATAGTAGCTATTTTTCGCTGTACTGACGTTGCGCTACGCAGTACGCGGTAGCCTTCCCAAAAAATAAGAATGAGCATGCCTGGATATAATATTGCGACTATTTCCGTTAGAGCGTTTGCTAATGCAGGAAGCCAACTTGAATTGACTAGCCACATTTTTTCTGAAAAGAGTATTAGGTGCCTTAATATCAGGCATGCTGAAAGTAAGCCAACCAAAAGAAGGTGATGATGATTGATTGGATTGTTTTTTCGAAAAAATGAACGCGCAAATAACCAATATCCACTTGCGGTAAAAACGCCCAATATGCCTATTAAATGATGATAAGGACTCCAGTAGCTGCTGGATAACTTATGAGCAACGTACATAGCGGTAGAGGCACAAAAAATGGCAAAAATAAAGTAAAAAAGGTGTTTTTCACGAAGGCGAAAATGAAAACCCGCTAACATTAGGCTTAGCAAAACAATTAATAATTGCAATAGATTTAACAATTCCAAACTTCTGCTCCCTAAAACTTATCAACTAATTTTACATTAATTTAGTTCTTAATTGAAAACTTTCTCATTTATTGTCTTTTTCGTGCGTCGATTTTCAAATTCGATACTCCTTAAATCTTTCTGAGAGGCAGTATTAAAGGGAAATTTGAAATATGAGGTTTGGTTATGAGAAATAAAGCAGTTAATGATATTGAAATAGAAAATGGTGCGCCAATAGTGCCACCCTGGAGGATATGGGGACTTAGACTATTTTTTGCTGGAATGGTCTTTATTTTGGGCAAAATTCAGTTGCAATATATCCTGGAAGGCCCATCGGAATGGAGTAGCTGGAGAGGTCTTGGTCACTCAATGTTATTCGCGCTTGCTTTATTTGCAGTTGGGGGGGGTATTTCGTCCGTTAGCATTTTTACCCATCATGATTTTTGAAGTCGTCTGGAAATCCGTCTGGTTACTTGTAGTCGCTTTACCCCTATTTCTCGCTGGAGAGGAAATCCCGGGAATCGTTGATATGGGGTCGAGAATTGGAATTTGGTTAATCGTCCTAGTCATTCCATGGAATTACGTGTGGTGGAGATATTTTAAACAGCCCGTTGAGCCATGGAGACGGAAAAAGGAAAGTTAGTCATATCAAATAGTAATGGCAAGGTAATTAAAGCAGCTACAGTAGCTGTTTTTAAATGATTGTCTGGAAAGCGAGGGTGGCCGAATAGTCGCGCTCGTTATAGGTTAGAGTGACTTTATTAAGCAACTAAAAACACGAAAAATTGTACACATTATGCGGTGTAATAATTTATTCGGAGATTTATTACGACAAAAGCTTCACAAGTACTTTGTTAATGTGGCGATTTAGGTAGTGACTAAAGAAAGATGGCCAATTTTATCGGCACTTTATAAGTAGTTATAGACTACTTATCAATACTGAAAATTATAAGAAATTGATTACCTATGCATAATTCAAAAAGAGATTTTTTAAGACAGAGCACCGTTGCCCTCGCTTCTCTCGGTATGATGCCTCTTGCTAGTGCAAGTATAAGTAAAGGCCATAACAAAGCCGATGATGTATTAGATGACTTAACGTGCACAGTGGTGCCTATCAGCACTACTGAGCGACTTAAAAGAATCAAAAAAGCGCAGCAATTAGTGAGAGTTCATGATGTTAATGCCCTAGTGTTAGAGCCAGGTGCATCAATGACCTATTTTAGCGGCATAAACTGGTGGCGAAGTGAGCGATCAACAAAGATAAAAGTAGATTGCCTTACTTACAAAGTGGTAAGGCGACAATAGTAAGGGATTTTATGAATTTAAACCAAGTCACTATACCCGTTAACGATATGTTTGCGGCTGTTAATTTTTATACCAAATTAGGTATGACACTTATTGTTGATACACCGCATTACGCACGTTTTTCATGTCCTGAAGGGGATTCAACGTTTTCCCTAAGCTTAAATGAAAGTGAGTTTATTAATGGTGCCATTATTTATTTTGAGTATGAAGACCTAGATGAATGGGTTATCGAATTAAAAGCCAAAGGTATTGAGTTTGTTCAATATCCAGCGGACCAACGGTATTTATGGAAAGAAGCCATTTTGTTTGACCCATCGGGTAATAAAATAAAATTGTTTTGGGCTGGTGAGAATAGGTTGAACCCACCTTGGAAGGTAAATAACTCTTAATAAACATCACGACAAAATCTTCACACTTAAGTTGATAATTTTAAATTAAGGTGTGCCGTGCAAATTTATATTTATTAAAGATGGAACAATTTATGCGATTTTTAAGCTTGTTAATATTTACGGTTAGTTCTTTTGTTGTCCAAGCTAATGAAGTAAGTGAGGCGAGAAAGCTAACCACATTTGCGCATGAGTATTTTAACAAGATGGTGGCGACACAAATGCCAACAGCAAGTGAAAAAGAACTTGATGACTATTTGACACTGCTTACAGATGATGTTGGACACGCCCATTTACCTTGGGTGGTAGATGATAGCCGCTACCCTGATGGTAAACAAAAAATGAAAAAAGGCATGACCTATTACTTGGGAGCACATACCGAGTTTAGAGCAAAACTACTTAGTATATATACGTTCAATAATTCAGCTATTGCTATTAGGTATCAAAAATGGATCAAAGGCGTTCACCCTCAAACGGGAAAAATAATTGATTCAGCAAAAACGTTTATGGAAGTGCTGGAGCTAGAAGACGGTAAAGTAGCGGTTATTCGTAAGTATCATGAGTAATGCCGTTGTCTCAATTCATTTATTGCTTAAGCCTTAGCTAAACATAGCTCACATATGATTGAAGGATTGCCCTTGATGGTTCATCAAAACTATATACACCAAGCTATTACTTTAGCTAAAACGGCTCAGTTAAATGGCAACTTACCTTATGCTTGTTTGTTGGTCGATAGCGAAGGTCAGGTGCTACTAGAAGGCCTTAATACTGTCATTACCAAGCCAGATTTAATTGGTCATGCCGAAATAAACCTCATACAAGAGGCATCAAAACACTTTGGTGTTGAGTTTCTAAAGTCATGTACGATTTATACCAGTGACGAGCCTTGTTCGATGTGTGCGTCAGCTATTTACTGGGCGGGAGTAGGCCGATTAGTGTATGGGCTAAGTAAACAGCGTTTTTATCAAGAGTTTGGTAGAGAAAACTCTGATTGGGACTTTGAATTTTCATCTAGAAAGGTGCTTGAAAAAGGTGCCCGACCAACGGAAGTAATTGGTCCAATGCTGGAAGACCAAGTAATTAAATTACATAAGGGAAAGTATAGCGAATGAAAGAATTGATGTTTACGCTCTTTATTATACTCGGACTATTAGTGATGCCGGTGGTTGAGGCAGCGGAAGAGCAAAAAGTGATTAACTTCTCGAAGGAAAGTCCTGATAAGAAAAAAGATTTTTTTCTATTTGCTAACGAACATGGCAGTTACTTCCTCAGACATTGGCAAATAGATACTGCTGCCTCTTGGACAGGTGAAGGTGAAGTTAACATGTCAGTAAAACAAGCGGTTGACACATCATATCAATATCTAGGGTTTAACCGTGTGCATTGGGGTATTGCGGAAGTAACACTGAGGCCCGCATTTAATTTTTCAAACACTATCATTTGGTACTACATCGTTGAGCTAACAAAGCTTCCATATAAGTTCGGTGCAGAAACAAAAAAGGTTGTGGTGCTCACCTCGGGTGAGGTTGTTTTACCCAATGTTATAAAATAATCATTTTAATTAGGAAAAGTTATGTTCAGTCAAATGCTTATTCAGCCCGCGTTAGCGATGCTTTCACTTACGTTTATAGTGGCTATGGCCATGATGTGGACACGGGTTAAAGCAATGAAAGCGCATAAGGTGTCGCCAGAACGAGCTGAGGACGCGAGTATGCTTAAGGGCTTGCTACCCAGAGAAACCATGCGTATTTCGGATAATTATAATCATTTACACGAACAACCCATTGTATTTTATGCACTTTGTGGCTTTATAACTATGACTAATAATGTGGATGGAATATTTGTCTATTTAGCGTGGGCGTATGTGCTGGTCAGAGTGTTTCATTCTATTACTCAGGTTTGTTTAGTTAATGTGATGAGAAGGTTTGTACTATTTCTATGCTCTTGGTTATTGCTTGGTGCAATACTTATAAGGTTTGTGCTTCAACTAATTTAGTGTTTGTATGTGCAAGTAGGGGAGGTATTTAAACCATGCGTATATTCAACAAGGCAAGCATACTGACAATAGCATGCTCTATATCTATGTCAGTGTTTGGGTCAAATATCCAAAATGTTCAAGAAATAGCAGAGATCAGCTGGTGCCCGCAAATATGCCCTAATAACAGTGAGCATCCAGGTTATATTTCCGAGATACTCAATGAAACAATTCATGGTTTAGAAACCAAGTTTATTCGTAATGAATATCCTTGGAGCCGAGCAATTAATAACGTTGTGAAGGGAAAGTCTATTGCGCTATCTGCTCCAGCGAAACAAGAAGCACCTAATTTAATCTATCCGAATATTCCAATCGGTATACAGCGTATGTGTTTTTTTGTAAATCAACAATCAAACTGGGCGTATACAGGGGTTGAATCGCTTAGAGGTGTAATCGTTGGTATAGCGTCGGATACATCCATCGAAGAGCTTAATCAGCATGCTAAAAGCTACCCAGAAAACTTCCAATATCAACCCTATCACGACAGGTTCATCAGCCAAAATGTTAAAAAGCTCAACAAAGGTAGAATTGATACGTTTATTTTTACGCGAAATTCAACGCTTTATGAGCTTAAAAAGCTTGGCTTGCATGATGAAGTAAAAATTGCTGGGTGCGTTTCTTCCGCACCCGTTTATATTGCTTTTTCACCAGCCGAACAGAAGCGAGATTTGTCTATAGCACTTGCTGATTTGTTTGATCAACGCATGTTACAACTGATTAAAGAAAACAAAGTGAATAGTATTTTGAGTAAGTATCAGGTTGGGTTTAACGCGCAAGACTTACTTCGTTATCGAAACAGTAATTAGTCATCTTGATATATCATAAAGAGATAAAAGTATGAAAATAGGTTTGATTAGTAAACAGACAGGGCTTGGTATTCACGCAATTAGGTATTATGAAAAACAGGGCTTGATCAAAAAACCAATCAAAGACACTAGTGGACATCGCCAGTACAGTGCTCAAGATGTAGAGTTATTAAATTGGGTGTCATGTATGAAAAACTCTGGCATGTCCTTAACTAAAATTAAAGCATATACCAGTGCTTTTTATAATGGTGACAAAGCGGCTTGCGTAAGTCAGCTTGAAGCGCACTTAGACCTATTACTAAACCAACAAGAAAATATAAAGCACTATATTGATGTTACCACTGCAAAAATTTTTAAATTTAAAAAAGGTCTTGACTTAGACCATACTCTAGGTTGCTAACCTAGCTTTTAATTTTTTAAGGAGAGAGTAAATGAAAGTTAAAGTAGCAATCGTAAACGCCTTTGTAGATAGCGAAAATGGAGGAAATCCTGCTGGTGTCGTGTTAGATGCAGACGCGCTTAATAGTGAGCAAAAGCTTGCTGTGGCACAACAAGTAGGGTTGTCAGAAACCGCATTTGTTTCATCATCTGAAGTCGCCGACTTTAAGTTAGATTTTTTTACACCACAAAAGCAAATCGCCCATTGCGGCCATGCCACTATAGCCACATTTAGTTTACTGTCACAGCTAAATAAATTAGACAATCAACAAACATCTAAAGAAACCATTGATGGTAAAAGAGACATTTTAGTTACGGGTGACTTTGCCTACATGAGTCAGTTAAAGCCTAGCTATAGTCAGGTAGAAGAGTCAAATGAGGCTATTTATCAGGCAATTGGTGTGAGTAAAGATAACGTGATATCACCGCCTATTATTGCTAATACCGGTAACTCGTTTTTAATTGTCGGCGTTGCGACTATCGACATTTTATCAGCAATTACTCCTAACTTACCTGTTATAACCGAGTTATCTGAAAAGTATGGTTTGATAGGGGTTTATGTATACACCCTTGAAAGTAATGTGCAGGGACGTGATGCAAGTACGCGGATGTTTGCGCCTTATTATGGTATTACGGAAGAGGCGGCAACCGGTATGGCTGCTGGCCCGCTTGCTTGCTTCTTATACGACCGTATGAATATTGATAAGGACACTATGTTTGTTGAACAAGGTTATGCAATGGCAATACCCTCACCGAGTTGTATTGAAGTAGTGTTAGACGTAGAGCAAAAACAAATTCTAGGCCTTAAAGCGGGTGGTGTAGGTAAGCCTTCAAAATACGTGGAGGTAGAAATTTAAAAAAAGTACACCAAGGGAAGCCAAACTTAATTTGGGAGTATTTTAGTTGTTGTGTAATTAAACAAAACGGAGTGCTCCTTTATTTTTACCAGACTTGTAGGTTGGTATTTAATTAAAGTAACCATAGTAATTAGTTTATTAAGTAGTAAGGATAGTCATGTTAAACACTGAACCAAAGGTTATTGAACTGAATTCAATCAGTCGAGCAAATTATTCAACACATAAATTGGTGCCAGGGATCGATAATTTGCGTCTGATACCCACATGGCGATCGTATGTCGCCGAATATTTTTTTAAAGCGGGTTTGTTGTTATTAGGGGCAATTTTTATTGTTTTTTATTTGGATGAACAAATAGCGTTACAACCATTGGCTATTATTCTCATCTCTATGTCAGTGATTTCATTGTTTCTCAAATGGCTATTTAAGCGTAAATATGCCCACATTATTTTTAATAAACAGCAAGATAAAGTCTATAACACATTCACCTCAGTAGAGGCTGCACTCTCTGATATTGCAAGCGTAGAAATTATTGACCGACATGAATGGGGCTCAATAGGTGAAGATTCCAATCACAGCTACCGGTTTTATGTCTTGCTGTTACGCGCCCAAAGCGGTGATCTGCAATAATCAAACAGGACACTTTAATAATGGAATATAATCCAATTATTGAGGTGTTAAATGACAAAACGAA
>JBFONU010000025.1:0-28992 GCA_040779345.1 Colwelliaceae bacterium 6441 | reverse complement strand
TTGTTTAGTTGTTTAGTTGTTTAGTTGTTTAGTTGTTTAGTTGTTTAGTTGTTTAGTTGTTTAGTTGTTTAGTTGTTCGGGTTTTGCTATAAAAATCAATAATAATTTTTTGTGCTAAAAACACCTCACAAGATAATTATGCGAGACTGCTAACCGTTGGCTCGATTTCGCTTCGCAACACATTATAGCCAACAGTTGTCAGCCCCTTATTTGGGCGTTAAGTGTTCCACGGAGTTTGGATGTACAAAGTTTTATTGTTAGTTTTATTCACGTTTTCTTGTAGTGGTAGTGACAAGCAGCCTTTATCAATAGTAAAGGCACATCAAGAGTTGTTAAATCAAGGTGACTTAACAGCAGCTTTACAGTATTGGCAACCATCTAAAAGGCAAGAATTATCAGGTTTTGGTTTTGAGGCCGTATCTTCAATGTTTTCAGGTTTAAAACTTGAGCCTTCTTCTATCAAGCAGGAATGTGTTAATAATAAATGCACAGTTTCAGGGGATTCTTTTAAAGATGGTGAGCTCATAAAAGTAACTTATACATTAGTTAACATCGACGATGTATTTTACTTGTCAAATATTCAGTCTAAAAACACATTGAAAACCCATTAAATAGGTACTGCTGAGAGCTTACTCGATTACGCTTTGCTGCACAGTTTAGCAAGCTATTATCAGGGGGGATTGGTCGTTATGTGTTTCTAAAGTTAAGGAAAAGTATGTCAAATGTAATGAATACACTCAAAATTCAAGATAATAAACGTGACTTTAAACTGGTATTGATTCTTGCCTTTGCTTTAGTTGCTATATCATTTTTTGCCGTAGGTTTTATTTATGCAAATACGCCTCAAATGGATATATTAATTAAATTATTAGTCGTATTTGGTGGTATAAACACTGGCTTAGTTTATTACCTATACAAAAAAATTGATGGTTTAACAAGCGCTTAGTATCAAGGCATTCATACGGACTAATAACCGTTGGCTTTGCGTTCGTGTGTCGCTTATTTTAGATAAACTGTACTTAGCCCCTTATGCGGGCGTTATATTTTTCTTAGAGTGCGGAGTTAACATCCATACTTTTATGTAATATTCGAACTATAAGTATCGGGCTGTTCATATATTATTCTTAATAAATTATATGACTAATTTGTGGATATGTACTATAGCCTTCTTTAATGTTGTCAATTTGCTGAGCGAGTCTCCGCGTTACTTGAGTATAATTAGAGGTATTTAAACAACAATAAAAAGCGCTTGAATGTAGGCGTTAGATGCTTAGGAGGTTAACGTGTATTTCATCGCCCTGTTTGGCTTTATAATGATATGCTTGAGTCTCATTATGATTGTTAATCCAAATTATTGGTCAAATGGGATAATAAATTTTAGTAGAAAACCTTATTTTCATTGGTTCGAAGTTTTTAGTCGATTAATATCGGGGCTTATCTTCGTGTTTTATAGCCAATCTACTTTGTATCCTCAATTAGTGATGAGTCTTGGTTACTTATTTATTGTTGTTGGTTTTGGCCTTGTAATTATAGGTTCAGTTAAACATCGTAAATTTGCTGTTTGGTCGGCTCACAAGTTTAAAAGCACATTCAGAATTGCTGGTTTAGCTTCTTTTATATTTGGTAATTTCTTGATTTATATATCAACTATTGGTGTAATTAAGAACTAACTAGCAGTTAAAGTGGCATAGATAATAGTCGACTGCTTCTGTTTCGCTCAACATGTTCGCCAACTATTATCGTCTTTTAAATCCACGTTATGCTTTATGTACTTGGCGGTTTAGGTATATAGTCAAAAAAAAGTTTAAATAAAAGGAATTACTTTGCTTGCTTTTCATATTATTGCCGGAACTATAGTTTTCATCTCTGGTATTGGCGCTTTAACTTTCTCTAAAGGAGGAAAGTTACATAGAGTAACAGGTAATGTCTTCTTTTTTGCCTTACTCCTGATGGCTGGAAGTGCTGCTTTTCTAGCTGATGACCCTACCATTGCATTTTCTTCTATTTACTTTGCATCAACGGCATGGGTCGTGATACTAAAACCCGAAAAAACGATTGGCATTTTTGAAGCTTTAGCATTTCTTGCCATTTCACTCATATGCACCAGATACTTTTATATCGCCTTCACCTCAGAGCCAGGCTTTATGACCACAATGTTTACCATTTTTGGTGGTGTCGCATTTATTGCCGCTTTATTAGATTTAACTATGATTATTCGTGGTGGTGTATCAGGATCACATCGTATCGCTAGACACTTATGGCGTATGTGTTATGCGATGTTAGGTGCAGTATTGTCATTTGTTGCGATTACATCAGATAAATGGTCTGCATATATTCCAGAAAATTTACCAATTTATCTGATGATCATCATAATGTTTTATTGGTTAATTAAGGTTTTATTTACCAAGTGGTTTGTAAATGCCCAACATGCCATTGGAAAAAATGATAGTTTGTTCAAGTTAAGTCGTAAAAAAGCATAACATGTTGTTCAAGCTCGGCTTGCTAAGCGTTTGCAGGTGACGTTTCGTTGCAAAATTTAACCAAAGCTTATCAACCCCTTAATAGGGGAGATATTATTAAGTCATTACGGAGTTTATTTCTAATGGAAGTGAAAATATTTACAAAAATTATTAAGTCTAAACAAGGATTCTGGCCTAGCTCAACTACATCATCTGATTGTGGTTTAGAAGCCGAAATAAACCTTTGGCTAGCTTCAAAGCCAGATATAGAAATTAAAAATATTACTCAATCCCAAAGCGGTGGTTCATGGATGCCAGCAACTATCGTCGTATCTGTGTGGTACCAATAGTTATATAAAATTTGAAGTGGGTCGTTATTGGCGGTGAGTAATTTTCTCTTGTTCTATCAAGGGTTAAACTGTATTTCAGCTGAAACCGTACTAAAGAACTTATTTCTTAAAGCTGCATTATTCGAGAGTTTCTCGCTAGTTGTGACCCCAGTTGCGACTTTCGTTTAAAGAGCGTCACGACTGATGAAATTGAGTTAGCATAACTGCATTTTACGACGATATTCCAGTAATGATAGATGGCCAAATCTACACAAGGTACAAGCCAAGTTGCAGTGAATTTCCTTCAAGTTTAGATACTTTGCTAAAGGGCGCGAAGATTAAGAGCTTCTATAAGCTTGCTGATAAGTTTCGGGTTAAGAGACGATGAAACTGCTAGGCTAACCATATACCATTGAGTCTATTGATTTTGGGGTTATGCAAATACTCAAATACTCAAATACTCAAATACTCAAATACTCAAATATTCATATATTTTTATAGTCGTGCTCTATTGTCGATGGAACTGACTTTAGTGTGCTATTTTAAGATTTTTATCACAGCTATTTAAACCTGAATAAATAAATGGAACGGATGCATTAACCTTTCAAATCGTCAATTTTCAGTGCTATATCATTTCGACGTGTATTTTAAAGATTAAAAAACAAACAAATCGTTTGACATTGTTACAGTTTTGTTAATAATTGGAACGTTCCGTTTTTATTATATTATAATAGGGTTAGTTTTTATGAGTTACTACCAATTAATTTATGCAGACAATACTCAAAAAAAAGCGGAACGTTCCAATAATCTTTTCAAATAACAATTAAGCTGGAGAAATAAATGAAAAGTAATAATCGTAAAACCAAATTAGCACTGAGTATAATGGCAATTTTTGGCGCCATAGCCAGTAACAGCGTGTTAGCTAACCAAGATTTGACCAACAGTAATGCGAGTAGTATCAGTGTTTCAGGTGAAAATGCACCAAATGAAGGGAAAACTCAGGCGTTTGATGATAACGAAAATAGCAAGTGGTTAACCTTCAATTCAACAGGGTGGGTGAGTTATAACTTTGAACGTTCCGTTAATATTGCGGAGTATACTGTCACCTCTGCTAATGATGTTGAGTCAAGAGACCCAAGGAACTGGGTGGTACAAGGGTCTACTGATGGTGTCAGTTGGTTTACTCTTGATAGTCGCAGCAATGAAAGTTTTAATGCACGTTATCAGAAGAAAACTTATACCGTAAGTAACCCACAAACTTTAATGCATGTTCGATTTAATGTTACTGAAAATAATGGGGCCAGTATTTTACAACTAGCCGAGCTAGAATTTATCGGGGCAGATGCAACTACCGGGGAAGTATTACCTGTTATCGATAGTGGATCGTTAAACAAAAATGAATGGCAGCATTATGGCCCTTTCTCTAGCACTGGTAATATCATCGCAAACACCACGGGCAATGGTGATACAGACCTGTATATGAGAAATGGTCAAGAAGCGACTACTAAGTATTATGACTGTAAAAGTATATCAGCGTCTTCTACTGAAGAATGTCAATTGTCAGGTAATGATATCTATGTCTCAGTACATGGTTACTCTGCCGTGGATTACACTATAAACATCAGCGAAGAATCGGATGGTAATAATGGTGGTGATAATGGAAACTGGACAGCCCCACAAGTGGATTTCATTGATATGAATGCGTCAACACAAGGTTCGCAGCTTGTTAATCGAATATTAGTGAATCCGTCTGAATATATGGCTCAGCGTTGTATCGATGTTGCTAAATTCTTATATACCGATCCAAATGAATCTTCAAGGTTTTACCGTCTACGTTTTGAACTGCGTGCTAAAGATGGCTCAGGCAATGATTTTGTTGCATACAAAGCCGGGGCTGATGGTTCAGGTGAAATGACAATTGCTGTTAGTACCACCCATTTAGAAAGAGTTTACCAAGATGCTGGAAATTCTGATGCGGCGATCAGAGATGAAATTGATGGTATATTATTTCACGAGGTAACTCACGGTTATAATAATTCACCACTAACGAGGGATCAATATGGTGATGGACAGTCATTCTGGGCATTTACAGAAGGACTTGCTGATGCAGTTCGCATTGGAGCTGGTTTCCATAAAACACGTCAACCTGATGTCAATGGTACACGACAATGGTTGGGCGGTTACACAACCTCAGGCTTTTTCTTACACTATGTGAATGAAAAAATTGATCCGAGCTTTGTTCGTAAGTTTAATCAAAGCGCTCGCGATATGGGGAACTATACATGGTCTTGGGATAACGCTTTTAGATCAATCACTAACCGAGGCGTGCAAGATGTCTGGAATGAGTATAAAGCATTTATTAATAATGGTGGTCAACTAGATTACTAATTAATAATCTCAAATACAGATAGTTAGGCAGCTAATTTAGCTGCCTTTTTTATATTATTATTTTCCATTATGTTTAATCCTCTCTCTTTTATCACTAACAACACAACCTAAAGCTTGTCTGAAATATCAACTTGGCTATCTTTAATGTTATTGGATGTTATCTAGTGTTTTTTTAATGATGTCGTAGTCGACGCTTAGTGTGAGTTTTTGATACCGATATTAACGATAATAAATCACTTAAATTCGCAGTGAGTAAGCATTGTAACGAACGATTATGTATTGATAGTCAATATAGAATAGCGATAGTTAGGTGATCTTTTTGAGGTGTCATTATTGAAGATAAAAATACAGACTTGAGTTAAATAGCTACAGAGCCACTCTAGCCATTATCGTGCTGATAGTTAAGGTATATATGAATCGGTGTTTTATATTTAGCTTGAAAGGTGAAAACTCAGTTTAAAAAGGCAATAAATGAGGTCAATCATTTATTGCCTTTACGTTTTCAGTCGAGAGACTTTAACGGGGTTTCTTAGAAGGTATATTTAGCTCTTACAAAGTAAGTAGTCCCCAAAAATGCTGGGCTGTAAGCGCCAGACGAGTTTGTATTGCCACTTGTCAGCATGGTTCTTCTTGGCTCGACATTAAATACATTATTGATACCAAAAGAGTAACTTAGATTACCTTCGGGTGAAAAGTTTGCATTAATATTAGAGTAAGTCCATGCATCTAATGTGTATTGTGGAGTGATATCATTCTCCTTTCTACCATCAGTGGTTAGTTCACCAATCACGTAAGTCACCCAACCAAGGTTCCAGTTTTCGTAGGACCAATTTGCGGTTAAGTTAAACTTGTTTTTTGGTTGGAACCCACCATTGCTACTGTCTTTTCCTACATAATCAGTAACGCCACCATCAAAGATACTGATCTCATGTTTAATCGTGTGGTGCCATGTTAAACCAAAGCTGAAATCACCCAGATCTTGCGTTGTTAATGAGTAGTGCGCTTCAGTATCTACCCCTTGATAATGTGATGCATTCAAGTTTTCATTGTAGGTGTCGACACCAAGTAACACACCTTGTAAAGGCCCACTTTGGTAACGATGTATATCATCACAGAAAGCACCAGTTTCATTACAAAGTTCAATTTTACGCTCTGCATTAAAAGTCGCAATAGTATCTTCTAATTGGATATCATAATAATCAGCACTGATCGAAAAGTTTTCTAACCATTGTGGAGTATATACAACACCATAGGTTGTTATTTTAGCTGTTTCTGGATCTAAGTCAGGGTTACCACCTGTATTGGTTCTAATCGATTGTAAGCCATCTCTAAAGCCAGAAGCGGGAGCACCTGTGGCTAAACATCCAGAGTCATTCGCTTGAGTTAGTGGTCTTAACGGGCCTTCATCACTCAACGTTTTACATGGGTCAATACCTGCAGCGAAAGAAGGAAGTTGACCAGCAAAAAGTTCTTGAATATTGGCGGCTCTAAATGCTTGGCTATAGGTGGTTCTTAAACTGATATCCTCATTTATAGACCAAAATAAAGAAGCTTTTGAGTTAGTGGTATCGCCAGCACCGGTACTGTAGTCTGAGTACCTGCTTGCAATATTTAGCTCGACAGAATTTGCTAAGAACGTATTGGTTAATAAAGGTATATTGACTTCTACATAAGCTTCACTGACATTATAGCCGCCTCCCGTAGGGCGCCCATTACCGTCAGTTGTCATTGCATGAACAGCATTACTATCGGTTTGCTTTCTTCCCTTAAGTTCCATATAGGAAATACCCGTCGCTATATCAATTGATCCGGCATCAAGTTCGAATAATGATCCAGTAATATCAAAGGTCAATGTTTTTATAGATGAAAAACCATAGCTGACATTTGACCAATCGCCTGACACATAAGCCATTGCTCGCGGGTCTTGCTCTTCGCCTGGTTCAAGGAAAACATTTAAAGGGATACAGGTTGACTGAATAAAGCTAATATCTTCAGGTCCTGCGCCACAACGTAATTCTCCTTCACCATTGAAATGCGTTGGTCCTACAGCATCACGTACGCGAGCCCAATTGAAAACCCCTTCACGAGTTTCTTGACTTTCATATTGGCCAAAAGTGTAGCCCGCTTCCCATGACCAGTTTTCATTTAAATCTCCCGTCAGCCCCATTGCTAAGTGATATTGATTAGCTGAAAATCGACTTTGTCTTGGACCAAATTCGTTCATTCGTTTCGACCATTTAAAAATGTCATACGCTTGTCCGTTTGAATCTTTTGGGCCAAATTGCTGGTTATAATAATTATCTGCAGAAATTGGAATGTCGTCATAGCCGCCAATCCAAGGAATTAACGGTTGTGCTGCTGAATTTGAGTCGTTATTTCTGTGTGAATACATCACTTCAAAGTTAAATGAGACGTCTTCAGAGGCTAATATTTCACCGAAATCATAGTTGCCCATCACAGACATAGTATACTTTTCAGTAGGCTGCTGTAAAAAAGACTGCTCGTGGTAGTTATATCTATCGGCATCGCTAAAATTATGGAACTCGCCATAATTTGGGCCTTTCGTTAAACGGTTTCCTTCAAGGTCGGTAACTGCCGTCCAAGGAAGCCAATAGCTACCCCATGGCTTTGTTGAACCGTCATTTTGTAACTGTACAACGTTTTTAGAAAATGGAACTTGATTGGAATAAATCGCTTTGTCTTCCGAATAGCTCCCAGAAAAAGTGACATTTCCTTTATCACCAGTAACCCCTGCTAAAAATTCAATGCTAGTTTTTTCGCCATCTCCATCTAGGTTATCACCATAGCTAGCGTTTATTTCAAACCCTTCATAATCTTTCTTAGTGATAATGTTTACTACGCCGCCTATGGCATCTGAACCATAAATTGCTGAGGCGCCATCCATCAGTATTTCAACGCGCTCAATCATTGCTGTTGGTATAGCACCTAAATCAGCCGATGAGTCAGCACCTTTACCACCCGCAGGAAGTCGTTTGTTGTTTAATAAAATGAGTGTTCTTCGGGCACCTATGCCACGTAAGTCAAAACGGACTGCACCACTACCGTTTGCCGTTAAAGAGTTAGCAGCCGGTTGCGAAACTGTCATCGTTTGTAAAATATCGCCAATGTTCTTATAGGGACTGGCTTCAATCGCGGCTCTATCTATCACTGTCACTGCAGCAGCTGAAACTAGGTTTGTTCGTGCGATTCGAGAGCCAGTAACAACAATTTTCTCAACGGCTTCTTTATCTGTTTGTTCTGCATAGGGTGCAGCATTGACGAAAGTGCAAGCACTCGCGATTGCTAACCCAAGACTACATTTTACGAATTTCATGCTTTTCATTAGTATTTCCTGTTTTTTATTTTATTTGGAACGTTCCATTTAATAATGTAAGTATAAAAAAGTAAAGTGAGATAACAATATGTTATCTCACTTTACAAAAGGCCTAGGAAGTCAGGCTGTGTGAGGGTTTGCAAATCAAAAAGCTAATAATGATCTGTTAGTCCTAGAGTGTAACATTACTTATCGGTCAAAATAAGCACAGTAATATCTAATCATAATAGGAACGTTCCAACAAGTGTTTTTTTATTTTTTAAATTTTATTAGTACACTATATCTTGTTTGAGGATTGTCATGTGCTTCGCCAAAATCATCTGGAGTTTAGTTTAAATCGCTGTCTGGTTGACAAAGGGAAGTGCAGAGTAAGTGGGGGTTAAAATTGTAACTTTTTGTGTAATGAAGCAAGCTACAGCACATTTTATTTATCACCTGCTCTGGGCTCTGTTTTATTGAGCGGTGATAAGTAACGTAACTGTTTCAGAAGCTTTGCTCAGATATTTTTTATAGAGCCACTGTGTCACAGTGAGTCAATATCGTGATAGTGGTCAAATTAACTTGATTCTCTGGCGATAAAATCAATACTCACAATGATTTTATTTCTGTTTCTATCGGCCATATTATCGAGGAGTTGGCAAACAGCTGCGCCAATACGATTTGCGTCGATATGCACTGAGGATAGAGACGGAGACATTAATTTTGAATCTTCTAGGTCATCAAAACCAACAATAGCAATGTCTTTCCCGGGCTCAATATTATTAGATTTCATGTAATCAATAGCGCCGTAGGCCACGACATCGCTAAAGCAAATAACCGCCTCAATTTCCGGCTCTACTGCTAATGCTTTAGCCATTGCCGTTCTGCCGCCGTTTCGAGTGGTGTCTGACTGAATGCAGAGTTTATTGGAAAATGGCATGTTAGAGAGGGTCATAGTTTCAGTAAAGCCTGACAGCCGCTGGTGGTAATCAGAAATACTTTCATTCCCCCCTAAAAAGGCGATTTTTTTATATCCTTGAGCAAGAACATGCTGAGTTGCCATGGTCGTTCCAGCGAAATTATCAGGTAAAACAGTGGCGACTTTTGCGCCAGCAATTTCTCGCATCACATGAACAACTGGAAAACCTTGATCAACTAATTCATTTGTCCAATCAGCAGTAGTACCTGGCGCAGGACAAATAATAAAGGCTGCGACCTTATATTCTTTCAAACTTCTCACGAGTTTATCTTGAATTTCAAAATCTTCACCGGAATTAACTAACATGGAAAATAAGCCCATCTGACGAATTTGACGTTCAAGGCCAACAGCAAGTTGGGCAGAGTAGGGGTTAGTTAAATCGTTAATGACAATAGCGACGAGATTAGATTTTTTACTTCTTAACGAGGCGGCATCTCGATTGTAAACATAGCCAGTTTCTTTAATGGCTTTTTCAACTTTTTGACGGGCTTTATCGCTCACCTTATTGCTATTGGTGAGTACGAGTGAAACCGTTGACTTTGATACGCCAGAAGCTCTTGCTACATCAAATACTGTCACCGATTTTGAAGTCCTTTTAGCTTTCATAAAGTTTTTCCGTAGTTGGCTGTTTACTGCGCTTGTTGATTTAAGATTGAATTATACGTAATCACAGCGTATATTGATACATAATTGGAACGTTCCAATTGAATTTTATTAAATAGCTTCACAGGAGTTAGTGTAAATACAGGTAGTTACCAGCGAGTTTGCTGAATTATTTGTAAAAGGCATAAATAAAATCTAGTGATATTAGATTGACTCTTGGAACGAAAGTACAAATTTTATTTATCGATAAGGAAACAGTAATGGTTAATTCTAAGCGATTAATATCGCTAGCAATTTTGGTTTGTATCCCCTTGGTTGGCTGTGAGCTTTCAACCAGCAAAATAAGTGATGAAGTGAGTCGACAAGACAATACTGTCTGGGTTAATTCTCCTGTAGATTATGTTGACCCCTTTATTGGTACAGAAGGCGTTTATAATCATCGACAAACATCTAACGTTGTGCCAGGTGCCGTTTTACCGCATGGAATGTTTAATTTTGGGCCTGAGCATGCGTATACAAAAGATTTACTTGCTGAAAGTGAGCGAATGACGAAATTAGTATTAGAACAAAATGGCCGAGTACCCGTATCCCCTGGAGGCTATAACTATCAAGCGAGTAGGATTAAAGGTTTTTCTTTTACCCGACTTTCAGGCACCGGCTGTTTAGGGGCGTCGGGAGATATTCCTGTTTTACCTTTTACTGGCGAGATAAAACATTCCCCAGATACAGATAAGTTAGACGCTTATTATAGTGCAGGCTTTGATCATAGTAATGAAAATGCTCAACCGGGTTACTACCAAGTCAAAATGGATAATGGGGTAAACGTTGAATTAACATCAACATTACGATCTGGGGCAGCAAAATTTACTTATGATGATGCATCCCAAGCTAAATTGTTGTTTAGAACCTCATATTCTCAACTTGGCAGCGGGGCTGCGCTTACTCATGTTGATGTTGAAAATAATGAAGTTTCTGGTTACGTCACCAGTGGTAACTTTTGTGGTTATCTTGGCGAGTTTAACCAGCGAGATTATTATACCTTGTATTTTGTCGCTCAGTTAGATGCTCCTATTGAGAGTTATGGCAGCTGGAAAGATGATGCCGTTAATGCGGGCGCTTCTCAAGCCAGTGGAGGCATGGGATATGGTGACAAAGGAATTCCTAAATTGGGTAAAGGCTCAGGTATGTGGGTTAAACTTGATGCTCAAAATAATGTTCCTGTGACTATGCGTGTTGGTATTTCTTATGTCAGCTTGGAAAATGCGAAGGACAATTTATCAAAAGAGCAAGGGACTGCCTCCTTTTCTTCTATTCGAGATAAAGCCAAACTTGCTTGGAATGAATCTCTTGCGAAGGTAAAAGTCGCTTCAACGAATCAAGAAAAGCTAACGACTTTTTATACCGCCTTATTTCATTCTCAATTTCACCCTAACATCTTTAGTGATGTGAATGGTGAATACGCGGGTTTTGATGGAAAAACACATCAAATTAAGCCGTCACAGCAGGCGCAATATGCAAACTTTTCAGGCTGGGATGTTTATCGCTCTCAACTACAATTAATTACTATGCTAGATAAAAAGCGAGGGAGTGATATTGCTCAGTCATTACTTAATCAAGCAAACCAGTATAATGGCGTTTGGGACAGATGGACGCATAATGCTGGCGCTACGGGAGTTATGAGTGGCGACCCATCAAGCATTGCTATTGCTAACTTTGCGGCGTTTGGTGCAACAAATTTTGATTTAGACTCTGCCTATCAATCATTATATCGTGCCGCTATTACTCCGAGCGAGTTTGATTTAAGCAATGAAGGTTGCCCCGTATTTTGTCGTGGCCAACACCCATCACTTGATCAGTGGCAAACACTTAATTATATTTCAGAACAATCTAACAGCTGGGAAGGGGCGTCAGAAACGCTTGAACAGTCATCTGCTTATTTTGCCTTATCACAATTAGCTAAACGTCTTAATAAAGTTGATGCTGAAAAGCGTTTTCTTGGTGAATCTTCTTATTGGCAAAATTTATTTAATCCTAAGGCAAGTGACAATGTTGGATATTTACAAGGTAAAAATAAAGATGGAAGTTGGAAGGAAAATTTTGATGCTAACAGCGGTCACTTATTTGTTGAAGGAAGCCCTGCACAATATTTATGGATGGTGCCGTTTGATGGCGCAGGGCTAAATAAGCTGGTAGGTGGCGACAGTGTCATGTCTCAACGCCTTGATGAACATTTTCACAAAGCCGATGGCAGCTGGGTATTATTTAGAGATGATGCTCAATATGCCGATGTGTCTAATCAACCCTCTATCGCTTCACCATGGATGTACTTATTTACCGGTGATGCATATAAAACACAAAGTACAGTGAGAGCGACAATTGATTTATTATGGAATAACACCCGTAAAGGGATCCCAGGTCAAGATGATTTAGGCCAAATGTCTTCATGGTATGTTTATTCTGCATTAGGATTGTACCCACTATATCCGGGACGCGCAGATATGGTTATTTCTAGCCCGATATTTGATAAAGCTGAAATTGGTAATATTCGTATTAATGTTAAAAATGCATCAGGTGAGCATCGTTTTATTAAATCTTTAAAAGTTAATGGACAGACAACGACTAAAAGTTGGATAGATGAAACTCATGTTGATCATAAAGTGGTATTAGACTTTGAGCTTTCAGCTAAACCCAATAAAAGCTTTGGAGCGGAATTAAGTGATAGACCACCTTCTTATTCTTTGAGTCATTAATTTTTCATTAGTAATTTTAATGAGTTATGAAAATTAGTAGTTAACCAAGCTGATAACACTATCAGTTTGGTTTGCTTGCTTAATAACCTTAAGCACTTTATCCATCCTTCTTAAAAGCGCGATCATAAAAAACAGCTAATCTTAAGATCATGGGCTGTGATCTTTGTTCATCATTTATGTGAGAGAGAAAATTGTCTTAGACAAGACAGAAATAATGAAATTTAGTTATCTAAATAAGTTATTTTTAACGCGGTATAAGACAATTGTAGCCTCAGCCCAAAGGTTAACAGACGCTAATATTCAAGCTAAAAAGGGTATTGCTATGCGTATTATTGGTTTTATTTATTTACTTTTTTTCTCCAACCTTGCGCTATGTTGTCAGTTAAGCGTGCGTATGGCTAATTATGGTCCTGAATCTGAGCTGGCAGCAAATGACACCTGGAAGGGAGTTGATGTTGAGTTAATTGAGCAACTTTTTAAACAGGTTAATTGTCGTTACTCTATTGTTGAATTACCTTGGGCTCGCTCACTACAAATGCTAGCGCGTGGTGATATTGATATCATGCTGAACGTGACTAAAACAAAAGAAAGAGAGCAATATTATTATTTTGTCGGCCCTATTAAGGAAGAAGTCACTGTCTTAGCAAAGAGTGTTAAAGATAACTCTATTTTAAAAGATGTAAATAGCCTAATGACTTTGGCAAAACCTGTAGCCGTTCAGCGGGGCAGTTTTTATGGCCCAGAGGTTGAACAGTTGATGTTGTCACAGAAAGGGAAAAGTAAATTTATTCAGGTGGCCAGCAATGAAACAAAAATTAAGCTAATGGAAACGGGAAGGATCTCTGGATTTTTAGCGGCCAAACGCAACTTAACTATAGGGCCCGATAAAACACCACGTTACAAAGGTGTTTGGTTTCATCCTTTAGTTATTTATAAAACCCCTGTTTATTTCGCGCTCAGTAAAAAATCAATTAGCAAAGAGCTGTTAGAACAATTTAATAGAGCCGTGCCATTTTTAATCGAAGATTGAGTTATGTGATCATTGGTGGCTGTAGTCTTAACCTTAACTTTATCCTTAATTTTAACCTTAACTTTATCCTTAATTTTAACCTTCGTATTAACCTTATTATTAGCTTTAACATTAGCTTTAACATTAGCTTTAACTCAGGTAAGTAGTATCTGATATGAATACGACGTTGACGATGCCCAGATGGAGAGTGTTGTTGATAATAAAAAAGCCGAGCAATTAAACGCTCGGCTTTTTGTTGATAGGTTATCGTTAGTTATTGTCAGACATTGAAGGAGGACGAGAGCCCTTGTCTTTACCCCAATTTTTATTAGGCTTATCTGTCATTTGATACTCTAAAATCCCACCTGTGACTATATCTTGATGAGTAATATAGCTGCGATTTAATGGTTGACCATTAAGCGTGGCACTCTTGATATATTTATTTTCTTTTGACAAGTCATGCGCAATTGTTTTGAAGTGTTTACCATCGGCTAAAGCTAATGAAACTTCAGGTATTTGCGGCGCGCCAATAGCATAGGTTAAATCGCCCGGAGCGACAGGATAAAAGCCCATGGCAGAAAATATGTACCATGCTGACATTTGTCCTACGTCATCATTACCGGCGAGTCCATCAGGTTTATCAGAAGAAAGCGTATCCATAATCTGTCGAATTCGCTCTTGCGTTTTCCATGGTTTACCTGCGTAATTATACAAATAGGCGATATGATGGCTTGGCTCATTACCATGCGCATAATTACCAATTAACCCGGCAATATCTTCATGCTCTTTGATCATTTCAGCGGAAAGTTCGGTATCAAATAGTTCATCTAATCGTTGGGTGAACACTTCATCATTACCGACAATATCAATAAGCCCTGCAACATCATGTGGCACATAAAAGCTATATTGCGAGCTATTACCTTCGGTAAATGGGCCCATATATTTCGCTTCATCTTTAGACCATTTAGGATCCCACTTTCCATTACTGTCTTTGCCTCGAGCAAATTTTGTTTTAGGGTCAAAGACATTACGGTAATTTTGCGCTCGCTCAAAGTATCGCTTAGCTTCTTCGGTTTTTCCCATGGCTTTTGCCATTTGCCCAATGGTGAAATCATCATAGGCATACTCAAGGGTGATCGAGGTAGACTCAGGTAATATATCCATAGGAACATAGCCATACTTTTTATATTCAGGGATCGCATCATAATTAGGGTTGTTTGCGGTATCAGATATTGCTTGCCACGCAAGGTTAACATCGTAATCTCTAATGCCTTTTAAATAAGCATCGGCAATTACTGAAACGGCGTGGTAACCGATCATTGTCCAAGTTTCATGACCTTGAAATGACCAAATAGGCAATAAATTGTCATAACTTTGTTGGTAGTGAACTAGCATTGATTGGATCATGCCTGAAACACGTTTCGGGTCAATGTAAGTTAAAAGCGGGTGAAGTGCTCGGTAAGTATCCCATAAAGAGAATAACGTATAATGTTCAAAGTCTTTACCTTGGTGGATTTCACCATCTACACCGCGGTATTCACCATTAACATCTTGATAGAGTGATGGCGCTTGTAAGGCATGGTATAAGGCGGTATAGAATTGACGCTTTTGTGATTGACTTCCTTCAACATCAACTTTGTTGAGTCTTTGATTCCATTGTTCACGGGCTTCTTGGTGTACTTTATCAAAATCCCAATGGGCAACTTCTGTGGTTAAGTTTTCCAGTGCATTAGAGCGAGATACGGCTGATAAACCCACTTTGATTTGAATAGGTGAGGCATTTGGATTGTTAAAATGCGCCATTATCTTAACGGCTTTGCCCGCGGTATGCTTGATTTTATTATTTTCGATTGTCGATGCTTTTTTCGCATTTAAACAGCCATTGCAGCGATAGCGTTTGTTATCTTCATTGATAAGTTCTATTTTATCGAAAGGGCGCGAGAACTTTATCGCAAAATACATATCTCGTTGTTTCGCCCAACCATTGGTAGAGCGATAAGCCAAGATAGTTTGATCATCAATTATTCGAGCATCACTCCAAATGACTTTGCCTTTGAAATTATAAACGGCTGACGTTAAATCCATAATAATGTGTGCCGTATCACTTTTTTCAAAGGTATATTTATGCATGCCCACTCTAGGGCTTGCAGTTAACTCAGCCTTAATATTGTAGTCTTGTAAATCAACCGAATAATAACCAGGTGATGCGGTTTCATTATCATGGCTAAAGCGTGATCGATAACCGGTTTCAGGATGATTTCTATCGCCCACTTCGGTATGTGCTTTACCGATCATTGGCATGATCAGCAAATCCCCTAAGTCAGAGTGTCCTGTACCGCTAAAGTGTGTATGAGAAAATCCAGTGACTGTCTTATCATCATAGTGGTATCCGGCACAGCGCTTATAAATCTCAGATTGTGGGTCGATACCACGAAATACTTCATCTGTGTCTGGGCTCAGTTGCACCATGCCAAAGGGGGTGACGGCACCAGGAAACAAATGTCCATCTCCGCCTGTTCCTATAAATGGGTCTACCCATTTTGCATTATCAATATTATTGCTATTAGCTTGGTTAATTGACGCTAATGAAAACGTCACCATTAACGTTGCGGTTTTTAATATGTTTTTAATCACAATATTTCTCGTTTTAGTTATTAATCCTCGGTATCTACTTGGTGAGTGGCTAGCGAATTTAACTCGCTAACCAACCTAATAAGCGTACCAATTTTTATTTGAGTTATTCTCTCGTTTACACTTTGATTAACGCGTACGCGCATTATTTTTCATGGGTTGAAGACCATGCTTTGGTAAAGTGCTTAACATTTCTTGCATACCAAAAAATAAAGAAATAACAGCTCATTGGCACCCAAAAACTTAGTTGAATATTCCAATAATCTGCAACGCCACCTTGGAGTATCGGTACAATTGCGCCACCGACAATTGCCAAACATAACAATCCAGAGCCACGACTCGTTAAGCCTTTGAGCTGTTCAATGGCTAAGGTGAAAATCGTTGGAAACATGATGGAATTAAATAAGCCAACCGCTAAAATTGACCAAACAGCGATATTGCCAGTGCTATTGATTGTGGTTACCAGTAATATTGCTATAGCAATACAGTTAAACGCTAACATGACACTTGGCTGAATATATCGCATTAAATAAGCACCAATAAATCGACCTATCATAGCGCCGCCCCAGTAATACGTTAGCATTTTCGCAGCATCATTTTCGTTCATTCTTGCAATCGAGTCTTCGCCTAAATAGTTAACGATAAAGCTACCGATAGACACTTCTGCCCCCACATAAAAGAAAATAGCCAGTGCACCGAAAGTGGTATGCTTTGCTTGCCAAATAGAACGCTGTTCAACCTGAGTTGCCTTACCATCATTTTCAAAATTAAGGGTCGGCAACTTAAGAAAAAAGAATACGATGGCAATAACAATCATAAAAGAAGCCAACAGCAAATAAGGTACTTTAACTGCCTCTGCTGATGCGGCTTCAGTAGCAAGGGTTGCTGTTGATGCGAAGAATAATAATCCACCAATGCTTGGCGCTATAGTTGTACCTAATGAATTTAATGCCTGTGCTAAATTGAGTCGGCTAGATGCCGTTTTTGTTGGTCCTAAAGCGGCTACATAAGGGTTTGCGGATACTTGTAAAATTGTAATGCCGCTAGCTAAAACAAATAAAGCGCATAAAAATAGCCAATATTGATGAATGGCGGCAGCAGGGTAGAACATCATGCAACCCAAACTTCCAACGATTAACCCAGCAATGACTCCGTTTTTATAGCCAATACGTTTGACCAGTGCGCCAGCAGGTATTGAAGTGATAAAATAGGCACCAAAAAAGCAAAATTGAATCAGCATCGCTTGAGTATAATTTAGCTCGAATGCTGCTTTAAGTTGTGGAATTAAAATGTCATTGAGAACCGTAATAAAGCCCCACAAAAAAAACAATGTAGTCATTGCCACCATGGCAAAGCCGTAACCTTGTTGATCTTCGTCATTGACTGCGACGAGTTCAGACGTATTTGTAATGTTCGCCAAAATGGCACTCCTTATGTATTAGACTTGATTTTAACATCTAATAAAAATAAATTTATTTGGAACGTTCCAATATTCAATTAATTCGTTTATGATGTCAATAGAAAACCAATATGGATTAGTAATTAATTACAAACAGATCTGGAATTTTAAGATGCTGTTATGCTAAATAGGATTAGATTTACGTTTATGTCACAACAAGATCACTTCAAGTCAGTTTCTTTTTTACGTTCTCATATTCAAGAAACAATGTCTTTTTATCACCCTAACTGTATCGACCCTACTGGGGGATTTTATCACTATTTCAACGACGAGGGAGCCATTTACGATCGTAATAACAAGCATCTTGTTTCAAGCTGTCGGTTTGTTTTCAATTACGCTATGGCAGCAATTGAGTTCAAGCAACCCGAATATTTAATTCAGGTTCGTCAAGGGTTGGATTTTATCGAAACAAAGCACAAAAACCCGCAAACGGGTGGATACTTTTGGGAAATTAATGGTGAAAAAATCGTCGATGCAACTCACCATTGTTATGGATTAGCTTTTGTTTTATTGGCTAATGCCGTTGCCGTAAAAGCGGGGGTAACTCAAGCCAATGCAACAATTGATTATGTGTGGGATTTTCTAGAAGCGCATTTTTGGGATACAAATTACGGCTGCTACATTGATGAATATAACGAACATATGGATGTCGCCTCAGATTATCGTGGTCAAAACGCCAATATGCATATGTGTGAAGCATTATTAATGACCTTTGAGGCGACAGAAAATCATCGCTATTTAGAGCGGGCTTATCAATTAGCGAAGACTTTTTGTATTGGTTTAGCAGAGCAAACCAATGGGTTAATTTGGGAACACTATAACAGTCAATGGCAAGTTGATTGGGCTTATAATCTTGATAATCCTAAACATTTATTTCGCCCTTGGGGATTTCAACCTGGACATCAAACTGAATGGGCAAAATTACTTATTATTCTAAATCGTCATCAACCTGAAACATGGATGCTCGAAAAAGCACAATTCTTGTTTAATAAAACCATGGAATTAGCATGGGATAATAATCACGGCGGTCTTGTTTACGGGTTTTCACCTCAATATGCTATCTGTGATGGCGATAAGTATTTTTGGGTACAAGCAGAAAGTTTAGCGACGGCGGCTTTATTGGCAATAGAAACTGGCGATGACAGCTTTTGGCTGTGGTACGAAAAAATTTGGCAATACTGTTGGAGCCATATGATTGATCACGACTTTGGTGCTTGGTATCGCATACTCAATAGAGAAAATGAAAAGTACAGTAATGAGAAAAGCCCTGCGGGTAAAACTGACTATCATACGATGGGGGCTTGTTATGAAGTGATGAGAGCCTTGCGTTTATCTGAGGATAATTCATGAGCCTTTTAGCATTTGGTGAAGCCTTAGTCGATTTTTTATCTGATGGTCAAGAACCTGAATCATTTACTAAATTTCCTGGCGGAGCTCCAGCCAATGTCGCTGTGGCTTATGCGAAACTAGGCGGAAAAAGCATGTTTTGTGGGGCTATAGGGCAAGACATGTTTGGCGACTTTTTAATACGTTCATTACAAAATGAAAACGTCAATACTCAGTATTGCGTGCGAACAAAACAAGCTAAAACAGGGCTGGCATTTGTTTCGCTTGATAACCAAGGTGAACGCAGTTTTAGTTTTTATCGTCCCCCCGCAGCCGATTTACTGTTTAATCAAAATGACTTTGATAATAATGCTTTTGAATGTGCGGACATCTTTCATATTTGCTCAAATAGTCTGACCGAGTTTGATATTTATCAAAGCACAATGACAGGACTAGACAAAGCTAGGCAAGCAAAGTGTATTTGTAGCTTTGATATCAATTTGCGCAGTAATCTTTGGTTAGATATCGAACAGGCCAATGATCGAATTTGGCAATGTATAAGTCAATGCGATGTTCTAAAGTTATCACCCGAAGAGCTGCAGTTTTTAATTGATGAAGACCCTCGTATCACGAGTATTGATGATCTGGTCGTTCAAGCCTTTTTAGCTGGGGTTTCCTTAGTGGTTTATACAAGAGGGGAGCTAGCGGTTAAATTTTATAGTGCTCATCATGTTGGTGAGGCGGCTATTCCTAACATCACCGTTGTTGATACAACAGCAGCAGGTGATGCTTTTGTTGGTGGCTTATTATTGAGTTTATCTGAAAAAATGAAGCAGGGAAGTTCGTTTGCGAGCATTGTTGGAGATTTAAGTGCTTTGAAGACAACTGTTGAATTCGCGACACTTTGTGGCGCATACGCATGCCAACGAGAAGGAGCTTTTCCTTCATTGCCTACCTTAGAGGCAATCAATTCAATGACAGCTAGCAAGGACAAATAACGTGAATAATATAATCAATCGTTTAATAAAAATTGGCGCGATAACTTGGCTATCTTTTTTGAGTATCTATTCACTATGTGCACAAGAATATACCAGTAAAGCGTTAAGTCACTCAGAGTTAACGGTGAGCAACCAATTTGATGAGTCTCCTGAGCATGAAGATGTCAGTAAACTGGTCGATGGAAATTTAGGCAGTAAATTTCTAACCTTTAGAAAATCAAATACCATTACCATTAAAACAGATAAACCTCTTATGCTGACTCAATATGACATCACTTCAGCTAATGACGCCCCGGGGCGAGATCCCAAAAAGTGGTTTTTACAAGCTTCAGTTGATGGTAAGACTTGGTCGACAATTGATGAGCAGCAACAACAGCGTTTTTTACAACGAGGCTCAACCAATACGTATGTGATAAATACCCAACAAAAATTTCAGTTTTACCGTTTTGAATTTACTCAATCTCATCGAACTTCCTACGGTGATGATTACTTACAGATAGCGGAAGTGACTTTGTATGCAAAAACGAAAGCGCCTATCAGCAACTTTAGACTTAGTCATAACATTGTAAATACTCAACAGGTGGTTAAATTTACTGATGAGTCTAAAAACTTTCCAACTAAAAGACGCTGGTTTTTTGAACATGGCACGCCATCGACAAGTACCGAAGTTTCTCCTATCGTCACTTATAAGACCGCAGGTAGCCATTCAGTGAGCTTGATCACTACGAATAAATATGGCGAAGATAAAAAAACGATTTTGGCGGCAGTAAAAGTATTAGATCCTGCTCACCCATGGCAAGGTTTTAATTACCCGAAGGTCGAAATGGCTCATAAAGATACTCAGAGCAAAGGCTATCAACGACTAAATAGACTAATGCCTAATATTGAGCAAACCATTAACGATATCTCGTTAAAAGTTAACCAAAAACTTTATAAAAATTTTACACAAGTCCCAGAATTCGACAAGGTGGTTTTTTCATTACAATGGAGTGATGTTTTGGCATCACGTGGCGGTAGTGGAAAAACCATGTTACTGACTTTTTCCACTAAGTATATTGAGGAAAAACTAGCGGATCAGTCTGATGAGCAAGTCCTTTATGAGTTAGAAGGGGTATTTTGGCATGAGCTAACCCATGGTTATCAACTGCATCCCCTTAAGGGAGAGTATAAAGAAGGAGCCCCTTTGCACGCGTTTATTGAAGGTATGGCTGACTTGATTAGAATTGATGCAGGCTTTCATAAAACTCGCTCTCCTAAACCATCAAAATCTTGGTTAGGGGGTTATACCAATACCGGTTTCTTTTTATATTGGTTATCTCAAAAGTATGACAGTGACTTTGCTTATAAATTTAATCAATCCGCTCATGACTTAGCCGCTTGGTCTTTTGAACAAGCGATTGAAACAATTATCGGTAAGCCAACCTCGATACTTTGGCAGGAATATCAACATTCACTGGTATCTCCTTCAAGTAAAACCTTTGTAAAATCATCAGATTAAACTTGGTCAAAAAATGATTATTTATTTTAGTTGACAGATTGATATCTTTCTTTAGGATATATTGGAACGTTCCATGTGGTTTGTTGTTAAAATATAGCAGCTTCTCGTTGTTTTTTTTCTTCATTGATTGGAACGTTCCATAGTCTATTTAAAGTAAATAAAACGATAACCAATTGATTATGTTTTGAACGAATACAAGCATGATTCGAAATCAGTCCGGAGGGAATAATGAAGAATACAGTAATAAATAGAAAAAATTTTACATTTGCAAAAGTGGCTTTGGTTGTCGCTGCTGCCCTAGCGCAGCCAACGTTTGCACAATCTTCTCAAGCGGAAATTGTAGAAGATGAAGAAGTGGAACGTGTCATTGTTACGGGATCACGTATTAAACGTACTGAGCTAGAAGGTTCGGTTAACGTAATGTCTATTACGTCTGATGATATGGTAAAAAGCGGTTTTTCAACCGTTTATGATGCACTAAGTAATATTACCGCTGCAACAGGGGCTATATTAGGTGAAGTAGAAACGGGGTCTTACACGCCGGGAGCTAAAGAGCTTAACCTTCGGGGACTAGGTCCTGAGTACACGTTAGTGCTAGTTAACGGCAAACGATTAGCCTATTACCCTATGCCTTATGGTGGGCAAACCAACTTTGTAAATTTAGACATGATCCCAACGGCAATGGTTGAACGAATTGACATTCAAACCGGTGGTGCATCGGCAATATATGGTTCAGATGCCATGGCTGGGGTCATTAACATTGTTACTAAAAAGGGGATTGATGGCAATCATATCGAAGTTAGGGCGGGTGTTGATACTTATGGTTCAAACCGCAATAAATCGATCAATTTAGTAGGTGGGTATTCGGAAGGAAACTTTACCTTAGACTATGCGCTAGAATTTAAAGGCAATGATGGTCTTCATTCGGGAGATCGCCCTTATCATGATAGTGTTTGGGATAGTCCATCACCTTCATCAAGGCATGAATTAAATCGTTCTATTTCAGTTTATTCACTCGATGGTGAATATATCAATCAATACGTAGATGAGTATTGTAATACGGCTGAAAACCCTCATCCAAAAGCGATTCAACATTTTATTAGTCGCAACAATTATGGCGCAAGCTGTGGCTGGGATGAAACGGGTGAAACGCATTTAATTAATAAAAATGAATCAGCGAGTGTTTATTTTAATACAGAATATTACGTTAATGAGTCTTTTAGTTTATTTGCTAATGGTTTTTTGATCGATCAAAAGAAACAAGGTAATCGCGGCGCGTTATTTTTCTACGATAAAGAGTTTTGGGATCCAGACATGGCGAATAAAGACGGCAGCCAAGGCGGTGCCGTTAAGTACATGTGGCGAAAAGTGTTAGACAGCGAATATACTAACGATGGCTTTGGTAGAACCTACGATGATTCGGCTTATTCGATGAGTGTCGGCTTTCAAGGGACCATCAGCGATTTTGATTATTCTGTTGGCTATTCTCGTTCGGTTTATGATTTTTCAGACCGTTATTTACATGGCACCATCGCAGGCCGTGACCGTTTATTGGGCGCGCAACTCGGTACCCACAATACACTCCCTATTCATCGCCCAGATTATAAAACTTGGTTTGGCGGTTTAACACCTGAAAAAGCGATGGAGATTGCTGATTGGGCAACTTATGAGGGTGAGTCTTATAACGATACACTAAGTGCTCACATTACCGGTGATGTTTATGAGTTAGACGCAGGTCCAATTGCATTTTCACTTATTGTAGAAGCCATGAAAGAAGGCACAAAAGCCATTCCTGATGAGCGTATTTTAAATAAGCAGTTCACAGGATTAACTGGGGTTATTACAGAAGGTGATCGTAAACGCTATGCCATAGGGTTTGAAACACTTATTCCAGTGACTGAACAACTCGATGTTGAGGGGGCTTTACGTTATGACTATTACGATGATGCTTCTAATGTTGGCGGGGCGTTTACCTCACAAGTTGGTTTTAGCTATAGACCGATAGAAAGTATTGTTTTTCGTAGTGCTGTAGGAACGACATTCCGCGGCCCAGATATGTCTGCAGTATATAAAGGCTTTAGTGGTAATTTTGGCGCAGGTAATGACCGTATTACCGCGGATGCTTGTTTATTGCTTGACAGTAATGGCGGCGTATCTGGTTATGATACCGACGCATTAACGGCAACTTGTGCTAACGCCGATTTAACCAGTGATCCGAGTAAACCAAGTTTACAATCAAACTATGAAAGTGTCTCACAAGGGGATACCTCTTTACGCGAAGAAACAGGTAATACCTTAACGGCGGGTTTGGTTTATGAATTCAACGAACTACTGTCGATAAATATTGATTATTACGACGTTACCATTAAAGACAAAATTCAACTCTTAGGTGCGGGTTACATTTTATCTACTGATTATGAATGCCAAACAGGCGTTAAAGATGCTAACTCAGAGCTCTGTAGTAATATGGCAACTCGAATAAAACGCTATGACAGTGAAGGCAATGGTGTTGACCGATTAGGTAACGCGATAACGGGGGATGCATATACGCCTCATACCATCACTGAAGGGTACATTAATGCCGCAGAACGCCGACAATCAGGTATTGACCTTGGTTTTAGAGGGGTTTGGGACTCTGAGTTTGGTGCTTTTAGCTACAAGTTCAACTACACACGTCCACTCAGTAAAAAAGAAAAACTGCGTCATGGCGACCCATTGGTTGAATATATTGATGATCAGAATAACTTTGATTTTAAAGAAATCGCTAATGCGCAGGTTACCTGGCAGTTAGATGATACCTCGGTGTCTTTATTAGCAAATTATAAAGGTAAGTTATGGAACAATGCTAACTATGGTGATCGTACTAAGTTACCCGCATGGATTCGTTATAACTTAACGATGGCAAAAACTTTTGACACCAATACTCGATTACTTTTTTCGATTACTAACTTATTAAATGCAATGCCACCTCAAGATGAAACTTTTGGCGGTTTCCCGTATTACCGCTCAGGTGCCTATGACACCTTAGGAAGACAATTTTCATTACAACTAAAACAGTCTTTTTAAGCGCGAGTACATTGGAATATACATATAAAATTTTAAGGTAATATGATGAAAAATAGTAAATTAACAATAATAGCGGTGGCAATAAGCACTTTACTTGCAGCTTGTAACGATGGCTCTGGGTTTGTCTCAACTCAAGACACTGAAGCTCAAGCACCAGCTGCAGGTGGTGAATCTAATGCGATTCGTAACATGGTGGGCGATAATGGTAACTCAATTGAAGCTATCAATGGAGACTCTCCTGCCTCTGAAGGCGCTATCAATTTAATTGATGGTGACGTAAATACCAAGTTTTTGAATTTTGCTCCTCAAGCAGAAGTGTTGTTTTCTGCAACTAAATCATACGCTTTGGTGAGTTATCAATTAACGTCAGCGAATGACGCCCCAGGTCGTGATCCCAGTGCTTGGACATTAGAGGGCTCAAACGACAAAGAGAGTTGGCAAGTTGTTGATGATCAATCAGGTCAGATCTTTTCAGAACGTTTCATGACCCGAGAATTTGACTTAACGGGCAACGAAGCTGAGTATCAATATTATCGCTTTAGTTTTCAAAATACCGGCATTGATGATTGGGGAAATGATATTTTTCAATTAGCTGAGTTAAAACTATTTGTAAAAGCTGATGCGCCATTAACAGAATTCACCGTTTCTAATAAAACCCCGAATGTGGGAGATTATGTGATTTTCAAAGATGAATCACTCGCTAACCCGACGAGTTGGCAGTGGACCTTTGAAGGAGGCGAACCCAGTAGCAGCAATGAAGCGTCTCCGTTAGTATTTTATAATACTTTAGGGCCTAAAACAGTCACTTTAGTTGCCTCAAACGATAAAGGCGAAACAAGGTTAGTTAAAGAAAACTTTATTCGAGTATGGGATGAAAGTGACGCTTGGGCAGGTTTTCCAAAGCCTACTGTGAGTTATGTGAAAAACTTACCTGAACATCCAGGCCAAGCGGCATTAGAACGCGTACTGCCCGATTTAACGGATGTTATTCAGGAGATCAGTTTGTCAGTGGCGAAAATGCTTTATAACAACGTGACTGAAATTAAAGTGTTTGAAACATTAACCTTTGAAACTGGACAATATGATTTTCCAGCGGCTAAATCTGGCACAGATAAAGATATGATCTTGATGTTCGATTTGGATCATATTGCCACTATCGAAATGCAAGGTGAAGAAGCATTGCGTCGAGAAGTTATGGGGGTTTTATGGCATGAATTAACTCATGGTTATAATCAAGTACCCGACTCTGGCGTTTATCAAGCAGGTAATGAACTGCATAGTTTCTTAGAAGGCTTGGCAAATACCATAAGGCTGCAAGCTGGCTATATTGAATTAGCGCCTAAATGGATCGAAAGTTGGAATGAGGATGCATACAACCAAACGTCATTGTTTTTAGATTGGGTTGCTAACTCACACCGTAACACTGACTTTATTCGGTTATTTAACGCCAGTGCTGGTGAGATTAAAAACTGGACGTTCGATAAAGCCTTCCAATCAATATTTGGCGTAAACCGTGGTATTGACGTTGTTTTTGCAGAATACCAAGATTACTTACAAACGATAGGTATTTCACCACCATACCCTACACCTGTGAATGGTTTTGAAAACTTTGCAATTGACGAAGGTGTTATTGTGACGACTAATGCAACGCACATTGGTATTTGGGGAGAAGGCCCAGACAAGTTAGTTGATAACAATGTGAGGAATAAGTTTAATGCCGTCATAGAAGAGCCATGGTGGATCCCACAATATGCCCCTGATCTTTCACCGATCAATGAAGTGGATAATGTCGTAGTGACATTAGAAGTGCCAGAAGAAACGGTGTTAGCAAAGTATAGTGTGACAACCGGCAATGACAATGCTCATCGTGATCCGACTATGTGGACAGTGCTTGCGTCAAATAATGGCGAAAGCTGGACTGAACTTGATAGCGACAGCTACCCAAGTGATCCAGAGCGTTTAACAACTTATCATTATGATATTGACAGCAATGATACTGCCTATCGTTTTTATCAGTTTATTTTTGAGAATACTCAAGAAGGTGCTGGTATTGGCGGGGACGACGGACGCTTAATTCAAATTGGTGAATTAGCCTTGTTAAAAGCGCAGTAAGTTTACCTTAACACCTATCAAACGGTACCTCTATTGCTGAGGTACCGTTTTTTATTCATACTTATGTCAAAGGCTTTTTCGGGGGAGGTATATGTAGCATGAGTATGTTGCTACCTTTACATTTCAACTATCCATAATATTGATTGCCCCTAGTTATTTATCTGCCGTTAAAATCTAACAACGAATTTTGGGAATATCTCGCCAATTACTGGTGTATTGCGGACTTAAAAAATTGCGTTTCATTTGCCATGGTTGAGTGTCGGCTTCACTGCCTATTTTTAATGTACCTTGCCCATAGCGATTGTTAATATTATCGAGGCAATTCATTAATAGCGGATTCGCTTTATCAGCAATGAACAAATCAGGTTGTTGAAACTTTCTACTTTCCAGTTCAATAGCCCCAACACCACAGCGATAAAAGTGCACGCCCGCCATATAAATATCAGTAAGTACCATACTGATCGCTTTAGCAACATCCGAGCTATTATCGGTAGCAACAGGAAATTTATAGATGATAGCTTGCTTATAATAGTTTTTATCATGTGGAGAGCTTGAGGCAAAAATCAGAAGTTTTCTAATTAACGAGGATTGCTGTCTTACCTTTTTAGCGACAATTGTACCGTGTGTTGTTAATGCGGCTTTTAATGAATGCTGTTCGATAATACGCTGACCAAAACTACGGGTAGAAAAAATTTCTTGTTTAGGCGCTTTAACATCATCCCAGGTTAGGCAACTGATCCCATTTAATTCATTGACGGTGCGTTCAGTGACGACACTAAATTGTTTTTTTATTGCTTTTGGGGATTGCTTTGATAATTGATAAGCGCTGTGAATATTTTGTTGTTTTAAACGCAGCGCTATTTTTCGGCCGACCCCCCAGACATCGTTTACGGCCATTTGCGTTAATATATTTTTACCTTGTTGGGCATTATCAATAACAGCAACGCCATCAAAGCCCTGCAGTTTTTTTGCTGCATGATTAGCGGCTTTCGCTAAAGTTGCTGTACAGCCAAAACCAACACCAACAGGTAAACGCGTTTCCTTCCAGATTGCGCGTCTTATGTCGTGACCGTATTGATGCCAGTCTTTAATGAGCCCTTGGTAGTTTTTAAAATATAAAAATGACTCATCAATACTATAGATATGCTGGTTATCACAATAGCGTGCAATGACATTCATCATGCGTTCGCTTAAATCAGCATACAGCTCATAATTTGAAGAGCGAATTACCACACCATGCTTTTGTAGGAAGGACTTTACTTGAAAATACGGTTTAAATTTAGGAATGCCTAGTTTTCTCGCGATAGGGCAAACGGCACAAATACAGCCATCGTTATTGGTTAACACCACGACGGGTTTGTTTCTTATACTAGGGTCGAATACTTTTTCAGCACTGGCATAAAATGATACCGCATCCACTAATGCATACATGTGGCTAACTCTGGCGCTTGATGATGTAAGCGAATAGAGCGAGTTACTATACCTTCCAATTGAAAGTTATCGCCTTTATTTATCTTCACCGGCGCATGACCCTTAGCAGCCGATAATAGCCTCGCTTGTACTTTGTCTATTATTTTACAAACAAAACAGCCATTAAAGTTAGCAATGATGATATCGCCATTTCTTGCGGTTAATGATCTGTCTACAATTAACAGATCACCATCAAAGATACCAATGTCTTGCATTGACTCTCCAGAAGCTTGACCAATAAACGTAGCATTAGGGTGGCGGATCAATAGTTGATCTAACGATAACCCTAGCTCCTTGTATTCAGCTGCAGGTGATTCAAAACCAGAAATACCCGCTTCAATATAAATAGGAATAACTTTCATAACGTAACAACCTGTACTGTGTTTTTGTACAGTATAGGTTGTTACGTTATTTTTATAAAGATAAAAAACGCTTAACTCATTTGCTTTTAGTTTTTGATAATTTACAGAGACTATTAAAACCAAGGTCAAAAAAAACACTAAACTGTTAATAAAACAAAGCAAATTGTTAATGCCGAATAAAATTTGTTAATTGTTTGTTTATATAAAATTAACTGCGTGTTTGTTTAAAAAATAAACAAA
>JBFONU010000024.1:0-29488 GCA_040779345.1 Colwelliaceae bacterium 6441 | reverse complement strand
TAGCCAAGCGGTAAGGCAGCGGGTTTTGATCCCGTCATTCAGAGGTTCAAATCCTCTTACCCCTGCCACTTTCTTTCAAGTTTCAACTCTTTTATTCATTCCCTGCTTATACTACTTAAAACAATACATCAGCTATAAACCACAAGCGTAAGCTAATGCTTTACTTTTTAATTTGGGTAATTGATTTGCCATAAACAATCCGCCATTTCGAAAAGCCTTAGCAAGCCCAGAAGGATGACTAAAGCCAGAATAAAGCATATCCATGGCTGACATCATTAATAAGTTATCTTTCCTTCTTATTTTTTCATAGCCCGATAACACATTTACATCATGCCAACATTGGCCATCACCAATGGCTTTAGCAATCACCTCTTGCAAGGCTTTAACATCTTTAAAGCCAAGGTTAACCCCTTGACCTGCTAAAGGGTTAATCGTATGAGCAGCATCACCTAACAATAAAACTCTATTATTTTGATATTGGTTAGCATGTCTTCTTGTTAATGGAAAACTTGCTTTATCGATCACATTTACTTCACCTAGTTTTTCTGGGAACTCTTGCTCAATACGTTGTTTTAATTGGCTGTTAGATAACCCACAAAGCCGAGTGATTTCGTCTTTTTTATGGTACCAAACCAAAGAAGCATGATGACCCGGCATAGGTAACATAGCCACAGGGCCGGTCGAGCGAAAATGTTGCCAAGTAATATCTTGCTGGGCAAGTGTTGTTTGCACATTAATTAACATGGCTGATTGTTGATAATCCCACCCTGTGGTGCCAATGTTGGCTATGTTTCTTACTTGAGAATTTGCCCCATCAGCAGCAATTAATAACTTGCTAGAAACAGTGTGCTCTGACAATTGCACAATAACTTGGTCAGTTTGTTGTTCAAAACCGACTAATGATTCAGGACAAAATAATTTTATCTGCTTGTGTTTTTTAATTTGTTGCCACAAAGCTAATTGAATGACACGATTTTCAATGATATGTCCTAAGTGAGATTGTGATATTTCCTCTGCAGAAAACTCAGTATAGGCTTGCTCAAGCTCCCAAACAGCTAGACGACGATAAGGACAGAGCCGCCAATCTTTAATCTGTTGCCATGCGTCTAATTGCTCCAATAAGAATTGTGACCCTAAGGAAATGGCTGACACTCTTAAATCAAAAGCTTGTTCTTGATGAAATGCTTTAGGAGCAATACATTCAACTATTCCTACCGTTAAACCTAATTGCGCCAATGATAGCGCACTTGCTGCCCCCACCATTCCGCCACCGATAACTACACAATCAAATTTGTCCATGTATTACATTTCATCTCAAGTATTAATTCTCGGTTATTATTCTAACGAACCATGAGCGTTAATTCGATGATCAAATACACGAAAACGCGCTATTTATGCGAAATTTAACTTCTCTGTAAAAATCACTAACGGATAACTAGCTTAGCGATGAAAGAAAGAGTAAAATACGCTCCCTAAAATTCTCTAGCAAAAACTAGAACCAATTTCATAGAGCACGGTAGGCATAAATAAATGAGTAAAAAGCTATATATTAAAACTTGGGGTTGCCAAATGAACGAGTATGACTCGCAAAAAATGGCAGAGCTATTAGATTCCACTCATGGTTATGAATTAGCCGAAGAAGCAGAAGATGCCGATGTTATTTTGCTTAACACCTGCTCTATTAGAGAAAAAGCACAAGAGAAAGTCTTCCACCAACTTGGTCGTTGGAAAAACTTAAAGGCCACTAAACCTGATTTATTAATTGGTGTTGGCGGCTGTGTTGCTTCACAAGAAGGTGATGCAATACGTCAACGCGCGCCGTTTGTTGATATGGTATTTGGCCCACAAACATTGCACCGTTTACCTGAAATGATCAAACAAGTCACAGGCACAGCTAATTCAGTGGTAGATGTGAGTTTTCCAGAAATTGAGAAATTTGATCGTTTACCTGAGCCTAAAGCTGATGGTGCAACCGCCTTTGTTTCAATTATGGAAGGTTGCAGTAAATATTGTACTTTCTGTGTTGTTCCTTATACGCGTGGCGAAGAAGTCAGTCGCCCCTTAGATGATGTTTTATACGAAATAGCTCAACTGGCAGAACAAGGGGTTCGAGAAGTTAATCTGCTTGGGCAAAACGTCAATGCTTATCGTGGCGACTCACATGATGGCACTATCTGCCGTTTTTCAGAGTTAATTCGTCTTATTGCCACCATTGATGGTATCGACCGTATCCGTTATACCACGTCTCATCCGGTTGAATTTACCGATGATATCATTGATGTTTATAAAGACGTTCCTGAGTTAGTGAGCCACCTTCATTTACCTGTACAAAGTGGTGCAGATCGTATTTTAACGCAAATGAAGCGAGGCCATACGGCCTTAGAATATAAATCACAAATACGAAAACTTAAAAAAGCCCGCCCTGATATTTGTATGTCATCTGACTTTATTATAGGTTTTCCCGGTGAAACCGATGCTGATTTTGAAGCAACAATGGATTTAATCAAAGCGATTGATTTTGATTTAAGTTTTAGCTTCATTTATAGCGCGCGTCCTGGTACACCTGCCGCTGATATGGTAGATGACATTAGTGATGAAACAAAAAAGCAGCGTCTACAGATTTTACAAGACCGTATTACACAACAAGCGTTGCGTATTGCTCGTCAAATGCTTAATACTGAACAACGTATCTTAGTTGAAGGCCCATCTAAGAAAAACCCAATGGAATTACGCGGCCGTACTGAGAATAATCGCATTGTTAACTTTGTTGCTCCTCATACGGTTATTGGGCAATTTGTTGATGTAAAAATAACCGATGTTTATTCAAACTCATTACGCGGTGAATTAGTTCGCCAAGAAAGCGAAATGGGATTACGTATCGCTCATTCTCCCGCCGATATATTATCAAATAGTCATCACAGTGCGAAACCTGCCAATGTTGATGAATTAGGTGTTGGCACGTATTCGCCATAACGCATAAACAATAGCGAATAATTAAATAATAACTCAATAACAGGTATACATTTTTTGAGCAAAGACAATAAAAGTATCGTAACGTTAGAGCCTATCGATAATAACCGATTAGCAAATATATGCGGTCCAATGGATGATAATTTAAAAACTCTCGAACGCCGTTTAGGGGTTGAAATAAGTTATCGTACCAACAATTTTAAAATTATTGGCTCTGGCGTTGCAATAAAGGCCGTTGCTAAAATTTTAAAAGATCTTTATATCGAAACAGAAACGGTTAAAGGTAACAGTCAAACAATAACACCTGACATGGTACATTTGGCAATTTTAGATGCGAATGTCCTTGAACAAGCACCGACAAAAGTTGATGTTGATTATGAACAAATGATCACCATTAAAACGAAACGTGGCATCATCAAACCTCGTAACAGCAACCAGTCGGCGTATGTTCAAAATGTTTTAGTGAATGATATTAGCTTTGGTATTGGTGTTGCCGGTACAGGTAAAACCTACTTAGCAGTAGCTTGTGCGGTAGAAGCACTAGAAAGACAAGAAGTCAGACGCATTTTATTGACAAGGCCAGCTGTTGAAGCGGGTGAAAAATTGGGTTTTTTACCCGGTGATTTGACTCAAAAAATAGACCCATATTTACGTCCTTTATATGACGCTTTATTTGAAATGCTGGGTTTTGAAAAAGTAGAAAAGCTCATCGAAAGAAATGTCATTGAAATTGCCCCACTCGCTTATATGCGTGGTCGAACATTAAATGATGCCTTTATTATTTTAGATGAAAGCCAAAACACCACTGTTGAACAAATGAAAATGTTTTTAACACGTATTGGGTTTAACTCGCGTGCAGTGATCACCGGTGATATCACCCAAGTTGATTTACCACGAGGACAGCGTTCGGGCTTACGTCATTCTATTGAAGTATTAGAAGATATTCCAGGGGTAAGTTTTAACTTCTTCCAATCTAAAGATGTTGTCAGACACCCTGTCGTTGCACATATTGTCGACGCTTATGATGCTCATGAGCAGAAAATGAATCGTATTAAAGCCGAAAAGAAAAAGCAGGAACAGCTTGCCGCTCAAAAATTGATGAATGATAACAATGCTCAAGGCAATAACTAGTGTCTATTACTTTAGATTTACAAGTTGCCTACGACAATAAGATGTTACCAACAGAGCAAGATTTTCAACGTTGGGTCAATACGGCATTATTGGCATATAATAAACCCTTCGAATTAACTATTCGCATTGTTTCTAGTGAAGAAAGCCAGTCACTTAATCATCAATATCGTGATAAAAATAAAGCAACCAATGTATTATCTTTTCCCTTTGAAGTGCCTGAAGGGATTGAGCTTGATTTATTAGGTGATCTGGTAATTTGTGCTGATGTTGTTGAGCTTGAAGCTCAACAACAACAAAAACAGACTCTGCATCATTGGGCACATATGGTGATCCATGGCTGCTTGCATTTATTAGGGTATGACCATATAAATGATGATGAAGCCAATGAAATGGAAGCACTTGAAGTCAAGTTACTTGCAACATTAGCTATTAGTGATCCATATCAAATACAATGAAAGCATATTTTATATTACAAATAACTACTTGAAATATCCTGAAATTGATTACAAACTAAACAACTGACTAATAATAGGAATAATAAAAGCTCTATGAGCGAAGACAACCCACACTCTAGCAACGGTTCTTCAAATAAAAACTTTTTGAATAAAATTATTCAAGTTTTTACCGGAGAGCCGAAAAACAAAGAAGAATTGGTCGAAGTACTAAATGATGCCGAAGACCGAGATCTGATCAAGCCAGAAACAAAACAAATGATCGAAGGTGTATTAGAGGTTTCTGATATGCGTGTCAGAGACATCATGATACCGCGTTCTCAAATGGTTACCTTAGATATTAACACACCGTTAAAAGATGCCATTCCTCAAATAGTTGACTCAGGACACTCAAGGTTTCCGGTTGTTAACGAAGACATCGATCATATTGAAGGCATTTTATTAGCGAAAGACTTACTGACTTATGCGTTTAACGAAAATGAACAAACCTGTACCTTTGCCGATGTAATTCGCCCTGCAATTATTGTCCCTGAAAGTAAAAAAGTAGAACCTTTACTTAAAGAGTTTCGCTCTCAACGTTATCATATGGCGATTGTTGTCGATGAATATGGCGGTGTCTCAGGGGTTGTCACTATTGAAGATATTTTAGAATTAATTGTTGGTGAAATTGAAGATGAAACCGACGATGATATTATTGAAGATATTAAACACCTTGCTGGTAATGTTTATCAAGTGCAGGCGCTCACAGAGCTTGATGATTTCAATGAATACTTTAATTGCCAATTTGACGAAAATGAAGCGGATACTATCGGCGGTGTCGTACTACATAAGTTTGGTCATATGCCTAAGAAGTCGGAAACAATCACCATCAACAATTTTGAATTTAAAGTATCTTCTGCCGACAGCCGACGTATACAAGTACTACAAATATCCGTGCCAAAAAATCATCAAATAACGGGTAAAATTATTGATTAAACTACTGTAGTTTTTGCTTGTTATGCTTAAATCAATACTCAAAAGTTGCCAAAGTAACCTCACTAATAAATCACTATGGTTTAGCTTTATCGCTGGGCTTAGTTTGGTACTTTCTTACGCCCCTTTCTCATGGTGGTGGATAACCTGTTTATCCCTCACCTTGTGGTTTATCCACCTGGAGAATATTAGTAAGGCTTCAAAGAGTGATCATGTAAAGTTAATCACTAAACATACTTTTATTTTTGCAATCGGTTGGTTTGCCAGTGGCATAAGTTGGGTACATGTATCGATTGCACAATTTGGAGGTATGCCATTAATTGCTTCGTTAGCATTAATGTTACTCTTGTGCTTATATTTAGCGTTATACCCTGCACTTGCTGGTTATTTAACAGCTAAAACCTCCTACCTGATTAACCCCAAAGCCACGAACGGTTTTTCATTAAACTTATGGCTTTTACCCTGTATTTGGCTGTTAAGTGAATATTTACGTGGTGTGGTATTAACAGGCTTTCCTTGGCTTTCTTTAGGTTATGGACAAATTGATGGCCCACTTGCTTCATTAGCCCCTTTAGTTGGTGAGGTAGGAATTACTTTTTGCTTACTGATTATTTGTATTTCATTTTCAAAACTGCTTTTAAAACAACAGGTAAAATTATCATTACTTTCACTAGGCTCAATCTTTCTCTTAACACTTTTTACACAACAGTACAAATGGGTGACGCCAACAGGAAAAACCATTAAAACGGCGTTAGTACAAGGCAATATTGAACAATCAATAAAGTGGCAGCCAGAAGAACAATGGCCAACAATGTTAAAATACCTAGATTTAAGCCGCATTAATTACGATGCGCAATTAATTATTTGGCCAGAATCAGCGATCCCTGCCATTGAAACAATGAGCACGACACAAGAATTTCTTGATATGGCCAATCAATCGGCGGCCTTAAATAATGCAACGATTGTTACGGGTATTTTAAATTATAATTTTGAATCAAAACAGTATTTCAATAGCCTAATTGTCTTAGGGAAAAAACACCCAGAAGACAGTGAAGGTAACTATTATTACGGTAATAGAAATCGCTATGATAAAAACCATTTATTACCCATTGGTGAGTTTGTTCCTTTTGCCGAAATATTAAGACCTATTGCGCCATTATTTAATTTACCGCAATCCTCTTTTAGTCGCGGTAGTTATGTGCAAAACAATTTATTGGCTAATGGCTTGCGTATTCTGCCGTTAATATGTTTTGAAATAGCGTTTCCTGAGCAGCTGTCAGCTAACTTTTACAATGACAGTCACATTATTCTTACCGTCAGCAATGATGCCTGGTTTGGCGACTCTCACGGTCCGCATCAACATATGGAAATTGCTCGTATGAGGGCATTAGAGTTTGGCCGACCATTATTACGCTCAACCAACAATGGTGTCACAGCAGTAACCAATCATTTAGGGGAAATAACTCAACAACTTCCCCAGTTTGAACAAGGCGTTTTAAAGGCTGATGTTCAACTCACTTCAGGTACCACACCTTTTAGTCAATATGGAAGATATCCCACATGGATCCTTGCTTTGTTGATCACTTTAGTTATCATCATAAAAAATAGATTCACCAATAAATACCTTTAAAATCATATCACTGTAATTTATTCATAAATTATTCACCCATTATTTTAAACTTTTTTAAACCTTTTCTTCTGTCAACCCGACTTACTTACCGTAACAACCATCAATGAGATGGTTATGTCTTGTTCGGGGGAATTGACATGTTAATAAAAGATACAAGTGATCAGGATATCCAGCTCAACACAAGCCAAAAAAAATCAACGTTTTGGCTCACATCACTTACTTTTCTGATCATTATTGGCGATCATCTGGCAAGTTGCGCCAGCCGCTAACCGTTGGAGTCAAGCGAGTGAATCTATTTCATTAGATCGGGTAAGGCCACCATTACCCGTGGCGATTTCACCCGTGAGATATCGGTATTAGGACGGGTAGTTGCCGCCGTTAGTCCCTGCGTTTATAGCCCGGCAGATGGCACAATAACGTTGAAGATAGAAGCTGGCCATGAAGTTAAAGAGGGGCAAGCATTAGCAACCCTTGAAAGTCCAGAATTAACCAGTCGCCTCTTTCAACAGCAAGCCATTCTTGAAGGACTAGAATCAGCCTATCAACGCCAAAAAATACAATCAAAGAAACAACATTTAAGCGATCAAAAAGCGGTTGATTTAGCAAACGTGAGATTGATTTCAGCGAAAAGAGAAAAGCGTCGTGCCGATCAAGGCTATGAAAAAAATGCCACCGGCCACAGCAACAAGAACGGTTTAAGCCTTTTAAATACCAGCGGATAAATTTGTGTTTATCCGCCTTTACATTTTCCATTTCTTTTACAAACAATTTTGTATAGATTAACAATTTATCTATATTCTTCATGCTATGATAATTCTACATAATAAAAACAAAGATGAGTCTTAATGAATATAAATAAAACAGTGCTTCCTTACATAATATTATCTTTGAGCTCTTTTTCTTTACTTGCTCAAACGACCTTAGTCAAAAATGTACAAGGTTACACACTAAACGGCGATCAATTACAAAAATTTTCAGCACTTCAATTTACGGATGACACCATTGACAAGCTTTATGCCTATGATGAAAAAATTACCAGTGATAAAGATTGGAAAATAATTGATGGCAAAGGCGCTACATTATTACCCGGGTTAATTGATGCTCATGGCCATGTACTCAGTTATGGTCAAAGTTTAATGCAAGCAGACTTAGTTGGCACGACCTCAGAAAAACAAGCGGTTGCGCGTGCCCTTGAGTATGCAAAGAAAAACACCTCTGCAACTTGGATCACAGGTCGTGGTTGGAACCAAGTACAATGGTCAAACAAACGCTTTCCAACAGCAAAACAATTAGATGAAGCTTTTCCTGAGCAACCCGTTTGGTTAGAAAGGGTGGATGGCCATGCAGGCTGGGCAAATAGCAAAGCTATGGCGTTAGCTGGTATAACATCGGCAACCCAATCTCCTAAGGGTGGCGACATCATTAAAGATGCCCAAGGCCAACCAACCGGTATTTTTATTGATAACGCCATGGCACTCATTAAGCAACATATCGCTGATCCGACTCTTAGCCAACAAAAAGACATTTTAATAAAAGCAATGAAGTCATTGGCCAGTGTAGGACTAACCAGTGTTCATGACGCAGGCATTGATAGCCAAAATTTAAAAGCGTTTCAAGAGTTGAGTCATGAGAAAAAAATGCCTATTCGTATTAATGCCATGTTGTATTTACCCAGCGCACAATGGGAAAAAACGTTAAATAAAGGTACGTTCAGTACCGCGGATAATATGCTCAGTTTTAACAGTGTAAAAATTCAAGCCGATGGCGCCTTAGGTAGTCGTGGTGCTGCATTAATAGCAGATTACTCCGATCATGCCGGTCATAAAGGATTATTATTACATGATGAAAAAAGCTTAAATCATTATATTGCAACAGCGATGAATGCAGGCTTTCAAGTGAACACCCATGCCATTGGTGACAATGCCAATAAAATCGCCTTAGACCTTTATCAAGCTAATATTGATAAAACAAACAGTAAAGCATTACGCCACCGTATTGAGCACGCACAAATTCTTCGCCTGAAAGATATTCCGCGTTTTGCCGCATTAGGTGTTATCGCCTCAATGCAAGCAACCCATGCAACGAGTGATAAAAACATGGCGGTTGAGCGCATTGGAGAAGAGCGAATTTTAGGCGCGTATGCATGGCGTAAGCTATTAAATGCAAAGGCTGTTATCGCTGCTGGCTCTGACTTTCCTGTGGAGTCTCCCAATCCTTTTTATGGTTTACACGCTTCAGTCACTCGACAAGATAAAGAAAACGCACCTCAAGGTGGCTGGTATGCAAATGAAAAAATGACCCGAATTGAAGCCCTAAAAAGTTTCACCCTTGATGCCGCCTATTCAGGACATCAAGAAAACATCATCGGTAGTTTGGCCGCAGGTAAAAAAGCGGATTTTATTTTATTAGCGCAAAATTACTTTTTAATGCCAGAAACTAAGATTTGGAAAAACTCGGTTATATCAACATGGGTAAATGGTGTTGAGGTGTTTCACAAAAGTAAAAACTAACCCTGTCGCAATTTATTTGATGACTGTCGTTAGTATTTACGGTCATCAAATAAATTTTACACTAGGTCGAAAAAACTGAAATTTTACTTAGCGGTTATCAATCCACTCACTCATTACAACATGAGTTTTAATTTTTATAATATTGTCTTGTCTGTCAATAAATTCTCGGATTTCATGAATACGCCTCATGGTTTGTGCTTTAACATAAACCAATAAATCCATATCGCCAGTGATGCCATTACAGGTAATAACTTCTGGAATATTGTTAAATAAAGGAATAACGTCTGAGCATTTTGCGCAGCGATGCTGGATCTCAAAATACACAGACACCCCTTCTTGCTGTGAACTACTTAGCAAGACTTGATAGCCTCTTATGATACCTGTACTTTCCAACTTTTTAATTCGTTCAGATACCGCAGAACGCGACAAACTGACTTGTTGAGCGATATGAGAAACACTCACTCGCGCGTTAATACGTAGCTCAGAAATTATTGCTTGGTCAAATTTATCCATGTAAACCCTAAAAGTTAAAATGTCGGTTATTTATATGAAATCCGACAAAATGCTGGCCATTAAGTAAAAGTGAATCTTTATTCCGACAGTTTATAAAACAGGCTTTCATTATAATACTCCCTCTTTACACCCGTTGGAATAGGCATGAACAAACATAATAACAAACTAGGTCGGTGGCAAGGTGCTGGCCTACTTGCCACCACATTGCTTGGCACAGGCGTATTTATATTACCTCAAATGACGATATCTATTGCTGGCCAATCAGCCCTTATTTCTTGGCTGATGCTTACCATCGCAATTATCCCTGTCACATTAATTTTCGCCAAACTTGCTTCAATGTACCCACATGCTGCAGGTCCAGCTTATTTTGTCGAAAAAGCTTTTGGAAAAGTCGCCGGTAGATGCATTGGTTTAATGTTTTTGCTCATAGTGCCGCTAGGAGTGCCCGCTGCTATTTTAATCACATTACAATTTGTTAACTCGGTCATCCCCATTTCGGGAGGCGCTATAATTGTTGCTGAATTGGTGATTTTATCGATATTATTTTTACTTAACTACCGTGGTATAAAAATTTCGGCACAGCTTCAGTTTTTCATTACATTAATGATAATTGCGGTGGTGATGGTATTACTTAGCCTAAGTGGTCTGCAACTACCAAGTGCTGGGCAGTCACTCAGTATTTTAACCTTATCTATTGACCCAATTTTAGCGGCAGCAGGTGTCGCATTTTGGAGTTTTTTAGGGGTTGAAGCAATGACACACCTCGCTAATGATTTTAACAATCCCAAAAAAGATATGATCCCAGCGATGCTCATTGGTACAGGATTAGTCGGTTTTATTTATATCGCTTGCACATATTTATTATTAATCGTACCGGTTGATTCAGCACTGTCGATGATTGGGGTATTTGATACATTACTCGGCGGTTATGGCAGTGTAGTCATTGGTATTTTAGGTGTTGCTGGAGGATTATCGTCTGCAAATGTTTATACCGCAAGCACCATAAGGTTAATATGGAGCTTTAGTAATGACGGGATCCTTCCGAGCTACCTTAGTAAAAAAAATTCACATAATATGCCTGTCAATGCCCTACTAACATTGCTAATTATTATGGCAATAACTTTAGCTATGACTTATTTTACCGGCAAGCACCTCGAAGATTTAATTGCTTGGTGTAATGGTGTATTTGTTATTATATATTTTGCCAGTATGATGGCGGCTCTTAAGCTTCTCGATAAATCAAACCGGCCATTGATAGGCTTAGGCGCTTTATTTTGCGTTGCACTGACTTGGGGATTAGGTATGAAAATGCTTTACGCTATCATCCTTATACTAACCATATTACCTTTGCTCTGGTGGCAGCGCAATTATGCATTAGCCAAACAGACCACAGAAAACTCATGTTAAGCAAATAAAAAAGGACGATAACCATTATCGTCCTTTAGAGGGTAGTTCTTTGTTTTTATTCGAAACAAACTTAAGCTTGATATAACCACGTTAAAAAACGCTTCGACTCACTAATGTTTGAAAATTTAAACAACTTAGAACCAATTTTATCTGTAACAACAACATTTCGTTTATTTACTGAAATTGATTGTACAGGCGATGTAATTGAAAACACCGTATTATTATATGTATAAGACATAATAAAACTCTTTAATAATGCGCATAAGCGCGTAATAACAAAAGTTATATTATTGTTTTTGCAAAACTTTTAGAAAATGACTACTAATAAAGCCTATCGAGAACACATCTCGAACAGTTGACAATAATTAAACTTACTTTGAGTGATTGCTGACTGTGAAAAGGAAAGACAAAACACAAAATATCGTAAAGATATTCAGTTAGATAAACGAGAGGAGAATAAATAACCTCGCAATAGTATAGATATTATACCAAGAAGTAAATGTTTAACTTCCCCCCCTTACCTATATATTTCTCAAAAGGACTATTTTTTAGCTTAAATTTTATTTACTCTCAATATCCCTTAGTAGCAATATCAAAGTTATGCCGATACAAAGCGGTAATGTAATGATAAAAGGAAGATAAATGAAGTACGTACGTTTAGGCAGTAGTCCATTAGAAGTTTCCCGTATTTGTTTAGGTAGTATGACATGGGGTTTACAAAATACTCAACGTGATGCTAATGAACAAATTGATTATGCCCAAATCCAAGGGATAAATTTTATTGATACAGCTGAAATGTATGCGGTGCCACCTGCTAAAGAAACCTATGGTAAAACAGAAACCATTATTGGCAATTGGTTAAAGGCAAACCCGTCAAGGCGAAAAGAAATCGTTTTAGCCTCTAAAATTGCCGGCCCTGGCTTTTCTTACATTAGAGACGGTAGTGAAATTAGCAGTGACACTATTATCAAAGCAGTAGATGACTCTTTAAAACGTTTACAAACAGACTATATCGACTTATATCAGCTGCATTGGCCTAATTATGCTTCACCTCATTTCGGTAACCATTGGCCTAATAAGCTCAATTTCACCCATGTAAATGCCAGTGAGCAAACTGAAAAAATGCTTGATATTTTGCAAGGATTAGCCCAATGCGTAACAGCAGGAAAAATTCGCTATTGTGGTTTGTCAGACGATACACCTTGGGGGATCAATCAGTATTTACGAATGAGTGAACAATATGACCTACCCCGCATTGTTTCTATTCAAAATGAATTTAGTTTATTACACACTAAAGATTGGCCTTATTTAATTGAAAACTGTGTTCATGAAGATATTGCTTATTTACCTTGGTCGCCTCTAGCAACAGGGCTTTTAACCGGAAAATATTTAAATGGTGCTCGCCCTAAGGGCAGCCGCTGGACCTTTATGCAACGTAATGGTTTATTTAGAGATACACCAAACACTCATCAAGCGGTGCAAGCATTTGTTGATTTAGCAAAGCGTCATAATATTTCTCCGGCTAAATTAGCGTTAGGCTGGGTTGATCAAGTTAATGGGGTTACCTCAACGATTATAGGCGCCACTGATATGCAACAACTAATCGAGAATATTAATGCCTTTAACGAACCATTATCCCTTGAAATAATTAATGATATAAGTGAGTTATTGCGCCAGCATCCTTCACCTTTTTAACAAGCGTTAAAGTACGCAGCCTGATCTTTGTTGTGGGTTCAGGCGCTTTGCTGCTTAAATACGTTATATTTTTATTCAGGGATATGTTACGAAACTTTTCCGTTAGCTATTCACTATTGATTCTGTGATTAAAGCTCAGTAATCTAACACCATAACCAACAACAATTATTCAACTCATGATCAAATGTATCATCCTAATAACTAGTTGCTTTTTATTAAATTTCTCACCTTTATTATTGGCGTTTCAACATGATGGCACTACGCTGCCTCCACCGAGAAAATTAACCGAAGAGCAAGCAAAAGTTGCCTCTGCAAACTATCAAAAGTATTGTGCATTATGTCATGGTGCAGACAGACAAGGACATGTGAATGATCATGCCCCTTCGCTGAAAAGTAAAAGTCTAATGGAGTCTGGCGTGGCTCATCAAATATTAAGGCCGATGTCATATGGCAGAAAAGGAACAGCCATGGGAGGCTACCTTGATGAAGTAGGAGGCCCAATGACCCTAGACGAAACATGGGATCTCACCTATTGGTTATATGAACAAGCCGGTATTGAACGGTTAAAATTTTCGACTAATCCGGTACATGGCGATACTAAAAAAGGTGAAACTCTATACCTTAAAAACTGTACTAGCTGTCATGGTGTGAAAGGTGAAGGGGTAACCGCTCCTGCATTAGGCAATCAATCGGCTCTTGCCCACAATACCGATGAGTTTATTCGTCATGCTATTCGTGAAGGCAGACAAGATACACCAATGCAAGCTTTTAAAGATAAGTTATCTGATGATGACATTAACAATATTACCGCATTTTTAAGAAGTAAAGCGCTGGGCTGGAAAGAACAAAAAACCATCTTAAAAGCACTACCCAAACCTGAAGATTATGTCATTAATAAAAACGGCGAAGACCCAAATTTTGATTTAAAAGATGACATGTATATCTCATCTCAAGAGCTCTATTTAGCATTACAAGCTAAAAAACGCATGGTGTTACTTGATACGCGCGTAACATCAGTTTGGCAAAATGCTCATATTGAAGGGTCAATCCCCTTCCCTTATTACGCCGATTTAGATGAAACCGTTGCGGGGATCCCAAAGGACGTGCAGATCATTGCTTATTGCTCATGTCCTAGAGCCGCTGCTGATTATACGATTAAAAAATTACGAGATCGCGGTTACACCAGAACAGCGGTACTTTGGGAAGGAATATTTGGTTGGATGAATCAAGACTTCCCCGTAATGCGTGGTGATATCGAAGGGATAAATGATTAACGCGTTTTTTGATTATCAAGCTTACATCATTTTTATATAAACAAATTCATTAAAATAAGAACTAGATAAAATATTAAGGACAATTATGGATCGTCGCCGTTTCTTAACTTTATCAGCAATAACATTAACAGTTGCTGGCTGTGGCGGTGGTAGCGATAGCTCTCCTGCCCCCGTAATTACAACCCCGCCAGTGAACAGTACAATTTCAGATGCACTATGGCAGCAATTGTCAGGTGATTTAAATGGTAACCTTATCTTACCAAACGCAGGAAACATTTATGAAAATGCGCGGGTCGTTTTTAATACCCGATTTGACCATATTTATCCGCAAGCAATCGTTCATTGTGCCAATGAAGCAGATATTAAAACAGCCTTAAGCTTTGTCCAAGAACACAAGCTCCATGTCACCTCTAGATGCGGCAGTCATGGCTACGCAGGCTATTCTACAACCACAGGGCTAGTTATAGATGTTACTCCAATGAGTGAAATAACTATCGATGATGGTACCGTGACCATTGGCTCTGGCGCGAGATTAGTTGATGTGTATGATCAGCTTTCAGAACAGGGGGTTGCAATTCCATTGGGCAGTTGTTTAAGTGTCGGTATTTCAGGCCTTACTCAAGGCGGTGGAATAGGTGTTGTTGACCGAGCATACGGCTTAACTTGCGATAGCCTATTATCGGCAAAAGTTATCCTTGCCGATGGTACTGAGGTTATTTGTAGTGAAGCTGTTGAACCTGATTTATTTTGGGCTATTAGAGGTGGAGGGGGCGGAAACTTTGGGGTGGTCAGCTCCTTTACTTTCAAAACCCATCCAACAAAAGATATAACCGTATTTAGTGCAAGCTATGCTTTAGATGATTTTGCTGACGTTATGACGCACTGGCAAACAATTTCAGAGAGTTGGCCAAATGAAATGTGGGGGCAAGTTATTCCTGATTGGACGAATTTAGCTAACCCGACAATATTAATACGCGCTTTTTGTGTTAATTCCGTCGAACAAGCTCAGCCATATTGGGATGACTTTATTGATAATATCAATGCTACTCCCTTTTATAACAAATCAGCTACGAATAGTTATCGTAATACCATGCTGGGTAATTGCGAAAATACGGTACCTGCCTGTCATATCAGTAATCAATTTCCTGAAGGCACTATGCGTCGCAGTGCATTTGCCGCCAGTTCAGATTATTTTGATGACGTTATTCCACTCAGTGGTCTTGAAGAATTAAGTGATTACATACAAAGTAGTATCAACGAGAGTAATCGAGGTATGATCATCATCAATACTATGGGAGGCGTGATCAAAGACTTTGCACCAAATGAAACCGCTTTCGTTCATCGAAACGCCATTATTAGTGCTGAATATTATACTTATTTATCAACTAATGACGCTACAGCAATCGATAATGCTCAAACTTGGTTAAATAGCTTTAGAAATATTATGAAACCATGGAGTAGCGGTGGTGCTTATGTCAATTATATTGATCCGCTTATTACCAATTGGCAAGAAGCCTATTACGGTGAAAACTATGCAAGACTACAAGAAATAAAGAAACACTATGATCCAAATAAGGTATTTTCAATGCCACAAGGTATTGAACCAGCTTAAAAACTATTAAAACTTTTGGGCGATGATTTGGGCGATAGCTTGTTTGCTATTGCCTGCATCAGACTCTTTAATCCCTTCAAAATAATGTAAAACTTTCCAACCAGAAAAATGTCTCAAAAGTTCACCTTCTTTCAGTAAAAAATCTGGATTTTTAGGTCGGCCAAATTCCGCTTGTTTCGTTGTAAATGTTTCATAAACGATAAAACCACCATCGACAATAGATGCTTTGATTTGATCAAATAACGGCCGGTGTAAATATCTAAAAACTATCACAGCTAAATAGCTATTTTTCGCTAAAGGGGATTGTAGTTCATCCTCAAAATTGACTTGCCAAAAAAACGATAATGAAGCGGGATATATTACTTGGTGATGAGTTATTTGTTGTTTTATCTCTTGTAAACACGCTTTGTTAATATCAGCAAATACCGTGGGAAAGTGATTTTGCAAGCAATACAAACCGTTACGGCCATTGCCACAGGCAAGATCTAAAATCGGCAGTGAAGAATTGAGCTTCTTTGCTTCTTTAATAAATTGCAAAAGTAATGGTGAATGCATGTTAACGTACCTTTATATCCTCAATCAACATAAGCCTAATGCTAACAGCCCTTTGACAGAAAACAATAATATAAAACAAAACGTTACAAACTAATCACTCTAACAAAAAAATGGACAGCTCTCACCTGCAGCTGAACTTTCATAACTAATAAAGTGTTAACATAAGAAAGTGCTAGCTTACAAAAATTATCTCTTACTTAACATACGGTATTTTAACTGAAAAATAATAAACCCCACCCAACTCGCGATCAACAATATCCATGGCAGTTTACTCTTAGCATTATTATCTTTTACAGCTTGGATGTCAGGCTCATGCATTGTGTCTTGTGCTTTTGTTTTCGTGAGTTGTTTACGTTGTTTATCTCGTTCACGTGACTTTTTACTTTGTTGCTTTTTATACTCAGCAATGCCCTTTTCAATGCCTTGAGCAATAAGTTTAGTTTGCTCTTTGGTTTGGCCTTTCTTTTGCGTGCCTTTAGCCACTTTCATGGCTTGCTCTTGTGTTTCTTTCGATACTTTATTATTCATACTACGACTTTGTTATTTATTGAATTAGTTACTTATTGAATTAGTTACTTATTGAATTAGTTACTTATTGAATTAGTTACTTATTGAATTAGTTAGTGAACGACTATATTGCTGGCATAGTTACGCTTACCCTCAATATTTAGATAAAACGATAGGATATCCCATCAGCTTTTCATACTGTAAATTAACTATAAATTCACGGCCACTTTATAATATGAAACCTCAGCTTTATAACAACGCTCACCATAGGGCTGCATTCCAAAACGCTGATAAATCCCTAACGCCGACTCTCTCGCATCACACCAAAAAATTTTTGCTGAGGTGTTTTCTAACTCATTAAGAATAAAGCTTAACATTTTTGAGCCAATCCCTTGATTTTGATACGTAGCGTTAGTCGCAAACTTACGTAAGCGCGCTTTATCGATGCTGAGATAAACAGAGGCCACACAAACAAGCTCATCGTTGAGGTAAGCGCCAAAATGCAATGCATCGTGATCACCTTCTACATGACAATATTCTGGTGGTTTCATTGGCCATAACACACTGTGACGCAGTGGGATGGTTTCTTGCCAGCTAATCGTTCTAATGTCCATACAACCGTTAAGTGCTCCATTGGCTAATTACCCGATAAAAGGGCGATTACTCACTGATTAAAAATGATTTCTGTAAAAATTTAACAATACCTTAATGCTTTTCAATATGAAACAAACGTTTAACTTCATTGTTGTTGTACCACTAAAGCCGGTTAAACTCTGAAAAATTATACTAAGCCTTTTACTAGAGCTTGCTAGACCTGCACTTTATCGCCCGTATTATTTGATAAAGACCTAAAAGAGATTCCCTAGAAGACAAAAAGTATATACCACCCCAAACAACATATGATATGCTACAAAACGTAACGTTATATAGCATATGGTTTTAAAGTTTAATCAATTAGGGAGTTAATATGGGTATCGTAAAAATTTCTGATGCACTTCATGATGAAGTGAGAAAAAATAGTGCTGTAATGGAGCGTTCAATCAATTCTCAGGCTGAGTTTTGGATGAAGATTGGCAGAATAGCTGAGCAAAACCCAACGCTAAGTTATGAGCAAATAATTGAACAAGAAAAGAGAAAACAAAATATCACAACGATGACGTTAATCAATGAATAACATCAATATCAAAACTGATAACGAAATAGTTTTAATGCGGGAATCAGGTCGCTTACTCGCAAAGGTTTTTCAGGCATTAGACTCATTTATTACTATTGGTACATCAACCCTAGAAATCGACAGTTTTGTTGAAAGCTTTATCGTCAATACGCTGAAAGCTAGACCAGCAAGTAAAGGACAATATGATTATCAATTCTCTTTAAACGCTTCGATAAATGAGGTGGTTTGTCATGGCATTCCGTCTGCAAGTAAAAAACTTAAGAACGGTGATATTGTAAATATCGATGTCACTTTAGAAAAAAATGGCTTCATCGCTGACAGTAGTAAAATGTACTGTATTGGCAAGGTTTCACCTCTTGCTAAAAGACTCGTAGACATAACCTATCAAGCTATGTGGCAAGGTATATTGAATGTAAAGCCAAACGCTACAACAGGTGATATAGGTCATGCCATTCAACAATATGCTGAAAAGCATGGTTATGGCGTGGTAAGAGATTACTGTGGCCATGGCATAGGCAGAGAAATGCACGAAGATCCTCAGATTTTACATTTTGGCAAACCAGATACTGGGATCACCCTTAAACAGGGGATGACCTTTACTATTGAGCCGATGATCAATCAAGGTTCATACAAAACAAAAACCAAAAAAGACGGTTGGACAGTTGTCACTAGAGATAAAAAACTATCAGCTCAATGGGAACATACTATTTTAGTGACATCAGACAGTTTTGAAGTGCTTACCCTTAGAGAAAATGAAGTAGGTTCAATACCTTATAGTAACACTAACAACAAGGCCTAACAGCAATACCTAACAAAACAGCTTATTCATTGTATGTTAAAGGCTGTGTATTGTTCATATCGTTATGCCATTCATACCGTGTTTGCATAATTTATCACAATACACAATCACACAAACTTGCTCCCATAAATATTTTGACGATATTTTCGGTTCCCCGCACCTTAGCTCTGTATGAATAAAGCAAGTATATTGGAAAAATTTCAAATTTTGTTAGTGCTATTGTAACTGCACAACACTATTGCAGCTGTAAAACCCCACAACCTTGTTATTTTTTTGTTATATATTTGTTAATTTTTATTTTACATGCTACTTTTTGTATGTTTTTTAACCAAAAGGGATTTAAAATGTACATAAATAAAACAAAAATATCTTGTCGATTACTCATTCTATTAAGCACAATTTTAACCAACATGAGTGTTTTCGCACAGCAAGAAGAACATTGGATAACCATTGGCTCAGATGCCATCAAACAAGCTGAACACATCGATGCAAAACTAGCCCCTGCTCTACAAGGCTTTTCGTTAAAGGAAAGTCCTGTGTTAATCTATCAGGTTAGCAATTCAAGATTAACTGAACTTTCAACCTTAATGCATGAAAATCATAACCGGTGTGGAGGGTATATTGTTCATGACAGTTATCAAGAAGCTGTTGATGCGCTAAAAGGCCCAAATGAGCTACTTGCCTTTAACGCTCCTCCAATTCAACAACAAGCACAAGTAGATACCTTATTACCCAAGATACTTGCTGGTAATATTCGTAGCAATATTGCCTCATTAAGCCGTTTCACTAATCGATTTTACAATACACGAACTGGAGCAGAAGCAGCAAATTGGCTAACGGAGCAGTGGAGAACGCTAGCGGCAACAAAATCTTGGGTAACTGTAGAACCTTATAATCATAATGGCTGGGGTCAAAACTCGGTTATTTTAAAAATACAAGGCCGTGAATTCCCCAATGAAATATTAGTCATGGGGGCACACTTAGATTCAACAGCGGGTAGTAGCACAACTGAAGGTACCCGAGCGCCCGGCGCAGATGATGATGCTTCAGGTATCGCTTCATTAATGCAAGTTGCTAAAGTATTAATCAATCAAGGAGAGCAACCACAACGTAGCATTCATATCATGGCTTATGCTGCTGAAGAAGTCGGCTTGAGAGGATCTAAAGAAATAGCCAGCGCTTATAAAAACCTTGGTGAGAATGTTGTTGCCGCATTACAGCTTGATATGACCAATTATCATGGCTCAAATGCCGATATTGTTTTTATGACTGACTATGTCAATGCGTCGTTCAATAACTACATGAAGTCATTATTAGATGCCTATCAACCTCAAGTTAACTATAGTGACGACCGTTGTGGTTATGCCTGCTCAGATCATGCTTCTTGGTATAATCAAGGTTATCCAACCAGCATGCCATTTGAGGCAACATTTAGTGGGTCAAATCCGTCAATACATTCACGCAATGACACTTTAGAAAATAGTGATCCTCAGGCAGAAAACTCAGTACCCTTTGCCCGTTTAGCATTAAGCTTCGCGCTTGAAATGGCGAATCCTCGAATTGACTCAAGTAACCTCCCCCCAACCGCTAAATTTAGTGCGGTATGTCATCGTTATACTTGTGATTATAACAGTAGTAATTCGAGTGATAGCGACGGTCACATTGTCAGTTACTTTTGGGAACTTGGTAATGGAAAAACAAGTACAACTGCTAACCCAGCACACACCTACACTGCTTCAGGTTTATTTCCGGTAACATTAACGGTAACCGATAATCAAGGTGCAACAGATTCTATTACACAGAATATTGATGTCCCCGGTGATGTGATAGAACCACCAGTATTATTGATACTAAATAACTGTAAACAACTGACCTGTACTTTTGATAGTTCAACGTCAGATATTCCAGTTATTTCTTATCAGTGGAGCTTTGGTGATGGAAATGGTAGCACGACAAAATCACCTATACATTCTTACTCTCAAGCAGGTGAGTATATAGTTTCATTAACAGTCACAGACCAAAACGGTTTAACCGAAACGGTTAGTATTAGCATTATCGTTGAAAAAAACACCGATAATAGTTGTGATAATATTCCTCTATGGCAGAACGCCACAAGTTATACATTAGATGAGCAAGTACAATTTAATGATAAAAAATATCAAGCGATTTGGTGGTCAACAGGTGCCAACCCTGAAGTATATAGCCAAGTGTGGAAGTTTATTGAAAACTGTAATAATGACGGAGGAGATCCTCAAGCCCCAATAGCAAAATTCACCTACCGCGTAAATGCAATGCAAGTGACTTTCACGGATCAATCAAGTGATGATATCGGGGTCAAGTCTTATCAATGGAGCTTTGGTGATCAACAAACAAGCCAAGCACAACATCCTGTTCACACTTATAATCAAACAGGAAGTTATTCAGTCAGTCTGACGGTAACCGATGCAGATAACTTAACTGATTCTTATCATCAAGTAGTCACAATTGAAGAAAAAGATGGTGAGTGTAATGCTAAAGTCTGGCAAGCAAGTTCAGTTTACCAAAGTGGCGATCGCGTTGCCCATAACAACGTAGAATATACGGCACGTTGGTGGACACGTAATGATAACCCTACTGAAAACTCTGGTCCTTGGGATGTTTGGAAAAAAGAAGGCAGCTGTACACCTTAACATTGTGTAATTTAATCAAATAATACAAAGTCCCATTAGTTGGGACTTTTTTATTGATGATGGAACAATAGTCGTACAAAAAAAGTCTGGACTGAGCAGTTCGCCCTGCAACAACTCATTTCAGCTGCGATAAAATAGGTAACTCAATATAGTTGCCTTTAGCACGGTAATTGAACCAGCAACTCTGGCTAGTTAATTTATCTTCTTTTCTTTCTTGTGTTATTCGTTTTTTTAACCTTTTTCTTTTTCTTATCCTGTAACGGCACTTTAGAAAACGCTTTATGAAAAGGTTGTTCTGTCACAACGGGAATAACTTGCCCTATACTATTTTCAATAGTCGTTAATTGCCGCATATCATTTTCTACAGCAAATGAAATGGCTATGCCACTTTTTCCAGCTCGAGCGGTTCGCCCTATGCGGTGTATGTAGTTTCTTGGATCTTCTGGCAGGTTATAGTTAATCACTAAGCTAATATTATCCACATCAATGCCACGAGCAGCAACATCAGTTGCCACTAATACTCTTAAAGTAGATTCTTTAAATTTTTGTAACGCATCTTCCCTAACGGCTTGTGTCTTTCCGCTATGAAGGCTAGCGGCAGTTATGGATGCTTCTTCGAGTGCTTTAACAATAATGTCAGCGCCATACTTGGTTTTACAAAAGATAAGCACGCTTTCATAATCAGGATTGGTCAGAATATCAAAGAGCAAAGGCATTTTATTTGACTTTTCAAGGTGATATACACTTTGATTAACCAAGTCGATAGTCACCTTTTGTGATGCAACTTGAACTTTTGTCGGAGCTTTTAATATTGCGTCTGCAAGCACTTCTATTTCAGCTGGCATAGTCGCGGAAAACAATAATGTTTGTCGCTGCTTGGGCAGTTTAGAGATAATATTTTGAACATCCTTATAAAAGCCCATATCAAGCATGGTATCGGCTTCATCCAAGACAAATACTTCTAATGACTTAAAACTTATATCACCCGCTTCAATTAAATCTAATAATCGACCCGGTGTGGCCACTAAAATATCAAGTCCAAGTTCAATAGCGTCAACTTGATTTTGTCTTCCTACACCACCATAAACAACCTTAGTTTTAAGGCCTAAACCGTCAGAGTAGTCATCAATATTTTGCATTATTTGCGAGGCAAGCTCTCTTGTTGGCGTTAATATCAGCGAACGTGTGCTCTTAGCTTTGATAGCGACTTTATTACGTCCCAAATTATTGATAATAGGCAATGAAAAGGCCGCTGTTTTTCCAGTGCCCGTTTGCGCAATCCCCAGAAGATCCTTCCCATTTATTAGCGCTGGGATACATGCTTTTTGAATAGGCGTGGGCTGTGTGTAGCCTTTAAGACTAACTCGGTCAATGATTGACGGTAAAAGTGAAAATGCTTTAAATTCTGACATAATGTCTCGGTGTTCTCTATGCTATGCATATTATTCTAACAGAATGAAGCGATAGCTTTTGAACGATTATAATCTTATTTAAAAGAAATTAATGACGATGATATTTTCGAGCTTGAAATTCTTTCTCGATTTGTTAGTTTTGTTGATTTTATTGTTGGAGTGCAATGACCACGCAACAGTTTTGTCAACCAATAAGAGGCGTTCTCAATTTTCACCGCAACCTTTAAATAGCAATAAGTTATATTGTTGATTAGAGTCAAAAAAGCCTCGATTAAATACACCTATTGATATTCAATAAATCAAGTTCAGTAGTAAGATAACGCCTTCATTTCAAAACTAAATTATTTCCATGAAAGTTGACCTAAATAGCCGTTACGGCTTAAACCCTGCGCATAGTGAAGTTGTAGAGGCATGCAAAATTATTAAGCCATGTAATGCCTTAGACATGGGCTGTTCTAATGGGCGCAATGCAGTATATCTCAGCCAACAAGGCTTTAACGTTACAGCCATAGATACCAATATCGGTGCGATTGATATGCTGAAAAACATTAGCGTAGAAGAGCAATTAAGTAATATTAATGCGCAAGTATACGATATTAACGAGGCAAATATTAACCAAGACTATGGTTTTATTAGCTGTACCGTCACCTTAATGTTTGTCGATTCTAGTCGTGTAGGTGCAATTATTAATGATATGCAAGATCATACACTTGCTAAAGGTTATAACCTGATTGTGTGCGCCATGAATACTGAAGAACACCCATGCCCAGCCCCCTTTCCATTTACTTTAAAAACAGGACAACTGCGTGAAGCTTATCAGAGTTGGGAGTTAATAAAATACAATGAAAATGTTGGTACTGGACTTCCCAGACTTTGCTAGACTCCAAACTAGTACGAAGCATTGTGCTTTAACAAACGCTAAAATAAAGAAAAGTGTTTACGTATGTTCGTCGTGGATGATCAACAAAGCGCTGTCGGCACAAGGACGCGCCATCAGCGTTACGTCGAAAACACTTCTATGAATTGAGGTTCTATATTTATTCGCAGCCCCTAGGCGACTGCATGGATGCAGGAGGTCGAGCAACGCAGAAGCGGTTCTCGAGTCATCGCCACCGCAACGTCCATGAAGTTTAAAACTTAATTCTTCTTAAATAGATGTAATTTGAGCACTATTCCTTTATTAGTACTGAATCATTTTCAGAGTTCACATTAATTATTTTACTCCCTCAATTTGTACATTAAATCCACCAAAATTGTCACGGTTGAATTTAGCGTTAACTTTAAGCTTTATTTTGTTGCCAAAAGTCACATCGGATAAAGCATATTTATCACCCTCATTGACACAAAATGATTTAGATATATCCTTAGTGCTTTGAATCAACAACGAACCTAAAGCACAGTCACTATTTATCGTCTCCCCTTTATACTGAACATTAGGATACCCATGCGGACCGACTTTAACCTTTTCACCATTACTTAATCCTAAAGATACGGTTCCTGTAGGTGTAACCCAAACTTCCTTAGCACTATTTGTTAGCAAGGTATCTATGTCCAAATTAGTCCATGATGAAGTAATTGCATATACAACAAGGTTTCGCTCATAGCTAACTTTCGCCCAAACATGATCATTAAAGGTTGTTTCCACACCTCTAATTGTTACTGGAGTCCCAAATGGCAAAGCATCCTTCACATCTCTCATCTTACCAAAGAAAGAAGGCTCGCCTGTCCTAACATTCAGCAATTGGCCTTCAGGCAAATCAACAGTGGCTGAAGAGCTAACCAACATGTCTCCAATATTCTTTGTTCCTCCAGAATAATTTGTCAACTTTTTGTCATCAAAACTTAAGGTCTGTGGCGCATTATTGAACCACTTGTTACCTTCTACCTTACCTATATAAATCCAGCCGCTACCTTTCTGCTTAACTACACCTGCCTGCTCAGAAGCTATTGTAACTTTAGGTGGTTCTATATTTTTTTGAACGACTAATGTAGGTGTTGTTTCTTCGTCATATTTCACCTCACTGTTAACATTATCATCATGTGCGCTGGCTAACGCCTCCTGCTCTGAGTCGCACTTTCCTTTTTCACCGAGAATTGCAGCTGCATAAGCTGTTATTTGAATATCATTTATCAACTCTGAAAGTGCATTGACCGTAGAAAAACCAATACAGTTCCCCTTTTCTGCAAGCTCATTAATCTTAAGAATTGCCTCCATCTTAAGGGTCTTTTCTGTTACTTCTTGAAGACTTTTCTGTAGCTCTCTACTGAATTCCTTATGCACCTTATCAGCATCTAGTCCAGCTTCGACGAGTTTGTTAGCACTGTTTTGCAAGTCAGTGGTTTTATGAGCTATGTCATCGGCACTTTCTGAACTTTTTTCTTGTAGGTTATAGGTCAATACAGAAATACCACCTGCTAAAAGTGCTACAATTACAGCTACTACCTTACTTGCTTTATCCCAAAAACTTTCTTCTTTATCCTTGAGTTCAGTTATATTATCGCTAAGTCTATTGAAAGCACTGTTTGTACAATTATTTGAGGACTTAACCTCACTTATTAGCTCATTTAATTTCTGTTCTGTCATGAACCAGCTCCCTAAATCCACATATGCTTATTGAGAAGATACATTGCCTCAGCAAATGAAAATTTCACTATGAATTATCATTTTCAGCTATTAATGCAGCTGATAACCCTTCTACCCAATCTTCGTACTCAGGCGTATTCGTATTATTAAAGTTTGTAATATTTCTTGAGCTAACTTTTGGAGATATGAAAATATATACCTTTTTAGTAAACAGCCACTTTCGTTCTATTGGACCGTCTTCAGCTGATTGATGAAGACTTTCGTTACGCTCACCAAGCTCAAGTACATTTGCAAAACTATCTTCTTGTACCAACTTAATTTCTTTTCTCTCGCCATTTTTTATCCCCTCTACACTATTTTGACTCAAACTAACGAGGATAGCGGTGATTTGTGGAAGTCCCATCAACTTCTCACAAACAAAAAATATTTGGCCATTTTTACTAGTTTTTCCATTATCAATTTGTTGTTCTTTCATCCCCCTAAACATGGCACGACTAAAACCTAGCTTGCTAACATCCAATTTGCGACTCAGTACTTTCTCAATAAATTCATTCCCAAGAGTTTCACCAACACCTTTTGATTCAAACGTATCTTCTTGAGATTGAACTTCCACAAACATACCTGATGCATTTAGGATTTTTTCGACTGCGTAGGAATTGTATATTGAGAAGGGTTTGCCGGTATCAGGGTTAGTGCTCACTGCAAGAGCTTTGGTCATAGCAGAAAAAAAAACAGATATATCAATAAACGCGTCTTTGATATCGATATCAAACTCTTGATTAATATCTTCAGTAGTACAAAGCATAATATTGCCTGTTTCATTAAATACGTAATACTTTTTTAATGGACAATATACGGAAACCACATGTTTTTTTTTCTCTGGCTTAACCTGCCCTTTTTTCCACCATCTAAAAAAACTATTGAACATACCAACTAATTCCTTTTGTTAGTCTTGATTAATATCATCCCTTATAGCTTCCACTAAACTGTCAAAGGCTGAGTTATTCATTGCTGTATTTAAGGTAGCAGCTTGTTCCACAAACTCTGGTGGAACAAAAAGGTACATGGTTTTCTCAACAATCATTTCCACTGAGCCTTGATGAGCTTTAAAACAAGGACCAACCTCTAAGGCTCTATTCACTTCGTCTTTATCGACTGATAGTAAAACTGGTGTAATTGATACAGCTCCGAGAAGGTATTCAAGTATAAAAATCAAAGAACCAACTCTAGTTTCTGTCTCATCTGAAGAAGCACTTAAATTGATACTCTCCTTTCCAGCACCAATTAACATACTTTGTAAAGATTTTCCTAAGGCTGCAAGATTACCACTAAACCCCAGTAAACTTTGAATAAGCTGATTGCTGAATTCAACCCCCCACTTTTGACTTTTGAAGTCGATCTCACTCTTACTTATTTCAATAAAAAAACCAGACTTTCTGATAACCTTATCCATAGTTTTATAATTGAAAATGCTTTTGTTTTCTTCAGCCATAGCCTTAGTGAGCGCGGCGAAATAAATACTGACTTGTGAAAAGGCTCTTTTTGCCTCTTCAGATATTCCCGAATTTAAATTTTCGGGGCTACTTAATGTAGTGGCAACAAATATATTGCCAGTAGCATTTACAACAAACTGTTTAGTGGCAGGAATATCATTTGCTCCAGATATCCAAGATTTTCGACTGGCGGCATCGCCAGGAAGAGGTTTTATTTCAGACATAGTTGTATCCTTACATTGATATTTGTTTGTATTACCGGAACAACAGACATCTCAACAATCCGAATTAATAGTGTTTCACTGTTTTGTATAAAAATCAAACACCCCCCATAATTAAAGATAAAATTGAGTTATGGTCAACTCAAAAGTACTCTTAGCTCAATAGAGAGTATTTGTAATTTAATTTATCATTAGTCAATAATTCACTAGGCATCAACCAGGCCGACTCACCCTTGGGCTTCACCCGCATTTGTTCGTACCTGATAATGCTCAATTTGAACTTCTTCTTCAACAATATCCTCTGGAACAGATTCAACTTCATCTGTGGTTTCTCTTAACAGGTTCCCCATAGTTCCATCACTATTGCTACCAGAATCATCTTCCTCATGTTCTTTTAAGAACTCCTCTATGGTTAAAGATCTAAAATGTAACGCATATATGCCTAAATTTTTAATATGGAAAATCGCTGATGGGTTATCTTCATCATTGGATTGCAAGTTATCTACATAATTACTAGGATCAATTACGACATCTTCAGGTTTCAAACCTTGATCAGGTAACAGTGACTTTAACCTTGCCTTAAGTTGTTTATACGAAATTGGACTCCCCCCCGGCCCTCCAGGGGTAAATACCAACCTTACTGGGTGAAACATTGGAGAATTTTGACCTTCAGAAGGAGCTTCTATAATAGAATCACTTTGGTTTATATATTTAATATCCATGTTCCCCTTCACCAAAGAGCCATGTTCAAGAGGATTCCCACTACAGGCGAAACTTAAACTTGCTTTATTACTATCACATACCATCACTTGCGATTTTTTTGCCATCTTAACTTCTGTGATAACAACAAAATCATCTTCCCACTTTATTTGTTTAAGCCATATTTTTTTCCCCAACTCCTCAAGTAAGGCTTGTCTATCTTTAAGTCTCTTATTTCGAATCCCCTCCAAGTCAAAAATAAATGACCCTAGACTCCCAAAGCTAATATTGAATTGAGACTTAAAGCCACCTAATATCTCCTGTAAATCAGCACTCAACTTTCCCGCACTCTCTATTTTAGTCTTCATTTGATAACGGAAAGTGGAATTTGAGGCAGAATTAGTTTGAGTGCTAAACTCGAGATCTCTGTCTTTCAAGTTTGCAGAGTAAATAAATTTTCCATCCTTAATAGGACCGAAATCACCTACATTTATTCTTTCATCAGGCAACCAGTTAGCAAAAAAGTGTCCTGATGTAATCTTATATATATTCTTCTGTAGTGATTTTATTGATTTCATCCGAAACCTCCTTGTTAAATGAATAAAATAATCTTACAGCAAGCTGTTTAATTTTTAAACTATTTATTGTTTAGAGGATTAACAGATAAAAATTTTAGGAAATAAAAAAGCTGTTATGTTTCAACATAACAGCTTCAAGTTCACTCAGTGAGCTGAACTAGGCTCACCTTTATAATATTTGCCAGTCACAAACTTAATTAGAACACGACAAAATCATGATCACGACAGATCTAGATGAAAACTCTCTTTCTATATTTTTCAATAAGTTAGAGGTAATTTAAAAACAAAAGAAGTTGGAAACTAGCTAGCATTTTCAGTGTTTAGGAAAGTACTCAAAAGCAATTCTAGTTGGTAACGAGCTTAAGGCCCTTATGATTAAAAGCTTTGTGAGAATATGACTTCAAATTATATTTACCAAAACTGATACCATTTCTTTTTGCTTCTTAGACGATTCACTTTACGTTGTACCAAGATATCTCGTAAGTTCAATACTCCTGATTTAACTTCATAAACTCCCCAGCGAATAATTGCATAAAGAAGTAAAATACTACCAAGTGGACTTCCCAGACATCACTAGACAGTTTCTAACTCAGAAAAATACGCTTCCTCAAATTTAGCAGGTGACACACCG
>JBFONU010000023.1:0-34742 GCA_040779345.1 Colwelliaceae bacterium 6441 | reverse complement strand
TGCCTTTACTCATAAACACCTCTAGTTGAAGTTACAATGTAACTCATTGGGTGTCTAGCAAAGTCTGGGAAGTCCATACTTCCCTATATAAAAATTGAGATAACAAATCTAATTTACATTTCCCGTGATATATGTCCTCAGGGGCATTTGTTGGTATATCTTTATCTTTTAACCACTCAAGTATTTCTTCTGTGTACGTATAGAGTTGATTAATCGAAAAAGAGAGTGGATCATTTTTGTTTTTATTTAAAAATTCGCCCATATTGTCAAAAAAATATTCGGGGTTATATAATACCTTTTGATGAGATATTGACGACTTTTTCTTATAACCAGAACCATACATTGAAGTAGAAGTGATGATAGTTTTTTCATCTTCTACTTTTTTTTCGATTGATTTCATTCTTTTATTCATCAAATAGCCTTTAGTTGCTTTATATTTGATGAATTATTTGTTTTACCTGTTGCCGCTTCCTCAATATGATTTGACCACCAGTACATTAATTTACGCCTGCGCTCTATATATTCTGCTCGATTATATGCGCGTCTTACCTCATTCTTTTCTTGATGCGCTAATGCCGACTCAATCACATCACCATCAAAACCTTGCTCATTAAGTGTTGTACTAGCAAGTGAACGCATACCATGAGCCACTAACCGACCTTTAAAGCCAATACGCTGTAACGCCTTGTTTGCTCTTTCTGAGCCACTTGGTTGATTAGGGTGTCTATCTGCTGGGAATATATATTTACGTTCACCACTGAGCGGTTTAACACGGTTTAAAAGTTCAAATACTTGATCAGTCAGGGGTACGGTATGCGGCACTTTCATTTTCATTCGTTCAGCAGGTATCGTCCATAGATTATTTTCAAGATCGATCTCTGACCATTGAGCTTCTGCCGCTTCTCTCGGTCGCACCATCGTGTGCAATTGCCATTCTATTAGGCATCGAGTTGTTAGCTTAATGCTGGCATAACCTAGTGTTTGCATTAGTTCAGGTAACTCTTCCGGTTTGAGCGTTGGCATATTAGTAACTTTAGGTGATTCAAAAGCACTTCTAATGCCTGCTAAAGAATTATGATGTAATACTCCTGTATTAACAGCATGACGCATTACTTCATTAAGGTAACCAATGAGTTTACTTGTCGTTTCTAAACTGCCCCTTGCAGCTAGCGGCTTAAGCACACTAATCGCTTCAGGCGCTAATATTTTATCAATTGGTCTATGAGCAAGTTTTGGAAAAACGTGATTTTCAAAATTACGCCAAAGACTTTTTGCGGTAGTTTCTGCTATTTTAGTTTTTTTAATAGAAAACCATTCGGTAGCAACTTTTTCAAAAGTATTACCTGCGGCAAGTTCTTTTTCTCGAAGTTGGTCATCACGGTATTCCTTTGGATCAATACCTTCAGCTAATTGTTCTTTAGCTTGTACTCTTTTTTTCCGTGCTTCAGCTAATGATATTTCTGGAAAATTACCAAAGCTCATTGATGTACGCTTTTTGGTTATTGGTCTAATGTAGTCGAGTAACCACTGTTTAGAACCATTTGGCATCACCCTTAATTGCAAGCCACCACCGTCTGATAATTTATAAAGCTTATCTTTAGGCTTAGCTTGTTTTACTTCAGTATTGGTAAGTGGTTTAGTTCGTATTGCCATTTTATGTAGTACAATTTTTTAAATACGTGTGATGTACTACTTACTGTACTACTTAAAAACGTGGATTGCAAAGAACACTAATGGATAGCTTTAGACATAAAAAAAACGGAGAGCCTTATTTTAATTAGGCTATTCCGGTCTTTATCGGTTCTTATCGAACCTGTATTTGGTGCAGATGGAGAGACTCGAACTCTCACGCCCTAAGGCACCACCCCCTCAAGGTGGCGCGTCTACCAATTCCGCCACATCTGCATAATTTTTACTATTTAACTAATCTGGAATATCACTCTTAGTTTCTTTCTTAGTTTCAGTTGAAGTTGTTGAACCTGGTACATCTTCATTTACAGGCGTTAATGGCTCTGCACTTGCTTTGTCAGCGTTAACAGCACCACCCGGGATAGATTGTTCTACCGGTATTGATAAGTCATCAAATTCATTACCTGATTTCACTCGATTAGCCGTTAAATTACCTAATACGAGACTGATAACAAAAAATGCGATTGCTAACCATGTAGTTGCACGAGTCAGAAAATTACCCGAGCCACTTGAGCCAAAGATTGTTGCAGAAGAACCGGCACCAAAAGACGCCCCCATATCTGCGCCTTTTCCTTGCTGGATAAGCACCAAGCCTATTAAGCACAAAGCTACAATAAGATAAATAACAATTAAAGATTGGTATAACATATTTTTACTATCCTTTCGCCGTCGAGCAAATTATTGAAAATTCATCGACTTTTAAACTAGCACCGCCAATTAACCCACCGTCAATATCTGGTTGTGCAAATAATGTTTCACAGTTGGCCGCATTAACGCTACCACCGTAGAGTAATGGCACTTTAGCTGCAACGTCAACATTACTAAGGGCTATAAACTCTCGAATAAATTGATGCGTTTGTTGTGCCATTTCAGGTGATGCTGTTTTTCCTGTACCTATTGCCCATACAGGCTCATACGCTATAACAACATCAACAAATTTTTCAATACCAATACTATCAATTACTGGTTGTAATTGCGCTGATAAAACAACGTTGGTTTGTTCGTTTTCTCTCTCTGATTCACTTTCACCAATACATAAAATTGGCGTTAATCCAGCAGAGAGCACTTGCTTTACTTTTTCAGCGACCAAAGAAGAGGTTTCTTTATAAAGACTTCTTCTTTCTGAATGCCCTACAATAACATATTGCACTGAACATTCCTTCAACATATCCGTAGATATTTCGCCGGTAAATGCGCCGCTTTGATGTTCACTTACATTTTGACTGCCAAGGTGAATACTTTTTTGTAAGTTTTCAACTTTAGCTAACTGAGAAAATGAAGCAAGATAGGGAAAGCTTGGACAGATTACAACATCTACATTTTCAGCAAGTTGTAACTCATTCAATCCATTAATCATATTATTGATCAATGATGAATTACCATTCATTTTCCAATTAGCAGCTACTATTGAGCGTCTATTCATTTTTCTTTCCTAAATCAAAGCGGCGAGATATTAACTAACCTGTCGACAAGATACAAGCATTTCACTTAATATCTTGTCCATTTGCTCAATATTCAACCTGTTAACAAGATTTTTTTACTGCATCGGCAATTTCATGGGCTAATGAAGTCACTTCATCAATCTCTGGACCTTCTACCATGACACGAATAAGAGGCTCTGTTCCTGACTTTCTTAATAAGACTCGTCCTCTTCCTGTCAGTTTATCATTCACCTGATGGACTGCAGAAACAACAGCTTGTGCTTGTAGAGGATCATTGTCGCCAGAGAACCTCACATTAACAAGCACTTGAGGTAATTTTGTCATACCTTGGCGTAATTCAAAAAGCGATTTTTTTGAATTACATATCGCCGTGAGAACATTTAAGGCAGCTATAATGCCATCACCGGTAGAGGTATGATTTAAGTTGATCACATGGCCTGAGTTTTCAGCACCGAGTTGCCAATCATTTTGTTTTAACATTTCCATGACATAACGATCACCAACATTACTTCGAGCAAAAGGAACGCCCATATCAGCTAACGCTAACTCTAAGCCCATATTACTCATCAGTGTACCAACCACACCACCTCGAATACTGCCCGATTTTAAGTCATTACAAGCGATCACATACACACATTCATCACCATCTACAACGTAACCCGTATGGTCAACCATCATTAATCGGTCACCATCACCATCAAGTGCTATGCCTAAATCTGCCTTTTGCTCAACCACTGCCGCACTAATTGCGTCCATTGATGTCGCACCACATTCGTGGTTTATATTGGTACCATTTGGAGATGTACCAATTTCAACTACCTCAGCGCCTAACTCTCTAAAAACATTAGGTGCAATATGATAGGTTGCGCCATGTGCACAATCGACCACTATTTTCATTCCTGCTAATGAATATTGGCTAGGAAAGTTACTTTTACAAAACTCAATATAACGCCCTGCGGCATCATCAATTCGGTTAGCTTTTCCTAACTTAGCTGAGTCGACACAGCCCATTTCTTTATCTAGCTCAGCTTCAATAGCGAGCTCAACAGCGTCAGGTAGCTTTTGTCCGTCTTGAGAGAAAAACTTAATGCCATTGTCATAATAAGGATTATGCGAGGCACTGATAACTATGCCTGCTTCAGCTCGAAATGTTTTGGTTAAATAGGCAATACCGGGAGTTGGCATGGGTCCTAATAAGCCGATATCAATACCTGCAGCAGAGAAACCTGCTTCTAATGCGGATTCAAGCATGTAACCTGAAATACGTGTATCTTTACCCACTAACACTTTTTTTGTACCTTGAGCCGCAAGTACTTTACCTGCCGCATAACCAAGTTTCATCACGAAGTCTGGCGTAATTGGATATTGTCCAACTAATCCTCTCACGCCGTCAGTGCCAAAATATCTTCTTTGAGACATATGATTTCCTTAAAGTTATAGACTTCACCTTTAGGTGAAACTAATGCGTTATTGCTAATATTTTCATTGCGTCCATGGTTTCTTTAACATCATGAACTCGAATAATAGTTGCGCCATTTTGTGCGGCAATAATGGCTGTAGTGATACTTCCAGCCAAGCGTTCATTGGCCTCTCTGTTAAGTAATTTTCCTATCATAGATTTGCGTGAGGTGCCTGACAAGAGTGGTAAACCTAAAGAAGAAAATGCAGAAAGGTTTGCGAGTAGTTCATAATTTTGTTCGAGCGTTTTACCAAAGCCAAAACCAGGGTCAAGTATAAGACGCTCTTTGCTAATACCCGCGCTTTCACAAGCTTGAATTCTTTGTACAAAGAACTCTGATATATCACCGATCAACTCATTATAGTGTGTTTGACTTTGCATCGTTCTTGGCATGCCTTGCATATGCATCAAACACACAGGAATATCAGATGTCGCGACAATAGATAAGCAATTAGGGTTTTGTAAGGCACGTACATCATTAATTAAATCAACATCATGTTCAATCGCCTCAGCCATAACCTCTGATTTACTGGTATCAATTGATACGGATACATTAAAACGACTTTTGATCGCTTTTAGCACAGGTATCGTTCGCAATAACTCATCGGACACTGAAACCTCTGCAGCACCAGGGCGTGTTGATTCGCCACCAATATCAATAATACTGGCACCGTCAGCAATCATTTGCTCAACTTGTTTAAGGGCATTATCAATTTTTGTGAATTTTCCGCCATCTGAAAAAGAATCAGGGGTAACGTTTAAAATTCCCATGATTTGTAGATCATTTGGTTTTAAAGATATACCCGAAGGACTAGTTAAAATATTCAAAACAGACTCAACTTTATTCTAATATTAATTCTTTCGCATAAAATAAAGCCTCGATTATTTATTAGTTAATCGAGGCTTTATATAGACTTAATAAGAGGTCTTAAAAACCTTTTATTTTGCCGGAATATCCGACGGATTATCTAAATCAGGCTTAACCTTTTTGTCTTCGTTTTTAGATTCTGGCTTAGCTTCACCTGACTTAGGTGGCTCATTAGAGTCTTTATTGTCACCATGAAAGTCTGAAGGTGGACGAACCTCTTTTCGTTCCATTAAATCATCTATTTGTAATGCATCAATGGTTTCATAATGCATTAATGCGTCCTTCATCGCGTGTAAAATATCAACATTATCTTTGAGAATTTTCTCAGCACGCTGATAGTTACGATCCACAAAGTTTTTAATTTCGGCATCTATCGCTTGTGCGGTATCATCTGACATATTTAAAGATTTTGCCGACGTTCTCCCTAAGAACACTTCACCTTCTTCTTCAGCAAACAGCATAGGGCCCATTTTTTCAGAGAAACCCCATTGTGTAACCATTTTACGGGCTAATTGTGTCGCACGTTCAATATCGTTAGAGGCACCAGTTGAGACTTTTTCAAAACCATAAATCATTTCTTCAGCAATACGACCACCATATAAAGATGAGATATTACTTTCTAAATGTTGTTTTGAATGACTAAATCTATCTTGCTCAGGTAAGTACATTGTCACACCTAGCGCACGGCCACGGGGGATAATACTCACTTTGTAAACAGGATCATGATCTGGCACTAAACGGCCAACAATCGCATGACCGGCTTCATGGTAAGCTGTCATTTCTTTCTCTGACTCTGTCATTACCATTGATTTACGCTCAGCGCCCATCAATATTTTATCTTTAGCTTTTTCAAACTCTTCCATTGAAACCACACGTCGCGTACAACGCGCAGCAAATAATGCGGCTTCATTGACTAAGTTAGCAAGATCAGCACCTGAAAAACCAGGTGTGCCACGGGCAATAACTGCAGCTTTTACATCATCACCTAAAGGTACTTTGCGCATATGCACTTTTAAAATTTGTTCACGACCACGAATGTCAGGCAAACCAACCGTGACTTGTCGATCAAAACGACCCGGGCGTAATAATGCTGGATCTAATACATCTGGTCGGTTAGTTGCAGCAATAACAATAACGCCTTCATTACCTTCAAAACCATCCATTTCAACTAACATTTGGTTTAATGTTTGTTCACGTTCATCATGTCCACCGCCCATGCCAGCGCCACGTTGACGCCCAACCGCATCAATTTCATCAATAAAAATAATACAAGGAGCTGATTTTTTCGCTTGCTCGAACATATCACGTACGCGAGATGCACCAACACCGACAAACATTTCAACAAAATCAGAGCCTGAAATAGTAAAGAACGGGACTTTGGCTTCACCAGCAATAGCTTTCGCTAATAACGTTTTACCTGTACCAGGTTGTCCAACCATCAGTACACCTGAAGGTATACGACCACCCAACTTTTGAAATTTAGACGGATCTTTTAAATAATCAACCAACTCAGATACTTCTTCTTTCGCTTCATCACAACCTGCAACATCGGCGAACGTGGTTTTAATTTGGTCTTCACTTAAAAGGCGCGCTTTAGATTTACCAAACGACATTGCCCCTTTGCCGCCACCGCCTTGCATTTGACGCATGAAGAAAATCCACACACCAATTAACAAGATCATTGGGAACCAAGAAACAAATATTGTAGTTAAGAAGCTGGTTTCTTCTGGTTGTTCACCCGAAGCACTAACACCTTGTTTGACTAAGTCATTAATTAAGTCACGATCGTAGCCACCAGGAATATACGTAACAAACTCTTCACCGCTACGTTTTAGGCCTTTAATGCCTCCGCTGCGATTAACGGTTGCTTCGCGTATTTGTCCTTGACGAAGATCTTGAACAAAACGTGTGTAATCAATTTGTTTTTCATTCGCACCATTGGGCGTAAAACTCTGAAATACTGACATCAACACAACAGCTATTACTAACCACAAAATAAGATTTTTTGCCATATCGCTCAACTTAATGACCTCTTGATAAGAATAAACACCACTTATATTTGTTCAAAAAACAAGCACCAGTAAGTGTCTTAAAATAATTATGTTTAATTTACTACAATTTGAAGCCGGTCGCTACTAGATAAACTTCTCTTGATCTCGCACGAGACGATTGAGGCTTTCTAGTTTTGACGACTTTAAATACCTGACGAACCTCTTTCATAAAGTCTTCAAAGCCAGCACCTTGAAAAACTTTGACTACAAATGCACCATTTGTTTTTAATACTTGATGACACATATCTAACGCTAGCTCTACTAAATACATGCTCCGCGCTGAGTCAGCACTATCATTGCCGGTAAAATTAGCCGCCATATCAGACATAACCACATCAATATTTTTCCCATCAATGCGTGTTAATAATGCATCCAAAACCACTTCCTCTCGAAAGTCACCTTGTAAAAAGTCAACTCCGGCAATTGGGTCCATACCTAAGATATCACAAGCAATGACTTGTCCGTTGTCACCAACGGCTTTAACAGCATACTCAGACCACCCTCCTGGCGCTGCGCCTAAATCAACAACTTTCATGCCTGATTTAATCAATTTATCTTTCTGATTGATTTCTTCTAACTTAAAAACTGCGCGAGAACGCAAGCCCAACTTTTGTGCTTTTTTTACATATTCATCGTCAAAATGTTCTTGCATCCACTTTTGACTGCTATTAGAAAGTTTATTTTTACTCATTTCGCTAACTTATAACTTTAATTGACGATTAATCAATCAAAGCTTTGACGTTTTATTAGTATTACAAACAAGATGAGGGTAAAATAGTGTTAATTCAAGCTAACTTGTAACGAAAATTGTTAATGAGCCTAAATAAAAAACAAATCCAGCATCTAAAAGGGCTGGCACATTCTTTAAAACCAGTGGTTTTACTTGGAAATAATGGGTTAACCGAAGCTGTGGTTGCCGAAATTGATTATGCGTTAAATCATCACGAACTGATTAAGATTAAAATACCCACCGACGATCGAGAAAATAAAAGTTTGATTGTTGAAGCTATTTGTCGCGAAACTCAAGCAACAAAAATTCAGGTGATAGGTAAAACATTGATTATTTATCGCCAATCATCTGAGCAAAAAATTAGAATACCAAAGTTATAATTTTAGATAACACCTTTGAAAAAGCAGTATAGAAACCTTCTATACTGCTTTTGTTAGTATCGCTAGCGTTATTCTACTGACCAATATTTCTTGAAAAGTCGCCACCCCTTCCCGTTTCGGTTAATGCACCATTGACAAAATACAAATAAGTACATTCATCGCGTGTCGTTAAACCATCTTTGTGAATTCGATTAGTTCGATAAAATAGCACTTGTATTGTATCGTCACCTTTTTGATAAGTTTCATTGAAATCAGAAACTCCCAACTGATTTGCAACACTATTAAAGCTTGAATTTAGTGAAATACGGGCAATAGCTTTTCGGTTAGTATATTCACGATCTTCAAAGTCACTTGACATTACATGGTCGTCTTCCCCGCCAACGGCAACTACACAGCCTGTTAAAGAAAAAGTTAATGGGGCGATGATCATTAAGGCTAATACAGATTTTTTCATTTTTTATTCTCATAAATATAGATTGTAATTTCGACATACTTTGTAGCAAAAGGCGCTCCAAAAACATCAACACGTTGATTTAAATGATTTTATTCAAAAAAATACGTAATTAGCAAAGACTTTGGTTATTTAATTCGCTAAAATATCGTTTATTTAACACTGTGAAATCACCAATATGACCATCAATGATGAGATTTTAGCCATCGCCAATCAATTAGCTAATCAAGGGAAAAAGCCGACTGTCGCCTTAGTTAAAACAAAATTGGCTCAGCCAGCTCCTTTGCCGCAAATAATTTCGACACTTAAAACTTGGCAACACGATCCTGATTTTACTCAAATAAAGCAAGCCGAAATGTCTAATAACCAGGTTGAAGAACACCCTGAAAACGTTGATATATCGGCATTAGTAGATCAGGCAATATCCCCTCTTCGAGAAGAAATTAGGGAATTAAAAGTGTTAATAGAACAGTTGATTCATAAACGTTAACTTTCACTGTTTTCAAGATAAATATCAGGCTGGATGTTTTGGATAAATTCGCTCAGTGAATGAGCAATTTTTTTATGTGGTTTACAGCCAACCTTTTCTGCCCAGACCTCACCAGTTTCATTATCTACCGTTAACATAATACTGTCATCATCAGTCACAGCAAAAAACAAAGTAATGGTTTGTTTAAGCTTTTGCTTCATCAAAACATGGCCAATTAAGTTCTCTTGTAATCGGGAAAAATCATCTTGGCTCCAAGCAAACAATAACTGTAAGTGACCTTCGGAGCTGGTAGCAGGAATATTGTCACTATAAATAGTAGTAAAATATTCTTTAATTGAGGGGTGCATGGTTAATTCCAGCGCTTCCTCTAAATTATTAAATAGCAATTCGTCTTTTACGCTTACTGGGCGCCAACACATTAACGAATCATCAAATTTATCTTGTAAGCAAGGTGATGGCCATTGTTCATCTATTTCAACTAGTGGCAAATGGTTTAGTTTTTGCTGATATTGTTCAAGGTATTTTTCACTAAAATTAATTATATTTGTTTTTAATTGCGCCGAAGTGGTTTTCATCTAATTCGATATTCCTATAAAATAGTCTTATGCAGTGAACAATTACCTAAAGAACCATCACCATCATGAGCCATTATAACAACGCTTCCGAGTTAGATAAATTAACTTTAGGAAAAACAACTCAATACATAAGCAACTATGACTCATCATTATTGCAAGCCGTACCTCGAAGTTTAAACAGAGAAGCGCTTAAACTTTCACATGATAACTTACCTTTTAATGGTGAGGATGTCTGGTACGGCTACGAATTGTCATGGCTAAATGACAAAGGTAAACCTGTGGTCGCCGTTGCTGAATTTATCTTTCCATGTACCAGCCCTAATATTGTCGAGTCAAAGTCATTCAAACTCTATTTAAACAGCTTTAATCAATCGAAATTTTCAAGTATTAAAGACGTTGAAACAATCATTAGTAATGACATATCAACAACCTGTGGCGCACAAGCCAAGGTAACGTTATTCAATGTTTCTTCGTGCCCAGCTTTAGACATTAACAACCTCAGTGCACATTGCATTGATGACTTAGATATCGAGGTAAGTCAATATCAACTTCAGCCACAATTATTGTCAATTGAAGATAATAAAACTTTTGTCGAAGAAATATTAGTTTCCCATTTATTAAAATCAAATTGTTTGATCACCAACCAACCAGATTGGGCAAGTATTTATATTCGTTATAGTGGAGATAAAATTAATCAAGAAGCGTTATTAAAATATCTTGTCTCCTTTCGCCAACATAATGAGTTTCATGAGCAATGTGTTGAACGAATATTTTGTGATATTCAACACTTCTGTCAGCCCAAAACCCTGTCTGTTTTTGCAAGATATACTCGTCGAGGTGGGTTAGACATTAACCCATTTAGAACGACAGAAAAACAAAAAGCCCCATTTGCGAGAACATTACGACAATAATTTTAATTTAAACTAAGCTGTATACCACTACTGACTTTTTTAAACGTTACATATACTATTAATAAATAATCAATTATTTTATATCTTATAACGTCAAAATAAGAATTGTTTTACCTATAACAATCAGTAATATATAAAAGTGTTCAAAAGGAATGAGATCATCCATGAGTAATAATTCCACTGTCGATAAAGAAATACTCGCACTTAAACGTAAACTTGACTCAGCAATTGAATCTCGCACTTCTATTGATGATGAATTTAAGTTCCAAACAGCGTTGTTTACCGATTTGATCATAAAGTTAAGCCAAGCGTCTCAAGGCGTTGATTTAGCTTTAGATAATAAACTAGCGAAATTAAGAATTTTATTTACAAAGTCAGCATCTATCATAGACGTTGAAAAACTTATCAAAGATATCAGCATTCTATTACAAAAATATTCAATCAAAAAAGATCACGAAATACATCAACTGCAAGAAGAATTTAATAAGGCCGGACATTCTCTGCAAAAGGTCAAGGGGTTACCCAATGATCTAAGACGTCAACTTCGGGCTTTGTTATCGGAAAATGAAGAAACTAAAGATGCTATTTCTCAATACGTACCTTTGTTAAGCCAGCTAGTTAGTTTTTATCAAGCTGCTTTAAACAATGACAATATTGCTAAAGTTTCTGGCGATTCATTAACTAAAAGCACGGTTGGTATCACAAATGAAAGCGTAGATAAACAAGTAGTTAAACGTTTCACCTCTTTTTTAAGTGACGTTAAAGTTTCAAAACAATATAAAGATCAGCTATTAAAAATTAGAGCCGAATTAAATGAAAATATGCCTAATGAAAAACTGTTAAACAGCTTTTTAGCCGCATTTGATGTGATTAGTCATGATTTAGTTCAAGAACGAAATACGGCAAAAGTCTTTTTGTCCACGTTAAGTGAAACCCTTTCTACCGTTCAATCTGCGGTAAAGAGCACGATATCAGTACAAGATGAATGTCATAAAAAATATCAAGAGTTAAATAATCAACTTCAACACCAAATAACAGAAATGGCTAATGGCTTAGACCATGCAAACTCTTTAATTGATATAAAAGTAGATATTAGCAGTAAATTAAAAGCTATCACTGAAACTCTTGATGCAAAAACTTCTTTAGAGAATGGTCTGCAAGCTCAATTGACTTTAAAGCTTATTGATATGCAAGATAAAGTGAACACCTTAGAAAAGCAAAGTAAAGTTTTTGAACAACGTATCCAAGAACAACAAGCTAAAAGTTTGCTCGATGCCTTAACGAAACTTAATAACAGAGCATCTTTTGATGAACATTTTGCTAAAGAAGTCGTTCGCGCTCAACATAATCAGACTCCTTTAACAATTGCTATTGCAGATCTCGATGACTTTAAACGAATTAATGATACCTATGGTCATACCGCTGGAGATAAAACTTTACAAGTTATTGCAAACACCTTTAAAAAACAGCTTGAGAAAGACGCTTTTATCGCTCGTTATGGAGGGGAAGAGTTTGTGTTTATTTTTGCAGAAAAGAATCAAGAAGCAGTCATGCACCAGCTCAATTTGTTGAAAAAGAATGTTGCAAAACTCCCTTTTAAGTTTAAAAACGATAAAGTCAGTATGACATTATCCATTGGTGTTACTCATATCAAAAATGATGACAATGTTCATATCGCTTTCGAACGAGCGGATACGGCATTATATCAAGCCAAAAAAGAAGGAAAAAACCGAGTTATTTATAATAAGTAATCCACAAGAACATTTAAAAGAGGTCATATATGCATATACAGCTTAACCCTGTCGGTAATATGAAATTGCTTTCTCCTGTAGAAGTTGAACAATTGCAACAGTCAGCCTCAAGTAAGTTATATAAGCTTTATAGAAACTGTTCATTAGCGGTTCTTAATTCCGGTAGCCATACCGACGATGCTGAAGCGATTTATCAGCAATTTCAAAATTTTCATATTCAAGTATTACGACGAGAGCGAGGGGTAAAAATTGCCTTAGAAAACCCTCCTGAATTTGCATTTGTTGACGGCAAAATAATACTCGGTATTCAAGAGCATTTATCGGCGGTATTAAGGGATATATTATTTACCAGTGAACGTTACAAAGTAATATCACCTGGAAACGAGAATGTTACCCATATTACCTTTGATATTCTAAGAAATGCCAATGTCATTATGCCCGACAGTGATCCAAACTTAATCACCTGTTGGGGCGGACATTCGATAAACCAAAATGAATACCGCTACACCAAAGAGGTTGGTTATCAGCTAGGGCTGCGCGGGTTTAATATTTGCACAGGCTGCGGTCCTGGTGCAATGAAAGGCCCGATGAAAGGCGCGACCATAGGACATGCCAAGCAACGTAATAATCATGGCCGCTATATTGGTTTAACCGAGCCCAGTATTATCGCAGCTGAACCCCCCAACCCGATTGTTAATGAACTAGTGATAATGCCTGACATTGAAAAGCGGCTTGAAGCATTTGTTCGTATTTCACATGGTATTATTATTTTTCCTGGTGGCGCAGGAACGGCCGAAGAATTACTGTATATTTTAGGTATTATGCTTAACCCTAAAAATCAAGCACAAAAATTACCGATTATATTAACAGGGCCAGCATCTAGTGCAGAATATTTTGAAAAAATAGATACCTTTATCGGTGCTACATTAGGAGAAAAAGCTCAAAATCTTTATAAAATTATTGTTGATGACCCTGAGAATGTTGCAAAAAGTATGAAGGCTGGATTAAATGAGGTATTAACTTACCGTAAACAAACAGGCGATGCTTATCATTTTAATTGGTCATTAGTGATTGAAAAGGATTTTCAAAAACCGTTTGAGCCTACTCATCAAAACATGGCTGATAATCAAATTAGTTATGAGTTAGATATTGCGACCTTAGCCGCAAACCTGCGCCGAGTATTTTCAGGCATTGTTGCAGGTAATGTAAAGTCAGAAGGTATTAAAGAAATTCGCCAACATGGACCATTTAAAGTGAAAGGTGATAGTAAAATTATGGCATTGATGGATGAGTTATTAACTTCTTTTGTCGAGCAACAGCGCATGAAGTTACCGGGCAGTAAATATGTACCTTGTTATGAAGTCATTAGGGAAGAGTAGATGTCAATTCATTTAGTATTAATTGACGCTTTAAATTTGATTCGTCGTATTTATGCCGTTCAAGAACGCCCTTTTCTTTTGAATAATGAGTTGGCTGAAAACACTAAAAAACAAGTGTTATTTAATACTGAACAAGCATGCTCTCAAGCTTTAAGTAAAATATTAGAATTGCACCAACCGACCCACGCCCTTGCAGTATTTGATAGCATCAAACCTTGTTGGCGTTATGCGCTCTATCCGGATTATAAAAAAGGCAGAAAAAAAATGCCTGAGCATTTAGCAGCACAGTTAGTAAGTATTCAAGATAGCTTTATGCACCAATGTGTCGATTCATTAATATCTGATCATGATGAGGCGGATGATTTGATTGCCACTTTAGCGATAAAAGTGGCATTAAGAGGTCAAAAAGTCACCATTATCTCAACGGATAAATGCTTTCTTTCTTTACTCAACCAAAATATTGAAGTGTATGATTATTTTAACCGACGATATCTCGATAACACTTACGTAAAAGAAAAATTTGATGTAAAACCTGAACAATTACTCGATCTATGGACATTAACAGGTGACTCAACGAATAAAATACCTGGGGTGCCGGGTATTGGTCAAATAACCGCTTCTGGATTATTAAATCAATACGGCTCTTTAAATTCTTTAAGATCGGCACTTGATGTCAAGCGCAGCGTGAAAGAGAAAATAGAGCAACATAGTGAGCAAATTGAGCTTAGTAAACAATTGTTACAGTTAAAACAAGATATTCCACTTGGCTTTAACCTAAAAGATATTCGTTTAAGTGAAGCCGTTTCCTCTTAATCTCTGTCATTTTTTAATACATTTAAAGTGAAGGTTTTCTTATCTAGAGTCGTTTAATACTTTAAATCATTTTCGCATATCGTTATGCTATACAAAATATTTACATCTTACTTATCAAAAACAAGGTAACTATGAACAAGAAGGTTATTTCAAGAATATTACTCGCTTTAATCGCTTATGGTATTTTTGTCGCCCTAGTCGTGAGTTTTTATGATGATAGCCCTGCCAATATGCAATGGGAAGATAGAGAAGCCTACAACAGACAGTTTATAAGTAAACTTAAGTTAGGTGAGTTTACATTTGATCAAGCCATTGAAAAACTTGGTAGCCCTGATATTACTGAAGCTAAAAAAGCGAAAGAGACTGATTATCAAGTATTATTTTATCGTACGCAGCATGTAAAATCAGATGGTATAACGACTCAAGATGAATGTACCTATTTGTTATTCGTTAACAATTCTTTAGTGGAATATGCAAAAGCTGAGCATTATAAAGGCTTAGATGAAGTGATCACTGAATACACAATTAAACATTCTTTAGACAACCAATTACAACATTTAAATAGTATTCATAATTAATCCCCCTTTAATTAACTGATTTCGACTAATGTCTTATTGTATAAAAGTTGATCTCAGTTAAATTACTATTTTTACTGATCATTTATCATCAATAGTTGAAAATCATTTATCGCTGAATACCTTTTAAAGCCCCATTATTTCTTCTTACTAATGAAAGTTTTCAAGCTAGCTTACATAAAGTCTACATGGTATAAACCAGCGCAAATGCTAATATCAACTACACTAGCTGATATTGACTAACCAATTTTGAATATATAAGGCAGCATTATGAGTAAACAAACAATTACCGTTATCCCTGGCGACGGCATAGGTCCCGATATCATCGATGCAACAATTAAAGTATTAGACAAAGCGGGTTGTAATTTTGACTACGAATATGCTGATGCAGGCTTAGTTGCACTTGAAAAGCATGGTGAATTAGTCCCCGAAGAAACCATAGCTTTAATTGAAAAAAATAAGATAACCCTAAAAGGTCCCTTAACGACACCTGTAGGTGAAGGGTTTACTTCAATTAACGTCACGTTAAGAAAACAATTTAAACTTTATGCCAATGTTCGCCCTGTAATATCGTTTAAAGGTACAAAAGCTCGTTATGAAGATATTGATATCATTACCATTCGTGAAAATACCGAAGGAATGTATTCAGGTTTAGGTCAAGTCACTTCCGATGACGGCGCTGAAGCAGAAGCAAAAAGTATCGTCACTCGCGAAGGTGCAGAGCGCATTGTTACTTTTGCTTATGAAACAGCTCGTAAAGAAGGACGCAAAAAAGTAACCGCGGTACACAAAGCGAATATCTTAAAGTCTACCTCTGGCTTATTCCTTAAAGTTGCTCGTGAAGTTGCACAGCGCTACCCTGATATTGAGTCAACAGAAATGATTGTTGATAATTGCTGTATGCAATTAGTAATGAACCCTGAGCAATTTGACGTTATTGTGACCACCAACTTATTTGGCGATATATTATCTGATTTATGTGCAGGTTTAGTTGGCGGATTAGGTATGGCACCAGGCGCTAACATTGGCAGTGACTGTGCCATATTTGAAGCAGTACATGGCAGTGCGCCGGATATTGCCGGTAAAAACTTAGCTAACCCTACGTCTGTTATTTTAGCGGCAATTCAAATGCTTGAATATTTAGATATGGGCGATAAAGCCAACAATATAAGAAAAGCAATCACAGATGTAATTGAAAGTGGCGATAGAACTACACGTGATTTAGGTGGTACACATGGCACCACAGATTTCACCGAGGCATTGTTAGAACGATTATAACTCCCCTTTCAGAGCATAAAAAAAGAGCAATGAATTGCTCTTTTTTTATGCCGTTTGCTCACTGAAATACAACTATCAATTGCCTAAACAGAGATCATATTACTCAGGCGGATAAGACGTTATTACCTTTGATTCGCCCGATGAACTTTATATTTAACCAATAACGTAATTTCATCACGATCATAATATAAATGTTTCGCTTCATAATAACAGTTAGGTAATGCTGTTTTTAACTTTTCTAATAACGCTTTAACCGTATCGTATTTTTTAGCCATTGGGAGTTTTAAATTAATAATAGCTTCACGGCAATACCCTTCGTTAAACCAGCGAATAACCAAATCGACAACTCGTTGAGGCTTTTCTATCATATCGCAGACTAACCAATCAACTGGGGTTTGATCCGGAATATTTACCTTTTCACGTTTATTAGTTTCACGAATTAACCAATAAATTTCATGCTTAATTGGCTCATATTTAAAGCCATCAACCATACGATGTTTAACTTGACCTGTTTCCATCAAGGATTCAGCCATAGGACCATTATCGATAGATGTTACCATCATCCCTCGGCGAACGAGTTGATAAGTCCATCCTCCTGGTGCAGCCCCAAGGTCAACGGCCTTCATCCCTGAGCTTAAACGATTTTCTCTTTCTTCTTTAGGAATAAAATATAAAAAAGCTTCGTCTAGTTTTAATGTTGAACGACTCGGTGAAGCACTTGGAAACTTTAACCTAGGTATCCCCATAACATGTTCAGAGGTGTTATGACCTAATGAATAGCCTAATATCACTTCGTTACCACTAAAGAATAAAGCATGTAAAACTGCACCTTCGTGCTGATTTTTTTCAGTAAGAATTTTCTTCTTACGCAGCGCTTGTCTTAGAGGAACGGCTAATTTTCGACAAAACTTCGATAGCGCCTTGCCATCATTGGTATCTGGCGTTTCCATTCGTAAATCAGCATACTGCCAATCACTGCCAAGTTCATCAACGATTGCTTCAACGCGGTTATAATCCGGTAACTCAATTTTTTCAGTTAAGGTAACAAACCATTGACGGGCAAATATTAAACGCTTCAAAGGCAGGTTTTCCATCACCTTTTCACCATCGTCAACATTTGTAAGGTGATAAAAAACTATTCCTTCGTTCTTTAGTATTTGTAAATATCCAAACGCTTCAAGCCAAGAGGCTTTTTCTTGAATTTCTGCACCGCACTCTTTCTCAAAGCCGGGTCGACAATATAAAACGATTGATGTCATGATTTTTCTTTACCTAAAAAAGCTAAGCTTAGCCAGCCAATAGCTAATGTTACGCCACCAAAAGGGGCAAAAGAACCAAAACTTGCAATGCCAGTGTATGTTTTAAGATATAAGCTACCGCTAAATAACAATAAACCAACAACAAAACATAGCGCAGATGCCATTAGTACCCGGGATGGTTTAACTCGATAGTTCAATACGACAACAACTAATGCAAGTGTATGAATTACTTGATAATGATGAGCTGTAATTAAGCGTGCTTTATCAAGTTCTAAAATATGCTGACCAGCATGGGCTAGCCAAGCGCCGAATAATACAGAAAAACAGCCGCTAAGGGCAGTAAATACTATCAAAAACTTCATAATGATTATTGATACTTTCATAAATAACAGCCGTCTGTTAACTTTTATCTAAAATAAAACCTGTCATCGCATTTACTGCCGATTGCAAATGTTGCTGATGATTATAACCCGACTTCACGCGAGGTTTCAGATTATGATCCCCATCAGCTAAAAAAGTGATTTGACACAGCCCTGATATTTCATAAGCTGATATTTCTTTTTTACTGCCCAACGCATCTCTTTCGCCTTGGATAATAAGCACAGGTAATGTCGTTTGCTGTAAGGGTGCTAAGCGCAATTTTTCAGGCTGTTTTTGAGGATGAAATGGATAACCTAAACACATCACGCCTTTAACGTTATCTAAGGAGTTTTCTGCCATTGTCGCAGCAACTCGCCCTCCCATAGACTTTCCCGCCAGAAAAATTGGCAATTGACTATCAATAGTATCAAGCACCGATTCAAAACAAGCAATTAACTTGGGCATTCGTTCTGGTGGATAGCGTTTCTGATCGGCTAATCGCTTATCCATGTAGTTAAAATTAAACCTTAATACATTGATATTTTCATCATTTAACAACCGAGAAATCTCATTCATAAACGCTGAAGACTTATCCGCACCAGCGCCATGTGCAAAGATAACAAGAGCGCTAGCATTAGGGACATAGTTTTCTATTGTGGATACTGATAGTGTATTTGTCATATTATCTCTTTTGAGCATTTACAGTATTGAACTTTAGCGATTTCACTTTAGCGATAGAATTATAGCGATAGTTTTCATACAAAGAACGTGTTTTCATAGCAGCATTTACTAGAGAATAGAGTCATTACAAGTACCACTGCATTCAGACGAGTTAACATATTCGACTAAAGGTATTAAATTAAACAAAGCGTAAACGCGTTTAGCCATGCTCTAATTCTTCTCGTTCTTGCTCTTGCTCTACGGTATCGAGTACCCATTCCCTAAACGCGGCTATTTTACCTAATTCAACTTGATGTTCTCGACAAACAATATAAAAAGCATCTTTACTCACCAGTGTATGCGACACAGGGATCACCAAACGTCCTGCGTCAAGATCTGGTTTTGCTAAAATACTATTGGCCAGCGCTATACCCTGCCCATAAACCGCAGCTTGCACAACCATTGCTGAATGACTAAATATCGGGCCATGGTTCACATTGGTGCCTCTAACATCGGCATCTTTGAACCAACGTTTCCAATCTCTTCGGGAAGTATCATGCAGTAGCGTGTGGTTAGTTAAGTCATGAATGGTGTTTAACGGTTTCTTCCCTTGTAATAATAAGGGGGAACAAACCGGTACTAAATATTCAGTATGAAGTTGTTCAACATGTACATTTGGCCAACGGCCACGACCATGATATATCGCAACATCCACATCTTCAGTTAAGGAATTCTCTTGTTGATCTACCGCCTTGATCCTAACATCAATATCAGGGTTCAATAAATTAAAGGCATTTAACCTCGGGACTAACCATTGAATTGCAAAGCTGGGTTGTAAACTAACGGTGATCGCGCCTTTTGCTCCTCGCGCTAATAATTTTTCAGTCGCTTCATGCACTAAGTTAAAAATATTTTTTATATCAGAATAGTAAGACTGCCCTTCTTCTGTTAACAAAAGCGCTCTATTCTTTCGCATAAATAACTTTAAGCCTAAATGCTCTTCTAATGATTTAATTTGGTGGCTAATAGCCGCCTGTGTAACGAATAATTCTTCTGCAGCACGTGTAAAACTCAACTGTCTTGCTGAAGCTTCAAATGCCCTTAGTGCATTGAGTGGTGGTAATCTAGCGGCCAAAAGTCACCTATAATACAGAGTAATTATGACAGTTTTTTGAATAAAAATATTTATATCAAGAAACACGAGTTATGCATTAGTTTTTCTAATGGATAACATTATAAAATGTCATTTTATTTTTTTCCACTATTAACTTACTATTTACACATAGATGAAGGACAGCATCTTTAACCTACAATGAAACATCTAAGAAGATGGACATGAGTAGACAGGCAATGAATGTTATACCCAACCAGCATTCAACCATGAGAGAAAAGTCCTAAAACATCTATAAGGATATTTGACGTTTTATACAGGTGACTATAATGAAATTTTTTAATAAACTCTCTACTTTTTTAGCAGTAACACTCGTAACTTCTACATTTGCTAATGCAACGACAGATGTGATAGCTGTTAAATTGGTAAAAGCTCAACCAATTAGCACAATTGAATTATTGAATGATGTTCAATCAGAGCTCTCTCAATCAATGGCTCAGAACAACATAGCAATTACAAATGAAACAATGAACACCCAAAGGTTTTTAGTTTCTCAAGTGAAGACAACTAAAACTAACAAGCAGGCGGGGAGTAAAGTCGCCATAATTGCTGAATAAACGCTTATTATGCACCTAAATGAAACCTTACTCGTCCCAACCGAGTAAAGACGTTAATCGCTTCTCTAGAGCGTTTAACAACTATCGGATAAGTAGCAAGAAAGTTTGATGGCTTGAATGCAAATTATTTGATTAGGGTGTGAAAATAAGTGCTGAACAGAATAATAAGGGTGCTCAAGGCACCCTTTTTTGATCGACGTTGTAAAGCACTGATTTTTTCTTTCGATAAAACTACTCAGTTATAAGTGGAGGAAAGCTTTTAACTAGCTCATCTACCGCTTTCATTTGAACCAAATAAGGCTCTAATTTATCTAAAGGCAATGCACAAGGCCCATCACATTTAGCAATGCTCGGATCGGGGTGTGCTTCAATAAACAAGCCAGCAATGCCTAGTGCCATTCCACTTCTTGCCAATTGAGCCGCTTGTGCTCGTCTACCATCAGCCGAGTCACTTCTTCCTCCGGGTTTTTGTAATGCGTGTGTTGCATCAAAAATAACTGGAGCAAAAGTTTTCATTTCTTCCATAGCCAGCATATCAACAACTAAGTTGTTATAGCCATAACAGCTCCCACGTTCACATAGGATAATTTTTTCATTACCCGCTTCGGCAAACTTCTGAATGATATGACGCATTTCATGAGCCGCAAGAAACTGTGGTTTTTTTACATTAATAATTGCGTTGGTTTTCGCCATGGCAACAACGAGATCGGTTTGTCGAGCTAAAAATGCTGGTAATTGAATAACATCAACAACATCAGCGACCGCTTGAGCTTGATAAGGTTCATGAACATCAGTGATCACTGGTACATTAAAGGTTGCTTTGATCTCTTCAAATATTCTTAACCCTTCATCTAAACCAGGTCCACGGTAAGAATTCACAGAAGAGCGATTCGCTTTATCAAATGATGCTTTAAATACATAAGGGATATTTAACTTTTGGCTGACTTGCAGGTAATGCTCTGCAATTTTCATCGCTAAGTCGCGTGACTCTAGTACATTCATGCCACCAAATAAGGTAAATGGCTGATCATTAGCTACATTGATGTTATTAATTTTTACCTGAGAAATACTCATTAATTTTCCTACGATTAAATTAATTTATTAGCGTCATGGTGTTAACCAATAGCTTGTAAAATTTGACCGCATAACCAAGCGGTATAGGTTCCTATGGTATAGCCTAAAACGGCTAACAAAACACCAACAGGCGCTAAAGAAGGATGAAATGCTGATGCGACAATTGGCGCTGAGGCTGCTCCGCCGACATTCGCCTGACTGCCCACGGCCATATAAAATAAGGGGGCTTTGATCATTTTAGCGACGATTAACATCAATGAAGCATGAATTATCATCCAAATGGCACCAATAATAAAATAGATAGGCTCATCAAGGATCATTCTTACATCCATTTTCATCCCGATAGTGGCAATTAATATATATAAAAATGCCGATCCGACTTTAGAAGCGCCAACCCCTTCTAACTCTCTTGCTTTGGTAAACGATAAAGCAACGCCAACAGTACTGGCAAAAACAATCATCCAGAAAAATTTACTATGAAAACTAAATTTTGCTAAATCAGGAAAATTTTCAACAAAGTAAGGGGTAACATTATCAGCAAATAAATGGGCAAAACCTGTCACACCAAGCCCGATAGCGACAATAATCATTAAGTCGGGTAATGTCGCAATACGACCATGTTTTGCATGAAACTGTTCTACCTTCTCTTTTAAGTCGACGATAGCAGTAGTGTCGGCCCCCGTTTTTGCATCAATATTTTTTGCATTTGCGGCCATAATAAGTAAAACAGCCATCCATAAGTTGGCAACAATCACATCGACAGTGACCATGGCTGAAAATATTTGATCACCCGCACCGTAAATTTCCTTCATCGCCGCTTGGTTAGCACTACCACCAATCCAACTCCCCGCAACAGTTGCCATTCCTCGCCAAACAGCTTCTGGGCCTGAAACACCTAATAATTCTGGCCAAACAGCTGAAACCAAAAATAAGGCAATAGGCCCACCAATAACAATACCAAGCGTTCCGGTTAAAAACAGAATGATGGCCTTATTACCTAAACGAGCTATCGCTTTTAAATCAACACTTATGGTTAATAAAACGAGGCAGGCAGGCAATAAGTAGCGCGAAGCAACATAATAAAGCTGAGAGGACTCACCATCAATCACCCCAAAGGTATTTAATAATGATGGCAAGAAATAACATAAAAGAACTGCGGGGACAAAACGGTAAAAATTTTTCCAAAATGCTGAATGACTATTGGCTGTGTAAAATACCCAACCAATCATAATCGCGATAATACCTAATACGGTAGCGTCATTGGTTAATAAAGGTGAATGTGTAACTACCTCAGCAGCTGTAGATGATGCAAACATACTTTCTCCCAAAATTGTTTGTCTAATTATTATGTTTTAGTTATTTTTTTACTTATTACTTTAAAATTATCATTAATGTAACACACTGTCAGCAATAGTGATCTTATCCAATTGAATTTTCAATAATTGTGCCGCTGGATCTTCTGGGCACTGCTTAACAAAAAATTGGTAGTCATCGTAAGCCACTTTAAAGCAATCGAGTTGATGAAGTAAAAAACCACGATCTCTGCGCTCAAAAGGATCATCAGGTTTTAATGCCAATAACAAATCAACACATTTTAAAGCGTTATCAAATTGTACTTCATTGATTAACGAATTTTTTAGTGACGTTAAATATTCAACCAAAATACTGTTTACTTCCATCGGTTCTAAATATACTTGACTAGGATCGCCTTCTAATTCATCTAATTTATCATCAAGTTGTTGCCAATTAAGTGACTCTCCTGAAACGGGATCAAATATAATAGAATAAACGTCATCACAAATTATACGCACCATCACTTTTTCTGGCACAAATACAATATCTGCTTCTAAACCGCACGCATTAACTACCGATTGAATAATAGCCGCTTTAACAACTGGCGCCATTAATTTGTAATCAATGGCTGTCGCTATTCTTTGCGAGATAACTGGCCAAACAGGTCGTTCCTGATCAAGAAATAATTGACTAACATACAGCTCGTTAATCAAGCACTCGGCTTGTTCCATCGGCTCTTCAACATCAGCAAGACTATCAGCGCACTGTTTAATCATAATATCTAAACTCTCGTCAAAGGTTGATCGAGTTAAAAATATAGACTCTTCAATTAACGCTATTGACGATAATAAACACTTTTGTTCTGATTGAATTTCAGATAACAACAAATCATTCATTGATAAAACACTAATACCTTTTCGTTAAAAACATCGATGCAGTAAATTATAAACAGCATCAAAATAAGGGGATAAATAGGCTCCCCTTTGAATTGCTAAGTGATATTTAGCTAGAAAAATAGACTTTCTTTCGACATGGCTAATCTTACAACTAACATTACCCAGCCCATAGCCCCCAAATAACCAATAATTTGCATGGTGCGATTACGGGCAAGTTTAAGGGTATAATAGCCCGTAAAAATATAGGCAATGACGGCTAAAAGTTTTTCACCTAACCATAACTGTTCAAAAGGATTTAGAGCTAACTTCATCATCATACCAACACCTAATAGTAATAATAATGTATCAATAAGGTGTGGGGCTATTTTAACCCACTTTTTACTTAATTGAGCAGAGCTGGTTAACGTCCAAAAAAATCGTAACGTAAACAAAGCGATACTAATAATCGCTAGTGTCATATGTAAATGTTTCATAAAAAACTTCCTTCTATTATTATTTTAATCTTCGACGGGTAATATATCACTGTTTATAACAGGCAAACGTCACTCTATCTTTATGGTTATAATCTTTTAACGTTTTTACTTCACTAAAGCCATTTTCTAACAATATTTGTTGAACTTTTCTTGCTTGTTCAAAGCCATGCTCAAAATACAACCAACCTATTTTATTAAAATAACGCTTTGATTGTTTGATGATTTTCTCAATATCCGCATATCCCTGTTCACCTGCAACCAAAGCTGTTTTTGGCTCAAATCTCACACCTCCTTCACTAAGGTGATCATCTAGCGCATCTATGTATGGCGGGTTACTTACGATGATATCATAGGTATTATCAACCTGAGAAAACCAATCACTTTGGTAAATTTTGACTGTTGATAAGCCTAAATTATTTGCATTGGTTTGAGCTAATTCAACCGCTTCATTTTGATAATCAATCGCCTCTATTTGCCAAGCCACTTGCTCCGAAGCTAATGCTAATGCAATGGCCCCTGTTCCCGTACCAAGATCTAAGCAACTCAATGATGATTGTTGATGATTAGCTAAAATAGCTTCAACTAATACTTCAGTATCTGGGCGAGGAATTAACGTCGCTGGTGATACTTGTAATTTCAACGACCAAAACTCTTGATAACCCACTAAATAAGCAATGGGCTTACCGAGTAAACGCTGTTCAAATAAAGTGATGAATTGTTGAAACTCTTCTACTGAAAGGGTTTTATCTGGCCACGTTAATAAATAACTGACGGGTTTATCCAAAACATAAGAAAGTAATAACCTCACATCTAATTTAGCACTATCAGAGACCGGCGCTAATTGCTTAGCGCCGGCTTTGATAATAACTGAAAGCGGATCAGAGGCAGATAAACTCATTGATAACGAAAGCTTGACTAATTTTGTTCAGCAAGCGCAGCTAATAAATCGGCTTGATTTTCTTGTAGTATAGGGTCAAGGACAAGCTGTAAATTACCTTCAATGACTTCGTTCAAGCGATATAATGTCAGGTTGATTCGATGATCAGTCATACGCCCTTGTGGATAATTATAGGTGCGAATGCGTTCAGAACGATCGCCACTTGCTACTAAATTACGACGAGACGACTCTTCTTCACTACGGCGCTTTTCATCTTCGGCTTGTTGCAATCTTGCTTGTAACACTGACATCGCTTGTGCACGGTTTTTATGCTGTGAACGCTGATCTTGACATTCAACCACTACACCGGTTGGTATATGAGTAATACGAATGGCTGAATCCGTTTTGTTAACGTGCTGACCACCTGCGCCTGAGGCGCGAAAGGTATCAACTTTTAAATCGGCTTTGTTGATTTCAATCGCTTCTGACTCAGGGATCTCAGGCATAACAACCACTGTACAGGCTGAGGTATGCACACGACCTTGTGATTCAGTTTCAGGTACACGTTGAACTCGATGCCCACCTGATTCAAACTTCATTTGCCCATAAACGCCATCACCAACAATTTTAAAAACAACTTCTTTAAAACCGCCCTGTTCACTATCACTTAAATTCATTACCTCTATTTTCCAGCCCTGCTTTTCACAAAAACGACTGTACATTCGGTATAAATCACCAGTAAAAATAGCGGCTTCATCACCACCCGCACCCGCACGAATTTCAACAAAACAGTTATTGTCATCATTTGGATCACGAGGTAATAGCAGTATTTGCAACTCGTCAGCTATCTCTTCAACGGCTTTTTTAGCATCTTTATACTCTTCCTGCGCCATTTCACGCATATCAGGATCATCGTCCTTAAGCATTTCTTCAGCTGCAGCAAAGTTACTTTCAGCTTGTTGATACTGATTAAATACCCCGGTAACTTCCTCTAAACGCTTAAACTCTTTAGATAAGGCTAAAAATTTCTCTTGATTTGAAATAGTGTCAGGATCTGACAATAACGCTTGAACTTCCTCAAAGCGTTCAACTAAACCTTCAAGCTTTTGATAAACTGATTTATTCATTCAATATTCTTTATTTGATTTCAATTAGTGAAAACTCATTCGCAAGTATAACTGAAAGCAACAGTTATGAATTACCAAGAATGATTTATTTTAAATTGCGGGCAGTGTAAAGATTTCAACAACGACTTTCAATATAATACCAAATTGAATAAGCTATTTATCAATTTGTAAAACATCTCGTAAGTAGACAATTTTATCGAGCTCTCCACCTTGGGCGGCGGTTTGTATAGCACTCGTTGGCGCATGCATTAACTTATTGGTCAATTTAGTCGCTAACTCAGCAACAACAGCCTCAGGCGATTTATCCCCTTGGAGCTGCTGCAATGCTTTTTCAATTAATACGTCACGCTCAGATAAGCACTGTTTACGATAACTCACGACGGTATCTTGTGTATTTAAACCGCGTAGCCACGACATAAAACCGCTAGTTTGTTGATTAACAATTGCTTCAGCTTCAATGGCAGCTTTACGGCGATTTTCCATATTTTTAGCAATGATGCTTTGTAAATCATCAACCGTATATAAAAAGACATCTTCTAAATCAGAAACTTGCTCTTCAATATCACGAGGTACGGCTAAATCCACCATAAAAACCGGTCGATGTTTACGTTGAGCTAAAGCTTGTTCAACCATACCTTTACCAATAATTGGTAACGTACTACCTGTTGAACTAATAACAATATCAGCATCAGCCATATGTTGAGGAATTTGCGCTAAGGTAATAACGTCGGCTCCCACCTGCTTCGCCATGCCTTCAGCACGAGAAAGAGTTCGATTAGCGACAGTTATTTTTCCTACTTTATTTTCATAAAGATGTTTCGCGACTAATTCAATGGTTTCACCAGCACCAACTAGCAGCACTTTCGCTTTTTCTAAACTCGCAAAAATATGTTTAGCCAGATTAACCGCTGCAAAAGCGACTGAAACGGCACTTGCACCAATTTCAGTTTCTGTACGTACTTGTTTTGCCACACCAAAGGTACGTTGAAATAATCGGTCCATCACTAATGACATGGAACCCGCCGCTTTAGCTTGGCTATACGCTTGTTTCATTTGCCCTAAAATTTGGGGTTCACCTAAAACTAGTGAATCTAAACCGCAAGCAACACGCATCATGTGAGTCACTGCTTGTTGATCACTATGCCAATATAAACTCGGCACAATTGTTGATGCTGGTACATTATGGTGTTGTTCAAGCCAAGCAATAACTCTTTCTTGGGTGATATCATATTTATCCGCAGCAACTAAGTACAATTCGGTACGGTTGCAGGTTGAGAGAATTGCCGCTTCTTTGCATTGCACTTGCGAAAGCATATCTTGCAACGCTAAAGATAATTTATCAGGATTAAAAGAAATCTTCTCCCTGACAGCAACGGGCGCGGTTTTGTGATTAATCCCAACGGCAACTATGGACATATGCTAAATACTTGACCTTTCAAAAAGTAATAAATTAAATTGTTACTTTTATTTATGAATAATTGAATTAAAAATTTATGATACTGAGGTATTATGCCTGAGCATTTTCAAACAAGATCTGATCTATCACAAACTATTGTGTTAATTTTACGAAAGATTAGCGGCGAATGAAAGTAATGACCACAATTTAAATGAATGTATTAACAAATAAAATCATGACTAAAAAATTATTTACTCTGCTGTGCACTCTTTTCATACTTTATGGCTGCGCCTCAAAAAAAAATATTGAGCAACCCATCAAAGTTCAATCGAATGATGCTCGTATTGAGCTGCTTCAAACAATCAAGCAGTGGAAAATTAATGGAAAAATAGCCTTTATCGAAAAAAACAAGCGAGAAAGTGCCTCTATATTTTGGCAATATGATCAAAGGCAACAAAGCCAAAAACTTAACTTAACGACATTTTTAGGCATTAATGTCTTATCGCTAATTTCAGAAAAAGGTCTACATATCATTGAAGTAGATGGCGAAACTTATCGAGGGAATAATTTAGAACAACTTATTTATTCCTTCACTGACTTACCTCTGCCTACCCAAGCACTCAATTTTTGGTTAAAAGGGTTGCCTTATTCAGACAATGATCAATTTAGCTTTAATCAACTCACCGGGTTACCAAGTGAGTTAACCAGTGTTTATCAAGGAAGCACATGGCATATCCAATATCGAAACTATCAACAAGTTAACGGCATGACACTCCCTCATAGCTTTACCATCAAACAAAATGAATTAACGATAAAAATTTCAATAAATCAATGGACGCTATAAATATGGTTTCAACTCTCTGTGCTGATGAGATCCCTTTTTTTGATTTTCCTTCACCAGCAAAATTAAACTTATTTTTACATATTGTTGGTCGACGAGAGGATGGTTACCATGAACTTGAAACTGTTTTTCAGTTCTTAGAATACGGTGATACCTTATCAATTAAGCCTTCTCAGAACTCTTCAATCAACTTATTAACCCCTATAGCGGGGGTTAATAATGATGATAATCTCATTATTAAAGCGGCGAAATTATTGCAACAACAGACTCAAACGCCATTAGGCGCCGATATAAAACTTAAGAAAGTATTGCCCATGGGCGGTGGTTTAGGTGGCGGGTCATCCAATGCTGCAACGGTACTCCTTGCTCTAAACCTTTTATGGAAAACCCAACTTTCTTATCAACAATTAGCTGAAATAGGATTATCATTAGGGGCTGATGTGCCTATTTTTGTTCATGGTTTTGCTGCTTTTGCACAAGGTATCGGTGAAAAGTTAACGAAAGTATCCCCCGATGAATCTATTTTTTTGATCACTAAACCTAATTGCAGTATTTCAACCCAACAAGTATTTACCGCTAAAGACTTGCCCCGAAATACAGCAAAGCTAGATATAGCATCAATTGACAACAAAGATTACCTGAAAGGTTTTCATAATGATTGTCAAACTTTGGTAATAAAACACTATCCTGAGGTTGCCAAGCTGCTTGCTTGGTTGATAGAATACGCGCCGTCTCGAATGACAGGAACAGGCGCCTGTATTTTCACTCGTTTCAACTCTATCGCAGAGGCTGAACGAGTACAAAAATTACTCCCTGTTTCAGTAAGTTCATTTGTCACTAAAGGGTTAAATAAATCTTCTCTTCATCATGTAATTGAAACATTGGAAGCTAAGATCAACCCCTAAAAATTTTTTGTATTAAAAGCTTAAAAAGTTGGCTTTTTAAAAATAATGTGCTGATAATAACAACATGTTTTATTCAGCATTCTACTAATAATGTCAAAAGTTTCTGAGGAAATGCTAGTGCCTGACATGAAGATCTTTGCGGGTAATGCCACCCCTGAATTGGCCAAACAAATTGCAAACCGTCTCTATATCACTCCTGGTGAGGCCAAGGTTGGCAGTTTTAGTGATGGCGAAATTAGCGTTGAAATTACAGAAAATGTTCGCGGTGCTGACGTTTTTATTATTCAATCAACGTGTGCCCCAACTAACGATAATTTAATGGAATTAATCGTAATGATTGACGCACTACGTCGCGCATCAGCTGGCCGAATTACCGCAGTAATGCCGTATTTTGGTTATGCTCGTCAAGACCGTCGCGTTCGAAGTGCTCGTGTACCCATTACCGCTAAAGTGGTAGCTGATTTCTTGTCAAGTGTTGGTGTTGACCGCGTATTAACGGTTGATTTACACGCTGAACAAATTCAAGGCTTCTTTGATGTACCTGTCGATAATGTTTTCGGTACACCAATTCTTTTAGAAGACATGAAAGAAAAGAACTTAGAAAACCCTGTTGTGGTTTCTCCTGACATTGGTGGTGTTGTTCGTGCTCGTGCTGTAGCGAAATTATTAGATGATGCAGACCTTGCCATCATCGATAAACGTCGTCCAAAAGCAAACGTTGCTCAAGTTATGCATATAATTGGTGATGTTGCTGGTCGTGATTGTATTATCGTTGATGATATGATTGACACTGGCGGCACATTAGCTAAAGCGGCAGAAGCATTAAAAGAGCACGGCGCTAAACGCGTATTTGCTTATGCGACTCATCCTGTATTATCAGGTAACGCAGCAGAAAACCTTAAAAATTCAGTCATTGATGAAGTCATTGTTACAGATTCAATTCCTTTGTCTCCTGAAATTAAAAAATTAGGTAACGTACGTCAATTAACATTGAGCGGAATGTTATCAGAAGCCATTCGTCGTGTTTGCAACGAAGAATCTATTTCAGCGATGTTTGATAGTTAATAACATCAACGATAATTTTTAAAAAAGCACCTTAAATTAAGGTGCTTTTTTATTTTTCAGACTTTGAACGATAAACCATTCTTTTTTTATTCAATATTTATTGTTCTAGGTTAACGTCAGTGTTATTATGCCGCGCCTTTTTTATCCAACGAGATATTTCTTGTTTGTTAAAATAAGTGCAGTGAGTTGTTTTTGGTCGCAAAAAACAACAAAATTTAATTTATATTAAGGTATTATACCATGACTGATTTATTTACTTTGGATGCTGAAGTACGTACCGATTTAGGGAAAGGTGCGAGCCGCCGCCTACGTCACGCGAATAAAATTCCAGCGATCCTTTACGGTGAAGGCAAAGAGCCAGTTTCTTTAACTCTTGCTCACAACAAAGTATTCCGTGCACAACAAGAAGAAGCTTTTTACTCTCACGTTTTAACATTAAACGTTGATGGAAAGCCTGTTGAATGTTTAATCAAAGACATGCAACGTCACCCGTTCAAGCAAGTAATCATGCACATGGATTTCATGCGTATCGATGCAACTCATGCTGTACACGTTAATGCTCCAGTTCACTTCATCAACGAAGAAGCTGCAGAGAAAAAAGGTGGCAAAATGGCTCACCACATTAACGAAATCGCAGTTAGCTGTTTACCTGCTAATATCCCTGAATTCATCGAAGTTGATGTTGCAGGTTTAGAAGTTGGTGATACATTACATTTATCAGACATCACTTTACCTAAAGGTGTAACTTCTGATGAATTAGCTAAAGGTGAAAGCCATGACCAAGCTGTTGCTTCATTAAACGCTCCTAAGGGATCAAGCGATGAAGCTGAGAGTGATGAAGCTGCAGAAGAAACAGCTACTGAAGAATAATCCAAAGGAACTATCCTTTAGATGACTATTCAACTAGTTGTGGGCCTGGGTAATCCAGGCCCTGAATATACTAAAACACGCCATAATGCAGGTGTTTGGTTCGTTGAAGAACTTGCCTCGCGTTACAATATCTCTCTCAGACCAGAAAAAAAGTATTTTGGCCTCTATGGCAAAGGTACTATCGGTCATGACGTTGTACATCTCCTCATTCCAACAACATTCATGAATCGAAGTGGCCAGTCTGTTGCTCCTTTAGCTAATTTTTTTCGTATTCCAGTAGAAAATATTTTAGTTGCTCATGATGAACTAGATATGGAACCTGGTGTTTGTAAAATCAAACAGGGGGGTGGACATGGCGGACATAATGGCTTACGTGACATTATTGCACGTATGGCAAATAATAAAGAATTTTATCGGTTACGCATTGGCATAGGTCACCCTGGCCATAGAGATCGCGTTACTGGCCATGTACTTGGCAAAGCTCCAGCAATTGAGCAAGAAAAAATAGATCAAGCCATTGATGAAGCATCTCGATGCATGGATATTTGGCTTAAAGATGATTTAAAAAAAGCACAAAATCGTCTGCACTCATTTAAAGCGTTATAACTTCAACCGTTAATCGCTTAACAAATTAAGGTAATATCATGGGATTCAAATGCGGTATTGTTGGCTTGCCCAACGTTGGTAAATCTACACTTTTCAATGCATTAACAAAAGCAGGCATTGAAGCAGCTAACTTTCCTTTTTGTACGATAGAGCCAAATACTGGTGTGGTGCCAGTACCAGACCCTCGTTTAGATGCTCTTGCAAAGATTGTTAACCCTGAAAGAGTTTTAGCAACAACAATGGAGTTTGTTGATATTGCAGGCCTAGTTGCAGGTGCCTCTAAGGGTGAAGGCTTAGGTAATAAATTCCTTGCTAACATTCGTGAAACTGATGCCATAGGTCATGTGGTTCGTTGTTTTGAAAATGATAATATCATTCATGTAGCAAATAAAATTGACCCTGCACAAGATATTGATGTCATTAATACCGAATTAGCTCTTGCTGATATGGATACTGCAGAGCGCGCTATTCAACGCCAAGCTAAACGAGCTAAAGGCGGCGATAAAGATGCTAAATTTGAAATTCCGGTACTAGAGAAAATATTAAAACATGTGGAAGAAGGTGAGATGATCCGTTCTTTAGAATTATCTAAAGAAGAAAAAGCCGCTGTTGCTTATCTCAATTTTTTAACCATAAAGCCAACGATGTACATTGCCAACGTCAATGATGATGGCTTTGAAAACAATCCTTATTTAGACGTAGTTCAAGCCATTGCAGATAAAGAAGATGCAGTTGTAGTTGCCGTATGTGCTGAAATAGAAGGTGAACTGTCTGAAATGGACGATGAAGATCGCGAAGAGTTTATGGCAGAAATGGGCTTAGAAGAGCCAGGACTAAACCGTGTGATTAACTCTGGCTATGGTTTATTGCATTTACAAACCTATTTTACTGCCGGTGTTAAAGAAGTGCGTGCATGGACTGTAAAACAAAATGCAACCGCTCCCCAAGCGGCTGGCGTTATTCATACCGACTTTGAAAAAGGCTTTATTCGCGCAGAAGTTGTCGCCTATGATGACTTTATCGAATTCAACGGCGAATCAGGCGCAAAAGAAGCGGGTAAATGGCGCTTAGAAGGTAAAGAATATCGCGTTAAAGACGGTGACGTGGTTCACTTTAGGTTTAATGTTTAACTTTCATATATCATGAATGTATTTATAAAGAGAGCGATATGCTCTCTTTTTTGTTTTTAACACTATAAAAAACATTGAGCTATAATTTCCTTGTCAGTGTGATAAACACAAAGTCAAACAACAAGGAATACCAATGTTAAAAATTATTTTACTTAGCGGCCTTATTATCTCTACTTTATTCATATCACCTACAGCAGAAGCAAATCTTTCTTTGCGTGTTTGTGAATATGTGCAAGCAAATGATAAAAATAGATTGCGTTCATTTCTAAAACAAAACAACTTGAAAGTACGAAAAATTTATAATGGCCTACTGTGTAACCAGAGTACCTTACTCGTGTTTGCAGCGAAGTCTAATGCGCTTGAAGTGGGAGAATTTATTATCGGTAAACTTCCTGCGAAAATTGTTGCTAGCGAGCTTGACGATATTGCTAAGCATTCAGCTCACTTAGCTGAAGAAGCAAAAGATAGAATTAATTAATCAACCTGCCCCTTTATTAGGTTAGCTGAGGCTGACCTAATATAAACCCAATGATTGCCACTTTCATCAAACAGAAAAGTATCAAGATAAAAAGTAGAAGAGGCAATTATGAGTAAATAATCGCCTATAGGTAATTATTAAAGAAAAGTTAGTTAACTATATTTTCAAAATTCTGCTTTTAAATGACAAATAATCTCGTAATATCGAAAGCTTGATTAATCAGTATAAAATTTTCTTCTACCAAAAACAGTAATTAACATTGTAAAAACAAGCTGAATATGGATATATTATCATCGTTTTGTAGAGAGTTTAGCCAAACAAACAAAAAGTCGGTTTTTTTTATAAAAAACGGTTGACGTAGCCTAAGCAGATTTGCATAATACGCGCCACTTGCTGAGGGCAGGTTGGAAAGGCTACATAGCTCAGCTGGTTAGAGCACATCACTCATAATGATGGGGTCCCAGGTTCAAATCCCGGTGTAGCCACCATTTACTCTTAGTGATAGAAATAATGCGGGGTTGGCGGAATTGGTAGACGCGCTGGATTTAGGTTCCAGTATCGCAAGATGTGAGAGTTCAAGTCTCTCACCCCGTACCATTTCACATAATATTTTATCTTCATGATAAGGTATTAGAAAGTAAGTTACATTGCAGGGGTATAGCCAAGCGGTAAGGCAGCGGGTTTTGATCCCGTCATTCAGAGGTTCAAATCCTCTTACCCCTGCCACTTTCTTTCTATTCTAAGTAATAGTCGAAAGTTAATCAAAGTAACTAACATCATATTTTAGGGGTATAGCCAAGCGGTAAGGCAGCGGGTTTTGATCCCGTCATTCAGAGGTTCAAATCCTCTTACCCCTGCCACT
>JBFONU010000022.1:0-41581 GCA_040779345.1 Colwelliaceae bacterium 6441 | reverse complement strand
TTAATTTTATAGAAATGTTTTACAATCCTATAAAACGTCACTCACATACAGGCGGTGTGTCACCTGCTAAATTTGAGGAAGCGTATTTTTCTGAGTTAGAAACTGTCTAGTGATGTCTGGGAAGTCCATTAGGCATAATAACATTAATGAGAATTGCTCTAAATAGCATATAACTTTAATCTTTTTAGAAAAAAACAGCCCGAAACTATACCTAGTTTCGGGCTCAGGGGTTAGCTCAAAAAAGGAGATGAGCCATGCGCTAATTAACAGGTTTTGTTACTGAACAATGGAAAAGCTTGCGAGCATCATTGGTTAATAATTTATCTGTAAAATTAATTGTAGTGCAAAGTTTACTAAATGCTAATTTTATTTTTAAATCTTATATCTTGCTGATAAATAGTGCTTTATCTGATGAGTTTTTCGTTTTTAATTTAATCTGCTCACGGCTTTTGCACTGTATTGGCACAGTTTACTCACAGCTTTTGCACTAGGTATATTTAGTAAATTATGCAATGATGCTTTATCAATCATTAATAACTAAAACTCATCGTGTTAAATCGTCTCTGGATCAGTTTTTTCATTATTGCTTTTCTCTCTTCTCTATATCAATGGTTAGTGCTTGATCATATTTTGATATTTGAACAACTCGTTAAAGCAATTTTTGATATGTCAAAAGTCACGGTTGAAATAGCTATTGGCTTGATCGGTATATTAAGCTTTTGGCTTGGTATGATGAAGGTGGCTGAAAACGCTGGTTTAATCGCCAAATTAGCAAGCGCTATCTCGCCATTATTCACTCGTTTAATGCCTGAGGTGCCAAAGGGTCACCCGTCGATAGGTTCAATGACCATGAATTTATCTGCCAATTTTCTCGGATTAGACAATGCTGCTACACCACTTGGCTTAAAAGCAATGCAAGATCTACAAACGCTTAACCCGCAAAAAGACACCGCAACCAATGCGCAAATCTTGTTTTTAGTGCTTAATACGTCATCGGTGACCTTATTTCCAATTGCAGTGTTCGTTTATCGTGCTCAACAAGGCGCTGTCAATCCTACAGATGTATTTGTTCCTATTTTACTGGCGACTTTTGCATCTACTTTTGCGGGCTTATTTGCCGTTGCTGCTGTTCAGAAAATCAAAATTTTTCAGAAAGTTATTTTATTCTACATGTCATTAGGGATTGCCTTTGTTGCAAGTATTGCGGTGTATTTCTCAACATTAACCTCACAAGCATTAGCCCAACAATCTTCTTTATTCGGTAATTTATTAATTTTTACTACTTTAGTGATCTTCATTTTGGCTGCTGTTAGAAAAAAAGTAGATGTTTATAACAGTTTTATAGAAGGGGCCAAGCAAGGTTTTGAAACTAGTATTATGTTGATCCCTTATCTGCTTGCTATGTTAGTGGCAATCGGCGTATTTAGGGCGAGTGGTTCATTAGCGATTATTGTCGACAGTTTTAGTCAGTTAGTCCGGTTTTTAGGATTTGATACACGTTTTGTTGATGCTATGCCAACAGCATTAATGAAGCCATTTAGTGGTTCTGGGGCAAGAGCGATGATGATTGAGACGATGAATACTTATGGTGTTGATTCTTTTGCAGGGCGTTTAGCCTCAATATTTCAAGGCTCAACAGAAACTACTTTTTATGTGCTAGCAGTCTACTTTGGCTCTGTCGGTATAAGGTATAGTCGTCATGCGATCGCGTGTGGGTTAATTGCTGATTTAGCAGGGATCAGTGCAGCAATTGCGGTATGTTATTGGTTTTTTGGATAAGAAATGAACATTCCCCCTGTAATATTGTAAATACGTTCCCTTCACAAAACGTTGCAATCTAAATTTTCAACCTTTATAAATTGTCGACAATTTGTTATTGTTTCTATTGACATATGTTTATTTTCATCTATTATTTGTCCAATCAAAGATAAATGTCGACAATTATGGCCTTAGATAATCCTACACTACAAATCCCAATTACCACTGCAGATAAAGTGTTTGACCGCATGTTACACGCTATTGTTGATGGCAAGATCACCGCAGGTACTAAAATTAGTGAGCCAGAGCTCGCTAAAGAATATGAAATAAGTCGTTCGACACTTAGAGAAGCGCTTAATAGATTAGAAAAATGTCACCTTATTGAAAGAAAACCTAATGTAGGCTCTCGTGTGGTTGAGTGTTCAATTGAAGGTTTGTTAGAGATATATGTTGTTCGAGAAGCATTAGAAGGAATGGCTTGTCGTCAAGCTGCTGAGAAAATGAGTGATGACGAAATAGCCGAAATGCAAGCTATGCTAGTACAACATGCCAAGTCTCCAGCACTACAAGATGGTATAGCTTACTATCAAGAAGAGGGTGACTTAGATTTTCATTACAAGGTTATTTTAGGCAGTCATAACCAACAATTAATCACTATATTGTGTGGTCAGCTTTACCATTTAGTCAGAATGTATCGTATACAGTTTGGCATGAATAGCTCAAGAGCTACCCGTGCTTTTGATGAACACTCACGCATTGTTGAAGCGATCGCGGATCGTGATGGAGAGTTAGCCGAAATTCTAATGAGGCGACATATCGCAGCGTCTAGAAAAAATATCGAATCTAAAATTGCTCAACAGCTTGAGCAATAACTACTTTAATAAATAGAGGACACCTTCATGTCAGATAAATTATCTCCAGGAGCTAAGTTTCGTCTAGCCCTTGCAAACAATAAACCCTTACAAGTCGTTGGAACCATTAACGCATATTGCGCAATCATGGCCGAACAGCTCGGGCATCAAGCTATTTATCTGTCAGGTGGAGGGGTTGCAAATGCATCATATGGTTTACCTGATTTAGGTATGACATCTTTAAATGATGTCATTGCAGATGTTCAACGTATTACTGCGGCTTCAACTCTTCCATTATTAGTTGACATTGATACTGGCTGGGGCGGCGCTTTTAATATTGCAAAAACAGTACGTGACATGGAAAAAGCAGGTGCTGCAGCGGTTCATATTGAAGACCAAGTCGCGCAAAAGCGTTGTGGTCATCGTCCAAATAAAGAGATCGTTACATTAGAAGAAATGTGTGATCGTATTCGAGCTGCAGTTGATGCTCGTACTGATAAAGACTTTTTTATTATGGCGCGTACCGACGCTTTTGCTCAAGAAGGATTAGAGGCCGCTCTTGAACGAGCTAAAGCTTATGTTGAAGCTGGAGCCGATGGCATATTTGCTGAAGCGGTGAAAACCGAAGCGCATTACCGAGCGTTTACTTCAACTTTATCTGTGCCGGTATTGGCAAATATCACAGAGTTTGGCCAAACTGAATTGTGGAATAAAGCTCAGTTAGGCGAGTGGGGCTGTGCAATGGTGCTTTACCCTTTATCGGCTTTTCGTGCGATGAATAAAGCGGCTGAATCTGTATACAAAACACTTTTACGTGATGGTGATCAAAAAACAGAAATTGATAACATGCAAACTCGCATGGACTTATACGACTACCTTGGTTACCACGATTATGAACAGAAATTAGATGCGCTTTTTACGCAAGGTAAAAACAAGTAAATGACGCAATAAAAAAACTAAGCTAATAATTATTATAATAAGTCGATACACATGTTATTCAAGTCGACATTAAAACTCGACACTAAAAATTTTAAGAATATGAGGAAAAATTATGTCAGATAAAAAATTAGGGGGCGCAGGCCTACGCGGTCAAAGTGCAGGCGAAACAAAATTGTGTACTGTTGGTCAATCAGGCTCTGGTTTAACTTATTGTGGTTATGATATTGCGGATCTCGCTGAAAATTCAACTTTTGAAGAAGTGGCCTATTTACTTTTTAATGGTGAACTACCTAATGAAAAGGAACTGGCAACCTACAAAGCACAATTACATGAAATGCGCGATTTACCACAAGCATTAAAAGAAGTATTACAACGTATTCCCGCCAGTGCACATCCGATGGATGTAATGCGAACAGGCTGTTCGTTTTTAGGGAATTTAGAGCCAGAAAATGATTTTTCACAACAAAACCGTGCAGCAAACCGTCTATTAGCCGCATTCCCAGCAATTATGTGCTATTGGTATAAGTTCAGCCATGATAATGTCGAAATTGAATGTGTCACTGAAGAAGATTCTTTAGGCGGGCATTTTTTACGTTTATTAAATGGCAAAACACCCTCTGATCAACATCGTAGAGTGATGGATGTATCATTGATTTTATATGCGGAACATGAATTTAACGCTTCTACATTTACTGCTCGTGTTTGTGCCTCAACATTGTCAGATATGTACTCGTGTGTAACCGGCGCTATTGGCTCATTGCGTGGACCACTTCATGGAGGTGCCAATGAAGCTGCGATGGATATGATTTTAAAATTTAATTCCCCAAGTGATGCCAAAGTACAAATGGCTGATATGTTAGCGCGTAAAGAAAAAATTATGGGATTTGGCCATGCAATTTACCGTACGTCAGACCCGCGAAACGTGATCATAAAAGCTTGGTCAGAAAAGTTAGCTCAACAAAATGGCGATACATCACTTTACGATATTTCGGTTGCTTGTGAAGAATTTATGTGGGATACCAAAAAATTATTTTGTAATGCTGATTTTTTCCATGCCTCTACTTATAACTATATGGGGATCCCGACGAAGTTATTTACCCCTATTTTTGTATGTTCACGGGTTACTGGATGGGCAGCACATGTGATGGAACAACGTGATAATAACCGTATTATTCGACCGTCAGCGGATTACACTGGCTCAGAGCCTCGCAAAGTTTTACCAATTTCAGCCCGTTAAGGTGCATTTGTTGTTGGTATTAATTGAGCTAACAAGCAAAGTTTGCAATGTGTTTTTCAGGCACATTGTTACTTTGCGTTATACCACTAAGATTCGCATCTTCTTAGCTAGCTAATTTAAATATCAAATCTGATATTTTTTTTCCTCTCAAACATTGTGGACAAAGTTATGAACTACGATTATCGCAAACCACTCCCCGGGTCGAATATAGACTTTTTTGATACGCGTGAAGCTATCGAAAAACTCAAACCAGGCTCATATAAAACACTGCCTTATACCTCTCGTGTTTTAGCTGAACAACTCGTACGTAAATGTGATCCCGCTGAGTTAACTCCAGCATTAATGCAAATAATAGCTGGCAAACAAGACCTAGACTTTCCTTGGTATCCCGCTCGAGTTGTATGCCACGATATTTTAGGGCAAACAGCATTGGTTGATTTAGCTGGTCTTAGAGATGCTATTGCGGATCAAGGGGGAGATCCAGCAAAAGTAAACCCTGTGGTACCGACACAGTTAATCGTTGATCATTCACTAGCAGTTGAGCATGCAGGCTTTGATGCAAATGCGTTCGATAAAAATCGTGCTATTGAAGATAGACGTAACGAACACAGGTTTCATTTTATTGAATGGACTAAAACAGCATTTAAAAATGTCGATGTCATTCCTGCCGGTAACGGTATTATGCATCAAATCAATTTAGAAAAAATGTCGCCTGTTATTCAATCGCGCGATGGTGTAGCTTTCCCTGATACTTGTGTCGGAACCGACTCTCATACACCTCATGTTGATGCTCTTGGCGTTATTGCCATTGGTGTGGGTGGATTAGAAGCGGAAACGGTAATGTTAGGTCGCCCATCTATGATGCGCTTGCCTGATATCATTGGTGTTAAACTTGTAGGTAAACGTCAGCCAGGTATTACGGCTACAGATATTGTCTTAGCGATAACAGAGTTTTTACGCGATCAAAAAGTGGTGTCGAGTTACTTGGAGTTTTTTGGTGAAGGAACAACTGAACTTACTATTGGAGATCGCGCTACGATCTCAAATATGACTCCTGAATATGGTGCCTCAGCGGGTATGTTTTATATCGATCAACAAACCATTGATTATTTGAAGCTTACAGGACGTGAACCCGAACAGGTCGCCTTAGTTGAGAATTATGCTAAACATACCGGATTATGGGCTGATGATTTACAAGATGCGCAGTACAAACGCGTATTTACCTTCGATTTATCAAGTGTCGGTCGCAACATGGCAGGGCCGTCAAATCCTCATCGTCGATTAGCAACGGCTGAATTAGCTGCAAAAGATATAGCTAAAAACTTAACGAGTTGTAAAGCCGAAGAAGCTGCAGGAAAAATGCCCGATGGTGCGGTAATTATTGCTGCCATAACTTCATGTACGAATACCTCAAACCCACGAAACGTTGTAGCCGCTGGCCTAGTTGCTAAACGTGCTAATGAATTAGGTTTAATTCGTAAACCTTGGGTTAAATCGTCATTTGCTCCAGGCTCAAAAGTTGCCAAACTTTATTTAGAAGAAGCCGGGCTTTTAGTTGAAATGGAAAAGTTAGGTTTTGGTATTGTTGGTTATGCATGTACTACATGTAACGGTATGTCAGGTGCGTTAGATGCTAAAATCCAGCAAGAAGTTATAGAGCGTGACTTATATGCAACAGCGGTACTATCAGGAAACCGTAACTTTGATGGTCGTATTCATCCTTATGCCAAGCAAGCTTTTCTCGCATCACCGCCACTGGTTGTAGCTTATGCAATTGCTGGTACGATGCGTTTTGATATTGAAAAAGATGTATTAGGGCAAGACCATAATGGTAACGACATCACATTGAAAGATATTTGGCCATCAGATGAAGAGATAGATGCGATCGTTAGCGCTTGTGTTAAGCCTGAGCAGTTCAAGAAAATATATCAGCCAATGTTTGACCTTGGTTCTTTTGAACCGGCGAAAAGTGCACTCTATAACTGGGATGAATCAAGTACTTATATTCGTCGTCCTCCTTATTGGGATAAAGAAGGTGAAGGTGCACTTGCAGGTGAACGTACCATGAAGGGCATGCGACCACTTGCCGTGTTGGGTGATAACATCACTACTGATCATTTATCGCCATCTAATGCCATCCAATTAAATAGTGCTGCGGGTGCCTATTTAGCTAAAATGGGATTACCAGAAGCTGATTTTAATTCATATGCAACGCATCGAGGTGATCATTTAACAGCGCAACGTGCAACATTTGCAAACCCTAAGCTATTTAACGAAATGTGTATTGATAATGATGGTAACGTTATTCAGGGTTCACTTACACGCATTGAACCTGAAGGCACGCAAAGTCGTATGTGGGAAGCGATTGAAACTTACATGCAGCGCAAACAGCCGTTAATTATAATTGCAGGGGCAGATTATGGCCAAGGTTCATCCCGTGATTGGGCTGCTAAAGGTGTTCGATTAGCTGGGGTCGAAGTGATTGTTGCTGAAGGGTTTGAGCGTATCCATCGTACCAACTTAATTGGTATGGGGGTATTGCCTCTTGAATTTATCAATAACGAAACGCGAAAAACTTATCATATTGATGGCAGTGAAACCTTTGATGTAAAAGGCGAAACCGCTCCAGGTGGAGCTATGATCGTAGTGATGACAAGAAAAACGGGTGAAGTCGTTGAAATTTCAACTAAGTGTCGCTTAGATACAGCAGAAGAAGTAACTGTACATGCCGCTGGTGGCGTTCTACAAAAATTTGCTAACGACTTTCTTAAGTCAAATGCATAAAGGTTTTAGCTTTTACATATGACAAACAACTCATTGCATGGGTGTTATCTTTTAATGGCACATTACAGATAAAATGTAATGTGCCATTTATTTTTAAATTTATCTCAATATGGAAAATGTAATGTCTAGCATTTCTCAAGTAAAAATCCCCGCAACTTACATGCGTGGCGGTACATCGAAAGGTGTTTTCTTTAATTTAGCTGATTTACCTGAGCGTTGTCAGCAACCTGGTCAAGCACGTGATAATATGCTTTTACGAGTTATTGGCTCCCCAGATCCTTACGGTAAGCAAACTGATGGAATGGGGGGGGCAACATCAAGCACGTCAAAAACAGTGATTTTAGCAAAAAGCGAGCTTGCTGATCACGATGTTGATTACCTTTTCGGGCAAGTGGCTATTGATAAAGCGTTTGTCGATTGGTCAGGAAATTGTGGCAACTTAACGGCTGCAGTTGGCTCTTTCGCTATAAATTCTGGTTTAGTTGAACGTTCACGGATACCCGACAATGGCGTTTGCACAGTTAAAATTTGGCAAAAGAACATTGCTAAAACTATCATAGCCCATGTCCCCATCACCAACGGTGAGGTGCAAGAAACTGGTGAGTTTGAATTAGATGGTGTTACTTTTCCGGCAGCAGAAGTACCCGTTGAATTTATCGCTCCTGTTGATCCTAGTGAAGCAATGTTCCCTACGGGAAATGTTGTTGATACACTTGACGTTCCCAATGTAGGGACTTTTCAAGCGACTATGATCACCGCGGGAATACCGACTATTTTCTTAAATGCTGCAGAGATTGGTTATACTGGCATTGAACTGCAAGATGCCATAAATAATGATGAGGCGGCCCTTGCGCGGTTTGAAACAATAAGAGCATATGGTGCGGTAAAAATGGGCTTAATTTCGGATGTTTCACAAGCAAAAGATCGCCAGCACACACCCAAAGTAGCTTTTGTTAGTCATGCTCAAGACTATATGACATCAAGTGGAAAAAGTGTTAATGCTAATCAAGTTGACCTACATGTTCGTGCATTATCAATGGGGAAATTACATCATGCAATGATGGGAACAGCGGCGGTAGCTATTGGTACAGCTGCGGCAATTCCAGATACATTAGTTGCCTTAGCTGCCAGTAAATCTACAGGGAACGCTTGCGCTAAAACCGTTACCTTTGGGCATCCATCGGGGACATTGAAAGTAGGTGCAAAGACCTCAAAAATTGAGGGTTCTTGGGTAGTTGATAAAGCGATTATGAGTCGAAGTGCAAGAATACTCATGGAAGGTTGGGTACGTGTACCCGGTGATTCTTTTTAGCTCACTATAACCTAAGTCGCTTCTGTTAGTTTTGAGTTAGGAAGTTAAGGATTCAATTCATGCGAGTTTTTTCCCGATTGAACTAAACTTGCTATGCTGAGTCCATAACTATTGGTGAACTGTATTAATCACATCATTTTTATTTAAAAGGATACCTTAATGTATAAAATTGTAGTTTTGCTATTTTCTCTTTCATTTTTACCAATTAGCCTTGCCAATGATTCGCAAGGCATTGAAGTTAAAGGAAAAGGTTCAGTGATGACCATTCCTGATGTATTTTCTTTAACTGTTTCAGTAAAAGAAAGAGGCAGAAGTGCCAGTAAAACAAAAGATCTGGTTGATGATAAAAGTTCGAAAATTGTCACTATGTTTATAAAGAATGGTATCAGTGAACAGGCTATAGACACCTCGCAAGTTCGCATGTTTCCTATTTTTGAAAAACCATCAATTAGTTTAGAACAAACAAAGCTGCAAACCAGAATCAATGCTCATGAAAAAATTAAATTAACTGGAAAAAATAACCCATCTGAACATGAAGAAAGAATAACTCGATTTGAAGTGAGCAGAACAATTACTATTTCCTTTAATCAGTTAAGTGTTTATGATCAAATACTCGATAAAATGGTAAAATTAGGTGTGAGTAATATTTCTCCGATTGAAATGTCAATGAGTGAACCCGACAAATATTATCAACAAGCTTTATCTCAAGCGATAACTTCCGCACAAATAAAAGCCAAAGCGATAGCTGAGCAAACTGGTGTAAAGTTAGGGAGATTAATAGCGTTAAAAGAGTCAGGTTATCAAGCTCCGATGAATTATAGTATGGCAATGAATGCGAGAGCTGACTTTAATACGACTGTCACAAAAAAGGCAGTTTCAGCACAAGTGATTGCTATTTACGCTATTGAGTAATGTTAACCCCTTTGTTTTTTTCAATTTATCTGCCATAACGCTTTAATTTAGCGTATTATCGCGTTATGTTATGCCCATTTTAAAGATAGTGAAATAATTTATGCTAAAAACTGATTTTTATACTCAGTTAATTCAGCAAACTAAAGCCCTGATTGGAGATGAAGAAGATGTTATTGCTAACATGGCAAACATTAGTGCTTTACTCTATGATGAATTAGATCAAGTCAACTGGGCAGGTTTTTACCGAGTTATAGAACATGAACTTGTGTTAGGCCCGTTTCAAGGTAAAATTGCTTGTATTAGAATTCCGATTGGCAAGGGTGTTTGTGGTACTGCGGTGTCTGAAAATAGAACACAGCGAATTGCTGATGTTCATCAATTTTCAGGTCATATTGCTTGTGATGCCGCAAGTAATTCTGAAATTGTTATCCCTTTAAGGGTAAATAACAAGGTAATTGCCGTTTTGGATATTGACAGTACAGTTTTTAACCGATTTGATGATGTAGATCAAACTGGCTTAGAGAGTATTGCTAAAATACTTGAAGAGTCTTTATCTGTCGACGAAGGGCAATAATTATGAAGGAGTTTATTGTTATTCATGATTATTTAATTTCAGAAGCTGTTGTCGGTGACTGGGATGGACAAGAAGAGCTCGTCGCAGAAAATCTAAATGAAATTTATCATACCTTGTATGATTATGCAGAAGAAGATATTGAACCAGAGGTACTAAGTCAATTATTAGCTTTGGTTTGGGAACATTGGATAGGGCAAGACGCCTTAGCAGAAATAGAAAGTTCAGATATAAGTGATTGGTGTCAAAACCTTCTCACTAATCGTGATCAGTATTTAACAGAGTAAATTAATAGAAAGTTGTATTATGGAAACTAAAACACAAAATGAAGTACCAGCAGAAGAAACGACAGTCGCAGTTGAAACAGAAGTCGTCTCTGAAAATAAGCGCACAAGTACAAAGGAAATCATCGCTTATTTAGCGGTCAAGTTTCCTGCTTGTTTTACGGTCGAAGGCGCAGCAAAACCTTTAAAAATCGGTATTTTTCAAGAGTTAGCTGAAAAGCTTGCTGATGATGAAACGGTAAGTAAAACACGTTTACGACAAGCATTAAGGCACTATACGAGTAGCTGGCGCTATCTAAAAGCAGTGAAATTAGGTGCTTTTAGGGTAAATGTTGATGGTGAACAAACGGCTGAAATTGATCAAGAGCAAGCAGATTATGCGGCAAAAACGCTCAAAGAGAGCCAAGAAAAATTTGGTAACAAAAATTCTAAAGACAAAACAGCTAATAAACCTTATAAAGGTAAAAAGCCCGACACTAAAAGCTTTCAGCATAAAGCCGATGGTAAGGATAAAGCTAAATTTAAAACCGTTAAATCAAATACTAAGTCAACAAGCCGTGCACAAACTAAAGTTGCAGCTAAACTTAAACCTGTAGAGTCTAGTGCTGTGACTGTTGGGAAGGCAGTTAAAGTTCAATTAGGTAATTCACCTATTGATGCTGTAATTACTGAAGTATCTGGTAATGAAGTGAGTGTGCAACTTAACTCAGGAATGGTTGTCAAAACTCAAGTCAAAAATATTTTTACTGAATAATTGTGGAGTAGCAAGCATGCAGAAAATTTGTCGTATCGCTCTTGCCGTATCGTTATCGCTAACTTCGGTTAGCTTATTTGCATCAACAGTTGATGCAGACAAATCAAAACCTTTACCTATTTTAGTGCCAGAAGGTCAGCATGCTACTTCGAGTAAACGAATAACCGCTCAATTTACCCGTGCTCATTATAAAACTGTGCAGATGGATGACATACTGTCTGAACAAATATTTGATCGTTATATAAAGCAACTTGACTATAATCGAAACGTTTTTCTTGCCTCCGATGTACAAAGTTTTGAAAAACATCGTTTAGATTTCGATAGTGTTATCGCTCGAGGAAAATTAGATATCGCTTATGATATGTATAATTTAAACTTGAAACGAAGGTTAGAGCGTTATGAATATGCGTTAACACTGTTAGCGTCGCCTTTCGATTTTGAAAAAGATGAGTCTTATCATTACGATCGTGAAAACGCAGATTGGCCTGTTGATGAGTCAGAACTCAATGAATTATGGCGATTAAAAGTTAAATACGATGCTTTAAATTTAACCATTGCAGGAAAAGAATGGGAAAAAGTGCAAGAAGTGCTTGGTAAACGCTACCGTTATGCAATTAAACGTTTGAAGCAAAGTGAAAGTGAAGATGTTTTTCAAATTGTAATGAACAGTTTTGCACGTGTTGTAGAGCCACACACGTCTTATCTTTCACCTAGAAACGCTGAACGTTTTCAAATGGATATGAATTTATCACTTGAAGGAATAGGTGCCTTACTTAGACCTGATGAAGATTACACCGTTATCCAGTCTGTTGTTACCGGTGGGCCAGCAGATAAGACTAACCAGTTGAATCCCAAAGATAAAATTGTAGGGATTGCACAAGGAAATGATAAGTTTGAAGATGTAATTGGTTGGCGATTAGATGATGTTGTAGACTTAATTAAAGGCCCTAAAGGTACAGTCGTTCGTCTGCAAATTTTGCCAAATGAAGAAACTGATTTATCTAGGGTTAAAGTGGTCTCAATTGTTCGTGATAAAATTATCCTAGAAGATAGAGCCGCTAAATCAGAAGTATTCTATGAAAAAGAGGGTGATGAAAATAGTAAAAAGTTAGGTGTTATTAATATCCCTAGTTTTTACAATAATTTATCTCAAGACGTAAAAAAAGAAATCGACAAACTTAAAGCTGAAAACGTTGAAGGTATCATCATCGATTTACGTGGTAATGGTGGTGGCTCATTAACTGAATCAACTTTGTTAACGGGTTTATTTATTGATAAAGGGCCTGTTTCACAAGTACGTGATGGCGCTAATCGAATTATTGTCAATAGAGATAGAGATGGCATTACTTACTATGATGGCCCATTAACTGTCATGGTTGATCGTTATAGTGCTTCAGCATCAGAAATATTTTCAGCAGCCATTCAAGATTATGGTCGTGGAATTATCGTAGGGGAACATACTTTTGGTAAAGGCACGGTTCAACAGCATCGACCTTTAGGTAGAGTTTATGATTTATATGATAAACCCTTTGGTAGCATACAATACACTATTGCAAAATTTTACCGTATAAATGGTGGTAGTACTCAGCATCGCGGCGTGTTGCCTGATATTTCCTTTCCTTCAGCAGTCGACCCCGCTGATTGGGGGGAGAGTAAAGAAGAAAATGCTTTACCTTGGGATCAGGTGCCTAAAGCAAGTTACTCTCCTTTAAATAATATAACATCTGATCTCGATTATATTGCTTCATTACATCAAGAGAGAATTAAAACCAATACAGAATTTAATTATTTACTTGAAGACATTGAAGAATATAAAGCAGAGAAAGATAGTAAATCTATCTCGCTTAACCTTAAAGAGCGCCAAGAAAAAACTGATTCTCGTAAAGCTAAACAATTGCTCAGAGTCAATGAGCGTTTGTTGAGTATGGGTAAAGAAAAAGTGACGTCTTTAGATGATTTACCGGATGAATTAGATGAAATAGATCCTTTTTTAGCTGAAACAGCCAAGATAACATTTGATTTAGTCTCACTAGGTAAAGTCGCAAAAAAATAACAGCTAATGCATTTATAAAACCGCCATCATTGGCGGTTTTTTTATATAAGTTGATTATTAAACATAATTTCTGAATAGTTATTATATTTTATGCTCTTTATATTGTTTGAATATTGTTCGATTAAAATAAATGTCTTGCAAGACAAGTTAACTAAAGGCATGTTAACTGCCATTACGTTTAAAACTACTATAATAAAAACATCAATTTTAAGGTAACACACGTTTATGTCATTAGAAGTAAAAACTAAAGCGCCTAGTTTTTTAGATGCTTTAATTCCTCTCGTTGCATTAGTCATTATGCTATCTGCATCAGTTTCATATTTTGCTGATAATTCCTCATTTGGTCCAAACCAAATTGCCCTGTTATTTGCTATGGGTATTGCAATTGTTATTGGCTTAAAAAATGGCTATAGCTGGCAATCTATTGAAAAAGCAATTGTCCACGGTATATCGATTTCTTTAGGGGCAATTCTGATCTTACTGACAGTTGGCGCGCTAATTGGAACTTGGTTATTATCAGGTACCGTACCAACAATGATTTACTTTGGTTTGCAAATTATTGACCCGAGCTGGTTTTATGCCGCTGCTTGTTTAGTCTGTGGCATTGTCGCTATGAGTATTGGGAGTTCATGGACGACAGCAGCAACAGTCGGGGTGGCTTTTATCGGTATCGCTAATGGTTTTGAAATGTCGACATCGATAACCGCTGGTGCGGTGATCTCTGGTGCATACTTCGGTGATAAGTTATCTCCTTTATCTGAAACAACAAATCTTGCACCTGCTGTTGCTGGCAGTGAATTATTCGCACATATACGTTACATGCTTTGGACGACAATTCCGTCAATTTCCATTGCGTTAGTGCTTTTTTTAATTATTGGTTTTGATCATTCTACCGGTAACTCTGCAAATACCGATACCATTGAAACGCTCACTCAAACATTAGTATCAACATATAATATTTCAGTACTCAATTTAATTCCTTTGATTATCTTGCTTTTGTTAGCTTATAAAAAAGTGCCTGCTTTCCCTGCTGTTGCAATTGGCGCAATAATAGGTGGTATTTGGGCGGCTATATTCCAACAAGAGCTTATTTTATCGATGGCCGCAGAAGGCATGAGTGATGTTAAAGCTTTTATAACAGTGATCTGGACGGCATTTTTTGATGGAGTCGTTGTTAAAACAGGAAATGTTGAAATTGACGAATTATTAAGTCGTGGTGGTATGTCTAGTATGTTAAATACCATATGGCTTGTGATGTGTGCATTAAGTTTCGGTGCAGTTCTTGAGCATTTAGGTATGTTAAGAAAATTTGTCGAATCGATTTTAGCTGCAGCTAAATCAACAGGAAGTCTAATCACAAGCACAGTGGCAACCTGTATAGGAACAAACTTGATCACAGCTGATCAATATATGGCGATTGTAATGCCAGGTAGAATGTATAAAGAAGAATATCAACGTCGTGGCCTACACCCAACTGTGTTAAGCAGAACGTTAGAAGATTCAGGCACTATTACTTCGCCATTAATTCCTTGGAATACTTGTGGCGCGTTTATGTTTGGTGCATTGGCTTTAACTTCTTATGATTACATATTTTATTGTTTCTTTAATTTAATTAACCCCATCTTAGCAATCGCCTACGCTTATTTAGGCTTTAAAATTAAGAAAATATCAGATGATGATTAATATCACGCTAAAATAAATATTTATTCATTTCCAAAGCCTGTAAATACAGGCTTTTTTATTGTAGTTTTTTGTCATTTTTAAATTTTGTGGCAAAATATGAGTGCTTACTCTTTTTTAAGGATTAATTTATGTCAGACAACACAGCACGTATTCTAGCGGATTATCAAGCGAGTGATTTTTCTATTTCTACCGTTCAGCTTACTTTTGATTTGTCTGACAGCGAAACCATTGTGACTAATGAAATGGCTATGCAAAGAAATAATGATCAGCAAGTTCCTTTGTTTTTAAATGGGGAGCATATCGTTTTGGTATCGTTATCGCTTGATGGACATTACCTTGATGAAAGTGACTATGAACAAAGTGATAATGGTCTGACAATTTATACCGATAAAAAAGAGTTTACCTTATCGATTATTACCCAAATTAATCCGCTAGAAAACACGGCACTAGAAGGTTTGTTTAAATCAGGAGGGGCTTTTTGTACACAATGTGAAGCAGAGGGGTTTAGACGAATAAGTTATTATTTGGATCGACCAGATGTTATGGCTAAATTTACGACCAAAATTATCGCAGATAAATCAGCGTATCCTTTTCTTCTCTCAAATGGCAACAAAATTGATGAAGGTGATTTACCTAAAGGAAGGCATTTTGTTACCTGGCAAGATCCCTTTGTAAAGCCTTGTTACTTATTCGCACTTGTGGCCGGAGATTTCGATTTATTACAAGACACCTACACAACAGGCTCTGGGAAAATTGTTCATTTAGAAATATTTGTTGATCGTGGAAATTTGCCTAAAGCCGAGCATGCGATGGCATCGTTAAAAAAATCAATGTTATGGGATGAACAAACCTTTGGTCTTGAATATGATTTAAATATCTACATGATTGTCGCGGTAGATTTTTTCAATATGGGCGCTATGGAAAATAAGGGACTTAATGTCTTTAACAGTAAATTCGTCTTGGCGGATCAACAAAGTGCGACAGATACGGATTACTTTAATATTGAAGCGGTGATCGCTCATGAGTATTTTCACAACTGGACAGGTAACAGAGTGACCTGTCGTGATTGGTTTCAATTAAGCCTCAAAGAAGGTTTAACTGTTTTTAGAGATCAGCAGTTTAGTGCAGATATGCATTCTGCAGCCGTCACCCGGATTAAAAACGTCAGAGTGTTACGTGCTCAACAATTTGCAGAAGATGCTGGACCAATGGCACATCCCATTCGACCTGAAAAAGTTGTCGAAATGAATAACTTTTATACATTAACTGTCTATGAGAAAGGGGCAGAAGTTATTCGGATGATACACACTTTATTAGGCGAAGAAAATTTTAGAAAAGGAATGGATTTATATTTCAAACGTTTTGATGGAATGGCAGTAACTTGTGATGATTTTGTTGATGCCATGGCCGATGCTTCTCAGATTAACTTACAGCAATTTAAGTTCTGGTATAGTCAATCAGGTACACCAGAATTAGTCGTTGATGAGTCTTACGATGAAACGACAAAAATATTTCAATTAACGGTCAAACAGAATAACCCTGTAACAGCTATTCAACCGGTTAAGCATGATTTACATATCCCAATCAAAATGGAATTGCTCAGTGAAAATCAACAATCTCAACATACAATAGAGTTAACTCGAAACGAACAAACTTGGTCATTTAACAACTGTGTTACCAAGCCAGTTGTCGCGTTTTTATCTGAATTTAGTGCGCCGGTAAAAGTTAATTACTGTCAGCCTGAGAAAGAATTAGCGCTATTGATGGTGAATGCGAGTGATGCCTTTAATCGTTGGGATGCTGGGCAGAAGTTACTTAGCCAATACATTATCTCTATTGTTGATGATAATACGCTTGAATTACCTGAATCACTCATCAGTGCTTTTAACACTATTTTAAACGCTCAAGCAGATCCCGCTTTGCAAGCAGAGCAGCTCACCTTACCAAGTTTTGAAGAATTAATTGATCAAATACCATTAGCTGATCCCATTGTGTTATTAGACGCGATTAAAAGCGTTAAAATATTTTTAGCTAAGGGTCTCAGTGATGCACTTTTAAATTGTTATAAGACTCTTTCAGGAAAAGTTTATAACAATGATGGTCTATCTATCGGTGAAAGAGCCTTAAAAAATATTTGTTTATCTTATTTAACTGAATTACCTCAATATCATGATCTTGTTGCAACTCAGTATCAAAATTCAGATAACATGACAGATACATTAGCAGCCTTAACCAACACGGTTAAAAATTCAAATAAACACTTTACCCCTTTAATGTCGGCCTTTGAACAACAATGGCAAAATACACCATTAGTGATGGATAAGTGGTTTGCTATGCAAGCGTCTCTTGATGATCAAAACATCTTTCATAATCTTCAAGATATGCTATTACACCCACTGTTTAGTTTGAAAAACCCGAATAGGGCACGCTCACTTATCGGCGCTTTTACCCAGAACAACCCAAGATATTTTCATTGTTCAACAGGAAAAGGCTATCAGTTCTTGGAGAAGCAGTTAGAAAAAATGAATGAAATCAATCCGCAAGTCGCATCAAGGTTGATCACGCCATTAATTCAATTCGAACGTTTCGATTTTAAAAGACAAGAGTTAATGAAAGATGTGCTCAGCAGGTTAATGGCATTGCCTAACTTATCGAAAGATTTAAAAGAAAAACTAGATGCTGCGTTGAAGTGATCAATCATGGAGTATTTTTTTTCACTTAATATGAGTAGTCAAGACTTTTTACCTTATTATCAAGGAAAGGTACTAAATATTGTCGTCACTAGCACTTCTGGACAGCGAGTTCAGTTTCCAGCTATACATATGAGAAAATTTCTTACGGTAAACGGTGTGAGTGGTTTTTTTTGCTTAAAAACTGAGAACAACAAATTTATTTCGTTAGCTAAATTAGCTTAATTAGAGTTATAGCTTTAAACAGTGGTCTGACCATCTTGCGATTTGCTTTAAAAATCATTTAAATAGCTTTATACACTATAAGCTCTGCTAGTATTCACAAATATCTAATCAATATATCCCTGTTTAAAACAGTTGTTTTAAACAGGGATTTTTATTTATCCACTTATTGCACGAAAGTCCTTAAAACACAGTCGATTATCAGGCGGTTTTATCACTTGATCACCATTAAAAATGATGCAATTATTGTTTTATACTACTATATTAAATTGAGTATCTGGTTGATGAGTTTGAATAATCATCTATCTGTTAACTTTATGACAAAGATTAAAAATATAACAATAATGATTGTTTCTGATCTGGGGAGAGAATAATGAAACAAAGTTCAATGAGAAGGTTTACTAAAAAACCTTTAGCTATTGGAGTAGCTGCGGCGATAATTTGCTCGGCTATTCCACAGGCGTTAGCAGCAAATTTTGAATTAGGTAATTTTGATATTCGTTTTGATTCTACTTTCTCACTAGGTGCGAGCTGGCGTGTTGAAGATAGAAACTGGAGCGACACCGTCGGAAAATCTAATAATTTAAATAATGGTTTTGACTTTAGCAATTATCACCCTTCCATAGATGCCAATCCAAATAACGCGATCATCTGGGATGGGCAAGGAACCTATTCAAATAACGGTGATTTAGGAAATCTCAATTATAATTCAGGCGAAACCTTTTCAAGGCTCTTTAAAGGTACGCACGAACTCGATATTCGAAATGACAATATGGGGGTGTTTCTACGTGGCATGTATTTTTATGATATGGCTATGTCAGATGATGATCGTGCTTGGTCTAGCCCATTTACGCAGAAGGTAAATGATCCCTGTCGAGATGATAAAGCCTCTGATCAATTATGTAGCGATGTGCGTTTACTTGATGCATATTTTTATGGCGATTTTGATTTAGGAGAAATGCCTTTTTCATTAAGAATAGGGCAGCAAGTTATCGGATGGGGTGAAAGTTCATTAATTTCACATGGTATTAGTGAGATCAACCCAGTAGATATTTCACGCCTTAAAGCCCCAGGTTCAGAATTAACAGAAGCATTTATTCCTTTTGGCGCAGTATGGGCGTCATTGGGTGTGACAGAAAATTTTAATGTTGAAATGTTCTATCAATATCAATGGGAAAAAACAATTCTTCCTGCGCCAGGTAGTTATTTCTCGACCAATGATTTCGCAGGTGATGGCGGGCAATATAATAATGTCCAACTTGGTTTTACTGGTAATCCAGATATGGACCTTGATTTTTTAATTGCCAGTTTGAATGACTTTAGAAACGATACTCTTGGAAAATTAGCTGCTGCTGGTGGAGATCCTGCTTTGTCTGAAGCTGTTCTACAACAAGCGGGCGCTGCTTATGTTGGAGCATTTCCAACAAAGATTACCTTAAGAGAAGCCGGAGCGGAAAATGATCCTGAAAATGGTGGACAATATGGCTTGCGATTATCCTGGTACTTACCTGAACTGAACGAAACAGAAATTAGTTTATATCATATAAACTACCATAGCCGCAGACCTGTGTTCTCAGGTATAACAGCCGATTTTAGTAAAACATCTCAAGATCTTGGCACTATTATTTCAGGCGCTATCACAGAAGATAATTATACTGACCTAGCTTCGTTTTCCCGTGTACAGCTCGATTATATTGAAGATATTAAGCTTTATGCGATGAGCTTTAATACCACAATGGCTGGCACCGCATTTGCTGGTGAAGTAACTTTTCGTCAAGATGAACCATTACAAATTGACGATGTAGAACTACTTTTTGCCGCTATGCCTCAACAACTGGCCAACGCAAAAATTAGACCTGATCTAAACGGTGTTTCTCAAATGCCTATTTTTGGCTTGGGTCAAAAAGCAGATGGTTTTATTTTATCTGATACATTACAAGCTCAGATGACTATGACTCGATTTTGGGGACCTACGTTTGGGTCTAGCCAACTGACGACATTACTCGAAGTTGGGGGAATCAGTATTCAAGACATGCCTGACCAAGATGACTTACGTCTTAATGGCCCTGGCACAGCACGAAGCGGAGGAATATCGGGTGATAAAGAAGGTTTAGCTTTAGGCTTGCAAGACGGTATTGAAACTAATCCATTCCCTGATGATTTTGCTTGGGGATATCGCTTTGTCACTAAACTTGACTATACCAATGTAATCGCCGGGATTAATATGTCACCACGCATTGTTTTCTCTCATGATGTCAGTGGTATAACGCCTGATCCATTATTTTTATTTGTTGAAGATAGAAAATCTATTTCTGCTGGTATTTCATTTGACTATCAAAGCCGTTGGTCTGCTGATATCAGCTATAACGGGTTTTGGGATGGCGTAGGTACAACTAATAAAATGGAAGATCGTGACTATGTATCTTTCAATATTAAATATTCTTTATAAGGGCATAATAAGATGAAAAAGATTACCTTATTATCATTAGCAATCAGTTTCACTTTCTCTGGGTTAACTCAGGCGAAAGTTGATCAACAACAAGTGAAAAAATTATCAAGTGATTTAACCGCTATGGGGGCAATTCGCTCAGCTAATGCTGATGGAAGTATTCCGGCTTGGACAGGAGGGATCACTAAATTACCTCAAGGCTATACTGCAGGAATGCATCACCTTGATCCATTTCCACAAGATACCGTTAAATTTACCATTACAGCTGCGAACCTAGATGAATACAAAAATAATTTGACCCCTGGTCAAATCAAATTATTCACTACTTATCCTGATACTTATAAGATGAATATTTATCAAACAAGGCGTTCGGCATCCTACCCAGAGCATGTCTATCAAGAGACAATTAATAATGCTGGCCGTGCAGAACTTATTGAGCAAGGAAATGGCATTACCCAAGCCGCTGTCGGAATTCCATTTCCTATTCCGCAAAATGGTTTAGAAGCCATTTGGAATCATGTTCTTCGTTACCGTGGTGAAGCGTTAACAAGACAAGGGGGACAAGCAACACCCACTGCATCCGGTGACTATACCTACATTGGTTTTAATGAAGAATTAATGATCCCATATGGTGTTAAAGGAGCTTCACCTGAGGCATTAGAAGAAAGTAATATTTTATTTAAGTTTAAACAAAAAGTGACTGAGCCTTCTAAATTAGTAGGTACGGCATTATTAGTTCATGAAACGATGGATCAAATAAAAACGCCACGCCAAGCATGGATATACAATAAAGGGATACGCCGAGCTCAAAAAGCGCCAACAGTTGCTTATGATGCACCGGGTACTGCTTCTGATGGTTTAAGAACAACTGATGATTTTGATATGTTTAACGGTGCGCCAAACCGCTATACATGGACACTTAAAGGTAAGCAGGAGTTATATATACCCTATAATGACTACCGTTTACACAGTGATAAAGTCACTTACGATGAAATTATTCAACCGGGTCATATTAATCCTGATCTCGTTCGCTATGAAAAACATCGTGTTTGGGTAGTTGAAGCAAACCTTAAAGCAGATACACGCCATACCTACAAAAAACGGGTTTTCTATATTGATGAAGACAGTTGGCAAATTGCTGTAACGGATATTTATGATGACCGAGATGAACTATATCGTGTCGGTGTAGCACATGGTTTAAATTATTATGAAGTACCAACACAATGGTCCACATTAGATGTATTTCATGACTTACAATCTAAACGCTATATCGCATTAGGTTTAGATAATGAAAATAAAATGTATGATTTTTCAGCTAAACTTAAAAATATACAGTTTACTTCTCGTGCGTTACAACGCGATAATCGATAGCCTATCTTTATAATCAAAGAAGCTATTTAAATAGCTGGCTATAATGCCAGCTTTTTTTTCGTGTTAATCTAATTTTTTAGGGTGATTTACACTAATGATAAAAAAGATCAGCTTAATCTTTTGCTTATTATTTAATTTTACTGTTTGTGCTGAGCAGCAGCTAACGATGGCGATTAAATCATCGTTAGCACAACACTCAATGCTATTTGATGTGGTAAACGTTAACGATGAATTTATGGTTACAGTAGGTGAACGTGGTCATATTCTTCGTGCAGACACTGTGAACAGCTGGCAACAAGTTGAGGTGCCAACACAATCAACATTAACGGCAGTCACTTTTGTTGATAGCTCCTTAGGTTGGGCTGTTGGCCATGATGGTATTATTTTACATACATCAAATGGTGGCATGTCTTGGCAAGTTCAACAATATTTACCGCTTATTCAAAAGCCATTACTTGATATTGCCTTTAAAAATGACAGCGAAGGTATTGCAATAGGCGCATATGGTCTTTTTTACCGCACAACGGATAGTGGTAAAACTTGGCAGCAAGAATTTCATACTTCCTTACTTTCTCAAGACGACTTAGATTACTTAGATGAATTAAAGCAAGAAGATGAGCAAGCCTACTTAGAGGAGCGAGCGAGTATTCTGCCGCATTTTAACCGCATATTTATTGATGGACGCACAACCTATTTAGTCGGTGAAGTTGGCTTAATTGCAAAAAGTAATGATTTTGGTCAATCTTGGCAACGGTTCGATGATATCTATCAAGGGTCATTTTTCGACATTGCGCGTACTAAACAAGGTAACTTATTAGCTGTTGGTCTACGTGGCAATACTTTCCGCAGTTTAACTAATGGAACGCCATGGCAGAAAAGTGAAACAGGCGTTACGTCTTTACTTAATAGTATCGTTGCAACAGATGACGAACAGTTGTTTTTACTGGGTAATAATGGCGTATTGTTAACTAGCTCTGATGATGGCATGACTTTTCAAAATCGCACCCAAGATGATGGCAAAGCTTTATTAGCCGGAACTATTTTCAATAATAGCTTAGTGGTAGCTTCTGAAGTCGGTATTAAAGTTTTACAGGTAATGAAATAAATGACAGTAGATAGCTTTATTAACAGACTCGAAATCACAATATTTAGGCATAGAATATTTGTTTTAGTATTTTTTGTTTTGCTTAGTGTATTGTTAGTTTTCCAAGCGTCACAAATTAAATTAGATGCATCTTTTACCAAAAATATCCCTTTGAATCATGAATATATGCAAACATATTTGAAGCATAGGGAAAATTTTGGCGGTGCTAACAACGTGTTGATTTCTGTTTGCCATAAAGAAGGTGATATTTTTAATGCTGAATTTTTCACTGCCTTAAAAAATGTACATGATCAATTATTTTTCATACCTGGTGTCAATAGAACACAAGTAAAGTCTTTATTCTCTCCCAGCACACGATTTGTTGAAGTCGTTGAAGATGGTTTTGCCGGAGGCCCGGTTGTGCCAGCGGATTTTATCGCTGATGAACAAGGGTTAAATATTGTAAAAAGCAATATTGAAAAAGCAGGAATAGTTGGTCGTATAGTAGCCGATGATTATAGCTGTGCCATGGTTAAAGCCATATTAATGGAAAATAACCCCAATACGGGGGAAAAACTCGATTCGATCGCGCTTGCACAAACGTTAGAGAACGATATAAGAAAACCTTATGAAAAAGGGAATATAACCGTTCATATTATCGGTTTTACAAAAATGGTAGGTGATGTTGCAGAAGGGGCAAAAGGTGTTGTGACCTTTTTTGCTGTTGCCATCGCGATAACTACGGTAATGGTGTTTTTATTTTCACGTTCAATTTCATTAACACTGTTACCTATTGTTTGTTCATTTATTGCCGTTATTTGGCAAATGGGGTTACTTGCTAGTCTCGGCTTTGGTCTTGACCCAATGTCCATTTTAGTGCCGTTTTTAATTTTTGCCATTGGCGTGAGTCATGGTGTACAAATGATTAACGCGATAGGTAAAAAAGTTGATCAAGGCTTTTCAACAAAAGAAGCGGCTCAGTTTAGTTTTCGATCCTTAATTATTCCGGGTGGGGCAGCGTTACTGTCGGATACGGTTGGTTTTATCACGCTGTTATCGATAGATATTGGTATTATTCGTGAACTTGCTATCACGGCTTCTTTGGGGGTTGCGGTAATTATTTTTACTAATTTATTATTATTACCTGTACTTATTTCTTATCTTAATTTACATAAGGGCAGTAACCAACGCCCGCCAACATCAAATAACCTTCAAGCCGCTAGCTCGCTCTCTAATGATAATAAAGGGACTATTTGGAGTGTGATGGCAAGTTTTAGTCAAAAAGGTCCTGCTACTTTTATTTTAATTATTACAGCAGCGCTATTTATTGCTGGTCATCATTACTCTAAACAACTTAAAATTGGCGAGCTACACGCGGGTGCCCCCGCATTACATGAGAGTTCTCGTTATAACCAAGATACCTTTTTAATCACTAATCGCTATGCTATCAGTGTTGACTATATGTCAGTAATTGTTGAAACCTCGGCTAATGCCTGTACCGACAGTCGTATTCTTAAAGTGATGGATGATTTTCAATGGAAAATGGAGAATGTTAAAGGAGTACAATCGGCGGTGAGTTTACCATCAGTGATGAAAATCATTAATGCGGGTTACTATGAAGGAAATTTGAAGTGGCGAATTATATCGCCCAATCAATACGCTTTAGCACAAACACTCTCTAATATTCCAAGCTCTACTGGCTTACTCAATAATGAATGTAGCGTTATGCCAGTTATTTTATTCCTAAAAGATCATAAAGCGCAGACAATTGATAGGGTGATAGAGCAAGCAAAATTATACATTTCACAGCTTAATAATGACGATTTAACCTTTAAACTAGCTTCAGGACCAATTGGCGTTATGGGCGCGACAAATGAAGCCGTTGCAAAAGCGCAGTTACCTATGATGCTTTATGTTTATGGTGCGGTGATAATTCTTTGTTTAATAAGCTTTAGGAGCATTAGAGCAACGATTGCTGTAGTCGTTCCACTATTTGTTGTTTCAACGTTAGCCCAATGGTTAATGACAGCTCTTGATATTGGTTTAACGGTATCAACATTGCCTGTTATTGCACTTGGCGTTGGTATTGGTGTTGATTATGGTATTTATATCTTATCTACAATGAGTGTTAAATTAAGAGAGGGCTTACCTGTAAATCGGGCTTATTTAGAAGCCTTACATGAAAGAGGCAGTGCAGTATTGATCACAGGTATCACATTAGCCATTGGTGTTTCAACGTGGTTTTTCTCTGATTTAAAGTTCCAAGTTGATATGGGGATTTTATTAACCTTTATGTTTTTGGTTAATATGATCGCTGCTGTGACAGTTTTACCCGCGTTAGCAAGTTTTTTATGGAAATCTAAAAAATAATTTTATGTTTTTATTTTGAGTAAATATTGCATAAATAAACATGAAAATGGCCGAAAGGTCATTTTCTATTTATAACAAGTGAATAAACACTTAGAGACGTAAATATTTAACCCCACTTTGTCACATCTTAATCACTATCAATAGCAAAATAATGCTCGCAATCCCCTAAATTTGTTAATAAAATTCGATTTATAGTCTATCATCTTAAACAAAGGTCTATTTTGATAGATATAATCATAAAAAATATTATACAAATAATTGAAGCGTTTTATCCAAAAAGGAAAACGGCATGGCGTTAGTAGACGGTTTACCCTCAGTGATACTATCTAATGTAGTACAATTAATTAAACAAAAAGTCCCCTCTGAAACGGCTCCATTAGTTGAGCAGTTCTCTGAACTTCTTTATCGGAATATTTCAACCTTAGATCTAGCAAATCGTAATGATAGTGATATGTACGGTGCCATGTTAAGTCTATGGAATTCACTAAATGATCATAAAGATGATACTCCAATCATTAAAGTATTTAATCCTCAAGTGTCTAAAAATGGTTGGAAATCCAGTCATACCATTATTGAAATTATTGTTGGGGATATGCCTTTTTTAGTCGATTCGGTTCGAATAGCATTAAGTCGCTTAGGTGTAAGCCCACATTTAATACTCAATAGTCCGATCAAAATTATCAGAGACAAAGCAAACAATATCAAGCAATTATCTACCTCCTCTGATGATAAAATGAAGTCTACCTCAGTAGAAACCGTTTTCTTTATTGAAATTGATAGACAGTCAGAGCAATCTGTTTTAGATAATATCGCCAGTGAATTACATTCTGTGGTTAGTGATATTGCCATTACGGTAAATGACTGGCAGTCGATGCAGACACGTTTAAGTGAAGTTATTGACGAAACCAAAAAAGCCACAGTGCCATGTTCTAAACAAGAACATACAGACGGCTTAGAGTTTCTCCAATGGTTATTAGATAATAATTTTACACTATTAGGCTATCGCTCATACGACGTTAAAACGTTAAAAGGCGATATGGCTTTAGCGGCTAATGTAGAGTCAAGTTTAGGATTAATGAAACGTTCTGATGGTACTAAAGAGCGTTTACTTTCCACGTTAAGTGAATCAGCTAGGGAATTAGCTTTAGGTAAAAACCTATTGATCTTAACGAAAACAAATTCTCGTTCTCGTGTACATCGTCCAGCGCATTTAGATTATATTGGTATCAAGCGTTTTGATAAAAAAGGCAAGGTTATTGGGGAAGAGCGTTTTGTTGGGTTATTTGGCTCAGCATATTACACCAATAGCGCTCTAGATTTACCTTTAATCAAATCAAAAGTTGCAGGAGTTTGTCAATCATCAGGCTTTGCCGTTTCAACTCATGCCTATAAAACATTAATTAATATTTTAGAAACTTATCCGCGCGATGAAATATTACAAACAAAGACTTCAGAATTATTAAAAAATGTTCTGGGTATTTACCAAATGCAAGAACGTGATTATTCAGGCTTGTTTATTCGTCGCGATGCGTTTGACCGCTTTTATTCTTGTATGGTGTACGTGCCAAGAGAACGTTATAACACCGCACTTCGTATAAAAACACAGGCCTTGTTACAAGAAGCCTTTGGTAGTGATCAAGAAGTTGAGTTTACCACTTATTTTTCTGAGTCAGCGCAAGCTCGTACGCACTATATCGTTCGTGTTAAAACAACAAAAGCGGATATCAACGTGAAAGAAATTGAAAAGAATTTAAATGAAGCTGCTCGAAGTTGGGACGATAAATTAGCCGGTGCGCTAAATTCTCACAAAGGTGAAGCGGAAGGTAAGGCGTTAAGTAGGAAATATGTCAGTTTTCCTCAAGCTTATAAAGATGAAGTGCTACCAGGCACTGCAATTGTCGATGTTGAAAAGCTAGAAGCTGTTTCCTCAGACAATCATTTAGAAATGTTGTTTTATCAACCACAAGAAGAAAAAGCAGATAGCCGCTTTGTAAAATTAAAACTTTTTCACAAAGGTGAGCCTCTACATTTATCTGATGTTTTGCCGATGTTAGAGAATTTTGGGTTACGCGTTATTGGTGAGAGCCCTTATCTAGTACGTACATTAGATGGCGAGATGTGTTGGATACTCGATTTTTCAATGTTATTAACTGGCAGTGAAACGTTTAACTTAGAAAAAGTACAAACTTTATTTCAAGACGCTTTTGCAAAAGTATGGTCAGGCAAACTTGAAGATGACGGATTCAACCGTCTGATATTAGGTGCTGGACTTGCAGGTCGTGAAGTGTCAATTCTGCGTGCCTTTGCCAAGTATGAACGCCAAATTGGGGGAACCTTTAGTCAAAATTATATTGAAGATACTTTTGCACGTTATCCTAATATTGCAGAGTTGCTTATTAACTTATTTAATTTGCGCTTTGATCCTAAAAGAAAATCTAGCGAAAAAATGGTCACTAAAACGCTAGCCGATATTGAAAGTTCATTAGATAACGTAGCCAATCTTGATGACGATAGGATCATTAGACGTTTTGTTGAAATGATTAATGCGACAATTCGTACCAACTATTTCCAACCACACCCAGAAACAGGCGAGAAATCGTATATATCATTTAAAATTACGCCTTCGTTAATTACTGATGTACCGCAACCGATCCCAGCCTTTGAAATATTTGTTTATTCTCCTCAAGTTGAGGGTGTCCATCTCCGCGGTGGGAAAGTTGCTCGTGGTGGTTTACGCTGGTCAGATAGACGAGAAGATTTCCGTACTGAGGTCTTAGGCCTTGTAAAAGCACAGCAAGTTAAAAATACTGTTATTGTGCCAGTTGGCGCTAAAGGTGGCTTTGTTTGTAAACAATTACCTGAAGGCGATAGAAATGAAATCTTTGAGGCTGGTAAAGAGTGTTACCGAACATTTATTCGTGGCCTTTTAGATATTACCGATAATATTGTCGCTGGACAAATTGTTCCTCCTGAAAACGTTGTTCGCTTGGATGAAGACGACCCGTATCTTGTTGTTGCGGCTGATAAAGGAACAGCAACTTTTTCAGATATTGCTAATGGTATTTCTGAAGAGTATAACTTTTGGATGGGGGATGCTTTTGCCTCTGGCGGTAGCGTTGGTTACGATCATAAAGGCATGGGGATCACGGCAAAAGGTGCATGGGAGTCTGTTAAACGACATTTTCGTGAAATGGATATTGATTGTCAAACCACCGACTTTACCTGTATTGGTATAGGTGATATGGCCGGTGATGTGTTTGGTAATGGGATGCTGTTATCTAAGCATATTAGATTACAAGCCGCTTTTAACCATTTACATATCTTTATTGACCCTAATCCAGATTCAGCTTCAACTTATGTTGAACGAGAGCGTTTATTTAATTTACCTGGCTGTAGTTGGGAAGATTATAACAAAGACTTAATTTCTCAAGGTGGTGGTTTATTCAATCGCTCAGCCAAATCTCTTAAATTAACACCTGAAATTAAGAAAATGATCGGCACTCAAAAACAAAGTATGTCGCCGAATGAGTTAATCCAATCATTATTAATGATGAAGGTGGACTTGCTTTGGAATGGTGGTATCGGTACGTATGTTAAATCAAGTAAAGAAACGCACCTTGAAGTTGGCGATAGGGCAAATGATTCATTACGTATAAATGGTTCGCAACTTAAAGCTAAAATTGTTGGTGAAGGTGGAAACCTTGGCCTAACACAACTTGGCCGTATCGAGTATGCTACCGCTGGTGGGCGAATTAATACCGACGCGGTTGATAATGCTGGTGGCGTTGATTGTTCAGATAATGAAGTGAATATCAAGATACTACTTAATGGTCTAGTGCAAAGTGGTGATTTAACAGTCAAACAACGTAATAAGATCCTTTATGATATGACAGACGATGTTTCTGAAATCGTTTTAGAAGATTGTTATAGACAAACACATTCATTATCGATTACTCATCTTCGTGGTGTAAATCAACTGAAAGAACAAACTCGTTTTATTCATGATTTAGAACGTACGGGCAAATTAGATAGAGCATTAGAGTTTATCCCTAATGATGAAGAAATTGCCGACCGCTTAGCACAAGGACAAGGGCTAACTCGACCTGAGTTATCGGTGCTACTTGCTTACAGCAAAATGGTACTAAAAGAAGACTTAGTTTGTGATGAAATTACTAATAATCCTTACCATGACAGATTATTAATAGAAGCATTCCCTAAGCAATTACAACAGATTTACAGTGCTCAGATGCAAGATCATCCACTTCGCGCCGAAATAATTGCCACTAAGCTTGCGAATAATATTGGCAACGATATGGGCTTTAATTTTGTCAATCGTATGCGTGAAGAAACCGGAGCTTCAGTGTCTGAAATTGCCAACTGTTACGCAATGGCAAGTTCAATTTTCGAAATGTCAGATGTTTGGCAATCGATTAGTGATTTAGACAACAAAATTTCTACCATGGTACAAACTGAAATGTTGTTCCAACTTAGACGTACTGTCCGCAGAGCAACACGTTGGTTTTTACGTCACAGAAATAAATCTTTAGATATTGCTAAATCTATCAGTTTTTATAGTCAAACATTTAAGGTAATGTCTGATAATCTGCATAAATTTATGATCGACAAAGAAGTTGACCAATTACTTAGAGTGGAAACAGACTTAACGAATGCTGGTGCTCCAAAAGCTGTTGCGAAGCGTATTTCACAATTAAGTACGTTATTTTCGGTAATGGATATCGCAGAATTAACTGAAAATGATGGTCGCTCTGTTGATTTAGTTGCTGATGTTTACTTCAAACTTGGTGCGCGATTAGACTTGCATTGGTTCTTAGATCAAATTACAAAACAACCGGTTTCAAATCATTGGCAAGCGCTTGCTAGAGCATCGTTTAGAGAAGAGCTTGATTGGCAACAACGCTCAATTACTTCAGTTATTCTTCGTAATGATCCCAAAGGTAAGAGTGTTGATTCAATGCTTGATAGTTGGTTTGATAGTAATACACAACCTTTAGAACGTTGGCATCATATTCTAGATGATTTCAGAATAGGGCAAACTCATGAGTTTGCAAAATTCTCAGTCGCGTTAAGAGAGTTGATGCTGTTAAGTTTAAACTGTGATCCAAGTAAATAAATGATAGAATCCCCGCACTAGCGGGGATTTTTTTAACGAAATAATTTTAGAGGTGATATGTTCTACTCGGCAATACGCAAGGTGTTTTTTAAATTCGATCCAGAAACCATTCATGAATTAACCATCAAAAGCTTAAAGAAAACCGGAGCTACCCCATTAAATTTTGCTTATAAACAAACGGTGATGAACAAACCTGTTAATGTCATGGGTATTAATTTTCCTAATCCTTGCGGTTTAGCTGCTGGCTTAGATAAAAATGGTGAGTGTATTCGTGCCTTTGATGATATGGGATTTGGCTTTGTAGAAGTTGGCACAGTTACTCCAAGGCCACAGCCTGGCAATGAAAAGCCAAGAATATTTCGTCTACCTGAAGCAAATGCTGTGATCAACCGAATGGGCTTTAATAACAAAGGTGTTGACTATCTTGTAGATCAAGTTCGTAAAGCTAATTTTAATGGGGTGCTCGGAATAAATATCGGCAAAAATAAAGATACCCCTGATGAAAATGCTAAAGATGATTATATTCACTGTATGCGTAAAGTCTATAATTTTGCTACGTACATTACCGTTAATATCTCATCACCTAATACGCCAGGCTTGCGATCTCTTCAATATGGAGAAGCATTAGATGATTTACTTTTATCTTTAAAAGAAGAACAAAAATCACTGGCTGAAAAGTTCAACAAATATGTGCCTATCGCCGTTAAAATAGCCCCAGATCTTAGCGAGTCTGAAGTGCAATCAATTGCACAGTCATTAATTAAAAATAATATGGATGGTGTTATTGCTACCAATACTACGCTATCAAGAGAAGGTGTAGAAAACCTAGAGCATGGCAACGAGCAAGGTGGACTAAGCGGACAACCTGTAAAAGATAAAAGCACTCAGGTGATCAAATTACTTGCTAAAGCACTTGAGGGCAAATTGCCTATTATCGGTGTTGGCGGTATTGCAAGTGGCGAGGATGCAAAAGAAAAGATTGCCGCTGGTGCCCAATTAGTACAAGTGTATACAGGTTTTATATATCAAGGTCCTGAATTAGTGAAGGACATTGTAAAAGCACTTTAATATCAAACTGATTAGTTCAAGCTATAGGTGTATTGTATTTTGTAGCGCTTTGTTATTTTATTATAAATTAAGGTAAACTTTGATAAGTTCACCTTAATTTTGCCCCGATTCATAAACGTTAATATCTCATATCAAACTGATTTAACGTTACATTACGACCTACAATTTATTAGGAAAATAAATCATGAACCCAATAATTCAAACATTAAAAGAAAACAATGTCAGTGATGAAAAAATTGCTGAGGTATTTCAAGCGTTAACTGAAAACCCAATCATGGCCATGACAACGATTCAATCACTAGGCATTCCTGCTGAAAAGTTACAAACGTTAATGATGATGTTAATGTCAAATCCAGACTTAATAAAAGAAGCCGTAGATGAACTCGGTCTAGATTTTTCGAAAGTTGAAGCGGCAAAAGAAAAATTAAATCAACAAAAGTAAGTAAAGCATAATTATAGTTTTGCCATAATATTAATACGATAATTAGGATGAATATGTATGTTTAAAATATTAACTGTTTGCCTATGTTTTAGTTTAGTTGCTTGCTCTGATGACGTAGGAAAAGTCAGTTTAGGTTTATTTACTACAAAAGATGTAGTTATTGAGGCAAAAAAGGATCCTAAATTATCCGGTGTGACTTGTCACATTAGCCATGTAGAAGCCGATTTAGACTTTTCTGACCCTTCTGACATGAGTATTGCTTGTCGACAGACTGGAGAGATCACAGCGCAAGACATTGCGTTAATCGATACCTCTAAAAATGGCGAAATAGTCTTTAAAGAGTCAAAAAGTATCCTCTTCAAAAGCTTAAAAGTCAGACGTATATACGATCAAAAGCATCAAACTTTGATTTATCTTTCGTACTCAACAAAAGAGTCCAGTGGTAGTCATCATCATTCTTTATCTACAGTACCCTTATATAAAACAGCTGCTTGGCAAAGTATTGAGCAAGCCAATCAAGCGACTCCCCCCAATAATTAGAGAGTAAGAATGTTAAAAAATATATTTAAAGTTAAGCCATTAGTTGATGACAATACCCGTCAATGGATTTTTGATACTTTTAGTTGGGCTATTGAGCATTTCAATATACAGGTCTTTCAACAAGAAACTCGATTAGTTCTACCTACTAATGACTATTATCCCGGCAGAGTTGCTAGTGTTGAAGAAATGGCGAAAAATATATTTGATCATACCTTAAATTATGCAGGAATGAAGAATTGGCCTTTTGAACTTATTAGCCCTCATCAGACAATTTCATTAGAGCTCCCTTTGCTCAAAGTGAATAATGCTTTGCGAGGTGAAAAAGCAGAAATAGCAATAGCAGATGAACAACAATCAATCCCACTGACTTTTAATCCTGCCCAAATAAACCAACCGCAAGATTTAATTGCTTCTTATGCTCAGCAACTAGCCACCGTTTTGGTACTACAGCAAAAGGTATTACCCCCTGGCGGAAAAGACTTAATACCTCAAGCGATTGACGTACTTGCTTGTGTTATGGGCTTTGGTGTGATCTTTGCTAATACTGCTTACCAGTTTAAAGGTGGATGTGGTTCGTGTTACAACCCTAAAGCAAACAGACAAGCTGCATTACCAGAGCATGAAATGCTCTATTGTTTGGCGGTGTTTAACCATCTTAAAAATATAGACAATAAGCACGTCATACCGCATTTAAAATCACATTTAAGAGGTGAATATAAAAAAATGAAGAAAGAAGTTTCCCGTTTTTCACCTAGTCAGCCAACACTACAAATACTGGCAGTTAATTAATAAAAAATTATTTTAAAAATATCGTCAATATTCTGATAAATTTAGGAAATTTTTAAAATTAACGTCTACAGTTACAGTAAGTAGTGCAATGTTTTAAATTATAAGTCAAAACGAAAGGGCAAAGGCATGGAATCTATACAAGTCAAAGAATATATGAACCATTACCCGGTAACTTTTACACCTGAAATGGTGGTTGAAGAAGCCTCATTACGCTTTTTAAAAACCAAACAAATTGGTGGTCCAGTGATTGATGATAATCATAGACTTATCGGTTTTTTATCTGAAAGTGATGTGATGGCAACTATGTTAAACTCGATTTACTTGAATGAGCATAGAGCAGATGTCGCAGATTTAATGCGAAAAGATGTCTTAACCGTTAAACCTTATGACAGTGTGGTCGAGTTAGGACAGAACATGCTGAAAAATAAACCTAAAGTCTATCCAGTTGTGGACGACGACGGCAACTTATTAGGTACTATTTGCCGTAATGATGTACTGCATGCTTTAGACAAGCACTTACGCGCATCATTTCATGCCGGAAAATAATAACTGTTTAAATTAATAAATTTGGCATAAGTATTATTTGTGTTACATGGGAGAGTTGATAAAATAAGCTTTTATCTGTATTCCTTGAGTTTATTTTGCCTTCTGAACTTTCCATTGATACCAGCATCACTATTGATGCGCTATTTTCATTATTAAATAAAACGCGACTTGCTGATAAATCGCGTTTTAAAAAACGTTTGCATCATTTAAAGAAAATGAAGCACACTGATAGCCAAAAAAATGATAAAAAACAGCGTCAAATTAACCAACTCGCTGAACACATTCAAAAATCTATTCTTCATAAAGAAAATAAACGCAAGCAACACCTAAAGATTCAATACCCTGAATCATTACCCGTTTCTCAAAATGTAGATAAAATTGCTAAAGCGATTAATGAACATCAAGTCGTTATTATTGCAGGTGAAACTGGCTCAGGTAAAACCACACAAATCCCTAAGATATGTTTACAATTAGGTCGTGGTATCGAGGGGATGATCGGTCATACCCAACCAAGACGTATAGCCGCAAGAACTGTTTCAACGCGTATCGCAGAAGAGCTAAATTCGACTGTCGGTGATATTGTTGGTTATAAAGTTCGATTTACTGATCAAGTGAGCGATAAAAGCTACATCAAGTTAATGACCGATGGTATTTTATTAGCAGAAATGCAAAATGATCGGTTATTAAGACAATACGATACTTTGATCATTGATGAAGCGCATGAGCGCAGTTTAAACATCGATTTTATTTTAGGCTACTTAAAACAAATTCTACCCAAGCGTCCCGATCTTAAAGTGATCATTACCTCGGCAACGATTGACCCTCAACGGTTTGCAAATCACTTTAAAACATCTTCTGGTGAACTAGCGCCCATTATTGAGGTTTCTGGACGAACATTTCCTGTAGAAATGCTTTATCGTCCGCTTAATGAAATATCAACAGGTGATAAGAGCGAGCCTAATGATGATGTTGATATCGTGTCAGGAATTTTAGCTGCCGTTGATGAATTATCTAGCTTTGGGTTAGGAGATATTCTGATCTTTTTAAATGGTGAACGAGAAATACGTGATACTGCATCGGCATTAGAAAAAGCGAATTTACGTGATACTCAAATACTACCGTTATTTTCCCGCTTAACGGTTCAAGAACAAAATAGAATTTTTCAACCACATTCAGGTAGAAACATTGTATTAGCCACCAATGTCGCTGAAACCAGTTTAACAGTGCCAGGAATAAAGTACGTCATTGATCCCGGTACGGCTAGAATTTCTCGTTATAGTTATCGAACTAAAGTTCAACGTTTACCGATAGAGGCAATTTCACAAGCCAGTGCGAATCAAAGAGCAGGGCGATGTGGACGAGTATCTGAAGGTGTTTGTATTCGCCTTTACTCAGAAGAAGATTATTTAAATAGGCCTGAGTTTACTGATCCTGAAATTTTAAGAACCAATTTAGCCACTGTTATTTTGCAAATGCTGTCTCTTGATTTGGGTGACATTGCAGATTTTCCCTTTGTTGAAGCACCTGATAATAGAAATATTAATGATGGCATACGCCTACTAGAAGAGCTAAATGCCGTAAATAAACAAATAAATGCGAAGAGCACTTTAACAAAAGTAGGGCGATTATTAGCGAAGTTCCCTGTAGATCCTCGTTTAGCCAAAATGGTGTTAACGGCAATTGATTTAGGCTGTATTGAACAAATATTTATTATTATCAGTGCGTTGAGTATACAGGATCCTCGCGAACGTCCTTTTGAAAAACAGCAGGCGGCTGATGAAAAACATAGTCGTTTCAAAGATAAGCAATCTGATTTCATCAGTTTTTTAAATTTATGGGATCATGTTAATGAGCAACAACAGCTATTAACTAATAACCAATTTAGAAAACTATGCCAAAAAGAATTTCTTTCGTATATCAGAATAAGAGAATGGCAAGATATTTTTAGCCAATTAAAGCTCGCATTGAAAGATAATAATATATCAATGTCATCAATAACTCTCGATGAAGAAAACTCTCACGTACAAGATGTTATTCACCAAGCGATTTTATCGGGTTTATTAAGTCATGTCGGACAGCAAGACGAGAATAGAGAATTTAAAGGTGCGCGAGCGTCAAAGTTTTATATTTTTCCAGGCTCTGCTGTCGCTAAAAAACCACCTAAATGGTTAATGGCAGCCGAGCTTGTAGAAACCAGTAGGTTGTTTGGACGCATGGTGGCAAAAATTGATCCATTATGGATTGAGCCTATGGCACAACATCTCATTAAACGAAATTACAGCGAACCTCATTGGGAGAAAAAACAGGGCGCTGTGATGGGGTACGAGCAACTTTCTTTATATGGATTGATTATCGTTTCAAAGCGAAAAATACAGTTTAATAAAATTGAACCTGATACTTGCCGACAAATATTTATTAGAGAAGCTTTAGTAAATGGTGACGCTACTATTAGAGAGTCGTTTTTTCAACGCAATCTGGATCTGGTTAAGGAAGTAGAAAAGCTAGAGCAAAAAGCGCGTCGTAAAGATTTTCTTGTCGATGAGGAACAACTCTTTAACTTTTATAGTGAAAAGTTACCAGAAGAGGTTATTTGTCAAAGAAGTTTTCTTGCTTGGTGGAAAACAAAAAAAACAACGCAACCTAAGCTGCTCAATTTCACTCGTGAATTTTTACTTAATGAAGATACTAAAAAAATCACCAAATCTGAATATCCAGATTTTTGGCAGCAAGGTCATTTAACTTTACCATTGAGTTATCATTTTACCCCCGGTGATATTGATGACGGTGTCAGCGTGCACATTCCTTTGGGGATCTTGAATCAAGTGGTAGATCAGGGTTTTGATTGGCAAATTCCTGCATTACGTTATGAGTTGATTGTTGCTTTGATTAAAGGCTTACCAAAATCCTTGAGACGAAACTTTGTTCCTGCACCTAATTACGCTGAGGCATGTATGGCGGTAATTGCTCCTGATGACAACTCTCTTCAACAAGCGGTTGCTAAACAACTTCTTCGAATGACCGGGGTTAGATTAACTGATGATAGTTGGTTAGGTCTTGAACTACCGATACATCTACAAATGAATTTTAAAATTGTGAATGAAAAAGGGAAAGTCGTTGTACAAGGCAGAGACTTATCAGCGTTACAAGAAAAATTACAAGGTAAAGTAAAAGCCTCAATACAAAAAGTGGCTGATAAAGGGATTGAGCGTTCAGAAATAAAAACATGGGACTTTGATAAATTACCGAGTAACTATCAGAAAAAAATAGCGAACTTAACCCTGCAAGCTTTTCCTGCGGTTGTGGACAAAAAGCACAGTGTAGCAATTGAGTTATTCGAACATGAACTATTAGCAGAGCAGGCTATGCTATCCGGTGTTGCGCGACTAATTTTATTAAATATTCCATCACCAATTAAATATTTACAACAAAAGTTACCGAATAAAGCAAAACTTGGTTTGTATTTTAACCCCTTTGGTTCGATTACAGATCTGCTCAATGATTGCATTTTGGCTTCATGCCATATGCTAGTTCAGCAATACGAAGCAGTACCCAGAGATCAGCAAAGCTTTAATGAATGTAAAGACTATGTTCGTGCTGAAATTGCTGATGCGGTATTAAGTTTAGCGATAAAAGTTGAACAAGTATTGCAGTCTACTCATGAAATCAATAAAAAGCTTAAGGGCAATGTGCCATTAAATATCATTCAGTCTCATGGTGATATCAAACATCATTTACAACAATTAGTGTTTAAAGGCTTTATAACAGACTCTGGTTATAAAAGAGTTAACGACATAGAGCGTTACTTAAAAGCGATACTGCGACGACTTGAAAAGCTTCCTGTCGACCCAAATCAAGACCGATTAAAAATGATCGAAATAGAGAAAGTTCAGCAAAGCTTTGATGAAGCCCTAATAAAATGTAAGCAAGACTTACCTTTATTGACACAAGTAAAAGAAACTCGTTGGATGATAGAAGAATTAAAAGTTTCTATGTTTGCTCAAAATTTGAAAACGCCGTATCCAATATCAGCCAAGCGTATTACCAATCATTTAAAAAAATTACTTTAAATTAGGTACGTGATCTTACAGGATATTTGACATGTATTATTGCAATGGGTATAAACGTAAATGATTCATGACAATGCAATGGAGTAATAATGGTTAATTACGATGACAAACGTGACTTTTATCGCATGATGTTAAATAGCGATGTTTCTGTCACTATCATTGATGATGAAGCAAACAGCACTGTGTTTGCTACATGTCGAGATTTAAGCGCCACAGGAATGGCAATTGAAATGTCACACCCACTTGAACTTAATACCAACATACGAGTGAGTGTTGATTCTTCAGGAAATACAGTTCAACCACTTGATGTTAAAGGAAAGGTTGTTCGTGTCACCGAAGAAAGTAATGATACTTACCTTATCGGTATTAATATTGCTGAAATTGATTAACCTACTGCTTTAATGTCTATTAAACCGTTAATAGACATTTTGTTACCGCTAGCAAAAGCTTTAATCTATTTGACAGACTAAGCCTTTCAAGTAATACCCTTCCGGATAATTAGATGATACTGGGTGATCTCCGGCTTGGTGTAATCTATCAATAATATAGGCATTTCGTTTAGCGTCCAGTGCGGCATCAGCTACAATCTTTTGAAACAAACTAGCCTCCATTAAACCCGAGCATGAAAATGTCAGCAAAGTACCCTTAGGGTTCAATAGCTGCATAGCCAGCATGTTAATATCTTTATAGCCTCTACATGCCCCGGTAAGTTGTGCTTTAGATTCAACAAATTTGGGTGGATCTAAAATAATCATATCAAAGGTTCGTTTTTCCGCTCTAAAGCGTCTTAACAATTTAAAAACATCTTCTTTTAAAAACGATACATTGGCATCTTCGAGTTTATTCAAAGTAATATTTTTCTTTGCTATGTCTAATGCACTTTGTGATACATCAACATTAATAACTTCTTTTGCACCATTGGCTGCGCAGTGTAATGAAAACGTCCCTGTGTAGGAAAAACAATTAAGTACCGTCTTATTTTTTGCGTAGATACCTGCTGCTACTCGTGAATCACGTTGATCTAAATAAAAGCCGGTTTTATGGCCTGTTGCTACATCAACATGAATATTAATTCCATGCTCTTGGATAACAGTGCTGGTGGTTTCTTGTGGCTCTGTTAACCAACCAGTTACGGGCTCTAAACCTTCTTTTTTTCTCACATCAACATCGGAACGCTCATAAATATGACATTCAGGGTAAAGCTCTTTAAGGCAATCAACTAATGTATATCGATGGAAATCTGCGCCAGCACTTAATAATTGGCAAACAATAATATCTTTGTACTTATCAATGGTTATGCCGGGCAAGCCATCTGATTCACCGGCAATTAAGCGATAACCAGTTAATCCACCTTGCTCGATAAACCAATCACGCCTTTGTTGTGCACTTAACAATTTATTACGAAAAAAATCACGGTCTACTTGTTCTTGTTCGTTAAACGTCCACACTCTAATTCTGATTTGAGATTCTGGTGAATATGCCCCTCTTGCGAGCCAATTATCCTTACTATCATAAATATCAACCGTATCACCAAGCATAGGGTTACCTTTGATTTTATTGACGGCTTTTGAAAATATCCATGGGTGTTTTCTTAATAAAGATTTTTCTCGTGAAACTTTTAAATAAATTCTTGCTGACATTTGCCTATACTTACTTTAACGAAGTTAATTTGCGCCGAGTTTAGACAATGCTTTAACGAGGCGCAATCATCTGATGAATTTATTTATCATACAATAAGAGAGAATAAATGATGAATGTAAGTTACGTGGCTCATATAAGTGGCAAAGTACAAGGTGTATATTTTCGGGCATCTAGCCAGCAAATGGCGATAGAATGTAGTTTGAGTGGCTATGCACATAATTTACCCGACGGAGATGTCGAAGTGCTACTTTGTGGCGATGAAAAAAATGTCGACAAGATGCTAGATTGGTTAAACCATGGGCCACCGTCAGCAAAAGTTTCAAAAATTAAAACTAAAAAGGTGCCTTGGCAAGACCATAATCACTTTTCAATAGGTTAATGATAATAAAAAATTGAAAAGTGATAATAGAAGGTCAGTTGAACTTAGAGTTAATCTTCACCTTCAATATATTTAAAACGTTTTAGGGTCTCACCATCTCTTTCTATTGTTTCATCAAACATAGAAAGAGGGCGTACCCATATTTCTTTTTCGCCATATTCTGGTTGATAAACAACGTGATACTCATTTGTTTCACTATGTTTAGCAATGTACAACACTTGATAAAAATTACCTTTGAAATGCTGATATCGACCTGTTCTTAACATATTAATCTCTATTATCTTATTCGTTTATAAAATATTGGTGAGCGCAATTCCTAAACCAAAGCGCTGTTGATTATGATTATAATCAATTAAACTTTCACCATAGCCTGCTGTGTATTGGGCGTAACCTCTTAACTTCCCCCACAAAGGAAATGTAAAGCTAAGCTCCATGCCACCTTTGTGATGGGCAAAATTTTGGTGGCCTTCAAATGACAGCACATAGTCTGACCATTTATGTGCAACAATCAACTCAAAATGCCCCATAAAATCACTGATATCTGGGTTATCATCACCATCAGAAGATAAAGGGAACTCTTTTTCACTTTCTGAAAGCCTTATCCAAGGTTTAAACGACATTGCAAAGTTATTTTTTTCAAATAGAAAACTTGCATAAACTCTGTTCCAACTCCGTGATAAAGGCTGAGAGCGTCCATTAGATTGATGCTCTGCACCGATAGCAAAGCCAGTATTACTGCCTAAAGGGTGCCAATTTAATGGTGCTACATAAAATAATTCTGGTTGATAATTCGTTTCTCTAAAGGGCTTAGAGATCTTATTAGAATATACTTGCCACCAAGATTGTAATGTAAAGCCAAAATGCAAACTATCTCCCTTAATAAATAAATGATTTTTATTTAAAGGGACTTTAATACTGAGTTGAAACTTTGCTTCATAATCTTCTAAGCTATCTTCCCAATGGTCGAAGTTTTCATGGCTATAAACACTTGTGTTAAGTCTATTAGAAATTGTCACCGGTAAAATGTAATTCATTTTATGAGGAGTGATCACATAGGGATCAAATGCTGCGATTCTTTCAGAGATCAGTCGATTAGATATTGCCCCAGCTTTGATCGATGTATTATTTAAACGATCACACTTTTCTTTAATTTGAGTAACCGTATCATCCTCAGCATTATTTTTTATTGCTTCCAATAAGCAAGCATCACGAAGGTTTTGGGCATTAGCTACAGGACTAAAATACAAAAGCATATAAACTGACATCAATAAAGGCAGTGCAATAGCTATTTTTTTAGAAGTCATTAAATTTGAATTTTAAATAATAATGTAAAACAAGGATATATCTTGCGATAAGCACGATCAATGTTTACCGATATTAAGTTTACTTAATTGATAAAATATAAGTTTTGGCTGCATATTATTGTAGAGATGCAAGTGTCTTTGTTATAGGACTACTTAAATTGAAGTTATTTTAAGTGCTTGATTAGTAGAGAGATGGTTGAGAAAGCACTGTATTTTTGGAAAGAGTAACTGATGACTTAAGGTCGTACATCCTAAACCTATAAGTTTATTTTTATTCTCACTCACAAAGAATTGGTTGCGGGAGCCAGATTTGAACTGACGACCTTCGGGTTATGAGCCCGACGAGCTAC
>JBFONU010000021.1:0-47563 GCA_040779345.1 Colwelliaceae bacterium 6441 | reverse complement strand
TCGTTTTGTCATTTAACACCTCAATAATTGGATTATATTCCATTATTAAAGTGTCCTGTTTGATTATTGCAGATCATACCTAGAGTAGAGTATAGTTTAATACATTGAATTAGTTGTGAAAAAACTATTCAAAACGTCACTATTTAACCTCAACTTGGGATAAATCCTAACAAAGTGTCACGCAACATCAGCTCCAAGCGGCAATTTTCCAATCAAATAAATTTAGTTCCAAGAGGGGTTGCATTCTCTGATCGAAGCAAAGAGTGTCTTCAGTCAACGCAAACTATCCAAATATAGATCCTATCGAAGAATTAGGAAGTGCATTAATAAAGTTATTTATTAATATGCGTTTAGATATTTAATGTAATCCACCACATTACGAGTTAGCTTAATGGCATTTGCTTCAGTTATATCACCGAACGTTCCCTGATAAAAAGCGGCCTGGTTTAACACAATTTTCGAACCACTACGGGGATCGTTATATTCGGCAATAATTACATCAGACTCGGCCGTCACTGTTCCAGAACCACTGCTAAAATCTTCACTCGGCGTGGTAACGATAATATGCCAATTGGGGCTTGAATCGATAGAAGATTTAAGTGCTGCATCAAAGGTGACATTATTTTTTTTGGCCTGTTGACCCGCTTCCACAAAGCTCCAATCGGTAAAAACTACATCATTAACGAGTGGATGGGAGTAATCGAGAATAGTGCCGGAAGTAAAATCATTAAATGGTGCGTTTTCGGTGTGCAAGGAAAATTGTTGGTCTCCAGTTAAAAACGGCATTGGAGTGCCCTCTACACTAAAATCATTTAATTGCCCTAAATAAACTGAACCACCATCAGCAAGGAATTGATCGATAACCGTTTTATTTGATATTAGTTGGGTGATATCTTGAAAGACCGTTGCATCTAATCCTACCACCAACAGATTAAAATCGATTTTATTTAAGGAGGCCACATCGCCACGAATTGATATATAACGAATACCATGGGAGGTCAGTATTTCGGTCATGCGTTTTTTATCTTCAGGATCAAATAAAGCGATCAGTGGACTATCGACGTCGTTTTGCAACGGGAATTCTTGTAATACTGCCGTTTTTTTTATCTCACCATCGACCAAGTTGTCAGGAACAAAATCTACAGAGCCTATTGTTAAACTGGCTTTGATAAAACCACTAGCCAAAAATTGCAATTTGTACGTACCTTGCGGTAAATCAACAATTTCATACTCGCCAAACTCATTGGTGGTTATATCTGTAATAAGTTTACGGCCAATGTCATCAAGTATCACCTCTCTACCAAAGGGTTGAGTCACTACAGCAACTCCCACGACAGGCTCACCTTGAATATCGGTCACTTTTCCTGAAACAGTGGCGACTAGCGTTGCACCACCTTCAGATGAACCTTCGTTAATTATTTCAAATTCAGTATCCTTACAGCCCGATAGGCACACCAGTACAAGGATTAAAGTAGCGTTAATGATACGTGAATGAAACATCTAAATCTCCAATATAATGTGTCTTCTGTTGGACTAAAAGCTATAGACTAAGCCTACTCTTAAACTTCTCCCTTCTATTGGAATATCATCTAATAACCCAATAGCTGCTTCAACTTCATCTCGCCCATTTTGATCAAGCATATTTTCAATGACGACTTTGAGACTTAATCCTTTAATAAAAACATCGACAGATTCAAAATTTAGGTTGAATAAAAACTTCTCATTGATTTTTTTTCTTAAATCATATTTTTCTCTCGCCGGAGATGAAAAATATGACAGCGTAAATCCGGCAAGATTATCGTCGGAAAACTTATAATTTCCGCCAAAGTTAATGCGATGAGGCGAATGAATATTTGCGCCAAGACCAACGTCAACCCCGTCAGTTTTCTGATAGGAGTAGTTTAAAAATGCATAGTCCAGCCCTAACATGGCCCCTCTGAGTTCAAATTCTAGGCCTTGAGACTCGCGCTCACCAGAATTTAACCATTTCTCAACACCAAGGGTAGAATCAAAAAAGATCTCATTACTGATATTATTGCTGAAAATTGTCACTGTGGTTTGCAAAGAGTTTGATATTTCATACCCTAATTGTGCTTCAATCGTTTTTATTTCAGTAGGTTGTAAGTCTCGGTTGCCTTGTTGCCTTGATGCTGAAAGTGTTGGCGCGGCGTCGAAGAGTTGTGAAAATGCTGGCGGCATAAACGCTTCGCCATATAAAAGTTTTGAATACAAAGAATTACTGAATTGATAAGTTAGACCCAAGCGTGGGTTTAGTGTCGAGCCAAAGTCACTATAGTCACCGTACCTTACGCCTGAGGTAAGACGAGCCTTATTACTGATTTGCCAACCATCTTGAATGTAAAAAGATGACAAATCTCTTTTTACGCCTGCAGGCACAAATTCTGAGGTGAGATCTTGTGCAGGAAAAACGAGTGAGGGCCCCCTACTGAGTAATGAGACATTAGCAATTTTTTGGCTCTCCTTTAGTTCGGTTTTATCATAAACTAATCCAAACAGAATATGATGCGTGTCAGACATGGCATAATTAAACTCTAATTCGGCGCCAACAGTTTCTGTTCTATGTTGAAAATTTTCTATGATCCCAGAAGGAAAACTTTCATTTAAACCATCCTGATCTTCGTCACCATGAATCTGCGGTGGTTGGCTCTGACCAAATAATTTTGATTCATTACTCACCCAATAGACCTTGCCATCAATATCAATTTTATCATTAGCATTCCAAAAATAATGCGCCGATAACTTATCTAGAGTGGACTCTTTAATGGTTTTGCCAGCTTCGGTTACAATACCAAGATGACTAACCAGCGGGTTATAAATTAATTGACTGTGAGTAAAGTTAACTGTCAAATCCTTGTATGAAATATTCAGGTGACCATTAAATTTTTCAACTGACTCCTGTCTTTTAGTCGGCGTTAACGTTGGATTAATGTAAGGTGCTAGAAACTCCGCTTGTGTTGGCCGAAAAATTGAATCCTGAATAATGAGAAGATCATCGCCTTGTTTTTTAAAATAGGAAAAACTACTCGTAAAATTAAGCTTATCAATAAACTCGGATAAATTTTTACTGGCATTGAGCGCCACTTGACGCTCCTCAAATGAACCAACGGCCGCACGAACCTCATATCGACCTTCATCTGGTTGTAGTTTCTCATTTTTGGTAAAAATGTGGATGACAGAGGAAACGGCATATCCCCCATAAAGCGCCGAACCAGGCCCTCGAATAACTTCTATTCGCTGAATATCATCAACGGGTCTTTCATAAAAATCAAAACTACCATCAAAAGCATCATTGACAGGTACACCATTAATTAAAACTAAAACGCCATCTCTTAATGCTAATCCCCTAACCACCATCATTCGATCACTTTTTAGTTGTTTCAGTGGAGTAAAACCTGAAACAACCGATAAAATATCAGTTAAGGTAGATGCGCCCATTTGAGTGATTTCCTTCGAAGTAATAACATTAATAATTGAAGGAGCATCAGAGACTTCTTGGCTTTGCTTGGTGGCAGAAGTCACCTTTAGGGTGAGTAAATCTTCTAGTGTCAACGAGAATAGTTCAACAGTCTCTTTAGATTCCTGAGCATATAAACTTGCTGACAAAATCAAATTGCCAAATAATACGACTGAGACTAAAAAAACAGTGAAACGGCTTGTTTTCATATAATAATTCACTCTGTGTGAGGAATATTAAGTATGTTTCATAAATATAGTCTAAATAACTTCAATATTGAAATGTGCCCTAATATCTCTTAATGACACCTAATGGAATCAAGTGTTATTACCCTTTTACAATCACATTAAACTTAAATGGTTAGACTCTTTGATAGGGGAAAACGAAGTTGATACTCAACACAATCAACTTAATTTTACCTAAAGGTGGTATTCAAAAGCAGGGCTACTCAACGATCTGATTAGCCCTAATAATTTCAGTAATTGCTTCAACGTTGTTGTAGATAAGTTATATCTCTTGACCTTATTCAGGAGATTCAATATTTACACTGTATAACCTTATTTATAATTGAAAACGGTTTACTTCTTCATTTAACTTAGTTGCTATTTGACTTAACTCATTAGCTGATTGAGTTACTGACTTATTCAAGTTATTTGATTCTTCTGCTCCCTGACGGATGTGCTCTATTCGTTCAGCAATATCTTTTGAAACCTGCTCTTGTTCTTCTGCTGCTGCTGAAATTGATTGATTCATATCATTTATATTGGTGACAGACTCTTTTATTTCAAGTAACGAATTACCTGCATGCTGTGATTTCTCGACAGCTTCTTTCGTATCACTATTACTTGAATTAATGCCTGTTGAGACCTGATCAGTAAACTGTTGCAATACATTGAGTTTATTCTGTATTTCTTCTGTAGCTGTTTGCGAACGCTTAGCTAAATTTCGGACTTCGTCTGCCACTACAGCAAATCCACGACCTTGCTCACCTGCGCGAGCTGCTTCAATCGCTGCATTTAACGCCAACAGGTTTGTCTGTTCTGCGATGGAATCAATTACACTAAGGATCTCAGTGACATCTTTAACTGAGCCATGCAGATAGCTTAAGCTATCAGTCGCTTGTAGTAGCTTTTCTGATACATTTTGAATCGACTTTATATTATCCGATACAATAACTTGAGTATTTGAAGTGCTAGAATGAACATGTTCTGCAGCATTTGCTGCACTGTTACAGCTTCGAGAAACCTCACTCACAGCCGCTTGATTCTCATGGACAGATGATGCAATAACATCAATGGCTTGATTTTGTGATAAACTTAGCGTTGATGACTCTTGTGAAATCCCATTTAGGCTTCCAGCAGCATCTGACGCCAAATGTGCTTGTTGTTGAATATTATTTAACAACTCTGATAATTTCTCGCCCATTTCATTAAATGCTCTGCCCAACATGGCTAATTCATCTGAGCCAGTGATTTGTATACGTTCTCTTAAATCACCAGAAGCGATGATTCTAGCTTCACCAACAAGATCAACCGTGATTTTAATGACTCGTTTTTCAATTAAGATATAACAAGCAATAAGGAAAACAACAATAATAATCACGGCAATAATACTAATGAGACTTCGTTGTTGTACTGCAGATTGCTCTTGATCTAAGAGGCTTTGAGATTGTTCATCGAGCTTTAAAACAAAGCTATCGACAGGAGCCATAATCTTTGCAACTTCGGCTTCATAATCTGAATTATGAAGCATATCAATAGCCGTCAACCAATTAACACGCTCTTCACTTGTCAGATCACTTGGAGCTTAACCAGCTAAAGGCTTTACGAGGTTAAAGGCGGCAGTCTCAGTATCTATTAGTTTTATAGAATTATCATTGGATTTTTCGAGATAGGTTAATAATTAATTAGGAATATTCAATTCTTTTAATCTATCAATATAATCCATCGAGCGACCATCTATATAGGGAGCTTTACCTGTAATTTTATCAACAAACTGATTGTAATTGTTTAAGTACTGTTTATCGAGGGTGACTACGTATTGACGGGCGTTTAATGTTAGGGCGGTTGAATTTATAGCTGACAGTTTCGCTAAGTGGCTCGATTGATATCGATATTCAGATGAAGAAAAACTATCTTCCAGACTACTGCGTAAATTCAATACAATTAACAATATGACAAATGCTATTAAAATGATAAAAGCAAATGCCGATCTTAATAATGTTTTTATGGTCATAAACATTTCCTACTTTAAAAGCTATGCTGGAAACTTTTAATTGCTGTATAAAAAGAATATCAGTCTAGTATTAAGTTATTAGTAGATATTTATCAAAATTATATCTAATAGGTCAGTTGTGCGATAAAAACATTGCGAATAGTGATGGCGGTTTAACTCAGCGTATTGATATTTTATCAATTATTATAATCGGTGGATTTTGATTGTATCACTTAAAAACCCTAGGGTTTTAGTTCAGATGTGGTTGTTAATTCTGGCACAATCACATTAGCTATGAAGAATATAGCAGGATCATTAAGTGATACGATGACTAATTTTAAAGTGCGACTACCCGTTAGGAATGAAATATAATGAGAAAAATATTCTCACTTGTAGTATCAACGCTAGCTTTAGTGAGCGCATTTGCGACTGCAGACGTTAAAATTGCTGTATATAATCTCCCTCCCCTATTTGAACCTAGCGGTAACGGTAGTTATGACCAGTTATTTAATAAGGTTAAAGTGAAAGCAAATGAAAACTGGTCGTATAATATTTTACCTGCTGCCCGTGCAGAGCAAGCTTTTTCTGCTAAAAACGTGGATTGTGTTGCTCCGTTTGATAAAGACTTCAGTGGTTTATCTGATGTAATTCAGTCTGATTTTTTTAATGTGGCTAAAATTTATATTTTCACCCCCGCAGGCACTCCGGCTTTAACTAAGCTTAAACAATTGCAAGGAAAGAAAGTTGGTGCTCGTCGTGGCATGCCTTATGGCCCAGAGTTTGGTATGTTAAACTTAAAAGTTGATTACGTAGAAACCATTGAAGCTAACATTAAAAAGCTAAAAGCTGGACGTATTGATGCTTTTTTAGCATATGTTCCAGATGCTTGGGAGGCGTTTAATCATTTAGGTATGAAGCTAGAAGATCTTAGCTATAACGAAGCAAGTCCATACATTACTCATGAAGATGGCTTCCTTTGTCATAATACGCTAGCAGCACAAGCATTTTTAATGCTGCCTTAAAATTATTGCAAGATTCAGGTGAAATAAAAAGCATATTAGGCGCTAGTTACGTTCAGCCCTAAATTGACTTTTTGAACAATTAAAGTAACTAAGATCAACGGCAACGATAAGCTTGCAACAATCAATTTCAATAAAGGCTATTTAGGTGCTTCGTTATCAAATGCAGAGTTTCTTAATAATTCATGAAAGAACTGAATGCGCATCGAACATACGATAGGCTTTTCAGCCATTTTGACCATAAACGAAGAAAGGGTAATAACATCAATCTGTTATTACCCTTTCTATAATTCAATATACCTAAATCAATCAATGATTCTCTGAGACCATATTCAACGTATACTTAGGAATTTCTACCACTAAGTCTTCATCGGCAACAATCGCTTGGCAACTTAAACGTGAGTCAGGCTCTAATCCCCAAGCTTTATCGAGTAAGTCATCTTCTAATTCGTCGCTTTCGGCAATTGAGTCAAATCCTTCTCGAATAATGACATGGCAGGTTGTGCACGCACATACTTTTTCACAAGCATGTTCTAGGTCAATATCATTTTTTAAAATCGTATTTAATACACTTTCACCTGTTTCTGCTTCTAATACAGCGCCATCAGGACAAAGCTCTTCGTGAGGTAATACAATAATTTTTGGCATCTTTATCTCTATTAAATGTTCTATTTGTCTAATTACATTAATTCAAAAATACGTTAAATATCATCAACGGTTTGACCCGATAATGCAGTACGAATCGAGGAATCCATTCGTCTTTCTGCAAACGTAGCCGTGTGATGATTTAATTTCTCGATTGCTTTTTCTATCGCTGTTACTTCGATTCCTTGGCTCACTTTGGCTAACGCAGAAATTGCGTTATTAATCATTGTATTTTCATCAGCAGATAATAAATGGCTATCCACGGCTAATGCCGATTGAACGGATTCGATAACGCGAGAGGCTTCTACTTGTTGCTCTTTTAGCATACGCGCTTGCATATCTTGTGCGGCATTGGTCATAGACGCTTTTAACATAGTCGTGATTTCATCTTCCGCTAAGCCAAATGACGGTTTCACTTCAATGCTTGCTTCAACTCCTGTTGACTTTTCCATTGCTGAAACTTCAAGTAGGCCATCGGCATCAACTTTAAACGTGACACGAATATGCGCAGCACCAGCCGTCATGGCAGGAATACCGCGTAATTCAAAGCGAGCAAGTGAACGACAATCGTCAACCAATTCACGTTCACCTTGTAATACATGAATTGCCATCGCAGTTTGACCGTCTTTAAAGGTGGTAAATTCTTGCGCTTTAGCAACAGGTATCGTGGTATTACGCGAGATCACTTTTTCAACTAAGCCACCCATAGTTTCTAAACCGAGTGATAATGGAATAACATCAAGCAATAACATATCATTATCAGGTTTATTACCTGCGAGTATATCTGCTTGAATAGCAGCGCCTATCGCCACCACTTTATCAGGGTCGATTGATGTTAACGGAGTTTTATCAAAATATTTTTCAGTTTCAGCTCGCACTAATGGCACACGAGTAGAACCCCCGACCATGACGACTTCGTTTACTGCGCACACTTCAATGTCTGCATCTTTTAATGCTCGTCGACAAGCTCTAAGTGTTTTACTTACCAAGGGTTTAATAAGCGTTTCAAATTGCGCTTTCGTAACATTCCCTTGCCATTGTTGATTGTTTTCTAATGATAAGGCGACTTGAAAGGTATTGGCTGTTGTTAAGGCCTCTTTGGCTTTACAGGCTTGATCGAGTAATTGTCGCTCCATTGTGGGTGATAATGGTCGTTGTAAATTTGCTTGTTCAATTAAATAATCAACCAAAGCAACGTCAAAATCATCACCACCTAGTGCAGAATCACCGCCAGTAGCAAGAACTTCAAAAACCCCTTTATTTAATCGCAAAATAGAGATATCAAATGTACCGCCGCCTAAGTCATAAACGGCAATGATACCTTCTTGCTGCCCTGTTTGCTGGTTGTCTAAACCATAAGCAACTGCGGCGGCGGTCGGTTCATTTAAGAGCCTTAAAACATTCACGCCGGCAAGTTTTGCTGCGTCTTTAGTGCTTTGGCGTTGTGCGTCATCAAAATAAGCAGGAACGGTGATCACAACACCGGTAAGCTCGCCACCTAAGGCAACTTGAGCCCGTTGGCTTAATGTTTTTAAAATTTCTGCTGACACTTGTACAGGGTTTATTTTTCCTGAGCGTGTCACGAAGCTAGGGTGATTTTCATCACCACAAAACTCATAAGGTAATGAGTGATACTTTTGTTGAATATCAGTATGTGAACGACCGATCAGCCGTTTGGCCGAAACAATGGTATTTTCTGGGTCAGTGATCGCAAGCGCTTTGGCTTCTCTACCGACTAAGATTGCATTTTGTTGATAACTCACCACAGAAGGCAGGATATCATGGCCGTCGCTGTCAGCGATTGTTTCAGACAAACCACTTTTAACTGTAGCCACTAATGAGTTAGTCGTACCTAAATCAATACCTATCGCAAGGCGATGTTCGTGAGGGACAGTACTTTGACCCGGTTCTGCAATTTGTAATAACGCCATGTGGAGACTCGTTTTTCAAAAGTAAGTGATAAGATTAATCGTCGAACAAAAGGTCTTCTAAACGATCTAATTCAAGGTGAAGTTTTTGATAAAACTTTAATTTTCGCAAGTTTTCACAGGCTTTAATATTTGAAGACTCAGAGTTTTCTAAGAGCAAAACTTGCATTGCTTTAAATAACTGTTCAAATTCGGTTTCTAATACTTGAGAAACTTCAAAAACGGCGGCGTCAACATCATCAGCAAACTTAACTTCAGCTAACATTTCTCGAAGTTCCATTTGACGCATTAAAAACATATTATCGCTATAGGTCTGCTGTTCATTGGGTATTTCTACCCCACGTAAACTCAAAATATATTCGGCACGTTTTATCGGTTTTTTCAGCGTTTGATAAGCATCATTGACTAAGGTGGATTTTTTAACTGCGAGTAGTTGCTCTTGACTTGACGAATTGACAAATCGATCGGGATGTACGCTTCTTTGAATCGCTTGAAAACGCTCTGTTAGCTGCTCTGTATCAACAGCAAACTTTTCTTCTAAACCAAACATTTCAAAATAATTCACAACAACAACTCGCTAAATAATACCTACAATAGATAATTGCGGCGATTATACATTAAAGCTTTCACCACAACCACATTCGCCTTTTGCGTTTGGATTGGTGAATTTAAAACCTTCATTTAACCCTTCTTTGACGAAATCAAGTTCAATTCCGTCTAAATAAACAAGGCTTTTACCATCAATAATGATATTGACATCATTTATCTCGAACATGGTATCGTCTTCATTAAGATCATCAACAAACTCAAGCACATATGCTAAGCCTGAACAGCCTGTTGTTTTAATACCTAAACGTAAACCAAGCCCTTTACCACGATTTTCAATAAAGCTTTTGACTCTATCAGACGCAGCAGGCGTCATCGTTACACTCATCTAACGTCCTACCTATTAACCATTTTTTGAACGATAATCTTCAATTGCCGCTTTAATAGCGTCTTCCGCTAAAATAGAGCAATGGATTTTAACCGGGGGTAAAGCAAGCTCTTCCGCAATAGCGGTATTTTTAATTTCGCCCGCTTCATCAATTGACTTACCCTTAACCCATTCGGTTACCAATGAACTAGAAGCAATAGCTGAACCACAACCATAAGTTTTAAATTTAGCATCTTCAATAATGCCTTCATCACTTATTTTTAATTGTAACTTCATCACATCGCCACACGCTGGCGCGCCTACCATGCCAGTTGCTACTTGTGGATCATCTTTATCCATCGAGCCAACATTACGTGGGTTTTCATAATGGTCGATTACTTTTTCACTATAAGCCATGTTACTTTCTCCTCGCTTTTAACAGCCAATATTTGCTGTTAAAAATTAAATTTACTTTAATATCAAACAATTATTTTCAATCGGGGAGGCTTAGTGAGCCGCCCATTCAATTGAGTCTAAATCAATACCGTCTTTGAACATTTCCCAAAGCGGTGACATATCACGTAAATGCCCGATTGATTTTTGAATAATTTCAATCGCGTAATCGATTTCTTCGGTTGTTGTAAAACGGCCAAAACTAAAACGAATTGAGCTATGCGCCATTTCGTCATTTAAGCCTAAAGCACGTAGTACATATGACGGTTCTAAACTCGCTGAAGTACAAGCTGATCCCGAGGATACCGCTAAATCTTTTAATGCCATGATCAAAGATTCACCTTCAACAAAGTTAAAGCTCACATTTAAGTTACCCGGGTAGCGCTTGTCAGCGTCGCCATTGATAAACACTTGCTCCATGCTGTTTAACCCCGCCCATAAACGGTCACGCATTTGTGTCACATGGGCTAAATCTTGTGCCATTTCTTCTTTGGCAATACGGCACGCTTCACCCATGCCAACAATTTGATGAGTCGCTAAAGTGCCACTTCGCATGCCACGTTCATGTCCGCCACCGTGCATTTGAGCTTCAAGGCGAATACGAGGTTTACGACGAACATATAATGCCCCAATACCTTTAGGTCCGTACATTTTATGTGCTGAAATTGATAATAAATCCACTTTAACCGCTTGCATATCAAGATGAATTTTACCGACACTTTGCGCCGCATCAACATGAAAAACAATTTTACGTGCTCGGCACATTTCGCCAATTTCCGCTATATCTTGAATAACACCTATTTCGTTGTTCACATGCATAATACTGACTAAAACGGTGTCATCACGCATCGCTGCTACAAGTTTTTTCAGGTCAATTAAACCATTTTCTTCTGGATCTAAATAAGTGACTTCAAACCCTTGTCGCTCTAGTTCACGACACGTATCTAACACCGCTTTATGCTCAGTTTTACAGGTAATTAAGTGTTTACCTTTTTTACTGTAAAAATTAGCAGCGCCTTTAATGGCTAGGTTGTCTGATTCTGTCGCACCTGACGTGAAAACTATTTCACGAGGATCGGCATTAATTAACTCGGCAATTTGGTTACGGGCAATATCAACCGCTTCTTCAGCTTGCCAGCCAAATTTATGTGAGCGTGAGGCTGGGTTGCCATAAAAACCATCAGTGGTCATATATTGCATCATTTTTGTCGCAACACGCTTGTCTACAGGTGTTGTTGCTGAATAATCAAAATAAATAGGAAGCTTCATCTGGCTAACGTTCTCCAACTAAATAAAAATACTGCGCTAGCAGTCATGTACTATATTTGTGGTTGCTATTAAGGTTTCTAACGAATGTTTAGACTCTGACTTTTTCTGTTCATTATCTTGTCTTTGTGAAACCATTTTAACATTACTCTGCTCGACGAGCTCCGATAAAGTAATGCCTTGTAAAAAATCTTCAATTCGTTGACTCAATCCTTCCCACAAAGTATGCGTTAAGCATTGATGGCCTGATTGACAGTTACCTTTGCCACCACATTTGGTAGCATTAACACTTTCATCAACCGCACTAATAACATCGGCAACGGCTATTTTAGCTGAGCATTTACCTAGGCGGTATCCACCACCTGGGCCGCGAATGCTGTTCACTAATCCGTGTTTGCGTAATCGAGAAAATAATTGTTCTAAATAAGATAAAGAAATACCTTGGCGATCTGAAATATCAGCCAAAGAAACAGGGCCAGTCGATGCATGTATTGCAACATCGAGCATCGCTGTTACCGCATAACGGCCTTTAGATGTTAGTTTCATTCTCTACCCCTGTGAAATTGCCGCGCAATTTTACATAACCCTACAAAATAGTCAAATGAATACCTGACTACAACACTCAAGTATTTTAGTTATTATTGAGTAAAAACTCAAGGAATACTTGAGTATTTTACTCAAGTATTTAGTTGGGTGCTATTTATTGAGTAGGGTTATGCAATCAATATCGGCTAAAAACTGCTGACAAGAAAGCCTGTAGCCTTTAGCTAACAATGCTTGGGAGAGTTTTTCTTGTTCAGCAGAGGTAATAGGAGAATTGGCTGTTAATAAAATGCGGCAGCTACCACAAGTTCCTCCCCCTCCACAGTTTGATGGGATAAAAATATTTTTTTTGCTTAAGCCGGCAAGTAAATTATCTTTTGAATTTAATGTGACACTGCCTAAAGATTGCTGATTTTTATTAAATAATTGAATATTGCGTTGCTTGGTAAAAAATCCGGTTTGATATTGCCCATTAAAACCAAGTTGCAAAGTCCAAATAAACCCCGTTAAAGCTAGCCATAAAGTGACAACAGCAAAGAGCATGATTTGAATACTGTTAAAGCCTCCTTTATTGCCGTAATCCATGAAATGCAGCATAAAAAAGAAATCAGCAAAACGCTTATCATCATTACTATGGCCAATAATACGCCCTGAACCTACTTCAACATAAACACTGGTGTTAACTTCATCAGCAAAATTAATTTGCCAACTCGCGTTTTGCTCTTTTGGAAAGTCATCGTTATCTTGCTTAATAAGTGTCGCTGAGTTTATTTTCCCTGGCCCTTTGTATGAGGCTATTGCGAGTTGCTTTGCCATTGCCGCATCAATAGTTATTGGTTTAGCCGAATAAGCATCAACTAGCGAATATAGATTACTAAAATGACGATATAAGCCTTTATCATGAGTCAGCAAATAAACAGGTTTGCCCAACAAGTTAATGAGTGACAATGAAACAACGGCTTGAGCATTACCAATAATGTCTTGTGGTTCAACTAGCCGTTGATGATCGATAACATTTTGCACTGAACCATAAACGCGATAGTGATCACCACGCGCTTTTTGATGATCCATTAAATTAAAAAATAAACCTGAGCCAAGCCAAACTAGTAATTGAAGACCAACAAACAAGGCTGACCATTTATGAATTTTTCTGATCAAATTCATTCATTAGTCCCCTTTCGAGTAGATGATTGATTGCTCAAACTCTGCAAAGATAACTGGCGATTGTCAGTATTTTTAATGATCCGATAATACACTAAGACTAAACCACACAGCCCAGCCAACACACCTAATAATGAATACCAAAAAAGCAAGGTGTTATCAGCTTCGCTGTCTTGGTAATCCATAACATGAAAACGAAATATCCAATCAAATAAACGCCAAAACTCATGCCTTTTAGTCACTACATGTCCAGAAGTCGCTGAAACATATAATGTTGGCGAGCCAAAATCATCAAAGTTAACTCGCCATGCAGGTAATACCCTTTGACTCAATTCAAACGGAGGGTTTTGAGTAATTAACTCCACATGTTCAATATCGCCCTTGCCAGTATATTCATACTTTGCAACGGCAATTGCTTGTGCTTCATTCAAGGGTGAAAGTAGCTTGCCACTTTCGGCATTAACGAGCATTTGTTGGTTATCAACACTCAACCGATAAACCGTTTGCTCGATAAAAGTGCCAAGCTCGATTTCTTCTGCTTGTGGATATTGTTGATATAAAGACTGTAGTGACAAATGGATGTTATCTGCATTCACTTTTGTCTGACGATTTTTAACTAATGAATCACCATGTATATAGTCAATATCAAAAAACACCATATAAGCCCCCGTAACTGACCAAATGACAAACTGTATTCCTAAGAACAACATCAGCCATTTATGCATTTTACGGGTGGCTTTTATTAAACCAGCAGAAGAATTAGTCACTTATCGTACGTCCGTTGTTGGGTTAAGTTGATGCTTTCGCCACAAGAAATATACCGCGGGCAATACTAGCAAAGTTAACAATACGGCACTAGCCATTCCTCCCACCATAGGCGCGGCTATTCGACTCATGACCTCAGAGCCTGTCCCTGTGCCATATAAAATAGGCATTAAGCCGATAATAATCGTTGCAACTGTCATCATGACAGGTCGCACTCGTAATCCTGCACCTTGCACAATCGATTGTACAAGCGCCTGTTGATCAAAAACTTGATTATTTAGCTGATAGTGCTCTTTAGTTTCTTGATACGCCTGATTCAAATAAACGAGCATGATCACACCAATTTCTACCGCCACACCAGCAAGTGCTATAAAACCAACGCCTACCGCAACAGAAAAGTTAAACCCTTCTAAATACAATAACCAAATCCCACCGATCATTGCTAAAGGTAAGGTGCCAATAATTATTGCTACTTCTGCGACACTTTTAAAATTTAAGTACAGTAAAATAATGATAATGGCCAAAGTTAAAGGTAAAACATAACCCAGTTTCTCTTTTGCTCGCTCCATGTATTCATACTGACCAGCCCAAGACAGTGAGTAACCCGCGGGCAAATCAAGCTCTTTCGCTAGTTTTGCCTTCGCTTTTTCAACATAGCTTCCTACGTCAGTTCCTTCAATATCTATATACGTCCAGCCATTAATACGAGCATTTTCACTCTTAATGCCCGCTGGGCCATCTTCAACATAAACCTGAGCAACGTCTGCTAATGCTATTTTCTGACCTGATGGTGTCACTATCGGCAAAAGTTTTAATTCATCAGGAGAATCACGATAATCTTGTGGATAACGCAAGTTTACCGGATAACGCTCTAGCCCTTCTACCGTTTGAGTCACATTGATCCCACCAATTGCTGTGACGACCACTTGTTGAACATCGGTAATATTTAAACCATAGCGCGCAGCTTTAATACGATTAATATCAACTTTTATATATCGTCCGCCAGCAACACGTTCTGAATACACCGAAGCTGTGCCCTCAAAATTGTTCAGTAGTTTTTCTATTTTTAGCCCAATATCTTGAATAACTTTGATATCACTTCCAGCCACTTTGATACCGACTGGCGTTTTTATTCCTGTCGCCAGCATATCAATCCGAGTTTTAATCGGCATCACCCAAGCATTAGTGACTCCAGGCAATTTCAATAAAGCATCGAACTCATCTTTTAAGGATTGGGTGGTCACACCTTCACGCCATTGCTCTTTGGGTTTTAATTGCACAAAGGTTTCAATCATAGTTAATGGCGCAGGATCCGTTGCCGTTTCAGCGCGTCCCACTTTACCAAACACCGTTTTTACTTCGGGTACTGTGCGAATAAGCTTATCGGTTTGTTGTAGAAGTTCACGAGCTTTACCAATTGATATGCCAGGATAAGTCGTTGGCATGTACATTAAGTCACCTTCATCTAAAGGAGGAATAAATTCACTGCCAATTTTATTGATAGGTAACATACCTAACCAAGTAATCGCAATAGCGGCAACTAAAGTCCCTTTCGGAAAGCGTAATACCAGCTTAAGTAAAGGTAGGTAACTGGCGATAAGAATACGGTTAATCGGGTTTTTACGCTCAGAGATTATTTTGCCTCGCACAAAATAGCCCATTAAAACAGGGATTAACGTGATAGCAAGACCTGCCGATGCAGCCATTGCATAAGTTTTTGTATAAGCCAGAGGAGCGAACATTCTGCCCTCTTGTGCTTCTAAAATAAAAACAGGTAAAAAACTGACGGTAATGATCAACAAACTAAAAAATAAAGCCGGCCCAACTTCTGATGCTGATTTAGCCACTATCTGCCAGCGATTTTCATTATTAAGTGGTGTTTTTTCCATGTGTTTGTGCATGTTTTCTATCATGACAATTGCACCATCGGTCATCGCACCTATCGCTATAGCGATGCCCCCTAATGACATAATGTTGGCATTTATCCCTTGAAAATACATGATAATAAAAGCCACTAAAATGCCTAAAGGCAAACTTATCACCGCCACTAATGATGAACGCACGTGAAATAAAAACACCACACAAACGATAGCAACAACGGCTAATTCTTCGATGAGTTTTGACCATAAATTATCAACAGCACTGTCAATTAAATTTGAACGATCATAGACAGTGATCACTTCAACCCCCTCAGGAAGACCCTGTTTAAGTTGTTCAAGTTTTTCTTTCACACCATCAATGGTTTTTTGCGCATTCTCACCAAAACGCATCACCACAACACCGCCAACGGTTTCCCCTTCACCATTCAATTCAGCAACACCACGTCTCATTTGAGGGCCCGTTGTAATATCAGCAACATCTTGTAAGAGTAATGGCGTTCCTTTGCTATTTAAGCCTAAGGGAATTGCAGCTAAATCATCGCGGCTTTTTAGATAGCCTGATGCTGTCACCATGTATTCAGCTTCAGCCATTTCAACGACAGAGGCTCCTACTTCTTGATTGCCTTGTTTAATGGCAGTTTGGATCATACTTAATGGAATATTGTAAGCACGTAACTTATCGGGATGAACCACGACTTGGTATTGCTTCACCATTCCGCCAATAGCCGCAACTTCTGAAACCCCCTCGACGGTTTGCAGTTCATATTTTAAAAACCAATCTTGAATCGAACGTAATTGACTTATATCGTGCTGGCCTGTTTTATCAACCAATGCATATAAGTATACCCAACCAACGCCTGTTGCATCAGGGCCTAATTGGGGCTTAGCGCTATCGGGTAAACTCGAAGATACTTGTGATAGATACTCTAAGACACGAGATCGTGCCCAATAAATGTCCGTATTATCATCAAAAATAATATAGACATAAGAGTCACCAAAAAATGAAAAACCGCGAACCGTTTTAGCCCCTGGCACCGACAACATCGCTGTTGTTAATGGATAAGTGACTTGGTCTTCAACCACTTGTGGCGCTTGTCCAGGGTAACTAGTTTTAATGATCACTTGCACATCAGACAAGTCAGGAATAGCGTCAACCGGAGTGTTTTGTATGGCAAAGCCCCCGATACCAATTAACATTGCTGTGAGCAATAGCACAAAGAATCGATTAAAAACCGACCAATGAATAATGCGTTCAATCATTATTTATCCCCTTTATGCAATTGGGTAATGACAAACTCACCTGCTTGGATCTCAAAAGTGAAATCTATTGTTTGCCCGCGACTCAATGCCTTAACACTTAAATCATCAGCAATAATAAAGTTCATGGTTGCGGCTTCTCTGCCCCATTTTTCTATCGCCTCACGAGAAATATTGGCCACTTTGTTGTCAATATCAATTGAATTGATCACCCCAACAACGCGAGCAGACGCCGCTTGAGTATTCTCATTATCGTCAAGGTTTTCACCTTGTTGACCTTCATTGGTATCAATATCGCTTAATGTATAATTTCCATATTCATCTAACGAAATTTCTACCGATAATGACATACCTACCGTTAATTTTTTCATCTCTACATTATCGTCAACAACAAAGTCCATAGTCATTTCAGGCCAATCCCATTCATCTATCGCTTGGTGCTGCAACGTAACTTTTCGCTGCTCAACTGCAACATTTTTAATCTCGCCTTGCGTCCATACTTGTTGAGTCGTTGCTAGGTCATTATCGAGTGAAGACATACGAATAAAGTCTGACGTTTTACTCGACTCAGAATCAATTAAAAACTGGGCTGAAACCACGACTTTATCGTGCTGATTTAACCCTGATAAGACTTCAATATGCGTGTTATCCTGATTGCCAACTTTAACGGCTAATGATTTAAAACGCCCCTCACCAAGCGCTAGCACCACACGGTCTTGATCACCTGTTCTGATCAATGCCTCTTTCGGAATAAGGATGTGTTTTTTGTTATCAGTGTCATGAATAGTGACTTGAGCAAACATATTCGGTTTTAAGGCAAAATCAGGATTTTGAAAGCGCAATCTCACGCGAACCGTACGCGTTTTAGCATCTAAAATAGGGTAAATATAATCGACTTCTCCTTGCCAAACATGTTCGGGTAAGTAATCAAGGTTCATTGAGACTTTATCACCTTGATGTACCTTACGATATTGACGTTCAAAAATTTCAGCTTCCACCCACACTTCTGACAAATCACCAATAGAAAAGAGTCGTGTGCCAAGGTCAACATAAAAACCTTCACGCACATTCAGATCTTTAATAATTCCTGACTGAGGCGCGGTAAACATAACATTTTGTTTTACTTGATTCGTTGACTTAATTTCATCAATAACCTTTTGCGGAATATGGAGGGCTTTTAACCGTCGTTCAGACGCTTCAATTAATCGCTTATCTTTGGCTGATAGAGTTAATAAGTATTCTTCTTGTGCATTAACCAGTTCAGGGGAATATAACTCATAAAGCGGTTGACCTTTTTCAACCAAATCACCGGTGGCTTTCACATACAGTTTTTCAACCCAACCATTTATTCTAGGGTGAATATGAGACAATTTATCTTCATTATAGGTAATGAATCCCACGGTATTAATTTGCTTGTTTAATTGTGAAAATTTAACATTTACACTTCTTACACCCAAATTATTAATCACGCTGGGGTTAATAAAGACAGTGCCTTCACCTTCCATTTGATCAGCATCATTACTCGCGTAAACCGGTACTAAATCCATCCCCATAGGTGATTTTCCCGGTTCATCTCGACGATAATTATCGTCCATAGGTGCTACCCAATATAATGGTTCATTAGCTTTTTGTGATGTGTTGTTTGTTTCACCCTCATTGGCAAGGGTGAGTTCTTGGTCACTCTGACTAAGGTGAATTAAAGTTAATTTTGGAAAATAGCTAAGGAATAGCACGCCGATAATAATACCGAGTAATAATATGGATAATTTATTGCTTACAACTGATCGTAATGACATCTAGTTGTCCTCTTTAAAAATACGATGGTGATAAAAGTGCATTCATTACACAAATCTAACCCTAGGTAAGATGTTAATGAATAAAAGTAGTTAACAAAAAAAGGACAGATTTGTCCTAGGTTTAGCTTTGGATAGGAGGTTTAAAGAGATATTGTAAATATTGAGAATGGGTAGCTTGTTCGATAAAGTTAAATTGATTTTTGACGATCACATGAATCAAATAACTTTCAGTCAATTGATGAGCTAGCGTACTTGTACTGCAATTAGCCATATCGCAAAAACAACTATCAGCACAACATTTATTGGCTTGAGCATCATCTTCTACTGTCATGGTATGTTGGCTATGTTCCATCATTTGATGACGTTCTTTGTTATCAAGACTTTGTGTCATTTGTGTTTCATCAGCTACTTTTTGAGAACAAGAATTCATTACACTTGCTGACGACTGCCCGATAAATAATATCAGCAGAACAAGTGTTATAACGTTTCTAAAAGAGGATTTATTCACAAAAGCTTTCAATAGTTATGGTTCACAAGACACATTAAAATAAATATTACGATGTTTAAAAATTAAAATCAATTATTGCGCTACACGCTTTAACAACTTTATAGCACAATATTCTAGTTTAAATGGTTTCATTAATTCACAGATTAAAGTAGACCTTCATTACATCAATTAAATTTCAGGGTCAAAAGATTCAACATGAGTTTGGCGACGCTCAGCGGCAGCTTTCTCATCTTCGTCAAATTCACCCACTCGTAATTCAGGTAAAGCTTCTTGGCAAACTTCGCCGCCTAGTTGATTGACTTCTTTGCAAAGGTCGGCAACTTTATTGTCCATCAAATGCATATGATCAAGTAAGCGACCAATCGCTTTGGCAACAGGATCTGGGTTATCTGAAGAGACAGCATAAGCATCAAAACCATATTTTTTAGCAACCGCATCTCTCTTTTCAGCTGAATCACTCTCTTTACTCGGGTTAACAATTCGCCCCGGAATACCAACCGCAGTCGCATTAGCAGGCAGATCTTTTACCACAACAGAGTTTGAGCCCACCTTGCCGCCTTTACCAATTGTAATAGGGCCTAACACTTGCGCTCCTGCGCCTATAACCACATTATCTTCAAGCGTAGGGTGACGTTTACCTCCATTCCAGCTGACACCACCTAAAGTAACACCATGGTACAAAGTAACATCGTTGCCTATTTCAGCAGTTTCACCAATGACCACTCCCATGCCGTGATCAATAAAAAACCGACGCCCTAAAGTGGCTCCGGGATGAATTTCAACCCCCGTTAGCCACCGAGAAAATGTGGATAATAAACGGGCTAATAACTTCCAGTTGTTTCGCCACAATTTATTGCTTAATCGATGGATCCAAATAGCGTGCATACCCGGGTAATTGGTTAATACTTCAAAGGTATTTCGAGCGGCTGGATCTCTATCAAAGACACTTTTAATATCTTCTTTGATACGGCTAAACATAATAATTCCTATCTTTTTATTGGTTGCGTTTTGCTGACTTCTCAACGGAAGATAACATTCCACGCCACATTTTAACTTCTTTACTATCTGGACGAGCCCGATTAATGAATCGTCTTAACTTGGTCATTACTAAGCCCGGGTGACTAGGCACAATAAACCCCGTTGCTTTTAAGGCTTGTTCAAAGTGCTCAAACATTCTTTCTGTTTCTGCTACGACCGGATATTCGTCGTCTTCATTGCTTTTGTCAGCGTTATTTTCATACTCAGCTTTTTGGCTCGCTAGAAATGCCATACGCACTTCATAACTTAATGTTTGCACGGCCATCGCTAAATTCAATGAACTGTACTCAGGGTTAGCAGGAATTTGCACATGAAAGTGACAAAGCTGCAATTCATCATTTGTTAAACCACTACTTTCTCGTCCAAAAACTAACGCAACAGGATAGTCACCAACCTCGCTAATTAATTTTTCACCACATTCGCGAGGGTCTAACATTGGCCAAGGCAATGTTCGTGAGCGAGCACTTGTCCCCACCACTAAACCACAATCACTTATTGCTTCTTCTAACGTGCTAACTACCTTTGCATTTGCTAAAACATCTGTTGCCCCGGCAGATAGTGCTTGTGCTTGGCCATTAGGCATTTCAAGTGGATCAACTAAAATTAACTGGCTTAACCCCATTGTTTTCATTGCGCGTGCGGCAGAGCCAATATTGCGACAATCGGAGGTATTAACTAATACAATACGTACTGAATTTAACATTATCTTTTTTTCTCTCAGTGCAATTATCTTAAAGTAAAGAAGCTAACTGCCTAGATGGCTGAAATTTAGGATAATATTAACATAGAACAATATCCTTGTACTGTGAAAAAATCATCTGTTTTACCAGAATAAGTTAGTGTTTATAATTATGATTTAGTCTATTAATTTATAAGAAATATTCTGTTACTTTCACTGGCTATGCTCGCATAAACATAAAACAAGCACTACGCTGTAATAATAAAATAAATTGATTCGATTAAATTATAAATTTTTGGTATACTGCGCGCCGCTAATTCCTGAATGAAGGAATTAGGACTCGTTCTTTTACAAAACTGTATAATTATTAAGGTGATGGTATGCATCCGATGCTAAATATTGCTGTGCGCGCTGCGCGTACTGGCGGTAACGTTATTTCTCGTGCTTTTGAGCAAGTAGACAAACTTGAGATTGAATCTAAGGGCACAAACGATTTTGTGACGAATGTAGATGTTGCTGCTGAACAAGCGATTATAGAAACAATTCGCAAGTCTTACCCTGAGCATTCAATTGTTGGGGAAGAAACGGGGGTTTCACAAGGCGCAGACAATGACTTCCAATGGATTATCGATCCCCTTGATGGTACTACAAATTTTGTAAAAGGCATTCCTCACTTTGCCGTTTCAATTGCTTTAAAAGTAAAAGGGAAACTTGATCAAGCCGTAATATTTGATCCCATCCGTGGCGAACTCTTTACTGCCAGCCGTGGTAAAGGCGCTCAATTAAATGGTTTTCGCATTCGAGTTAAACAAAATAAAGAAATTACCGGTGCTATTTTAGCAACAGGCTTTCCTTTTAAATGCAAACAGCATATGCCTGCTTATATGAACATGTTCCAAGCTTTGTTTGAAAAAACAGCAGACATGCGCCGCGCTGGCTCTGCCGCCCTAGATTTAGCTTATGTTGCAGCAGGTCGTGTAGATGGCTTTTTTGAAATTGGTTTAAAGCCTTGGGATACCGCAGCAGGTGAATTGCTTATCATAGAAGCAGGTGGCCTAGTGACTGACTTTACTGGTGGTCATAATCACGGAACGTCTGGTAACATTGTGGCGAGTAGCCCAAGATTATTAAAAGAAATATTAAAAGATATTCGTCCTCACTTAGGTACAGCACTCAGCAAATAGTGTTGTTAGAGGTGTTGTTTGATGTTTCGAATGATGCGTTTGCTCTTTTGAAACATCAGCACAAAAATAAAGAAACAACTAACGAAATAATTAATTGATACGCCTATTGTTCGATATGCGTATCAATTTTTCAATATATCGTTTTATTTCTTAGTATTAACTTTTTTACTGCTCAGCCAATGACTTTTGCTGGTTGACACTTTGACACTGCGATAGTGCTCACCTGATACTGCGCCATATTATATCCTTATTCTCAACCTATTAAATTCCTGTATAAAACCTATTTATAATACCTATTGTTAATTTTACAAAGCAGCGTATTTTCATATCCACGATGCCTGTTGATAAAAGATAACTCTGTATAGGTTGAGCATTTAACAACCAATAAATTAAACGCTCAACCGGATATCAACCATTACGATTATTTTAATGATTTTACGGTCACATTTGGTGAACGTTTCACTATTTCATCATTTAACTCAATACCAATACCCGGCGCTTCTGACACTTCAAAGAAACCGTTAACCGGTTGAGGGTCTTGAATACATAATTCACGATTCCAAGCTTTAGTAGCATAGGTATGATGTTCATGAATTAAAAAATTCGGGATGGCGGTTTCTAAATGCAATGATGCCGCTGTAGCTACCGGACCTCCACAGACATGTGCTTGAATGCGAATATCATAAACGTCGGCATAGTCACAGACTTTTTTAGCTTCAGTGAAGCCGCCACATAAACCTACATCCGGTTGCAATACATCAATACTTTGATCTTCAAAATATGGCCGTACATCCCAGCGATGATACAAACGTTCACCACCAGCAATAGGCACATTAACGCGATCAGATACTTTCTTGTGCACCTTCGAATTTAAATAGTTAACGGGCTCTTCGTACATCATACAGCCCACTTCTTCAATAACTTCTCCCATTTGTATGGCTGATGCTGCTCCCATTAATGAATGCGATTCGAAAATAATATCAACATCTTCGCCAACAGCATTTCGAATAGCACGAAGGCGATCACCAAATAAACGCATTTGAGGTTTAGTAAATAATTTGGTGCGATCAAACGAAGAAGTGCCGTCTAAGTTATAAACAATGGGATCAACTTTTACCGCATCATAGCCTTCAGCCACCGCTTTTAATGCTGCCTCGGCATACTCTTGTGGTTGAAATAGTTTTTTAATTTCAACGTCCCAGTCAAATTGTAACTGGCTGGCATAAGTACGAAGTTTGCTATTCACTTTCCCACCCAGTAATTGATATAAAGGCACGCCTAACGCTTTACCTTTAATATCCCAAAGAGCAGTATCAATTGCACTCATCGCAGAATATAAAACAGGTCCGCCACCTAAGCCCCAAAAGCTTTCACGCAGCATTTTCGACCATAACAACTCGGTATTAAAGGGATCAAAACCAATTAACACCGCTTCGGTAATTTCTTTGATCATTGCCGCAGCAGCGCTGTGTCCCCAGTCATAAGCGAGGCCTGCTTCCCCGACCCCAGTAATACCTTCATCGGTATGAATGCGAATAAAAACAGGGTTCCAAGGAGGACGATCTGGACATTCAATATCAAATATTTCTACATGAGTAACTTTCATTAATAACACTCTAAATTTTAAATTAACTTTTTAACTTATCAGTTGTTCACTAAATTAGTGGTTAACTGGCAAATGACGGATCGTGACGATAAACACGACGTAACATGGCAGGCCAAGATTTTTGTCCGCCGGTTAAACCTGTATGGACAATATTCGCTTGTGACTTAATATTATCGACGATAGTTTGAGGCGCATAAACAGGCTTCATACCTGTTGCCATAATCTGTAATTGCACTTGGCAAGCACGCGTTAAATCGTACATGTGCATAAAGGCATCACCTATCGTTTTGCCCATAGTTAATGCACCATGGTTACGTAATAACATAAAATTTGTATTGCCTAAATCATCTTGCAAACGCTTTTTCTCATCAGCATTAACTGCTAATCCTTCGTAATCATGGTAACTCAATGACGCAAGTGCAAACATTGCATATTGACTTAACGGCAATAACCCTTCTTCTAAACTCGCCACAGCGATTGTTTCATTGGTATGTAGATGAAAAACACACTGATCTTCATGTCTGACTTGATGAGCTGCACTATGAATTGTAAAGCCAGCAGGGTTTATTTCAAAAGGACAATCAGGGTCAACGATGTTGCCATCGATATCAATTTTCACTAAGTTGGATGCGGTGATCTCATCAAAAGCTAAACCAAAAGCATTAATAAGGATATAGTCTGTATCAGGAATTCTCGCAGAAATATGGGTATAAATTAAATCATCCCAGCCCTGTATTGCGACCAATCGATAACACGCGGCTAAATCAATACGAGTTTGCCACTCCAAAGGAGAAACTTTATTTTTCAAATCTAATTGCGGAAGTTCAAACATTTATGTTCCTTATTAAAGTCTTGATAATCAATAGACTTAATTTAGCCACATTTTAATCAAGCTTAGCATTGAGTTAAAGCAAGTTATCAGCACTTTTTGATCTAAGTAAGTGTTGTACTAACTCATAGCCATTTTAATTAACGCGCTAAAAAGTAAAATAAAAACCAAAATGCGTGTCCATTTTGAATATTTCGCTTGCTCTTCAGCTTCCATCGGCTTACCAAACTTCTCACCTAAAAGCACCATCAAAGCAACGGCTAAAAACACCACGCCTAAAATCACTAACAGTGTCATAATACAATATCTTTATTTGCTAAAAGTAAAAGTTAACATACAATATCAAATAGTTAACGAATAACCTATTTTCAGTCTATAAAAAGACTTGGTAATACCTTAAATGACAGATCACGAAGACTTTATTGAGAAAAGACGCTTTATAATTCGTTTAGGCAAAGCCTTACATAAATTTGGCACCCCTGCTTATCGAATGGAAGCTCATTTGCAAGATGTCGCTAGCTTTCTTGGACTGCATGCAAATTTTATCATCACGCCAACCTCGTTAACATTTATCCTCTCGGATGATGATGACAACCAAAACTATAACCATATTTTAAGAGTCAGTCCTGGCGAACTCGACTTAGGTTCACTCGCCAGAACCGATGAATTAGTTGATGAAGTTAGCTCAGGACAACGTAGTTTAAAAGAAGCCATTGAAAGATTAGATGAAATAGCTAACAAACCCAACCCTTATGGTAGATTTTTAACCTTTTTAGCTTTTGGTGCATCGAGTGGTGCCTTTGCAATGCTCATGCGCACTAGTTGGAATGATGTATTATGGTCAACTATTTTGGGGTGTTTAGTCTGCATACTTGTTTTTTGGTCGGAGCGCTCTAAACGGGTTACTGAAATGTTAGAGCCTTTAGCTGCCTTAGCCAGTGCATTTTTAGCTTCAGCAATTACGTTAATAGACCCAAGTATCAATACCCCTTTAGTTATTTTGTCCAGTATCATCGCTTTTATTCCAGGCCTTTCCTTAAACTTAGGCTTATCAGAGCTTGCCGCGCGTAATTTAATGGCGGGCACCGCACGCATTATGGATGCAATAATGATCCTATTTAAACTCTATTTCGGTGGGGTTTTAGGCTTAGCTTTGGGTAAGAAAATTTGGGGAGAAGTCGAATTTATCGCCCCACAAATCACACCCAGTTGGACAGCTTGGGCGGCAGTAACAACATTATCTATAAGTTTAGTGATCCTGTTTCGAGTACGTAAAAAAGATGCGCCTTGGGGTATTATTGCTGGCTATATCGCATTTGCCGCCAGCATCTGGGGAAGTATACATTTAGGTATTGCGCTTGGTGCTTTTGTTGGTGCGTTTGCTTTAGGGATTTACAGTAATATTTTTTCTCGCATTATGAATCTTCCTTCAAGTATCGTAAAACTATTAGGGTTAGTCGTATTGGTGCCAGGAAGCAAAGTCTATATTGGTTTAAACACCGCTATATCTGGGCATGAAATGCTCAGCAATAGTGCGGATATAGGCTCACAAACATTTTTAATTTTTATGTCATTAGTGGCTGGACTGATTTTTGCCAATGTTATTTTTCCTCCAAGAAAAGCACTGTAGTACAACAAAATGACAAGCAGTAAAAAGCTAGCAAGCGATAAAAACTCCTATCATCATGGCGACTTATATAGCTCGTTGTTGTTAACAGCAACTGAAATGCTTAATAAAAATGGAATTGAGGAGTTATCTTTAAGAAAAATTGCTGAAAATGTCGGTGTTTCGCGTACCGCAGCCTACCATCATTTTAAAGATAAAAATGACTTACTCTGTGCGATTGCCGCGAAAGGTTTTAATCAGTGGCAAAAACAAGCGGAAAAAATATTTACCAATAAAAAACTAAGCAAAGAGCAACAATACCGGGACTTTGTCTTCGGTTATATTCATTTTGCTACCCAAAATTCCAACTTGTATGATTTAATGTTTGGCCGAACAATATGGAAAGATCATGGCAGTAACGACACGCTACGCTGCGCTGCCTATCCGAGCTTTGATTTTCAAGTTAAAATGACCACCTATTGGCAAACACATGGTCTATTGCCAAAATCAGCATCCGCATTGCGTTTAGCCCAAGTCATATGGGGAACATTACACGGTATTGCCAAACTCACTAACGATGGTATTTATACCGAAAACTCTAGTATTGACGAAATGTGTGAATGTGCTGTTGATCTTTTTTTGTCATCGGCGAAATAACATATTACGATAGCCAAGCATAATTAACCAAAGAGACGCTTATGACTGACAGTGATACCTCACTAAAACTCGACCAATTTAACGAGTTTTTTACCATTAAACATGAATTTAGTGTCAATGTATCATTGCTTGCAAAAGAACAAGGCTCGGACTATCAAAGTTTCATCAACAACATGCCCGCCCCTTTTAAAATGGCAAGTGATATGTCTACGTTAGATCAAGCTGCCTTAAGACCGCTGCAAGCACTTAGCGGTATTGCAGGTCAATTAGTGGAGTATTTAAATCATCAATCACAAAAAATTGATTTACTAATGGGCTATATATTAAGTCAGCAAGTGGCTGAAGAAACTCACTATCAAGGCATAAGTTTTGGCGGCGGTGGTGTGATATTTTCAAGTGAGCAAGCTTTTACTATTGCCGATTTAGTCGAGTTAAAAGTGTTTATTGAAAGTGATAACTGTGCGGTTTATTGTTACGGTGAGATCATAGAGATTGAAAGTGAGGATGATGTTTTTCTTCATAAAGTTATTTTTCACTTTATTCGTGATGAAGACAGAGAAGTATTAGTTAGGGCAAGTTTACACAAACAATCAGAACAATTAAAAGCTTTGGCTAAAAAGCGTAATCAAACAGCAAATTAACTAGAGGCGGTTGCACTTTCGCGCTTATTTTCAACTAAATTTAATCTCAAAAGATTTGGGGCGTTGGCCTTTGTTTATAATATATGCTGGGAGGGTAAAAGAGCGCCAATCCGCTCTTTTGTTACCCGTTTATATGCTATTTAACAAAGTGTTAAACACAAATCCTATTTAGGGTTGTATCAACATCTTCACTGATTGCTTTTTGCTTTTCAGCATGCTCAGCAACCAAATTCAATCCCTCATTTATCTCTTGGCTAAGTGAGACCACCGCAGCCATATTATCATTGATAGACGCTGTAGAATGCTGTTGTTGTTCAGTACCGCTGGCCATTTGAGAAGTTAACGTATTCACCTCAGTAAATACTTGACCAATTCGCCCGAGCGCTTGCACCACTTCCTCAGAATGTTGCAAACTGTCTTGCGTTAAGACTTGGCCTTTAGCAATTGCATTGACGGCTTTACTCGATTTATCTTGTAAGCCTTCAACCATTGATTGAATTTCTACCGTTGATTCTTGAGTTCTATGCGCTAACGCTCTTACTTCATCAGCAACAACGGCAAAGCCACGCCCCTGCTCTCCTGCACGAGCTGCTTCAATTGCAGCATTTAGCGCAAGTAAATTGGTTTGATCAGCTATACTTCTGATCACATCTAACACAGAGCCAATACGAGAACACTCTTCTTGCAGTAAGGCGAGGTCATTGGCCATTTCAGTTACTTCATTTGCAAATTCAGCAATGGTCTTTTGACTGGTATTTGAAGAATTTGTGCCTTGCTCTAAGATACTTAAGACTTCATTAGTGGTATCACTTACCTGAGCTGCGCCTTGAGATAAAGTAGCAGACGTTGAGGCGACTTCATCAATTGAACTAGCCATTTGCGAAATTTGTTCTGCAGATTGATCAACGTTTAGTACCGAGTCACTTATCTGGCTTGTTAATGAGCCAGAGCCTTGTCGAAGCATTTCAGACTCTTTTCTGATCTCTTTGATCACATCCGCTAAATTATCGATAAATTTACTCAGCTCATTAACCACATCAGCAAAGTCATCATCATGATTATCTTTTAACGGCGCAGAAGGTGCTTGATCGACGCTAGCCACCAAATCTAAATATGTTTTTAAATTATCGATTCGTTGACTTAAAAATTTTTGTGAAAAAATAAGCCCTACTGCCGCCTGTAAGATAATAAGGATAATCAGTAAGGTAACAAAACTCCCTTTATCACTATCACTTGCAAATAAGGCAATGAATATAATAGCCAACACACCAACAAGCGTTGACGGTACTAAAAGCTTAATATGTAGTCGATTGAACATAGGTCATCCAAAAATATAAGGAATAATGCGTTATTGTTAAATATAGTGTGAACAAACTACATTTACTTTAGTTGATAAAGTTACAGAGAAATGACTTGTTTTGCGACAATTTTTTATAAGTAAAGGTAAAAAGAAAAGCCCAGAATTTTTTCTGGGCTTTAAACGATTGTCATTATATGCGATTGACAGAAAGTTTACTGTGATTTCTCACCTATGTTTTTATCGAGAAATGCGAGCATTCTTTCATATAATTCTTGACGGTTTTTTGGATCATAAAAACCATGTCCTTCTTTGTCTTTTGCCATCCATTCATATTTTATTCCTTTTTTATCCAACTGTTCCTTCAGATAAAGTGCATGCTCATAATGGGCGCGTATATCTTCTTTACCATGAACAATGAAAAGATCAGCTTTAATTTTTTCAACATGTCTCGCCGGTGAAAACTCATGCAATTGTTTTTCATCATGACCAATAACTTTATCTAGAAAGTTAGTACCAAATTCACTGGTTGGAATATCCCCTTTATCATAAAGAATAGCCATATCATAAACACCAACATAGCCTATTGCACACTTATAAAGATCAGGCTCTTTTACCACAGTCATTAGAGCAGAATAACCACCGAATGAAGCTCCATAGACACACATTCTATTTTTATCGACAATGCCTTGTTTAACCGCCCAGTTAGTCGCATCAAACAAGTCGGTCATGATATCACTGCCCCACTTACGGTAACCTTTCGTTTGAAATTCACGTCCATAGCCACCGCTACCTCTAAAGTTTACCTTCATCACCGCATAACCACGTGAAGCTAATACTTGAACATCATCGTCATATGTCCAATAGTCTCTAGGGCCATGTGGTCCACCATGAGGGATAATAACTAATGGTAGATTTGACTCTTTACCATTAGGTAATGTTAGATAACCGTATATCTCTAAACCATCTCGTGCTTTTAACTTAAACGCTTCAGTGGTGCCAAACAACGAAGAGTCAAGGCCTGGTTTAGCTTTAAATAACTCGACAAGCTTTTTAGTCTTGGTATCAAAAAGATAAAAAGTGCCAGGGTTTTTATCTGACTGAACAGTAATTACAAACTCTGACATATCATCCGTTGTACTATTGATCCTAACTTTTGCTCCTTTGAATGTTTTAATAAAGGTAGGATACCAACGTCCTAACGGGTGTTCTTTATCAAGCACTTCAACATGCGAATAGTCAGCTTCATGATGAACGGCAAAAAGATTGTTTTTTCTATCAATATCTAAAGAACCCACATCAACGACGGGATGAACAAACACTTCTTCCAATACTTTTGTTTTAATATCATACAAGTAAATTCCAGAAGTTTTAGACGTTTTATCTGAGCGAACATACACTTTATTTTCATCTTTTGAAAAAGCTAGCGGTGTGATCCTTCCTTTGTCAGCATGAATAGTATCAATTAACTGCCACTCTTCACTGGCTCCATTACGGTAATAAATCTGATCATAATTTTTACCTTCAATGCTTTCTTGACCACTAGCAAAACGAATAACCCCTTTATTATCAGCAATCATTGATCTTGCACCAGGAGGAGCCATACCTGCTTTGACTTTTCTTCCCGTATAAACATTAAGTTTAAAGGCTCTGCTTCTTAGTCCAACCTCTTCAATTAAAATATTTTTTGGATCATCAGCAATTAAATCCAATAATCTCATACCCGCTCGGCTTGATTCTTCAGCACGCATACCAAAAATCATCTTTCGCTTTTTACCATCAACGTTCATTGCAACCACTTCACCCGTAGGAAATGGTTGTGCCCGAGCACCTAGTTTCTTGCCTAAGTTAACCGCAACTCGTTCATTATTTAGCCAAAAAGCATCGATAGGGAAATCACTCCCTTTAAAGTTAAATACGCCGGTGATTTTTCCACTATCTCGATTAAAAATAGCGACTATGCGTTTACCTGACTCATTATCCATACTGGCAGAAAAATGCTTACCGTCTGGAGAAAGTTTGATGCTATAAAATTTTTGATGTTGCGCAAAGCTCTCAATTGAAGGCAAATCAAGGGCAAGAGATGGCTTGGTTAAAATACTGAAAAACAGTGATAATACAAGAAAATAGCGTTTAAAATTCATTTTTGGACCTTAATAGTATTTAAAATTCATAAAAAAAGGCGGTAAAAACCGCCTTTTAAATTCATTGCTATCCTATAATAGGATGGCTTGCTAATACTTAGAAGCTGTAGCTATATCTTACAGAAGCATAACGGCCTCTTATGCTATAAACAGAATCATTTCTCCAAGGCCAGCTACTATCAGTTCTATCTGAACGACCTAAGTTATCTGTTAAGTTATTTAGCGTAAACGTGAGATTATGGTCATCCATAAATGAGTAACCTGCAGTAAAGTTAACCGTCCATAGGTAATCTAAACGTTTAAGTACATCTTCACCATTATCATCCACTTCATTACAAGGTAAGTAAGATTCATAAGCTTCTGTGTGACCATTTTCTTCATAGCCACGGTAACAATCAGCGCGGTAAATTCTATCTGTACGATAAGCCGTAACTTGTGCAAAAAAGTCATCATATACCCATGACGTTTGTAACGTTAAGCTATCACGCGTGTTACGAGCACTTCCATCAATATCACGAATATCAACAGTAACGTCGGCATTGGTTCTCGTGCGGTTAGTAGTCATTGTATAAGCTAACTCAAATCTAAAATCACCAAAATTTTCAGTGTTCAATCTATAATTAGATTTAACATCATAGCCGCTCATTTTACTAGAGGTACGGTTAACATAACCAGGTTTAATTTCATCTACATAGCCATCTTCATCACGGACAACTTGGCTTATAAAGCGTTGACATTCTGCAGAGTTTATATCAAAGGTCTCATTACCTGAGTTGTTTCTACCTAAACGACAGTTCGCTTCCCCAAGTAATACTGACGTTGCTGTCTCTTCAATAATTTCATTTTCTAATGATATTTCAAAGTAATCAACGCTGATATTCAAATTTTCAAGAGGTTCGTAAACCAAGCCAATGTTTACAGTATCACCTTCTTCTTCTTTTAATTTAGGGTTACCTTGGCCTTGATAACGCGCAGTATAACCAGATAAATCAGTAGTGTTAAAATCTAAACAACCGTCGTTAAAGTTTTCTTCGCTGTCTGAACGACAAGCATAATAATCAGTAAGACCACCATTGTAATAACCATCTTCACGCTCTTTAAATAAGTAATGCTTATCTGGTGCACGGAAAGATTCAGCATAACTTGCACGTAACAATAATTCTTCAGTAGGACGATACGTAATGTTTGCTTGGCTTGTTGGGCGAGCTCCTACATCAGACTTATCCTGGTAGCTATCGTAACGAGTAGCGAAACCAAGTTCTATTTGTGATGTTACTGGAACAAGAAATTCAACACCCAATGAATAACGTTCTCTGCTACCCGCACCAAAGTTTGCTGAACCATTTGTCCAGCCACCATCAACAACATGTCCTTGTTTAGCGATATCATCTACTTCAATTTCATATTCATCGTATTTGTATTCTAAAATACTTGAAAATTGAATAGGACCTGCTTCTAATTCGTAAACATCACCTGTAATATTGAAATCAATTGAACGTGCAAGTGAGTGAGAGTCACCCCAACGGTCACCAATGGCATCATCACTAAAGTCACTAATAGAGACTTTATTAAATGGATTATAGTCAGATAATGTTACCCACTCTGTCACGGCTTTTTGTTTAAATTGACGCCTTTTAAAGTTCTCATTGGTCCGGCTTAAATTTAGACCTAATTCCCAATCAAAATCTTCAAGTAATGTACCTCTAGCACCTACCATTCCAACATAAGTTTCTTTTTCGTTAAAACTACTAGCAGGGAATTCGCTTTGTGGGAAACTAATCAGTAAGTTAGCATACTGACCCGTTGCTTCACTTGTACCAGCAAATTGTAACCATGATTCAAAAATTTGGTTATTTGTTTTTGATTTCCATAATAAGGCATTACCAAACAATTCGATATCGTCAGTTAAGTCCATGGTAAAATTAACCATACCATTGATACGCTCACGTGGATTTTTAAGCGTATAATTGTCTGCACTCATAGAGCCACATACACTACCCTGAAAAAAAGGATTAGAGCTATATGGATTTGGAGTTGAGCCTGGTGAAACAGCTTCACATTCTGCAGCTGTAGGGCTTATGAACTGACCACCGCCAACGTAATTCCAAGCTTTAGAGCTAGGAGAGCCGCTAAAGCCATTTGGATTATCTTTGAAATTATCAATACGCGGAATATCTTGTGCGTTTAATGCACCTTCATCTTGATATTCGAACGCGTAAGTTACACTGGCACTATCAGTAGAGAAACCACCTACAAGCTGCAGTTTATCTGTTGTTCCGGTTCCCTTCCTATACTCACCATGAGTTAGCATAACCGTTGTATCTTCAATATCTTTTTTCAAGATAATGTTAATAACACCAGCAACGGCATCTGAACCGTAAATAGCAGAGCCACCACCGGTTAAAACTTGAATTTCTTTAACTGCGGCTAAAGGAATAAGAGAATAATCAAAAAATGAACCACCGTTATATGAGGCAGTTGGGTTATCAGTAACACGACGACCATTAATAAGCGTTAGTGCTCTTGATGGGCCTAAACCACGAATATTAATTTGTTGACCTGCAGTTTGGCTACTGTTAGCCGATTGCTCACCAGCAACACCTTGAGAAATTGACATATTTTGTAGTGCGTCATACACATTAGAAAAACCTGCTTTTTCCATTTCCACTGCGGTTACAATGGTAACTGGACTTGGACCTTCCACATCTAAGCGCTTGATACGTGAGCCTGTGACTTCAATTTTTTCAACTTCTTCTTCCGCAGTATTTTCTTCAGCAGCAAATGCAGAAGTCGTTAATGAGAGAGTTGAAGCAGCGCCAAATGCAAGCGCAAGGCGAATAGCTTTATTTAATTTAGAATTGTTCATGTTTTATGTTATTCCTATTATTGTATTTTGTACGTTATATCAAATAACCAATTAGGTGTGAAACACACATAATTCACGCTGATGATGTAAACGCTCACATGATATTAACAAAACAAAAGAATTCACAATACACTTTTATATTTTTTTTATCTAAACGTCCAAAGAATCTTTGTTTCACATAAAAATATAAAAATAAAACACCACAAAACAACAACTTAAAGATTTACAACGTGAAAAACTTACTACATTTTAACATCTTAATTGTAATCAAATGTGTACAAGCGCACTTATCAACCACTTAAGTCATTGAAAATAATAGTAGTTAATCAAACTATGAAATTGGTTTTATTTTATACTGTGGCAAATAGACGGTCATTTAACGAACAGTTATTTCGAAAAATACACACTTTTTGAACAGTGAATTTACAAATTCTCAGGTGATGGTCAACTAACTTGGCCAATTATAGAGTTTTAACAGATTAATAAATTCCTAATCCATTAGCGTTTAATCCTTAAAGTCACTCAATTGTTAAAAACCGCTTTATTTACTAAGCGTTTTTTTCATATTGATACTGTCTAGTTTCGATAGATAGTTTGTATTAAATGATAGCCAAAACGTGTTTTTACTGGGCCATGAACCTTTAATAGCTCTTTTTTAAACACGACATCATCAAACGCTTTCACCATCTGGCCTTTTTTAAATTCACCTAAATCCCCTCCTTTCTTTTTTGATGGGCATGTTGAGAATTTTTTCGCCATTTGACCAAAGTCACTCCCTTTGGCTATTTTTTCTTTGATTTCTTGAGCCTGCTTTTCTGATTTCACTAAGATATGTCTTGCACATGCGCTTGGCATAATCGCTCCAATAATTTTAGGGATAAATTGAGTCAGTTTTCATCGCATTATTTTAAATGAAAGTTGTCAAAAAAACATAAATATAAATTAGTCTCAATAGTTAATTTACAACGTGAGTCTTTTAGACATAAAATGTCAAAATTATTCTTTAATCTGTAGGTAGTTATGGCTGATATCGAGCATTTATTTAAAAACAATCGTGTTTGGGCTGAAAAAATTAAACACGAAGATCCTTCTTTTTTTAAATCGCTTTCTGAACAACAAACGCCAGAGTATCTGTGGATTGGCTGTTCTGACTCTCGTGTGCCCGCCAACGAACTATTAGGTATGTTACCTGGTGAAGTGTTTGTGCATCGCAATATTGCCAATCAAGTAATTCATACCGACTTAAATTGTCTGTCGGTGATTCAATATGCTGTCGAAATTTTACATGTTAAGCATATTATTGTGTGTGGTCATTATGGTTGTGGGGGCGTTCAAGCTTCTTTAGACACTGAAAGTTATGGCTTAATCGACAATTGGCTAAAACATATTGAAGATGTTTATCGTTTTCATCATCAAAAGCTTGATGCAATTAGTAACGAACGCGACAAAGTGAATACCTTATGTGAGCTTAATGTTATTGAACAAGTCGCTAACGTATGTAATACCACTATTTTAAGAAATGCGTGGGAAAAGAATCAAGACATTACGATTCATGGTTTTGTTTATAATTTACATGATGGGATTTTAAAAAATCTTAATGTCACTAATTCAGGTCCTTGCTAACTTTTAAGTGACGGAGTAAAAAAAATCCCGCATAAATAAGCGGGATTTTTTATATCAAGTATGGCGTTTAGCTGACTAAAGTACGCCACGCTCCATTTGATTTAATTCGATTGATTTGAATAACGCAGTAAAGTTACCTTCACCAAAACCTTGGTCATCAACACGTTGGATCATTTCAATAAAGATAGGACCAAAAATATTCTTAGTGAAAATTTGCAGTAAATACGAATTTTCTTTTTGGCTATCAACTAACACTTGATGATCTCGAATACGTTGGTGATCTTCTTTAACCCAAGGGATACGGTCAAATACATCATCATAATATTCAGGCACAATATTTAAGGTATCAATAATATTCTTATCTAATTTGTCCAGTGAGCCTAATAAATCTTTCGATATAAAGGCTAAATGTTGAACGCCAGGTCCATTGTACTCATCTAAATATTCATCAATTTGGTTGTTCTTTTTGCCTTTACCTTCATTAATAGGCAAACAGAATGTGCCACATGGAGATTGTAATGCATAAGAAATCAAGGCTGTTTTTTCACCTTTGATATCAAAATAACGAACATCTTCAAAACCAAAAATATCTTTATAAAAGTTTGACCAATATTCCATTGTTCCTTGGTGAACATTGTTGGTTAAGTGATCAACACGTAAAAAGCCTTTCTCTTCATGAAGAACAGGAGATGCTAGGTTTTCAAAGTCATCTTCATAAATTGAACCTTTAGTACCAAATTTATCAATAAAATAAATTAGGCTGTCACCGATACCGTAAATTGCTGGGTAAGGTAATTTATTGTCTGCATCAGCTGCAGATTTAGCACCACGCTTTACCGCTTCTTCAAAAGCAAATTCTGCATCATCAACTCTCCAACCCATTGAACAAATAGCAGGACCGTGACTTTTCGCAAATTCTTTAGAAAAACCAGCTTTCTCATTATTTAATAAGAAATGAATATCATTTTGATTAAAGTATTCAATATCGCGACCTTTAAATTTTTTGGTTTTAGAAAAACCAAAACCATAAAAGGCATTTTCCATAAAATCTGAATCTGGCGAAGCATATTCAGTAAACTCGATACCACGTAAATTTAGAGGGTTTGCTAGTTCAGTCATATTTATCTCTCTTTAACATCAATAGTGTCATTATCCATTTGTTGTGCTTGAAGAGAAAGCTTGACTCAGATCAAGCAGAATAATTGCCGTAAAACATTATGTACGACGAAATTGCACAATTAAGATCCTACTCTAAGCCAGCCCAGTTAAAGCTTACACTAGAGATGTACACAAATAATTACAGGGGTTTAGATTCATTGAAAAAAGCGCAAACCTTTAACTTATTTCTGCCCTATTCAAATGTTAAAAAAGACAGTTGTACGGCTAAAAATTGAGGTTTAGGCAATAATATAAACCGTTAATGTCCATAAAAGTGCAGCGATTAATGCGGCATAGGTGGCAGGCACAATTTGAGATTTAACATGATCCATTAAATCACAGCCAGTAGTCATTGAGCTTAAAATAGTTGTATCTGAAATGGGGGAGCATTGATCACCATAAACACTGCCATTAAGCACAGTTGCAAAACATATCATCATAAATAATTCAGGGTTAGCAAGTGCCTGTGATTGACAAACTGCCCATGCCAGCGGCATAGCTAAAGGAAAAGCAATCGCGTAAGTCCCCCAACTGGTGCCTGTAGAAAATGCGATCACCATAGTAATTAATTGCAAAATAACCGGCAGTGTCCAAAAAGGTAGTTGTTCACCTAACTGCGAAACTAAATACAATCCCCCTCCTATTTCTTTACTGATAGTACCGATAATGACAGCAAGCATTAAAATGACTGAGGCAACCACTACGCCTTTTAGGCCGTTACCAAAGCCATCAATCAAATCCATTAATGACATCCCTTTACCAAGCGCAATAAAGGCAGAAAGTAGCAGTGCAGCCCCAAACGCCCAATTCACTTTAGGGGAATCAAAAACAACAAAGGTGATCACAGCCGTTGCAACTAAAGTCACTAACGGTAAAATAAACTCTAAATGGTGAGAATGATAACCTTTAGGCACTTGGCAAGTTTGTAATTCTTTGGCACTCAACGGCTTAGCATTAGGTGCGTCGAGTGCTCCCGTCGTCGATGCCCTTCGTTGAGCATCACGAATGCGCTTTCCTGAAAAAGTAGTAATATTTAAGCTTAATAACAACGTTCCAAGCACCGCTAAAATGCCATAAAAGCTAAAAGGTACACTTGAAAAGAAAAAGGCAATTCTGTCAGATTCTGTTGCTAAAAATGACACCCCTGGCACAAAAATTAATGCCTGAACATACGCAGGCCACGCATTAAAGGCAATCACAGCCGCTATTGGAGAAGCTGTAGAATCAACGATATAACTCATTTCTTCATGACTGACTTTTGCTTTATCCGCCAGTGGTCTAACGGTTGTACCAACGAGCACCGTACTCATAGTGCCACCTTGAAAAAAAAGAATCCCCATAAACCAAGAGACTAACTTTGCAGAGCGTGGCCCTTTAACATAATGCTCAGTCATATAATGAGCAAAAGCTTGCGCGGCGCCGGTTTTCGACCATATACCTAATAAGCCCCCCAGTAACCACAAATATAATAATAATAAGCCAGCTGCTCCTTCACTTGCTAAGTTAGGAATAATAACGCTATCGGTTAAATCATAGTCTCCAAGCATTAATGCCCCAACCACAATACCACCAAACAATGCCGTCAGTGGCTCTCGGGTAATAAGGCATAAAGCAATAGTAATAAAGGCGGGCAACAACGACCATAAGCCATAATGAAAGGCAGGTTTGAGTAAAAAAAGCTTTTGTTGCTCATCAATAACCCATTGCTGCTCAAGTTTGGGAGCATGAATAAGGTTATTTAAGTGCTGCTGATTTAATAAAGAGGATTGATATGGAACAACGTCCTCAATAATAACCTCCTGTCCTTTAAATTTATACGCATTAGCGCCTTTTTCAGTTTGATAAATATCATAAACATAGCTTTGCTCGAGCCATGTTTTATCAACCTGTTGCTGTATAACTATCGCGGAGAAAAAGCCAACAATAAAAATGATAAGGGCTAAACGATTAAGATGAGAAAATAGATTTACAGTAGATAACATGAATGACCTGATGCGCTTTAAAGCATGAATTGTAAGTAACATATCTTGTTACCTACAATAGTCAACATTTCTCTTTTGAAAAACTCACTGCACTAACCGTTTCTTAGTAAAGCATCAATAATTTTTCAATATCAAAACTAGGTTTTTTGAAACCATTTAGCTACTGTATTTTTAATATATCGAAATTCTTTGCCAGCAGCGCCTGTTTTTAAAGCAATAATGTTAGCAATAGACAACGGCAGTAATACAATAAATATTAATGTCATTGCCTGCTGTTTATCATCAATAACTAAACTGCTAGCTATCATTGCTGCTGCCCACATAATTGACTGTTGAATAATCGCTACCTTTATCGGTAGTGTTTTCTTGGTATGATCGGCTACAGTGCCATATTCAAACGCACAAAGTTTTTGCAAAAATGACCGATTTTTTTCATATTCACCCGATAACATTTTCACCTCTCCCATTTTCATAATTGCTGATTTAAATGCTTGTTGTTCATCTTCACCTTCGCCCTGAAAATATTCAATTTGGCAATACAAGTGATCTTTTAATTCATCAATATTTTTACTTTTAATGCTGTCATTACTTAACACTAACTCACACCACTGTTGAACCGCTTTATCTAAATTAAAATCATTCATCGTTTTCTCCAGATAACTGCTTAAGCATTAAATTTAATTGCTGCCAATTTTTACGTTGTTGCGCTAATTCTTGCTCGCCTAATGTCGATAATAAGTAGTACTTTCTTTTACGACCTGTTTCACTCACTCCCCAAACAGCTTCAATTAATTCCTTTTTCTGTAAACGATGTAAAATCGGATACAACATGCCATCGGCCCATTGCATCTCCCCTTCTGACAATTCTTTAACTTGCTGAATGATGGCATAACCATAACTTTTCCCTTGCTGTAAAATCGCTAGGATCAACGGCGTTGTAGACGCTGCGACAAAATCTTTAGAATATTTCATATTCATTCATACCTAGAACTACTAGGTATTAATATACATAGAAGTTATAGGTATGTAAAGTTCCGTTTATTCTAATTAGCCATTTAATCAATAAGGAATTGAAAAAAACGCAAAAATAATTCATATTTAAGTGTGTTGGAGTAAAAATTACATGTTCATAATAAAACGACTTAAAAAATGCTTTTTTTTCTCCTGTCTGTACCTTATTATCAGTTTTTCAGTCAATTCTGCTGATTATGATTTTGCTTCTATTGAATACCTTACAGAGCAAGAAATTGCCAGAATTGTATTGCCGCAGGTCTATCAACGTATTGGCCGTGAAATATCTATTTCGCCATTACCCGCTAATAGAGCACAATATGAAGCAAACTCGGGAATAAAAGACGGGGAAGCACTAAGAATATTTAACTATGGTTTAGAAAATAAAAACCTGATCCGAGTTCCTACTCCCTACTATTACTTAAATACCACCGTTTTCTCATTAAAAGGCAAGCAGATAACACTCACCAATAAAGCCGATTTAGCGCATTATAAAATAGGAAAAGTTAGCGGGGTAAAGCACACTGAAAACATTACCAAAGGGCTAAGCAAAGTCTATAACAGCACAAGCACTAAACACTTATTTCAACAACTTTTATTAGGTAATATTGATATTGCCTTAACTAATTTATCAAACGGCTTACTCACCATTAAACATAACCAATTTCAAAAAATTGAAGTGATTAACCCCTCGTTAGAAAAGCTAGATTTATATCATTACATTCATAAAGATCATAAATACTTGGTTAACCCCATTAATATGGTCATTCTACAAATGAAAGAAAGTGGTGAGCTCAACAAAATAATAAAAGAAGCTGAAACCATTACCCTTAAATAATTCCTATGGTCTAGTTCATGTTAAATAATAAAATTTTTATTATCGGTTTACCAAGAACCGGTACCACGAGTATTTGCAGTAAGTTTATTGAGCTTGGCTATACTGTTGCCCATACGGCTTATACTCAAAAAACATTTGAGCAAGCACAAGTTATTGCCGATACGCCAATTTTTTCGGACTATCAGCAACTTGACCTGTATTACCCAAATAGTCAGTTTATCTATTTAGAACGAGAACTCACTTTATGGTTGCCTTCAATCAAGCAACTATTACAACGTATGCATCATAATATTACGCGCAATGATGGAGGTTTTAATCCCTATATAAAGCGTTGTTATCAAAAAGTATTTTCCCCTTTTACTTTAGAGAATATAAACGATGATGAATTCCTCAGTAATTGCTATCTAAAACATCGAGACAATGTCCGACAATATTTTATAATGAGAAAAAGTGATTGGTTAATGCTAGATATCAGTAAAAAGGAAAGTTTAGATCAACTGCAGACCTTTTTAGGGGTAGAAAAAACCAACGGCAGTTTTGATAAGTTGAATATTGGCGGCAAAGTAACCGCTTGGAAAGACATTAACAATACTCTCAAAATAGAGTCGACTCAAAATGGCAGGATCTCTACTTTAGATTACTTAAATCAAATTTAATCTATTTTATCTTCTTGTTCATTTGTCATCTTTAAATCAAAACTTTTACTAGCACTTCCTGCATATAAGCTTACATGAGGAAATGGTATTTCAATATTCTGAGCATCGAATGTCTTTTTAATGTCCTGATACATTTGATTTTTAAGTGCTAGAAAGTTTTCTCTTTTTGACCAAACTGAAAATTGAATATCGACCGACGATGCACCAAAGCCGGTAAGAATAAATAGCGGTGCCGGCTCTTCTAAGCAAATAACATTTTTTTCAGCTATTTCTAATAATATCTCTCTTACCCGCTCAATATCTTCTTTATAAGCAATACCTATTTTTAAATCCGCTCGACGAATAGGGAACTTTGTTAACGTTGTTACTGCGCTTTTGATCATACTTTCATTGGGGATACGCACAAACAAGTTATCAAAGGTTCTTAGTTTTACCGATAATAAATCGATAGAAATGACTTCTCCTACCGTATCATTAACTTTAATCACGTCAGATATTGAAAACGGCCTTTCTAACATCAAAAATAAACCACTGATAAGGTTCGATGCTGAGGTTTGTGAAGCAAAGCCTATTGCTACCGTCAAAATGCCTGCAGCACCAATTAAAATACTTAAATCAATGCCAAGATGTTTTAGCGCAGATAAGGCAAAAAGCACCAATATCGTGTAAAAAATAGTTCTTTTTAACAAAAACAAGCCATGCTTGGTCATTTTATCTTCGCTGATAGACGCTGTTGCACTGCTTATCGCTCTAGCGATAAAATACCCTGCGAAGAAGATAAGAAGTGCTTGTAATAACGTATATGAATAAGAGGTTTTAATTATTTCCCAAAAATCCATTAATAAATCCATGATTAAATCCATCACACTATTATCCAAATAAATTACTGATTCGGCGAATCAATCTTCCATGTTCAGACGATACCCTAGGGTTACTGACCAAGTTGTATGACTTGCTGGTATGTAAGGATTTTTTATCAATAATGAGCTCTACATCATCTGAGCCGTCTGCATCATTGTCTTTCTCAATAGAGATACTCGACGTCCAAAGTTGGTTGCTTTCATCGCTATAAATATACAAATAGTTTACTGGCACATTGATTCGATTGATCACTAGCGCTTCATGATGATTATTGATAACAGTAATGGGTGTTATCGCTCGATGTGGACGTATGTCCAGATCTTCAAAGTTAGTTTTTGCAGACGTATATTTTGCATAACAAAGTTGCCCATCAATTGTCGATGCACCAATCCAAGAATCAGAAGGTCGCCAAAAAGGTAAATCAATTAAAGGTTTTCCTTCTGGTGAAGTTTTAGCAGAAAACCAAACGGGTGTACTGACAAACAACTGCCCCCTTTCTCCGGCAAGAATATTTAAAGGCGAAGCAGGTCGAGCAATAATTGACTTATCAGCAAGTTGCGGTGTTACGCTAATTGTATTTGACTTATTACTGGCCAAATAACGCCCTATTTCAATATTGTCTTCTACAAGTAGATCTGAATGTTCACTAACAACGATCTCATTGTTATTTTCATCAAGCGTTTCAATATTCCAACTATTCCATTCGTTGTTATCGCGTTTTAAAACGATTGAACGATCTCCTATACTCCATGACTTTTTCTCTTGTTGTTCAAAAGAAAAACTCCCCCACCAGATATTTTTAGTCATTTATTACTCTTACTGTTCTATTAGAAGCTCAATAATTTATCACGTTTTATAACCACTTCTTCTTCTTAAATAAAGCAACTAAGATCACAGAAACAGTTAACATAACGCCGAGTAAAATAAAGTAGCCATTTTGAACTTTAAGCTCAGGAATGTATTCAAAATTCATCCCGTAAATCCCCGCTAAAAAGGTCAGCGGAACAAATAAAGCGGTGATAACCGTTAAGATACGCATAGTCGCGTTAAGTTGATGCGAGGTAATAGACATATAACCATCAATAAGATCACCACAAATATCGTAATACATTTGTGAAAGGCTTAATAACCGGTCAAGGCGCTCCCTTAAATCATTCACCGTATGAATTTCTCTTACCGTAATTAATGACGTTTCATCGTCTTCAAGGAAAGTATTTAAGCTGTTTCCAATCGCTAGATGATAATTAAACGTCCGCCGTATTTTGACAAGCTGGGAGCGATATGTGGTGATCTCTCGCATCATTTGATCATTACCACTTAACTGAAATTGATCTTCAATGGTTTCCAGCTTTGCTTCAAATGAAAACAACTGTTTTAAGTAATTTCCACAACTACTGTGAAATATCATTAACGCTAAATGTATAGGGCTACGCTTTAGATATTTTTCACTTTCTAGGTTAAATAAGTTGTTAATAGCAATAGAGTTTTTAGGATGACAAGTAATCAATATTCTTTGGCCAATGAACATGCTAATTTGCAAATGTTCAAAGTGTAAATTGTCATCATGCACAACAAAGCCACGATACAATAAAAAAATATACTCATTAAACAATTCAACTTTCGGAGGATGTCTATCTCGTTGTGCATCTTGAATCGCTAAACGGTGACAACCAAAATCCTCTAGCAGTTGCTTTTCTTTGTCTTTTTCTAAACCTTCTAGATCAATCCATAAGAAAGAATCAGCATCATTTTGCCATTTATGAATTAACTCCTCACCGCCCATTTCAGCAGGTGATGTTGAAGAAACTAACAGAGATTTGATCATTAAATAATTACCTTATCATAATGTTCGCTTACTTTAAGTTCAATTAAAGTAAGCGCTTGAGTAAAACTTAGCGTTTAAGTCGTGTAGTATTTTAAAGTTAACCGTTACCTTTAGTTCTGGTATTCCCTTCTTTGGCATTTTTTTCGATATATTCGATTATCATACCGGCAACATCTTTATTGGTTGCGGTTTCTATCCCTTCTAAACCGGGAGATGAATTTACTTCCATCACAACAGGACCGCGTTCAGCGCGTAAAATATCAACCCCACACATGCCTAATCCCATCACTTTTGCCGACATAACTGCCGTTGCACGCTCTTCTTTAGTTAGCTTCACTAATACCGCACTACCACCACGATGAAGGTTAGAGCGAAACTCACCCTCAGCACCTTGTCGTTTCATTGCAGCAATTACTTTACCACCAACAACTAAACAACGAATATCTGCGCCCCCCGCTTCTTTAATAAATTCTTGCACTAAAATATTCGCTTTCAAGCCCATAAAAGCTTCAATTATCGCTTCTGCTGATTTAGTCGTTTCTGCTAATACAACCCCAATACCTTGCGTGCCTTCCAAAAGCTTAATCACTACTGGCGCGCCACCAACATTTTTAATTAAATCTTTGACATTATCAGGTTTGCTGGCAAATCCAGTTCTTGGAAGGCCAACCCCTTTGCGTGATAATAACTGCATCGAACGTAATTTATCTCGTGAACGACTGATTGCAACTGACTCATTAACGATAAATGTACCCATCATTTCAAACTGCCTTACCACCGCAGTACCATAAAAAGTCACTGAGGCGCCAATACGAGGAATAACCGCATCATATTTAGGTAACTCTTTACCATGGTATCTAACAGTTGGTTTGTTACTTGTTATATCCATGTAACAATGAAGTGTATCGATAACCTCTATTTCATGTCCTCTTGCTTCAGCTGCTTCGACGAGCCTGCGGGTAGAGTATAAGTTTTTATTTCTCGACAATATTGCAATTTTCATAGCACTCAACTTTTAAATTATTAGGATTAAGGTTAATTAATTAGTTATCATAACAACCATTATAGTCATAGCTAGATATTTGTTATCTAATTATATTTACTTAAATTTTTTATTAGAATGACTAATGCCTACAGACATAATTGTTTGATGTGCTATCGCTTTATGTATAACTCAGCAGGCAATATTTCCTGATCTTAACTTAGCATTTTACTCATCATTCCTGACATCACGAAAAGCTCTGATGCTCCTATTTAAAGTTAGTCAATAATACTAATCATAGCTGGGTAATTTTAACGAATATCGAAGGAGAGCCTTTACTGAACCTTGACGCCGATGGCTTTACTCGTGCCGCTTTATACCAAGAAGATAATTTTGACCCTTATAATTTTTGTCATCGCCCTGTCGTTATAAGTGATGAGTCAACCGCATTAAATGATGCATTAATATTATCTTCAACAACTTTACAAGCTATTTTTTAATTAGTTATCTCAATTACTTATTTTCAATAATGTGCAAACCAGTTTGTCTACCATTAAGGTATCGAACCGTTTTTCCATCACAAAAGGCTTCTTCTTCCAGCATAATCCTTATCTCTTTTTGCCAAATTTTCAAAAAAACTGCATTGTTTAATTCGACGTGCTGAAATCCATTGTGCCGGTAAGAATGTTTTTAAAATAGGGTTTTCATTATACTCACGGCTGATCATTAACCAGAGTTCAATGCGAGATCCTGTCATTAAGCGCGGTAGTAGTTACTCAACTCTTTTTTGGCTAGTTATTATTGTCAACGTCAACAAAAGTACGCAAACATCAAAAAGTAGGGTACAGTGTTTAAATATAATTCATTTTTTGCCGATATAATATCAAGAAGAAATAAGGCTTAAAAACTAATATGCTCAAAAACTTAACAATAGATGAACTAGAAGTAGGCATGTTTGTTAAAGACATCATACTTAAAAATAGCGATCATAAAGTCAAAAATCAGGGGATTGTTAATTCACCAAGAACTATTGAACTTCTCAAAAAGCAAGGGGTGGTGCGTGTCGTTATAGAGTGTGATGAAGAAGCCGCTAATGATACAACCTCTGTTGAACCTAAAGACAATAATGATACATCGGATAAAGCAAGCTCAGAGGTGAGTTTAGCAGAAGAGTTCTCGCGTTCTTGCGAAGTTTACGACCAAGCTGCGGAACATGTTAAACAACTTTTTTTAGATGCTTCAATCGCCAAACCTCTCACAACTGAATCAATGAATAACCTTGCTAGTGACATAACTGACTCTATTGTCCGTAATGAACATGCAATGACGATTCTGACTCGTATTAGACAAAAATCCAATTACCAATGGGAGCATGCCATAAACAGTAGTGTGCTTATTTGTGGCTTTGCACTTTACTTAGGCCTAAAAAAAGAAACCGTTAAAGAAATAACCCTTGGTGCACTATTACACGATGTCGGTACCGCAAAAGTTTCAAAAACCATTCTTGAAAAGAAAGGTGACCTTACAGCTAATGAAATGTCAGTTGTGAAGAAACATGTTTTTTGGGGGGTTGAACTGTCAAAGCGAGATGGATTTGCAAGCCCTATCATTATTGATATGTTAGTTAATCATCACGAAAGACTTGATGGCTCAGGATACCCACGCGGTTTAAAAAAAGAAAAATTATCTAAGCTGTCTCGTATTACCGCAATTATTGATGTTTACGATGCCATGTCGGGTGATAAACCCTACAAAAAAGGCGAACTACCACAAGCTGTGCTACGCCATTTACTTAAAGAGAAAGAAAAGTTCGACCCTGAAATTGTTCAACAGTTTATAAAATATTTAGGCATTCACCCTGTCGGAACCTTAGTGAAACTATCAAATGATAAACTTGCCGTGGTACTTGAAGGAAACAGAATTGAACCTCTTAAGCCTATAATTAAAGTCATTTATAGTCTCAAGTTAAATCACTACACTAAACCTGTTGAACATGATCTAACTGAGGAAGATTTTGGTATTGTCGCTGCCGTACAACCGAGTGATTATCAAATTAATTTAAATAAAATTATCCGAGAAATTGTCACTTAACCTTGATTGACACTTTACTGCCAACACAAAAAAGCCACGCAATTGCGTGGCTTTTTCTCATTAAAAACTGCGTTAACTACGTGTGTAAGGTGTTAACTATAGCTTCAATTATGAGCTTTGGTTTTTCTTTACAAAATCTTGTATTTTTTGACCATTACAAACAATG
>JBFONU010000020.1:0-53444 GCA_040779345.1 Colwelliaceae bacterium 6441 | reverse complement strand
TCGATAATAAAAGAGTCACGGCGTTGCACCATCTGTTCCGATTTAGCACTCAGTCGTGAAACGCGTTAGCGCCGATCATAGTTAAGGTTATGTCATTAAGAAAACGTATGCGAGACTGCTCCTAAGCATCCTGCTTTCAACGTATTAGTGCATCCAGGCCCATCAAAAATCTATCCTAACGGATAGCTTTTTCTTTGGTCTAAATTTATGTTGAATCAAAGCTAGTTTTCGATTACAACAGGTATAAAGAGGAAGGTATTGCTTGAACTGTGAGAGAAGCGAGACTCATACAAAATTAGCTAAGTATCAACTGTATCAACAATAAAAATTACTCCGCTTGCTCTGCTTCACGAATTCGTTCTAGCCTTGCTTGCTCCTCTTCATAAGCCGCTTTGATCTCTTCTATTACATTATCAACATCAGCTGCTTTATTATTTTCTTTAAATTTGCCTGTTAACTCTGTTTCTGGTGTAAGTTCACTTTTTTCGTACAGTGCCCACATTTCTTGTGCATAACGACTGGATAGTAAATCAGGAGCAAACTGTCCATAATAAGTGGTCATGTTGTTAACATCACGCTCAAGCATTTTTCGTGCATTGTTATTAGCTGCTGCATCGACTGCTTGTGGTAGGTCAATAATAACTGGCCCGTACTCATCCACTAAAACATTAAATTCAGAGAGATCGCCATGAACAATACCGGCACATAACATCCGCATGATATAAATCATCACAACTTCATGATCTTCTCTTGCCTGCTCAGCATCCATAATGACATCATTCAACCGTGAGGCGACATCGCCATTTTCATCAGTTATTAACTCCATCAAAAGAACACCGTCAAAGGAACCATATGGCTCAGGTACACGCACACCAGCAGATGCTAATAGGTAAAGAGCATCGACTTCAGCATTCTGCCATGCCTCTTCTTGCTGATTCCTACCGTATTTTGAGCCTTTTTCCATTGCTCGAGCACGTCGACTATTTCGACTTTTACGGCCCTCTTGATATTGAGCCGCCTTTTTAAAACTGCGTTTGTTAGCTTCTTTATAGACTTTGGCACAACGAATGATTTCTCCGCATCTTACCGTATATACGGTGGCTTCTTTTCCGCTCATTAATTGGCTGATCACTTCATCAACTAATCCATCATCAACGAGTGGCTGTATACGTTTTGGTGTTTTCATTATTTAGGTGAATTACTCCAAGGATCAATTGGTTCATTGGTTGTTTTAGTCACAGTATCCTTTCTCTCACTTTTTGAAGAGCGGTGATCTTTTCTGCTCGTACTCTTTTTTGCATAAGAATGTGAGGGTGTTGTCTTTTTCACCTTGGGTGCAGGAGCCTGTCCTTTAATCAGCACTTTAGGCTCTCCAGGTTTCTGATGAGCAGGAATGATCCGTTGGCGTGGAGTGATTTCATACTGAGTATCATCGGCTTTAGGTAAATTTTTATAATTATAGAGATAAAAACGTTCTATTTTTTCACGTGCCCATTCGGTTTTACGTAAAAATTTTAAACTGGAAGCGATTGTCGCTCTGTTTTTAAAACAATTAATATTGGTATATTCAGCGAGAATCTCAAACCCATAATGGTTGACTAGCTCATTTAATAAAACATCAAGCTTTAAGCCATGTAATGGATTATTGAGTTGTTCATCTTCTGTTTTCATATCATCACTGAAAATTGGTAAGTTTCTCGGGCTATTATATACTGATGCAGTTGATAGATACGAGGGAGAAGTTAATAAAGTCAGAATATTGTCATTATTTAATGATTTTGCTTGCTATCATTTATAGATGATAATTTTAGATTTAAAATTAATTACTAAGTTACATAGGGTTTTAAATATATAACTTAGTTATCTGAACGTTTTTATTAGCTATTGACGATAGGGTCAATAATTATTTTTCGTTCTTTATAACGCATTTTACTTGGACCATACTCTCGTTTAGTTTTATCTTGATATTCACCAACGATCAATTGTACGCCGTGATACATACGCTCTGTTGCTTCAATATAAACGTTGCTCATATATTGATTTTTTTCTTCTTCAAGTAACTCTTTTTCGTTAAGAAGCTCTCCCATTTGCCCTGCGTGAAACTTATAAGTTGAAAGCACTTTATTAAGCATCTCTGGGTTAACCTTGTCTTTAGGCAAGCTTTTCAATTTATTGCTTGCATCTTTAAGTTCGGTTGTTTGAGCCGATTCTGATTCGAGTTTTTCTTCTAAAATTACAAGTTGTTCTTGTAATTGATTTAATTTATTTTCAAAAGTGATTATGGTTGTACTACCCGCTGTTGCTCCTACTGTACCCGCATGTACTGATGTCCCAGCACTGATGTGTCCTGCGATCAATTTGCCATTTGCTTTTTCTTCAGTTCCTACCCACAACCTTTCTTCAACGTTGATAATGCTATGCATCATTTGATTTTCTATCCGAAGTTCTTTACAAGCAATATCGGCATACTGACAATATTTTGCAAACACTTTTCCAGCAGATTTTATCGAGACACTCATGATGATATCTGATAGTTTAAGTTCTTCAACATCTTGTTTTTTACCGATAATACCACTGCCAATAGTGATATCTCCACCAGATTCTAAATAAGCAGACTCAACAAAACCTCCTATAGATATGTCGCCACTGGCGACAACTTTCATGCCTTCACAGACATCACCGTCGATGATCACACTGCCTTCAAATTGAATATGCCCTGTGCCAACGTCAACATTTTTAATTTTATAAACTTCATCCACTTCCATACCATTTTCAATAATACGGGGGAGTCCAACACGCGTAGATACTAATATGTCATTATTTTTTGGACTAAGGATAGTGCCTTCTCCAGCCTTTAATAAAATATCTGCGCCAGGAACTGGCTCTAAGGGAGTACCTGTTACAGAGAATCCTTTTACGCCTTCAGTTGGTGGAATTTTTTTAGCTAATGGATCACCAATTTTTACACAAATAATGTCACCTAAGTCACGCATATCAACTGAGCCGTCTTCTTGCTCTTTTGGTTTTAGTATCCGTTCTTGAGCGCTTTCTACAAGGTGCTTTATTTTGCCATCTTTGCCATTAATTGGGTCTTTACCATGGGCTATCTCACCTTTTACCAGCGAGCCAGCTTCTTCTTTAGCAGCATGTTGAGCAAGCTTGACTAATTCTTCTTTGCTAAATCCTTTGGTGACACCTGCTTTTTGTGCGGATTGTAGAATGGCTTTTGCAGAAAGATGCTTTCCTCCCAAAGCCGTCGATATTTCTGCAGAGGCAGCCATTTCGTCTTTATCAATTTCTATTGATATTTTCGCGTCTCGTCTTTCTAAAATTTGATAGCGAATTTCACGGCCTGCCTGATTTGCTTGTAAGGGTTTTAAAACACTATTTAACTCGGCAATGGCATTTTTAATATTTCCGTTGTCTACATAAAGACTGGTGAACTCTGAGTTTTCAATAAGTTCATGAATTGAAGCTTCAGTAATTGAGTTATTATCTTTTTTAGGTTGTAATAATAAATCAATATTATTTTTTTTATTGGCTTCTAAGCTTGCTTGTGTCACGCGTTAAACTCTCTATAGTACAACGAATTAAAAATATCTAAGTGTAGTTTTCTTGGTGGATTCTAATAAAGTTATTGGTGCCAACTTTTGAATAATCAACTTTGTATTCTTTGTTATCTAAAGCTTGGATAAATACGAGGGTTTTCTCTTCACCAAACACATCTGTTGAGGCCACATCAACTACGTCTTGATAAGCTTTTTTCGCATCAGATTTTTTTCGTGGTACTTCGCCATTGTAAATACCAATACCCCGGTTACTCACTATAATTACAGGGTGCCCGCCATTAAGGATGAGTAAGTCAACTTTTCTAATTTTATGGATCAGAGTATTTCTACCACTTGTAATGAAATTCTTTTCTATCAAAATATGCTCCTAATAGCGTTGAGATATATGTAAAGTCATAAACTAAGATATACTTCTCATCACAATGTTTATACCACGCTAATCAATCGCTTTTCTAGTAATACTTCCCTAGATAATTATTGTAGGTGATTTATATAGTTTAGTTTAATTTATTTAAATATATAAAGTTTTGATTTAATACGCAATAAATTACAAGAAACAGGTATTTTTTATTATTAATATTTACAAAGTATTTACATTGTATGCGATTATCAATCTCATTGTAGCTTTTGCAAATACATAGGGGACTCTTGAGACGCTACTAATTCTCGCCTAATGAGATCTAGCGATCTGTTGGCAACAGCAGATTGGAAATACAATCGAGAGCCTTTAATGCACATGTGTGTCGCTTGTATTTTTTCTTTCTTTCCCCATGCGATCCACACTGTGCCAACAGGTTTTTCTTGAGAGCCTCCGTCAGGGCCTGCAATACCTGATACTGCAATTACGTAATCGGCGGATGATTGTTCAAGTGCCCCCTTTGCCATCTCGATAACAACTTCTTTACTGACAGCGCCAAACTGTTCGATGATTTGAGTTGATACGCCTAACATTTCATTCTTAATACTATTTGAATAGGTAACATATCCTGCTTCAAAAACGTTTGAAGCACCTGCAACACTCGTTATCATGCTGGCAATTAATCCGCCGGTGCAAGATTCTGCTGTCGTTATTTTATCACTTGATTGCTTTAATAAATCAACAGTATATTCGGCCATCGATGGCGTGTTATCTAAAAGTTCACCTAGTATATGGTCCCCCAACAGTATTTGAAGTTGTTCTTTATACTGCTTCAATAAGCTTAGATGAGTTTTCTCAGCTATGGTGAGCTTTAGCTCAAGAAAAGGGGAAGCGGCTCTAAAACCTAATGATATTTCTTGAGGCCATTGTGGAAAGTGTGTTGTTATAAGTTGTTGTAATTTTGATTCACCTATTCCAAATGTATGTAGGCGAATAATTTGATAATGTGGAAAAACGTTTGTTGTTAATTGAACTTTTGGCAGAATTTCTTCCTTCATCATAACTTCTAATTCACTTGGCACTCCTGGTGTACAGTAAATATCACACTGTTGAAAGTTAAGATGAAAGCCTAAAGCACTGCCATTTTTATTTGCTATTGTATTCGCGCCTTTAGGTAACATAGCTTGTTTTAAATGAGTCTCGTCAAGGGCTATGTTTCGTTTTCCTCCCCACTTTTTCAAATGTTCGACCGCCTCTGAATGTGCTTGTAAAGGCTGTTGGCAAGTTTGTGCAATCGCTTGTGCTGTGAGATCATCAATTGTAGGGCCTAAACCGCCATTAATAATTAAAATATCAGCTTGTTTACTCATTTGCTTTATTTCATTAATGAGTAGGGCGACATCATCTGCAATGGTAACTTTACGTTGTATAACTAGCCCTTTCGACAATAACATTTGTGCTACCATGGCTGAATTGGAATCAATTATGTCCCCCACCATTAATTCATTTCCAGTGAGTAATAATTGAATATTTATGTTATCCAAAAGCGTACCCTTTTAGTTATTAGTAAAGTTTTATCTTAGTAATTTAACGATTTAAGTTAATCATTTAAACCTTTTTCTATGATACGGATACTAAGGTATAAATGATTAATAAAATAATGGTAGGAAAAATAGATGAAAACAATAAACTTGATCGCTATTTGTTCACTTGTATTGAGTATATCAGTGCAAGCTGAAGTGAAAGATAAGATCACAAAAACGTTCAGTGTAGATGAACATGCAGAATTTCGTTTAAATAGCGTTAATGGTGAAGTTGACATAAAAGCGTGGGATCAAAACGAAATAAAAGTTATCGCAGTTATTACGGCAAAAAATCAGGAAGCAAGAGATCGCATAACCGTTGAAATAGATAAAAATGGTCGTGGTGTTAGTGTTGAAACTCATTATAGAAAGTCTTCTACTTGGGGAAATAACCATGGTGGCAGCGTCGATTATTCTATCATGGTGCCTAACGCAACTCGGTTAGCATCAATTGATTTAGTTAATGGATCTTTAAAGGTTGATGGTGTTACCGGTGAAATGAATATTGATTTAGTTAATGGCTCTATTTGGGCAAATGGATTATCAGCGAACAGTGAAATAAGCTCGGTTAATGGTGGTATTGAAGTATCGTATCAATCGATAGCCAACGATTTGAATGATATATCAATTGAAACGGTTAATGGTCAAATTGAATTAGTATTACCAGAAACAATCAATGCTGAGGTGGATATTGAAACCATGCATGGCAGCATACGTAATGATTTTGGTTTATCTGTTGATAAAAATATGTTTTCAGGTAAAAGCCTACATGGCACGATAGGTTCTGGTGATGTGAGAGTTTCTATTGAAAGTGTTAACGGTGGTATTAAGTTAAAGAAAAACTAGTATTTTCCTTTTCATTAAAAAAGCGACATTATTGTCGCTTTTTTAATGGCTGATATTTGTGAATAGCGTATGATCTTTTTAAGATAAATAAAGCAGTAATGAAGATGATTTTTCAACGACAACAATTATTCGGCTCTTGGTACAGAAGTCACCTATTAGCAGATGGTTCAGTAGAAACCGAACTCGCGCAAATGACTGAAGAGGGCGAATACGAATTTGCATTCTCTGTGAACAATAAGCAAGGTCAATTAATACAGCAAAGCATTGAACTGGGAGATTGGGGCTTAGTAGGTGATATTCACTTTACTATTGCTAAAGCTGAATACATTGATAAAAAACAGTTTTCTGCTGATTTAACCCACCCTGATAACTACCAAGCATATAAAGTTATCGAGTTATCACATGAAATCTTTAAATATCAGCATATTCTTAGCAATGAAGTGTTTATCCTAAAGCGTGTTATTGATAAAATCGCCCACTGTTAATAAAAAATATAACTTAAAATATTGAGAATACGGATGAAGCAATTAAGAGCTGCTAGTTTAATTACAGCAATAAAAACCCCTTATAATGCACAAGGTGATATAGATTTACCTACTTATGACAAGCTAATTGCTCAACAAATAGCAGCTGGAGTTGATGGCATCATTGTTGGTGGAACTACTGGCGAAGGTCACTTGTTAAGCTGGGAAGAGCACTTAATGTTAATTGCGCATAGTGTTCATCAATATGGTGAGAAATTAATAATAGTGGGAAATACTGGCAGTAATAATACCCGTGAAGCAATTAAAGCCACTGAAAATGGCTTTGCTATGGGAATGGACGCGGCATTACAAATTAACCCTTATTATGGCCGTACTTCTGACAGGGGAGTTATTGAGCATTTTAAACGTGTATTAGCGATAGGGCCTGCGTTTATTTATAACGTGCCAGGAAGAACAGGACAAGATCTAACCCCCGAAATTATTGAGCCATTATCAACTCATGAAAATTTTATTGGCGTTAAAGAGTGCTCAGGCAATGATCGTATTGCTTATTATGAAGGTAAAGGGATTGCTTGCTGGTCAGGTAATGATGATGAAAGTCATGATGGACGTCATAAGTTTGGCTCACATGGCGTAATTTCAGTTACTTCAAATATTGTTCCTGGGTATATGCGTCAGTTGATGGATAATAAAAACGAGTCTTTAAATCATGATTTACAAGGGCTTATGCAATGGTTATTTTGTGAGCCTAATCCTATTGCCATTAATACAGCGTTAATGATGACAAAAGCGGTTTCTGCTAATTTTAGATTGCCGTACCAAGCGTTGACTGAACAACAAAGACAAGAGGGATTAGCGTTGCTTTCTAAATTGCCTCAAACGGATGTTGTGGGTGAAACACTTGAGTTGTTGTCTGATGAAGACTTTAATTACACACCTTAATTCACAGCTTAATTTCAGGGCAAAGTATATTGTTAAATTAAGCCGTTAAAAAGATTTATTTATATATTTTGTCAGTTCAGTTAGCGATAGAGTTAACTGAACTGGCAATTCAAACTGACTTTTTTGTTGCGTTATTGGACAAATAAATCCTAGTTGTACCGCGCAAAGTTGCAAATTTATTGGCTCAGGTAAAATATTAGCCGGATCGCCATGTAATCGATCACCAACAACTGGCATGCCAATACTAGCGGCATGCTTTCTAATTTGATGCTTTCTACCTGTTTCAATAATTACCTTAACCAAGGTTAAATTATTGTCTGCATTATACTCTTGCGGATAAAAAGTACTTTTAGCTTTTTTACCGTCTATATCAGTCGAAATTATTTGTCCGTTGTCTAAATCAACTGTCGCTGGAAATTTCCCATGAACAATGATCTGATAATTTTTCTCAAGTTGATGATGTTCAAAAATATGACTAAAAGCTTGAGCGATTTTTTTGCTATGAGCAATAATGATCAAACCTGAGGCCGCTCTATCTAGTCGATGAACGATAAAGGCGGGACGTTGAGGTGTAAGCGTTGTTTCAGCCCATCGAGCAATTGTGCAATGATCACTCCACTTTGAACCTTGGCTTAGCATGCCGTAGGGTTTACACCAAACGCTATAGCCTTCTAGATCAGCAATTAAAAGTGCTTGAGGTGGTTGTTGGTTAAGCACTTTCTCATCAAAATAAAAATGGAGTGTGTCTCCTTGTAAGAGAGGCTTTTTTACTTTTCTAATACGTTGGGTATACTTTCCTCTAGCTAACCACAAAGCGCCTTTATTAATAGCCTCTTTTAAGAGTGTTCTACTTAATGAAAACTCATTACAGGCTCGCTCTAATTCACCAATTATATTGCTGTTGTCTGATGTAATAGCGATATGGCGTTCGAATTTTATCATCAATAGTCTCTTTGTTAATGGCTTGTTAGATTAATGAAACTAAACACGCGAGAAAATACATTGAAATCATAATCGACTCAAGTGATTGACTATTTTTATTTTCAAGGCAGCATATTATCACTTAAAATTTATAAACATAGTGTATTATAATGAACAGGTAAATTTTGAGCTTTCAAACCGTGAGATAATTAAATGGAACGTGATTTAACGCTTTTTCCTAAAGATAATAATGGTGATGCCTTATGGCAAATGTTGCAAGATGGAGATGATCTGACTCAGGTAAGAGAAATTGAATTTTCCGTTATTTTTCCTACTGAAGAGTTAGCACTGAAATTTGGACATTTACTTTTGGAAAATAATCAAAAACTCTCTTTTTGTAGTTATCAAGAAAATGAAGATTTCCCTTGGGAAATTACGGCGTATCCTGAAATGGCTGCTACCTATGAAAATTTATCCGCTTACCAACATTTAATTGTCACTAGCTCTGAGCCATTACAAGGGCAATTTGACGGTTGGTATTGTGTTACCGCTAATAAGTTACCTTATTAATTCAGCTCAATAATCAAGATGTTTTTTACTATTTTTATGAGTTTATATGTCAGATAGCGCAATGTTTAAGTCCTTTAATAAATTATCAAGTGATTCTTATCATCAACAGAAAAACTTTATAAAAAAAGTATTATCTGGGCGAATTACTCAATGTCCCAATTGCGGTCAAACCTTAAAAATTAATATGACTCATCTGGATGCACCCTCAACCATTGAATGCGCGAAAAAGTGCACTGATATTGAACTTGATTGTAGTTAATTCTCTTTATTCCATGAGAGGGGGAGAGATAAAAAGGGATGAATGCATTATTCATCCACTTTAATTAGTAGGTACATTTTTATAAAAATGTACATATTTCCTCAAAAGATTTCTTTACCGATGCATGATGTGGAACGGTTGCATCTTCTGCAGGGTAGCCTGCAATAATCAACATGTAGGCACGATCATTTTCCGGTCTGTTACACACTTTACTTAAAAATGACATGGGTTTTGGCGTATGGGTCAATGTCACTAACCCTGATGTATGCAAGGCATTAATTAAAAAACCTGTCGCAATGCCCACCGATTCATGAACATAATAATTGGTATTTTTATCTTCAGCATGGATCCCGCCTTTTTTCTGACTAAAAATAGCAATTAGCCATGGAGCTTTTTCTAAGTAGGGTTTGTCAGCGTCTGTACCTAAAGGCTTTAAAGCATCTAGCCATTCTTCACCAGCACGCCCTTCATAAAAGCTTTGTTCATGAGCTTCTGCTTGTTCTCGAATTTGCTTCTTAATATCATCGCTATGTACGGCAACGAAATGCCAAGGTTGATGATTCGCACCACTTGGCGCTGTCGCGGCAGCTTTTATGCAATTTTCAATAACTTCTTTGGGTACAGAGCGGTCGCTAAAACTACGTATAGTATGACGACGTTTTATTTCGGCATAAAAGTTCTCTGATCGTGAAAGCATTTCTTTAACGGGGTATTCAATATAATCATTAAGGGGGGATGAGTCATGTTGTTGCATGGTAAATTTATTTATTGGTAACAAGTATGCAAAGAATAACTAATTTTAATTATATTGCAAGTGCAACAACTTATTATTCGGTAAATTTGATATTTCTTGTACTATTTTATTTACAGTAAAATGTTAGATTGGTTAACTAAAAGAGATGTGATAAGAATTCACGGCAAAAAGATAAACTCAACTTTTAAACTATCTTGCTATTTTATATATAATTATAAAATAAATTTTTGCTAATGCCTGCTAAATACATTAACTATTGTGATTATTTAGAAATAAGAAAATTATTGTTAGTACAAATAGTTCTTATTTCTAAATAGGTTTTTTGTACAATTAAGCTAGTGTTTATAATTCATCATGTTGAGTGAATAGGAATTATTCTCATGAATTCGTTTCAAAATATATTAGCTTTAGTACAACCAAGATCTAAGGATCTCACCGCAATAAAGAAATCAATAATATTAGCTCAGTCAAGTAACGCTAACCTGACGCTTTTATCATTTAACAATGAAATGTCCCCTTACCAAAAATGGTTAAAGAAAGGCAATGTTACTCAAAGCAACAATACTGATTGTATTGAGAACTTAATGAATTTTGCGAGGGAAAAAAAAGTCAAAATTAATCACCTAGTGTTTAATGGTATAAAGCAATCAAAAGCATTAAAAGAGCAGCTTTTTGAAAATTGCTATGACTTAGTTATGACAGAGCATGAACATGAGGATGAAAAGCTTTGGCCTTTTGATGCCAATGAATATAGCCAATTATTAAATGTTTCAACTATTCCAACCATGTTTGTTAGAAATAAAGAATGGTTACATGAAGGACATGTTATTGCGGCTATTGAAACAGAAGAATCGACACTGCAGCATCAAGAGTTTAATCAAGAAATCATCGAAAGAACTCGATATATAGCAGAGTTATTACACAGCGATATACACTTGCTTAATTGTTATTTAGAAAGCTGCCTGCTTTCTTTCGATCCATTAGAAGACAAAGAGAAGAAAAGTGAATTTATTCTGCATTGTGAACACTTAGCAGAAATAGCAGAGAAGAATCATTTAAATAAACCAAGCTTGCATATTGAACAAGGGCTAGTTGATGATTTAATACCTAAACAAGCTAAAGAAATTAATGCTGATATTGTGGTCTTAGGTTGTGGAGAGCACAAAGGTTTGCTGTCAAAAATACAAGGTCATACGATAGATTATGTCCTTAATAAATTAGACTGTGACTTATTATCACTTAAGCCGCCACCTTTGCATTAAGGTAAATGAACTAGGATTTAATTAATGGGAATTTAGATATAAAAAAGCCGAAGTGATAACCTTCGGCTTCTTTTTTTATTGAGAATATTAGCGAGTATATTAGCCTATAAATTTACGGGCATTTCTAAACATTCTTACCCAAGGTGAATCTTCTTGCCACTCATCAGGGTGCCAAGAGTTAGCCACGGTTCTAAAGACACGTTCTGGGTGAGGCATCATAATTGTTACTCTACCGTCGGTTGTCGTTAACGCAGTAATACCATCAGGCGAGCCGTTAGGGTTTGCTGGGTAGGTTTCAGTTACTTCGCCGTAATTATTAACAAAACGCATCGACACATTACCAGAATCATTTGCTGCACCAATGGCTTCTTCTGACGCAAATTCAGCATGGCCTTCACCATGAGATACGGCGATTGGCATACGTGAACCTTCCATTCCTTTAAAGAAGATTGATGGACTTTCTTGAATTTCAACCAGTGAAAAACGAGCTTCAAATCGCTCAGATTTGTTCTGCACAAAATGTGGCCAGTTTTCACTACCAGGAATGATCTCTTTTAAGTTTGATAGCATTTGACAGCCGTTACAAACACCTAATGAGAATGTGTCTTCACGGTGGAAAAATGTTTTAAACATTTCACGTGCGTTAGCATTAAACAAAATTGATTTTGCCCAACCTTCACCAGCACCTAACACATCGCCATAGGAGAACCCGCCACAGGCTACTAAGCCATTAAAATCGGCTAAATCTGTGCGACCAGCCAGAATGTCAGACATATGTACATCAATAGCGATAAAACCAGCGCGATCGAATGATGCCGCCATTTCAACATGAGAGTTAACCCCTTGTTCACGTAATATCGCGATTTTAGGGTTAGTGATATGTTGAGCGTCTTTAGCAATTAAATCAGCTACAATATCTTCATTAATATCAAAAGTTAACTCGGTATTAAGACCCGGGTCTTCGGTATCGAACTTAACATCAAACTCTTGCTGTGCGCATTCTGGGTTATCACGCAGTGCTTGCATTTTAAGTGTTGTTTCTGCCCAAACCGTACGGAAATAAGTGCGGGTATTTTCTAATACTACGGCGTCGTTACGTTTAAATGTGATCATGTCATAATCGTTTAGACGACCGACATCTGTACATAAATCGAATATACCGTGTTGTTTAAAAATCGCATGAATATCATCAACATCTGATTCACGAATTTGAATTACAGCGCCTAACTCTTCACTGAATAATACTTCTAAATCAGAGCCTGGCAGCGTTGATAAATCAATATCTACACCGGTGTGACCCGCAAATGCCATTTCTGCAATGGTCGTAAATAAACCACCGTCTGATCTATCGTGATAAGCAATTAATTTTTCTTCGCGTACCAAAGTTTGCATGGCATTGAAAAAACCTTTTAATTGCTCAGGGTTATCAACATCAGGCGTTTCTGTACCGAGTTGTTTATAAACTTGAGCTAAACATGAGCCACCTAAACGGTTTTTTCCGCCAGATAAATCAATCGCAACTAAACGAGTGTCACCTTTATCACTACGTAGCTCAGGCGTCACTGTTTTACGAATATCTTCTACACGGCCAAATGCTGTGATGATCAACGATAATGGCGAGGTGACGGACTTTTCTTCGCCGTTCTCATTCCAAGTTGTTTTCATTGACATTGAATCCTTACCCACAGGTACTGTTAAGCCTAATGCGGGACATAATTCTTCACCCACAGCTTTAACGGCTTCATATAAACCAGCATCTTCACCAGGGTGGCCAGCAGGAGACATCCAGTTTGCAGAAAGCTTAATACGGTTTAAATCACCGATGTCGGTGCCTGCAATGTTGGTCAAAGACTCAGCGATGGCTAAACGTGCCGATGCACCATAGTTAAGCAGAGCAACGGGGGTGCGCTCTCCTAATGACATAGCTTCACCATGATATGAATCAAGTGCTGAAGCTGTAACACCACAATCGGCAACAGGGACTTGCCATGGACCAACCATTTGATCGCGGTTAACCATACCAGTAACAGAACGGTCACCAATGGTAATTAGGAATGTTTTCTCAGCAATCGTGGGTAAACGCAATAAACGATCTGCTGCTTCACTCACTGAAATGTCAGAAAGATCTAACGTTTTACCTGTTTCTTTACTTGACTGGACGTCTTTAATGATTTTTGGTGTTTTGCCTAAAAGTACATCAAGCGGTAAATCAATAGGAGTATTATCATGATGTGAATCGGTAACGGTTAAATGCTCTTCTTCAGTAGCTCGACCTACAACAGCGAAAGGCGCACGTTCACGGGCACAAATTGCTTCAAAAGTCGGGAGCTGTTCCTCAGAAACCGCAAGTACGTAACGCTCTTGAGATTCATTACACCAAATTTCATGTGGCGCCATGCTACGTTCATCATTTGGAACATTACGTAGTTCAAAGTTACCACCACGGCCACCATCTGAAACAAGTTCAGGGAAGGCATTTGATAAACCACCAGCGCCCACATCATGAATAAATAAAATAGGGTTTGCATCACCCAATTGCCAACATTTGTCGATAACTTCTTGGCAACGACGTTCCATTTCTGGATTTTCACGCTGAACAGAGGCAAAGTCTAAACTCTCAGCTGATTGACCAGAAGCCATAGAAGAGGCAGCACCGCCACCTAGACCAATGTTCATTGCTGGGCCACCTAGCGCGATTAAGTTAGCGCCAACGCATATCTCACCTTTTTGTACGTGTTCATCACGAATGTTACCTAATCCGCCCGCAAGCATAATCGGTTTGTGATAACCACGAACTTCAAGGCCGTTAAATGAATTGACTTGCTCTTCGTAGGTACGGAAATAACCTAAAATAGCCGGGCGACCAAATTCATTATTAAACGCAGCGCCACCTAATGGGCCTTCTGTCATAATGTCGAGTGCGGTAACAATGCGAGATGGTTTACCAAAGTCAGTTTCCCAAGGTTGTTCAAACCCCGGAATTCTAAGGTTAGAAACTGAAAAACCGACTAAACCTGCTTTTGGTTTTGAGCCAACACCCGTTGCACCTTCATCACGAATTTCACCACCAGAGCCTGTTGCCGCTCCTGGGTAAGGAGAGATAGCCGTAGGGTGGTTGTGTGTTTCAACCTTCATTAAAATTTGAATGTCTTCGTGATGATAACCATATTCATTGGTAGCAGGGTCAGGGAAGAAACGTCCACCTTCGCTACCTACCATTACTGCTGCATTATCTTTATAGGCACTTAAGACAAAATCTGGATTAATTTCGTGAGTATTGCGGATCATTTTAAACAATGACTTTGGCTGTTTGACGCCATCGATTGTCCAATCAGCATTAAATATTTTATGACGACAATGTTCAGAGTTGGCTTGAGCAAACATGTAGAGCTCAATATCGTTAGGGTTACGACCTAATTTAATAAAGTTATCAGCAAGGTAAGTGATTTCATCGTCAGCTAGTGCTAAACCAAGTTCAACATTGGCCGTTTCTAATGCTGCACGACCACCTGATAAAACATCAATAGAGGTAAATTCGCCAGGCTCTGCCGTTGCAAATAATTGCGTTGCTTGTTCATAGTCGTTGAAAAGTGTTTCCATCATACGGTCATGAATTAAACTGGCTAGTTGAGCTTTTTGATCGTCATTTAACTCCGCTGATGTAATATAGTAAGAAATCCCTCGTTCTAAACGAATGATTTTCTCTAAGCCACAATTATGAGCAATATCGGTAGATTTAGACGACCAAGGAGAAATGGTGCCTGGACGAGGAGTAACTAAAATAAAATGTCCAACTGGCTCATGTTCTTCAATGGTTGGCCCATAAGTTAATAACTTAGCTAATACTGCTGATTCATCAACAGAAAGCTCAGAAGATAGATGGGCAAAGTGAGTAAACTCTGCGTAAATATCGTCGACAGGAAGGTTTAACTCAGCACATTGGTTTAACAGTTTTTTGATACGAAAATCTGATAGTGCCGGAGCGCCACGAAGTGTTTGGATCAACATCGCCATTTGTTTACTCACTAGTAAATTTAATAAGGGGAAAAAATCGCGCGTATTATAGTAGAAATAGCCGCCAATGATAAGAAAATTATTTTATATATTAGCTATAATTAAATAATGCTTTCACAAAAAATAAAACCAAGACACAATAAGCGCTTATGAAGTTAAAGCAATCATCTAAATTCAAAAACACGCTAATGACAGTGATAACTGTCTTTTTTTGTGTGGTCATTTTACCTGCGTGTAACACTGAATCTAAAACACCTAGCCTAGCGCGGATTCTTGAGCGTGGGTACATTACTGTGGGTACAACATACGGACCAACAAGTTTCTATATTGGCGCTGAAGGTCGTACGGGTTTTGAATTTGAATTAGCCCAAAAGTACGCAGACTATTTGGGAGTAGAGTTAAAAGTTTTGGCCAGTTATAGCCTTGATGAACTATTTTCAAGACTTGATAATGGAGAAGTCGATTTTCTAGCTGCAGGGTTAACAGTGACGGACAAAAGAGTAAGCCAATATAACTTTGCGCCAAGCTACAATAATATCAGCCAAAAACTGGTGTTTAAACAAGGAAAAGAACGCCCGAGAGAAATCAATGATTTAACGGGCAAACTCATGGTAACCGCTAAATCAAGCCATGTTGAAAACCTCAATGAACTCTCCGCGAGTTATGCCAGTTTATCTTGGCAAGAAAATAATGATTTAGACAGTGAAGAATTATTACTCAAAGTTTTAGCCGAAGAGATTGATTATACGATTGTTGATAGTCACACCCTAGCGGTTAATAGACGCTATTACCCTGAAATAAGTATTGGTTTTACCATTAAAAAAACACAACCTATGGCCTGGGCGGTTAATAAAAATGGCGATGACTCTATCTTCTCCAGTCTCATTGAGTTTTTTGGCAAGGTGCACCATGATGGCAGCCTATTGGCATTAGATGATAAATATTATGGCCATGTAGAAGAATTTAATTATGTTGATACCCGTCAATTCATAAAGGCTGTTGAAAATAAACTACCTAAATACCGCGGCATTTTTGAAAAATATGGGCAAGATGTTGATTGGCGATTACTCGCGGCAATTAGCTATCAAGAATCGCATTGGGAACCTCATGCTCGTTCACATACTGGGGTTCGCGGCATGATGATGCTAACACTCCCTACGGCTAAACAAATGGGTATTAAGAGTCGTTTAGACGCTGAACAAAGTATTCGCGGTGGGGCTAAATACTTTAAACAAATGTTTGAACGTATGCCCGACCGAATTCCTCACCCTGATAGATTATGGTTTGCTTTAGCCTCATATAATGTCGGCTTAGGTCACCTAAATGATGCACGTAAAATAACTAAGCAACAAGGGGGCGATCCTGACAGATGGGTTGAAGTAAAAGACCGCTTACCTTTGTTAAAGCAAAAAAAATATTATAAAAAAACAAAATATGGTTATGCCAGAGGCGATGAGCCTGTTAATTATGTCGATAATATCCGCCGCTATTACGACACATTAACTTGGATGGACAACAAGCAACAAGAAGAGCTAAGAGAGCTTGAAAGCATTGAAGAAGTAGAAATAGAAAAAACGATATTAAGCCCTGATACTGAGATAACTAAGAGCGGTGATTAACGGTTTGGTTTTTATTTAAGTTGAATACTAAATATTTGTATATTAAATAGTTGAAACTTTTAGTGTCATAAATTGGTCATATATTTATGTGATACTCAGAATTCATTGAGCTGTCTCGTTAATTTGTATAAATATAAGGTGAATAATATGCGTAAAAAATCTCATTCAATTCAAAGAAAACGGTTAATCAATCAACAAAAACATAAAATAAGTGCCCGTAGACACGTACAATTTATTCAAGAAAATCAAAGCGAAACTTCTTAAATCTTCAATAAGTCCACGCTGCTGCTTTAATCACTTATTTTATTGTTATTACAGCAATGAAATATTCTTTTTTGTACTATATGATTTATTCGCTTTAATCTTTCTTGTTAAGTGAATAACGCTTTCTCTACCTTTTTATAATTACCTTCCTAAACAAATTTATCAAATCAAACATTTCTTCCACATCAAGCATTTCTTCTTCCACATCAAGCTTTTAGTGGTGTTATCGATATTTTCCAAAGATTTGAGTTCATTTATCTCGATAGGTAATTGTTAGCTATTAACATTTATTTAATTTTTTCTTAATAAACTTGTAATAAATTAGCGTAAAGGAATACTATTTATAAGCTCTACAGAGTTTTATAAATAAAAACATTCATTTTTGATACCTTGAGTATCTATAACAACAAAGGATATAGGATGCTAAATCAATGGTTTAAGCCATCTAAAATGGCAATCGCCGCCTCAATTTGTTTCACCGCATTATCATCGAGTGCATTTGCCGAACAAATAAAGAAAGTTACTGCGGTTGAAGGGATCAGCGAGTACCGATTGGACAATGGTCTTCAGGTGTTACTGTTTCCTGATCAAACTAAAGAAACAGTTACAGTAAATGTCACCTATCATGTCGGCTCTAAGCATGAAAACTACGGTGAAACAGGCATGGCTCATTTACTTGAGCATTTAGTGTTTAAAGGTACACCTAAGCATAAAGATATTCCTTCAGAGCTTAGTTCACATGGCGCACGGCCAAATGGCACAACGTGGACAGATCGCACTAATTACTTTGAAACATTTGCTGCAACAGAAGAGAATATCGATTGGGCATTAAGCATGGAATCTGATCGTATGGTCAATTCCTTTATTGCTAAAAAGGATCTTGATAGTGAAATGACCGTTGTTCGCAATGAATTTGAACGAGGGGAAAACAGTCCATTTCGTATTACATTACAACGTATGTTAGGCGCGGCTTATGAATGGCATAATTACGGAAAATCAACGATTGGCTCGCGTTCTGACCTAGAAAATGTTCCGATTGATCGCTTACAAGCCTTTTATCGAAACTACTATCAACCTGATAATGCAACGTTAACAGTTGCTGGTAAGTTTGATGCCGATGTTTTATTAGAAAAAATTCAAGCCACGTTCGGTCAAATTGCAAAGCCTTCACGTGTTATTCAACCATTATATACACAAGAGCCTGCACAAGATGGTGAGCGTTCGGTAACGGTTCGTCGTGTTGGTGATGCTCAAATGGTTGGCGCTATTTATCATGTGCCAGCTGGTTCTCATCCTGATTTTTCTGCTATTGATGTCCTTAATGAAGTGTTATCAGCAGACGGCTCAGGTCGTTTACATAAAGCACTTGTTGAGAAAAAATTAGCCAGTAATTCATTTGGTTTTAATTTTCAGTGGCAAGAGCCAGGTGTTGCGATATTCATGGCTGAAGTTGACAAAGCCAATGATTTATCAAAAACACAAGACGCTTTGCTAGCGACCCTTGAAAACATCGCAGCAAATCCAATTACGGCTGACGAAGTAGAAAAAGCGAAACGTACTTTGCTTAAAAACCAAAAATTAGCGTTTAACTCATCTGAGCGCATTGCTCGTGAGCTAAGTGAATGGTTAGGTATGGGCGATTGGCGTTTAATGTTTTTGAATCGAGACCGTATTGAACAAGTAACCGCACAAGCAGTAAACGACGTGGCGAAGCGTTATATTACACGCAATAATCGTACGTTAGGTAAGTATATTCCTGCCGAGAAAGCTGAACGTGTTGAAATACCTCAAGTTGTTAGCGTTGAAGAAATGGTCAAGGACTATAAAGGCCGTGAAGCGGTTGCTCAAGGTGAAGCATTTGATCCGTCTCATGATAATATCGACTCTCGTACTATTGTGAGCCAATTAGATACCGGCGTTAAGGTGTCATTATTACCTAAAAAAACGCGTGGTGAATCGGTTGTTGTGCGTATTAACATGCAAATGGGTGACTTATTATCATTACAAGGCTTAACTGCTGTCGGTGATGCTGCTGGCGCTATGTTAATGCGAGGTAGTAAAAACTACTCACGCGAACAACTTAAAGAAGCGTTTGATAAGTTAGAAGCTCAAGTTAACATCGGTGGTGGTAATAGTTACGCCTATGTTACCGTCAATACTAATCGCAAAAACCTTAATGACACGATAAAACTTATTGGTGAAGTATTACAAAAACCAGAATTTAGTCAAAAAGAATTCGACTTATATGTCAGCGAAACTAAAGTAGGTATTGAGCAACAATTGCAAGATCCGCAAAGTATTGCGTTTAGAGAATATAGTCGTCATCAAAGTCCTTATCCAAAAGGGCATCCTAACTACGTAAGTACTTTTGAAGAAGCTTTAGCTGATTTATCTGCGGTCACATTAGCAGATGTTAAACAGTTCCATAAAGATTTTTATGGTACATCAAGCATGCAAATTTCTGTTGTCGGCGATTTTGACCAAGCAGAAACTACAAAAGCATTAGACGAAATAACGGCTAATTGGCCAAGTAATAATGCCTATAAACGTATTGATAGAGCGTATAGTAAACTGTCAAACGAAGCGATGACGTTTAATACGCCAGATAAAGAAAATGCAACGTTTGTAGCTTCTTTAAGTATTCCTGTCGGTCAAAACCATCCGGATGCGGCTGCACTATATATGGGTAACTATATGCTAGGTGGTGGCTTCTTAAATAGTCGTTTAGCAACTCGCTTACGTCAAAAAGATGGCTTAAGTTATGGCGCGGGTTCATTTTTGAACTTGAGCGATCATGAAGAGCTTGCATCTATGGGAGCTTATGCTATTTGTGCACCACAGAACTTAGCGAAAGTTGAAGTGGGCTTTAAAGAAGAAATAGCCAGAATGTTAAAAGATGGTTTTACGTCTGAAGAAGTCGCTTCAGCTAAGTCTGGTTTATTGCAAGGGCGAAAAGTAAGCCGTTCACAAGATAGAGAGCTTTCGGGCACTTTAGCTAGGAACTTACGCTTAGAGCGTAACATGCAATTTAGCAAAAAATATGAAGAACAAGTCGCAAAATTAACGGCTGACGATATTAACAAGGTAATGCGAAAGTATTTATCTGTTGAAGCGTTTGCTATTATCAAAGCAGGCGATATGAGCAAAGTTGAAAAATAACGCTCGCTAGCACTTGAAGTAAATTTAAAAAAGGAAAACGAAGGTTTTCCTTTTTTTATGGGGCTTTTTCTAATTTTTTTTTCGCTTTTATTTCTTTTCTACGCCGTTTAAAAAAATTAGACAATAAGTGACTGCATTGCTCTGCCAAAATCCCTTGCGTTAGCGCTATTTGATGATTGAGCTTTTCACTGCTGGTAATATTAAAAACGCTACCGGCACTGCCTGTTTTCAAATCGTGTGCACCATAAACAATGCGCTTTATTCGACTATGCACTAATAAACCGGCACACATTGGGCATGGCTCAAGCGTGACATACAATGTGCAATCAAGCAGTCGATAGTTATTAAGTTGTCCACCGGCTTGGCGAATGGCTATCATCTCAGCATGTGCTGAAGGATCATTAAGCATGATCGATTGATTAAAACCTTCACCAACAATTTCACCATTAGCAACAACAACAGCGCCTACGGGGATTTCATCATGTTGCTCAGCTTTCTTTGCAAGCTCAATAGCCAAAGCCATGAATTTTTCATCCTCAACCTGTTGTTGAGTTTCGGATAAAATAGTAGTCATTATGATAAAAACATCTCAAGTAGATCATTTAAATAGCGATGACCTTGTTGGGTTACTCGCCATTTTTCACCTTCATTTGCTAACAATTGTTTATCTCTTGCCTCATGCAATATGGGTAAAATTTCATCAGCTGATAAACCGGTAGCTCCTTGATACTCAGTAAGAGTAAAAGCAGAAAATAACCGTAAACGATTCATCATATACTCAAAAGGGAGTTCAGTCTTATCAACCTCATTTAAATGATCAAGATGTTCTCTAGTTTGATCTAAATAGCCTTTGGGGTGTTTTACTTTAACGGTACGATAAATTTTCTGATTTTTTTCATCAGTAATTTTACCATGTGCGCCACAGCCGATACCGAGATAATCACCAAACTGCCAGTAATTTAAATTGTGCTGACACTGGTATCCTTTTTTACTAAAGGCTGATATTTCATATTGTTGATAACCCGCCTGTGCTAATAATTCAAACCCCTGATCTTGAATGTTCCATAAGGTTTCATCCATCGGTAATTTCGGTGGTTTTGAATGAAAGGCCGTGTTGGGCTCAATGGTAAGCTGATACCAAGATAAATGATTAGGCTTTAGCGATATGGCGGTTTTAAGATCGTCTAGGGCATTTTCAATCGTTTGATTAGGCAAGCCATGCATCAGATCTAAATTAAAGCTTGTAACACCACAACTGTTAGCAAGCTCTGCGGCCTTTTTAGCTTGGTCACTATTGTGAATTCTGCCCAGTTTAATTAATTTATCTGACTCAAAACTTTGTACCCCAACCGATAACCTTGAAACACCGCCATTAAAAAAACCAATGAATTTTTCTGCCTCAACAGTACCGGGATTAGCTTCTAAGGTTATCTCAATATCTTTATCATAATCAAAGCGATGTAATACTTGAGTGAGTAAGCTTTCGATAGCCTGTGCAGAAAATAAGCTTGGGGTGCCGCCGCCAATAAATATCGTGTGTAATTTTCGCTTGCCAAGATTGAAGCGTTTTATATCACTGTCTAAATCTTTGATCAGCTCTTCTACATAAGCAAGCTCTGGAACTCCCGCTTTCTGTGTCGACTTTTGGTGAGGCAGGGCATGAGAATTAAAATCACAATAGGGGCATTTTTCAACGCACCAAGGAATATGAATGTATAAAGAAAGCGGTTGTTCAATGAGCATTTAATTAGTTACTTACGTTAGTTTCATTTAACAATTTTTTGCTCAATTGAGCGGTTAAAAGTTTTAACGCTTGCCCTCGATGACTTAATTGGTTTTTAATGTCGCGAGGTAATTGTGCCGAGGTCATTTGTAATTGCTCTTGCCAAAATAACGGATCATAACCAAATCCTTGCTCTCCTTGAGGTGAGGTAATTATCGAGCCTTCCCACTTGCCATGACAAATAATTGGCGTGGGATCATTTTCATGTTTCATAAAAACCAATACGCAATGAAAACGAGCGGTTCTGTTCTCTTGTGGAATACTTTTAAGTGCTGAAATAAGTTTGTTATTGTTGTCTTGATCGGTAGCATCTTCACCGGCATAACGAGCAGAATAAACGCCCGGTTCACCATTTAATGCATCAACCTCTAATCCTGAGTCATCAGCTATGGCTGGCAATCCAGTGATCTTTGCCGCATGTCTTGCTTTAATAATGGCATTTTCAACAAAGGTTGTACCGGTTTCTTCAACATCAGGTACATTAAAGTCACTTTGTGGTTTCACTTCAATTTGCTGATCGGCTAATAGCTCTGCAAGCTCTTTAACTTTTCCTTTATTGCCTGTTGCCAAAACGATGGTAGACATAGATGATTCTCAAAATTAGTTAAATATTAATGCTGCGCATAATACCTTAAACTAAAAGAAAGAGGGAGCCTTGTCTTTATAAACTCAATTCAATGAATCATTTATAAGGCTCGGGCATGATGATCTTTGATTAAGCAACATGTTCTGTATGACAATAAAAAACCGCCTGAGTATAGGCGGTTTATTTTTTATAAATTAACGTCAGTTCAGTTGATTAATCAACATAAAATTTTTGTGAAAACTTTAAATTATGACTTTCTTGACCATCACTAATGTTTAAATCAAATCGAATGGTTTCTTCATTTCGGTAACTAACTTGGGCTAAATAATAAATTGCACTACCTTCTTTTACTTCAATAAACTCAATGTTTTTATTCTGACCGGCTAAATTTTTTGCCGTGCCTGTTATCGACACCGATTTTGCAGGAGTAGATTTTATCGAATTATCTAAAACCGAAATATTGATCAAACCATTATATCGACTCCGTTCAATATTGTATTGTTTAGCAATTTTGGGTGTTAAAAATGTTGCATTGAGCGCAATATAATGGATGTTCATACTGCCCATTGTTTTCATGTTTTCTGCATGCGCCATAAAGCTTGTTGCAACAAGCATAACAAAGCTTGCGACGATGCATTTTTTTAAAATATTCACGGGAACCTCCAAAAAAAAGGGTATGAAATTTACATTATAGTCATACCCATGTTTTACGTATATTTCTTGATTTATAACATTGCCCAATAAGGGATCCAGCCAGAAAGTAATATATTAATGACGTTTAATAATAAAAAGGCGGCTAATATCGATAAGTCTAAACCACCAATGTTGGGAATAATATTACGAATAGGTCGTAATACGGGCTCAGTAAGTTGGTGCAAAATTATTTGGGTAGGATTATAGCCTTGAACAACCCAGCTCATTAACGCCATCACTAACATTAAAACAAACAGTAAAAAACCAGTCTGTTTTATCACATATAATAACCCTAAAAATGCTGCTGTGATGATATCAATTGGTCCACCATTTAATAGTGGAATGATAATAAACTTTAATGAAGCAACAAGATAAGCGATAACTAGGGTTGCCATATCAATGCCACCAAAACCTGGAATTACACGACGAAAAGGGATGACGATTGGGTTGGTTACTTTGACAACAAATTGACTGAGCGGATTATAAAAATCAGCTTTGACTAACTGAAGCCATACTCGAATTACTAATAACATTAACAAGGCGTCGAATACAAAACCAAGTAAATAATTTACTGCTGCCATTGATTACTCCAAAAAAAATTGCTTACCAATGATATTTGGTCGGGCAAGTCATTTTTCAATTATATTTTATTTTATACATTAACTAACTATTACTTTGCGCCATCTCTTTAGCACGAGCTACTGCGCTATTCATCGCTTTGGCGACTAACTGTTCTAAGCCACCATCAATAAATGTGGTTAATGCTGCTTGAGTTGTGCCGCCTTTTGAGGTGACATTTTCACGTAATTCTCCAATCGAGACGTTATTATTGGCCACCATATGTACCGCACCTAAGGCTGTTTGCTGTACCAGTTCGCGACTTTCATTCGCCGTAAAGCCTAAAGATAATGCGTGTTTTTCCATGGCTTCCATAAATAAGAAAAAGTAAGCAGGGCCTGAGCCAGAGACGGCAATAATATTGTCTATCTCATCTTCATTATCAAGCCATTTAGTCATACCAACTGCAGACATTAATTTATCAGCCAGTTCTTTTTGCATTTCACTGGTATTTGCAGATGGATAGATACCACTTACTCCTAAACCAAGTTGTGAAGGCGTATTAGGCATAGTACGAATAATGGCACAGGGCTGTTTAAGGGCTTTTTCCATTGTTGATATTGAGCAGCCAGCGGCGACGGAAATAAAACACTTATTAGACACATCCATTTGTGCACTAATTTTTTGGCAAACTTCGCTGATCAGGTGCGGCTTTACACCTAAAACGATAAAGTCTGCAAATTTTGCCGCGACTAAGTTATCTGACGTTTCTTGAATGTTTAGCTGATTAGCTAAGGCTAATCTCTTTTCTGGAGAAGGATTTGATACCATTACTTTTTTGGCATCATAACCATTTTTAATTAAGCCAGATATTATCGCGCTGTTCATATTTCCAGCACCGATAAAGGTGATGTTTGTCATAGAAATCCTAGTTGTTTTGAAAAGTAACAATGGGTTAAATTGTCGTTGAATTAAGAGAAAAAGTCGCGTTTTTTTTAAAAAGATCTGTAATTATTTTGTGACTTCTCGCTGACCGAAAATCGCGGTGCCAATTCTAACCATTGTCGAACCATTTTCGATGGCCTCGGTTAAATCCCCTGACATTCCCATTGATAAGGTATCTACGGTTGAATACTTTGCTTTGAGAGTTTTAAACAATAAAGCCATTTGTTTAAAACTTTGCAATGAATCATTCTTGCGAGGGATCGCCATTAATCCACGTAAGGTTAAGTGCTCACTTTGGAATACTTGTTGCGCTAAAATTTCTAACTCGTTGACATCAATACCAGATTTTGAATTTTCATCACTAATATTTACTTGTAAACAAACGTTGAGCGGGGTATCTTGATTTGACCGTTGTTCATTTAATCGGGTAATTATTTTGGCTCTGTCTACACTATGGACCCAAGAAAAATTTTCTGCTATTAGTCGGGTTTTATTTGACTGGATAGGCCCAATAAAATGCCAATTGATATCTGTAAGGTGGCTTAATTGCTGAATTTTTTCAACTGCTTCTTGAATATAGTTTTCACCAAATGCTCGTTGACCTATTTGATAGGCTTGTTCAATCAATGTGGCTGGTTTTGTTTTACTCACCGCCAACAAACAAACTTCATCTATACTTCTATTGGCAAGTTGACATGCTTGCGATATTTGCAGTTCTACCCTTGCCAGATTATCTTTAATATGTGTCATGTTTTTATATTCAAATGGTTAGTCGTTAATCGTGTTATTAACGGAAAAATAAATTTTAAAAGTTAGTTAAAAGAGGTTTTTATGGATATTACCGAATTACTCGCGTTTAGCGTAGAAAATAATGCATCAGATTTACACCTTTCTACCGGTACTCCACCATTAATACGTGTTGACGGAGATGTTCGAAAACTTAACATTCCCGCTTTTGACGCAAAAGATGTCAATGCACTCGTTTACGATATTATGAATGATCGCCAGCGAAAAGAATACGAAGAAAATTTGGAAGTCGATTTTTCATTTGAAGTACCAAACCTTGCACGTTTCAGGGTAAATGCTTTTAATCAAAATAGGGGGCCTTCTGCGGTATTTCGTACCATTCCAAGTAAAGTGTTATCTTTGGATGATTTAGGTTGTCCTGATATTTTTAGACAAATTTCAGAAAAGCCGCGTGGCTTAGTTTTAGTCACAGGGCCGACGGGCTCGGGTAAATCAACGACTTTAGCTGCAATGGTCGATTACATTAATAACAGCAAACATGATCATATTTTAACGATTGAAGATCCCATCGAGTTTGTTCATGAAAATAAACAATGTTTAATTAACCAACGGGAAGTACATCGAGACACGTTAAGTTTTAGTGCGGCTTTACGCTCGGCTTTACGTGAAGATCCCGATGTCATTCTCGTGGGTGAAATGCGTGATTTAGAAACTATCCGCTTAGCCATGACCGCTGCCGAAACCGGCCATTTAGTGTTTGGCACTTTACATACCACCTCTGCACCGAAAACGATAGACCGTATAATTGATGTGTTTCCTGCAGAAGAAAAATCAATGGTTCGTTCAATGTTATCAGAATCATTACAAGCGGTTATTTCTCAAACCTTAGTGAAAAAAGTGGGTGGTGGCCGAGTTGCTGCTCATGAAATTATGATCGGTGTGCCCGCTATCCGTAATTTAATTCGAGAAGCGAAAGTCGCGCAAATGTATTCAGCGATTCAAACAGGTATGCAACATGGGATGCAAACCATGGATCAATGCTTACAAAATTTAGTGAATCGCGGCATGATCACTAAACAAGACGCAATGGAAAAAGCATCAGATAAATCGCAATTCCAAGGGTATTAATCAGTTTTTAGAAAAGGCTTATATTGATGAGATTCCACAATTATTTAGAAAAAATGGTGCAAGAAGAGGCTTCTGACTTATTTGTAACCGCTAAATTGCCGGTTAGTGCAAAAATTAATGGTGAATTAACTCCCATTGATGAACATGCATTATCAGCGGATGAAGCTTTAGACCTTGTACACAGTGCAATGAATGAAAAGCAAAAAGGGCAGTTTGATGAAGAAAAAGAGTGTAACTTTGCTATTTCTATTGACGGTATAGGGCGTTTTCGTGTGTCTGCCTTTTGGCAACGTGATATGGCCGGCATGGTAGTTCGTCGTATTGTAACTGAAATCCCTGATGCCGATGAGTTAGGCCTACCGTCAGTATTAAAAGATGTCGTGATGTCTAAACGAGGTTTAGTGCTTTTTGTTGGTGGTACCGGTACCGGTAAGTCTACTTCGATGGCTTCTTTAATTGGTTATCGTAATCGCAATTCCAAAGGGCACATTTTAACCATTGAAGATCCGGTTGAGTTTGTCCATGAACATGGTAAGTCGATGATCACTCAACGGGAAGTCGGCTTAGATACCGAAAGTTTTGACGCGGCGCTTAAAAGCTCTTTACGACAAGCCCCAGATGTTATTTTAATTGGTGAAATACGTAGCCAAGAAATTATGGAGCATGCGTTAAGTTTCGCTGAAACAGGGCATTTATGTATTGCAACACTGCATGCAAATAACGCTAACCAAGCCATTGATCGTATTATGCATTTAGTGCCTTCAGAGCAGCATGGCAAATTACTCTTCGATCTCGCGTTAAATTTACGAGGTATTATTGCTCAGCAGCTTGTACCAACACGTGATGGCAATGGTCGTGTCGCGGCGATAGAAATATTACTCAATTCACCTTTTATTGCTGAATTAATCAAAAAAGGCGACGTGGGTAGTGTTAAAGAAGCAATGCAAAAATCCACGGATCAAGGCATGCAAACGTTTGATCAAGCGTTATTTAATTTATATCAAAAAGGACTGATCAACTATGCTGATGCCATTCATCATGCTGATTCACCTAATGATTTACGCTTGATGATAAAACTGCGCAGTAACGATCAAGGAGGCTCAGGTTCACTTTCTGGTGTGACTATTGATGGGCTAGAGCCAACCGAATAAGTTTTTGAGCCAAAAAAGGTCGAAAATATTTTCGGCCTTTTTTATAAAATTGACCCGTCCTAAATATGAAAAACCTACTATGAGTATTGGCTCTCAAAAAAACTTTCGATAATTAACCGCGCTGACTCAGCATCGATATTGTCTTTTTTCAAATTACGGTAGCCACCTCGTGAAAAAAGCTGCTCTTTCGCATCTGCTGTCGTTAAACGTTCATCTTGAAATTCAACGGCAAGTTTGAATTGATTAGCTAAGCGATTACCAAATTTTTTGGCGGCAAAGGTAACGTCTTGATTAGAGCCATCCATATTTAGAGGTAAACCTACCACAATAAGATCTGGCTGCCATTCTTTAAAATATTTTGTCAGTTGCTCTTGATTGGGGATGCCATCTTTCGCTTTGATAGACCCTAAAGGTGTTGCCGTACCTGTAAGTTCTTGTCCCACAGCAACCCCAATAAATTTGCTACCAAAATCAAAGCCTAAGATACTTCGTTCACCCACTTGTTTCGATGAGCTAGTCATTAAGCATGACCGATATCAGCAGATAAATGCGCAATATTTACACCGAGTTTTTCAGCGGCTTTTTGCCAACGCTGTTCGATGGGGGTATTAAATAAAATATCATTATCTGAAGGTGCGGTTAACCAAGAGTTTGCTTGTATCTCTTGTTCTAATTGACCAGGCCCCCATCCAGCATAGCCGAGGGTGATCATATATTGTTCAGGCGCATTGTCACTGCCAATGGCGATTAGAATATCTTTTGAGGTGGTGATCATTACATCATCACTGAGGGCTAAAGAGCTACTCCAACCCGATTGAGGGCTATGCAAGACAAACCCTCTATCTGTTGAAACAGGGCCACCCGTTAATACAAGCTGGGTAAGATCAGAAGTTGGAGGAATATCTTCTTCTAACTGTGATAAAAGCTCATTCACTGTGACATGCACAGGGAGGTTAATGATCAAGCCCATTGCACCTTCGTCATTATGCTCGCAAATATAGGTTACTGTTTTGTCAAAGTAAGAATCTTTTAATGCCGGCATGGCAATTAATAAATGATTTTCTAAGCTTTCCATATCAACACCTCAATATTTGTTATTGTATGTTTTGTTCGATGGCATCCATTAATTTTCCACTGATATTAATGGGGTAAGCAGCTTCAATCTCTCTAATACAGGTGGGGCTAGTGACATTAATTTCAGTCACTTTATCACCAATAACGTCGAGTCCTACAAAGAATAGCCCACGTTTCTTTAATTCAGGGGCAATTGTTTCAGCGATCATTTTATCACTGGCCGACAAAGGTTGCGCTCTACCTGTTCCGCCAGCCGCTAAATTACCACGGGTTTCACCTTGTGCAGGAATACGCGCTAAGCAATAAGGCATTGGTTCGCCATTTACAATTAAAATACGCTTATCACCATTTTTAATTTCCGGCATAAACTCTTGTACCATGGCATATTGTTGACCGTGATTGGTTAATGTTTCGATGATCACACCAACGTTTGGATCTTTTTCATTAATACGAAAAATGGATGAACCACCCATACCATCAAGGGGCTTTATGATCACGTCTTTTTCTTCTTGATGAAAGGCACGTATTTGTTCACTTTTTCGAGTCACTATCGTTTTTGCTGTTAATTCTGGAAACCATGCCGTGAAAAGCTTTTCATTACAATCACGTAAACTTTGAGGCTTATTCACAATCAATGTGCCTGCAACCTCAGCACGTTCTAGCATGTAAGTCGCATAAATATATTCTGTATCAAATGGCGGATCTTTACGCATTAGCACCGCGTCCAGTGATTCAACGGCAATATCTTGAGCTTCCTCTAATTCATACCAATGCTGAGGGTCATCAAAAACGGTAATTTTTTGTGTTGTCGCGCGGCATTGTCCTTGATAAAGATATAAATCTTGCATCTCCATGTAATGAATTTCGTAGCCACGTTTTTGGGCTTCTAACATCATTGCCATTGAAGAGTCTTTTGCCACTTTCACTTGCGAAATGGGGTCCATGACTATGCCGAGTTTAATTGTCATTATTGTTCCTAATATGAGTAATGATGATTTTCTTGCTAATTTATAATCTTAATAAAAGCTATTTAATGTCGCCAAAACGACATTGTAATGCGGTAATTGCCGTTAAAGCGGCAGTTTCGGTTCTTAATACTCTAGGACCGAGTAATACATCAATAAATTGCGATTTATTTGCTTGTTCAATTTCAGCATCGCTTAGTCCACCTTCAGGGCCAATAAGCAAACGCACACGTTCATTTTCATCAGGTACATTCATTATAGAATGTTGTGCTTTAGGATGAAGGTTTAACTTTAATGCTGAACTTTCTTGTTTGAGCCAATCATCAAGTGGACTGGCTGCTTTTACTTCAGGGACAGTACAGCGACCACTTTGTTCACAAGCACTGATCACAATTTTTTGCCATTGGTCTATTTTTTTTTGTAAACGTTCACCGGAAATTTTTACACCACAGCGCTCAGTAAATAAAGGCGTGATAGTGTTCACACCTAACTCAACAGACTTTTGTAAGGTAAAGTCCATTCTATCGCCTCGAGATATTGCTTGACCTAAATGAATATTAACGGGTGATTCGTTTGTTACTTTTTTAAAAATTTTAATAAAAGCTTGAGCACTTTTTTTACTGACATTGACGAGCTCAGCTTGAAATTCGCCAAGCTTACTTTGATAGTCAAGCCCATTAAATAAGGTGATGTTGTCGCCATTTTTTAGACGCAAAACACGAATGGTATGACCAAATGCGTCATCACTTAAAGTAATAGTTTCACCAATAGTCAATTGGCTATTTTGATAAATTCGAGGATTACGCATGCGGCACAAATGTTAAACAGTTATGTCATTGAAGATATGGACAAAATGATAGTTTTTCAATGACTAAATTATTTAGAGGTAAAATTATTTTTTAAATTGTGCTGTTTTTTGCTAGAATTCGCGCCTTTCGTCGATACTGCTTTAATTTATCTTAACTAACGTTAGATAATATTAGATTAGATAAATTAAAGCAGTATCGAGTCTTTTAATCTACAGCTCCAGATTTACGTTCTGGTCAGCTCAATGGGTATATTTATGCAAAATATCACTGTTTGTGCACTCTATAAATTTGTGCGCTTAGAAAACTTCGAACAATTAAAAACTCCACTATTAACCGTTATGCTAGATAACGAGGTGAAAGGTACGTTATTACTCGCCAATGAAGGGATTAATGGCACGGTTGCGGGTTCTCAAGCAGGTATTGATAAAGTCTTATCTCACCTTGCTAACGACGAAAGATTTGGTGTCGTTTCACATAAATTTTCGTATGCAGATGAAAATCCATTTCAACGTAGTAAAGTAAAACTTAAAAAAGAAATTGTCACCATGGGAGTTGAAGGTATTGATCCCACATTGACTGTTGGCACATATGTAAAACCAAAAGACTGGAATGCGTTGATTTCAGATCCTGAGGTACTACTTGTTGATACGCGAAATGACTATGAAGTTGAGATTGGTACATTTGAACATGCGGTGAATCCAAATACTGAAACCTTCCGTGAATTTCCAGACTATGTTGCTAAGAATTTAGATAAAAATAAACATAAGAAAGTGGCGATGTTTTGCACCGGCGGCATACGTTGTGAAAAATCGACTGCTTATCTAAAAGAACAAGGTTTTGAAGATGTTTATCACCTTGAAGGTGGCGTACTTAAATACTTAGAAGAAGTTGATCAAGAAAACTCGATGTGGAAAGGCGAGTGTTTTGTTTTTGATGGCCGTGTTGCGGTTGGTCATGGTTTAGAGCAAGGTCAATACGATCAATGTTTTGCGTGTCGTTATCCTATTACTGAAGAAGAAAAGCAAAGTGAGCATTATGTCAAAGGGGTGAGTTGTCCTAAGTGTATTGATAAATATGACGAAGAGCAGCGCAGTCGTTTTGCTGAACGTGAGCGCCAAATAAATTTAGCTAAAGCTCGTGGTGAAAAGCATATTGGTGGTGACATTCAAGAGGTGATGAAGCAACGCCGTGAAGAGAAACTTGCCAGTAAAAAAGCGCAATCAGAAAAGTAACCGTTAACTACACTTACTTTAATAAAATTTAGCTAATTAATATGTCGATTAGCTAAATGCTGATCAAAAAAAACCGACTTACAAGTCGGTTTTTTACTATTTAGGTTGTCGTCAGTGAATTGTTATAATCCTGCGGATTTTTTCAATTCATCGGCTTTATCTGTTTTCTCCCAAGAGAACGCAGTAAAAGTATCATCTCCAACTGTCATCTCAAAAGGTTCACGACCAAAGTGACCATATGCTGCTGTTTGCTGATACATAGGGTGAAGTAAGTCTAGCATTTTGGTAATGCCGTATGGGCGTAGATCAAAGTGTTCACGCACTAATTCAACCAAACGTTCTTCTGATACTTTGCCGGTGCCAAATGTTTCAATTGAAATTGACGTTGGCTCTGCAACACCAATGGCATAAGACACTTGAATTTCACAGCGCTCAGCTAAGCCAGCGGCAACAATGTTTTTAGCAACATAACGACCTGCATAAGCGGCGCTACGGTCAACTTTTGATGGATCTTTTCCTGAGAAGGCTCCACCACCATGACGAGCCATACCACCATAGGTATCAACAATAATTTTACGGCCAGTTAAGCCACAATCACCAACCGGACCGCCGATAACAAAACGTCCCGTTGGATTAATAAAGTATTTAGTTTCAGGTGTTAATAACTCTGCAGGTAAAACCGCTTTGATAATGTTCTCCATCACAGCAGCATGCAAGTCTTCTTGAGAAATCTCAGGATTATGTTGCGTCGATAATACAACAGCATCAATAGCAACAGGTTTATTATCTTCATAGATAAAAGTGACTTGAGATTTTGCATCAGGGCGTAACCAAGGTAGTACACCAGATTTACGCATTTCAGCTTGACGTTCAACCAAACGATGAGAATAAAACAATGGCGCTGGCATTAAGGTGTCTGTTTCATTAGTTGCGTAACCAAACATTAATCCTTGATCTCCCGCACCTTGATCTTCAGGTTTTACACGGTCAACACCTTGTGCTATTTCAGGTGATTGCTGGCCGATTAAATTCATAATGCCGCAAGTGTCACCATCAAAACCAACTTCAGAAGATGTGTAGCCAATATCAGTGATCACTTTACGGGTTAAGTCTTCTAAATCTACCCAAGCCGTTGTCGAAACTTCACCAGAAATAATAGCAACACCGGTTTTAACCATAGTTTCACAGGCAACGCGCGCATGTTTGTCTTTAGCGATAATCGCATCTAAAACCGCATCAGAAATTTGATCGGCAATTTTATCAGGATGGCCTTCAGAAACTGACTCTGAAGTAAAATAATGTCTAGACATAAGCCCTCGGAAAATTTAACAGTGTAAAGGTGTTTTGTTTAATTAAGTGAATTGTAACCCGAGTTTTAATATATTTCTACTTTTTTACGCCTAGACGTCTAAACGGCTTTTATGTGATATGAATAATTGTCGATGAAATATGCTGGTTGACTATTCCAACTGGCTGATTTATTTAAATAATTGTAATTTTATTTCGCTTCCCCATAGCGCTGAAAAAACTTTACTTTGTTGTTCTGTCGCATTTGAACTAAAAAATTGATGGGAAGTTTGTATTGCTCCTGTCCAGAGCAATTGATGATTGAATAACTGACGTTTAAGTTGTTCGCTGACCGGTTGTGCCGTATTGATTAAATTCACATTTGTAGGGGTGATTTTTTTGATAGATTCCGTCATAAAAGGGTAGTGAGTACAACCTAAAACAATGGTGTCTACCTCATTATCTATCAATGGAGATAAATACTCTTTTAATAACTGGTTAAACTTGGCAGATGTTTGCTGACCTTGTTCGATAAGTTCAACTAATCCTAAGCAAGGTTGAATAAACACTTGTGCACCATTTTTATATTTTTCTACTAATGCTAAGAATCGCTGATTATTTGCCGTTGCTTGTGTGACTAATATGCCTACTTTTTTTGATTGACTTTGAATAGCCGCAGGCTTAATAGCAGGCTCTACACCAATAATAGGAATTGTTAGACGCTCTCTTAATTGGTCAATTGCGTTTACCGTAGCGGTATTACAAGCAACCACTAATGCCTTACAGTTTTTATCGATCAACCAGTCTGAAATCGTGTTAACCCGTTGAATAATTTGTTGATTGGAAATATCACCATATGGGGCATGAGCAGAATCAGCGACATAAATGATACGTTCATTAGGTAATTGCTCAATAATGCTGCTAGCAATTGATAAGCCACCAACGCCGGAGTCAAAAACACCAATTGCTTGTTGAACATTGCTATGTTGGATGAGTTTTTTCAAGTTAAATCAGAGGTTAAAATAAGTCGTATCGTTATATCGTTTAGACTTGTAAAAGTAAAGTTGTAGTTAATGTTACCTTGACAATAAATATCATGGTTTAACGTTATTTATAATAAAAAATCCCAATAAACTATTTATGCTTGTTTACACTAAGTTAGCTTACTGGGATTTTTGTCGAATAATGTTAATTTACCAAAAGCTTAATTTTTAACAGCATTAATCGCTTTTGCTTTATTACCATCTATTTCACGCTTACTTCGTGCTTTATCCGCTTTTAGTTGTAATTTTTTCTGCTGTAATGCGGAGATCTCTTTTGGCATAGGTTTACGTGGCATGCGCTCTTCAGCCATTGCTGCTTTATATAAAAATCCAGCAAGGATCACCGAGGCTTGTTTTAAGTCGGCTTCGACAACGTGATCAATGGAATCAATATGCGTGTGATGTAAACGAGAGCCATAATCTAATTTATCTTGAATAAATTGAAAGCCCGGTAAACCGACATCATCAAATGATTCGTGATCGGTGCCACCAGTTGATTTATTCGTGATAGTACCAGTACTTAAATCAGAATACGGCCCAAACCAACTACTGAAAACCGATTTAGCTGCAACATTGCCTTCTGTATATATCCCTCTGAAACGACCACTGCCGTTATCCATATTAAAATAAACAGAGAACTTGTCATGATCCGCTTTTTTCTCTATTGGCCAACCTTGGTTTTTCCACAAATAATTAGGTAAGGCGCGTTCATTTTTATCGCTAGGCTTAGGGCGAGTAGCAAAGTGCTCTTCTACATAAGAAGCAGAGCCAAATAATCCTTGTTCTTCACCTGACCATAAACCGATTCTAATTGTACGTTTAGGCTTAAAGTCTAAAGCTTTTAAGATCCTAATTGCTTCCATAGAAACCGCAACACCTGCACCATTATCAACAGCACCATCACTGGCATGCCATGAGTCTAAGTGACCACCAACCATCACGATCTCAGGATCTTTTTCTGAGCCTGTAATTTCAGCAATGGTGTTATACGCATTTCGATCATCATCATGAAAACGCGCTTGTATATCTAATGAAATTTTTGGCGTTTTACCATTATCGATCATTCTAGACATTAAGTTATAATGCTCTGCTTCAATGATAATAGCGGGTACAGGGAATGTTTTACCGACACGATGGTCTTTACCAAATACATTGATTAACCCACCTTGACGCCAGCTACGGTAAATTACACCGGCGACCTTTTCATCTTTTAAAAATTTATTCAGAGTTTGACGGAAGTTATAGCGCTGCATTGCCCCATCTCTTCGTACAGAATTTACCCAAGGTGAATGACTTGGGCCTCTAGTAACATCAAAATCTATTAATTTTGACAGTTCGCCAGAATCATATCGTTTAAAAACACTGTTTTCAGGAGCTTCAATGTTTTTTCCGTGCCCCATCATGATTATTTTTCCTTTCAGCTGACCTTTGTATTGTTCTAAGTCAGCAGCTGATGAGGCATTAAAAATAACAACATCGCCAGATATTTCTCCAGCTGTACCGGGTGTCCATGCCACTGGTATGCCATGTAAAGAAACTTCACGAGGGCTTAATAAATTGATTGTGGCTGAGTCATGTGACCAGCCTCGACCAAATTCAAAAGGGTCTAAATGAGCGTTGTCTAAGCCCCATCCTTTAAGTTTATTAAGTGTCCACTCGTTTGCTTTTTTCATTTGAGGAGAGCCTGATAAACGTGGTCCAATCGAATCGGTGAGTTGTTCTAACGTATGCATAACTTCTGAATTGTAAAAGCCTTCAGCGCGTATTTTATTGGCCATATCCAAATCTTCCCCAGCGTAGGCCATTGAAGTTGATATACATAGCAATGAAAGTGCTAATTTTCTCATTATTTTTCCTTTCTAATGATTAGTAAACGTGATCGTTATTATTATTCTTTGTTGTAAAGGAGCTTTACCTTATGAAAAATTGATAACTGAGTATAATATTATGCGATGAGAGTGATAATTTTAATGGTAAATGACATGTTTCATTGACAGCATTTAGACCCATTGTTGAAACAATAAGCCAAATTAATGACTTCAATCGGTGTGTAAAGGCATATTATTTATTCATAAAGAGAAATAAATGCAGGCGGATACAGCTAGAATGCCACAGTCGACGTTAGTCCTAAACTGTGTGTGTTTTGGTGTTGCGCGGAAATTATTTTTTAGGAAAAGATAAGAAAGGTAAGACTTCCAGAGTGCCGCAGTCGACTTTAGTCCTGAACGCCTTGCGTTCAGGGTGGAAACATCTTACTAACCGTAGGCTTCCCGATACGAGCCGGGCTTGCACAATAGCTAATCGTCAACTTCCAAAGGTAAAACTTATCGGCTCAGGGACATAGTTAACATACAAACACCCCAGAAGACTTAATGTCATTATAGCGAATTTTATAAAAAGGATTAAGGATTTTTTATACTGAAATCTACTAACCGCTTATGTTTTAAGCTAACTGACTTATCTTTAAACAGTTTTTTAAATTAAAGAGCAGGGCATGGATTATAATCGGGGTTTTTAGAATACAAAATAGCGTCTTGTTTGAGTTGTTATAATGTTTATGGAATGAATTGAGTATGTTTTTACTTGTTACGCTTTCTTTTTAGGGTTCACGGCTTGTTCGATAGTTTGCTGTAATAAATCAATTTTATTTTGCATTTCTTGAAGTTGTTGTTTTGCGGTATGTTGTGAGTCTAGTAAATCATTCGCTAAATTTAAGGCCGCCATTAGCATTGCCTGTTCAGGCGTTTTTGTTGAATTTTTACCATTATTGAGTCGTTTGTTCACTTCATTTGCTGATTGGAGCAACGCAGATTCTTGCCCTTTGGGACAAGCGATTTTTAATCGGCGGTTTGCAACTTCAATTGTAACGTTGTGTTGGCTCATAAAAGCGTCATGACTCTTAGTTTTTGATAGCTAATATATTAGCTATTTGTTTGTTAAATAAACAAATTTAACTTGAACTGTAAAAACGAACTATAACGGTGCAAGATCTCATATGCAAGAGAGAATTTAGTCTAACTGACGCTAGCATCACTTTTAGTGCAATGTTAGGATATCACTATATATTCTTTCAATTAAAATGTTGCTTAAATGTCAGACAATAACGAATTAGATTTTGCTACGGTACAAGCGTTAATAACTCCTGAAGACGTGAAAATTCATGGCTCTGAATTACACGGTGTATTAACAGGCTTAATATGTGCCGGATACAGCTTTGAAGATCATGACTACATTACTATGATGAATGACATGTTTAATAATGGTGAGCCATTACCGAATAAATTGCAGGTTACGGTTAAATTATTATTTAGTCAGGTTTGGCAAAATATTTTAGATGACTCCTATAGCTTTACGTTACTTTTACCTGATGATGATGACTCGTTAGTTGAGCGCGCTCATGCGTTAGGTGCGTGGGTGCAAGGGTTTAATTTAGGTTTCGGTCTGCAGCAAAAAAACAATGCGGTATATTCTGAAGATGTAAAAGAAGTGCTCACTGATTTTGCTGATATCGCTAACTTGTCTGATGAAATAGAAGAAGATGAAACCACTGAACAAGCCTATTACGAAATTTCGGAATATGTCCGTATTTCTGCTTTATTATGTTTCACTGAATTAGGTACGCCTCCTGACAGTAAAGAAACATCAGAAACCATTCATTAGTTTGATTTTACATTTTTTCGAGTTGCTTAATATATGAAAGAGACTTTATTACCTTTAGCTGAGTTTATTCAGCGTCGCCAAAATTTTCTCGACCAGATGGTTGATGGTAGCATTGCAATATTTTCTGCCAACAAAGAAGTGACTCGCAGTAATGATACTGAATATCCTTTTTGTCAAAATAAAAACTTTTATTACTTAACTGGCTTTAATGAACCAGAAGCGGTTTTAGTGCTAATCAAGGCGAAAGTTAGCCAAAGTATATTATTTTGCTTAGCAAAAGATCCTTTACAAGAAGTTTGGCACGGGCGAAGAATCGGCTATGAAAAGGCTAAATCTGATTATGGCTTTGAACAGAGTTTTAGTTTAGATGAAATAGATGAGTTAATGTCTGAATACTTATCTTGTGCGGCAGCGGTTTATTATTTACGTGGTGAAAATAGTTGTTTTGATCAACAAGTCTATCAATGGTTGGATGCGGTAAAAGCAAAGTCTAGACAAGGAATCACGGCGCCAAAACAACTCATTGATTGCCAAAATATTATCGAAGAGCTTCGCTTAATAAAAAGCCCTGATGAATTAGCTATTATGCGAAAAGTCAATGTGATCAGTGGTAAAGCCCATCAAAGAGCGATGGAAAAAAGCGCTAGCGGACAGTTTGAATATCAAATAGAAGCTGAAATTTTACATGAGTTTGCTCGCCATGGCGCGAGGCATCCCGCTTATAACTCGATTGTTGCTGGTGGTGATAACGCGAATATTTTGCATTACACTAACAATGATCAGTTATTGAATGAGGGGGAATTATTATTGATTGATGCTGGCGGCGAGTTAGCAGGTTATGCGGCGGATATCACCAGAACCTTTCCTGTTAATGGCTTATTTACAGAACCACAAAAAGCCCTTTATCAATTGGTACTTGATGCTCAAGAACATTGTATTAAAGCAATAAAACCACAGCAAACTTTAGCCAATTTAAATACTTTATGTTGTGAAATTTTAACCCAAGGTTTGCTTGAATTAGGTATTTTATCAGGTGATTATCAAACATTGCTCGATGATAAAGCCTGTAAAAAGTATTTTATTCATGGTTTAGGGCACTGGCTTGGTTTAGATGTACATGATGTTGGCGATTATCAGGTGATAGACAAAAAACAAACGAGAGCATTTGCAAAGGGCATGGTAATGACTATTGAGCCTGGCTTATATATTCCTCTTGATGATGAAAGTGTTGATGTAAAATGGCGCGGTATCGGTATTAGAATTGAAGATAACATCGCGGTTACTGATCAAGGTCATGAAAATTTAACAACCAATGCGCCAAAATCGATAGCAGCAATTGAACAGTTAATGTCTCAAAGGCATTAAATTAGCTTAAGCGCTGATAAACGCTATTTTGACTAAGAAAAATAAAAGAATAAGTGAATTTTAATGCCTCATACTGACCAACAATTTGACATCATCATCGCCGGAGGTGGTTTATCTGGCGTATTATCGGCGTTGAGTTTAGCTCAGTTAACCCAACAAGATGGCTCGCTATTATCTATTGCGGTTATTGAATCAAACCCTATTCATCAAAAACCTAAAACGACTTTTGACTCGCGCGTGCTTGCACTTTCACATGGCAGTGCTCACTATTTAAAGTCATTATCGGCATGGGATGACATTGCGCCACATGCTGCAGCAATTAAAAAAATTCATATTTCTGATCGTGGCCACTATGGCAAAGCACGCCTTGATGCTAAAGATCACCAGGTATCTGCGTTAGGTTATGTGGTTGAAATGTCAGTGCTCGGACAAGCATTTTTATCAGCCTTAGCCAAGCATAAAAATATTACCTGGTTTTGCCCTGATCATATTACCGCGATTGATTGGCAAACTGAGTCAGTCGATATAACCTTAAACTCATCAAAGCAAATAACGGGTCAGTTGTTATTAGCCTGTGATGGCGCACAGTCTTCTTGTCGCACGTTTGCTAATATCACTTCTCTTAGCAAACCTTATGAACAATCAGCATTAATTGCCAATGTAAGTATGGAAAAGGCGCATGACAATGTCGCCTTTGAGCGATTTACTGCATCAGGTCCTATTGCAATGCTGCCTTTGACTGAATCGAGTGAAAAAAGCCGAAAATGTTCATTGGTGTGGACATTAACACCTGAACAGGCTGAAGAGATCATCGCCCTAGATGAGCAAGCATTTAAAAAACAACTGGAGTATGCTTTTGGTCGTTGGTTAGGTGGCGTAGAGAAAGTTGGCGAGCGAGCGGTTTATCCACTTGCTTTAGTTAAAGCGAATGAACAGGTTTTTCATCGCATGGTATTGGTTGGTAATGCTTCTCATACGATTCACCCCATAGCGGGTCAGGGCTTTAATTTAGGATTAAGGGATGTTCAACAGCTCAGTGAAACTATCGCTGAAAATTTAAAACAGGGTGCCGAACTTGCAAGCTTTAGTGAATTAACTCGCTATGCGGTGAAAAGGCAAGCTGATCACGAGCAAGTGATCACGTTAACCGACTCATTAGTCACCTTGTTTTCAAATGACTTACCGCCGTTAGTTGCTGGGCGTAATATCGGCTTAAAAGTATTGAATTATTTTACGCCATTGAAAAAGCGATTAGTGGATAAAACCATGGGTTATTAATTTATTATCCATAGTGGTTCGTTAGAGTTTCCCTAATATTGTTAAAAACAGAATTAACAAATAAAGAATGTAAAAAAACAATGCAAAAATTTGATGTTTTAATTGTTGGTGGTGGCATGGTGGGGTTAACAACCGCTTTAGCTATTCGTAAAAACAGTGAGTTAACGGTTGCCATTATTGACATTCAACCATTAGCGCCGATAACCGAACAACACGATGTTCGCGTGAGTGCAATTAATGCGGTTAGTCAAAAGCTGTTTGCAAACCTTGATGTTTGGCGTGATATTGTAAACAGTCGAACGCAATCTTATCAGCATATGCATATTTGGGATAAAGCAGGCTATGGCCATATAGACTTTGATCTGAATGATTTATCAGCGCGAGAGCATAATGGCCAGTTAGGTTGGATAATCGAAAATAGTATTCTTCGTCATGCGCTATGGGCAAAAGCTGAACAAGACTCAGGTATTCATTTTTTCACTCAAGAGAAATTGACCAATATTGCGATGGGAGAAAGCGAAGTATTTGCGAGTTTTTCATCATTACCGCCGATAACCGCAAAACTTGTGATTGGTGCTGATGGCGCAAATTCATGGGTTCGTCAACAAATGCAAATGGCATTAACATTTCGTGATTATGATCATCATGCCATTGTTGCTACGGTAAAGTGTTCACAAGGACATCAAAACACGGCTTGGCAAGTTTTTCTAGAAACGGGGCCCTTGGCATTTTTGCCATTATCCAATGTAAATGCTCGTGCGAGTGAAGAGCCAAGTGATAATAAAGAAATGCTCTGTTCAATCGTTTGGTCAACAGCCCCCGATGATGCTAAGCGATTAATTGACTTATCTGCTGAAGAATTCGCTAAAGCACTGACTGCTGCTGCAGATGGAAAGCTAGGGAATATCAGCTTAGAAAGTGAACGTTATTGTTACCCATTAACCATGCGTTACGCACAAGACTTTGTGAAAGATAAAGTTGTTTTAGTCGGAGACGCTGCCCATACTATTCATCCTTTAGCAGGACAGGGCGTCAATCTTGGTTTATTAGATGCCGCGGCTATCGCACAACTGATCACCGAATCACACCATAGTGAAAAATTATCGTCAGCAACCTCAAAGCAATGGTTAACTTCTGTAACGTTAAATCAGTATCAACGTTGGCGTAAGGCTGAAGCAGCAGAAATGATCGCGGCGATGGAGACAATTAAGCAAACCTTTACTCCTCAAGCACAGCCAATTAAGTTATTAAGGGGCATAGGCATGCGTTTTATTAATCAAATAAAACCGGCTAAAAATATCATGATAAAACACGCATTAGGATTTAAAAGTCATTTGCCAAAGTTATCAAAAATTATTGATTAGCTAGGTTTTAAAAGCGAGAAAGCACTAAAATTTATTTTTAACATTATCAATTAACAACATACTACTACTTTGTTTAATGGCACATTTTATAAATTCAGGTAAATACACTGCGTTGGCGATATAAGCGTTAGGATCAAATGATTCGCTTTGATCCTTAGAAAACTGAAGCTCAATTGAATTGGTTAACTTTTCAATAATATGTTCGGGAATAGCTAAACGCGTTGCCAGCATAATGAGGTTTGTAGCTTTGTTTTTTTGTAAATCCTTTAAGAAGAAAACATCATACACAACACCACGTTGTAACACCTTTTCAGGGGAAATAATATATTCTGCGACAGCAATAGCCACTAAGGTAGATTTGGTTTTGTTATCTAAGGAATTGTTGAGCCAAATAGTGATTTGACGCTGGTCATCAAGGCCTATTTTGCTTAAATCTTGTAGGTTATCGTCAAACTTTAGTTTTATGTTCATTGTTCGACAAATCGTTTTTAGGTCAACAGTATCTCCAACGGTAGCTGACTGAATTAAACTGTGGATACCAAAACTACTCATTTATTTTTCACCTAAAGCCAAAAAATTCTTAACGTTAACACTCCATTGACTATTCATGTTTTCTATTTAATAACCATAATCTTGTACGCTGATTACTTGTACGCTAATTAATAGTGTACAAGATTATGAACTATTTGTTTTGTTTATCACGTTACTTTAGTTATCAATGATACGGTCAACGAATTAATAGCTGTAGAAACACTCGAATAGCAACTTTAATGTTGTAAAATTCTATATTCTTCTTTATTTGGAAATAAAATTTCGTTATTTATCTGATATCGGGTTTATATTTGAAAACATTTCGTTTAATTGTTGAATCAATCGACACTGAACGCTATAATTGCACGCAAATTTGGTAAAAGAATGGCTTTTATCCTTAAATTAAAAGCTATGTTTATTAACACAAATAATTGAAAGTGGAATGTTACGATGACAAATAAAACCGTATTACATGCTAAACACCTTGAAGCTGGCGCTAAAATGGTTGATTTTCACGGTTGGGAAATGCCAATAAATTACGGCTCTCAAATTGAAGAACATCATGCAGTTCGTCAAGACGCAGGCATGTTTGATGTTTCACATATGACCATTGTTGATGTACACGGTAATGATGCTAAAGCTTATTTACGACGTTTAGTAATTAACGATGTTGCTAAATTAGAAGTGGCTGGCAAAGCACTATACACTGGCATGTGTAATGCACAGGGCGGCGTAATTGATGATTTAATTATTTATTTCTTCTCTGATACGGATTACCGCTTAGTCGTAAACTCGGCAACTCGTGAAAAAGATTTAGCTTGGATGCATCAACAAGCAACTGGTTTTGATATTTCAATTGTTGAACGTCCAGAATTTGCTATGATCGCTGTTCAAGGACCACAAGCTAAAGCTAAAGTGGCTACGTTATTAAATGCTGATCAACTTAATGCGGTTGAAGGTATGAAGCCATTTTTTGGTGTGCAAGCTGACGAATTATTTATTGCGACTACAGGTTATACAGGTGAGAACGGTTATGAAATCGTTGTACCACAAGAGCAAGTTGCTGATTTATGGCAACAATTATTAGATGCAGGTGTGAAACCTTGTGGTTTAGGTGCACGCGATACCTTACGTTTAGAAGCTGGCATGAACCTTTATGGTTTAGACATGGATGAGACAGTGTCACCATTAGCCGCTAATATGGCATGGACTATTGCTTGGGACGATGAATCACGAAATTTTAATGGACGTGAAGTATTAGCTGCACAACGTGCTGCTGGTGACCAGTTAAAATTATCAGGTTTAGTACTTGAAGAAAAAGGGGTGTTACGTACAGGTTTAAAAGTCGTTACTCAAGATGGTGAAGGTATCATCACTTCAGGCACTTTTTCTCCTACATTAGGACATTCTATTGCTATGGCGCGTATACCGCGTAGTGTTAAAATTGGCGACACTGTTGAAGTAGAAATGCGCAAAAAATTGGTCAAAGTGAAAGTGGTAAAACCAAGCTTTGTTCGTAATGGCAAAAGTCAATTGGATTAATTTTTAAGATGCTCTATATTCAGTATTTGAGTAGAGTATGTCACGGTTAAGTAAACTAAATTATAAATATTAAAAAACATTAGGAACTAAATAAAATGAGCAATATTCCTTCAGAATTAAAATACGCAACATCACACGAATGGGTACGTAATGAAGGTGACGGTACTGTTACTGTTGGTATTACTGAGCACGCACAAGACCTTTTAGGTGACATGGTGTTTGTTGAATTACCTGAAGTTGGCGAAAGTGTTAGCACTGGCGATGACGTTGCTGTTGCTGAATCAGTAAAAGCGGCTTCTGATATTTATGCTCCAGTATCTGGTGAAGTATTAGCGGTAAACGAAGAACTTGAAGACACACCGGAATTAGTTAACTCAGACGCGTTTGGCGATGGTTGGTTATTCAAATTAAAACTTGATGACGCCAGCGAACTTGATGCGTTATTAGATGCCGAAGGGTATGCTAACTCTATCGACGAAGATTAATTTTTCGTTCGCACTCAAGCTTTATACATTATTGTCATTGCATTTTGTATAAAACTCGATTGCTTTAGCTAAAACTAAAGCCTCAAACTAAAAATGTTCGAGGCTTTCTTTTATTTTACTGTATTTAAAACATATAAATACTTACTAAAGAAGCTGTATTATGACTACTCAATCACTTTTGGAATTAGAGCAAACACAAGACTTTATCCGTCGTCACATCGGGCCAAATGCCGAACAAACTCAAGCCATGTTAAATGATATTGGTGCAGAGTCGGTTGACGCACTAATCAATGAAATAGTACCTAGCGATATCCGTTTGGCAGATTTACCAGCGATTGAAGAAAGTAAAACAGAAGTACAAGCGCTCGCTGATTTAAAAGCAGTAGCAAGTTTAAATAAAGTCAACGATACCTATATTGGTTTAGGCTATTACGGCACATTAACGCCAAACGTTATTTTACGTAACGTATTAGAAAACCCAGGATGGTACACAGCGTATACGCCTTACCAGCCAGAAATTGCCCAAGGGCGTTTAGAATCATTATTAAATTATCAGCAAATGTGTTTAGACTTAACTGGTTTAGACTTAGCTTCTGCTTCATTATTAGATGAAGGAACAGCAGCTGCTGAAGCTATGGCATTAGCTAAACGTGTTTCTAAAAATAAAAAATCTAACCTTTTCTTTATCTCTGAAGATGTTTACCCACAAACCATTGACGTTGTTAAGCAACGCGCGCAAATGTTTGATTTCGACGTTGTCGTCGCACCAGCTGAAGATGTTGTTAATCACGATGTATTTGGCGCATTGTTGCAATACCCAAGTGCAACAGGTGAAGTATGTGATATTTCAGACCTTATCGCTAAGGTGCATGAGAAAAAAGGTATCGTCGCAGTTGCAGCTGATATTATGAGCTTAGTATTATTAAAAGCACCAGGTGAGTTAGGTGCTGATGCCGTCATTGGTTCAAGCCAACGTTTTGGTGTACCAATGGGCTACGGCGGACCACACGCAGCATTTTTTACCACTTCAGACAAATACAAGCGTTCATTGCCGGGCCGCATTATTGGGGTATCAAAAGATACTCGTGATAACCCCGCACTTCGTATGGCGATGCAAACTCGTGAGCAACATATCCGCCGTGAAAAAGCCAACTCAAACATTTGTACAGCGCAAGTATTGTTAGCCAATATGGCGGCATTTTATGCGGTTTATCATGGACCACAAGGCTTAAAAACCATTGCTAATCGTATTCATCGTCTGACTGATATTTTATGTTTAGGTACGGCGACTAAAGGTTTAACGGCAGTTCATGAAAATTACTTTGATACGTTAACGTTTAATACTGATAAAAAAGATGAAATTATTACGCGCGCGCTAGCAGCTGGTGTTAACTTCCGTACTGATGTTGACGGTCAAATTAGTATTTCACTTGATGAAACAACCACTCGAAATGATGTTGCCAGTTTATTTGATATCTTACTGGGCGAAGGTCATGGTTTAAATGTAAACGAACTTGATGACAAAGTTATCTCTTCTGGTCACTCTTCAATTCCTGCGTCATTAGTACGTGAGTCTGAAATATTAACGCACCCAGTCTTTAATTCTTACCATAGCGAAACAGAAATGCTTCGTTATATTAAAAAGTTAGAAAACAAAGATTTAGCGCTAAACCATTCAATGATTTCATTAGGCTCTTGTACTATGAAATTGAATGCTACTGCGCAAATGATACCGGTATCATGGCCTGAATTTGCTAACATGCATCCCTTTGCTCCTGTTGACCAAGCACAAGGTTATAAGCAAATGATTGACGAGTTAGGTGACTGGTTAGTCGAACTGACTGGTTATGACAATATTTCAATGCAACCAAACTCAGGTGCACAAGGTGAATATGCTGGTTTAATTGCTATTCATAAATACCATGAAAGCCGCGGTGATGCGCATCGTAATATTTGTTTGATCCCATCTTCTGCTCACGGTACTAACCCTGCGTCAGCGCAAATGGTTGGCATGAAAGTGGTTGTGGTTGATTGTGACAAAGAAGGTAACGTTGACATGAACGACTTGCGTGCAAAAGCAAGCGAAATGGCTGACAACTTATCTTGTATCATGATCACATATCCATCTACTCATGGTGTATATGAAACAACAATTGCCGAAATTTGTAATATTATTCATGAACATGGCGGTCAAGTTTATCTTGATGGCGCAAACATGAACGCACAAGTTGGGGTGACTTCACCAGGACATATCGGCGCTGACGTTTCTCACTTAAACTTGCACAAAACTTTTGCTATTCCGCACGGTGGTGGTGGCCCAGGTATGGGACCAATAGGTGTTAAATCTCACCTAGCACCATTTTTACCAGATCATGCATTAATTAATGTTGATGAAAGCACCAAAGGTAATGGCGCTGTTTCAGCAGCACCATACGGTAGTGCCGGTATTTTATGTATCTCATATCTTTATGTTGCCATGTTAGGCAAAAAGGGCGTTACAGATGCAACTAAATACGCGATCACTAACGCAAACTATCTAGCGAAAAAATTAAGCCAACATTACCCTATTTTATACACAGGTAAAAATGGCCGTGTTGCCCATGAATGTATTATTGATTTACGCCAAATCAAAGCGGACTCAGGTATTACAGAAGTGGATATGGCTAAACGTCTAATGGATTACGGTTTCCATGCGCCTACTATGTCATTCCCTGTAGCCGGTACATTTATGATCGAGCCGACAGAGTCTGAGTCTAAAGTTGAATTAGACCGCTTTATTGAAGCTATGGTGTGTATTCGTGACGAAGTGCGCAAAGTTGAATCTGGCGAGTGGACAAGTGAAGATAATCCACTTCACAATGCTCCACATACTATGGCTGATATAACGTCACCATGGGATCGTAGTTATTCAATTGCTGAGGCGGTTTATCCTGTTGCAGCTGTGGCAGAAAATAAATTCTGGCCAACGGTTAATCGAATAGATGACGTATTTGGCGATAGAAACTTAATATGTTCATGTCCTGCGGTTGATACGTATAAAGATTGATATCTGATTGTTGAGGATCATTAATTAAGTTGGTTAACGATTTAATGAAGATGGTTATCTTAATGAAGTTGGTTAACTTTCATTAATATGATGAAAAAAGACAAACTTAGGTTTGTCTTTTTTTTAATTTCTTTTAATTGTTTATTGGTTTTTAGTTCTAGCTGAAATGTTCTGAAAAATAATTAATGAGATCTCCAGCTTCAGTATTTTTTCTAAATTGCTTTTGCTCTTTAAAATCTAAGCTAGGTAGTAAATGTATTAATTGGTTGTCTTCGTATAAATCAACAATTTTTTTATTGTACTCATTGATCTTCACGCCTGTAATTGCCTTTGATGAATCTATTATTCCTCCAGCCAGTATATCTGCCAACTGTACTCCAACGTAATCTTTTGATTCAACTTGTTCCATCCCTGTAACTTTTAATGGGAAATTAAGCGTAGTTATTGCCGTTTCTTTAAAAGAGATATTTTTTTCATGCTTCATCAGTTTACCTAAAGCAACATCATACTGTTCTAGGTTTTTTGATTTGTCATGCTTTATTGAATATGGATTATTGATCATTACTTCAAGTCGGCTTATTAATGATTGCAATACAATGAATGCTGCATCCGACGAGACACTCTCACATTTTATTGCTTGAACACATGATATATCCCCTCCTGCTAAAGGGCCAAAAGCTTCAGGTAACTTTCTCCAATTGGCCGACCTGATTTTACTAATTAATGTAGATATGGAAGAATCTGTTTTTGATTTAATGGTGTACTGAAAAGCTTTCAATATTTCGGTAAATTTATTCCCTCCTAAAAGAGCATCGCCTGCATAATAAAGTAAAGATGCAAATGAGTAGTTTGCTCCATCTTTATAGAAATTAAATTCTTTAGCGTAGTAAAATGGTTCTACTGCGTAATCTAAGAAATGCAAAATTAGTACGAATTTTTTATCACAAATATAAGTTACACAATCGAAATTTGTCAGAATATCTTCCTGTAAAGCTAAAAGTCGATCCCTATTCCCTTTATTTCTTGAAAGATCTTTATATTTAAGTTGATTAGCTTTTATTCTAGGAAAGTGCTTTTTGATCAATATTTCGGCATCATTTTCAGAAATATAAATAGCAGATGCAGCTTGAAATGGCTGCTCTTGGTTGAGGAGATCACCTCCCGTGTACCCACTTTCATCAATGTAAACAAATTGCATATGATCCCTTTTTACATCTTAGCATTAAACCAACAACGCCTGTTTTATGGTCAAGTTATAGCTTTTAGCTACCATTCAAATCGCTCGTCTCTATCAATGTCATGTTCTACTTCTCTTTCATATTCACTAAGGAATCAGTATGAAATCAGAACAATTACTTAACGACTTGTTAGCAGACCAGGTTGAAATAAAAATGACTCTATTAGGATTGTTTAAGCAGCATAGACTTGCGCTAAAGTGGCTTTTAACTCCGAAGTCTCAACTTTCGGGTGATGCACCTGTTGATAGACTAGAAAGTGAACCTGAGGCTGTTGAAGATTTATTAAACCGTATTCAACGAGGAGATTTATCTTGAACACTTGATTATCTTTTGGTAAGTTTTAATTTAGCTTTATCACAGGCGGCTTACGTCTGATAATAGTTTTATGCATGATACCCGTGACGGGAAATTGCAAGGCTGGCAGCCTTTCTATTAGATACAAACCCTTAAGGTTGTATGGTGATATTAAATTGGCGGTGATCTTTTATAGGTACCGGGTTCGCAGACAGAAGGCCATTATCTGGCATGCGGCATCAATTTTTTATTGGATACAATTATGCCTGTTAAAAACGCAAACCGCACAGCACCCGCAAATCAATACTATAAAAATACCTCTTTTGAAACGTTAGCCGCTAGTTGGTTTACCTATGATGGTTGGGAAGTTTTTGTTCCTGTAATTGATCATGATATGAAAACAGATTTATTGGTGAGTGATGGCGTGAACTTCTATCGCATTCAAATAAAAACTGTTGAGTCGGCAGATGAATCACACTTCGTTGAAAATAAATGGGGTGAAGCCAAGATTGATTACGTCATTTATTTCTCAAAAAGTGCAAGCTGGGGGTATATCACCAAGCCTTTCAAAAATCGAAGGAAACGCTTAAATTCTCCAGACAATATAAAGTTTCACCAACATCATAAGCCCTTTATAAAAGCGTTTAATTTGATATAGAAAAATCATTTTGAACAGGGCTTAAGTTTTTATTGTATTGTTTAATTATTGAACTGTTGTATAGTTGGATTTATGTTTGATAATAAAAAGGAATTTATAATGACACATAAATTTTTAATCGATACTCACTGCCATTTCTTTAGCGCTCAACACATTCCGTTAACTCAGACTATTCAGCGTATTCAAAATAAAGTTTTAGGCTCTACTTTTAAAAAAGTAAAAACAAGTATTGCCGCGACAGTTGCAAGCCCTATTTTCTTTTCGTTAATGGCTGATGATACAATTGATCAAGCTATTCCTTTTATAAAATTCTTTGATACGGATGCAGCTTTTAGTATTAATAAAGCGTCTAACTCAATGAATGATATTGAAGAAATTGATGTCAGTGACCGTATAAGAATTTTCACACCTCTGATAATGGATTTTGAAGTTTCAATTGATTATAAACCATTAAAAAAACAAGCAAACGACCTTTATAAGAACATCACTTCAATCAATGATGAATTAGAGTCTCTTCAGACTCTTGTTTTGCCATTTCTTGGTTTTGATCTCAGGAGATTGCACGGCAGTCCGAATATAACAGAAAAGTTAGATGAAATTATTTCAGCAAATATAGCTCCAGAAGAAATTACAACGATCGGTCGTATTAATTTAGCTGATTTCGATAATATGGCTGATAATTTTTCACAACTAAATGGTCGTACAATTGGTATAAAACTTTATCCTAGCATTGGTTGTGATATTTGGCCTGAAGGAGCCGGAAATAGCACCGTTAGAACAGCTTACCTTGAATTAATGTCTGTATTTGCGCAGCGGAAATACCCTATCACTGTACATTGTCAAACCGACTCTTATGAAGGGGGAGACTTAAAACAAAGTGATGATGAATTAATCAATTTTGCCCATCCTGAAAAATGGTGGAATATGCTTCAAGCTGCTGGAGATTCAGTTACTGATATTCGCTTAAATCTTGCTCATTTTGGTGGTGAAAATGGATTAAAGGAGTTATTTCGATGGAAAAGCATTAAGACTCCAGGCTCAAATATTATTAGACATAAGGACTTCAAAAGATTTGATGCTGATGATGAGTCTTGGACTTATTGGATTTTAAAACTTATAAAAACATACCCTAATGTTTATTCAGATATATCTGCTTTTGATTTTAAAGGTGATGAAAAAGCCTGTGCTTCATTTTTATGGATATTACATCTCGATGGTGAAGGTGAATTGGATGATGAGTTTGGTAACTATCGATTAATTGATAAATTAATGTGGGGTTCTGATATCCCCATGACATTGTTCGGGTATGCAGATTATAAAGAGCAATTTGATACATTCATAAGAAAAACGAAAATTGAAGATGATTATTTAGGTAAATATCAATTGCCACCGCATATTGGAAGCTCATTGAACCATGAGTTATTGATTGAGAAGCTGATAGATACAAACCCTAAGAAATTTCTATTTACATTTGAATAATAAAATTTTAAGTAGTGAGCAACATACAAGAACACACCATAGTCATAAATTTAAACAGATTTGTGCTTTCTCGATTATGTTGATTGAGTAATTAATCAACATAATCCTTTACTATTTATATTTAAAATCAACCAGACTGACAATTATTTTGATTCATTGAGTTTTTAATAGGTAAGCTCTTTAGTAATTCATTTCCTGTTTTTTTGTACTTAGCATTTTGTACTTGTACCTTTAAATTTTTCAATGATGTATATGGTAACTCCCAAAGTTGATTCTTAAGGATTGCTGGATAATAAATTATTTCGACAGTCCCACCGGGGTTAGCATATCCTTTAAATAGGATGTTGACTTTATTTGTTTGAGTATCGACTGAAAAACGCCACTCGGACTCTCCTTCCTCGATACGAACATAATTTTTATCAATAGGGACTAGAGAAGCCGATGATTTACCTTTTATTACAATGTCTGAGCTTGTTTTATCCACAAATATATTTGAATGAACGACTGAATCCCTATTCATTATGAAAAAGAATGGGGACTCATGAGTAAAGTATGTAATCCTTTCTGTCTGACTCACTTGCTGGATAACACTGGCTGATTTTAGTTGGTACACCCACATAGGCATTTCTTCTGTATCACGTATCACAGCTACAAGAGATGAAATACTTGCTTCAGAACTGGTTTTCCCCATAAACTCGATTTTTTATCGTTGTTATCAATAATTCGATAAAAAATTGATATATCTTCACTTCTAAAATCCTTATAAAGCTCCCAACAGGAGGCTGATACATAAGAGTTAAATAGCAAAAATGTAGTTATGGTTACTTTAAAGTAAAAAGTTTTCATTGAGCAACGTACTGAAGCGGCCAAGTTAATTTAATTGCCAAAGTAATTGATAAGAAACAAATAACCCACAAAATGGTAGGGCCTGATGCCCCCGAAAACTCAACTCCCATAGCTTTGAAGTTTAAAGGCCCTGCTATTGTCCGTAATACTAAAACAATAAATATTGAGGCTATTGCAGCAGCGGGAAGTCCAACTAAACTTGGAAAGTGTGTTAAACCTAACTTTTTCCAATATTCCTCTGTGATTGCGAGAAAAATAATTCTCCCAAAAAAAAGTAAAGAAAATATGAATACACTTAATACAGCTACCCAGCTCATAATACCTTTTAATTTGTCTTCCAACTTTGACTTTTCTTGCATAGTATTTCCCTATATATTGAATTTTGTTCTGTATAATATGTATTAATCATCTTCCTATAATGGCATTTCGATACCTCAAGTAAAGGGTTTAAGCTAATATAATACATCTGCAAAGCTCAAAGGCTGATGAAAAACCTATCGTATTGAAGTTAAAAGTAGCTCTAAGAGATATTTATAAGGTTTCTGTGAGCTTTTCTGTCTGCCGTTGCTGTAGGATAAGCTCTAAATGCTCAATTAACTCTTCAGTAGCATGCTTCCTACTTGAAAGGTCATTCCTTTCTAGTGGTATGATTAACCCAAAAATTAAAATAGTAACTAACAGAAATGTTACAGCAACAGATTTGAATAGAAGTGCTCCAATAGCTATAAATGAAGCAAAAACAATAAGAGCGCTATTTCGTTCAGATATCCCTGACAAGTACATCTTTAGGCAATGAATATTCTGACACAGCACTTGAGAAGACCAAGTTTTAGTTTTTGCTTCAAGCTTCGATTGAACTTTATTATGAAAATTAAATTCAATCAAAGCTAATTCATCCAGTTCCTCTTGTTTCATTCTAATTGTCGTAAATACCCGCTTTAAATAGCTTTTTGAGGTAAGTAGTCTAGAGTTATTTGGACTTCCCAGACTTTGCTAGACACCCAATGAGTTACATTGTAACTTCAACTAGAGGTGTTTATGAGTAAAGGCAA